>NZ_LR733186.1:1196188-1323835 GCF_902506465.1 Pseudoclavibacter sp. 8L | reverse complement strand
GACGCGAGGCGCGGCAGAGGCGGGCAGGTGGGCGCGAGGGGCGCACGGGCTACGCGCGGGCGCGGTCGGCGCTCAGTTGAGGCGGCGAGGGCCGGCTCCTCCGCCGGCGAGGGCATCGTCGGGGTTGAGGAGGCCGCAGGCCTTCATCGACAGGCAGCCGCAGCCGATGCATCCCATGAGCTCGTGCTCGAGGCGCTCGATACCGCGCCGCCGCTCCTCGAGCGTCCGCTTCCACCGCCGCGAAGCGCGCTGCCAGTCCTCCTGGCTGGGCGTCGCGTCGCGCGGCAGGTCGGCAAACGCATCCTGCACGTCAGACAGGGGGATACCGAGGCGCTTCGCGACCGAGATGAGTGAGACCCGCCGAATCATGTGGCGGGCGTACCGACGCTGGTTGCCGGCAGTGCGAACCGCGGCGATGAGCTCGAGCTCCTCGTAGAAGCGCAGCGCGGATGCGGCGACGCCCGTCCGACGCACCATGTCGCTCACCGTGAGCAGCTCGTCGGAGATGTGCGGCTGCCCCTGGGCCAGATCGAGCGCCTCTGTGTCCTTGCGTGTCTCGCTCACAGTGAAATCCCACCGTTCGAATTGACTTCAACCTTACTTTAGGTTCTAGCCTCGAAGAGGAAACGCACACGCAACTCCGATCACCGTCCTCCAGAACAGGCAGAGAGCCCACTCGATGACAGAACCCGCCCCCGAGGCACCAGTCCCAGCGGCGTTGGCCCAAGCAGCGCTGGCCGGAGAGTTCAAGGCCGCCTTCAGGGAGCACCCCGCAGCCGTCGCCATCATCGCGGCCCAGACCGCGAACGGCCCCGTCGGCCTCACCGCGTCGAGCGTGAGCTCCGTGGCCGTCGACCCGGCCACGCTCTCGTTCTCCGTGACGCGGGCAACCGGCAGCGCCGGGGGACTCCTCGAAGCTGGCGACGTCACCGTGAACCTCCTCAGCCACGAGCAGGAGCAGATCGCCCTCGACTTCGCCCGCAGCGGCGCCCCCCGTTTCACCCCGGAACAGGGCTGGGACCACTTCCCCACTGGAGAGCCCTTCCTCCCCGAGGCTCGGGAGACGCTCCGCTGCCGCATCGCCAGCACCGTCAAGGTCGGCGGCTCGACCATCGTGCTCGCCGAGGTCCTCGAGGTCCTGCACGGCAGCACCGTCCCGCCGCTCATGTACCAGAACCGCCGCTTCGGCCGCCTCGACGCCGCCACGTTCGACGACTGAACCGGCGGCTGAACCCGGCCCCACCCCGCGACCGAATCCGCGATTCGAACGCCCCTCACACCATCCGAACTCACCGATACCGAAGAACACGACAGAAAGAGGGTCACACCATGACCGCATACACCCTTCCCGACCTGGCCTACGACTACTCCGCCCTCGCCCCGAGCATCAGCGGCGAGATCATGGAGCTGCACCACTCGAAGCACCACGCCACCTACGTGAAGGGCGCGAACACGGCGCTCGAGCAGCTCGCCGAGGCCCGCGAGAGCGGCAACCTCGCCAACGTGAACAAGCTCGAGAAGGACCTCGCGTTCAACCTCGGCGGCCACGTCAACCACTCCATCTTCTGGACCAACCTCTCCCCCAACGGCGGCGGCCAGGCAACTGGCTCGCTCGCCACGGCGATCGACGAGCAGTTCGGCTCCTTCGACGCGTTCGTCGCGCAGTTCACGGCAGTGGCGCTCGGCGTGCAGGGCTCCGGATGGGCAGTCCTCGCCTACGACGTGCTCGGCGAGCAGCTCGCGATCTTCCAGCTCTTCGACCAGCAGGGCAACGTGCCGTTCGGGCTCGTCCCGCTGCTCATGCTCGACGTCTGGGAGCACGCCTACTACCTCGATTACCGCAACGTTCGCGCCGACTACATCAAGGCGTTCTGGAACATCGCGAACTGGGAGAACGTGCAGCAGCGCTACGACGCCGCAACGACGAAGACCAACGGCCTCATCACGCTCTAGGTCCTCCTCGCTCGAACCGCACACCTCCTGAGGCGCGGCGGGGGAACGGATGCACGCATCCGCTTCCCTGCCGCGCCTCAGTAGTCTCGGTGGCATGATCGGGCAGTTCTTCTCAGGCGTCAGCGCGCTCTTCCAGGGCTTCGGGTACTGGAAGAAGAAGCCGCATCTGATGCTGCTCGGGCTCATCCCGGCGCTCATCGTCTTCCTGCTCGTGGGCGCCGCCCTCGTCACGCTCCTGTTCTTCGTCGACGACCTCGTCGAGTGGGCCACCCCCTGGGCGGCGGCGTGGGACGAGGTGTGGCGCAACATCCTGCGCATCGGCTTCATGACCCTCATCGTCGCGGGTGGCGTCTTCCTGTCGATCACGACGTTCACCGCCATCACGCTGACCGTCGGCGATCCGTTCTACGAGCGCATCTGGCTGTCCGTCGAGCGCGACCTCGGCGACGAGAACCCGGGCGAGGGACTCGGGCTCCTCGCGGCCGCCAGAGGCAGCCTGTGGCTCGTCGGCATGGGCATCCTCGCGGCCATCGTCGTCGCCATCGTGGGCGTCATCCCGCTCATCGGCTCGGTCGCCGCGGCGGTCGTGGGCGTCACGCTCAACGGGACGGTCCTGTCGCGGGAGCTCACCGGCAGGGCGCTGGATGCGCGCCGACTGCTCGGGGAGCAGCGCGCCTCCGTCATCCGCGGGAACCGGGCGCAGCTGCTCGGCTTCGGCGTTGCGACGCAGCTCTGCTTCATGGTGCCCGGCGGGGCCGTCTTCACGATGCCTGCCGCCGTCGCCGGCTCGACGGTGCTGGCTCGCCGCCTGCTCGACGAGCGCGGCCTGACCCGCGCAGGCTCTGCCGCGAGCGCGGAGCAGTAGCTTCAGGGCGAAAACGCCCCGAAATGGGCCGGCACTGCCCCTCCACGCCACGGCCTGGGCCAGCAGCTCGAAGCGGCGGCTTGGAGCAACTGACCCGCACTTGCCGAATCGGCGGGGATGCGGTTAGAGTTCGAGGCGACTGCGGGCCTGTTACTCAGCGAGGCAAGAACCCACGTCACAGCTCCCGAGTGGAGCTGACGCAACGCACTGCGAGCATTGCTGCTCCGCAGGGCGTGGACCTCGCTATCTGTTCTTGCACCGTCATGTCGTCAGGCTCTCCGCTCGGGAACGTCCCCATCCCAAGCATCAATGGAGAATGCCATGGCTGAAGCAGTCCGCAACTATCCCAGGCTGGCAGGCGAGATCGTCGATCTCGTCGGCGGCGAGAAGAACATCCAGTCGGCGTCGCACTGCGCGACGAGGCTCCGCCTGGTCCTGAACGACACCCCTGCGGGTGCCAAGGACAAGGTCGCCGCCCTCCCCGGCGTCATCACGGTCGTCGAGGCCGGTGGCCAGTTCCAGGTCGTCATCGGGTCGCACGTCGGCGAGGTGCACGAGGCACTCATGTCGAACGCCAAGATCTCCAACACCACGCCAGCCTCGACGGCACACAAGCCGTCCATCCTGAACCGCGTCATTGCGACCATGTCGGCCGTCTTCGCCCCGTTCGTGTACATCCTCGCCTCGGCGGGCCTCCTGCAGGGCTCGCTCATCATCACGCGCATGATCTGGCCGGCCTTCGAGGGCACTGGCACCGACCTGGTGCTCACGTTCATCTCCTGGACGCCGTTCGCGTTCCTCCCCATCTTCATCGCCATCACCGCGTCGAAGCACTTCAAGGTCAACACCTACATCGCGGTGCTCTGCGCCGCCGCGATCATGAACCCCGACTGGGCTGCCCTCGCGGGCCGCATCGAGGGCGGCGAGACCATCGACTTCCTCGGCATCGCCCTCAACTCGACGACGTACTCGTCGTCCGTGCTGCCCCCGCTGATCCTCGTCTGGGTGCTCTCCTACCTCGAGCGCTTCCTCAACAAGTACCTCCGCGGCGTCGCGCAGGCCCTCCTCGTGCCGCTCATCTCGGCCGTCGTCATGGTGCCGCTCGTGCTCCTCGTCATCGGCCCGCTCTCCGCGGCCGGCGCATCGGGCGTCGCCAACGGCTACAACTGGCTCGTCGAGATCGCCCCGGCGGTCGCTGCCGGGCTCATCGGCGCCTTCTGGCAGGTCGCTGTCATCTTCGGCGTCCACTGGGGTGTCACGCCGTTCGTGCTCGACAACTTCGACCGCTTCGGGCAAGACTCCTTCCAGGCGTTCCAGACCGCGGCCGTCATCGCGCAGGTCGGTGCCGCCTTCGGCGTGTTCCTCAAGACCCGCAACAAGGAGATGCGCGGCGTCTCCGGCTCCGCAGCCGTCACCGGCATCTTCGGCATCACCGAGCCCGCGATCTACGGCGTCACGCTTCGCCTCAAGCGCCCGTTCCTCCTCGCCTGCATCGCAGGCGCCATCGGCGCGATCACCATCTCGTTCTTCGGCTCGCGCTACTACGCCTACGCGGGCCTCCCGGGCATGCTGACCATCGTCAACTCGGTCAGCCCCGACAACCCCAACTCCATCATCGGCATGATCGTCGGATGCGCGGTGGCGTTCTTCGGCGCTGCAGCACTCGTCTACTTCATCGGCTTCAAGGACGTCGTGGCCGAGAACCTCCCCACCGACGACCTCGACCAGGCCCGCCCCACCGACCCAGAGCAGAACGCTCGTTTCGAAGCTGCCCTCGCGGCAGCATCCAGCACGCGCGTCGTCGCCAGCCCACTCGAAGGGCAGGTGCTGACCCTCGCCGAGGTGCCAGACGAGGTCTTCTCCGCTGGCGTCATGGGGTCGGGGGCGGCCATCGACCCGGCCGGGCATCAGGTCTTCGCACCGTTCGAGGGCAAGGTCGTCTCGGTCTTCCCCTCGAAGCACGCGATCGGCCTCATCTCCACCGAGGGAGTCGAGGTGCTCATCCACGTCGGCATCGACACCGTCCAGCTGAACGGCCAGCACTTCACGGCGCACGTCGCCGAGGGCGCCGAGGTGAAGCAGGGTGACCTGCTCCTCGAGTTCGACGCCGTCGCCATCAAGGCCGAGGGATACTCCCTCATCACGCCCGTCCTCATCACCAACTCCGGCAGCTACGACGAGGTCGTCGCGACCGGTGCGGGAGCGGTCGCCGCCGGCGACCAGCTCGCCGTCGCCGTCGCAACCGCATCCGCGTCCGCCGCCAGCAACTGACACGACCACAGACGAGAAAGGAACTCATGACCATGAGCAGACTCCCGAACGACTTCCTCTGGGGCGGCGCCGTCGCAGCACACCAGCTCGAGGGTGGGTGGGATGCAGACGGCAAGGGACCGAGCGTCGTCGACGTCCTCACCGCCGGCGAGCACGGCGTACCCCGCCGCATCACCGACTCCGTCGAGGCTGGCGAGTTCTACCCGAACCACGAGGCCATCGACCACTACCACCGTTACCGTGAGGACATCGCGCTGCTGGCCGAGATGGGTCTCAAGTGCTTCCGCACGTCCATCCAGTGGACCCGCATCTTCCCCAACGGCGACGAGCTCGAGCCGAACGAGGCCGGCCTGGCGTTCTACGACGACCTCTTCGACGAGCTGCTGAAGCATGGCATCGAGCCGGTCGTCACGCTCTCGCACTTCGAGGTGCCCCTGCACCTCGCCCGCGAGTACGGCGGGTTCCGCAACCGTGCGCTCGTGGGGTTCTTCGAGCGCTTCGCGAAGGTCTGCTTCGAGCGCTACGCGACGAAGGTCAAGTACTGGATGACCTTCAATGAGATCAACAACCAGCTCGATACCCGCAACGAGCTGTTCCTGTGGACCAACTCGGGTGTCCTCCTCACCCCGGAGGACGACCCGCGCGAGGTCGTGCTGCAGGTCGCGCACAACGAGCTCCTCGCCTCGGCCCTCGCTGTGAAGGCCGGCCACGACGTCGACCCGAAGCTGCAGATCGGCGGCATGATCTCGCACGTGCCGATCTACCCATATTCCTGCAACCCGGCCGACGTGCTCGAGGCGCAGATCTCCAGCCGCGACCGCTTCCTGTTCCCCGACGTGCACGTGCGTGGCCACTACCCGGCCTACGCCGTGCGCGAGCGTGAACGTGAGGGCTACGACATCGGCTGGCAGGACGGCGACGCGGAGATCCTCGCGGCAGGCACGGTCGACTACCTCGGCTTCAGCTACTACATGTCGACCGTCGCGAAGGCCGACGTGCAGAACGACGAGAAAATCTTCAACGGCGGCCTCGCGAACTCGGTCCCGAACCCCTACGTCACGGCAAGCGACTGGGGGTGGCAGATCGACCCGGTCGGCCTGCGCTACGCCCTCAACGTGCTCACGGAACGCTACGAGCTGCCGCTCTTCATCGTCGAGAACGGCTTCGGCGCGATCGACGTCGTGAACGAAGATGGCTCCATCGACGACGACGCGCGCATCGAGTACCTGAAAGCGCACATCGAGCAGGTCGAGCTGGCCGTCTCCGAAGACGGCGTCGACCTCATGGGCTACACGCCGTGGGGCATCATCGATGTCGTCTCGTTCACGACCGGCGAGATGAAGAAGCGCTACGGGATGATCTACGTCGACCGCGACAACGCCGGCAACGGCACTATGGAGCGTTCGAAGAAGAAGTCGTTCGACTGGTACGCGGGCGTCATCAGCGCCAACGGCACCGGAATCTGAGGCGGCTCCTGGGGGCTCCGCGCTTCGGGGCCCCCAGGAGACCCACCCGGGATGCGTCCAAGCGGACGTAGTCTTCATGTGCGCGCAGATCAGTGCGGCGCACCTATCCGCGCGCCGCGGCTCAGGAGAAGGAGGGGAAACCCGATGACGAAGACGCAGACAGGGACCCTACTGCGGGTGTTGAACAACAACGCCGTCATGGTCGACTCCGCGGGAGACCGCGTCATCCTGCTCGGGCGCGGCATCGGCTTCGGCAAGCGCCTCGGAGACGCCGTGGACCTGGGGGCAGCGACCGAGTCCTTCTCCCCGTCGACGGCACTCGAGCTCCGTCAGCTCGCGGACTTCGCGCGCGAGATCCCTCTCGAGGTCTTCCGAGTCGCACGCCGCGCAGTCGACCACGCCGAGACGGTCGGAGACGTCCGGCCGAGCCAGGCGCTCCTGCTCTCCGTCGCTGATCACCTTCACTTCGCGGTCGTCCGCGCGCAGACGGGGCTCCGCGTCGATTTCCCGCTGAAGTGGGAGATCGCCCAGCTGTACCCGCGCGAGACGGAGCTCGGCCACGCGACGGTTCGCTTCGCGAACGAGGAGCTCGGTGTCGATTCGTCTATCGACGCCGACGAGGCCACCGCGTTCGCCATGCACTTCGTGAACGCGCAGTTCGCGAAGTCCGACACTTCGCAGACCGTCGCCATGACGAAGACGCTGCAGAGCGTGGTCGACGTCGTCACGGAGACGCTCGGGGCGGATGCGACTGCCGACCCCACGAACGTGGCCCGCTTCGTCACCCATCTCCGGTACCTCTACGCGCGGATGACGACCCGGACCCAGCTGAGCAGTGCTCCCCCGCAGCTGTTCACGGCCATCCGCGACTCATACCCCGAGATCGTCGCGACGAGCGACCGCGTGCGCGGCATCATCGAAGCCCAGGGCGGCGAGCTCAGCGAGGCTGAGGTCTGCTACCTCGAGATCCATCTCGCGCGCCTCTCGACGAGCGGACGCGAACCGCAGGCCGCCCCGACCCCCGAGGGTGAGACGACCGACGGCTCAGCCCCACCCTCCTCGGGAGTGCCAGACGCGAGCTAGCAGGCGGCCCGGCGCTCGACCCGCAGACCGGTGACGAAGATCGTCTGGTCGTTGTCGGTGTTCACCGTGTTGTTCGTGGTTCCCAGCGTGTACCCGAGGTTGAAGTAGCGCACCGTGAACGAGCGCACGGGGCCGGCGAAGACGACGTCGACCTGGCCACCGGGGGCGTCCTCGTTCTTGTTGCCGTCGACCGAGTTGAACCAGGGGCTCGCGGCGGTCCCGGCACCCGTGACCGTGGAGCCGCTCGGGATCGAGAACGTCCTCGGTGCCGCGGACTCGAGGACTACACCGTCGAGGAAGTCGCGAGTGAGGCCGTTCCCCGCTCGCCAGAGCCGATCGATGTCGGTGATGGAGAACCGCACGTTGTAGAGGTCCTCGGCGAAGGTGAAGACGACGGTCTGGAAGTCGTTGGCAGACGGCTGCGTCAGGGCGTTCGCGCCGTTGAACTGGTTGATCTGGTAGCCGCGCTGGCCGATGCCGCCGACGTTCTGCGCCGAGACGGTGCCGTCGTTCGTCTCTGCCCGCATGTTGCCGCTGAAGGTGTGCCGCACCGTGGCGCTGATGTTGGGCGTCGTGGGGCGGGTCGAGTTCTGCGGGCGGAACACGGCCGTGCGGTCGAGGGTCGAGGATGCGCCGAGGGTTGCCGCGGTGCCCGTGACGGTCGCGAGTCCCCAGTTGATGCCGACGTCGGGGTCGACGCACAGCGTGGAGGCGGCGGAGAGGGGAGCCGCGATGGCTGTGGCCACGACCGGCGCAGACCAGGCGGCTGCGGTGAGCAGGGTGCGGCGGGTGGTCGTCGTGGGGGTTGCGGCGACGTTGCTGGACTCGGGGGAGGTGTTCATTGCGCGACTTTCTGGGTTCCGAAAATTGGGCACACGAGCGAGCACCGCATGGGAGTGAGGTGCTGCGGAGTGCTGGGTGTGGGCGTACCGCATCTGAGCGATTCGCGTCCGTGGTCGCGCTACGTCGCCTGGGGGCACACGAGCGTTCGACCTCGCGACTCTATGCTCAGGCGTCGACCTTCCGGTCGGTCCGGCGACGGAATCGACGATTCTGGCGACAGAACAGGCCGCTTCGCCGTCAGTCTCGGCCGAGCGCCTCGATCGCCGCGAGCATCGATGTCACCGATGCGAACCCAGACGCCTTGGCCGCCGCCCTGCGCTGCGCTGGCGAATCACCCGAGGCCAGGAGATGCCCGGCGTGCCTCGCCCGAGCGTTGCGCAGCTCCACCGCTGGCGTCATGCCGACGCTCTCGAACGCCCTGTGCAGCAGGGAACGCGAGACGCTGAGGCGCTGCGCGAGGGTGGTCGCCGAGAGAGACCGGTCGGCGAACTCTCCCGCGATGATCTGCCTGGCCCCCTCGATGAGCACCAGGAACCGGTCGCCGCCCTCGCTCGTGGTCGCCCGGAAACGCCCCACCGCCTCGGCGATGCTCGCGAGCAGCGCCGACTCGATCGCGATGCGCAGGTTTCCCGCGCCCGGCCCGGAGTAGTCCCTCTCGGAGTCCAGGATGCTCGTGACGAGCGCGCGCAGGGCGCGACTGTAGACAGGATCGGCATCGACCCTGAGGGGGAACTCGCGGATGATCGGCTCGACTGCGGAGCGCCGGACCGAGTAGAGGAACGAGGTGGTCTCATCCGCGCTCGACACATCGTGCGGCCGCCGCGGGTCGAAGAGGAGGTACGAGCCCGGCGTCAGCTCGTGGGAGATTCCTGCGATCCTGACGGTCATCGTCCCCGAGACGGTGGAGAGCACCTGCACCGTCTCGAGCTCCCCAGGCAGGACGTCCGCGATCGTGGCCTGCACAGGCGTGAGGTGCAGCCGCCACATGGCGACATCGCCGAGGTCGATTGCCGTGACGTCGACCGCGAACTCGGCCGGCGCACCCTTGACGCGGTAGCCGCTGAGCTCGGCGAACTCAGCCGCACCCCTGCCCCGACGCCGGTATCGTTGCGGAGAAGCCACCCGAATATTTTGGCACGAGTCCGCTTATTGCTTCTCGAGTGCGCGGCCGAGGCGCGCGGCGGCCTCCTGCAGGCGCTCGATGGGGGTGTCTCCGTAGGCGAGTCTCAGGCGGCGTGGCGCGTCGGTGCCAGGCCCGGACGGGAAGAACGAGCCGCGCTGGTAGCCGATGCCCGCAGCGCTCGCATCCTCGGCGAGCCTGTCCGCGTCGATCGCGTCGTCGACGAGCCGCGGCCACAGGAACAGGCCGCCATCGGGCGCGTCGATCTCGAACGCCCCGGGTGCGTGGGCCTCGAGCGCGGCGGAGAGCGCATCCGCCCGTTCCCGGTACAGCTCGCGTGCCGACGCGAGCGTGTCGTCGAAGAACGTGGGCGTCGTCCCGAGCAGCTCGGCGACCGCATGCTGGACGAGCTGCGAGGAATGCGAGTCCTGACGCGCGCGCAGCGACACGAAGTCGGGGACAAGGCGCTCCGGCAGCACGATCCAGCCGAGGCGCAGGCCGGGGCCGAGCGTCTTCGTGAACGTGTTGATGTGGATCACGTGCGAGGAGCTGTTGAAGATCTCGAAGTCGAGCTCGTCGCCGCGGAAGCGCAGCTCACGGTACGGGTTGTCGGCCAGCAGGATGAAGTTGTACCGCTCTGCGAGGCGCACGAGCTCACGGCGCCCCTCGAGGGTCAGGCTGTGCTGCGAGGGGTTGTGGAAGTCGGGCACCGTGTAGACGGCCGCCGGACGTGCGCCAGCGACCAGATGGGCCTCCAGCTCGGCGACGTCGAAGCCGTCGCGGCCGACTGTGATCGGCAGGATCCGCGCGTCGGAGAGTTCGAGGCCGCGCAGAAACAGCGGGAAGATCGGGTTGTCGACCGCGACGAGGCCGCCGCGCTCGACCACGAGCTGCACGGCGAGGGAGATGCCGTGGAACCCGCCGTTCGTGATGAGCACGCGCGATACCGGCACGCCCTCACGTGCGGCGATCCATTCCCGCAACGCGGGCACCCCCTCGGTTCGCCCGTACTGCAGCGCCGGCACGCCCGGCACGGACAGGACCCGCGCGGTCGCCTCGGCGAGCTCGGCGGAGGGGAGCACCGACGGGTCGGGGATGCCGCCGAGCAGCTCGATCGAGTCGGGGTGCCGGTCGCGCAGGGTCGCGTCGCCGAAGCCCTTCGGCGCGTTGAAGGCGCGCGCGAGCTCCGTCGACGTCCAGGTCGGCGGGGAGGTCTGCGGCGTGCTCTGCGGAAGGGTCTGCGTGCTGGCGGTGCTTGTCATGGTGTCGTCGTTCTCTCTCGCACGAGGCGCTCGGCCTCGATCGGTTCAGGTGGAAGTTCGGAGGTGCGGGTCGCTCAGACGAGCGCCGGGACCTGCACGGCAGGCGTCGCGTTCGCATCCGCTGCCGGCGCCGCATGCCCGTACCGGGGCGTGGGGATGGCATCGATGAGGGCCCGCGTGTAGGGCTGCTCGGGATGCGCGAGCACCTCGGCAACCCGTCCGGACTCGACGACCTTGCCGCCCTGGAGCACCGACACCGTGTCTGCGACCTGGCGGACGAGCGCGAGATCGTGGGAGACGAACAGGTAGGTGAGCCCCAGCTCAGCCTGCAGCTGGAACAGCACCTCGAAGATCTCCGCCTGCACGGTCACATCGAGGGCGGAGGTCGGCTCGTCGAGCACGAGCACGTCTGGCCGGAGCACGAGGGCGCGCGCGATGGCAACACGCTGGCGCTGGCCGCCGGAAAGGGCTGACGGCTTCCGGGACAGGAACTCCGCGCCCAGGCCGACGGACGCGAGGGCAGCCCGAGCCTTCTCGGCGCGCTCCCGCTTGTCACCGACCTTGTAGCGGTCGAGCGGCTCGCGCACGATGCGCTCCACACGCCACGTCGGGTCAAGGGAGGTGAACGGGTTCTGGTAGACGAGCTGCAGGTGGCGGCGGATCTCGCGGAGCTGCCTGGGAGAGCTGCCGTCGACTCGCTCGTCGCCGACCCTGACCTCGCCGGCGTCCGCCTCCTCGAGGCCGAGCAGGATGCGGACGGCCGTCGTCTTGCCCGAGCCGGACTCCCCCACGAGCGCGTGCGTCGTGCCTGCCCTCACCGTGAACGACACGTCGTCCAACGCCACGACCCGTCGCTCGCCGACCGAGAAGCTCTTCGACACGCCCGTGACCGCGACCTGCTGGGTCGCGGCGCCACGGCTGTCGCGCTGCAGCAGTGAACCGTAGCGGTCGGGATTCAGGGCGGGGGCATCCTGCCGCAGACGAACCGTGTACGGCGAGGTCGACTCGGTGAACACCTGCTCGGTCGCGCCGGCCTCCTGCACCTCGCCGCCCTTGAGGACGACGATCTTCTGTGTGCGCTCGGCGGCGATTGCGAGGTCGTGCGTGATGAGCACCAGCCCGATACCGAGGTCGCTCTGCAGCTCGCTGAGCACCCCGAGGATGCGCTTCTGGATCGTCACGTCGAGCGCGCTCGTCGGCTCGTCCGCGATGAGCAGCTCGGGGCTCGGCAGCACGGCGAGGCCGATGAGCACACGCTGCAGCATGCCACCGGAGAGCTGGTGAGGGTACGACTCGTACACCCGCTTCGGGTCAGGCAGGCCGACCCGCTCGAACGTCGCGAAGATGAGCTCCCGCTGCTCATCGCGGGAGAGGCCGTCGACGAGGTCGGCCGCCTCGTGCGCCTGGGAGCCGATGGTGCGCACCGGGTTGAGGGCGTTCGCCGGGTCCTGCGGCACGAAGCCGATGCGAGTTCCGCGCAGGGGGCGGAACTGGCGCGGCGAGTGGGCGAGCACGTCCTTCCCCTCGAAGCGGATGCTCCCCGCCGCCCGACCGCCCTCCGGCAGGAGGCGCAGGATCGCGCGGGCGATCGTGGACTTGCCGGACCCGGACTCGCCGATGAGCGCGAGGCTCTCACCACGGTTCAGGGTGAAGCTGACGCCGGAGACGACCTCGCTGCTGCCGTACGCGACCGACAGGTTCTCGACCTGCAGGAGGGGCTGAGCGGAGGATTCAGGAACGGGGGCTGATGCGGATGGGGATGCGGATGCGGATGCGGATGCGTGGGTCATTGCGTGCCTCTCGTGCGTTCGGTCAGGACGTCTGCCGGAGCCACCGGCTGATGCGGTTGACGGAGAGCACCGTCGCGATGGTGACCAGCGCTGGCCACAGCACGAGCCAGGGCGCCCGCGGGTAGTCCTTGCCGTTGGAGATGAGCAGCCCCCAGTCGGATGCGGGCGGCGGGTCACCGTAGCCGAGGAACGCGAGGCCCGCGATGACGAGGATCGAGAGCCCGAACTGCAGCACCGCCAGCGCCAGGACGGAGCGAGACGCGTTCGGGAGGACGTGGCGGCCGAGCACGTGCCACTTCGACCCGCCCTGGAGGTAGGCGGCCTCCACGAACGTGGCCCGACGCGTCTTGAGCACCTCGGATCTCATGACACGGGCGAACACCGCGACGGCGGAGACGCCAGTGGCGATCGCGGCGTTGATGGTCTGGAAGCCGAGGGAGGAGACGATGACGACGGCGAGGAGGAAGCTGGGGATGGCGAGCAGCACATCCACGAACCTGGCGAGCACCGTGTCGGTCCAGGAGCCGATGAATCCGCCGATGAGACCGATCGCGCCGCCCACGACGACGCCGATGATCACGGCGACCAGTGCCGACGAGATCGAGGACTGCGTGCCGAAGACGACCCGGGCGAACTGGTCGCGTCCGAGGTGATCGGTGCCGAACCAGTGCTGCGCGCTGGGCGCCAGGAACTTGTCGGCGGGGACGCCGTCGACCGGACTGTAGGACGTGAAGACTCCGGGCAGCAGCGACCAGGCGAGCACCAGGACGATGACGACGAACGACAGCACGACCGTCGGGGGGAAGCCGCCGATCGCGCGGACCTTGAACGCGGCCCTGGGACTGCGAGAGCCGGTCGCGCCCGGTGCGGCGTTCAGAACTGCGGAGGTCATACGATGCTCGCCTCTTCCTTGAGTGGGGAGTCGGACTGGGGCGAGGGGGACTCGGGTGCCGACGCATCCGCATCCCCGATGACGGGCCCGCCCTTCTTGCGGTTTCCTTCGATGTCGACACGCGGATCGAGGATCGGGTAGGCCAGGTCGGCGAGCAGGTTGACGAGCACGAAGACGACAGCGGCGAGGCCGACGACCGCCTGCAGCACCGGCAGGTCCTGGCTGGCGACGGCCCGCTGCACGATGCTGCCGATGCCACTGCGCCCGAAGACGGCCTCCGTGATGAGGGAACCGCCGAGCAGCTCGCCCACCGTGAGCGCGAGCACCGTCACCGCGGGCAGCGCCGACGGCTTCAGGAGGTGCCGCGTGAAGAGCCGCCGCTGCGTGAGACCGCGAGAGCGCGCCACCGACGCGTACTCCTGCGAGGACGCGTGGTCGAGGTTCGTGATGAGCACCTCCGCGATCTGCGCGGAGACCGGGATGCCGAGGGCGACGGCGGCGAAGAACGTCGCCCACGCGCTCTCCGGGTCGACGATGCGGAACAGGCCGAGTCCGAACGCGAACACGTTGATGAGGAGCAGGCCGATGACGAAGTTCGGCACCGACAGGAACAGCGACGGGAATGCGCGCAGGATGCCCTGGCCGTAGCGGGCCGGCACCACCTGCGTGCCGAACGCGATGAGCACGGCAAGCACAACCGCCACGAGGAGGGCGCTGCCCGCGAGCGCGAGCGTCGAGGGCAGCGCATCCCCGATGAGGTCGGCGACAGGCAGGTTCGAGCGCAGCGAGATGCCGAAGTCACCGACGACGAACCTCGTGAGCGAACCCCACAGCTGCACGAGCAGCGGCTGGTCGAGGCCGTAGTAGGCCACGATGCGGGCGATCTCCTCCTCCGTGAACCCATTGTCGGGGTTGCGCAGCGTGCTCGTGACCGGGTCCCCCGGCAGCACGCTGATGACGAAGAACGTGAAGACGTAGGCGAGCAGCACGACGATGATCGCCTGGCCCGTGCGCCTCAGCGCGAAGCGCGTGTAGTTGTGTCTCATGCCGATCCCCTCCCGCCGGCCGGGGCCTAGTCGACCCAGGCCGTGGCGTAGTTGGCGTACGCGACGCCGTTGTACGTGACGCCGTGCAGGTTCGGCGACTGCACGTAGACGCGCTGCACGATCTGCGTGATCGGGGCGAAGTAGCCCTGCTCGAGCACGTACCCCTGCAGCTCGTCGGCGAGCGCCGCACGTGCCTCGGTGTCGCTCGAGCTCGAGATGCCCTCGGCGTACTCGTTGAGCTTCGTGTCGCTCGTGCCCACGCCGAACCAGTCCTCGTCGCCCTCGTTGAGGCTCGTGAGGATGCCCGCGACCGTGCCCACGTCGATGAAGCTGCGCGTGATCTCGGTGGCCGGGATCTCGACGCCGCTGTTCAGCACGCGCTCGCCGTACGTGACGACGTCGTACGCCTCGATCTTCACGTCGAAGCCGATCTTCTTCAGCTGCTGCGCCACGAGCTCGTCGACCGACTGCGAGGTGGCGAGGTAGGGGTTCGGGTAGAGCGTCACGGCGAGGGTCTCGCCGTTCTTCGAGCGGATGCCGTCAGCGCCTTCCGTCCAGCCGGCCGCATCCAGCAGCTTCTTCGACTCCTCCGGGTCGAACGCGAAGGCGTCGCTGTGGTCCGTCGCCTCTGGAACGTTGCTCTGGATGAACGTCTCCGCGGCCTCCCAGTCCTCCGTGTACACGGTGGAGAGGATCTCGTCGCGGTCGATGCCGTGCTGGAATGCCTGACGCACCTCGGTCTCGTTGAACGGAGCGACCTGCGTGTTCAGCGCGTAGCCGTTGACGAAGCCCAGGTAGCGGGGAACCGCGACCTCGAGGCCCTCGTCGGCGAGCGCATCCAGCTCCTGCGGGGAGGTGTTGTAGGCGACATCCGCCTGGCCCGCCTGCACCGAGGAGGTGCGAAGCGACGGCTCGGCGACGATCTGGTAGGTGATGGAGTCGAGGAACGCGGGGCCCGTATGCTCGAGCGCCTCCGGACCCCAGGTGTAGTCCTCGCGCTTGGTCAGGACCACGTCCTGCCCCTCCTGCCAGGACTCGACCGTGAACGGGCCGCTCCCAACGAAGTTGCTGAGGTCGGCCTGCTCCTCAGCCGGCAGCGCGATGACGGCCGGGGAGGTGAGGATCGAGCCGTGGTAGCCGAGCGTCGGGATGAAACCGAGGGTGGGCTTCGAGAACTTCACCTCGACGGTCGCCGCATCGACCGCGGTCGCACCGTCGTAGTTCGCGGCGGGGAACAGCCCGATGCGGTTGATGCCGCGGTCGGGGTCGCCCTTGGCCCAGATGTCGAGGTTCGCGACGACCGCCGCGGCGTCGACGGGGGTGCCGTCCGAGAAGGTCACGCCGTCCTTGAGGTGCAGCGTGTACTCCGTCGCGTCGTCGTTCTGCTCCCAGCTCTCCGCGACCCACGGGCTGACGTTGCCCTCGCCGTCGACGTACACGAGCTTGTCGGTGACGTGGCCCCAGACGTGCCCCTGGTAGCTGGAGATGGCGCTGTTGTTGGGGATCCAGCTGTCGCCGAGGGAGTCGATGAGGAACGTGATGTCGCCGCCGTTCTTCGGCTCCCCCTCACCCGCAGCCCCTGGGGCGGCGTCGGAGGTCGCGCAGGCTGCGAGCAGCGACATGCTGGCGAGCACGCCGATGGCTGCGGCGAGTTTCCGTCGGAGTCGTGGGTGTCGTGTCGACATGATGGTGGCTGCTTTCTCGGGGTCTGCGTTGGGGAGAGCGGTGGGACGGTGGGTGTTGGTGCGTGTGCTGGTGAGCGGATGCTCGGGATGGGGCGCTCGGGGCCCGGGTCAGATGGCCTTGCCCGGGTTGAAGAGCGCGGCGGGGTCGAGCGCGCGCTTGATGGCGTGCTGCGCCTCGCGGTTCCGCTCGGACAGCTCGAGGGCTGCGAGGTCGAGCTTCGAGGAGCCGATGCCGTGCTCACCGCTCACGGTTCCGCCGAGCTCGAGCGCGAACTCGGCGAGGGCGACGGCCGCGTCGTGCAGCTGCGGCGGGACGACGGCCGGGTCCGCTCCCTCCGGGATGCGGAGCGTGATGACGGGGTGCAGGTTGCCGTCGCCGGCGTGGGCGACAGCGCCCACCGTGACACCGAAGCGCTCCTCGACGACCGGGAAATGGGCGAAGATCTCGGGGATGCGCGACTTGGGAACGGCGATGTCGCCGCCCGCGAACCACTCGGCGGGATCGAAGCCGCGCCCTGAACGGCGCAGCTCCCACAGGGACTCACCGTCCTCGACGGTCTCCTCGGTGACGAGCCCGCCGACTGCTTCGAGCGCCGCGCGGAGGTCAGCGGACTGCTCGTCGATGCCGTAGCCGTCGAGCTCGATGAGCAGCAGGGCGCCACCGCGGGCGGTGAGCGTGCTGCCGCTGTGCGCGTCGATGTTCGCGAGCGTGCGGGAGTCGAAGAACTCGACGACGCTGGGGCGCACCGTGCTGCGGGTGATGGCGGAGAGCGCATCCGCGCCCGCTGCCGTCGTCGCGAAGAACGCTGACACCGTGCGGCGGGCGACGGGGATCGGACGCAGGCGCACGGTCGCCGCGACGACGATGCCGAGGATGCCCTCCGATCCGACGAAGAGGGAGACGAGGTCGAGGCCCGTGACGCCCTTGATGGAGCGGTGGCCGACGTGCACGAGCGTGCCGTCGGCGAGCACGACGTCGAGCGCGAGGATCGACTCGCGCGTCACCCCGTACTTCGCGCAGCGCAGCCCGCCAGCGTTGGTGGCGATGTTGCCGCCGATGGACGAGATGTCCCAGCTGGCCGGGTCCGGCGCGTAGAAGAGGCCGTATGGCTCGAGGTGCCGGTTGAGGTCGGCGTTGATGACGCCAGGCTCGACCACGGCGACCTCGTCCAGCGGGCTCACCTCGACGACCCGGTTGAGGCGCTCCGTCGAGACGACCAGCTGCCGAGCGTCGGCGGTCGCGCCTCCTGCGAGGCCGGAGCCAGCGCCGCGCGGCACCACCGCGATGCCATGCTCGGCAGCCGTCCGCACGACCACCTGCACTTCAGCCGCCGTGCTCGGGAACGCGACGGCCGGGCCGAGGTCGATGCCAGCGAGGCGGCCCCTCGTGCTCGCATCCACCGCGTACTCGCGCGTCAGAGCCGAGGGCGCGCGCACCTCGAGCTGCGGCAGCTCCGCCTGCAGCTCGTCGATGACCCGCTGCAGGGGCCCCGCTCCCTCGAGCGAGGAGAGCTGTGCGGTCGGCGCTGGGGTGGCGAGCTCGGTGGGCATGCTGGCCTTTCGACGGGAGGCGGGAAGGATCCCTCGAAAGGTACGGAAGCGCTGATGGCGTGAACAGGCGCGGCCGTCGCTTCCCTTCGCCGAACGTTGTGGGGCTTCAGGCAGCGTCACGTTGCGTCATCAACCGCGTCAGAAAGTGGCGCACGCTCGACTCCGAGTTGCCTCACAGGCAACACGCGCGGCGGGCCGCGCCGCGGACAGTCCGGTCGCGCGGTCCGAGACGACCGGTCGCTTCCCGCGTCGACCGTCCAACATCAGTGCAGAAAGTGGCCGAACTCGGCCCTGGGGGCCTGGAACGGCCGATATTGCACTGATGTTGGACAGGCCCGCCCGGCACCCGCCCGGCAGAGCCCGCGCGCTCGCCCGATCAACGCGAAAAGGCGGGCCGCGCGATGTGCGCGACCCGCCTCCTGCGAGTGCCGGCCCCGGCGTCCGGCCGCGAGGGCCGGATACCGGGGCTCGGGATGCTGGCCGTTACGCCTGCAGGCTGCCTCCGTTGGTGCGGATGACCTCGGCGTACCAGTCGAACGACTTCTTCTTGTAGCGCTCGAGCGTGCCGGAGCCGTCGTCGTTGCGGTCGACGTAGATGAAGCCGTATCGCTTGCTCAGCTGCGCCGTGCTCGCCGAGACGAGGTCGATGCAGCCCCACGTCGTGTAGCCGAGCAGCTCGACGCCGTCAGCGATCGCTTCGCCTGCCTGCACGAGGTGGTCGTTGAGGTAGGCGATGCGGTAGCCGTCATCGACGGTCTTCACGCCGTCGATCTCGACGAGCTGATCCTTCGCCCCGAGCCCGTTCTCGACGATGAACAGCGGCTTCTGCCACCGCTCCCAGAACTGGTTCATGACGATGCGCAGGCCGGTCGGGTCGATCGCCCAGCCCCACTCGCTCTTCTCGAGCGTCGGGTTGGGCACGCCGCCCATGATGTTGCCTTCACCGGCGCCGGCAGCGGGATCCGCCGTCTCGGCGATGCTCATGTAGTAGCTGAACGAGATGAAGTCGACCGTGTTCTTCAGGATCTCGCGGTCCTCATCCGTGATGTTGAGGTCGATGCCCTTCTCCTTGAAGAGGCGCAGCGCGAAGCCCGGGTACTCGCCGCGCACGTGCACGTCGCCGAACATGAGGTTCGAGTGGTCGACGTCCATGACCTTGAGCGCATCCGCGGGGCTCGGCGTGAGCGGGTAGACCGGCATGGCGATGAGCATGCAGCCGACCTGCGCATTCGGGGCGACCTCGTGCGCGATCTTCGTCGCGAGCGCCGAGGCGACGAGCTCGTGGTGGATGGCCTGGTACAGGTCCTGCTCGCTGAGCTGCTCCTTCGGCGTGAGGATGCCACCGCTCAGGAGCGGGGCGTGCAGCACCGAGTTGATCTCGTTGAACGTGAGCCAGTACTTCACTCGCGAGCCGTAGCGCTCGAACAGCACTCGGGCGTAGCGCTCGTAGAAGCCGATGAGCTCGCGGCTCACCCAGCCGTCGTACTGCTGCGCGAGGTGCAGCGGCGTCTCGTAGTGCGAGATCGTGACGAGCGGCTCGATGCCGTGCTTCTCCAGCTCGTCGAGCACGCGGTCGTAGAACGCGAGGCCCTCTTCGTTGGGCTCCAGCTCGTCGCCCTTCGGGAAGATGCGGCTCCAGGCGATCGAGAAGCGGAACGTCTTGAACCCCATCTCGGCGAAGAGCGCGATGTCCTCCGCGTAGCGGTTGTAGAAGTCGATGCCGACGTGCTTGAGGTTGTCGTCCGTCGGCCCCTCGGTCGGCGGCGCCATGATGCCCTTCGGCATGACGTCCTGGATGGAGAGGCCCTTGCCCCCGTCGAGGTAGCCGCCCTCGAGCTGGTTGGCTGCGGTCGCGCCGCCCCAGAGGAATCCGTCTGGGAAGTTCGTTGTCGTCATTCGCGTGTCTCCTTCGTTCTGCGATGCGTTGGTGCGTGAAGTCGTGCGGTGTGGATGCGGCTACTTGGCGAGTGCCACGGTCTCGACCGACTTGGCCAGGTACAGCGACTCTCCGTGCGAGATGGGGCCGGTCACCTGGCTCGTGATCTCCGGGTACAGCTCGGAATTCGTGATGATGACGGGCGTCGTGATGTCGTAGCCCGCCGCCTTGACGGCGTCGACGTCGAACTCGATGAGCAGCTCGCCAGCCTTCACGGCCTGACCAGACTCGACCTTCATCGTGAAGTGCTGGCCGCCCAGCTTCACCGTGTCGACACCGATGTGGATGAGCACCTCGGCGCCGTCCGCGTGGCGCAGGCCCACCGCGTGGCCCGTCGGGAAGGCGGCTGCCACGACACCGTCGAAGGGTGCGTAGACGGCGCCGGAGCTGGGGATGACCGCTGCGCCCTTGCCGAGCACACCGCCGGCGAAGACGGGGTCGGACACCTCGGACAGCGCAACCGCGGTGCCATCGAGGGGGCTGCGGATCTCGAGGTCGTTGCTTGCGGCCGTGACGGGAGCTTCCTCATCCACCGGGTCCTTGAATCCGAGGATGACGGTGAGGAGGAACGACACCACGATCGCCGCGACCAGGCCGAGTCCGAGGAAGACCATGTTGCCGTTGCCGAAGAGCGCAGGCAGCGCCAGGCCGGAGGGAACGACGAAGGCGGTGGAGAAGACGCCGCCCATGGCGATGATCGCCCCGCCGAGTGCGCCACCGATGACGCCGAAGATGAAGGGGCGCTTGAGGGGCAGGTTGATGCCGTAGATCGCGGGCTCGGTGATGCCGGCGAGGAAGCCGGACAGCGTGGCGGGCGCGGCGAGCGACTTGAGCTTCTTGTCGCGAGTGCGGACCCACACGCCGGCGACGGCCGCGGACTGCGCGAGGACGGCAGCGAACACGGGGCCGATCAGCAGGATCTGACCTGTTGCCTGGAACTCGAGCGTGAACAGCGGCACGAAGCCCCAGTGGAGTCCGAAGATGACGAAGACCTGCCACAGACCACCCATGATCGCGCCGCCGAGCCATGGGACGTTCGCGAAGATCCAGCCGATGCCCTCGCCGAGCCATCCGCTCAGCAGCGCGGAGATCGGGCCGACGACGACGAACACGAGGGGCACCGCGATCAGCACCACGATCATGGGCGTCAGGAAGCGGCGGACCGAGGAGTGCAGCTTCGCGTAGAGGAACTTCTCCGCGTAGCTCTGCAGCCACACGATGAGGATGATCGGGATGACGCTGGAGACGTAGCTGACCATCGTGAACGGGATCCCGAAGAACGTCAGCCCCTCGGATCCGACCAGTGGAGTGATCGTCGGGTAGACCAGCGCGCCGGCGATCGCGAACGAGGTCCACTCGGAGGCCTTGAAGTAGCGGGCCGCCGTGATCGCGAGCGCCATCGGCAGGAAGTTGATGAACGCGTCAGAGAGCGCGTTGAGGACGAGGTACGTCGTCGTGTCGGTGGCGATCCAGCCGAAGGTCGCCGCGGCGGAAAGGAATGCCTTCAGCAGACCGGTGCCGGCGAGCGCCCACAGCAGGGGGGTGAACAGCGCCGCGATCATCGAGATGAAGCGGTTGAAGAGATTCTTCTTCGGCTCGTCAGGATCGACCGTCGCCGTCTGCGTGCCCGCGACGAGGTTCGAGATCTTGCCGAGCTCGGCGTACACCTCCGGGACCTCGTTGCCGATGACAACCTGGTACTGGCCGCCGGCCTCGGCCGTCGTGATGACGCCCGGGATGGCCTTGACCGCGGCCTTGTCGATCTTCGCATCATCCCTGATCGCGAAGCGCAGGCGGGTCATGCAGTGCACGACCGACTTGACGTTCTCTTCGCCGCCGACGCCCTTGAGCACATCCGCTGCAACTCTTGAGTGATCCATGGGACCGCTCTCCTTCTCCCGCCATCGGCGGCAATTCGGTCTGGAGCCCCTGGGCCGAACCGGCAGATTTTGGGCAACAAAAAAACCTGAACTCGAACACCGCCATTTCGGCGATATGAGTTCAGGTTTTGCCCGCTTGACCGGTAACAATCCAAGGATTCCGCAGGACTTCATTGCCCTGCGGCAGTCACTCTAGCATCGGCTCCACGTCTGTGCCATAGGCAATGTGCTGCGCAAGCCGTTCGATGTGGACGGTCACGTACAGGAGCTCCTCGTCGGTCAGCTCGACCCCCGTCGCCTCCCGCACGTACCCCTTCACCTGCTCGGCGATCGCGAACGAGCGCGGGTACGTGCGCTTCGTGAAGTCGAAGAACGACGAGTCCGTGGAGCGGAGCATGCTGCGCGACACGAGCCGCTGGAGGAGGAACTGGATGTGCAGCACGAAGCGCGCGTAGTCGTGGCTATCGACGTCGAGGTCGACACCGAGGCCGGCTTCGACGGTCACGACCACGTGCTGGACGCGGCGGAAGAGCAGGGCGGAGGTGCCGTCGGGCTCGTCGCGCGTCGAGTTCAGCACGTGCATCGTCAGGAACACGGCCTCCTCCGGCGGGAGCTCCCGGTCGAGGGCCGAGGAGATGACCTTCGCCATGTGCTTCGACGCCGCGAACTCCTGCGGGTGCAGCACGCGCAGCTCCGGCATCGACGTCGCCGGAATGCGGATGCCCCGATCGAGGCGTTCGAGCACGTACTGGATGTGGTCGATGACCGCGAGGGGAAGTCGCTTGCCGAGGTCGCGCCCCAGCATCCGCTCGGCCTCGTCGACCGCGCTCATGACCGCCTCGACCACGGGGTACGGCACGGCGCTCAGCAGCTGCAGGGCCTGGTCGCCCTCGCTGCCCGTCGCGAGCACAAACGTCTTCTCCACCCTCGAGGGGTCGATGAGGTCGCCCGGCTTCAACTGGAAGCCGAGACCGCGCCCCATCAGCACACGCTCCTGCCCGGCCCCATCGATCTGGATCACAACGTTGTTGTTGATGACCTTCGAGATGCCAGGAGTCGGGGAGCTTTCTGCCTTCGAGGAGCTCCTCCTGCGGGATTCGCCCATGATGGGCATTGTATTGCGCCGGGCTCGACGGGAAGCGCGGGCAGCGAGCCGGCTGGGCGCTGGATGCAGGTGGACGCACACGCATGCACGTTGACGCAGATGGATGCACGAAACCCCGGCTCCGAGCTGGGCTCGTACCGGGGCTTCATCTTGGTGTTCTCTGCAGAGCGGAGACGAGGGGATTTGAACCCCTGGTCCCCTCAAAGGGGACTCCACCTTAGCAGGGTGGTGCACTCGGCCGGACTATGCGACGTCTCCAAGACTCACCTATCGTAGCGGGTCGCGGCGCAACTTCCGAACCGAGCGCGAGATTTTGCAGGCCGAGCCCCACGGATAGGTCGATTTCACCCCGTCCTCGGCCGCAACACGGGGTGAAAGCGCCCCATTCGAGCAGCGGCGGAGCGGGAGGGCGGCGACGCGCGAGGGCGGCAGCGATGAAGCCAGAGCCGCGACCTACGACACCTGGCTCCATCACTACAATCACCACAGACCCCACACCGGAATCGGCGGCCAACGCCCCTCAGACCGCGTTCACAACCTCACGGGTCAATACAGCTAGCGTCCGCAGCTCGGTCCCTCGCGCGCGCCTCGCCGTAGCTCGCCCGCCTCGCCTCCCGTGCTTCGGGCTGGGTAAGTCACTTCGTTCGGGGAATCTTCCCGGTACGAAGTGACTTTTCCATCCCGAGACGGGATCTGGCGGGGGCAGCGAGGGGCGTACGGGGTTTGTGCGGGCATGCGCGAGCCGCTCCTGCCCCTCCAGGACTTCGGGCTGGGTAAGTCACTTCGTTCGGGGAATCTTCCCGGCTCGAAGTTACTTTTCCATCCCGAAACGGGATCTCGCGGGGCGAGCAAGCGGGCATGCGCGGAGCTACGGAGTGCCGGGCGCGCGCGGGGGACGCTTGTGGCGTCTACGCGGGGTTGCGGACCTCGGGGAACGCGATGACCTGACCCGAGTAGCAGAATCCGCCGCCGAAGCCGAGCAGCAGGGCGGGTCCACCGGGCTCCGCGACGCCAGCCTCGACCTGCTTGGCGAGCGCGATGGGGATGGAGGCGGCTGAAGTGTTTCCCGAGTAGACGACGTCGCGAGCGACCACGTCGTCGGCGAGGCCGAGCTGTTTGCCGAGGGCGTCGATGATGCGCAGGTTCGCCTGGTGCGGGACGAACGCGACGAGCTCGTCCGCTCGCACTCCGCCCTTCGCGAGCGCATCGATCGCGACGTGCTGCGCCTGCGTGATGGCCCAGCGGAAGACGCTGCGGCCCTCCTGCTCGAAGCGGCCGGACGGCTGCTGGATGCGCACGAGGTTGCCGAGCTCCGGCTGCGAACCCCATGCGACGGGGGCGACGCCGGGAGTCTCGCTGCGCTCGAGCACAACCGCGCCGGCACCGTCTGCCATGAGGATGGCGGTGGTGCGGTCGGTCCAGTCCATGAAGTCGCTCATGCGCTCTGCGCCGATGATGAGGGCGCGGCTCGCGGAGCCGGCGCTGATCGCCTGGTCGGCGACGGCGAGCGCCTGCGAGAAGCCGGCGCATGCCGCGTTGAGGTCGAAGGCGACGGGGTGCGTCGCGCCGATGCGGGTCGCGACCTGCGCGGCCGTCGACGGCGAACGGTCCATGGCCGTCATCGTCGCGACGATGACCATGTCGATGTCCGTGCCCTGAACGCCTGCGGAGAGGAGCGCCTTGACGCCGGCAGCTGCGGCCAGGTCGGTGACGCTCTGCCCGTCTGCGGCAAGTCGGCGCTCGCGGATGCCGACGCGTGACGTGATCCACTCGTCGCTCGTGTCGAGAGTCTGCGAGAGCTCATCGTTCGTCACGATGCGCTCCGGCGACTCGTAGCCGACTCCGACGATGCGCGAGTGCACTGGCTGAGGCTGGGGGAAGGAAAGCATGATCAACGCAGAATCCTACCCTCCGGTCAGTGCTGGTCTCTGTGGGGGTATTCGGAGCGTGCGCGTCGCCCGGATTGCCGCATCGACCGTGGTCGCCCGGGGTGCGCGTCAGTTTCGGGGGAGCGCGCCGATCTCGTCGCCGGCTTCGTTGTAGATCACGAGCGAGTCGCCGTCGACCGAGGCCGACGTGGCGCCGACGAGCCAGGTGTCGACGCCCTCGCAGAACATCATCGTCGAGGCGAGGGCGCCGAACTCGACCTTCCCGTCGGTCTCGCTCCAGTCGCCCATGAGCCGGTTGCAGCCGTCGTTGCCCGTCACCCTGCCGTCATCCGAGAGACGCAGGCCGGGTTCGCCCTGCCCGCTCGAGTCGGGGGTGCCCCAGGTGCCGGCCGCCGACGCGGCTGTCTGCGCGCATCCGCTGAGGAACAGGAGGGTTGCTGCCGCGACTGCGATGCTGACGCCGATGTTCTTCACGAGGGCTCCGATGCTCGGGGGTGTCCACATCGTAGCGAGTCGAGCCGGAGCGGCGGATACCCTGTTGCCATGCCCGAACTGACGCCAGAACAAGTCGAGACGCTGACGGAGCTCGCGATGGGCTGCGCTCGCCGCGGTGACAGCCAGACGCTGGTGGAGCTCATCGAGCAGGGCATGCCGGTCGACCTGCAGGACGCGGCCGGCAACACCGCGCTGATGCTCGCCGCGTACAGCGGCCACGCGGGGGCCGTCCAGGCGCTCATCCGTCACGGAGCCAATGTGGACCTGTGCAATGCGCGGAACCAGTCGCCCATCGCGGGGGCGCTCTTCAAGGGCGAGGATGAGATCGTACGGCTGCTCCGGGACGCGGGCGCGGACCTCGACGCGGGAACGCCGACGGCGCGCGCGACCGCTGACATGTTCGGGCAGACGCACCTGCTGAGCTGACCGTCCCGACGGAGTTTCGGCTCAGGCGGCCGGGCACCTGCGGCGCAGGAACCGAGCGCTTCGGAACCCGAGCTCGCCGAAGAGTTGCCCGAATGCCAGGCTGGGGGCATGGCCACCTCCATTTCGCAGGCGCTCACGCAACCGCACCTCGGCGTGTGGCGTCCTGAGACGGGGCGGCTCCAACGCTTCGAGAAGACGGTCACCCTCGGCGACGGGGATGCGCTGTGGGAGCGCGCCGCGGCAGACGTGCTCTTCTGGCGAGTCAAGACGCGCAGCGGGTTCGAGGTGCACCCGGACGGGGCCCGTGCAGTTGTGGGGGCGCGGCCGACGATCATCGCCGGGTGGGCTGGGGTGCGCATCCAGGAGCCCGTCGAGGTCGTGGCCGTCGTCGACGAGCCGACGAGGGTTGGGTTCGCCTACCGGACCCTCCCGGGGCATCCCGTGCAGGGCGAGGAGGCATTCATCGTCCGGCGAGTGGATGCTCGGGTCGAGTTCACGATCCGATCGCTGACCCGTCCTGCACCCTCGGGGCCTTGGCGCACGCTGTTCCCGCTCCTCCGGGTCGCGCAGATCGTGGCCAGGCGGAGGTACGAGCGCGCGCTTCGGTGAGGCGCGGAACAAGCGCCGGGTCCGTGGTGTTCGACTCAGTGTGACGACGACGATGCTGCAGGCGCCCCCGAGTGACGCGTTCGACCGCGCCCTCGCCTCCCTGGAGTGGACGCTCATCGGATCGCACCGCCATCGGCTCGCTGCTGGGGAGCCGATCGTGCGTCGCCATGCTGGTCCGGGGTTCGTGTTCGTCTTCCGCGGCGGCGTCCGACTCTCGACCTTGGGGGCACCGGTCGTGGACCTCGCGGTGGGTGATCTGGTCTTCTTCCCCAGGGAGCACGTGTCGTCGGTGCTCGCGAGCGTCGAAGCCGAGTTCATCGACGTCGGCTTCGAGGAGGCGCCACAGGCGCAGACCGCGGCCGAGGCGCTGCCGGCGTCTCTGATCGTGCGTGACTTCGCCGGGCAGGAGCCCTCGATGGTGGCGCTCATCGACGGCATGGCGTGCGCTTGGAGTCTCGAGGGCGCACGTACTCGGCCGGGCGACGCCGTGATCTGCAGCCGCATCGCGACGACCATCGTGTCGACGGCGCTCCGCGCCTGGAACGAGGCCGGATGCGCGCCGGCAGGCTGGCTGCGTGACGTCACCGAGCCGCAGCTCGCGGCTGCCCTCGAAGCCCTCCACCAGAAGCCGGGCGACCCGTGGACGCTCGACGAGCTCGCCCGCGTCGCGCGGATGTCGCGCTCGGTCTTCGCCGCGCGGTTCCAGGAGTCCGTCGGCGAGACGCCCATCGGATACCTGACGCGCGTGCGCATCGAGACGGCCAAGGGGCTGCTCCTGCGGAGCGAGCTGACGATCGGGGCTGTCGCGAGCGGACTCGGCTACGAGTCGCAGGCGGGCTTCAGTCGCGCGTTCCAACGGCACACGGGTTCCACGCCCGGACGCTGGCGTGCCGAGGCGCGATCACGGTCGGAGCGAGGAATGCGCGCCAGCTCCTGACGCGCATCCGCTCGACCTGGCCAAGCGAACCGCTCAGCTGGAGCGGCCGGGGAAGCGCGCGCTGCCGAAGATGAGACCGCCGACGATCGCCGATACGGATGCGACGACAAGTGCGGGCGTGACGCCGATCAGGTCGATGAGCAGGCCGCCGACACCGGCACCGAGGGTGATGGCGAGCTGGAAGCCGGCAACCGAGAGCCCGCCACCCGATTCCATGCGGTCGGGGACCAGGCGACCCATCCACGTTCCCAGCGTCGTGAGCCAGCCCCCGAACCCGATGCCCCACGTGGTGACGGCGACCGCGACGAGCCAGATCTGACCGGGTGCGAGCGCGACGATGCCGATCGAGACGCCGATGAGGAGGGGCACGGCGAATCGCAGCACGGCGAGGTGCCGGTCGACGAGCAGCCCCACGACGAAGTTGCCGATGACGCCGCCGATGCCGAAGGCGACGAGCAGGGCGGCGACGCCGACCCCGTCGAGTCCGGGCACTCGGTCGATGGCGAGGCGGATGTACGTGAAGGCCACGAAGTGGCCGAGGACGGTGAGGATGTGTCCGGTCAGTCCCACGCGGATGCCGGGGACGCGGAGCGTCTCCACGAGCGAGCGGAAGCCGCCGCTCGATGCGGTCGGGGGAACGTGCGGGAGGGCCAGTCGCAGCGCGATCGCGACGACGACGGTCACGATGGCGACGCTCGCGAAGATGAGGCGCCAGTCCATGATCGTGCCGAGGTAGCTGCCGAGCGGCACGCCGGCGACGGTCGCGACCGTGGTGCCTGTGTTGACGAGCATGATGGCCCTGCCCAGGTGCTTGGGCTGGGAGAGGCTCGCGGCGATGGCGATGGACATGGCCCAGAAGGCGCCGAGCGCCGCGCCGAGCAGGAGCCGGGCGATGAGCAGGAGCACGAACCCGGGCGCGACGGCGACGACCGCGCTCGAGAGCGCGGCGGCGCCGGCGAGCACCACGAGCAGGGTGCGACGGTCGAGGCGGGGCACGAGGATGCCGATCGTGGGGGCCGTGAGGAACCCGACGAACGCCGTCACGGTGACGGTCTGCCCGGCCTGCCCCTCCGTGATGCCGAGGGAGGCGGCCATGGACGGCAGGAGGCTCGGCGGGAGGAACTCGGCGACGACGAGGACGAAGCTCGTCGCCATCATGGCCGCGATGGCGGCCCACGCCGTCTTTGGGGGAGTCTGCGTCTGAGGAGTCTGCGTCGCAGCGACGGTGGGGATGGTTCCTGTGGTCATGTGCCAAGCATCCTCGAACTCGGGGTCGAGCGTGTGACCGTCCGTCCGATTCGTTGCACCGATCGTCCGCCGCCGTCAGAGTCGCCGCCCCGTCACACGGGTGGCACGGTCACCTTGAGTGCGCGCTTCCTGTTCCGTCCACCGCGCTCGAGGGGCAGCTCAGTCGTGCTGTCGTCGATCACCTGGGCGAGCGTCCAGTCCATCCGGAGCAGCGCGATCAGCGCTTCTCCGGAGGGTGATCTGGGGTCGAAGGAGCTGGCCTGGTCCTGCAGCAGGGCGTTGACCGACTGGTGGTCGTCGGCGTCCCTGTCGATCGCGGGCTGGCCACGAGCCTCGGCCAGCGCGTGGCGGGCGGCGGATGCGCGCGCGGCGACCCTCGAGATCGCGGCGGCCACCAGCGGGTCCGGCCGGGCGAGATCGCCGTCGAGCTGGACGAGACGAGCTGCGGATCTCGTGGCGATGTACATGAGGTGCACGGCGTTCCCTGTTCTCCTCGGGCCGGTGACGAGGAAGGCCGTGGACATGCCGGAGACGGCGGTGTCGACGTCGCCTTGCGCGAGCTCCAGCGTGCGAAGTCCCGTTCGGAGCGCGGTGGTCGTGACGGGGTTCACCGGGGTCGCCAGCAGTCTGCCGAGGAGTGCATCCAACGCGTCCAGGTAGGCGTTCACCTTGGCGTCCAGCGCCGGTTTCGAGCTGGACGAGAGGATGAGGTAGGCGCAGAGCACGCCGATGACGCCGCCCGCGATGGTCTCCTCGATGCGAGTCTCGAGGACGTCGGCGCCGAGCTTCCCGAGCAGGCGGTACAGGGCGACGAGGATGGTCGTGGTGAAGAGCGCCGAGTAGAGGTAGTTGAGCGGCCCGAAGTAGAGCGCCCCGAAGACGCCGAGGACGCAGATCGCGCTCAGCACGTTCACGTTCCCCGAGGCGAGGGCCACCGCGGCGACGCCGACGATGATGCCGATGGCGGTGCCGAGGATCCGACGGAAGGCGCGCGTGAGGATCCCGCCTCTTGTGGTGGTTCCGGCGAAGATCAGGGAGGCGGTGATGACCGCCCAGTACCAATGCGAGGCGGAGATGGCCTCGCCGACGATGGATGCGATCGATGCGGCGGCCATGGCCTGCACCGTCATGCGCGTCCAGGGATCTTGCTTCGGGGCAAGCGAGACGTGCGGCTGTGCCGAGCCTGAGCCAGACCTCGGCCTCGGGTCTGGTCGCGTGTCGACGATGGTGAGCTCTCGCAGCCGGGCGTGCGCGTGAACGCAGCGCGCGATGAGGTAGCTCGCGAACGTCGCCCCGAGACGGGTGCCGCGTTGCGAGGGTCGATGCGCGATGATGTCCGTCGCCCACTCGGTAGCGGCGCTGATGTCACGCGCGGGAGCACGCTCGTCGAGCACCGTCCGGAGGTGCGCGAGATCCCGATGGAGCTGGGTGGGCAGATCGGTGGCGCTCGCGGTGAGGCGGGCCAGCAGGTAGCAGAGCTCTTGAATGTCGACGCGGGCGTCGAGGACCCGATCGCCGAGCGTCCTCGGGTCACCGTCCGCGTGCAGCTCGGCGTCCGAGCTCCGCTGCCACGCGTCGATGGATTCGCTGGTCGCGTCTATGCGCGCGAGCCTCAGGCGCATGGTTCCGGGGCGACCGGGGCGCGAGGCGGCGTCGAGCGCCGACTCCGACGCGGCCCGCAGCTCTCTGAAGAGCAGCAGCAGCTGCCGCCTGGGTCTCTGCAGGAGAAGCGCCGCGCGCGCGCCGAGCTGTGTCGTGCAGGCGAGGAGGGCGATCAGGCACAGCGCCGGCAGCTGATCGTGCGTGGGCTTCATGAGGAGCGCGAAGAAGCACCCCATGAAGGCGACGGTGCCGAGCGAGCCCGCCCTGGCGCCGTAGCGGCGCACCCAGACTGCGGCTCCGCTGACGAGGATGAAGGCGCCGATCGCGAGGATGCGGTTCGGGGCGAGGAGCGCTGCGAGGGCGATCACGGCCACCGAGACGGGAATGAGGAGCGTCGTCGTGACGAGGCGCTCTCGTGGCGAACGATCCTTGACCGAGGCACCGGCCATGATCGACAGGAAGATGCCGACGCTCAGGAGCGAGCGCTCGGCGTGGAGCTGTCCGATGAGCTGGTTGGTGAGGAGCGCGCTCGCGAGGACACCGAGCGAGACGGCGGTGGCCGTGGTGAGTCGTGCACGGGCAGGGTCGCGAGCTGCCAGGAGCAGGCGGAGGGTGTTGCGCATCAGCTCACCCGCTGCTGAACTCAGCGGTTGTCGTCGTCGACGGAGATGAGCTGCAGGGTGAGCGCCGTCTGGATCGCCTCCGCGCGGTTCGAGCAGGCGAGCTTCCGGTAGACGGATCTGAGCTGGGACTTGATGGTGTTCGGGGACACGTGCAGCTGCGCCGCGATCTCGGCGGTGGTCAGCTCTCTCCTGAGCGCGGTGAGCACGCGGAGCTCGCCGTTGGTCAGGGTGGGCCGCGTCTGCACCATGACGTGCGTGATGCCGGTGACGGAGACGTCGAACATCGGGTGCATGGAGGCGTCGAGCTCGCACCTCACGCTCGAGAGCACCTCTCGCGGGATCTGGCTCAGGATGCGCCGGGAGTTGCCCCGCTGCACGATGTGCGCGACGCGCTGGGCGGTCGCCGGATCGATCGAGTCGGCCCTGGCGATGGAAAGCCAGGCGGAGAGGATGATGCGCTCCGTGTGCTGGGCCGGTGCGAGCGTTCGCTGCTCGGACAGGCGCCGCAGGTGCGTCTCGGCGAAGTCGAGCTTGTCGTCGGCGATGGCGAGGCGGATGGCGGCGCTCGTCTCGAGGAACCCCTTCTGCTCGGTCCGGTAGGCGGCTGCTCTCGCCTGCGTCTTCGAGCCGAGTGCCCAAAGCGCGTCGATGGTCGCGGCGTTCATGACGTCGATGGCGAGCGAGCCGTGCTGCTCCGTGTGTGCGTCGCGCGCGAGGTGCACGCACTCGAGTGCCTCGTCCGGTCGCTTGCGGGCGAGCAGGGAACGCGTTCGGGCGAGGAGCCCGTACGGCCAGGTCACCTGCAGGCTGCCGAACGAGTCGAGCTTCGCGAGCAGGGGGTCGATGTCGTCGATCATCCGCTCGACGCCGATGAGGGCAGCTGCCGTGTTCTCCGCGAAGCGCGTGGGCTCGATGTACGGCGCGCACGGCTCGGGCAGGAGCGGCAGTTCAGCGAGGACGCGCTCCGCTTCCTCGAGCGATCCCCGTTTCGCGTGGGCGAGCGCGACCCGTGAGAGGGCGAGCCGCCTGGCGTCCGGGCGGCCCGCGATCTGGCCGATCTCCGCTGAGGCGGCGAGCTCGGTCAGCGCGGGCCCCGTCTCTCCGGCGGCGAGCATCGTCGAGCCGATCTGCTGGTGGTAGAACCACAGCGGCCCGTCGGCCCGCTCGCGGAATCCTGTTCCCCGCGATCTGATGCGGTCGGCGAGGCGAGCAGCGTAGGCGAGTGCGGCGGTCACATCGCCGCTGTACCGGAAGGCGATCATCTGCGCGAGCGTGAGCATGTCGACCTCGTCGGTGGTCATGCTCTTGACGGTTTCCGGATTGAGGTGCGGTTTAAACGGGGTTCGTTTATGGGCGAGAACCGGATTCACCCGGTGAAGAATCCAAAGAACCGGGTAATTTTCGAGAAGTGACAGCGGGATCTTCTCTATAGCGTGGATGAGATCCAGGTAGTGCTTGTCGAACAGTGGCCAGATGTGCGCCATCGCGGCCTGTGCGATCTTGCGCGGATTTCCCGTCTCCACTGCGGCGTCGAGCTTCTGCTTGGAGTCTGCGGCAGTGGCTGCGGTCATGAATCGCCATTCTCTGGGGGAAGTGCGGGGCATTTTCGATGGTTCGGCGAGAAAGTGTTTATCTCATGGTAAAAACATGTTCATCGATCGACCGTCCGTCTTCTCAAGGGTCTCTTCGCCCCTCTCGGAGTGGGGAGAAGGGACGGGTGTGATGGCTGTAATTCCCGCAGAGTCGGCGTCAGCGGCGACTGTCGATACGGGTCGGTGGGTATCTTGTCCGAAGAAACCTATCCTGAAATGAACGCGTCACGCGACCCTCGAGCGTGTCGTGACGAGCGGTGTCGCGAACGCCTTTGGAGCGCGGGGTGAAACCCGGGGTGAAGCGTCGGGTTACACCCCAGGTTACGAACCGGGTGAAATTCTCTGGCAGTCGCGGTACATTTTTTCTCTCGGGTTACTGTGGCTTTCATGCCCCAGGATGCGGATAACCCTCCACGAATCATCATTCGAAATGCCAGGCTTTTCGATGGGATAAGTGAACGTGTTCGCGATCATGTGGACGTGCTTATCGAGGGGGCGCGAGTGCTCGCGATCTCGGAATCTCCTCTGGCGAGCAACTCCCCGGACGGCGCGCGTGAGATCGACGCCCACGGCAGATTCCTCATGCCCGGGCTCACCGACGCCCATGTCCACCTCATGGGCAACGCCAACAGCATGAACGACTTCCTGCAGGCGGCGACGGGCGAGCTGTACGGCAACACGATCGCGGAAGCCAAGAAGATGCTGCTCCGCGGTTTCACGAGCGTGCGCGACATGGGTGGCGACACCAGCCCGATCAAGACGCTCATCGACCGCGGCGTGCTCGAAGGGCCGCGCATCTTCCCCAGCCAGGCCATGATCTCCCAGACCTCAGGCCACGCCGACTTCTCGTTCGTCTACGAGGAGCCGAGCGAGTTCGGTGGCAGGCCCGCACGCACCGAGGACATCCACTTCACGAAGGTTGCGGACGGAGTCCCCCAGGTGCTGACCGCGGTGAGGGAGCAGCTGAAGACCGGCGCGAGCCAGATCAAGCTCACGCTCGGGGGCGGTGCGGCATCGCTCTACGACCCGCTCAGCACGCTGCAGTACACGCCGGAGGAGATCCGCGCAGCGGTCCAGGCTGCTGCCGACTACGGAACCTACGTCGCCGCGCACGTCTACACCTCCGCGGGAGTCGCCAGGGCGCTCGACTGCGGTGTGCGCTCGATCGAGCACGGCCACCTCATGGACGAGGCCACCGTCAAGCTCATCCGGGACGCGGGTGCCTGGCTCTCAGTGCAGCCCTTCGCGGAGGACGACCACCACTATCCCGACCGCGATCGCGCGCAGAAGAACGCCGAGATCTGCCGAGGCACAGCGCAGGTCTACGCCTGGGCCAAGCAGCATGGAGTGCAGACCGCCTGGGGCACCGACCTCCTGCTCGAGCCCGGAGCGGCCGCGAGGCAGAGCGTCATGGCAGCTCGACTCGGCGAGTTCTACAGCCCGACCGAGGCGCTCCTGATGCTGACCTCCGGGAACGCGAGCCTCTTCGAGATGGCCGGCGAGCGGAACTCGTATCGGGACGCGAAGCTCGGCGTCATCGCCGAGGGAGCCTGGGCCGATCTCATCCTGGTCGACGGCGACCCGCTCTCCGACCTCTCGCTCATCGCCGAGCCGGAGCTGAACTTCCCACTCATCGTCAAGAACGGCCAGATCGTGAAGGACGAACTCTGATGCTGCATGTATCCGGACCATCGAACAGGAGTGCCTGACGTGAGCGATGTGACGCAGCTGTTCGGTGACCAACCGCTTCCCTTGACCCGCGCCGAAGGCGAGGCGGCGGTCGGCGACGTCATCCTGAACGCCGACGGCATCGAGGTGAAGGCGTCCTGGGGCCACATCTTCGGGCCGGTGAACCTCACGATCCGGTCCGGTGGAGTCACCGTGCTCGTCGGCGCGGGCGGCCGGGGCCGGACAGCGCTGCTGCTCACCCTGGCCGGGCGCATGAAGCCCTCGAAGGGGCAGCTCGAGTCGTTCGGGCGGGTCAACGACGCCCACCACCTCTTCAAGCAGGCTGCCCTCGCCAACATCGACGAGGTCGATGGCATCGGCCAGACCATCCGAGTCCACGACATCATCACCGAGCAGATCCGGTGGGGAGCCAGAGGGGCCCGCTGGGTGCGGCAGTCGAAGCAGGCGGACCTCGAGCGCATCTGCGCCCCGGTCTTCGGCGAGTACACCCTGCCGACCATGGACGCGATGGTCGAGGAGCTTCCGGAGCTGACCGGAGCGCTGCTGCGCATCGCCGTCGCGAACACCCGCAAGCCGCCGATCCTCGTCGTCGGGGGTATCGACAAGCTCGCGAGCATCGAGAGCTCCCACAAGCTGCTCGAGCGCCTCGTCGAGCTCGGCAGGGAGCAGACCGTCATCACCGCAGACGTCAACGGCGTCAGCCCAGATTCTGGAATCCGCGACCAGTTCCTCGTGGAGAACCTGACGAACAAGGAGTTCGCCGTGCTCGAGCGAGAGGCTGATGGGCGATGATCGCTGCGTTCTCACCAGGAAGCGACTTCAAGCGCTACTACCGTGGCCGCATGCCGCGGCTCGCGCTCGCGGTTGTCATCCTCATGCCGCTGCTCTACGGCGCGCTCTACCTGTGGGCGTTCTGGAACCCGTTCGGCAACGTCGACAAGATCCCGGTCGCGATCATCAACCTCGACCGGGGCGCCACGGTCGAGGGTGAGCCGCTCACCGCCGGCGACTCGGTCGTGCAGGGCCTCATCGACTCCAAGCAGCTGGACCTCACCGAGACGAGCGAGCAGGACGGCGTCGACGGCCTCGCCCACGGCAAGTACTACTTCACGATCACGGTGCCCGCCGACTTCAGCGAGGCCGTGGCGTCGGTGACCACCAACGAGTCACGCTCCGCGCAGCTCGAGTTCACCTACAACGACTCCAACAACTACCTCTCGACGGTCATCGGCCAGGACGCGGCCGAAGAGGTCATCGTCATGGTCAACCAGCAGGTCTCGGCGCAGATGTTCGACCAGGCGCTGGCTGCCGTCAGAGCCGAGATCCCGACGCTCAAGGAAGCCGTCAGCAGCGTCGACGAACTCAACTCCGGCATGCAGACGGCGAATAGCGGTGCGAAGGAGATCGCGGACAACCTGGTGACGGCGAAGGACGGGTCGGCCACACTCGCCGGTGCTATCGACACGCTCGACGAGGCCGTGCAGGGCGCCGTGACCCGAGTCGACAACGCCATCGCCACCTCCGGCATCACCGGCGCTGAGCTGCGAGACCTCTCGGCGGATGTCGTCACGAGCACGAACACCATCGCGACGGCGCTCAACGAGGCGGCTGCTGCGCAAGCGCGAGCCGACACCGAGCTCGCGACCATAATGACCGAGCTCGCAGCAAGCGACGATCCGGTCGAGCAGGCGATCGCGGCCCGCCTCGAGAGCGTGCACACGCACATCCAGGACTCCAGGCTGACGGAGGAGTTCGTCACGGTCTTCGACACCCTGCACACCGACATGAACCTGCTCGCCGGCGAATTCAATGATCCAGACAGCCGCGTCAACGTCATCATGACGGCCATCGAGGACGGCGCCGTGCAGCGCGACCTCGCGACCGCCTCCTCAGACGCGGAGCAGCTGCGCTCCGGAGCTGATCAGCTGGACACCGGCCTCGGTGAGCTCTCCGCCGGCGCCGCACAGCTGTCGTCTGGCACCGACCAGCTCGCGGCTGGCACGATCGAGCTGGCCGATGCCGCCGATACTGCGCTCAACCTGTTTCCCGACTGGGACGAGGACCAGCAGTCCAACTTCGTGCAGGCGCTCGCCCAGCCGGTGGAGCTGAAGGAGACGATCAACAACGAGGCCAAGACCTTCGGCTACGGCTTCGCGCCGTTCTTCCTCGGCCTCGCGCTCTTCGTCGGCGGCATCATCGCGTGGATGCTCTTCACCCCGCTGCAGGCGCGTCCGCTCGCCCAGGGGCTCGGTTCCTTCCGCGTGATCCTCGCCTCGTACGTGCCGACCGTGTTCGTCGGGTTCCTGCAGGCGACCATCCTCTACCTGGTCATCTACTTCGGCATCGGGCTGCATCCCGAGCACACCTGGGGAACGTACGGGTTCCTCCTGCTGATGGTGATGATGTTCATGGCGATGATCCAGATGTTCAACGCGGTCTTCGGCCCGGCAGTCGGACGCGTGTTCACGCTCGCCTTCCTCATGATCCAGCTGACCTCCGCCGGCGGCATCTATCCCGTGCCGACGACCACCAACGTGTTCCAGTACATCAACGTCATCGACCCGATGACCTACACCAACAACGGACTGCGGCAGCTGATCCTCGGCGGCATCGACGACCGCCTGCTCACAGCGATCATCGTCATCCTCTCCATGACCGTCGCCTTCATCGCCATCTCGACCTGGGCCGCGAGAAGGAACCGGCAGTACAACATGGACCGCCTGTATCCGCCGGTGGAGGTCTGACCGTGTCAGCATCACCACGAACCCCCAGTACTTCCACGAAGTCCCCGTCCGAACGAGAAGAGAGAGTTCCCATGGAGAAAAGCACCAGCAACGGCCACCACCGAAACATCAACCCGGATCTCGACGTGAACCCCGTCTTCGTTCGACCCGGCGAGGCGACGGTCTTCGACAAGTTCAAGCTGCCGGCAGACCAGAGCCTCCCGGAGACGGCCTACCAGATCGTGCACGATGAGGCCATGCTCGACGGCAACTCGCGCCTCAACCTCGCGACGTTCGTGTCGACGTGGATGGACGACGAGGCGAAGAAGCTCTACGCCGAAGCCGCGGACAAGAACATGATCGACAAGGACGAGTACCCGGGAACGGCGGCCATCGAAGACCGCTGCTGGCGGATGCTCGCCGACCTCTGGAACGTCCCGGACGTCGCTGACACCATCGGCACCTCCACGATCGGATCGTCGGAGGCCTGCATGCTCGGCGGCCTGGCACTCAAGAGGCTCTGGCAGGAGAAGCGGAAGGCGGAGGGGAAGTCGACCGAGAAGCCCAACCTCATCATGTCGGCCGCGGTGCAGGTCGTCTGGGAGAAGTTCTGCAACTACTGGGACATCGAGGCGCGGTACGTGCCCGTGTCGCCCGACCACCTGGTGCTCGACGGCCACGAGCTCGAGAAGTACGTGGACGAGAACACCATCGGCGTCGTCGCGATCCTCGGACAGACCTTCACCGGTCTCTACGACGACGTCGTGGCGATCGCCGCGAAACTCGACGAGATCCAGGCCGCGACCGGCAACGACGTGAAGATCCACGTCGACGGCGCATCCGGCGCGATGGTGGCACCGTTCTGCCAGCCGGACCTCGGCTGGGACTTCGGGATCGACCGGGTGAACTCGATCAGCACGTCCGGCCACAAGTACGGGCTCGTGTACCCCGGCGTCGGCTGGGTGGTGTGGCGCAACACGGCGGTGCTCCCCGAGAGCATGATCTTCCACGTCAGCTACCTCGGCGGCGACATGCCGACCCTCGCCTTGAACTTCTCCCGCCCGGGCGCTCAGGTCCTGCTGCAGTACTACCAGTTCCTCCGCCTCGGTCGCGAGGGCTACCGGCTCGTCCAGCAGAACTCGATCGACGTCGCCACCTACCTCTCCTCGGAGATCGAGAAGATGGGGCCGTTCGAGCTCGTGAGCCGCGGGGACACGATCCCCGTCTTCGCCTGGGTGCTGAAAGACGGCCACACCGGCAACTGGAGTCTCTACGACCTCGCCGACCGGCTCCGCATGAAGGGCTGGCTCGTGCCCGCGTACCCCATGGCCGACAACATGGGCGACGTCATCCTCCAGCGCATCGTCGTCAAGGTCGGCCTCAGCCGCGACCTCGCGTCGTCGCTCCTCGCGGACATCCGCGGTGACGTGGAGTACCTCGACTCCCTCGAGACGCCGCTGCCGCGCGAAGCCGGCCGCGGCGTGCACTTCCACCACTGAGATCAGCGGCCGCGCGGGGGAGCCGAGCTGCTCTCCCGCCGGCCCTCGCCCACGAGCAGGAGACGGAACCCACGGACATGACGAGCGCAGCCACCTCCCCTCGCGAGCACACGGGACCCCTCGGCGCCACTGGGAAGCTCCTCGTGCCGACCGTCGTCAAGCAGTGCTGGCTCTTCATGGTGGGCTCCGCGCTCTTCGCGCTGGGCTCCGCGCCGGTGCTCAGCGAGCAGATGGGCTCGCAGCTCTCGAACCTGTTCTTCTTCGTCGGGGCATGGTTCTTCACCTCAGCCGGCCTCATCCAGCTCTTCCTCAGCGGCGCGGTGGCGGTTCCCGTCTCCTACGCCCCCGGCCGAATGGTGAGAGCTGAGTGGCTGACGGCGTCCACCCAGTCGTTCGGGACGCTGCTCTTCAACGTCAGCACGACAGCGGCGCTGCACGCCAAGTCGCTGGCCAGCCAGGAGAAGCTCGTGTGGAACCCGGACGCGGGCGGGTCGGTCGCGTTCCTCGTGAGCGGATGCGTCGCCTTCATAGCGTTCGCGCACACGAACCAGACGTGGAGCGTGCGTTCGAGCGCGTCCTGGTCCGTGGTCATCAACTTCGTCGGCTGTGTGGCCTTCGGCGCCTCCGCGGTCGGTGCCTACATCCTTCCTGGCGGGGCGACGATCAACGCCTCGCTGGCGACGTGGGGCACGTTCATCGGCGCGGTCTGCTTCTTCCTCGCGTCCCTCGTCGTCCTGCCAGGGGCGACGAAGGCCGGTGCGACTCCGGCTCGCGACGGCTCCAGTGTCGGACGGAACGCCTAGGCCATGCTCATCGGCATCGCGCTCGCCCTGGCCGCCGCGGCCTTCATGGCCGTTGGCAACCTGCTCCAGTCGCGCGGCGTCCACCTCGCGGAGACGAGGTCGAGCAGCCGCAAGGATGCGGCCGTCCACGTGCTGCGGAATCGGATCTGGCTCTTCGGGAGCGTCGCGCTGGTCGTCGCGATGCTCGTGCAGGTCGGCAGCCTGGCGTTCGCGCCGCTGATCGTCGTGCAGCCGATCGGCGTGGCGGCTCTCGTGTTCTCCGTCGTCCTGACGAGCATCTTCCGCAAGACGCGGCCGTCGAGAGCCATCATCCGGTCGATCCTGCTGTGCGTCGTCGGCGTCGGCGGATTCGTCGTGGTCGCCGCGATCGTGAGCACGCAGCAGCCGATCGAAGACGCGCAGCTGGTCGCCGTGCTCGTGACGCTCGGCGGCGTGCTCGTCGCGACCGGCATCGTCGAAGTGCTGGGGAAGGGCCGTCCGACGCCGCCGCTGCTGTGGGTGCTGTTGGGCGGGGTCTACTCCGCGTTCGTCGCGACGCTCGGGAAGACGGTCATCCTCCGGGTGCAGGCCATCCTGAAGGCCCATGAGATGCCGTTCAACTCGACGGACATCCTCACCATCGCCAGCATCCTCGGCATCGGGATCGCCGGGGCCCTGTCCGTGATCTTCGTCCAGCGCGCACATCTGGACAACCCACCGGAGGTCGTCGTCGCGGGGCTCACGGTCATCGACCCTACGATCGCGGTTGTCCTCGGCATCGTCATCCTGCGCGAGGCGACGAATGCCCCGCTCTGGGCGGTCGTCGCATTCCTTGCGGCAGGTGCCGTCGCTATCACCGGAGTGATTCAGCTGGCGCGGGCCGAGAAGTCTCCCGTCGACGAGGTCTCGAATTCCTCATCCGCGGGTGAGAGGAAGGGTTAGTGGGCGGGTGAAATAACGAGCATCTCTTATCGGTGCAAAAGGGTCAAATATATACTTTGATAACGTCGGACAAATCATGATGGCATTTTATCCTGGCCATTTACGCGAGCCGGCGGGAAATGAGTCGACTATGCATTACAGCAGTGGAAACTACGAAGCATTCGCACGCCCGCGCAAGCCGCAGGGCGTCGACGACAAGAGCGCCTGGCTCGTCGGCGCAGGGCTCGGGAGCCTCGCTGCGGCGATCTTCCTCATCCGCGACGGGCAGATGAGCGGCGACCGCATCACCATCCTGGAAGAGCTCAACATCGCCGGCGGCGCACTCGATGGCATCAAGTACCCCGAGAAGGGATTCGTCATCCGCGGTGGCCGCGAGCTCGAGGACCACATGGAGTGCCTCTGGGACCTCCTGCGCACCGTGCCATCGCTCGAGATCGAGGACGCCAGCGTGCTCGACGAGTTCTACTGGCTCAACATCGACGACCCGAACTCGACGAAGAGGCGGGTCACGGAGAAGCAGGGCCAGGACGCCGGAACGAACTTCAAGTTCGGCCTGTCCGAGAAGGCGCAGAAGGAGATCGTCGGTGTCTTCCTCGCTACGCGTGCGCAGATGGAGGACAAGCGGATCGACGAGGTGTTCAGCGCCGAATTCCTCGACAGCAACTTCTGGCTCTACTGGCGCACGATGTTCGCCTTCGAAGAGTGGCACTCGGCCCTCGAGATGAAGCTCTACCTCCACCGCTTCGTGCACCAGCTCGGTGGGTTCCCCGACATGTCGGCCCTGAAGTTCACCAAGTACAACCAGTACGAGTCGTTTGTGCTGCCCATGCAGAAGTGGCTGCTCGAGCGCGGCGTGACCTTCCAGTACGGCACCAAGGTCACCGACGTGCAGTTCGACCTGGCGGGCGACAAGAAGCAGGCGACGCGAATCGACTGGGTCCGCGACGGCGAGGAAGGCGGCGTCGACCTCAGCGAGAACGACCTGGCCTACATCACCATCGGATCGCTGACGGAGAACTCCGACCAGGGCGACCACGCCACGGCGGCCCGACTCAACACGGGCCCGGCTCCGGCCTGGGACCTCTGGCGCAAGATCGCCGCACGCGACGAGGCGTTCGGCCGCCCCGAGGTGTTCTGCGGAGACATCCAGAAGTCGAAGTGGGAATCGGCGACGGCGACGACGCTCGACGCTCGCGTGCCCGAGTACATCGAGCGCATCGCGGAGCGCGACCCGTTCTCGGGCAAGGTCGTGACCGGCGGCATCGTCACGGCACGCGACTCGCCGTGGCTCATGAGCTGGACCGTCAACCGCCAGCCCCACTTCAAGGCGCAGAAGCCGACCGAGATCGTCGTCTGGATCTACGGCCTCCTCGTCGACACTCCCGGGGCCTTCGTCAAGAAGAGCATGCAGGACTGCACGGGGGAGGAGATCACCCAGGAGTGGCTCTTCCACCTGGGGGTCCCCGTCGACGAGATCCCCGAACTCGCCGCCACCGGCGTCAAGACGGTGCCCGTGATGATGCCGTACGTCACCTCCTTCTTCATGCCGAGGAAGGCCGGCGACCGCCCGGCCGTCGTCCCGAAGGGCAGCGTGAACTTCGCCTTCATCGGCCAGTTCGCCGAGACGACGCGAGACTGCATCTTCACGACGGAGTACTCCGTGCGCACTGCCATGGAGGCGACCTACGAGCTCCTCGGCGTCGAACGCGGTGTTCCGGAGGTCTTCAATTCGACGTACGACCTCAGGTTCCTGCTGCACTCGACGAACGTCCTGCGCGACGGCGAACAGCTCGACATCCCAGGGCCGAGCTTCGCGAAGCGACACCTCGTGAATCGCTTCGATCAGACCGAGCTCGGCCAGCTGCTGACCGACTTCAACCTGATCCCCGCCACGCAGAACGCTCGAGTCCACGACCGCAGCGACGACGCGATCGCCTGACCCCGCACGCGCACCCGCCGCCGTCGCATCCGCGGCGGCGTGCACAGCAGTTCCCTTACGAAAGGACGTGTCAACGAACATGTGCACTCGAATTGTGTGGCCCGACGCCAACGGGTCCGTCATTGTCGGCCGGAACATGGATTTCCACATGGATCTCCTCACGAACCTCTGGAAGTACCCACGCGGCATCGAGCGGGCAGACGGAGTCGAGGGAAACCTCACCTGGACGGCCAAGTACGGCAGCATCGTGGCGACGGCCTTCGACCTCATCGCCACCGACGGGATGAACGAGGAGGGCTTCGCAGGGCACATCCTGTGGCTCGCCGAGTCGGAGTACGGAAAGCCGAACGACAAGACGACTCAGCTGAGCCAGTCGGTCTGGCTGCAGTACTACCTCGACAACTTCGCGACGGTCGAGGAGGCCGTCGCTTGGACCAAGAAGTCGCAGGTGCAGATCTCGCAGCTCTTCGACCCGACGGGCCACCTCGTCCCGACCCTGCACCTCGCGATCAACGACGCCACGGGTGACTCGGCCATCATCGAGTACACGAGCGGCAAGCCGACGGTGTATCACAGCCGTGACTACAAGGTCATGACGAACTCCCCGACCTACGACAAGCAGCTCGAGCTCGCGAAGAAGATCGAGGGGCTCGGCGGCGACCAGCCGCTGCCGGGGTCGACGCTCGCGAGCGACCGCTTCGCTCGCGCATCCTTCTACGTCGAGCACCAGGTGCAGCCCAAGACGCAGCTGGATGCGATCGCCGCGATGTTCAGCATGATCCGGAACGCGGCGCAGCCGTTCCGGACCCCGGAGCCCGGCAAGCCGGACGCATCGCAGACGATCTGGCAGGTGGTGCTCGACCTCACGAACAAGCGCTACGTGTTCGAGTCGACGACCCGTCCCAACATCGTCTGGGTGGACTTCGACGAGGTGAGCTTCGCTGAGGGATCCAAGGTGCTCAAGCTCGACCTCGTCGGCCAGCTGGCGCTCGAGGGCGGACTCGCCGGCAACGTGAGCCACAAGTTCACCGACGTCGGGGCGGAGGCGACGCAAGCGCTCGCGACCGGCGTCAAGGCGCTGGAGTTCGTGGCGAACAAGAAGGACGACTTCCTTGCGGTGAAGACGCTCGTGCAGGATCTCGTCGGCAAGAAGGGATAGTCCGCGCGCGGCAGCGGGCGCCCCGCCTCGGGGCGCCCGCTGTCGTCGTATCAGGAGCCGGCCGGGGTGCTCGGCCGGAGACGCCACGGTTCCAGGAGCCGGAGATAGGGAGAGCATCGTGCGGCATGGTCCTGATGTCAGTGGCGGTGCGGTCAGCGCGGCCCTCTCGGTCAAACAGCTGCTGGTGGCGGTCGCCCTGGTCTCCGCCGCGGCGCTCATCCTCGGGGCCAGCCAGCTCCTCATCGGCCCGAACACGGCGGCGTCCGGCTACCTGACGATCCTCTTCCTGCTCTCGATCATCCGCGCGGGGAGTTGGCGGGCCCGGCTCTTCTCCGTGGGTTGGTCGCTTGCCATCGCGGCCCTCGGCTTCGCGGTCGGGGGCCTCGGGCTCTGGGTCACGCTCGCCGCAGTCGTCTTCGTCTGCCTCGTGCAGGCCTTCGTGACGGTCGGTGAGACGGCCTTCCTCACGCGGTCCCCCGTGAACCTGCTGGCGTTCGCCGCGCTCTCGCAGACGGGTGCCGAACTCTGGCAGGCGATGCTGGGGTCCGCGATCGGTGCGGGTGTCGTCGTCGGCTTCGCCGCGCTCGTGAAGGCGAGGGCGCATGCTCACGACCCGGGCACGCCGCTCGTCGACCGGATCGCCTATGGCGCGGTCACCGCGGGCGGATCCTTCCTCATCGTCTTCGCCTCGGAGCTACTGGAGTTCCCCTACCGCGACTGGACGCTGCTCTCGTTCAGCGTGATCCTCGCCGTGGGAGCGGACCAGCGCTTGCGACGCGGCTACCTCAGGGTGCTCGGATCGGTCGCCGGGGTCCTTCTCGCCATGCTCGCGTCGATGCTGCCGGAGCCGATTCCGCTCATCCTGGCCGGCCTCTTCCTCGTGCTGTGCGTCGCCTACGTCAACGCCGGAGAGTACGCGCTGTTCGTGCTCTTCCTGACGCCAGCCATCCTCCTCACAGCCGCCTCAGAGCTCTCCACCTTCGCGCTCGGGATCTACCGACTCGAAGCGGTGCTCTTCGCGACGCTCGTCGCGGTCCTCGGGGGGCTCGTCATGAACTTCCTCACCCGGCGCTCCGGTGGCGGTGAGGTCGTCGAAGCCGTCTGAGACTGAGCTGTTCGGCTAGCTCCGCGCCTTCTTGGGGATGACGACCTCGCGCACGAGCAGCACGATGCCGGCGGCGAGCGGGATCGCGACGAGGGCGCCCACGAGACCGAGCAGCGTTCCACCAGCGAGGGCGGCGATCAGGACGAGGGAGCCTGGGATCTGCACGGCCTTCGACATGACGCGTGGCGTGAGGATGTACGCCTCGACCTGCATGTAGACGAGCATCGCGACGAGGACGATGAGCGCCGCGATGGGGGAGGCGAACAACGCGATCACGGTCATGAAGATCGTGGTGATGATGGTTCCGATGAGCGGGATGAGCGTGATGAAGAAGCAGATGACCGCGATGATGAACGGGTAGGGCGCGCCGACGATCCAGAGCAGGAGCCCGCTGAACACCGCGTTGATGAAGGCGAGCACCACCATCCCGTTGAGGTACGAGCCGACCGATGCCATGATCCGCTCCGCGTACTCCTCGAAGCGGGGGCGAACCGAGGCGTTGATGAGCGAGTAGCCCGCCTGCTTGATGCTGCCGAGGGTCGCGATGAAGTTCAGGGTCAGGATGAAGACGAACAGCCCGGTGCTGACGCCGTTGACGATCGTCGTTCCCACCTTCAGGGCGCCGCCGCCGACGGTCGCCCAGGTGTTCGGGTCGGTCGCGGTCTTCTGCGCCCAGTCGAGGGCGTTGGTGGCGGCACCGTTCGTGGCCTTGTTGACCGTGTCGAACCAGCCCTCGTTGTTGATCCTGGTGATCTCTTGAGGAATGGTCGTCGCGAGGGAGGTGATCTGGTTGACCAGAATCGGCACGACGATCCAGATGAGCCCGGCGACGATGAGGATGAAGACGACGATCACGGCGATGATCGCCATTCCTCGCTTGAGCCCAAGACGCTGAAGGAGGCGAATCAGCGGGTCGAGTCCGAGGGTGATGAAGAATGCGATGAAGACGGAGAGGACTACCGATTGCAGTTGAATGACGGTGGTTGCGAGAAGCGCAGCCAGGAGAAGTCCGATTGCCACGGAAAAGGCCCACATGACGGGATTGCGACGAAAGAGATCAGTCGCTGTGCTGCGAATATCGGGCATCAAAAAGCCTTCTTCTGAGGGGATTTCCTCTAAGGCTAGAGCACGACCGGCTCCGCACGACTCGTCGTGATGAGCGGTGGGGCGAACTCGCGTGGTGCCGGCGCGAGCGGGAATGCTGCTATGTATGCATAGCCTGGTAATTCGGGCAGAAACATTGCCCAATGGCCTGACTGTGCATACATTGAGGGGTGTCGAAACGAGGGGACTCCATGCTCGCCAGTGACCGGGTCTACGCGGTGCTCCGTGAGGAGATCCTCGCGGGCGCGCTCCCGCCCGGGACGGTCCTCACCGAGGTCGAGCAGGCCAGCCGCCTCGAGGTATCTCGCACGCCAGTCCGCGGTGCATTCACGAGACTCCTCGCCGACGGGCTCGTGCGCAGCCAGTCACCGCGAGTGCTGCTCGTCTCCGAGATCAGCGCAGAACGCGTCGTCCAGCTCTACGAGCTGCGGGAGGCGCTCGAGACGCAGGCCGCCGCCCTCGCCGCGATGCGCCGAGACGAGCGGCCGTTCGAGGCCATCCGCATCCGCCTGCTGCACGCACCCGAGCTCCTCGAGCTCGGGGAAGCCGGCATCGCCGACTACTTCGAGCTCGTCGATGCCCTCGACCGCGCGATCGACGAGGCTGCGGCAAGCGACTACCTCAGCGTCGCGCTCGAATCGTGCCGCCTCCACTCCTCGCGAGTCCGCAGGCTCGCGAGCCACAACCCCGAACGCCTGCGGGAAGCCGCGAGCGAGCACCTCAGCGTCGTCGACGCAATCCTCGCCCGTGACCCTCGCCTCGCCTCGCACGCGACCCACGTCCACCTGCACCGCAGCCTCACGACCGCGCTCTCCTCCCTGCAGTCGAGCGCTCCACGACCAACTCCTCCAGAAGGGATCCTCCACACGTGAATCTCCACGACGTCCGAGTCCACCGCAGCGACGAGAACCTCGAGCGCCGCGACCAGCTGGCGTGGAAGATCGCCGAGGTCGCCGCCGATCCCGTCCCCGTCCAGGCCGAGGTGACCGACATGGTCATCAACCGCGTCATCGACAACGCCGCAGTCGCGGCCGCCTCGCTCACCAGGGCCCCCATCGTCGCGGCCCGCGACCAGGCACTCGCGCACGGCGTCTCGCGTCACGGTGCCGGCTCGACGCTCTTCGGCCTCGAAGACGCACAGCGAACCTCACCGGAGTGGGCGGCCTGGGCGAACGGCGTCGCGGTGCGTGAGCTCGACTACCACGACACGTTCCTCGCCGCCGAGTACTCGCACCCCGGCGACAACATCCCGCCGATCCTGGCGGTCGCCCAGCACCTCGCGGGCCAGCGAGCCATCTCCGGCGAGCAGCTCGTCCGAGGCATCGCGACCGGTTACGAGATCCAGATCGACCTCGCCAAGGGCATCTGCCTGCACAAGCACAAGATCGACCACGTCGCCCACCTCGGCCCGTCAGCGGCGGCCGGCATCGGGACGCTCCTCGGGCTCGACGCGGAGACCATCTTCCAGGCTGTCGGGCAGGCGCTGCACACGACCACGGCCACACGGCAGTCGCGCAAGGGCGAGATCTCGACCTGGAAGGCGCACGCGCCGGCCTTCGCGGGGAAGATGGCTGTGGAGGCCGTCGACCGTGCCATGCGCGGCCAGACGAGCCCCACCCCCATCTACGAGGGCGAGGACGGCGTCATCGCCTGGCTCCTTGGGGGTGTGGACGCGCGCTACCAGGTGCCCCTCCCCGCCGCAGGGGAGTCGAAGCTCGCGATCCTCGACAGCTACACGAAGGAGCACTCCGCCGAGTACCAGGCGCAGGCCTGGATCGACCTCGCGCGCAAGCTGCACAACGAGCACCCCCAGCTCGCGACTGCGCCCGACCGCATCGAGCGCATCCTCATCCGCTCCTCCCACCACACGCACTTCGTGATCGGCTCCGGCGCGAACGACCCGCAGAAGTACGACCCGACCGCCAGCCGCGAGACCCTCGACCACTCGATCCCCTACATCTTCACCGTCGCGCTGCAGGACGGCGCCTGGCACCACGTGGGCTCCTACGCGCCGGAGCGCGCCGCCAGGCCCGACACCGTCGAGCTGTGGAAGCGCGTCGTGACGGAGGAGGACCCGGAGTGGACCCGCCGCTACCACTCGCTCGACATCGCCGAGAAGGCGTTCGGCGGGAGCGTCGAGATCCTGCTCGCCGACGGAACCGTCATCCGTGACGAGATCGCCGTCGCCGACGCGCATCCGCTCGGCGCGCGGCCGTTCGCGAGGGACGAGTACATCAACAAGTTCCGCACCCTCGCCGCAGAGGTCGTCGAGGACCACGAGATCGAGCGCTTCCTCGACACCGTGCAACGGCTCCCCGAGCTCGCCCCCGGTGAGCTTGGCCAGCTCGGCTTCGTCGCGTCGCCCGGCGTCATCGAGTTCAACGAAGGCGGAGGGATCTTCTGATGCTGTACGCCAAGACCACCCCCGCAGAGAAGCGCGCGGCGTTCCGCGCGAGTCTCGCGAGCGGGGAGCTGCTGCGCTTCCCTGGCGCCTTCAACCCGCTCTCGGCTCGCCTCATCGAGCAGAAGGGCTTCGAAGGCGTCTACATCTCCGGGGCAGTGCTCTCCGCAGACCTCGGCCTGCCCGACATCGGGCTCACGACGCTCAGCGAGGTCGCAGGGCGTGGCAGGCAGATCGCCCGCATGACGGAGCTGCCGGCCATCATCGACGCCGACACGGGCTTCGGGGAGCCCATGAACGTCGCCCGCACCGTGCAGGAGCTCGAAGACGCCGGCCTCGCGGGCATGCACATCGAAGACCAGGTCAACCCGAAGCGCTGCGGGCACCTCGACGGCAAGCAGGTCGTCGACGAGGAGACGGCGCTCAAGCGCATCAGGGCGGCCGTGGATGCGCGACGTGACCCAAACTTCCTCGTCATGGCCCGCACCGACATCCGCGCGGTCGACGGGCTCGACGCATCCATCGACCGCGCCAGGAAGCTCGTCGACGCGGGCGCCGACGCCATCTTCCCTGAGGCGATGGCATCGCTCGAGGAGTTCGCGGCCATGCGCGCGGCCGTCGACGTGCCGCTGCTCGCCAACATGACCGAGTTCGGCAAGAGCGAGCTCTTCACGGTGCGGCAGCTCGCCGACGTCGGCATGAACCTCGTCATCTGGCCCGTCTCGACCCTCCGCATCTCGATGGGCGCGACAGCCGGGGCGCTCGACGAGCTCATCAGCCACGGAACGCTCACGGGAAAGCTCGACGAGATGCAGCACCGCGCGGAGCTGTACGAGCTTGTCGACTACGAGGGGTATAACCACTTCGACAGCGGAGTGTTCAATTTCACCGTCAAGCGCTGACGACAGCAGCGTTCGCCACACAAGGAAGGGCAGGTCAACGATGACTGAGCAGGAGATCTACAAGGGCCTCGCAGGGGTGCCCGTCGACTACAGCGCCATCTCGAAGGTCAACCCGGAGACCAACTCCCTGCTCTACCGCGGCTACCCGGTGCAGGAGCTCGCGGCGCAGAAGAGCTTCGAGGAGGTCGCTCTGCTGCTGTGGGGAGGCGAGCTGCCGAGCGACGCGGAACTCGCCGAGTTCGTGGCGCAGGAGCGCTCGGGCCGTGCGCTCGCCGACAACGTGCGCTCGATCATCGATGTCCTGCCTGTCACGGCGCATCCCATGGACGTCGTGCGGACGGCCGTGAGCGTCATCGGCGCCAATGACCCAGACGCGGACGACCCGTCGCCCGAGGCGGAGCTCGCGAAGGCGAAGGCCCTCTTCGCGGCGCTCCCCGCGATCGTGGCCTACGACCAGCGCCGCAGGCACGGCCTGGAGCTCGTCGAGCCTCGCGACGACCTCGACTACTCGCAGAACTTCCTCTGGATGACGTTCGGGGAAGAGGCCGCCCCCGAGGTCGTCGATGCCTTCCGTGTCTCGATGGTGCTGTACGCCGAGCACTCCTTCAACGCCTCCACCTTCACGGCACGCGTCATCACATCGACCACGGCAGACCTCTACTCGGCGGTCGTCGGTGCTATCGGCGCGCTCAAGGGCGCCCTGCACGGCGGCGCGAACGAAGCGGTCATGCACACGTTCGTGGAGATCGGCGATGCGGCCAACGTCGAAGCCTGGCTCGACGACGCGCTCGCGAACAAGAAGAAGATCATGGGATTCGGGCACCGCGTGTACAAGAACGGCGACTCACGCGTTCCCACCATGCACGCGGCCCTCGAGCGCCTCGCTGAGCACTACGATCGGCGTGACCTGCTCGAGCTCTCCGAGGCGCTCGAGCAGAGCTTCGGCGAGCGCAAGGGCATCAAGCCGAACCTCGACTATCCGGCGGGTCCCGTCTACCACCTCATGGGCTTCGACACCCCGACGTTCACGCCCCTGTTCGCCGCGGCGCGCATCACGGGATGGACGGCTCACATCATGGAGCAGGCCGGAGCCAACTCCCTCATCCGCCCGCTTGCCGTGTACAACGGCGTCGACGAGCGCCACCTCGAGGGCTGAGGCGGGCCAGCCGCCGCCACCCCGAGTCTCGCGGGTTGCGACTGTGGGGAGGCTCTCAAGGTCGGGCTCAGGACCGCGCTCAGGACCGGGCTCAGCGAGGGCGGATGCTCGCCGATGTCGCCTGGAGCTTCGTCGCATCGAGGCGATACAGTCCCCACGTGCCGCTGCGCTCGTAGGTGAGATACCCGCCATCGACGAGGATCCGCAGGTGGTGCGAGGCGGTCGACTGCGCGCATCCGAGCGCCGAGACGAGTTCCGTCACGGTCGTGGGCCGGTCTGGATTCGCGGCGACAAGAGACAGGATGCGCAGTCGGGTCGGGTCGGCGAGCACCTGGAGTCCATGTGCGAGCGCGTTGGCGGTCGCCGCATCAAGCGGTGCTGCGGACGCAGCACCGGCCCACGCGAAATCAGGCGCCGAAGTCACGCCCGCGACCACCCGTCTGGCCGACGCGGAGCTTCGTGCAGAGGTGCTGCAGGGTGCGGAGCTCGTCGGCGTCGAGCGAGCTGGTCATCCGCTCCTGGATATTGCGCATGTGCGTGCGAGCCGCACGCGTGAACTCGGCGCGGCCTTCCGGCGTGACCTCGATGAGCGTCGATCGCAGGTCGAGCCTGTCGTCGATCTTCACGAGGAACCCGCGTTGCACCAGTCGATCGACGAGCCTCGACACCGAGGACTGCGTGATCAGCACGTTGCGATTCAGGTCGCGAAGGCGGATGCGTCCCTGTGGTTCCCGCACGACGTTGAAGAGCACGTCGTACTCGTTCATCGACAAGGAATTGCTCGAGAACTCGCCGCGGAGTTCTCGCATTATCGAGACCTGGGCGCGGAAGAGGGACTCCCAAGCCTCCACTGGGTTGCTCGTCGTCGGCATCGGGCCTCCAGCTTCGTCGTCTCGTCAGGTTCCGTTGCAGTGTACTGGCCAGTACATCAGGCGACGGAATCCGGCGCGACCACGCGGCGAGCGAGGCCGCATCCACTCACCGCAATCCGGCGCAGAGGCCTTGATCCGGGGGGGGGATGCTCCCAGACCGATCAGAGGCGGTCGGGCGACTGCGCGTTCGGGTAGAGCACCTCGACGTCGGCGTGACGATCGAAGCGGTAGCCCGTGCCGCGGACCGTGCGGACGATGTCTCCGTAAGCGCCCAGCTTGGAGCGGAGGCGGCGGACGTGCACGTCGATGGTGCGTTCGTTCGGGCGCTCCTCGTCGCTGTCGCGCCACAGGATGTCGATGATCTCGGTGCGGTCGACGGTGCGTCCCTCGCGCAGCACCAGCGCCTGGAGGAGCTCGAACTCCTTGTACGTGAGGCCCGCGTTCTCGCCGGAGACGCTCACGCGCTTCCGAGTCGTGTCGATCGTGACCCCCTCGGCGGAGTCAGGCAGGTGGTCCTCCTCGACCCCGCGGGCGGCGAGCGCCTGAGGGTCCTGCAGTGCGAGGCGGACGACGTCGACATCGCGACCGCCGGCGCCCTTCGGAGCAAGGGCGACGGCTGCGTGCGTCTCGGCGTGCGGGGCGACCTCGGCCGTGACGCGCTTGAGCGCTTCGACGAGCTCGGTGAGCGTCGTCCCGTCGAGGGTGGCCTTCGCTTCATCGAGGCCGACGTAGAGGACGAAGCCGCGCGCTTCAGGCGCGGCGGGGACCGCCTGGACATAGGCGGGGCGAGGGGTTTCTGGGATCTGGGTCACGGCATTCAGGGTGCGAGGGCGGCGGAAGTCGGTGGCAAGCGACATGGGAGGAAGTCCTTCGAGGTGATGATGCTCATGGCACCCACCTGCTGGCGGGTGCTGCCCGCGACGGTTCGCGGACGGTGCCGAGGGACTGGAGCCTCGGCGGGATGCAGTCGGGTGCAGAGTGCAGCGCGACCGCGCTGGCCCAAGGGGCGCAGGGTTCCTTCTTCATGGGCAGGCCATCATGAGAGAAGGGGACGGAAAATGCGGCGACTCGACGGAGGTTGAGTTCCGGAGTCAGCGGCACATTCGACAGCACATCACGCTGCTGGGCATCATCATGCCAGCGGTTCCCGTCGCCGAAATGGCGGTCAGGGTGCGCGAGAGGTTCGTCATGCCGCCAGTATCTTTCCTCGTGACGGCACATGTCAACAGATGACGCGAAGTTTATTCCGCGACGCCGTAGAGGCGATCGCCGGCATCGCCGAGGCCCGGCACGATGAAGCCGTCCTCGTTGAGTCCCTCGTCGAGGGCTCCGACGACCACCGTGACGTTCTTGTCGGCGAACGCTTCCCGCATCTTCTCGATGCCTTCCGGGGATGCGACGATGCAGATGGCGGTGACATCGACTGCCCCTGCGTCGAACAGGAAGTCGATCGCGGCGACAAGTGAACCTCCTGTCGCCAGCATCGGGTCGAGGGCGAAGCACTGGCGGTTCGCGAGGTTCTCGGGGAGGCGCTTGGCGTAGGTCTCCGGCTGCAGGGTCTCCTCGTTGCGGCGCATGCCGAGGAAGCCGACCTCGACGTTGGGGACGAGCTTCAGGAACCCGTCGAGCATGCCGAGGCCAGCGCGGATGATCGGGACGACCAGGGGCACGGGGTCGGTCATGCGCAGGCCAGTGGTCTTCGCGACCGGGGTCTGCAGCTCGTACGACTCGGTGCGGACGTCTCGGGTCGCCTCGTAGCTGAGGAGGGTCACCAGCTCTTCGACCAGCGAGCGGAACTGCTGCGACGAGGTCTTCTCGTCCCGCAGCACCGAGAGCTTGTGGGTGATGAGCGGGTGGTCAGCTACGTGCAGGCGCATGAAATACAGAGTAACGATGCTGGAGGCGTCCCGGTGACATCCGGTCGATGACGTCGGGGCCGTGATGGGAAGATGGGCGGCGTGCCACTCCACGTCGACGAGCGCCTGCATGAGCTCATGGGAATCGCCCTCGGTGAGGCCGAGCTGGCGCTCGCGAGCGCTGACGTCCCCATCGGTGCGGTTGTGACCGACGCTGCGGGCGAGGTCATCGCCACGGCGCACAACGAGCGGGAGTTGACCGGGGACCCGACGGGGCACGCGGAGGTGCTCGCGCTCAGGCGTGCGGCCGAGCGCCTCGGTGGCTGGCGACTCGACGGATGCACGCTCGTCGTCACGCTCGAACCCTGCGCCATGTGCGCGGGGGCGATCCTCTCCTCGAGAGTCGGCACGCTCGTCTACGGCGCCTGGGACGACAAGGCCGGCGCCGTCGGCTCGCGCTACGACCTCGTGCGCGACCGGAGGCTCCCCGAGCGTGCTGTGGTCATCGCCGGGGTGCGCGAAGCGGAATGCGCGGCACTCGTGCGCGGCTTCTTCCGCGACTGAGCGCCGCGGTGCCCGCGCGGGTCAGTCGACGGAGCGGATGACGATCGACTCGGTGCTCACGTGCACGTTGTGTCGCTCGGTCACGTCGGGCTCGACGAAGATCGACTCCGCATGCGGGGCGGCTTCGCGCACGAGCGCGCGGAGCTGAGCGAGGACCGGAGGCAGATCGAGCACCTGCGGGAGGTTCAGCACCGAGACGCGGACTCCCACGAGCGTCACCCGGTCATCGACTTCCACGCTGCGCACCTGGAGCACCTCGCCCACGTGCACGTTTTCGAGCAGCAGTTCGCGAATGTGTGCGGCGAGTTCCTGATTCGGCACGAGTTCCCCTTCGACGGTGACGAGTAACGGCCAGCATACCGAGGCCACCTTGGCGCCTCTCAGAGCAGGTGCTGCATCTCGGCGTCCTCCATGGTGCATCCGTACAGTCGCGACGCCGAGGCGGCTTCGACCTGGCCCGTGTCTGCGGCGGCGGCGGGGAGGAGGCGCGCGAGGGTGCACGGCGGGCGAATGTCGGTGGTGCGTCCGTACAATCCCGGTATGACGGCACTCACCTATGCGTTCCTCGGCGGCGGCAACATGAACGGCGCGATCCTGCGCGGGCTGCTGGATGCGCCCCTCGGCGAAGGGGCGCGGGTCCACGTCACGACGAGGTCAGCGGCCTCCGCGGCGGCAGGCGAGAGCGACGGCCGGGTCACGATTACGGCCCTCGAGTCCGATGCGCGTGCGAACCTCGCCGCGGTCGAAGAGGCTGACGTCGTCGTCCTCGGCGTCAAGCCCTACCTGATCGGTGAGCTGCTCGACGAGATCGCGCCGGCGCTCAAGCCGGACGCGGTTGTCATCTCCGTGGCGGCAGGCGTGCGTCTCGAGAGCCTCGCGGCACGTCTTCCCGACGGGGCGCAGATCGTGCGCTCGATGCCGAACACGCCCGCGAGCATCGGCCTCGGCGTCACGGGGCTCGCCGCGAACGACTCGACAGGCGAGGCTGCGCTCGCAGTCGCCGTCGCGCTCTTCGAGAGTGTCGGCAGGGTGGCCACCATCGACGAGGACCGCATCGATGCGCTCGCCGCGGTCTCCGGTTCGGGACCAGCCCACGTGTTCCTCCTCATCGAGCAGTACCTCGAGGCGACCAAGCGGCTCGGCTTCGACGAGGAACTCGCGAGGCAGCTGGTCGTCGGGACGTTCGAGGGCGCTGTCGGCATGGTGGTCCGCGATCCCGCGACCGAGCCGTCCGAGCTGCGTCGTCGGGTGACGAGCCCCAAGGGAACAACTGAGCGCTCCGTCGCGGAGCTGCAGGATGCCGACCTCGCCGGCCTCTTCGAGCGTGCGTTCGACGCCAACCGGCGTCGATCCGCTGAGCTGGCCGCAGAGAACTCCTGAGTCCACACTCGCGCTCGCCCGCACGGCGACGGGCGACGAGGCGATCACTGCGTAGGCTTGGGCACTTGAACCAGGAGCGGGAGGGGCGGCCATGAGCGGTCGACGGCACGTCTTCACAGAAGACCTCTACCTCGTGCTCGGCGTCTCCAGAACGGCGTCCCTCGAAGAGGTCCGTCGTGTCGGGCGTGCCAGGCAGCGAGAGTCCCACCCCGACCTCGGCGGCAGCTCCGACGACTTCGTCAGGGTGCGACTCGCGGTCGAGGTGCTGACCGACGAGACGACGCGGCGAGAACACGACGCGTGGCTCGCGGGCGGTGGCTCGCGTCGTGTCCGCACCCAGCAGCGCACGCAGTGGGCGCCGACGAGCAGGCGCTCAGCCGGTGGCGGCGGGCGATTCCGCACACCCCCTCGCGCCAGCGCGAAGCGCGACTCGGCCGCCTCAGCTCCTCGTCGCAGCGCCCACGCCGAGCCGGCGACGCGGGACGCACCGCCGCCGTCGCGCATCCCCGCGCAGATCTTCGATGTGCGGCGCATGGCGTGGTTCCGCACGCGCTGGCCGGAGCAGCCCGCCTACTGGCCGCCCGCCGTCGCCGCGAAGCGTCCGTACACGCGCCGTGAGCTGATGGCGGTTTCGGTGCACGCGGCGATCGTCGTCATCGGTGCGCTCCTGCTCCTCGTCGACGCGTCGTTCGTGCGCCTCACGGTTCCCACGTTCGGGCCGGGGCAGGAGCCGACCATGTGGCCCGCGGTGCTCGCCTACGTGGCGGTCAGCGCGGCTTGGCTGACCCTGCGGCTGCGTGTCCGGGCGCAGCGCTGGGCTCTTGTGCTGTGGCTCGTGTCGCTCGTGGTGGCCGTGGTCGCGGGAGTGCTGTCGGCGACGCTCGGTGTCATGTCCCTGTTCGCGACGACTGCTGGCATGCAGAACCCGGCGTTCGCGAGCCTGCTCGCGCAGGCGGCCATCTACCTCGCGGCCGCGGTGTCCGGCTACTTCGCCTGGTCCGGCCTCACGCAGCGCCGCGTCGCAGTGACCCGCGAACGACTCCTCGTCCAGCTCGCCAACGAGTCCGCGCCCCCGGCGGGAGATGGCAGGCGAGTCTGGGGTGAACCAGGCCAGACGGCCATGGACGCCGGCGGAACCGCGGGCGGGACGAACCCGATGCGGGCGTTCCTCGCGCAGCGATCGGTCGGCGAACCCCTCGCCCAGCTGCTCCGCATCCCAGGTGTGCGCATCGTGCATGGCCTCCGGGTTCCGGGCCAGGGCACCGGATCGATCGCGCACGCGGTGATCAGCGGCCGCCGGGTGGCGCTCATCAACGACGAGCTCTGGGCGCCGGGCACCTACGGCATCTCGGCAGATGGCGAGCTCACGCACAATGGCGTCGCCTTCTCCTCGCCCGCGGCGGAGTTCCCGCACGCCGTCGAGCGATTCCACGAGCTGTTCGGCGAGATGTCGGCCGTGCGCGGGTGGATGACGGTCGTCGCGGAACGCGAGGGGACGCTCGAGGTCGACAACGCGCTCACCTGGCAGCGGGTCAGGCTCGCCACCACGGAATCGCTGCTGCGCGAGGTCGGCGACTGGCTCGCCGGCGACGGCAATCGCGTCGACCGGCTGCTCCTGCGCGACCTCGTCGCCCACAAGCGCTGACGCTGCCGCACCGCGGGCGCCTCCCTCGCGCAGCGGAGGGACCGGATGAGGAATCATTCGTGCGGCTGATCCCCGGGCATCCGCTGCTCGATACCGTCGAAGCATGAGCAACCACGGCATGACTCCGACCCCGACCGGCAGTGCACCGCTCACCGAGCAACCCGCAACCGGCAACAGCAGACTCACGTACGACCACGCGCTGAGCCCGATCGGGCGCGGCAAGGGATGGTGGAGGGGGCTCCTCTTCATCGCGTTCCTCGTCGTCGGCTTCTTCATCAGCTCCATGACCATCGGCGGTCTCGGAATCCTGATCTCGACACTGACCGGGGAGATCGGCCAGCAGCAGCTCATGGACGCCGTCGAGAGCGGCATCGTCCCCATGACGCCCGCGATCTTCGTGACGAACAACCTGGCGCTCGCGGCGCTCCTCCCGCTGGCGTACCTCGGCCAGCGGATGCTCTTCGGCGTCCGGCCGGGCACGATCTCGTCGGTCACGGGCCGCTTCCGGTGGGCGTGGTTCCGCAAGCTCGCTCTGGTCATCGTCCCGGTCTTCGCGGTCTACTCGGCTGGGCTGTTCCTGCTCGAGCCAGCCGAGGTCAACATCGACGGCACGGCGATGCTCATGCTCGTGTTCGTGCTGCTGACGACGCCCTTCCAGGCAGCGTCGGAGGAGTACGTGGCCCGCGGCGGCTTCCAGCGCGCGGCCGGCTCCTGGTTCGCTTCACCGCAGCTGTCCTTCATCATCGGGACCGCGGTCTCCGCGACGCTGTTCTGCCTCGCGCACGGTGCCGGCGACTGGTGGCTCATCGGGTACTACTTCTTCTTCGGCGTCATCATGTCGGTCACCGTCAAGTACACGGGTGGGCTCGAGAGCGCGGTGCTCATCCACGCGGCCAACAACGTCATGCTGTTCATCCCTTCCGTGCTCACCGGTCAGCTCAGCGAGGGCATCGACCGCTCGGAGGGTGCGGGCGGCCCGATCATGCTCCTCCCTGCCGCGTTCCTCGCGATCGTCGCGGCGTTTGTCATCTGGCGTGCCAGGAAGGAAGGCATCGAGACGACGACGGCGCCGCTCGTGACCGCCAAGCAGCGCAAGGAGGAAGCGGCGCGCGCCGCCTACGAGCTGTACGCGCAGCAGCAGGCGCAGCTCGCCCAGCAGGCCGCGCAGCAGCCGATGCAGACCTACGGCGAGTTGCCCGGTCAGAGTTACGGGCAGACCTACGGCCGGGCCCCGGTGCAGCAGGACAGCCAGGTCCACGGTCAGGTCCCGAACCAGCAGCATGGCCAGGTGCCGGCGCAGCAGTACGGTCAGGCTCACGGTCAGGCACCGGCGCAGCAGTACGGTCAGGCACCGGCGCAGCAGTACGGTCAGGCTCCGGCGCAGCACGACGGCCAGGCGCCGAACCTCGGTCAGCAGCAGCAGTCGGACTCGACGCCGCCAGCCGACACGAACCGGGGCCGCGAGTAGCGCCCGCCGCTCGGCTCGGACGGTCGGGCACGACGAAGCCCCTCGAGATGGACCCAGTGTCCATCCGAGGGGCTTCGTCGCAGCAGCGTCCAGGGAGCCGCCGCAGGATTAATCAGCGCGCGTCGAATGCCGCTTTCGCCTCGACCGCGAGACTCGGTTCGCGGAAGACGGCGAGTGCAGTCGCAGCGAGCATGGCCGCGCCGTCGGCGATCGTGACCGAGGCATTCGGGCCATCCGCTGCCTCAGCGAACTCCCTCGTGTGCGTGACCCCGTCGGGGATGAGCTGGATCATCGGGTGGATGGACGGAACGACATGGCTGACGTTGCCCATGTCGGTGGAGCCCGTTATGGGCTCTTCCGTCACCATGCGGCCGAGCCGCTCGTAGGCAGTGCCTGCGATGTCGGCGAGCACCGGGTTCGAGATGAGTGAGTAGTAGGCGGGGGTGTTCTCCTCGATCAGCACCGTGCACCCGGTTGCGATCGCTGCCCCTTCGAAGCAGGCGCGAACCCTCGGCACGATGTTCTCCAGCAGATGGTCCCGGTCATTGGCGCGCACGAAGATGCGCAGCGCCGAGCGCTCGGGGATGATGTTCGGCGCCTGGCCGCCATCGGTGACGATGGCGTGCACACGTGCATCGTCGGTCAGCTGCTGTCGGAGCAGCCCGATCGCGGTCAGCGACAGCGTGGAGGCGTCGAGTGCGTTGATCCCCGTCTCGGGGCTCGCGGCAGCGTGGCTGGCGCGCCCGGTGAACGTGACGTCGAGGGCCACCCGCGACAGCGTCGACCCGCCGACGGTGTTCGTCGCTGCCGGGTGCACCATGATCGCGAGGTCGATGCCATCCAGCACACCGCCCTCGATCATCGGGACCTTTCCTGCGGCCCCCTCCTCGCCGGGGCTGCCGATCACGACGACATGGGCGGGAGTGCCAGGGGCGGCGGTCAGGGCGTCCTTCAGCAGGATGCCCGCACCGAGTCCGCTCGCGGCGATGATGTTGTGGCCACACGCATGCCCGATGCCCTCGAGGGCGTCGTATTCGCAGAACACGGCGATCGTCGGGGTGCCCTCACCCGCATCGGGCGTCGACCAACGGCCCACGAAGGCCGTGTCGAGGCCGGCGAAGCCTCGCTCGAGGGCGAAGCCCGCCGACTCGAGCTCGGAGGTGAGCCTGGCTGCGGCGTGCACCTCGGTGAAGCGGATCTCGGGGTTCGCGTGCAGGTCGGCGGCGACGTCGACGAGCAGAGGCAGTCGCGCTGGCAGCTGTGCGCTCAGCTCGTCGACGATCGCGGGCACGTGGTCGGTGCTGATGTTCATGCTGGGTGTTCCTCCAGTGGGGTCGGGGTCAGGGTCGAGTGGCCAGGCGTGCACATCAGCCGCCCATCATGAGGGAGTGGCCGGGGCCGACGGGAAGCTCGAAGATTCCCCAGACGAGCAGCTGCAGCAGCCAGACCCCCCAGATCGCGATCGTGAACGGCATGACGAGGCTGAACAGCGTGCCGAGTCCACCCTTCGGCGCCCACTTCTGCATGAGGCCCAGGACCACCGGTAGCAGCGGGTTCATCGGCACGAGCGGGTTCGAGGCGGAGTCGGTGATGCGGAACGCCGCCTGCACGTAGGCGGGGTCGACGCCGTTGAGCATGAACATGGGCACGAAGATCGGCGCGAGCAGGGTCCAGAGCGCCGAACCGCTGGTGAGCAGCAGCGCGGGGACGAACACGAAGATGCTGAAGATCATGAGGCCGCCGATGCCGCCGAGGCCCGTCGCCTCCATCGCGTCAGCACCGCCCGTGGCGAGGAGCAGGCCGATCTGTGACCACGAGAACCAGGCGATGGCCTGCGCCGCCGTGAAGATGACGACGATGAACGGCACGAGCTCCTTGACCGCTTCCGTCATCATGCTGGGCACCTGTGCCCAGCTGGTGAGGGTTCCGGCAGTGATGCCGTACGTGACGCCACCGACGAGGAACATGAACAGGATGAAGATCGGGATGCTCGACATGAACGGCGAGCGCAGGATCGCGCCACCCTCACCCTGCAGGGCGGAACCTGGCAGCAGGAGGAGGACCACCAGGACCGCGAGGTAGGCGACGATCGCCACCGTGGCGATGAGGAGCGCGCGACGCTCCTTGCTGGTCGCCGGTCCTGCTTCGGAGTCGGGGGTGAGCGCGCTCGGAAGGAGCGTGTTCTTCGGGGGCACGAAGGTGCCGAGCTTCGGTTCGAGGAAGCGCTGGCAGACGAATGTGATCGTGATGGAGAGGATCACGGTCGAAGAGGCGAAGAAGTAGTAGTTCGCCAGCACCGACACCTCGGCACCCGGTTCGACGATCTGGGCGGCGCTCGTCGTGATGCCCGACATGAGCACGTCGGTGCCCGCAGGGACCACGTTGGCGCTGAACCCGGCGATGACAGCCGCGTATGACGTGATGAACCCGGCGAGCGGGTGCCGGCCCGCGGCGAGGAAGGCCGCTGCCGCGAGTGGGGGAAGGATGATGACGGCCGTGTCCGAGGCGAGGTTGCCCATGAGGCTCACGAAGACGACGACGTACGTGACGGCCCACTTGGGTGCGGACAGCACCGTGGCACGCATGAACGTGCTCAGGAGGCCAGTGCGCTCGGCGACGCCGATGCCCAGCATGACCGTGATGATGAGGCCGAACGGCGGGAACGTGATGAAGTTCTCGATCGCCGTCGAGACCGCGTAGACGAGGCCCTCCGCCGAGAGGATGCTTCGGATGGGAATGACCTCGCCGGTCGCCGGGTCGATCGTCGTCGCCCCGAGCCCCGCCGCGATGGCCGAGGCGACGGCGACGAGGCCGGCGAGGATGAGGAAGAGGAAGAACGGATGCGGGAGTCGGTTGCCGACGCGCTCAACGCCGCGCAGCATCCTTCCGCTGAGTCCTGGCGCCTCCGCGAGCGTGAGCTCCGTGGTGTCAGTCCGAGTCATGAGCACTCCGATGTTCGAGGGGACTTCGCTGTCCTGAGTGTTCTGATTGTGCTTTACGGCAGTGTTACGTTGGTCGCATCGGCCACCAAGTTGGTCCAAGATGTTCGATATGGATCTCAAACCGCGAGAACTGTCCCCGGTGTTGTCCGAATCGGACCTCGCGCTCATCGACGTCATGCAGGAGGATCCGCGCGCTCCATGGGCGCAGATCGGGCAGACGATCGGGGTCAGCGCCCCGACCGCCCGGCGCAGATGGGAACGTCTCCACGCCGAGGAGTCCGCCTGGGTCACCACGCACGTCGGCTGGAACTCCGGGGTCGTCACCGCCATCGTCGCGGTGCAATGTCGGCCAGGGTCGGTCGAGACCGTCATCAACGCCTTCGTCACCCACCCGAGGGTCGTGACCATCGCCGAGATCACCGGCGATCACGACCTCATGCTCACCGTGCTCGTCCCCGACGTGCACGAACTGCGCCGGTTCCTGCGTGTCGGCCTCACCTCGCACGCCGATGTCGCACGCATGCGAACCATGCTCGTCACTCGGATGTTCCTCGACGGCTCGCACTGGCGGTCCGGGTTCGGCGTCTCCTCCCGGCCCGTCGAGGCCAGGGACGGAGGCACGTCAGCGCCGTCGCCGCTCTCACCCGCCCTGGCGACGGCCATCAGCGTCCTCGAGCGCGACGGTCGCGCGCCGAGCAGCGAGCTGGCATCGGCACTCGGTGTCTCGGAAGCTCACGCGAGAAGGTTCGTCCACCGCGCCGTGCGGTCGGGACACATCGTGCAGCGCATCGACGTGCAGCTCGAGCAGCCTCGCTGGCCATACTCGCTCGTGCTGTGGATGGTCGTGCCGGCTGGCCGCCTCTACAGTGCCGCGGCCCGCATCAGCCAGCGCCAGTCGGTGCGTGCCTGCGCGGCGCTCGCGGGAGGCAGCGCGAACCTGTACGCGATCGTCTGGCTGAGCTCACTGGCTGAGGCGCCGGATGTGGAGATGCAGATCGTGCAGGATGGCGACGTGCGGGTCGTCGAGCGCAGCATCATGCTCCACTACAGCAAGCGCATGGGACACGTCTTCGACAGCGATCAGCGCAGGACGGGTCACGTGCCGTGGGTCGCCGGGGCGGTTACGTGAGCGCCGCGAAGCGCTCCACATCGGAGGCCGAGCCGGACACGATCACGAGGTCGTGGTTCGAGACGACCGTGTCCGCCATCGCGTAGGTGAAGGGCTTGCCCGGGCTCTTCACCCCGACGACCGTCACCCGGTACTTCGTGCGAACGCCGGACTCCATGAGGGGGACGCCCCGGATCGCCTTCGGCGGGTAGAGCTTCACGAGCACGAAGTCGTCATCGAACTGGATGAAGTCGAGCATGCGCCCCGAGAGCAGGTGCGCGATGCGCTCGCCAGCCTCGCGCTCCGGGTAGATGACGTGGTGCGCGCCGATGCGGCCGAGGATCTTGCCGTGCGTCGCCGACATCGCCTTCGCCCAGATCTGCGGCACCTTCAGGTCGGAGAGGTTCGCCGTGACGAGCACGCTCGACTCGAGCGACGTGCCGACCGCGACGACGGCGACCGCGAACTCGTGCGCGCCGATCTGCCGAAGGGCCTCGATGTTCCGCGCATCCGCCTGCACCGCATGCGTCACCCGCTCCGCCCACTTCTGGACGAGTCCCTCGTCGGTGTCGACCGCGAGCACCTCGCGACCCTGACGCTGCAGCTGGCCCGCGGTCGCAGCGCCGAACCGGCCGAGGCCGATGACGAGCACCGGCGCATTGTGTGGAATCGGCTCACCCAACGATGATCCTTTCTTCGGGCAGCCTGAACAGCTGCTTGTGCTCGCTGGAAGCGAGCGCGGCGGCCATGGTGACCGTGCCCACGCGGCCGAGCCACATGGTGATGGAGAGAATGTACGCGCCCTGCTCGGGCAGGTCCCCGGTGAGACCCGTCGAGAGGCCGCAGGTGGCGAATGCGCTGATCGCCTCGAAGATCGCCTCGTCGAACGGCACCGAGGCGAAGTGCATGAGGGAGATCGAGGAGACCGCCACGATCGTCGCCCCCCAGAGCGTCACGCTGACGGCGAGGCGCAGCACGTCGTTCGGGATGCGGCGGCCGAACGCCTGGATGTCGTTGACGCCCCTCGCCTCGGCGAAGGCTGCGAGGAAGAGGATCGCGAGGGTCGTCACCTTGATGCCACCCGCCGTGGATGCGCTGCCGCCACCCACGAACATGAGCATCTGCATGGCGAGCATGGTGGCGGGGTCTGCGTCGGCGAGGTCGATCGTGGAGAAGCCGCCTGAGCGGGTCATGGCAGACATGAAACCAGCCGTCACCGGCCGGAACCACGGGTCCTGCGCACCGATCGTCTGGGGGTTGTCGCCCTCGAGGAAGTAGATCGCGACCGCGCCGAGCACGAAGAGCAGCACGGTCGTCGAGATGGTCAGCTTCACGTGCACCGAGATGCGCTGCTTCGTCTTCACCCAGCGCGTGAGGGCGAAGATGACGGGGAAGCCGAGGCTGCCGAGGAAGACGGCCGTCGCGAGGCATGTGAGCATCCACACGTCCGTCGCGAAGGGCGCTATGCCGCTGCTCGTCGGCATGAACCCCGTGTTGGTGAACGCCGACGTCGCCCAGAAGAAGCCGTCGAGGATCGCGTCCCAGAGCGGCTCACCGGCGATCAGGAGGCGCGGGATGATGAGCATCGCGATGATCGTCTCGATGATGACGAGCGAGATCGCGACGGTCGCGAGGATCCCGCCGATGTCGCCCAGCTTCACCGCCTGCGATTCGGAGACGGGGCCGGCGTGCGTGCGCAGCGCGTTGCTGTCGCTCGCCGCGACGAGCTTCTGCCGCAGCCCGAGGCGCCGCGTGACGATCGCGCCCATGATGCTCGCGAGCGTCAGCACTCCGATGGCCCCGACCTGCATGCCGAGCCACACCATGAAGTGGCCGAAGCCCGACCAGTGGGTGGCCATGTCGACCACGGAGAGGCCGGTGACGCAGATCGTGGAGACGGCGGTGAAGAGCGCCTCGTGGAACGGAGTCATGGTTCCGTCGGCTGAGGAGATCGGCAGCATGTAGATCGTCGTCCACAGCAGGATGATGCTCGTGAAGATGATGACCGCGAACCGGGAGGGCGTGTGATGGGCGAAGTCGTCGATCTTCCGGCCGATGGCCGCGACGATGCGCCGCAGCAGCCCATCCGTGTCCACAGGTGCGGGGATGCTCGAGGCCCGCGGAGTGCGCATCCCATCCCCAATTCACTGCACCGTCGACGACGCCGCGCGTGCGCGAGGCGTCGGTCATGCTACTCCTCGCGGGTGGAATCGCGAATCCGTGGCACGGCATGATTCGCTCTGGACCTTGTTTCTGCAGTGCTCTGGGCCATAAGGTGTTCAATTGACACTCACTTCACTTCCGTAACGCGCGGATCATCTGTCACCTTGGAGCTGCAACACATGGCAAACGACCTGTCTGATGTGCGGTTCCTGACCGTTGCCGAGGTGGCAGAACTCATGCGGGTCTCGAAGATGACGGTGTACCGACTCGTGCACTCCGGTGAACTTCCCGCGGTGCGCTTCGGTCGCTCGTTCCGGGTGCCGGAGTCGGCGGTCTCCGAGGCCATCAAGCAGTCCGGCCGCGGAGATGAGCTCGACCAGCACACTGCCTGAGTTCCGCTGGACACAGGGTTACCGGCAGGTGACGTGTAAGCTGGCGCGAGCGATGCCGCAGCCTACCGCTGCGCACACCTCGTACTTGTAGATAAAGGATGTTCCTATGGGTTCAGTAGTCAAGAAGCGCCGCAAGCGCATGGCGAAGAAGAAGCACCGCAAGCTGCTTCGCAAGACTCGCCACCAGCGTCGCAACAAGAAGTAGTCGCGACGACGCAGAGCGCCGGGCCCTCGGGTCAGGCGTTTTCTGCGTTAAGGGGCCGGTTCGCCGGTCGAGTGCTCGACCGGCGGTGACCTGCGGGCCTGCCGTCTCAGGGCGCTCGTCTGCGAGACTCGAGACATGACGGATGCGCGCGTTCCGATGGTCACCTTCCTAGGCAAGCCGGGCTGTCACCTGTGCGAGCAGGCTGAACCAGTGGTGCGGGAGGTGACGGCTCGTCACGGCGCGGCGCTGTCGGTGCTCAGCATCCTCGACGATGAGGCCCTGCAGCGGCAGTATGGCGAGCTCATCCCGGTCGTCCTCGTCGATGGGGTGCAGCACTCGCAGTGGTTCGTGGAGGCCGAGCGGCTGGACGTCGCGCTCGCAGCGGCGGCACGTACGTAGGCTCGGCCGGTCGCTGCGAGTGCACTCAGCTGGCGGCGGTGGCCTCGGTGCTCACGCGGCAGAGGACGTCGCCGAGTCGAAGCTGCGCGCCGTCGGGGACGCGGTACACGACGCCCGGCACGAACGTCGAGATGTGTCTCCCACTGAGGTGCACGCCGTGCGTCGAGTGGTAGTCGGTGACGAGGATGCGACCGGCGTGGTCGACGTCGACGAGCGCGTGGGTGCGAGAGACCGTGCTGTCTCGGCTGTCGACACGAACCGGGATGCGGCCGTCGACGGGTGACGGGTTGCGTCCAAGGGCCGCGCTGCCCGCGAGGACCGCGCGAGAGTCGTCGTCGAACTCGATGACAAGGGCTCGAGGAGAAACCGGCCGTCGTGAAGACGCGCGAGCTGACCCCTGCTGCCTGGATCTCTCTCGGGAACGTCGGGAGAGCGAGGGCGAGGGCGAGGATGAGGGCGAGGGCGATGGTGCGGGCAGTTGCCTCGGCGGTTGCGTCTGCTGAGGTGGCTGCGGCTCTTCTCGGCGGAGCTCGCGTCTGCCGGTCCGCCGGCGCTCGTCCGCACCGTCCTCGCCGGGAGCTGCCCTCAGATCTCTGGGCGGGGTATCGGCATTTCGACTCAGCGGTTCCAGGATGCCGCACCCCTGGCACTGGGCGTCTGCGGCGCTCGACGTGCACCCGCACGCGCGACACGTGCCGGTCACCGCCACCAGCGGTGGGAGGTCCGACTCGGTGCGGTAGGACCCGTCCTCGGTGTCTCCGGGCTCCGCGGCGCCAGACGGATGCACCACCAGCTCGCGCATCCGGTCGCGCTCGTGCAGCTCGAGTCGGACGGGGCGTGCGATCGTCTGCGCGACGCGCGTGCACCGCGCGACGATGGCGGCGCGTGCCGCGTCGCGATCCGACGCGGAGATCCGGCGCACCACGGAGTTCCAGGACAGCTCCCCCTGGCCGTCCACTCCGAGCCGCGCGGAGATGCGGGGCCACCGGGGCACCGCCATGCCCGGCTCGGCTGCGTCGGACCGTCGCCTCCTCGCCATCAGAAGCTCACCCCGTGGGTTGCCAGGAACGGCAGAGGATCGACGCGACTGTTGTCGACGACCACCTCGAAGTGCAGGTGGCAGCCGGTCGACTGCCCGCTGGTGCCGGTGATGCCGATCTGCTGCCCCGCCGCGATCGTGGCTCCGACCCCGACGAGGTAGCCGTCCGCCTCCATGTGCAGGTATTTGGTGATGAGACCCCCGCCGTGGTCGACGACGATCGTCCCGTTGCCGGAGCTGTCCGGTTCGGCCTCGATGACGGTGCCCGAGTGCGCGGCCCAGATCTGGCCCCCGCAGCCGCCGGCGGCGAGGTCGATGCCGTTGTGCATGCGCCACTCGAAGTCGGTCGGGTGGAACCTGTTGCCGAAGGTGTCGGTGATGCCGCCCAGGCCGGGAGCTGCCCAGCCGCCCGGACTCACCGCCGTGCTGGTGCCGCCGCCGAGGGTGGCTGCTCCTGCTCCTGCTCCTGCGGCACCGCATCCATCGCGATCCGAGCCGCTTGCGCTGGCACCGGAAGCGAGTGCTCCGTCGCCGAGGTCCGTGCTGGAACCGCTGATCGTCTCGCTGATTGCGACGGCTGCCTGCCAGTACTTCGAGTAGTGCGCCGGATCGGCGTTGCCCTGTACTCGGTGAGCTGCCTCAGAGGGGGTGAGCGCGTCTCGCTCGGTCACCGCGAGCAGTGCTGCGAAGAAGTTGTCCGCGCTGATGCGCGGGTCCATCCTGTCGGAGTAGCTGCCCCATGCGCCGTTGTCGCGCTGCTGGAACAGGCCACGTGAATCAGGGCCAGCCTCGTCGCCGTGGTCGATGACCAGCAGCGTCGACTCGCCGATCGCGGTCATGACGCCGATGACCTGATCACGCGCGCCGAGTCCAGCCTCGCGGCCCGCCAGCAGGATGTGGGCCGCATTCGACAGCTGGGCGCCGGCGAAATCGACCTGATCTGCGCCGATCATGGTGCTCACCTCGAGCTGTGCCGCGGAATCCGGCTCGGCCCCCATGCCCACGCTCGAGTTCGATTCGGTGTCGGAGAAGACGCCCGGCATTGGGAAGTCTGGTGTCGCGCAGGCGGCCACACCCACGAGCGAGGTACTCGCGATGGCTGCGACGACGAGAGCGCCGAGCAGGAGGCCGGGAGCGAGCAGGACCACCATCGCAACGCCCCACCAGAGGCCGTTCCGGGTGCTCACGAGCTCGACTCCCGGGTCGTGATCTCGGCGACGAGCCAGGGCCCCGAGCTGCCGTCGCGCACGAGCAGAAGCCGGTAGGAGCCCGACCCGGTCGGTGCGGTGGCGTGAACCAGGTACCCGCTCGTGTGGCGCTCGAGGTATGTCGCGGCGGTCAGGGAGGCTCCGGGGATGGTGGCGGGGTCGACCGAGCTCAGCGCTGCCATCGCCGACGCCGTGAGGTGCGGTTCCAGCGCTTCGAGCCAGGTGCGTCGCGGGATCTCGCGGCTGAGGTACGCCTCGATGGCGGCCGAGGCGACGGCCAGAGCCTCCACATCCGAGGCCTCGTCATGCGTCGGAGACGGACCAGGGGGCTGCGTGTCGACGTGCTCATCCTGCGGCCCACGGACGAGCTGCGTCGGCACGGATGGCGAAGCTGGAGCGTTGGCTGGAGCGCGCCTCGGCACCTCGGCGGGCGCGCAGCCGCTCACGCCTGCGCTCACACCGAGGGCGATGGCGGCAAGCCCGGCGACAGCGATCCTTCGGCGCATGGAGCACCCCCTTCTCGCCGCAGACCGGCTGCGGCGAGCACCAATCTAGGTGGCTGGGGAGCCCCCAGATCGTGGCTGTGGATAACTCCTCGCAGCCCCGTCGACCGTGCGTAGAGTCCATTCCTGTACCGAGCCGGTGCACAACGCCGACGGACCGTCCGAGGTCGTCGACCTGCCGGCTCACGTCCCCGGTGGGCCCATGGCGAGCTGACTCGAGCGCTCGCGGTCTGACTGACCGGCGACGGCTCGAGCCCGCCGTGAGGGGGGCTGCCCTTCATCGCGCGTTCCCGCGTTCATCTCGACAGGAGACCACTGACCATGACGATCGCCGCACTCACCGACCTGCTGCTCGACGCTTCAGCGCGCCTCACGACGCTCCCCGACCCCGACCCCGTGCAGCCTCCAGGCACCGAGGGCCTCACGACGCTGCTCGGCTGGGTGAAGTGGATCGGGCTCGCCGTGTGCGTCCTGGGCCTCATCGCCGCTGGCACCATGATGGCGATCCAGTCACGCAGAGGCGAGGGTGGCGAGCACGCTGGGAAGATCGGCATGGCGCTCGGCGGCGTCATCATCATCTCGGCGGCGACCAGCCTCGTCGGCTTCTTCGTCTGATGCCGGGAGGACGAGCATCATGCCGAGCGGCGGATCGATCCAACGGCGGTCAGCGCAGCGCCGAAAGGCTTCCTCCGGGAGCCGGCCAGGGTTCATCGTCGCCGCGCTGGGCGTCGCCCTGCTTGTCGTGGCCGGTGTCGTGGTCTCCATCCAGGCCGCCTTCGGCGGCGACGCATCCGGAGGCGACATGACGGTGGGCGACGGCCAGCGGGCAGCCGCTCCGGCGGGTGCCGCCCATGCGGGTCCAGAGCACGAGGTCGGCGATGCCGACACGATCGCGACCGTCTCGCCGAGCAGCTGCGGGCTGCGCGGACCAGAGCAGACCTCACCACTTCCCGCCGACAGGCAACTCCTGATCGCGCCGGAGACCAGCTGGCGCGGCATCGACGTCAACCTGGCACCGAGCTCACCGGAAGCTGGCCCGGCGGCAATGCACGAGGGCGGCTTCGGATACTGCTTCCAGCGTTCGGCCGATGGGGCGCTGTTCGCCGCTGCGAACTTCCTCGTGCAGTCGAACACTCCCGCGCTTCGAGCACCGCTCCTTGACTACGCGCTCGCCGCAGGCCAGCACCGGGATTCTCTGCTCGCCAGTTCGGGCGCGGAGGGCTCCGGCGTCCGACTCCAGATCGTGGGCTACCGGATGCTCGCGTTCGACGGCGACACCGCGCGCGTCGACGTCGCCCAGCGTGTGAGCGTCGACGGGGCCAGCAGCTTCATCGCCGCCGTCGTCGACCTCGTCTGGATCGACGGCGACTGGCGCATTCCGAGCGATGAGCCTGCTCCGGTGCGACTGCAGTCGCTCGGCGACGTCGGCGGCTACGTGAGATGGAGCGCCTGATGGCCGACTGCGGACTCATGGACTTCGAGTGCTACTCCAAGGAGATCGCCTCGACGGTGTGGACCCGAACACGCGAAGCCCTCCAGAACGACATCAACGAATGGATGGCCGAGCAGCTCTCGACCCTCGGCACGATGTGGGTCGACGTCCCGACGCCCGACCTCGGGACGACCGGCGCGCCTTCTGGCACGGCGACAGCGGCGCCGACGGGTGACATCGAGACGCACCTCGGGACCGTCCTCGGCTACGTCAGCTGGATCTCGGGCACTGTCGCGGTCATCGGACTCGTCTTCCTGGCCGTCATGGTGGGTCTGCGCATCCGCTCGGGCGACGGCGTCCCCTTCCACGGAAGGCTGTTCGCGGTACTCGCTGGCGGGGTGCTCATAGCGGGAGCCTCGTCGCTCGTGTCTGCCCTCATACCAACGGCCCCAGCGGCGACGACCAATACTGCGACGTTCCTGCAGTCGTCGACGTGGTGGCTGGCCGGGGTCTGCGCGATCGTATCGGTCATGATCGGCGGTGCTCGCATGGCCTGGGAGCAGCGCGCGAGGCCAGGGCAGGAGCTGCTGAAGAGCCTCCTCACCTTGGTGGTCGTCGCCAGCGTCGGCCTCACGATCGTGTGGCTGCTCGTCCGGGCAGGCGACTCGTTCTCGACCTGGATCATCGACGAGTCGCTCGAATGCGACCTCGATGGGACACCGAACTGCTTCAAGGACAACGTGGGCGTGATGCTCGGCACCTCGATCGCCGGTGTCGCAGGCGCAGCAGGCGGGACTGCCGGGCCTGCCGCGTTCTCCGGCGTCGTGAACGGCCTCTTCATCGGGGTCATCGTCGGCCTCGTGTCCGTCGTCCAGGTGCTCCTCATGATCGTGCGAGGGGGGATGCTCGTGATCCTCGCCGGGATCCTCCCGCTTGCGGCCTCGGCGACGAACACCGAGCTCGGCCGGGGCTGGTTCCAGCGCTGCCTAGCCTGGCTCACCGCCTTCATCCTCTACAAGCCAGCGGCCGCGATCGTCTACGCCGCCGGATTCCGCATGAGCGGGGCGGCCCCGAGCGCCGAGAGCGGAGCCGTGCTGACCACCTACACGGGGATCGTCATCCTCGTGCTCGCCATCGTCGCGCTCCCCGCGCTCATGCGCTTCGTCACGCCCATGGTGGGAGCGATCGCGTCGAGCGGAGGCGGTGCTGCGATCGCCACCACGGTCGCGGATCGGGTGCCAGAGGGCGCACGACCCAGGCCGGCCCCAGCACCCCAGGGGAGCAGCGTCCCGCGTGGCGGAGCGCGTGCCTCGCCAGGCGGCGGCGCTGCGTCGCGCGGGTCAGGACCGAGCCCGCAGGCAGCGCCCGCTCCAGCGGGATCTCCTGCCGCATCGTCGGCGAGCACACGCGCAGCCGCATCGACGGGTGCCACCTCCGGTGGTGCGGCAGCTGCAGCGGGAGCAGGCAAGGCCCTCGCTGGGCCCTACGTCGCGGCAGCGATCGCAGGCATCCAGCCGTTGAAGAAAGCCGTCCAGTACGGCACTGACGCCGCGATCGCGGTCGCAGAACGGACAACAGGAGAGGACCCGAGCGGTGGTCGATAGCTCGATGACACGACAGATGCGAACCTACGGGAACTGGCGGAAGCCGACGTCAGCGGGACTGCTCGGTCTCGGCTCGGTGGGGACGGCGCTCCTGCTGGGCGGACTGGTGCTCGTCGTCGTGGCCGTCATGATCTCGGGTCTCATCGCTGCGCTCATCGTCGCCTCGGGGATCGGCGTCGCGCTCCTGATGCTCGTGGTGCGCGACGCGCACGGCAAGAACGCGCTGTCGCGGCTCGGGGCCCACTCAGGCTGGGCCCTCTCGAGGGCGAGGGGTGAATCCGGGTACCGGTCCGGTCCGGTCGGTCGAGTGCCGTGGGCGACGTTCCAGCTGCCGGGCATCGCGGCTCCGACCAGGCTGAGCGAGCACGTCGACTCGCACGGCCGACCATTCGCGCTGCTCCTGACGCCCGCGGTCGGCAGCTACACCGTCGTGTTGGGCACGGACCCGGATGGTGCGGCGCTCGTCGATCAGGAGCAGATCGACTCCTGGGTCGCCGAGTGGGGCCACTGGCTCTCCAGCCTCGGCGACGAACCGGGCATCGAGGCGGCCTCGGTGACGATCGAGACGGCCCCAGACTCCGGCTCTCGCCTCAGGCGAGAGGTCGCCATGAATATCGACCCCAACGCACCAGCCTTCGCACGTGCCGTGCTCGAGGAGACCGTCGCGGGGTACCCGGAGGGTTCCTCCACCGTGAAGGCCTTCGTCGCGCTCACCTTCCAGGGGGCCCTCCGGGCCGGTGCGAGGAGGAGAGCGCCGGACGAGATGGCGCGCGAGCTCGCGGCGCGGCTCCCCGGGCTCAGCGCGGGGCTCCAGGCAACCGGCGCGGGCGCCGCGCGACCACTCACCGCACAGGAGCTCTGCGAGGTCGTCCGAGTCGCCTACGACCCGGCAGCGGCGGTGCTGATCGACGAGGCGCACGCCGGAGGGGAGATCCCGGAACTCAGCTGGAGCGACGTCGGCCCAGCGGCCACCCGCGCCAGCTGGGCCGGATACCGTCACGACTCCGCCTGCTCGACGACCTGGGCGATGACCGTCGCGCCCAGGGGCAGCGTGCAGTCGAGCGTGCTCGCACGGCTCCTGGCGCCCCATCGTGACATCGCGCGCAAGCGGGTGACGCTGCTCTATCGACCCATCGACGCCGCCAGAGCAGCAGCACTCGTCGAAGCCGACCTCAGCGCGGCCCAGTTCAGGCAGACCTCCACCTCGAAACCCGCCGCGCGCGACACGCTCGCCGTTCGCGCCGCCGCCGCGACGGCAAGCGAGGAGGCTTCTGGCGCTGGCCTCATCAACTTCGGAGTGCTCGTCACGGCGACAGTGCTCGACGCCGCGCACGAGCTCGACGCCCGAGCGGCCGTCGACAACCTCGCCGCAACAGCACGCCTCCGCCTGCGCCCCGTCTACGGGTCCCAGGACTCGGCCTTCGCCGCGGCGCTCCCGCTCGGCCTGGTCCTCAGCAAGCACCTGCGAGTGCCGAGCGAACTGCGAGAGAAGCTATGAGAAGAGCACACGCCAGGTCACGCAAGCAGGCGACCCAGAAGCAGGCGCGCCCACCCGAGAGGCCGGGACCCAGAGGCTGGAGCGGGAGCGGCCGGGGCGCGTCCACCTACGTCCAGGCACCCGACGAATGGCGCGGCACCACTGTCCAGGTGTGCGGGCTCTGGCCCTTCGCAGTCGGCACGGGAACTCCCATGATCGGGGTGCCCCTCGGTCGGCACACGCAGACCGGCGCGACCCTCTGCTGCGACCCCATCTCGTGGTTCCAGCGGGCGAAGCTCATCAGCAACCCCTCCGCGTTCATCCTCGGCAAGCCCGGACTCGGGAAGTCATCGCTCGTGCGTCGCATGGCGACAGGCCTCGCCGGCTACGGCGTCATGCCGCTCGTGCTCGGCGACCTCAAGCCCGACCACGTCGACATGATCACCGCCCTCGGCGGGCAGGTCATCTCGCTCGGGCGCGGACGCGGCTACCTCAACGTGCTCGACCCCGGAGAGGCGACGGCCGCCGCGCGGCGGCTCAGGGCGAGCGGCTTCGACGCCGAGGCTGGGCAAGTGCTCGCCGACGCGCATGGCCGCAGGCACACGATGGTGTCAGCCCTCCTCACGATCATGCGGCTCCAGCCACCGAGCGATCGAGAGGAGACGATCATCGACCGAGCACTCAAATGGCTCGACCAGCACCACGACGGCGTGCCCGTCCTCGGCGACCTCCTCGAGGTCGTGCGCGCGGGCCCCCCGGAGGTGCGCGCGGTTGCGCTCGACCGCGGAGACGACAGCAGGTACAAGGCCATCACGGAAGACCTCGAGGCCTCCCTCATCGGGCTTGTCGGAGGTGGCAGGCTCGGCGAGACGTTCTCCCGCCAGACCACCAACCCCATGCGGCGCGACGCGCCCGTCGTGTACGACGTCTCCTCCATCGACGACTCCGACGTCGACCTGCAGGCGGCCGCGCTCCTCGCCTGCTGGTCGGCGGGGTTCGGCACCGTCAACGTCGCGAATGTGCTCGCGGATGCGGGGCTCGAGCCCCGCCGGCACTACTTCGTCATCCTCGACGAGCTCTGGCGCGCGCTCCGAGCAGGCAAGGGAATGGTCGACAGAGTCGACGCCCTCACCCGCCTCAACCGCCAGCGCGGAGTCGGCATGGCCATGATCTCGCACACCATGAGCGACCTGCTCGCGCTGCCCACCGAGTCAGAGCGGATGAAGGCGAAAGGCTTCGTGGAACGCGCCGGCATGGTCATCTGCGGCGGGCTGCCGGGGGCCGAGATGCCGCGCCTCACCTCCGCGGTGCCACTGTCGCTTGCAGAGCAGGAGCTCCTCATCGGCTGGCAGGACCCGCCAGCCTGGGACCCGGCAAGCGGTCGGGAAGCCGAGCCACCAGGGCGAGGCAAGTTCCTCGTCAAAGTCGGCGGCAGGCCTGGCATCCCGGTCGACGTGCAGCTGACCGCCGCAGAGGCGAGCATCAACGACACCAACAAGCTCTGGCACGAGACGAGCCGTGTGGGCGGGCTCGGCCAAGAACGGTCGGCTGGTCTCGACCCAGAGCGGACACGGCGATGAGCGCGCCGCGCAAGCGTGGCCCGGGCGGCATGGCGGCCGAGTCCGTGCTGCTGTGGGTCGGGCTCACCGTCGCCGTGGTCGCCATCGGCGGGACCAACCTCTCCGTGCGGGTCGCTGCGAACGTCGAACCCCCGAGCGAGCCGCTGCCCGACGACGTGTTCGCGCTGTTCTTCGGCGTGCTTCGGGGGAGCATCCGCTGGAGTGCCACAGCGACCGGGGCCGCGGTGGCGCTCGGGGTCGGTCTTGCGCTCGCAGTCTCGGCGATACTGCTCCTCGCTCGCGGGCATCGCTCCGGCAGTCGACGCCTCGACCGCTCTGCGGCACTCCTCGGACGGGGTCGGGAGATCGCGGGCATCAGCGCCCGCGGGGCACGCGCAAGCAGCCAGCGCCTCGGCGTCGCGGGCCCGATCGGCGTGCGGCTCGGCACGAGCATGCCGGGCGGCTCACCCGTCTACGGCGGCTGGGAGGACATGCAGATCAACATCAGCGGCCCGCGGACCGGGAAGTCGACGGTCTTCGCCATCCCCGCCATCGTCGAGGCGCCGGGAGCCGTCATCGTCACGTCCAACAAACGGGATGTCGTCGACGCCACCCGGGGCGTGCGCGCAGAGGCCGGGCGAGTCTGGGTGTTCGACCCGCAGGGCGTCGCAGGCGAAGCCGCAGGCTGGTGGTGGGACCCGCTCAGCTACGTCACCGACGAGGTGCAGGCGGCAAAGCTCGCCGAGCACTTCGCGAGCGGATCCCGGGAGCCAGGTTCCAGGGCAGACGCGTTCTTCGACCCAGCTGCGAAGGATCTCCTCGCCGCGCTCCTCCTCGCAGGGGCGGTCGCAGGCACCCGCATCACCGAGGTGTACCGGTGGGTGACGCGGCCCGGTGACGACGACGCAGTCGGCATCCTGCGGGATGCTGGGTACCGCCTCATCGCCGACCAGCTCGAGGGGGTGATCAGCGCGCCCGAGCGCCAGCGCGGCGGCATCTACGGAACCGCGCAGCAGATGGCCTCCTGCCTCACCAACGGCGCGCTCGCCCCGTGGATCACAGCGACCGGAGAGCTCGACACGAGGCCGCGGTTCGACCCCCACGAGTTCATCCGCGGGACCGACACGCTCTACTCTCTGTCCCGCGAAGGGCAAGGGACCACGAGCCCACTGGTCACCGCCCTCACCGTCGCCGTGGCCGAGGCGGCGGAGGAACTCGCCTCGACCTCGCCGTCCGGACGTCTCGCTCGGCCCCTGCTCGGCGTCCTCGACGAGGCCGCGAACGTCTGCCGCTGGCGCAGCCTCCCCGACCTGTACAGCCACTACGGCTCGCGGGGCATCGTGCTCATCACCATCCTCCAATCGTGGTCGCAAGGCGTCGAAGTCTGGGGCGAAGGCGGCATGCGCAAGCTCTGGTCGGCGGCCAACATCAAGATCTACGGGGGAGGCGTCAGCGAGGCGACCTTCCTCGACGAGCTCTCCAAACTCGTCGGCGACCACGACCGCGAGCTCTCCTCGCTGAGCTACGGGCGAGGCCACCGCACCGTCTCGAAGCAGCTCCATCGGGAGCGCATCCTCGACGTCGCCGAACTCAGCGCGCTCCCGCGCGGGCGCGCGCTTGTCCTGGCATCCGGCAGTCGCCCCACCCTCATCAGGACCAGGTCGTGGATGCAGGGCCCACACGCCCCGCGCATCCGCGCGTCGATCACCGCGCACCAACCACGCAGTGACGCCGCAGAAGGAGACGAGGCGGAACGTGACGAGGCGCAACGAGGAGATGAGGCACTGCGTTGAGTCAGGAGCAGCGCCAGGCTGGCCTCGCGAGCGAACTCTCGCGGGCTCCAGGACCGCAGTTCGAGTGCCTCGCCGACTTCGTGCGCGAGTTCATCGCTCGGAGCTGCGCGCGCAGAGTCGACGGCCGGACGCGTGTCTGGTCGGCGCGCTGGTGGGACTCGCCGGAAGCGGTGCTCCGCCTCGGTGGGCTCTGGCAGGCGTGGGAGGAGCTGAAGGACGTGCCCGGAGGTGCGTCTCTCTGGTTCCGAGACCATGCCGACTACCATCTCGGCGTGCTCTTCAGTCCAGACGGGCCCTTCGAGGCGAGCCCCGACATTCGCGAGAGCACCAGCCGCCGCGGCGACGACCTGCCCTGCACGCCGCCACCGCCCGGTCACCAGGTGTCCCGACGACGTTGACCCGTGCCCCGACGCAGCAGAGCCGCCCGCGATCACTCGCGGACGGCTCTGAGGAAGCTCGGCAGACCAGGCTGCCAGATGGCTTACGGCTGCAGGCGGTTCGGGCCGCGGAACAGGTACGTGACCTCGCGCAGAGTCGTCTGGTGCAGCATCAGCATCAGGATGCGCGCGAAGCCCATGCCGAACCCACCGTGGGGCGGTGCGCCATAGCGGAAGAAGTCGAGGTAGAAGCCGAGCTCGTCGACCTCCATGCCCTTCTGCTTCGCCTGCTCCTCGAGCACGTCGACACGGTGCTCGCGCTGAGCGCCCGTCGAGATCTCGACGCCGTTCCAGATGAGGTCGTAGCTCTTCGTGAGCGACTCGTCGCCCTCGTGGCGCATGTGGTAGAACGGCCGGATCGAAGCCGGGTAGTCCGTCAGGAACACGAACTCGTGGCCGAACGTCTCCTGCACGTGCGCCGCGATCTGACGCTCGCCTTCCGGGTCGAGGTCAAGGTCGTTGCGCTCGAGCTTGTGGCCGCGGGCCTCGACGATCTCTCGAGCCTCCAGCAGCGGGATGCGCGGGAACGGCAGCGAAGGAACGACGATGTCGACGTCGAAGAGCGCCTTGATCTCCTCGCCGTGGGCATTCTTGACCGCCTGCAGGCCGGCAACCATGAGCTGCTCCTGCATCTGCATGACGTCCTCGTGCGACTCGATCCAGCTCACCTCGGCGTCGATGCCCGTGAACTCGGTCGCGTGGCGCGACGTGAACGAGGGGTCAGCGCGGAACACGGGCCCGATCTCGAAGATCTTGCCGAGGCCCGAGCTCATCGCCATCTGCTTGAAGAACTGGGGGCTCTGCGCGAGGTACGCGCTCGTGTCGAAGTAGTCGACCTTGAACAGCTCGGCCTTCGACTCGGAGGCCGACGCCATGAGCTTCGGGGTGAACAGCTCGACGTAGCCGTTCTCCACCCAGTAGGTGCGGAACGCGTGCGCGAACGTCGTCTGGATGCGGAAGATGAGGGCATTGCGGGGGATGCGCAGGTCGAGGAAGCGCCAGTCGAGGCGCTTGTCGATCGACGTGTCCTCGGCGATTGGCGTCTCGGGGAGCGCTGCGGTCTCGACGACGATCTCGTCGACCTTCACCTCGAGCCCGCCGAGCTTCACGCGCTCGTCGGCCTTCTTCTGGCCGCGCACGGAGATGAAGCTGCCCTGGGCGAGCGCGGAGATCGTGTCGGAGATCGCCTCGCGGCCCTCGGCGCGCGGGTTCACGAGCTGGACGGCGCCGCTCTCGTCGCGGAGGACGACGAACTGCACCTTCTTCTGGTCTCGAACCGTATCGACCCACCCCTGCACAAGCACGGGGCCGTCTTCGAGCGTGGAAAGGGAGGAGATGAGGGCGCGATCAGTCACCTCGCAAGGGTACCCGAGGCGCAGACGCGTGCGAGCGGGAAGAGAACAAGGCACAGCTTGGGGGGCGGACGCGCATCCTGTGCCTCAGTGTCGGTGGCGGTTCGTAGACTGGAGCGCATGGCGGCACAGCGAATCCACCTCGTCCGCCACGGCGAGGTCGAAAACCCCAACGGGCTCCTCTACGGGCGCCTCCCTGGCTTCGGCCTCTCCGAGCTCGGCGCGCGAATGGCGCGCGTCACAGCCGAGGACCTGCATGCCCGGGCTGTTCCCGCCACCCGTCTCGTCGTCTCCCCGCTGCAGCGCACCCGCGAGTCGGCTGCGCCCATCGCCGAGCTGTTCGGCCTCGAGCCCGTCATCGACGAGCGCGTCATCGAGCCGACGAACGCGTTCGAGGGGCGGCGGATGACGGGCAGATACGGAGCCCTTCGTCGCCCGGGCTCGTGGCCGAAGCTCGTGAACCCCCTGCGCCCCAGCTGGGGCGAGGCGTACAAGTCCATCGTCGCCCGCATGCGAGAGGCCGTGCTCGACGGGGCCGAGCTGGCAGATGGCGGCGATGTTATCGTGGTCTCTCACCAGCTGCCGATCTGGATGGTGCACCGCGCGCTCTCGAAGGAGGCGCTCGCGCACAACCCGAAGCACCGGCGGTGCTCGCTCTCGAGCATCACGACGCTGGAGTACCACCCCGCAACCGGCTTCGTGGAAGCCGACTACCGCGAACCGGCGGCGCACGAACTCGGCGCCGCCACCGATGAGGGAGCCGTGTGACCATCCGCTCAGAGAGCGTGAAGACGTCGCGCTTTCCCCGAACCCTCCGTGCAGCCCTCGCGACGGCGGGGGTCGCCGCCATGCTGGCGCTCGCGGCCTGCTCCGGAGACGAGCCGCTCGCCCAGGACTACGCCGCCGGGGGAGATCAGGGCTACGTCGCGGGCGACGGCAGCTACGAGATCTTCCCGGAAGGTGAACGACAGGACCCGATCCAGTTCGGCGGCGTCACCGAGTTCGGAGACGAGCTCTCCAGCGAAGACCTCGCGGGCTCCGTCACCGTCGTCAACTTCTGGTACGCCTCCTGCCCGCCCTGCCGCCTCGAGGCCCCCGACCTTCAGGCAGCTTGGGAAGAGCACGAAGACGACGGCGTGAAGTTCGTCGGCGTCAACATCTACGACCAGGCGGCGACCGCCAAGACCTTCGCCGAGACGCAGGGCATCACGTACCCGTCGATCCTCGACGTCGACGACGCGAGTGTGCGACTCGCCTTCGCCGACAACGTGCCTCCCCAGGCCATCCCGTCCACGCTCGTGCTTGACGCCGAGGGCCGGGTCGCTTCCGTCATCCGCGGGCCGATCGACCCCTCGATCCTGAACTCCATGATCACCGACACGCTCGCAGAGAGCAGCAAGTGACGACCCCCCTGCTCGCCTCCTCCGCGCTGACGGCGATCGCCCCCGGCAGCGCGGTGGGCGAGACGATCGTGAGCGGCCAGCTCCTCCTCGCGATCCCGCTCGCCGTCCTGGCCGGCCTCATCTCCTTCGCCTCGCCGTGCGTGCTGCCGGTCGTGCCCGGCTACCTCGGACTCGTCGGCGCAGTGGCACAGGATGCGCCGGCCAAGGTTCCTGCGCGCCAGAGCGTCGGAGCCAGCTCCGGCCCTGCAACCGCAGCCGAGCCCGCCTCTCGGCCAGACGACCAGCCCGAAGCGAAACGGGGCCTGCTCGCCCGTCTCACAACCGGACGCGGCCGAGTCGCGTTCGGCGCGGCTCTGTTCGTGCTCGGCTTCACCGTCGTCTACGTCCTCTCCGGGGCGGCCTCCGGGCTGCTCGGGTTCTGGCTCATCCAGTACCAGGGCGTCATCATGCGGGTGCTCGGCGTCGTCGTCATCGTCATGGGCGTCGTGTTCATCGGCCAGGTGTCGTTCATGCAGCGCACGGCACGCATGAAGTTCGCGCCGTCCGGCCTGCTCGGGGCGCCCCTCCTCGGCATCGTCTTCGGCGTCGGTTGGGTCCCGTGCCTCGGTCCCACGCTCATCGCGATCAACTCCCTCAGCTACCAGTTCGCGTCCCCCGGCCGCGGAGCGCTCCTCGCGTTCTTCTACTGCATCGGCCTCGGCCTCCCGTTCATCCTCGTGGCGCTCGGCATCGGCCGCGTGACGACGGGCATCAACTGGGTGCGCAAGCACATCCGCACCATCAACCTCGTCGGCGGCGGCATCCTCATCCTCATCGGGTTCCTCATGGTGATCGGCGTCTGGCAGCACTTCATGTCCGCGTTCGCGGCGACGATCGGCGGCTATGTCCCGGCCCTCTGACCACTTCGACGCGGGGAAAGACGGCTTCGAAGCCCGCGACCGCGAACCGAAGAAGACCGCATCAGGCGCCGCGCGTGCGAGCATGCCGACGAAGCCGGGCGACATCAAGAAGCCCGGCCGCGCATCTGCGCTCGTCGCCTGGCTCCGCACGGCCTGGCGTCAGCTCACGAGCATGCGCACCGCGCTCCTCCTCCTGCTGCTGCTCGCCATCGCCGCCGTACCCGGCTCGCTGGTGCCGCAGCGCTCGAGCGACCCCAACGGGGTTATCGTCTACCAGGACACGTACCCGGACATCGCGCCGTTCCTCGACGACATCGGCATGTTCGACGTGTACAGCTCCCCGTGGTTCACGGCGATCTACCTGCTGCTCTTCGTCTCGCTCATCGGCTGCATCATCCCGCGCATCAAGCACCACTGGGATGCGCTGCGCTCGAAGCCGCCGAAGACTCCCGCGCGGCTCTCGCGGCTCGACGCCTACTCCACACAGGTCCTCGACTCGTCGCTCGACCCCAAGCGCGGCGCCGTCATCGATGAAGCCGCCAAGCTGCTGCGCGACAAGAAGTACCGCACCGTCATCTTCGATGACGGCAAGCGCGGCATCTCAGTGTCCGCGGAGCGCGGCTACCTGCGGGAGACAGGCAACCTGGTCTTCCACTCGGCCATGGTCGGCATCATCGTCGCCGTCGGCATCGGCGGCGGCTTCACCTGGTCCGGGCAGCGTGTGCTCGTCGAGGGCCAGACGTTCGTGAACGGCCTCGTCAGCTACTCGTCCTTCAACCCCGGACGCTTCTTCACGCCCGACGTGCTCGCGCCGTTCTCGATGCGCCTCGACTCCTTCGACATCACCTACGAGGAGGAGAACCAGAACGCCATCGGGCAGGCCACCGACTACGCGGCGAACGTCACCGTCAACACGCCGGGCGGCGAACCGAAGACCGAGACGGTGCGCGTCAACGACCCGCTTCGTTTCGCCGGCACCGACAGCTACCTTCTCGGCAACGGGTACGCCCCCGAGATCACGGTGCGCGACCCGGACGGCAACGAGGTCTTCTCCGACTTCGTCCCGTTCCTCCCGCAGGACTCCTTCCTGACCTCAATGGGCGTCGTGAAGGTCCCGGATGGGCTCGACGAGCAGATCGGCATGCTCGGCTTCTTCTACCCCTCAGCCGTCGAACTCGAGTCGGGTGCACTCACCTCGAACCATCCCGACCTCCGCGACCCGATGCTGACGCTGAACGTCTACTCGGGTGACCTCGGCCTCGACGACGGGGTCCCGAGGTCCGTGTACACGCTCGACACGGATACGCTCACGCCCATCGCGGCGCGCGACCTCGACTTCAAGCCCATCGAGCTCCGGCCGGGTGAGACCGCCGAGCTGCCGAACGGCCTCGGCACGATCGAGCTCGGCGAGGTTCCCCGCTACGCGTCCTTCGACGTGCACGAGGACCCGACGCAGATACCGGTGCTCATCTTCGCGATCCTCATCATCGGCGGCCTCTTCACCTCACTGCTCGTGCCGAGGCGCCGCCTCTGGGTGAAGGCCACGACCCGCTCCGACGGCACCGTGCTCGTCGAGTACGCGGGCCTCGCGCGTGGAGACGACCCCCAGCTGGCCGCCTCGGTCAACGATCTCCTCGACGCCCACACGAGAAAAATCGTAGGCTTAGCGGAACCTGCGTCGCCGGCCCGCGCCGCCGGGGCACCTCGAGGGTCCGAGGCCACCCAAAGCTCACCATCTGGCGCCGGCAACCAAGGCGCGGCGCTCGCCTCTTCTCCCACTCAGGAAGCTCCATGATCGAAACGCTGTCCAGCTGGTCGAACCTGCTCCTCTACGTCGCGATGGCGGTGTACTCGATCGCGTTCATCGCGTTCGCCATGGACCTGGCCGGTCGCAGCGCACGCGCAGCCGAACGCTCCGAACGGCAGTCTGCGGTCGGAGCGACCGCCGCGCGCCGCAACGCACTCGTCGGCGCGGCAGCCCCGGTAGGAGCAGCGGCGCACGACGGTGTCGCGGCAGACCGCGACGTGTCCGAGCCGGCCAGCTACACGACGGAAGACCCCGCGAGTTCGGTGTCTCTCGCATCCACCCGCACCGAGTCGGGCGACGCCTGGCGCGACACTCGCGCGACGCCGTCGCTGCGCATCGCGATGTGGCTGACCATCGCCGCGTTCGTCGTGCACCTCGCGGCGACCACCCTGCGTGGCATCGCCGCAGATCGGGTGCCGTGGTCGAACATGTTCGAGTTCTCGATGACCTCAACGCTCCTCATCGTGCTCGTCTTCCTCCTCGCCCGTTTCTGGGCCGACGTGCGCTTCCTCGGCACCTTCATCACGGGCTTCACCGTCATCACGCTTGGCATCGCCACGCTCGGCTTCTACGTCGATGTCGTGCCGCTTGCCCCCGCCCTGCAGTCGGTGTGGCTCGTCATCCACGTGTTCGTCGCGTCTCTCGCGACCGGCTGCCTCGCGATCGGCGCGGGCCTCAGCGCCGCGCAGCTCCTGCAGACTCGTCGAGTTGCGCGCGTGCGTGCCGGCCTGCCCACGAAGCTCAAGCTCCTCTCGGCGCTGCCAGACGCGGTGCGCCTCGAGAACCTCGCGTACCGCATCAACATCATCGGCTTCATCCTCTGGACCTTCACCCTCATGGCGGGCGCCGTCTGGGCTGAGCGCGCCTGGGGCCGCTACTGGGGCTGGGACACCAAGGAAGTGTGGACCTTCATCATCTGGGTGGTCTACGCGGGATACATCCACGCTCGTGCCACGCGCGGCTGGCGCGGAACGCCGTCGGCGTGGCTTGCCATCGCGGGCTTCGCGACGGTCATGTTCAACTTCGGCGTCGTCAACGTGTTCTTCAAGGGACTGCACGCCTACTCGGGGATCTGAGCAGACCCTCCGGCGAGGAGGGCGTGGCAGCGGCGGAGGCGCTCCCTCCACCACTCCTGCCGTTCGGCGGGCGACGCGAGCCGCTCGAGTGCGGCTTCGTCGACCGTGACGGGGGCGAGCGGGATGCGCCCGGCGCGCGGGCGGAGTGGCTCGATCACGACGTCTTCCGCGAGCAGCGACGCCGTTCCGAGGCCCGCGTCGTGGCGCGGCGCTGACAGGGCTGCGGCGAGCTGTGCTCCCATCGCGATGCCGACCGAGGAGTCGAGGGCGCTCGACACGGTCGCGGGAAGCCCAGCAGACTCGACGATGTCGACTGCGCGGCGGACCCCGCCGAGGGGCTGCATCTTCACGACGACCACGTCAGCCGCGCCGAGACGCGCGACCTCCAGGGGGTCCTCGGCCTTCCTGATGGACTCGTCGGCGGCAACGGGCACCTCGATACCCGCGTCCCGCAGGCGGCGCCTGAGCTCGCCGAGCTCGGCGGTCGTCGCGCACGGCTGCTCCGCGTACTCCAGGCCGAAGCGAGCGAGAGCCCGGAGCGCCGTGATGGCCTCGTCGACCGACCAGCCACCGTTCGCGTCGATCCGCAGTCGCGCATCCGCGCCGAGGCGCTCGCGCACGCCGGCCACCCGGGCGACGTCGTCGGCGAGCGTCTGCCCTCGCTCGGCGACCTTGACCTTGGCCGTTCGGCAGCCGTCGAAGCGCGCGAGCACGCCGTCGAGCGCGGACACCTCGACGGCGGGCACGGTCGCGTTGACCCAGATCTCGCCGTCCGCGTGACGCTCGAGGGTCTCATCGAAGCCGAACTCGATCGCGGCGCGCAGCCAGTTCGCGGCTTCCGTGTCGCCGTACTCGAGGAACGGCGAGAACTCGCTCCACGCGACGGTGCCGCGGATGATCGCCACCTCGCGTGCATCCACCCCACGGAACCGGGTCACGAGGGGAAGCGTCACGATGTGCGTGCGGTCGAGGAGCTCGTCGATCTCGGGCAGCTGCATGCCGCCATTGTCTCGCGCGGTCCCGGGAAGGTCTCACCGGCTGGGGACGTTCGGCGCGGATCGCGCTAGGCTGAGGCATCGATCGGTCATGCCGGACGCAAACTCCTATGTCTACGAACCTCTCCAGCCCCGCACCTCGCTTCAGCCCTCCGCCGGCCGACGAGGACTTCGGTGACGCCCTCGTCAGCTCCGGCTCGGGAGAGCACCGCCCCCCACGAGTCGCCTCGACGGGCGGCCTGGGCAGGCTCGGGTACGGGAAGCCGCAGTATCGGCACGGCTCGCTCGTGCAGCGCACCTGGTACGAGATCGCCTTCAACCCGAGACGCTGGTCGGCCGGCCACTGGGCGCTCCTCGGCGTGCTCATCACGGTGCTCGCCGACGTCTTCGTCTTCTTCTACGCCTCGAACCTGTTCGGCATCGACCGCAAGTTCGAGATCGAGATGTGGCTGCTCACGGCCGGCATCGCGGGCTTCCTGACGATCGCGATGGCCCTCTGGGGAATCATCTTCAACAGTGCCAGGGGTGCGGCGATCTTCGCGATCATCCTCGGACTGCCGTTCGGGGCACCCCCTGCATGGCTGGTCGGCAACACGATCATCCAGCTGATGGCGAACGGCGGCACCCTCCCCGTCGCGCCGCCCCTCTGGTAGCGAGCCACACCTGAAGGCGCGGACTCCGCGGGCTCACGCCCCCCGCAGGACCCTGCCCGCTCGTCGGATAGCGTTATGGCATGACTGCCTTCGTCTCCGAACTCTTCGACGCCGAGCGCTGGCGCACCGTCCCGGGCTTCGAGGAGCTCACCGATCTCACCTACCACCAGGATCTGACGGGTCGCATCGCCCGCGTCGCGTTCAACCGGCCCGAGGTGCGCAACGCGTTCCGCCCGCAGACGGTCGATGAGCTCGCGCGTGCCCTCGACGATGCGCGCATGAACCCGCGCATCGGCGTGGTGCTGCTCACGGGCAACGGTCCGAGCCCGAAGGACGGCGGGTGGGCGTTCTGCTCGGGCGGCGACCAGCGCATCCGCGGTCGTGACGGCTACAAGTACGCCGACGGGGAGACGCGCGACACCATCGACTCGGCCCGCAACGGTCGGCTGCACATCCTGGAGGTGCAGCGGCTCATCCGCTTCATGCCGAAGGTGGTCATCGCGGTCGTTCCCGGCTGGGCCGCTGGTGGCGGGCATTCGCTGCACGTGGTGTGCGACCTGTCGATCGCGTCGCGTGAGCACGCGAAGTTCAAGCAGACGGATGCGGATGTCGGGTCGTTCGACGCCGGCTACGGCTCCGCGTACTTCGCGAAGCAGGTCGGGCAGAAGTTCGCGCGCGAGGTGTTCTTCCTCGCCGAGGAGTACTCGGCGGACCGCGCCATGGAGATGGGCACCGTCAACCGGGTCGTGCCGCACGCGGAGCTCGAGGTCGAGGCCGTTCGCATGGCGGAGACGATCCTGACGAAGTCGCCCACGGCTATCCGCATGCTGAAGTTCGCCTTCAATGCGGTCGACGACGGGCTTGTCGGGCAGCAGGTGTTCGCTGGCGAGGCGACCCGCCTGGCCTACGGCACGGATGAGGCGGTCGAGGGTCGGGATTCGTTCCTCGAGAAGCGCGAACCGGACTGGTCGCCGTTCCCGTGGCAGTTCTGACGTCGCGGATCCCTGGCGTCTCGTTGGAGCGGGGGCTTCGACGTGGGCGCTGAGCTCGGAGTCGGCGGCACGCGTCCGCTGGTCCGCGTGGATGCGCGTGACGCGTCCGCGGTCACGGCCGCGCTCCGGAGCGCGCTGAGCGGCGCAGGTCCTGCCGTGCTGCCCACGCAGCTGCCGGCGGAGGCGCTGTTGTCGGGCGGTCCTGGCCTGGCCGGTGAGGCGCTCGGCGCCGTGCCGGAGGGCGTCGTGCTGGTGATCGAGACGAGCGGGTCGACGGCGGAGCCCAAGCGCGTCATGCTCACCGGAGACGCGCTGCGCGCATCCGCTGCGGCGACGTACGCGCGCTTCGACCTGCTGTTCGGGAGGGCGCGTGCGGCTGAGCCCACTCGCCAGTGGCTTCTGACACTGCCTGCGTCGTACGTGGCGGGCGCCCAGGTGCTCATGCGGTCGATCCTGGCCGGGACGGAGCCCGTCGTGCTGGGCGATGAGCATTTCACGGCTGAAGGGTTCGCGCGCGCTGCCTCGGAGCTGACTGCCGAGCGGCGATACGTCTCACTGGTGCCCGCTCAGCTGGCGCGCCTGCTCGATGCGTCTCCTGCGGTCGCGGATACGGTTGCTCGCTTCGACGCCATTCTTGTCGGCGGGCAGTCGCTGCCGCCCGCGCTTCGCTCGCGGGCCGAGGCTCTCGGCTGGAACGTCGCGACGAGCTACGGGTCGAGCGAGACGAGCGGCGGGAGCCTCTACAACGGTGAGCCGCTCGACGGGGTGCGGATGCGCATCCGCGATGGTGAGGTGCAGCTGGCTGGTCCCGTGCTCGCGGCCGGCTACCTTGGTGACCCGCGCCGCACGGCGGAGGCCTTCGTCGAAGATGGCGGCGAGCGCTGGTATCGCACGAGCGACGGCGGACGCTTCGAGCGTGATGAGGCCACGGGCCGAGAGCGGCTCGTGGTGACCGGCCGCCTCGACAATGTCATCGTCTCCGGGGGTGAGAAGGTGCTCCTCGATCGGGTCGAGGGCATTGTGCGGCAGCTGCGCGGCCTCACCGACGCGGTTGTCGTTCCCGCACCGTCCGAGGAGTGGGGGCAGGTGCCCGCGCTTGTGGTGGAGGCTTCCGGCTGGGCGCTTGACGGGCCCCCTCCCGGGGCCGAGGCGGCGTTGCTGGGCGCGCGTGCGCTCGCGGGCGACGAGCGCTGGCAGTCTGTTCGCGAGGCGACGGGGGCCGCCGGCCGTGCGGCTCGCCCGGCGCTGCTCGTGCTTGCACGGCGCATCCCTTACCTGCCCAGCGGGAAGCCAGACCGTCGATCGCTGGAGCGCCTGGTCGCGGGGCTCGCCCGCGGAGTCGGCGAGGGCTGAGCGCCGGCTGCCGATCGACCCTGTGGGCCGCGTCAGGCCTCGGTGTCGTGCTCCGGGGGGCGTCTGGCTGCGGCCGAGCGCCGGCGGAGGATGATCGTCGTGGCGATACCGGCTCCGACGAGGACCAGAACACCGGCGATGACGAGTGGTGCTGCCGGCGTGGCCGTGGTCGCAGCCGTGTCCGCCGGCTGATCGGTGGCGGTCGCGGTCGCCGTCGCTGTCGCAGTCGGCGTGGTCGTCTCGGGCGTGCCCGGCCCGAGGAGCGCCTGCAGCTCCGCCCCGACGGTCTCCGCGAGGTAGGCGACACCGGCCTCGTTGGGGTGGAGCGCGCCGAGCTTGAGAGCTGCGCCCGGCGTGGTCGACGCTCCCTCGCCGGGTTCTACCGTGATGCCGTTCATGTAAGGCGCCGTGGTCGAGCATGCGGAGTGGGCGGAGGTCGCCTTCAACGTGGAGATGAAGGTGGCGCCGCTGGCCTCGGCCGCCGTCTTTATGGCCTCGTCGAGGTGGACTTCTGTTTCGTGCAGGTACGCGGTGTCGACGTCGGTGAACGGGAAGGAGTTCTCCGGGTAGCCCGCCGAGGTGAAGGCGGGGGAGAAGCATCCACCGACCGGCGTGTTCGTGGGGTCGGGTGTGATGGCGGGGTATCCGACGACGACGATGTCGGCGTTCGGCGCCTTCTCGGCGATGAGGGCGAACGTCGAGGCCAGCGCGGGGGCGATGAGCGAGTCGATGCGGTCCTTCAGGGCGTCGACCTCGATGCCCCCTCCGTCGACGACGTACTGCGATCGGCAGTTGGGGACGGTCTGGTCGGCGACGAGGGGGCCGAGGGAGCTCGCGGCAACACAGGAGGCGGCGATGTCCGAGAACTCGAGGTCGTTGCCGCCGATCGACAGGGTGACGAACTCCGTCGTCGCGGAGAGGCTCGCCGACTGCACTGGTGCGCTCGCGCCGGATGCGGTGACCTGCTCGGTGTCGCGGATGTCGGCAGTCACGGCGCCGCTGCACGTGCGGTCGTCGAGGGCCAGGCCGAGCGAATCGGCGACGCGGTGCGGGTAGTTCGCGAGCGCCTGGAAGCAGCCGGCGGCGGGCTCCTCGCTGAACGGGACGAGCCCGAAGCCCGAGGAATACGAGTCACCCAGCGCGATGTACTCGCGCGCCTGGGTGCCTCCGTTCACCGTCGCATCGCCGAGGGGCGCCGCGAGGGCGCCGGAAGGCGCGAGCAGCGCAATGCATGCGGCCGCGACGCAGCCGGCGGCCGCGCGCAGGCGTGATCGGGAAGTCATGGATCTCCTGTCGAGCGGACGTCGATCGGGACGGGGAGGTGGTGGTCTCATAGTGCCACCGCGATGCTGACCGGGGAACGTGCTGGAGAGCTCGCTTCTGGGGTGCGCCAGCCGGCGTCGCAGGGATGCGGCCCTGCGCCGCCCTCTAGAATCGCTCCGTGGCGCAGAAACAGAAGCACAGACAGCGGAAGCAGCAGCAGGCGAACCCGACGCAGCGGCCACGGCCGAAGGCGAGGGAGGTGCGCAAGCTGGATGCGCGCGCCTGGATCGCGGGTGCGCGTCTGCGGACGCTTCCGCTGGCGATCGCTCCGGTGCTGCTCGGCACTGCCGGTGCCATCGTCGACGGCGAGCCCGGCCAGTACCACTGGGTCCGCGCCCTCGCCTGCCTTGCGGTTGCGCTGTGCCTGCAGATCGGCGTGAACTACGCCAACGACTACTCCGACGGCATCCGCGGCACCGACGCCTTCCGGGTCGGGCCGGCCAGGCTCACCGGCTCTGGCCTGGTCGAGCCGAAGCGCGTGAGGCTCGTGGCGTTCATCTTCTTCGGCCTCGGCGCACTCGCCGGCCTCTTCCTGGTGGTGACCTCAGGGCACTGGTGGCTGCTCGCCGTCGGTGCCGCCGCGATCATCGCCGCCTGGTACTACACGGGCGGCAAGCGTCCGTATGGCTACGCGGGCCTCGGCGAAGTGTTCGTGTTCGTCTTCTTCGGTCTCGTGGCGACCGCTGGCACGACGTTCGTGCAGATCGGGAGCGTCTCCACGAACGTGTGGATCATGGCGACGGCGGTCGGCCTCTTCGCGTGCGCTGTGCTCATGGTCAACAACATCCGCGATATCGAGCAGGACCGTCTCGCGAGCAAGCGCACGCTCGCCGTGCTCGTCGGTCCGGTCGTGTCGCGGTGGCTGTTCGGCGTCTTCACGCTGGCGCCGTTTGTCCTCGCGATCTTCTTCGCCATCGCGTACCGCAACGCGGTCTTCACCTTCTTCGCCCTGCTGCTGGCGGCACCGGCCGTGCTCATCGCGTCGACGGCCCGCAAGCCGCGAGAGCTCATCCTCGCTCTGATGCTCACGAGCTTCGCGACCTTGGCCTACGCTCTCCTGCTCGGCCTCGGTATCGTCTTCAGCGGGTATGTGCGCTAGTTGACGCTCGGTCGGGTGCCCTTCGGAGCATCCGGCTCGTCGGAGCTGTCTGGTGCCTCCGCCTGCTCGGCTGCGGTGAGCTCGTGTGACTCCGCGTCTGCATCTGCGTCCGCGTCTGTTCCTGCGTCCGTGACGTCGACAGCCTCTGGAGCTGTGTCGACGTCTGCCTCGGCAGCGGCAGCGGAGGCTGGGCCCGCTTCGCCGTCGAGGGCCGCGTCCTCGAGCTTGTCATCCGCGGTGCGCGCGTCCTTGCGCTCGCTGAGGCGCTGCAGGTCGTCGCCCATCTTCTGGCGGGTGCCGCGCAGGAAGATCACCGAGATGCAGGCGCTGATGATGGCGCCGACAAGAGCTCCCGCGAGCCAGCTCCACTGCCATGTGGGCAGGGCCAGCATGACAACCGCGAACGGGATCGCGAACGCGAGCAGTCTGATGACGGAGTAGACGAGCCAGGCGCGCTTCGAGTTCATCCCTCAATTCTACGAGCGAGGCGGATGCGCGCCTCACCGACTCCCTGAACGCCCGGTGTCCGCCCGGCACTCGCACCGAGCACGGTTCGCGGAGGGCGAAGGCATCACCAGGTCGGGCGGAGGCAAGTCGCGTATCCTCGGGGGACCATGTCTCGCCTCCTCATTACTGCCGCAGTCATCGTCGTCGCGGTGACGATCTTCGCCGTGGTCGATTGCGCGATGACGGACGCAAAGCGCACGCGCGCACTCCCGAAGCCCGTCTGGGTCGTCGTCGTGCTGCTGGTCCCCGTCGTCGGTCCCCTCCTCTGGCTCTTCTTCGGCAAGGTCCGCGGCAACGCGGCGGCCGCGAAACCGGTGCAGACCACCCCGGACGATGACGAGACGTTCCTGCGCTCGATCGGCATCGAGTCCGACAGCGATGAGCGCATCCGCAAGCTCGAGGAGGAGCTGCAGGCGCTCGACGACGTCGATTTCCCGGCCGCAGCACCGACTGGTCCGGTCTCGGAGGGTGGCGTTGCGACGGCACTCGAGGACGCGAACGACGAGGCATCGTCCGGCGAGAAGTCGGAGAAGTCCGCGAAGCCCGAGTCTGGCGGCAAGAAGCCCCGCAAGGGCCACGAGAAGCCTGCCGCCAACGACGACGAGCCCGGCGAGCACGAAGAGCCCATCGAGCACAAAGACGACTGGACTCAGGGCGACGGGTCGCCCCGTGCCTGAGCGGCACGCCCACACCGAAGCCTCCAACTCCCAGCGCCCCACAGTGGGCGCTGAGTCGCGTGCGCCTGCACCCGGGGCGAGCATGCCTCGCACCGGCAACCCGGCGGTCGACTTCAGCCTGGACTTCCTGGGTTCCCTCGTCCGCCTCGGCATCACCGATCTTGTGGTCTGCCCCGGTTCCCGTTCACAGGCACTCGCCCTCGTGGCGGCCGAGCTCGAGCGAGTCGGCGCGGTTCGCCTGCACGTGCGCATCGACGAGCGCTCGGCCGGCTTCTTCGCTCTCGGTCTGGCCGCGGAGACCGCCCGCACGGTACCCATCATCACCACCTCGGGAACCGCCGTCGCCAACCTGCTCCCTGCCATGCTCGAGGCGTTCCACGCCGGAGTGCCGCTTGTCGCGGTGACCGCAGACCGGCCGGAGGAGCTCCTCGGCATCGGGGCGAACCAGGCCACGACGCAGCCCGGGATCTTCGGGCCCAACATCGTGCACGAGGCGATGGATGCGCCGACGGGGGCACCCACGGAATCGGCGGAGGCCGAGCGCCTCGCGCTGCGCGCAGCATCCACGACCGGACCGCTGCAGCTGAACCTCGCCTTCCGCGACCCGCTGAGCGTCGCCGTTCCATCGCTCGAGGCGTGGGCCGAGGGCGTCGACCCGGGCGAAGCTCCAGGCGGCGACCGAGCCGCCGGGGCCAGCCAGTCCGCCGATACGGACGGGGTCCTCGACGTGGACGCGGCCGAGTGGCAGCGGACGCTGGTCATCGCCGGGGCTGGCGCCGGCCCAGTGGCCGAGGAGGTCGCCCACGCCGGCGGCTGGCCGCTCATCGCCGAGGCGTCGAGCGGCTCCCGGTACGGACGCAACCTCGTGCTCGCGTACCGACAGCTCCTCGGCGCGAGCTCCCCCCGGCCGGATCTCCGGGACGCCATCACGCGGGTCCTCGTGTTCGGGCACCCGACGCTCAGCCGCGAGATTCCCCAGCTCATCGCTCGCGAGGGAGTGCACGCCGTCGTCGTGGGGTCGACGGGCGGCGAGCCCTACAACCCCGGCCGCGCGGTCGCGGCGCACGTCGAGGCCGTGCGCGTGCATCCCGTCTCCGCCCGCGACGCCGAGTCCCGTGCCGAGTCGCGCTCCTGGCTGCGCGAGTGGGTGCTCGCGAGTCGGGAGATCGTCGCTGCGTCAGCGGAGCAGCCGCCAGCGCCCGACATCGAGGCGTCACGTTCGAGCGACAAGGCCGTGCGCAGCCGATTCGCCAGGCAGGAACTCGCTGTCGCCCGCACGAAGGTCGACAGGCGGATGCTGGTCGAGGCTGTCTGGAGCGCCACCTGGCCCCATGACCGGCTTGTGCTCGGCGCGTCCACTCTCATCAGGGTGCTCGATGCTCACGTCGCGGGCAAGCCCGTGCGAGTGCACTCGAATCGGGGGCTCGCCGGTATCGACGGCACCGTCGCGACGACGCTCGGCGTCGCCGTGGGCAGCCAGCTCGCTGGCCCCGTCTCCGCGCAGGGGGGCGTGACGCGTGCGCTCATCGGCGATCTCACCTTCCTCCACGACGCCTCTTCGCTGCTGGTCGGACAGGGGGGCGAGTGGTCGCCTCGCGTGCAGCTCATCGTCGGCAATGACGGCGGGGGGACGATCTTCGACGATCTCGAGGTGGCTCGCACGGCCGCCGCCGCCGCGCACGCACGGGTCCTCTACACGCCGACCGTGGTCGACCTCGAGGCTCTGGCCAAGGCGTACGGCTGGAGCTACCTGCGCGTCGAGACACGTGCCGACCTGGAACGCGCGCTCGTCTCGCGGGAGTACGAGCGTGTCCTCATCGAGGTGCCTCTGCACCGAGGCTGAAGCAAATGTCAGGACATATGCTTGCTGTGTACTGTCCGGCCTGAGCAGCGGAGAAACGATGGCCCCCACATCCCCCAACCCCGAGACGCGCGCCGCCGCCGAGGGAGACATGAACTTCCACACCCGCAAGTGGGTGCGACCGGAGGACCTGAACGCGAACGGCACCCTCTTCGGCGGAAGCCTGCTGCGGTGGATCGACGAAGAGGCCGCGATCTACGCGATCATCCAGCTCGGCAACTACCGCTGCGTCACCAAGTACATCTCGGAGATCAACTTCGAGGCCTCCGCCCAGCAGGGCGACCTCATCGAGATGGGGCTCGTGGCGACGCACTTCGGCCGCACGTCGATGACCATGCGCGCCGTCGTGCGCAACATGATCACACGACGCACGATCCTCTCGATCGAGAAGATCGTGTTCGTGAGCCTCGGCGATGACGGGCATCCCGTTCCGCACGGCTACTCGAGCATCACGTATGCGCGCGACCGGATGCCGACCACGCATCCGCAGACTGGCACGATCGCTGTGCCCCGCGTCGGCGAGTAGCGCCGCCGCTCCGAGCGGCAGCCACGCGCGGGGGCTCCTGAGCCCAGGCCACTTCAAGCTGGGGCGCCCACTCCCGCGCGCGGCTGCGTCGGCGTCGAGCTACTGGTTGCCGATCTGCTTGTCCGCCGCGTCGCGTGCACCCTTGATCTGATCGGTGAACTTGTCGCCGGTCGCCTTCTGGGCGGCGTTCGCGACGCCGTCGAGGATCTTGTCGCTGATGTCCTCGGCCTTCTCGCTCTTGAGCGCCTCGGTGACTCGCGGGTCCTTGAGGAACTCCTGCGCCTTGCCGGTGATGTTCTCGATGCCCATGTGCTTCTCCTCTGCTGGGCGCCGCTTCCGCTCCGTCGCGAAAGCTGTTCGCGCGAGCAGAGCATAGCGTCGGTGGGTGGCGTTAGCCTGTCCTCATGCCTCACTTCACCACCGAAGACGCTGCAGTGCTGCGCGTCGATGAGAACTTCGATCTGGGTGCGCTCGACCCCCGCTCGACCCCTGGATTCACCGGCAAGAAAGCCGACGCCGCCTCCCTGTTCACCGAGCACGACGACGAGATCGCGGAGCTGCAGGAGCGCATGTTCGCGAATTCGCGGGCTGGTCTCGAGGCGCCGTCCGTGCTGCTGCTCCTGCAGGGCATGGACACGTCCGGCAAGGGCGGAATCGTGCGTCACGTCATCGGGGGCGTCGACCCGCAGGGGGTGCAGATCGCGTCCTTCAAGGCGCCGACGGACGAGGAGCGTGAGCAGGACTTCCTCGTGCGCGTTCGCAAGCAGCTGCCCGCGGCAGGCAAGATCGGCGTCTTCGACCGCTCCCACTACGAGGACGTGCTCATCCAGCGCGTCCGCTCCTTCGCGCCGCCAGAGGAGATCGAGCGCCGCTACGGCGCCATCGTCGACTTCGAGAACGAGCTCGCCGCATCCGGAACCAAGCTCATCAAGGTCATGCTGCACATCTCGAAACAAGAGCAGGGCGCGAGGCTCGCGGAGCGGCTCGAGCGCCCCGACAAGCACTGGAAGTTCAACCCTGGCGACATCGACGAGCGGCTGCTCTGGGACCAGTACCAGGAGGCCTACGAGATCGCGCTGCAGCGCACGTCGACGCAGACCTCGCCCTGGTACTGCGTGCCCGCCGACCGCAAATGGTTCTCCCGCCTCGTCGTGAAGGGCCTGCTGCTGGATGCGCTACGCGGCTTCGACCTGCAGTGGCCCGCCGCCGATTTCGACGTCGAGGCCGAGAAGCAGCGTCTCGCCGAGAGCTCGTAGCTCAGTCTGCGAACTCGGGCGGCCAGACGACGCTGAACCGCTCGAAGACGACCTCGTGCTCCGGCGTGAAGTCGCGACCGACCGCGGCCCGGGTGCGTTCCCAGTACCTCCGGTGCTCCCGGCGCCAGCTCTCGAGGCTCCGGTCGTCTTCACCCTCGTCGTAGGCGAAGGCCTCGTCGACGCTGTCGAAGGGGCCGACGCGCAGCTCCGTGCTGCGGATGACGACGACGGGCCTGCCCCGGCCATCGCACGCGATCCAGTGCGAGCCGATGCGGGGCAGCAGCTCGCCTTCCTCGGCGAACTCCTCGACGAGTGCGGCGGTAGCGCGCTTCGGTCCGTGTGTCACCAGTGCAAGCAGCTCATCGGCGAGTTCGACGCTGTCGCCGAAGTTCTCGACCGAGTACTCGGGCGCGGCGGCGGCGGCACCGGGATTGGCGGCACGGTAGGCGCCCCACATCGTGGCGGCCGCGACCCGGTCGAGTTCTGGGAGCTCCGTGCGGCCGAGGGCCGCATTGCTGTTGGGAGTCTCGGTCATCGCAGGACCCCCTCGTGCGGCCCGTCAGCGCTGTCGCCGCGGAGCGCCTCCACGATAGGACGGAACTTCAGCTGCGTCTCGCGGTACTCGTCTGAGGCATCCGAGGACGCCACGATGCCACCGCCCGCGTACGCCGTGATCGACCCGTTCGCGTCGATCTCGGCACCGCGCAACGCGACGGCCCACTCGCCGTCCCCGCCAGCGCCCACCCAGCCGACTGGGCCGGCATAGCGCTGTCGGTCGAACGGCTCGAGGGCGAGGATCGCGTCAAGGGCCGTGGGTGTCGGGGTGCCGCCGACGGCCGCCGTCGGGTGGAGTGCATCCACGAGATCGAGCACCGTCACCCCTGCAGGCAGGGTGCCGCGGATATCGCTCGCGAGATGCCACAGGTTCGGGAGCTTGAGGGTGAAGGGGACGCGGCTGCTCGTGAGGCCCGTGCCCGGGTCGTCGTGCGTATCGAGGGTCGCGAGCGAGGTGAGCGCGCTCTCGACGGCGAAGCGGTGCTCTGCCAGGTTCTTCTCGCTGTGCCGCAGCCTCGCCTCGGCCCGCGCGTCCGCCTCCTCGTCGCTGCCGCGGGGCGCCGTGCCGGCGAGCACACGCGCCGAGACCTGACGCTCGAGCACACGCACGAGCGTCTCCGGGCTTGTGCCCGTGAGCCCGTCGACGGCGTAGGTCCAGCACTCCGGATACGCCGAGGCGAGCCTCGCGATCAGGCGGCGGCGGTCGGCGCCCTCCGGGAGTGAGCCGCGCTGCTCGCGCGCTAGCACGACCTTCGAGAGGTGACCGGTGTGGATGAGGTCGAGGGCTCGGTCGATGGCGCGCCGGTGCTCGTCGCCGGACATCAGGCCGTCCGTGAGCGTCGCCGCGGCGTCGATGTCGCCGAGCGGTGCAGCGTCGGGGAGGCGCGGCTCCGGGGCCGAGCCGTCGGCGGTGATCGCCGTCACGAAGCACCGCGCACCTCGACGCCCCACGACGAGTTCGGGAACCTCGAGGATGCTGCGCGCCCCGGATTCGGCGGCGAACGCGAACGCGCCGAACGCGATGAGGCCAGAGCCCGTCACCTTGGCGGCATCGTCGATCTCGGCTGCCCCCACGACGTCGCGCCAGGCGGCGGCGGAGTCCGGGATTCGCGTCGCGCCTGTGAACTCGCCGCGCCACGCACTCCCTGTGGCGACGACCCCATCGCCCTGACGAAGCCACACGAGGGGGGAGGTCGACGACGCGAAACGGAGGAGATCGCCCGGATCGGGGACCTCGATCGTCCGTGCGCGCAGGCGGGGGAGGATCACAGCTGGCACGACGGCAAGACTATCCCCAGCAATCCACTGGAACACGGCCAGGGCGAGACGTGCGCCGCAACGTAGGATGATCTGGTGACAAAAGCCGACCTGAACAAGCGACCCGAGCAAGTGTCGTCGATGTTCGACCGTGTTTCCAAGAAATACGACGAGACGAACGACATCTTGAGCATGGGCAACGCAGCGCGTTGGCGCGTGCAGACGCGGCACGCCATCGCCCCGCAGCCCGGCGAGAAGATCCTCGACGTCGCAGCGGGGACGGGCACTGTCAGCAAGGTCCTCGCCGACGCGGGCGCCAAGGTCACCGCTCTCGACTTCTCCGCGGGCATGATCGAGGAGGGCAAGCGCATCCACGGCGCGAACCCGAACATCGACTTCGTGCAGGGCGACGCGACCAAGCTCCCCTTCGACGACAACACCTTCGACGCGTCGACCGTGAGCTTCGGCCTGCGCAACGTGCAGCAGCCGAAGATCGCGCTCCAGGAGATGCTGCGCGTCACGAAGCCGGGCGGGCGCCTCGTCATCGCCGAGTTCTCGACGCCGCCGCAGGCCCTCATCCGCACGGGATACCGCGCCTACATGCAGATCGCGATGCCGACCATCGTGAAGCTCGTGAGCAGCGACCCTGAGGCCTACACCTACCTGAACGAGTCGATCATCGCCTGGCCGGCGCAGCGTGAGCTGGCGTCCTGGCTGCGCGAGGCGGGCTTCGAGCGGGTCAAGTACCGCAACCTCACCGCTGGTGTCGTGGCCCTGCACAAGGGATTCGTCCCGCTCGCCGACTCCGGCAGCGTCCCGAGCTAGGGAGCGGCGCGCCAGCAGGAATCCGGCAGGGCGCCGGCCTGAACCCCCAACCAAGTTCGCCCGAAGGTCCCCTTCGAGCGGAGAACCTGAACCACCAGGAGACATGAGCGTGGAGCTCCCCAAGACCGAACAGCGCCGGAAGGCGCGAAGCACCGTGGTGCCGGGCGGAACCGACGACCTCTTCGACGGTCCGAACTCCGACGTGCTGCGCGAGCGCCTCGACGCCGGATTGGCCGCGGTCGAGACTCGTCTCCGCGCCGAAGTCCAGTACGCCGACGAGATCGCCGACGTCACCGCCCGCTACCTCCTCAACGCCGGCGGCAAGCGCCTGCGCCCCATGCTCACCGTGCTCGCCTCGCAGTTCGGCGACACCCCCGGGTCGGACGAGGTCATCACCGCGGCTGCCGCGGTCGAGCTCACCCACCTCGCCTCGCTGTACCACGACGACGTCATGGACGAGGCGGAGCTGCGTCGAGGCGTCGCCGCGGCGCACCTGCAGTGGGGCAACTCCATCGCGATCCTCGCCGGCGACCTGCTGTTCGCCCGCTCGAGCCTCCTCTTCTCGGAGCTCGGCCTGCGCGCTGTCCGCCTGCAGGCGACGATCTTCGAGCGGCTCGTGCTCGGCCAGATGCGCGAGACGACGGGGCCGGCCGCGGATGTGGACCGCATCGACCACTACGTCGGGGTCCTCGCGGACAAGACCGGCTCCCTCATCTCCGCTGCAGCCCAGTTCGGCGCGATCGTGTCCGGCGCACCGGAGTCCGTCGTCTCGGCGCTCGCCGAGTACGGTGAGCGCGTCGGCGTCGCCTTCCAGCTCGCCGACGACGTCATCGACCTGCAGCAGAACCCGGACGCGACGGGGAAGCTGGCCGGCACGGATCTGCGAGCCGGCGTCGAGACGCTGCCCGTGCTGCTGCTCGAGCGCCAGGCCGCGACCGACGAGGTGAGCCGCGACCTGCTGGAACGCATCCGGTCCAGGGTCGCCGGCGTCAACGAGCAGCCGGAGGAGACTCGCGCGAGCGAGGAGGAGATCTCAGGCATCATCCGCGAGCTCCGCGAGCACCGCGTGACGCAGCTGACGGTCGACGAGGCCCAGAACTGGGTGACGCTCGCCGTCGAGGCGCTGCGGCCGGTCAAGGCCGGCCCCGCGAAGAACGCCCTCGAGCGCTTCGCCGCAGAGGTCGTCAGCCGCGACCGCTGACCGAGCCGTCCACGAGACAGCTCACCCCCTGACCCCTTTTCTGGAGGACATGTGACCACGCTCCGCCTTGCCATCGTCGGCGCAGGACCCGCCGGGATCTACGCGGCAGACATCCTGCAGAAGATGGAGCGGCAGTTCGATCTCTCGATCGACCTGTTCGACAAGCTGCCGGCGCCGTACGGTCTCGTCCGGTACGGCGTGGCCCCGGACCACCCGCGCATCAAGGGCATCATCAACGCCCTCCGCGAGGTGCTCGAGTCTGGTGTCATGCGGGTCTTCGGTGGGGTCGAGTTCGGCAAGGACATCACGCTCGACGACCTCAAGCAGCATTACCACGCGGTGATCTTCTCGACCGGAGCCATCCGCGACGCCTCCCTCGACATTCCCGGCATCGAGGCCGACGGCAGCTTCGGCGCAGCCGACTTCGTGAACTGGTACGACGGGCACCCCGACGTGCCGCGCACCTGGCCGCTCGAGGCGCGGGAGATCGCCGTGATCGGGAACGGCAACGTCGCGCTCGACGTGGCCCGCATGCTCGCGAAGCACCCCAAGGACCTCCTGTCCACCGAGGTGCCGCAGAACGTCGTCGACGGGCTCGAGTCGAGCCCCGTGACGGATGTGCACGTGTTCGGGCGTCGGGGGCCCGCGCAGGTGAAGTTCACGCCCCTGGAGCTGCGCGAGCTCGGTGAGATCCCTGACGTCGACATCATCGTCGACGAGGACGACTTCGACCGTGACCCAGCCGCGGCCGAGCTTGCGAAGACCAACAAGCAGCTCATGGTCATCGGCCGGATCATGGGCAAGTGGCGCGGCGAGCGTGAGCTCACCGCATCGCGGCGCCTGCACCTTCACTTCTACTCGAAGCCGGATGCGGTGCTCACCGAGGAGGGCCCAGAGGGTGAGCGTGTGCGCGCGATCCGCATCGAGCGCACGGAGCCCGACGCCGAGGGTGGCGTGCGGGGTACTGGCGAGTTCATCGAGTACCCGGTGCAGGCCGTCTACCGGGCCATCGGGTACTTCGGCTCGCCGCTTCCCGGGGTTCCCTTCGACGAGCACCACGGCGTCATCCCGAACCACGAGGGTCAGGTGTGGGACGACGACAACCAGCAGGTGAACGGCATGTACGCGACCGGGTGGATCAAGCGCGGCCCCATCGGCCTCATCGGGCACACGAAGTCGGATGCGCTCGAGACCGTCACGCACCTCGTTGCCGACCAGGGCAACTGGTGGACTCCGGCCGACCCGAGCGAAGCCTCCATCATCCAGCTCCTCGAGTCACGTGATGTGCGGTTCACTGACCTCGAGGGGTGGCGTCGTCTGGATGCGCACGAGCTCGCGCTCGGCGAGGCGGCTGGTCGCGAGCGGATCAAAGTCGTGGACCGCGAGGAGATGACGCGGATTTCCCGCGGCGAATAGGGCTTCCGCCACCTGTTGGCAAAGAGGGGAGTTCTCCCCATCGCGGAACGACGGTTCACCTCGTACGCTCGAAGTACGCGCAGAGAGCGGAAGAAATTCCCGGGCCTGAATCGGTCCGGGGCACCGACTTCAGCCGGCGGTTGAGCCGCGTCGCATTGGTCGTTCTGACCGCGGCGCGAAACTGGGGGAGCTCGCCGTCGGCTGAAGACCCTTTCTGATCGTTCGGGCGGCCTCGATCCAGAAGTGCGACCTCGAGTGGGTTCCTACTGGATGACGCTCGTCAGGCGTGCGACGTTGTCGAGCGCTCGCGTCAGGATCGGTCGCTGCCGCCACTCCTCGAGGGTGAGCTCGTAGCTGCGCTGCCGGTACCCGTTCTCGACCTCGCGCATCCGGTTCACGAACTCCTCGCCGTGCACCATGAGCATGAGCTCGGCGTTGAGGGTGAAGGAGCGCATGTCCATGTTGCTGGAGCCGATGAGGGTGACGGAGTCGTCGAAGGTGATGTGCTTCGAGTGGAGGATGTACGGGCGCCGGTACAGCATGATCTTCACTCCGGCCCGGAGGAGCGCCTCGTAGTAGGAGCGCTGCGCGTGGAAGACGAAGAACTGGTCGGCGATCTCCCCGACGAAGAGCTCGACGCTCACTCCTCGCTGCACGGCCGTCGTGATGGCGTACATGAGCGAGTCGTCGGGCACGAAGTAGGGGCTGACGATGACGATGCGCTCTCTCGCCGCGTAGAGCAGCTGATTGAAGAGGCGGAGGTTGTTCTCGTTCTCGTAGCCTGGCCCGCTCGGCACGAGCTGGCACGGGAAGACGTCTTCCTGGTCGCCCGCTTCGATCTCTGCTTCCGCTTCGTCGGGCTCGGGGGTGACGGGGTCGTTCTCGAAGACGTCGGTGAGCAGCTCCTCCGTCTCGGCGTACCAGTCGGAGATGAAGACGGCGTTGACTCCCGTCACCATGGGGCCCTCCATGCGGAGCATGAGGTCTTTCCACCTGAGGGAGTCGGTGCCGGGCTTGGGGCCACGGTGGTAGTCGCGGGAGATGAGGTTCTGCGAGCCGAGGTAGGCGGTGCGTCCGTCGACGACGAGGAGCTTGCGATGGTTGCGGAGGTCGACGCGCTGCATGCCGCCCTCCCACGGGTACAGCGACAGCATGCGGTGCCAGTCGGCGCCGATCTCGGTGAGGCGCTGCTTCATCTTCTTGTAGCCCCGGTACCGCATCGAGCCGATGTGGTCGAAAAGCACCCGCACCTTCACGTCACGTTGCACGGCACGTTCGAGGGCGTCGAAGAAGGGGGCGGTGGCGTCGTCGTGGCTCATGGCGTAGAAGAGCACGTTGACGTAGCTCTCCGCCTGGTCGATCTCCCGAGCCATGCGCCTGATGGAGCGGTTGTAGCTGCCGTGGAGCTCGAGGCGGTTGCCGTCGGCGAGGGGGATCGCGGTGAGGTGCTCACCGAGCTTCGTGACCTGCTCGAACCAGGAGGGGTGTGTGATGGCGCGCTCCGCCGGGGCGATCTGGTCGGTGGCATCGCGGATGATGCCGTCGACCTGCGCCTGCATGCGTCGCCGCCTCGTCGGCAGCTGGTTGGTGCCGAACAGGAAGAACAGGATCACCCCGGCGTAGGGGATGAGGACGATCGTGATGATCCAGGCGAGCGCTGTCGTGGGCCGTCGGTTGCGGGGGATGACCACTACTGCCGTGACGATGATGAGCACGTAGATGGTGGCCACGAGCCCGAACCAGAACCCGGTCAGACCGAGTTCTGGGTACCACGGCATGAGCGCCCCGACGGTCGTGCTCGGGTCGTAGCCGGCGCGGCCGCCTGCGACCCCGGGTGGCACTAGCGGCGGTTGACGAACTGGAGGTCGACCTCGACGTCGGCGGCCTTGAGCAGTGCCATGGTGGCCTGCAGGTCGTCGCGGCTCTTCGAGGAGACGCGGAGCTCGTCGCCCTGGATCTGCGCCTTGACGCCCTTGGGGCCCTCGTCGCGGATGAGCTTGGTGAGCTTCTTCGCGCTCGGCTGGTCGATGCCCTCCTTGAGGGAGGCCTCGATGCGGTACTCCTTGCCGGAGGCGTAGGGCTCACCGACATCGAGCGTCTTCAGCGAGAAGCCGCGCTTGATGAACTTGGTCTGCAGGACATCGAGCACCGCCTTCACGCGCTCTTCACTGGAGGCCTTGAGGAGGAGCTTCTCGCCAGACCAATCGACCGAGGCGCCGACGCCCTTGAAGTCGTAGCGCGTCTCGAGCTCCTTCTGCGCTTGGTTGACGGCGTTGTCCGCCTCCATCTTGTCGACCTTGTTAACGACGTCAAACGAGGAATCTGCCATGCCGTCCATGGTAGCGAGGCCCGCCGACAATCTCGCGAGCGTGGCGGTTCGTCGGGTCGTTTCGACAAACCGGGTGGAAGTCGGTAGTCTCTAGCCTGCACGTTTGCGCTTCGCGCTGTGCACTGGCGAGTTACCCAAGCGGCCAAAGGGATCTGACTGTAAATCAGACTGCTCAGCATTCGGGGGTTCGAATCCCTCACTCGCCACGAACACCATGACGCGAGACATCTCCGAGATGTCTCGCGTCATTTGCGTCTCCGGGATCATCCCCATCCCCATCCCGCGCCCGCCCGCCTGCTCGCGCCCGCCTGCTCGCGCCCGCCTGCTCGCGCCCGCCCGCCTGCTCGCGCCCGCCCGCTCGCTCGCGCTCCGGCCGGCCCGCGAAGCCCGAATAGGCCAGTTTCACCCCATCCTGAGCGTCAGGATGGGGCGAAACTGGCCTATTCGGCGAAGCGGATGCGCGGGTTCGGGGACGCGCGGCTGCTGGCGCCGGCTTCGGGCGCGGGCTCGCTAGAGCTCGACGCCCGCGAAGAGCTTCTGCAGGCGCTGCACGCCCTCGAGGAGCGCGTCGTCGCCGAGCGCGTAGCTGAGGCGCAGGTAGCCGGATGGGCCGAACGCCTCACCTGGCACGACCGCGACCTCGGCCACGTCGAGGATGAGGTCGGCGAGGTCGAGCGAGGAGTTGATCTGGCGCCCCTCGATCTCCTTCCCGATGAGCTGCTGCACGTCGGCGTATACGTAGAAGGCACCTTCTGGCGTCGGCACGCGGAAGCCGTTGACCTTGCTCAGCTCCTCGACCATCGTCGTGCGGCGGCGGTCGAAGGCGAGGCGCATCTGCTCGACGGGCTCGGTCGGCCCGGTGAGCGCGGCGAGTGCGGCTCGCTGCGCGATGTTGTTGACGTTGCTCGTGAGGTGCGACTGCAGGTTGCCTGCCCCCTTGATGGCGTCGATGGGGCCGACCATCCATCCGACGCGCCACCCGGTCATCGCGAACGACTTCGCAACGCCGTTGACCAGGATCGTGCGGTCGGCGACCGCTGGGGCCGCTTCGACGATGGACACTGCGCGGACGCCGTCGTACGTGAGGTTCTGGTAGATCTCGTCGGCGATGACCCAGATGCTGTGCTCAGCGGCCCACTCGCCGATGGCGCGCGTCTCGGCCTCGGAGTAGACGGCACCGGTCGGGTTCGACGGCGAGACGAAGAGCATCGCCTTCGTGGCGGGGGTGCGTGCGGCTTCGAGCTGGTCGACGGTGACCTTGTACTCCTGGTCGGCACCGGCGAACACGGGAACGGTGGTGCCTCCCGCGAGCTGGATGACCTCGGGGTACGTGGTCCAGTACGGGGCGGGGAGGATGACCTCGTCGCCTGCGCCGACCACGGTGTTGATGGCCTGGTAGACGGCCTGCTTGCCGCCGTTCGTGACGATGACCTGCGAGGCGGGGACATCCCACCCCGAGTCGCGCTTCGTCTTCTCGGCGATGGCCTCGCGGAGTTCCGGCAGGCCGGGTGCCGGCGTGTACCGGTGGTTCTTGGGGTCGCTCACGGCGACGAGGGCGGCGTCGACCACGTGCTGCGGAGTTGGGAAGTCGGGCTCGCCCGCTGCGTAGCTGATGACGGGCCGGCCAGCGGCCTTGAGGGCCTTGGCCTTCGCGTCGACCTTGAGGGTTGCGGATTCGGCGATCGCGGCGATGCGAGGGGAGAGACGTGAGTCGGAAACCATGGCCCTGAGTCTAGGTCCGGCGGCCACGCCTCGTCAGCGAGTTGCGCCCGCGTTGGACTTCCGTGTGGCACCTGTCGTATGCTTTCCTGGTTGCCGAAAGCGACATACTGAACCGCGCCTGAAACTGTTCCCTATGGAACGGCTGCAGACGGTATCAGGGTGAACGGATGCACGCATCCGGTGTTCACGCAAAGGGCGGTGGCTCAATTGGTAGAGCAGCGGTCTCCAAAACCGCAGGTTGCAGGTTCGAGTCCTGTCCGCCCTGCATTTCGGTGCTGAACGCACCCACTACGGGGCCCACCATCGAAGGTCTCAACCATCGAAAGGGAGAGCGCGTGAGTCCAAGCAAGTCAGATGAGGCGACAGACGTCGCCGAGTCAAAGCGAGGCTCCGAGCCGAAGCGCGGCATCATCGGCCGTATCGCTCTCTTCTTCCGACAGGTCATGGGCGAGCTCAAGAAGGTCGTCACGCCCACCCGGGCCGAGCTCTTCAAGTTCACGGGCGTCGTGCTCGTCTTCGTCATCTTCATGATGGCGCTCGTCACGGTGCTCGACCTGCTCTTCGGGTGGGGCGCTTCGTGGGTCTTCGGTCAGGGAAGCTCGTTCTTCCCGAGCGAGCCGGCCGCGACGCCGGTCCCGACGGAGTAGCCGGAGCGCGCCAAGCTCTCCACCGGCTCACAGGCCTCCACCGACAACGGGCGAGCAGCCCAGCATCACAGAATCGAGATGAGGAATCGTGTCAGACCCGAACGTCGCCGACCCGAACGGTCTTTACGAGACCGCCCTGGAGCAGGACTCCGAAGTCGTAGAGGCCCAGGAGGGTGACCGCGACATCGACGCAGAGTTCGACGCGGCCCACGAGATCGAAGAGTCCGACGAAGTCGTGACCGAGGAAGACCTCGACGACGGAGAAGGCGCTGACGTCGTCGACCCCGAGGTCGACGCGATCGTCAACGATGTCCTCGAGATCGACACGAGCGAGGAAGAGGCCGCCGCGGCTGCCGCGACCGAGGACGAAGAGGTCGAGGCTCTCGAGGAAGACCCGGACGTCGACCCGTACGAGACCTTCAAGCGCGAGCTGCGCCTCAAGCCGGGCAAGTGGTACGTCATCCACACCTACGCCGGCTTCGAGCGTCGCGTGAAGCAGAACCTTCACCAGCGCACTGAGTCCATGAACATGAGCGACTTCATCTACCAGGTGGAAGTCCCCATGGAAGACGTGGTCGAGATCAAGAACGGCCAGCGCAAGATGGTCACGCGCGTCCGCATCCCCGGATACGTGCTCGTTCGCCTCATGCTCAACGAGGACAGCTGGTCGGTTGTCCGTCACACCCCGGGTGTGACCGGCTTCGTGGGCAACGCCCACAACCCGACCCCGTTGCGCTTCAACGAAGCATTTGAGATGCTGAAGAGTCTGGTCGAAGTCGCTGAAGCACCCGCGAAGGCGAACGCTTCGGGTCAGGCTGGCCTCCAGAAGCGCCAGCCCATCGCAGAGATCGACTTCGAGATCGGCGAGACCATCACGATCAAGGAGGGCTCCTTCGAGGGGCTCACCGGTTCGATCAGCGAGATCAAGCCCGAGAGCGGCAAGCTCACCGTGCTCGTGTCGCTCTTCGAGCGAGAGACGCCGGTCGAGCTCAGCTTCGACCAGGTCACGAAGCTCTAGATCTCGCTCCAATAGGGCTGCTGCCCTCAGAAACCACCGGAGTCCGGAACCGCCGGGCCACCGGGAGAGCGCCGCGCATCAGCGCGGAGTTCGAATCGAAAGAAGGAAAAGACATGGCACCCAAGAAGAAGGTCTCGGGTCTGATCAAGCTGCAGATCCAGGCTGGCGCCGCTAACCCGGCTCCTCCTATCGGCCCCGCGCTCGGTCAGCACGGCGTCAACATCATGGAGTTCTGCAAGGCCTACAACGCGGCTACCGAGTCGCAGCGTGGCAACGTGATCCCCGTCGAGATCACCGTGTACGAAGACCGTTCGTTCACCTTCATCCTGAAGACCCCTCCTGCTGCCGAGCTCATCAAGAAGGCTGCCGGCGTCAAGAAGGGCTCCCCGACGCCTCACACGGCCAAGGTCGGCAAGCTCACCGCCGCCCAGGTCCGCGAGATCGCCGAGCAGAAGCAGTCCGACCTGAACGCGAACGACATCGACATGGCGTCGCGCATCATCGCCGGTACGGCTCGCTCCATGGGAATCACGGTCGAGGGCTAAGGCCTTCCCGCTCCCAACACCACACGTCGCGCTTCGGGCGCGGTACTGAACATCGCGGGAGAGCCGGCCAGGCTCGCAACCGCAACTCTTGAAGGAGAACAACATGGCTAAGTCCAAGGCATACCGTGCCGCGGCAGAGAAGATCGGCGAGGACAAGTTCTACGGTCTCGCCGAGGCCGTCGAGCTCGCACGCGAGACCGGCTCGTCCAAGTTCAACAGCACCGTCGAGGTCGCTCTTCGCCTGGGTGTAGACCCTCGCAAGGCTGACCAGATGGTTCGTGGAACCGTCAGCCTGCCGAACGGCACCGGCAAGACGGCCAAGGTCATCGTCTTCGCGACGGGTGACAAGGCAGAGGCGGCTATCGCTGCTGGTGCTGACGAGGTCGGCGGCGACGAGCTCATCGCTCGCGTTGCAGACGGCTGGACCGACTTCGACTCCGCGGTCGCCACCCCTGACCTCATGGGCAAGGTCGGACGCCTCGGAAAGGTCCTCGGACCCCGTGGCCTCATGCCGAACCCGAAGACCGGAACGGTCACGACCGACCCGGCCAAGGCAGTCACCGAGATCAAGGGCGGAAAGATCGAGTTCCGCGTCGACAAGCACTCCAACGTGCACTTCATCGTCGGCAAGTCGGCGTTCACGTCGGAGCAGCTCGGCGAGAACCTCCGCGCAGCTCTCGACGAGGTCGTTCGCCTCAAGCCGTCGAGCTCGAAGGGCCGCTACATCCAGAAGGCTGTCGTCTCGACCACCTTCGGCCCCGGCATCCCGCTGGACGTCAACGCGATCTAGTCTGCCGCGAGCTGCACAGCTCAGGTGGATGCCCCGCATCCGCCACGCGAGAACGGCCCAGTCTTCGGACTGGGCCGTTCTTGGCTTCCCGCGGCGGAGGCTACGCGCGTTCGAGCGCTGCGAGCTGGCGTCGTGCCGCGCTCAGGATCGCCTGCACGGTTGCCGACAGCACCGACCGGTCTCGGCCGGCGACCCAGTGTGCGCCTGACGAGTCGTTGTACTCCAGGAGCGTCAGGGCATCGCTGCTGTTGCCCGCACCGAGCGCTGTCTGGTGGAGCGAGCGAATGTCGACGGAGATTCCCGCGCCGGCGAGGAGCTGGGTGACGGCCTCTGCGGGCCCGAGCTCGTCGTACATGCCGGTGTGCTCGATGTCGTCGACACTCACGCGAATGCGCGTGCGCGCGACATCGTCACGGGTTTCGACGCTGAAGTCGAGCAATTCCAGGCCCGACGTCTCGACGCGCAGGTAGCTGCGCTCGAAGAGCTCGAGCAGCTGTGCCGCCCCGACTTCCAGGCCATTGGTATCGGCATGCTCCTGGACGCGTCTGGCGAAGTCGATCTGCAGGCGTCGGGGGAGTTCGATGCCGTAGTCGGCCTCCAGCAGGTAGGCGATGCCGCCCTTGCCTGACTGCGAGTTGACTCTGATGACGGCGTCGTAGCTGCGCCCGATGTCGGCGGGGTCGATCGGCAGGTAGGGCACGCGCCACTCGGTTTCGCGTTCTGGCCGCAGGTCGAGGGCGGCGCGGGAGCGATGCTCGGCGAGTCCCTTCTTGATGGCGTCCTGGTGCGTCCCACTGAAGGCGGTGTGGACGAGGTCTCCTGCGTAGGGGTGCCTCGGGTGGATCTCGAGGCGGTTGCTGTACTCCACGGTTCGCCGAACCTCGTCGATGTCCGAGAAGTCGATCATCGGGTCGATGCCTTGCGCGTGCAGGTTCAATGCGAGGACTGCGATGTCGACGTTGCCGGTGCGCTCACCGTTGCCGAAGATGCAGCCTTCCACTCGCTGCGCACCGGCGAGCATCGCGAGCTCGGCACAGGCGATTCCCGTCCCACGGTCGTTGTGGGGGTGCACGGAGAGGATCACGGAGTCGCGCCTCGCGAGGCGCTTGTGCATGTACTCGATCTGATCCGCGTAGACGTTCGGGGTCGCGACCTCCACCGTGGCGGGGAGGTTCAGGATGACCGGCCGCTCCGGGGTTGCCGTCCAGAGCTCTGTCATGGCGTCGCAGATGTCGATCACGTAGTCGGGTTCTGTGAGGTTGAACACCTCTGGCGAGAATTCGAATCGGACGTTGGGCAGGTGGCCGGCGAGCTCGAGGACATCTCTTCCCCCGGCCAAGATCAGTTCTTTCAGCTGCTGCTTGCTCTTCCCGAGGACAACATCGCGCCAGGCCGGCGCCGTGGCGGTGTAGAGGTGGATGACGACGGGGTTCCTGATTCCCTGGATCGAGTCCACTGTGCGCTGGATGAGGTCGCGACGCGCTGGCGTGAACACGACGATCGTGACGTCTTCCGGTGCGATGTCGGTTGTCGCGATTCGACGCACGAAGTCGTAGTCCGTCTGCGAGGCGGAGGGGTAGCCGACTTCGATCTCCTTGTAGCCCATGCGGATCATGAGCTCGAAGAAGACCCGCTTGCGGTCTGGGTCCATCGGTTCCGACAGGGCCTGATTGCCGTCGCGGAGATCGACTGGCACCCAGAGGGGCGCTGCCGTGAGTCGGCGTGTGGGCCAGTCGCGTTCCGTCAGGGGCACCTCCACTCGCGAGTACACGTCGCGGTATCGGTGCGATGGCATCTGCGAGTGGCGCTGGCGGTTCCAGTGCGGTGCGTTGTTCGGGATCGGGCCGGTTGGGGCAGAGATCCGGGATGCGCTGCTGTGCATGGTCGTGTCCTTGGTTGTCGTGCGAGCGTGACGACCGGCGCGCGTCTCAGCTCCACGGCGGGGGACCGGTCAGGCGAGGTCCCGCCGTGGCAGAGAAGCGTGAGTGGAGTGCGCGGCATGCGAGAGAAGCTACCACAACTCCTCAGACAAGTAGATAAGCAGACAAGTAGACGAGTTGCGGGAGTGCGAGATGATGGGAGCATGAGCACCCTCCACCGTGAACCACTCGCCGCGCAGGCGGCCAAGCTGCTGCTCGAGCGCATTCGGGCAGGCGAGTGGGAACTCGGCCAGAAGCTCCCCGGGGAGACGACGCTTGCACCCCAACTCGGAGTCGGACGGTCGACCATTCGCGAGGCCATCCGCCAACTCGCGGGGAGCGGCGTGCTCACCACCAGGCAGGGCGCTGGCGTCTTCGTGACTGCGCTGGACGCCCCGGAGGCACTGGACGCTGTGCTGCTGCGTGCAGATATCCAGACGGTGATCGAAGCGCGCATCGCGGTCGAGGTCGAGGCCTCCTCGCTCGCCGCGGAGCGCCGCACGAGCGAGGAGTTGCTCGCGATGAGGCGGGCCGCCGATGCTCGCGACGCGCAGCGATCGAGCATCGAGGCGCATGTGGATGCGGATACCGCTCTGCACCGCAGCATCGTCGCCGCGGCGCACAATGAGATCCTCTCGGAGCTCTTCGAGGGCTTCGCGCCTCGCAGCAGGCAGGCGATGATCGGCATGCTGCGCCTTCGCAGCGAGTTCGGCAGTGACGCCGACCACCTCGTCCACACCCGTATCGTCGACGCGATCGCTGCGCAGGACGCACCAGCGGCGGCCGCGCTCACGCGCGCCCACCTGCTGGAGCTCGCGGAGAGCGTGGCCTGACGGCGGCCGGTGCCCGCCGGACTAGGCGTCGATGTCGAGGACGACCTTGCCGCGCACGTGGCCCTCTGCGATGAGCTCCTGTGCAGCTCCGGCCTCGGCGAGGGGGAAGACGCGGTCGACGTGCGTCTGCAGGGCGCCCTGCTCGAAGAGCTGCGTGATGGTCTGCAGGATGCGCCCTTCTGGCGAGAGCTTGAGGGTCGACGCGACGATGCCGCGGTTCTCGGCCGCGGCCTCTTCGAAGAGCTCCGGGTAGCTGCCCGTTGGCACGTTGATGAGTGTTCCGCCGTCGCGCAGCACCCGCAGCGAGCGGGTCCCCGTCTGATCCCTCACGTTGCCGATGAGGTCGATGACGACGTCGACTGGCTCGGCGATGGCGTCCTCGAAGCGCTCTGAGCGGTAGTCGATGACCTGGTCTGCGCCGAGCTCCCGCAGCCAGTCGTGGTTGCGCTCGGACGCCGTGGTGATGACGTGGGCTCCGTAGTACTTCGCCAGCTGCACGGCGAAGTGGCCGACGCCGCCCGCGCCGGCGTGGATGAGGACCCGCTGTCCGGTGTAGACGCCCCCGGCCTCCACCACTGCGGCCCAGGCGGTGAGTACCGCGAGCGGAACGCCGCCGGCCTCGATGAACGACAGGTTCTCGGGCTTTTTCGCGAGGCTCATGAACGGGATGGAGACGTACTCGGCGTACGCGCCGGAGTAGCGCGGGAAGAGGAGCATCCCGTAGACCTCATCGCCGGGCTGGAAAGGCGCGAGCTCGTAGGGGGCGCGGACGACGACCCCGGAGAACTCGCCGCCGAGGGTCGAGGGGAAGCTCGAGATCGCCTTGGACGCGCCGGCGCCTGAACGGGTCTTGCCGTCGATGGGGTTGACGCCCGCCGCCTTGACGCGCACGAGCGTGTCCGAGTTGAGCGTGAGCGGGACGGGCGTCTCGCCGAGCTGCATCATCTCGGGCCCGCCGATGCCCGTGAGGAGGGCGGCGCGCATCGTGTCGGAGGTGGGCTGGAGGTCGGAGGCGTCAGTCATACGCGCCATTCTCTCGCGGAAGGGGAGACTCTCCCAGAAGGCGAGACTCTCGGGGGATGTGAGCCCCACTTATGTGGCTGCTGGCTACGCGTAGGTCTCGGCGTCGTAGAACGACTGCGTGTAGTCGCTGCTGCTGTGCGTGTTGCCATATCCCTGGAACGGCGGAGCGTTGCCCGAGGAGTACTGCGCGAACTCGCCCCGGTACTTCTCGACGTCCTTGAGGACTTCGTTGGCGAGCGTCACGAGTTTCGCGATCTCGGCCTCGTCGCGGTCGATCCACACGAACTTCGGCTCGCGGTCGACGACGATGAAGTCCTGGTGCCGCTCCCAGACCATGAGGGTCCGTTCGGCGCCGAGCACGTACTGCTGCCACCAGATCTGCCGCATGTACGAGCGGGGGATGCGCTTCCAGACCTTGTTGGTGGTCTTGATCTCGGCGAGGAGGATGCGTCCTTCCTCGTCGCAGTGCAGTCCGTCGGGGGTCGCGAGGTGGCTCTTCGACGCCTCGGCGTGGAAGAGGAGGCCGCTCGCGGGAATGCCGTGGCGCTCCATGACCCACCTGGCGATCTCCGGCTCGCGCTGCCGGCCGAAGTCGGTGTACGCGTTGCCGTTGAAGGAGGTGCCCATGACCTTGTCCTTGACGACCTGTTTGACCGAGGAGGGGGTCGCGAGTCGCGCCGCGTCGGTTGCGGTGACGCCGTCGGAGCGGGCTTTGAGCCAGACCGCGCGGTCGTTGGAGTCGGCGAGCACTCGAAGGAGGTGGGCGCTCATTGCCGCGACCTCGCGGGTTGCCGGGAGCTCGATGGCGGCGGTCTCGGCGGAGGCCGGTACGTGGGCGCGCCAGACGCCTACCTCGCTTGCCGAGAGCGGGGATGCTTCTGATGCGGGCCGGGTCTCTGAGGTGTAGAAGCGCGGCAGCGGCTCAGCGGTGACCTCCGTGAGTCCACCACTCGTGCGCGGCTGCTCCTGCAGGATCGGCGCGGGCGGCGCCACGTAGTCGACGAGCGCGGCGGGGCCGTAGAGCTCGCGGTCTCGCCGCCGCGACTTCGGTGCTGTCTTGGTTTCGATCCTGGGTTCGCCGAACCAGGACGTCTCGTCGACGTCGTGGCTCGGGCGGAACATGACCATCTGGCTATTCTTTCGCACACCACCGACAGATCCGGCAGGGAGTGCCGTCTGTCGGAAGAAAAGAGGCTGCTACTCCTCCCCACACCACCGACAGATTCGGTACCAGGCGCCGTTGCCGCGGAAGTTCCCGGCGCGTCGCCCCGTCGGCCACGCACGTCAGTCGAGGTCGTGCAGCCACGGCACGTCAGTGCGAGATTGCCGAGGTTGCCATGATCGCCGTCGCGAGCGCCCGCGCGCCGTGGTCGGCGTCCGCGTCTTCGACGTATTCCTCCGGGGAGTGCGAGATGCCGCTCGGGTTGCGGATGAAGAGCATGGCGGTGGGTAGGTGCGCCGCGAGCACTCCGGCATCGTGGCCGGCTCCAGTGTCGAGCACCGGCGCCTCGGGGAGTGCGCGCTGGAGCGTGTCGCGGAGGTTCGCGTCGAACGACACGGTCGGCGAGAGCGACTCCTCGACGAGCACTGCTTCGCAGCCCTGCTCGGCTGCCACCTCGCTTGCTCGAGTGCGGATGCGCTCAACGAGTGCAGCGGTCAGGTCGTCGTCCGGGTGGCGCACGTCGAGCCACGCGTCGACCCGGGACGCGATGACGTTGGTCCCGCCCGGGACAGGCTCGAGTCGACCCACGGTTGCGCGGGCGCCCGGCACGGTGCGGGCGATCTCCTCGATGCCGACGATCAGCCGTGCTGCGGCGACCATGGGGTCGCGCCGGTCGGCCATGAGCGTTGTTCCGGCGTGGTTGCCCTGGCCTGTGAAGCTCACTCGCCAGCGGCCGTGGCCGAGGATCGATGAGCCGATCGCTACGGGGCCGGCGAGGTCGATGAGGCCGCGGCCCTGCTCGACGTGCAGCTCGATGAAGGCGCTGAACTGCGCGACTCTCGCGGGGTCTGGGCCGAGATACCTGGGGTCGAAGCCGGCCGAGGCCGACGCTTCCGCGAAGGTCGTGCCGTCCGCATCCCGCAGTGACCGGGCCCGGTCCGGGTCGATGGCGCCCGTGAGGAGCCTGGAGCCGAGGCAGGCCACGCCGAAGCGAGAGCCCTCCTCCTCCGGGAATACAGCGATGGCGATGGCGACGGTGGGCTGGCGGCCCTCGCTGCGGAGGAGGTCGACGGCGGCGAGGGCCGCCGTCACCCCGAGGGGTCCGTCGAAGGCGCCGCCCCCTGGAACAGAATCGAGGTGGCTGCCCGTGATGAGAGCGCCGGAGCGGTTGCCGTCTGGGCGGTCCCACCAGGCCCAGATGATGCCGTTGGCATCGATCTCGACGTCGAGCCCGCGGGCCGAGGCTGCGGCGAGGAACCATTCGCGGAGCTCGAACTCGGGATGCGAGTACACGGGCCTGCTGTAGCCGCCCCGCGTCCGGTCGCGCCCGAGGTGCTCGATCTCGCGCATGAGCGCCGACACGGAGCTCGGGTGAGCGGCGTTCGACGTGGTCGTGGTCGTGGTCATGCTGCGGCTCCTGTCGTTGCGGCGATGCGGAATTCATCGGGAACGGTGCCCGCTCCGGTGAGCAGGTCGGCGGCGAGCTCCCCGAGCAGCGGAGCGAACTTCCCGCCGTGGCCAGAGCAGGCCGAAAGTACCACGAGGTTGTCGACCCGGTCGATCACGAAGTCCTCGCTCGGTGTCGTCGTGAACAGGCAGGTCGTCTCGGCGAACGGCTCCGGCCGCACGCCTGGGAGGAACTTCTCGGCATACGCGATGAGCGCGCGGCGGTTGGCCGCATCCACGATGCCGTCTTGTGCGAGTGCGGAGTCGATTATCTTGCCGCCGTTGAACTGCGCGACCTTCTGCCCTCGCCAGTCGGCGTCGCGTCCGCCGGGTAGCCCGTAGGTCTGCAGCTGACGCGACTTGCTGATGAAGGTCGGCCAGGGGGCGGCATCGGGGCCAGAGTCCGCATCATCCAGGTAGGGGAAGTGGTACGCCTGCTCCTGGCGCACCTCGAGCTTCGGGAACTGGTCGAGGAACGCGGTCGGCAGCGACAGCTCTCCGAGGAGCGACGGGAGCCAGCCGCCGGCGGCGACGACGATGCTGTCCGCGTCGAGCGTCGATCCGTCGGCCGAATGCACGCGGTAGCCGCTGCCGGTGCGTTCGACGCGGGCGACGGGCCACGAGGTGCGCAGCTCGAGCATCCCGGTTGCGGATGCGGCGGCCAGGAGCGCGTCGACGGTCCCGCCAGCGTCGAGAACTCCGGCCCCCGGATGCCAGAGCACGTCGGTCTCGAACCGGAACTGCGGCCAGCGCTGCTTGGCCGCTTCGGCGCTGAGGAGCTCGTGCTCGACGCCTGCGACTTCCAGCACGGCCGCGAGGCCCGCGGGGTCGCGGATGTTCCCGTGGTCGAGTGCGCCGGTCGGGCGGATGAGCTGCGTGCCGCTGACACGCTGCAGCTCGTCCCAGCCCGCCTTCGACCGCACGACGAGGTCGGTGTAGGTCTGCTCCGGGTACGCGTACCGGAAGATGCGAGCGGAGCCGTGGGAGCTGCCGTGCTCGTTCGCCGGGGTCGTCCGCTCGAGAACGGTCACATGGTGTCCGCGTTGGGCGAGATGCCAGGCGGCTGCTGCGCCGGCGAGTCCCGCGCCGATGACGATCGTGTCGGTCATATCCGCTCCCTGCGAGGTTGATCGAGTGGTGCTCGAATGGTGCTCGACCTCCAGTAGGCCACCGCGGTTCGTATGTGTCCAATATCATTTGCAGAGCATTTGATATGCGTCACGAATGGAAGTCATGGAACTGCGCCAGCTCAGGTACTTCGTCGCCGTCGCCGACGAGCTGCACTTCGGTCGTGCTGCGGCACGTCTCCACATGACGCAGCCCCCGTTGACCGTCGCCGTCCGCAAGCTCGAGGAGGAGCTCGGCGTGGCATTGTTCGAGCGGACGACGCGGAGCGTCTCGCTCACTGCGGCCGGCCGGATGTTCCGACAGCGAGTCGGAGCAGTTCTCGACGATCTGGACGGGGCCGTCTCTGACCTCGGGGACGTCGCAGCGGGGGCGGCCGGAAGGCTCCGCATCGGCTTCGTGAGCTCGGCTAGTTACAGCGTGCTGCCCAGGGGGCTGCGGGCGTTCCAGCTGCTCAGGCCGCGCATCCAGCTCGAGCCGCGGTCCCTCACGAGCGCCGAGCAGGTGACGCTCCTGCTGGAAGGCGAGCTGGACGTCGGAATCCTCCGCGACCCACTCGCCGTTCCCGGCCTCCGCGCCATCCTGCTCGAGGGGGAGGACCTGGTGGCGGTGCTCCCGGCGGGTGACCCACTTGCCGACGAGGCGGTCGTCGCACCCGGGAGCTTTCACGAGAAGGCGGTGGTGCTCTTCCCGTTCGAGCTCATGCCCGGCTTCGTCTCGGCCGTCATGTCCTGGCTCGGGGGAGCCCAGGCTGTGCCGCGCATCGTGCAGAGCGTCGTGCACCAGGAGACGGTTCTCGGCCTGGTCGCGGCGGGCGTCGGAGCCTCGATCCTGCCGGCGTCGGTGGCCCGATTTCACATGCCGGGGGTGGTCGTGCGCCCGCTGCTCGGCTCGCCCCGCACCGAGCTGTATGCCGTCGAGGGTCAGCGTTCTCACCCCAGCGCCAGCCTCCTCATCAAGAGTCTCCGCGACTCGCGTTGACGATCGCCGCGCGAGCATGTACTCTTTCGGAAGCCCAAGACCGCAGGTCTTCGTTGTGCGTGAGAACGCACACGAACGAAGGTTCGCAAGAACGTCCCGCGCAGGTGAACGAAGCAGATCTGCTCTGCGCGCAAGCGCATCCTCTTAGCTCCGGTCCACCTGCGACCGGAGCTTTTTTGTGTGTTGTGCATCGAAGATGCGCCTGCGGTGCGTGAATGACAAACGTCATGCACGTGCAAGAGAGAGAGGAGTGCCATGGCGACCAAGGAAGCAACTGTTGCCGAGCTTCAGGACTTGTTCCAGAACTCGACCGCCGTCCTGCTGACTGAGTACCGCGGTCTCACTGTTGCGCAGCTCAAGACGCTGCGTCGCTCGATCAGTGAGCACGCAAGCTACGCCGTGGTGAAGAACACGCTGACGAAGATTGCGGCGAACAACGCCGGAATCACCGCGTTCGACGACGAGCTGGCCGGCCCGAGCGCAATCGCGTTTGTGCACGGCGACCCCGTCGCAGTCGCGAAGAGTCTTCGTACCTTCGCCAAGGACAACCCTCAGCTTGTCCTGAAGGGCGGTTTCTTCGACGGAAACCCCCTCAGTGCAGAAGAGGTCAACAAGCTCGCCGACCTCGAGTCCCGCGAAGTTCTGCTCGGCAAGCTTGCCGGCGCCTTCAAGGCCTCGCTGTTCGGTGCCGCATACCTGTTCACCGCGCCTGCAGCCAAGGCTGTTCGCACGGTCGAGGCATTGCGCGAAAAGCAGGAGTCCGCGAACTAGTCCTACGGGATCTCGCGGCTAGAACAACACACAAGGAGAAAAAACATGGCAAAGCTCACGACTGAAGAGCTCATCGCAGCATTCAAGGAGCTCACGCTCATCGAGCTCAGCGAGTTCGTCAAGGCGTTCGAGGAGACCTTCGAGGTCACCGCTGCTGCTCCCGTTGCAGTTGCAGGCGTTGCTGCAGCAGCAGCAGACGCACCCGAAGAGGAGGAGAAGACGGAGTTCGACGTCATCCTCGAGGGCGCTGGCGACAAGAAGATCCAGGTCATCAAGGAGGTGCGCGCACTCACGAGCCTCGGCCTCGGTGAGGCGAAGGCACTCGTCGACGGTGCTCCGAAGGCCGTTCTTGAGGGCGTCAACAAGGAAGCTGCTGACAAGGCAAAGGACGCCCTCGAGGCTGCCGGCGCTTCGGTGACCGTCAAGTAGTCATCCCGCAGCGGTTCTGCGCGGTGTGTTCCGACACGCCGAAGGAACTTTTTTCACGAGGCATCGCATCCAGTTCCTGGATGCGGTGCCTCGTTCCTGTTTGTGAGAAAACCCCTGTTGAAGGTGCGATTCCTGAGGTCAGTGTGACCAATGTGACTGGTGTGTTGACGAGAATCAGGAACTTTCCGCGTGTCGCTTGACCCGATTTCGGCCTCGACGCACAATAATCCGCCGTGTTAGCGTCCCCTCATGCTTTCCGACACCTTCAAGAGCGCTCGCGCTCGCACCACGGCCCTCGTCATCGCCTTCGGCGTCGTCGCCGGTGGAGTCGCAGTCACGGCCGCGCCTTCGTTCGCTGCGAACGGCGACCAGGTCGATGCGAGTGTCGACGGCGACACGAGCACGGCTTCCGCCTCTGTCTCCGAGGAATCCATCGCCGCAGACGCGTCCGGCGTCACGGTCACCGGCTCGGGCTTCACGCCGGGCAACCTCGTCTACGTGCGCGTCGTCGGACCTGAAGGCCAGACCAACTGGTCATGGGGCACCGCGTCGCACGAGGTCGACGCCTCCGGCGCCGTCAGTGCAGAGCTGACGAGCGACGAGGCCTGGGCCGAGGGTGACTACTCCGTCGTGCTCTACGAGTCCGAGGGTGTCCAGGCGTCGACGGCCTTCGCTGCGGTCGCGCCTGCAGCTACGCAGACGCCTGCTCCGACCGAGACGGCTACGCCTGAGCCGACCGAGACCGAGACGGCAACTCCCGAGCCCACGGAGACCGAGACGGCAACTCCTGAGCCGACCGAGACGGCCACGGAGGCGCCTGAGCCGACGCTCACCGAGGAGCCCACGCTCGAGCCGACGGAGACCGCCAGTGTCGCCCCGACTGCGACCGAGACGGCGACGCCCTCCCCGACCGAGACTGAAGCCCCGGTCGCGGCTCCCGCTGTGGCGACCGAGCAGGCCAGCTACACGCAGGAAGAGGCCGCAGAAGGCATCACCTACGTCGCAACCGGCTTCACGCCAGGCGTCGAGCTTGGCCTCACGCTCCTGCTCCCAGATGGCACTTCCGCTGAGTTCGAATCGGCCGAGCCGATCACGCCGGATGCAGACGGGAACTACGCCGGCATCATCACGTACGACGCGGCCTGGGCTGTTGGCGACTACGGCATCACGCTCACGACCATCAGTCCCGCGGCTGGGGAGGAGACCGGCGCTCCCGCCGCCGACTCCGCCCGCGCGGTGCCGCTCATCGTCCAGGACGAGTCTGAGCTGACGGCGTCCACGGAGTCTCCAGCAGCTGTCGAGCTCGAGCAGGATGCGGTCGCGCCTGCCGAAGAGCAGACTGCTGCGGCGTCCTTCGCTGTCACCGGCGAGACTCCCGCCACGGGCGGCACGTCGCCGAGTTCGACCTCGGCCCCGGCTGGGAATGGTGGTAACGGTACTGGCAACGGTGGCGGTGGAAGCGCCGACACCAAGGGCAAGGCGCAGAGCAAGTCGCTCGCGACCACCGGTGCGGAAGACGCCTTCGGTGCGGCTGGCATCGGCCTGCTTGTCCTCGGCCTCGGTGCTGCGGCCGTCACTGGCGCGCGCTTCCTGAGTCGCCGACGCGAGAGCTGACAGCAGCGCGACCTGCGATGAGCGGGGCTGGGGCCGATGGGCTCCAGCCCCGCTTTCTGTGTATCGCCGCTGATATCTATGTTTTCTCACGTAGTTGGGGAGAAGTCCCCGATCAGGAAACCGGTCCAGACTTGGACGGCTAAGGGGCCTCTGATCAGCACTTTTAGTGTCGAAGGCTGAACCGAATCAAGCTCGATTTCGCCAGGTTCCTTCGCAACCTTCTGGACATGACCTGTGAGTCAGGCCAAGATTTGGTTATGGCTTCCTCATTCTTCTCTCCGTCGCGCAAGCGCGCGTCCGCGTTCGCGATCGCCTTCGGCGTGTTCGCCGGCGGTGCCGTGCTGACCGCCGCCCCTGCGTTCGCAGCAACGACCACCCCTCCCGTCGAGACCACGACTCCCGCGGAGACGTCCGCCGCGTCCGAGGCGACGGGGCAGGCAACGAAGTCGAGCTTCACGCCCGACGAGAACATCACGTACGTCCTCACGGGGCTCGCTCCTGATGTCGCCCTCGCGAGCATCACGCTCACGCTGCCCGACGGCTCGACGGTCTCCGTCCCGCCGAGCGGCGACTCCGCATGGGACGTCGATGGCGACGGCAACTACAGCGGCGAGCTCATCTCGACCCAGGACTTCCCTGTGGGCGACTACAGCGTTGAGATCACGCAGGACTACACCGACGCGTCCGGGCCCGCGCAGAACGTCGTGACGTTCGGCTTCACCGTGGCTGAAGAGTCGAGCCCAGAGCCGACCGAGACCGCGACGCCGACCGAGACGGCAACGCCGACCGAGACGGCAACGCCGACCGAGACGGCAACGCCCACTGAGACGGCAACGCCCACGGCGACCCCGACGGCGACCAGCACGCCGACCGCCACGCCGACCCCCACGGTCGAGGCTCCGCTCGCCTACGCGAACGCAGACAGCTTCCTCCCCACGGACGACATCACGTACACGGCGCAGAACTTCACGCCGGGTCTCGCGCTCGACCTCACGGTCACCTCCCCGGACGGTTCCTCGGTCCAGGTCGACCCCACCGATGACTCCGTCGTCGGTGAAGACGGCAGCTACCCGGGCGTCCTCATTAACCAGTCGGGCACCCCGCTGCCCCTCGGTGAGTACACCGTGACGCTCTCGCAGTCGAGCGGTCTCTCCGCGACGTTCACGTTCCTCATCGCCGAGGCGACGCCGGGCACCACGACCGCGCCGACCACGGCACCCACGGTCACCACGGTCCCCGTCGGCAATGGCGGAGGCACCAGCACGGGCCACAAGTCGCCTGAGCTCGCCACGACGGGTGCGGAAGACGCATTCGGCGCAGCTGGCATCGGTCTCCTCGCGCTCGCTACGGGCGCTGGCGTGCTCGTCGCCCGCCGCCTGGCGACCAAGAAGGCCTAGTAGCTCACTGAGCTCTTCGTGAAGAGGGCGTCACCTTCGGGTGGCGCCCTCTTCGCGTCCCCGAACGGCTGGCCTGCTCGTCCTGCTCTGCCCGGCCGCCCCACCGCATCCGTCGCGGATCGCGCCAGACGCGCCCACATCCTTCGCAGAAGTGGGGAAGATGCAGCATCGCTCCGTCTGGAAGGTGCTTCTGTCGACCGGATGTGCCCGGCTCGCAGCTTCGGGAGGCGGGTGAGGGGGATGTGCGTCGGCGGCGCGAAAGCGGTCGGTGAGAAGGCAGACGGCGAGGAAGGCCCGGGGAGACTGCGGCATCACGACAGCGGCAAAGACGAAAGCCCCGACCTGGAATCCCTGGTCGGGGCTTTCGTGCACATGGCGGAGGATAGGGGATTCGAACCCCTGAGGGCTTTCACCCAACACGCTTTCCAAGCGTGCGCCATAGGCCACTAGGCGAATCCTCCACGGGAGCGCCAGGCGCTCACCTCGAAAGAGCATAGCGGGTCTGGCGACCGTTCGTGAACGCGAGCGCCAAATCGACCCGCGGCGAGCCCGCGAGGCGCACCCGGGCTACAGGTTCTTGACTGCCTCGCCCACCTCGTCGTCACCCGACACGACCTCGAACTGCTTGTGGATGCCCACGCGGCGAACCAGCAGGGCCGCGATCACCGCCGCCACGTCCGCACGAGGAATGCTGCCGCGCTCGACCTGCTCGCCCACCTTGACGTGGCCAGTCGGCTCGTCGTCGGTGAGGCCGCCGGGTCGCACGATCGTCCAGTCGAGCTTCGCGCTGCGGGCGCGGATGTCGGCGTCGGCCTCGCTCTTCGCCCGCAGGTACACCTGGTAGACGTCGTCGGAGTCGCGGTCGAACGTATCCGTGCCGATGGCGGAGACGACGACGAACCTGCGCACGTTCGCGATCTCGGCGGCATCCGCCGAGAGGATCGCGCCGTCGCGGTCGAGCGTGAGCTTGCGCTCCGCGGAGCTGCCAGGGCCAGCGCCTGCGGCGAAGACGACTGCATCCACATGGCCGAGCTGCTTGGCGAGGTCGGTCGCCGTGCTCTGCTCGAGGTCGGCGACCACCGGGTCCGCGCCGAGCTCCTTGAGGGAGTCCACGTAGTCCGGGTTGCGGATGACGCTCGTGACGCGGTGACCGCGCTCGATGAGCTGGGTTGTCAGGAGGCGTGCGATCTGACCATTTCCACCGATGACTGCAATTCTCATGCCTGCAGTCAAGCCGGTCAGCCTGAGTTCACGGCCAGCGTTCGCGGCGGGCGATCTGCGAGCGACCGCGTCGACCGGTGATCGAGGGGCCGAGGAAGCCGGAGCCGCAGGGGAGAGACCCGGGAAAAGAAAAGACCCCCCGCGCACCCGCCAGAGCCCGGTTACCCTTGCTGCGTTTCCGCCCTGGGGGAGTTGGCCTGGATGGCGCCACGCGAGGAGCCGTCGACCATCATAGCGCGACGGGAGCGAGACGCGAATCCGGGGCGGTTCGAATTGGCAGGATCACGACAGCCCGCTGACTCGGCACCCGACTACCATTGCCTGACGTGGGGACAAGCATCTACATCACGTCATCAGAGGGTCACTCTGGCAAGTCAGCTATCGCGCTCGGCGTGGTGAGTGCCCTGAGCCGGTCGATCGGCCGGGTCGGCGTGTTCCGACCCATCGTGCAGAGCGCTGAGGCGCGAGACGACATCCTCGAGCTCCTGCTCTCACAGCTCGACCCGCAGAACCGCGGTTTCGAGTACGAGTCGGGCTTCGGCGTCACCTACGACGACGTGCACGCCGACCCTGATGAGGCGCTGTCGCGCATCGTCACCCGATACCGGGCCCTCGAGCGGCGCTGCGACACCGTGGTCATCGTCGGCAGCGACTTCACCGACATCGGCAACCCGGCCGAGTTGGGCTTCAACGCTCGCGTCGCCGCGAACCTCGGCGCGCCGGTCCTGCTCGTCCTGACCGGCCTCGACGCCGACAAGGGGCAGCCGCGCACGCCGGAGCAGCTGGCGCAGGCGCTGGAGGTCACCCTCCCCGAGCTCGACGCGGCGCACGCGACGCTGCTCGCTATCGCCATCAACCGCGCCGACGAGCACGCCACGGAAGAGGTGCGTGCCGCCGTCGCAGAGCGCGCGCTGCGTGAGCTCGGTCACAAGGTGCCCGTGTGGGCGATCCCCGAGACGCCCCTCCTCATGGCTCCGTCGCTGTCGCAGCTCCTGGATGCGGTCGGCGGCGAGCTCGTCTACGGCGACCGCGAGCTCCTCGGTCGCGAGGTCCTCGGCATCGTGCTCGCGGGCATGTCCATGCAGAACGTCCTCGAGCGCCTCAAGGAGGGTGCTGTCGTCGTCATCGCGGCCGACCGCACCGAGGTGCTCCTCGCCGTGCTCCTCGCGCAGCGAGCCGAGACCTTCCCGTCGCTGACGGGCATCGTCGTCAACGGCCCCTTCGAGTTCCCACCGGCGATCGAGCGCCTCATCAACGGCCTCAACGTCGAGGTGCCGATCATCCGCACCAACTTCGGCACCTACGACACGGCTCAGCGCATCATGCAGACGCGCGGACGCCTCGCCGCCGCGGGCATCTCGCGCCGCAAGATCGACCTCGCACTCGCCAAGTTCGAGCAGCACATCCCGGCCATCGAGGTCGTCGCGCTCCTCAACGTCAAGCCGTCGCTCGTCGTGACGCCCCTCATGTTCGAGAACACGCTCCTCGACCGGGCCCGCTCCGACCGCAAGCACATCGTCCTGCCGGAGGGGAGCGACGACCGCATCCTCGTGGCAGCAGGCTCGCTGCTGGCGCGCGAGGTCGCCGAGATCACGATCCTCGGCGAGGAGTCCGAGGTGCGTGGCCGAGCATCCGCCCTCGGCGTCGACATCTCGGCCGCTCACGTGCTGAGCACGAGCAACCCCGACTATGTCGCCCGCTTCGCGGAGGAATACGCGCGGCTTCGGGCGCACAAGGGCGTCACGATCGAGGCCGCGACCGAGCGCGTGCGCGACGTCAGCTACTTCGGCACGCTCATGGTGCACCTCGGCCTCGCCGACGGAATGGTCTCAGGGGCCGCCCACACGACGGCCCACACCATCCGCCCCGGCTTCGAGATCGTCAAGACCAAACCGGGCGTCTCCGTCGTCTCGAGCGTCTTCCTCATGGCCCTCGCCGACCGCGTGCTCGTCTACGGCGACTGCGCCGTCAACCCCGACCCGACGGCAGAGCAGCTCGCCGACATCGCCATCTCCTCCGCTGAGACGGCCACCCAGTTCGACATCGCCGTGCGAGTCGCGATGCTCTCCTACTCGACTGGCGAGTCGGGGTCCGGCGCCGACGTCGACAAGGTCCGCACCGCGACCGGCATCGTGCGCGAGCGCATGCCGGAGCTGCCCGTTGAGGGGCCGATCCAGTACGACGCGGCGACGGATGCGGCGGTCGCGAGCAAGAAGATGCCAGGCAGCCAGGTCGCCGGCCGAGCGACGGTGTTCATCTTCCCCGACCTCAACACGGGCAACAACACGTACAAGGCGGTGCAGCGCTCCGCCGGAGCTGTCGCGATCGGGCCGATCCTGCAGGGTCTGAACAAGCCCATCAACGACCTCTCCAGAGGCGCGCTCGTCTCCGACATCATCAACACCGTCGCCATCACGGCGATCCAGGCGCAGCGCTCCTAGGAGCATCCGCCTCACGTCCCGCCCGCCCCTCGCGGGTCTCGAGAAAGGGTGCTCATGAGCATCGTCCTGGTCGTCAACTCCGGCTCGTCCTCCTTCAAGTACCAGCTGATCGACATGGACCGCGAGGAGACGCTCGCGTCCGGCCTCGTGGAGCGCATAGGCGAGAGCGTCGCGAGCGTCACGCACAAGACCGGGGGGGAGACCTTCGCGCGCGAGGCGGACATCCCCAACCACACGCGCGGTTTCGAGGCCATGCTCGAGGGCTTCGAGGAGCACGGCCCGAGCCTCGCCGAGTTCCCGCCGGTCGTCGTGGGGCACCGCGTCGTGCACGGCGGGCGCCGATTCTTCGACGCGGCCGTCATCGACGGTAAGGTGCTGCAGGACATCGAGGACCTCATCCCGCTCGCCCCGCTGCACAACCCGGCCAACCTCGAGGGCATCGTCGGAGCTCGTGACGTCTTCGCGGAGACGCCGCACGTCGCAGTCTTCGACACGGCCTTCCATACGACCATGAGCGAGGCCTCGTCGCTGTACGCACTGGATGCGGCCGTCGCCAAGGAGCACCGGGTGCGCAAGTACGGCGCGCACGGCACGAGCCACAAGTTCGTCTCGGAGGAGACCGCAGCCTTCCTCGGGCGTGACCTGGCGGGCCTCAAGACGATCGTGCTGCACATCGGCAACGGCGCCAGCATGTGCGCCGTCGATGGGGGCCGTTCCGCCGAGACGAGCATGGGCATGACGCCGCTCGAGGGCCTGGTCATGGGCACCCGCACCGGCGACCTCGACCCGGCCGTGCTCGTGCACCTGTCGCGTCGCGGCGGCTACACGATCGACCAGCTCGACGACCTCCTGAACCGCAAGTCCGGGCTGCTCGGGCTCACGGGCTCCGGCGACATGCGCGATGTCCGGCAGAAGGCGAATTCGGGCGACGAGCGCGCTCAGCTCGGTCTCGCCGTCTACGCGCACCGCATCCGCCACTATCTGGGCGCCTACATGCTGCTGCTCGGGGGAGCCGACGCGATCGTCTTCACCGCCGGCATCGGCGAGAACGACGCCCAGCTGCGCGCCGACGTGCTCGAGGGCCTCGAATGGCTCGGCGTGAAGCTGTCGCCCGAGCGCAACGAGTCGTCGTCGCGGGATGCTCGCCGCATCTCGGCGGACGACTCGCGCATCGAGGTGCTGGTCGTGCCGACCAACGAGGAGCTCGAGATCGCGCGGCAGAGCCTGGCTGCGATCGCCTGAGCCTTGGGCTGACGCGGCTCGGCCTGGCCTGGCGCGGCCTGACCCGCCTCGGCTCGGCCTGACTCGGCGCGGCCCAACCCGACGCGGCTCGACTCGGCCTGACTCGACGCGGCCCGGTCTGGCGCGGCGCGTCCTGACCCGGCGCGGCCCGACCTGGCGGGGCCTACGCGGCGCGGCGCGGTTCGGCCTGGCGGGGCCTGGCCTGGCGCGGCCCGACCTGGCGGGGCCTGACTCGACTCGACTCGACTCGACTCGACTCGACTCGACCCGACCCGACCCGACCCGACCCGGCTCGGCCGGCCCCTACGCGACGCGGCCTGACCCGGCGCGGCGCGGTTCGGCCTGGCGGGGCCTGACTCGGACCAGCTTGCCCTTGCCCTTCCGATCACGGCTTTCCGCATCCCGCGCCCCGCGCCCCGCGCCGCCGCGTCGTCGTGGAGGAATCGCTGCCAGCCGATTTACCCCTTAGGGGTGGCGCTGGAGGGGTACTTGGCTGGCAGCGATTTCGGAAGCGGCGCTGCTTCGGGGCCACCTGGCTGGCAGGGATGGGGTCAGCTCGCGCTGGGAGTCGGACTGTGCGGACAGGGAGCGGTCGCGGCGCGCCCGATGTCGGTGGTGCCGTCTACGATGGTGCGCATGGCCACAGCCCTGTACCGCCGCTATCGGCCTGAGAACTTCGCCGAGATGATCGGGCAGTCGCAGGTCACCGAACCCCTCATGACCGCGCTGCGCACCGGTCGTGTCAATCACGCCTACCTGTTCTCCGGCCCGCGAGGGTGCGGGAAGACGAGCTCCGCGCGCATCCTCGCCCGCTGCCTGAACTGCGCGGAGGGGCCGACCGACACCCCGTGCGGTGTCTGCCAGTCGTGCGTCGAGCTCGCCCGCGATGGCGGAGGCTCGCTCGACGTGTTCGAGATCGACGCCGCCAGCCACGGTGGCGTGGAAGACGCTCGCGAGCTGCGAGAGCGCGCCATCCTCGCGCCGAGCCGCGACCGCTACAAGATCTTCATCATCGACGAGGCGCACATGGTGACCTCGGCAGGCTTCAACGCCCTGCTCAAGGTCGTCGAGGAGCCGCCGGAGCACGTGCGCTTCGTGTTCGCGACGACCGAGCCCGAGAAGGTCATCGGCACGATCCGCTCGCGCACGCACCACTACCCGTTCCGGCTCATCCCGCCTGCCCTCATGCTCGAGTACGTCGAAGAGCTCTGCACCAGCGAGGGCGTCACCGCCGAGCCCGGCGTGCTGCCCCTCGTCGTGCGCGCCGGCGGCGGTTCTGCCCGCGACACGCTCTCGCTGCTCGACCAGATCATCGCGGGCTCCGAGACGGGTCTCCTCGGCTACCAGCGCGCCGCTGCCCTCCTCGGCTTCACCGGCCAGGAGCTGCTCGACGAGTCGATCGACGCGTTCGCCGACGCCGACCCTGCCGCCGCCTACACGGCGGTCGACCGCGTCATCCAATCCGGGCAAGACCCTCGCCGCTACGTCGAGGACCTGCTCGAGCGCTTGCGTGACCTCATCGTCGCCAAGGCGACGGGTCCAGGTGCCGGGGCAGTGCTTCGCGGGCTCGGAGCGGATGAGGTCGAGGCGCTGCGCGTCCAGGCCGGTCGATTCTCGCCAGCCGCGCTCACGGGCATCGCCGACCTCGTCAACGAGACTCTCACCGACATGAGCGGGGTGACCTCGCCGAAGCTGCACCTCGAGCTGCTCGTCGCACGTATCCTCGTCGCATCGCGAGCCGACTTCATCGACAGCGGCACGCTGCTCGCGGTGGCGGACGCGCCGGGCACGTCGCCGATGCGTGTCGCCGCCCCTGCTGCCTCGGGTGCCGCTGCGCCGACGACTGGTTCCGCCATGTCGGCGTCCGCGGATGCTCCTGCCGCAGCTCCGCAGGCGGCCTCGCCTGCCTCAAAGTCCGGCTCCGCTTCAGGCCCCGAGCCAGCCGCAGCCCACGCACAGCAGCCGTCGCAGCAGCCGAAGCCTGCCGACCATGCGCCGAGCGAGGCCGCGACGCCACCCGCTGCCGCTGCTGCTGAGTCTGCCGCCGGGGAACCCGACACGGCATCCGCGGCGCGTCTCGCCGCCGCGTCCTGGGCCGCCGCGACCCCGGGCTCTGGGGGCACCTCGAGCTCTGGGGTGGCCTCCGGCTCGGAAACGACTCCAGCGGCGGCTTCGGCCTCGCCGGCCCCAGAAGCACCCGCACCTGCACCTGCTCCGGCCCCGGTGGTGCTGCCACCGGCCGAGCCCACGGCACATTCGGCCGTGGAAACGGGGTCTCCCTCCGCGCCAGTCGAGGAGCATTCCACGCCTTCTCCTGTCAGCGAAGCGAGCCAGGGTTCCGAGCCCGACGCCGCTCCCGGTCGGAGCGCCGAGGCCGAAGCGCCCCTCGACGGCCAAGCGCCTGCCAGCGCAGACGCCCCTGCCGAGGACGAGCCAGCCGCTCCGCCCGTCGCGGAGTCAGCGCCCGAACCCGAACCTGAAGCCGAGTCCGCGCCGGCTGCCGTCTCGACACCGGACCTCACCGCCGGGCAGGGACCCGCATCTGGCGAGGTTTCCGGGCCTGGTCCTGTTCCGCACGCCACGGCGGCGCGAGCATCCGCTGAGCCCCCCGTGTTCGCGCAGCTGCGCGACGCCTGGCCGACGCTGCTTGAGCGTATGCGCGACCTCGGCGGCACACACGCCTGGAGCGTCGCTCAGTCGGTGCACCCGCGCGACCTCATCGGCGACCTGCTGGTCTTCGAGGTGCCGTCGCGCGCCGTGCTCGATCAGTTCCGCGGCGAGCGGGGTGCCGCTGACGCGCCGAGCGCCGTGCTGCGCACCGCCATCCAGGAGATGTTCGGCATCACCGTCAAATTCCAGCCGCAGCGACCGGGCGGAGCGGGCGGTGCCGGGGCTCCAGGAGGAGGCCAGGCTCCCAGCCGCGCCGACGAGCCGGCGCCAGCACCAGCGGAGCCCGACCCGGCACCAGCTCCAGCCCAAGCACGAGCGGCGGAGACCCGCGCCACCCGCGCCCCGCGAGAACAGCCCACGGCTGCACCGACCGCGACCGCGGCGTCCTCCGAGCCCGTATCCACGCCCTCTCCGTCGAAGGCTTCGTCCTCGTCGAGCGGCCTCAACTGGACCGTCGCGAGGATCCCCGGGCAGGAGTCTGCTCCCGACGACGGCCCCGGTTCTGGATGGGCGACCGCGGCCATCCCCGGGTCCGGCACTGCCTCGGACGCGAGCTCGACGCCTCGCGTGCCCGCAGCATCCGCCCCGAGTGCGGTGGCCACCTCGAGCGCAGCACCCGCGGTGCAGGCGGCACCGGTCGACGGGGCGCCGGCTCCCGCGGCACCGCCAGCCCCGAAGCGCACGCAGCGCGTCGCGAGTGCACCCGTGATTCCCGGCGTCGAGCGCTACGGTGAGGCCATCGTGCGCGAGCGCCTCGGCGCACGCTTCATCGGCGAGGACATCATCGTGCCCGAGCCGGAGGCCGCCGAGCTGCCGCCTGAGGACGACTTCTCCGCACCACCACCACCTGAAGACGGGGGCTATTGAGCCGTGCGTGCATCATCATCCGAAGGTCGGAGCAACTGAGCCATGTATGAAGGCATCATCCAGGACCTCATCGACGAGCTCGGGCGCCTGCCCGGCGTCGGTCCCAAGTCCGCGCAGCGCATTGCGTTCCATATCGTGCAGACTCAGTCCTTCGACGTGTCGCGGCTCGCGCAGATCCTCGCCACCGTCCGCGAGCGAGTGCAGTTCTGCACCGTCTGCGGCAATGTCAGCGAGGGGCCCGAGTGCAACGTGTGCCGCGACCCGCGTCGCGACCGCACCGTCATCTGCGTCGTCGAGGAGCCGAAGGACGTGGCCGCCATCGAGCGCACCCGCGAGTTCAGCGGCCTCTTCCACGTGCTGGGCGGCGCCATCAATCCGATGGAAGGCATCGGTCCGGACGACCTGAACATCCGCACGCTCCTGGCCAGGCTCGAGTCGGGGGAGGTCAAGGAGGTCATCGTCGCGACTGACCCGAACCTCGAGGGAGACGCCACGGCTTCGTACCTGAGCCGGCTCCTCACGAGCATCGGCGTGCCCGTCTCCCGGCTCGCCTCCGGGCTCCCCGTCGGCGGAGACCTCGAGTACGCCGACGAGATCACCCTCGGTCGCGCCTTCTCCGGCCGCCGCGCCATCGACTGACCGTCACGCGGCGGACCGGCAACGCCCGCCACCAGTCCAGCCAGCTCCGCCAGCTCCGCCGCGCCCAGCCAGCTCGGCCTCGCCGCGGCCAGCTCCGCCCCGCCGCGGCGAGCCCCGCTGCGCCCCGCCGCGGCGCGCCGCGCTCGCCCCCTCCCACAGTCCAGCCG
>NZ_LR733186.1:810647-1196088 GCF_902506465.1 Pseudoclavibacter sp. 8L | reverse complement strand
GGGTCGCGACGGGGGCGTTGGGGTCGACGGGCGCATCCGTCGCCGCATCCTCGCCGGTCGTGCCATCGCCGGCAGTCCCGTCGTCGGCGACCGCGCCTTCATCGCCCGGCGCTCCCGCGACGGACAGCGGCTGATCCGCCGCCAGCAGGTCCCACATGGCCGTCGCATCCGGCTCAAGCGGAATGACCCGCGAACCGTCATAGTCGGCCGTCGGCAGCTGCACGAACGAGATCTTCGAAAGGTCGACCTTGTTGAGCGCCGAAGCCATGCCCATGAGCGTCGGGACATCGGCGAGCGACTTCGTCATCTTCATGTTCTGCGTCGCCGCGACCCCAAGTCCGTAGAGCTTCGTCGGGTTCGCGAGCGTGCCAGCGCTCTTCACCTCGCGGATGAGGGACGAGAGGAACACCTGCTGGTTCGCGATGCGCTGCAGGTCGCTGCCGCCCACGCCGTGGCGGGTGCGGAGGAACTTCAGCGCATCCTCGCCCTGCAGCGAGTAGTTGCCGGGCTGCAGGTAGAGGCCCACGTAGTCGTCGCTGATCTCGTTCGCCACGCACACGTCGACGCCGCCGACGGCGTTCGACATCTCGATGACCCCAAGGAACTGCACCATCGCGGCGTACGGGATGTCGAGGCCGCTCATCGACTCGACGGTCTCGACGACGCAGCCCATGCCGCCCTCGCCGAGGATGCTGTTCATGGGCACCTCGTAGCGTTCCTCCATCTGCACCCCCTCGTCGTTGGTGCACGCTGGCTGGTCGACCATCGTGTCGCGAGGGATGCTGACGACGGAGGCGTGCGTGCGGTCCGCCGAGACGTGCAGCAACATGTTCACGTCGTTGAGCACCCCGGAGGCCGCCTCGTCGCCTTCCCCGTACTCGGCACCCTGGCCCGTGCGGTCGTCGCTGCCGACGAGGAGGATGTTGAAGCCGCCCTCGATCTCGTCGAACGCCACGGGCGGCTCATCCCCACCCGGGTCTGGCAGCAGCTGCAGGTTGCCGCCGAGGTTCGCCGCCGCGATCCCGCCGATCGCGAGCAGGCTCACGAGCGCCGCGGAGAGGGCGACAAGCAGCCCCTTGCCGAGCGAGCGAGCGGCGGAGGTGACGGGCAGGCGGCCATGCTGGGCGACCCCGCCACGCGCATCCGGATGCAGGATGCCATCGTCACCGGCACGGTCGAAGCGCTGAGCGCTGCTTCCCCGTCGTCGAGAAGTCGTCACAGGTGCGGGCCTCCCCCGGAGCGTACGTCGAGTTCGTCAGCATAAGGCGCGCGAACATGGATCTCCTGACCCCGCGCAGGACGCCAGCAGACACGGGTGGTCAGGAAGCGTCGATGCTCAGAACAGCGACGAGCTCGCGTTGGAGCATGACTCCTCGTCGGCCCGCTGGCCCGCCAGCGTGGGCTGCGGCACGGCACTCGTCGGCGGTGTCTCGACCGGCAGCCCCGTGGCGGGGTCGACGGGGATACCCGTTGCCGGGTCGATGGGGAAGCCCGTCGTCGGGTCGATCTCCCAGCCAGTGGCCGGGTCGATGGAGACCGTCGCGCTCGGGTCGGCCGGCGTCTCGGTGGGCTCTGGTGCGCCCGCGACCTCCAGCGACTGGTCGGTGCGCAGCAGCTCCCACATTGCGGAGGCGTCCGGTTCGAGTGGCTGCACTCGCGCCGAGTCGTACGCGGCGGTCGGCAGCTGCACGAAGGTGATCTTGTCGAGGGGCACCTGCGAGAGCGCCATCGCCATGCTGACAAGCGTGTTCGGGTCGGTCAGCGAGCTCGACATGGTCATGTTCTGCGTGGCCGCGACGCCCAGGCCGTACAGCTTGACGGGGTTCGTGAGCGTTCCCGCGCTCTTCACCTCGCGGATGAGCGCCGACAGGAACACCTGCTGGTTCGCGATGCGGGTCAGGTCGCTGCCGTCGCCCACGCCGTGGCGGGTGCGGAGGAACTTCAGCGCATCCTCGCCCTGGAGCGTGTAGTCGCCCGGCTGCAGGTACAGACCCACGTAGTCGTCGCTGATCTCGTTCGCCACGCACACGTCGACGCCCCCGACGGCATTCGACATCTCGATGACGCCGCGGAACTTCACCATCGCCGCGTAGGGGATCTCGATGCCGCTCATCGCCTCGACCGTCGACACGACGCAGTTCATGCCGCCCTCGCCGAGGATGCTGTTCATGGGGACCTCGAAGGCCTCCTCCATGGCGACACCCTGGTCGTTGGTGCAGGCAGGCTGGTTCACGATCGTGTCGCGGGGGATGCTGACGACGGAGGCGCTCGAGCGGTCCTCCGCGATGTGCAGCAGCATGTTGACGTCGTTGAGCACGCCGTCCGCGTCGGCTTCGCCCTCGCCGAACTCCGCGCCCTGACCGGTGCGGTCGTCGCTGCCGACGAGCAGCACGTTGATGCCGCCCTCGATCTCGGCGAAGCTCGCCGGCTCTTCCGAGCCTGACGGGTCGGCGATGTCGAAGGTCGTGACCTTCGACTGCAGGTTGATCCACGCGAGCGCACCGACGAACATGACGCTGACGAGCGCGACGCAGAGGGCGATCGTCCCGGTCTTGACGACCGAGTTCGTGGGCGTCGTCACATGCTGCTTGCCGTGCCGCGCGGAGGTCACCTTCGGGACCTCCTCCTGCACGCCCTTGCCCGGAACGTAGCCGCGTCGAGCGCGGGATGGTCCGGGATGCGTCACAGGCGGTGTTCCTCACGTCAGGGTATTGGTGGCGGAGGGCGTGGGATTCGAACCCACGAGACATTGCTGCCCACTGGTTTTCAAGACCAGCTCCATCGGCCGCTCGGACAGCCCTCCAGAAGCACTCAGACAACGATTCAGTATCGTTTTCGAGCTCTTCGCGTGTCCATGGTAACCGAAAGTGAAATATCTGGTTACCCGGACGATACCCGCAGACTCACGAACGCTGCCGCGAGTACTGACGCGCCGGCTTCCCTGACAGAGCCAGCAAGGACAGGATATCCAGAGCGGTGAACGCGAGGGTAGTGCTGAACCTGATTTCCTCATCCCCAGCCCACCAGCCGCCGAACTGCAGGGCGATCGACCCGGCCGCGTAGAGCAGCAGCGTGATGCGCGCCCAGTTCACGCCACGCAGCACGAGGATGCCGAGCAGCAGCGTCGAGGAGACGACGATCCCGCCAACGACCATGCTGGCGATCCAGGCCGGCTCTGCGAGGGCCGCCGCGTCCGTCCCGGAGAGCTCGGCATCCTTCAGCACCTCGCGCATGCCATCTGGCCCGATGAGCGCGAGCACGCCGAAGAAGAGCAGAGCGAGCAGGGCACGACCGAAGACGACGATCGCGCCGAACGTGATGGTGATGGGGCGCCCGTGTCTGCGCACCTCCTCGGCGACCGAGCTCTCGATGGGGTTCGAGGCGCTCATCGCCTCGAAGGCGGCGCGTTTCTCGGTCGAGCGCGCCGGGAGAGTCGAGTCGCGGGGAACGGGCTCGCGGCGACCTCCGGGAGCGCCGCTGGCCGAGGGAAGCAGCACGGGCTCGGAAACAGTCAGCGGCGCATCGGAGGTGCTCGGCAGCTGCAGCACCGGCAGGTTCCCGTCGGTGCGGATCGAGTCGCCGCCGCCGTTGCGCGAGTGGTAGCCCGTCGAGAAGTCCTTGAGCACCGCGACGGACGCCTGCGGTGTGCCCTCGAGCACTGTGGCGACGATATGGTCGCGCTCGATGTCGGTGTCGGCATCGATCTTGTGCGTCACCTGCAGCGTGAAGAGCGAGAAGCCGACAGCACGGTCGAAGGTGCCGGCCGCGAGCCAGTCGACCCGGGTGCCGCCGGGCAGCAGCCAGCCGTCCGGGCACTTCCAGAAGCGCACGTGGTGCCGCTTCGCCGGGTTCCCCGCGACCTCCTGCTGGTAGGCGAAGTCCTGCTGCCGACCGAAGAGGAACAGCGGGCTGACCGGCGCCTCGTGGTAGCTGCGACGGGTGACCGTCGAGGAGATGATGCCGAGGCTCGTGCGCAGCGAGATGTCGTCGGCGCGCGTCCAGCCGGCGGCGCGCATCGCATCATGCAGCTCGGCCTCGTGTCCGAGCAGCCCCAGATTGATGGGGTCGCCGAGCAGGCCGTCGCTGGTCCGCGCCCTGCCGATGAAGTAGTCGGGCACGTACACGGTCGTCAGGATGCGGTGGATGCGCGGCAGGACGAGGTACGCGAGCAGGCCCCAGAAGGCGAGCAGCAGGAGGATCCCCCACCAGCCGACCTGGAACGAGTCATCGGCGACGAGCACTGCGAGCCAGATCGCGGCGAGTCCCGCGAAGACGAAGAAGAAGCCGTCGAGCGCTTGGCCGATGGCGGCGAGCGGGCGCCTCCGCGGCACGTCGACGGTCATGCCGTCGCCTAGCTGAGCCTGCTCAGTGCCACGCCGAGGCCGTCGTGCGCGAAGTCCGGCGCGAGCACCGTGCCAGCGTCGATGACCTCCTGCGGGGCGTCGCCCATGGCGATGGCCGTGCCGCCGTTCGACGCCCACTGCAGCATCTCGATGTCGTTGCGCCCGTCACCGGCGACGACGACCCGGTTCATCGGGATGCCGAGCTCGCGGCGCACCCGCTCGAGCGCCGTCCCCTTGTTGACGCCCTCCGGCGCGATGTCGAGCCACGCGGTCCACCCGACGGAGTAGCTGACCTCGTGCAGGCCGAGACGCTCGATGACCGCCGTGAACTCCTCGATCGAATGGTCCGGGGAGATGACGACAAGTCGCGTCGCCTCAGCGTTGAGGAGCCCTTCGAACGGGACCTCCTCGCCGCGCGCCTCGAAGCTCCCATCGGGGAAGTGCCCGCTGTACTTGAACACACCCTGCGGGTCCTCGACCGCGAACATCGCGTTCTCCAGCGCTCCCCGCAGGCTGACGAGCACTTCGGTGGGGTCGAACGTCTCGATCCAGCGAGTCGCGTACCCGCCCTGCGCGACCGCGTCGCGCTCGAGCGTCATGGCACCGTTCGCGGACACATGGAACTGCGAGTCGAGGCCGAGCCGCTCGGCGATGGGTCGCGTGTCAGCCCAGCTGCGGCCGGTGGCGAGCATCACCTCGTGCCCCGCGGCCTGCAGCCGCCGAACCTGCTCGAACGTCGCGTCCGGGATCGCACCGTCGATGCCGAGGATCGTGCCATCGATGTCGAGCGCGACGAGCATCCGCTCGCCCGCAGCGCCCTGCTGTGGCAGGTTCACCGCGCTCACTTGACTGGCTCCATGACCTCGAGGCCGCCGAGGTAGGGACGCAGCGGCTCGGGGATGGCCACAGACCCGTCGGCGCGCTGGTGCGTCTCGAGCAGCGCCACGAGCCAGCGCGTCGTCGCGAGCGTGCCGTTGAGGGTCGCAGCCGGCGCGGTCTTGCCCGACTCGGTGCGGTACCTCGTCGACAGGCGACGCGCCTGGTACGTCGTGCAGTTCGAGGTCGAGGTGAGCTCGCGGTACGCGTCCTGGGTCGGAACCCACGCCTCGACGTCGAACTTGCGAGCCGCCGAGGAACCGAGGTCGCCAGCGGCGGTGTCGATGACGCGGTAGCTCAGGCCGAGCGACTGCAGCACCTCCTCCTGCCAGCCGAGGAGCCGCTCGTGCTCCGCCTCTGCGTCCTCTGGCTTCGCGTAGACGAACATCTCGAGCTTGTTGAACTGGTGCACGCGGATGATGCCGCGCGTGTCCTTGCCGTGCGAACCGGCCTCGCGGCGGTAGCAGGTCGACCAGCCGGCGTAGCGCATCGGCGCCGCCTCGATGTCGATGATCTCGTCGGAGTGGTAGCCCGCGAGCGCCACCTCGCTTGTGCCCGTCAGGTAGAGGTCGTCGTCCTGCAGGTGGTACACCTCGTCGGCGTGCTCGCCGAGGAAGCCCGTGCCGCGCATGATCTCCGGCTTCACGAGCGTCGGCGTCGTGAGCATCACGAAGCCGTTGCGGATCGCGACATCGAGCGCATACGTCATGAGGGCCAGCTCGAGGCGGGCGCCGATGCCGCGCAGGAAGTAGAACCGCGCACCGGAGACCTTCGCCCCGCGCTGCATGTCGATCGCCCCGAGCAGCTCCCCCAGCTCGAGGTGATCGCGCGGCTCGAAGTCGAACGCCGGGCGCTCGCCCACTGTCTTGAGGACCTCGAAGTTCTCCTCGCCACCCGCCGGCACGCCCTCGATGACGAGGTTCTGGATGCGCCCGATGGCCGCATCCGCAGCCGCGCTCGCCTCGTTCGCAGCCTGGCTCGCCGCCTTGACGCTCACCGCCAGATCCTTCACCGAGGCGAGGATCGCCGGCCTCTCCTCTTTGCTGGCCTTCGCGACCAGCTTGGAGGCGGCGTTCTGCTCCGCGCGCAGCCGCTCGAACTCGGAGATCGCGGACCTGCGAGCAGCGTCAGCCTCGAGCGCCGCATCGACCGTCGAGGGGTCGTTGCCGCGCGAGATCTGAGAGCGCTTGAGGAGGTCGGGCTGGTCACGGAGAAGCTGGGCGTCGATCACGGTCCAAGCCTAGTCGTCGAGGGTGCCGCGAGCGGAGGAGCGCGTTCGCCGCAGACGCACACCGCCACTGACTTAGGCTCACTGCATGCCGCACACCGCCCGACAGGGTTCAGACAAGCTCGCCGCCATCGTCGTCAACCCAGTGAAGGTCGATACAGAGGCGCTTCGCGCGGCCGCTGCAGAGAGCGCGGAACGGTACGACTGGCCGGAGCCGCTGTGGTTCGAGACGACCGCGGATGACCCAGGAGCCGGGCAGACGAAGGAGGCCATCGAAGCTGGCGCGACGATGGTCATCGCCGCCGGGGGCGATGGAACCGTTCGGCTCGTCGCCGAGACGCTCGCGGGCACCGACGTCGCACTCGGCGTGGTCCCGGGCGGAACCGGCAACCTCCTCGCGCGCAACATCGGCATCGAGGTCGCGGGAGGCGTGACCGACACGGTGTCCGAGATGGTGCAGAACGCATCCACCCTCCTGCCCGGCGCGAAGCCCTCCACGCTCCCCATGACGACGCTCGCCCGCGCCGTCGAGGTCGCCTTCGGCGGTGTGGATGCGCGCATCGACGTCGGCTGGGCCGCCGTCGAACGCGAAGACAAGACCCGCGAGCGCATGGCCTTCACCGTCATGGGCGGCGTCGGCGTCGACGCCGGGATGATCGCGAACACCTCGGAGGACCTCAAGAAGAAGGTCGGCTGGGTCGCGTACCTCGGCGGCATCGCCCGATCCGTCGCCAACGGACCGAACTTCCACCTGCGCCTCCGCGTCGACGGCAAGACGCATGCGCGCTCGCTTCGGGCGGCCACCGTCATGGTCGGCAACTGCGGACTCATGCCGGGCGGACTCCACCTGCTGCCCGACGCCGAGATCGACGATGGCAGACTCGACCTCGCCATCATGCGGCCCAACGGCCTGATCGGCTGGCTGCAGATCTACGGTCGCCTCGTCGTGCAGTCCGGCATCATGCGGCGCACCGATGTCGGCAGGCGCATCCTCCTCGAGGGCCGCAAGCACGTGCGTGCCCTCACCTACGCGCAGGTCGAGGAGGTCACCTTCCGCCTCGACTCCGGCCCGGAGGAGTTCGAGGTCGACGGGGATGCGGCAGGGCAGATCACCGCCGCTCGCATCTGGATCGAGCCAGCAAGCCTCACAGTGCGCACCCCGAAGCCCATGCCCGAGAACGAGGGGCTCCGCACACTCGCGCGTCGCCTTGGCATCACCGGCCCGGAGAACAGCCCGAGCCGCCCCTCGCTCTAGGAGCCGACACGCCCGGACCCCGCATTGATGGGCGTCAACTGCGCGTATCCCAGCTCACTTGTGCCATAGAACGGCCCGTTTCGCTTGACCATGGCCCGTTCGAGGCAGAGAATGCTACTTATAACTCTGTAGACTCATGAGTAGCGGCATTCCATCATTTGGGGCATGGTCGGTGAACTCCAGCGAAGCGTGGGCAAGAACATCCGTCGAATCCGCCTCTCGCGCGGTATCAGCCAAGAGGCGCTCGGCGATGTCGTGGGGCTGCACCGCACCTACATCGGATCTGTCGAGCGCGGCGAGCGCAACATCACGCTGCAGACGCTCGAGGGCATGGCGGAACTGCTCGGCGTACCACCGATGGAGCTCCTCGCCGACGCAGCCGACGCCGGGCCGACAGCAACGCCGGTCGCCTAGCTCCGCGCCTCAGGCCCCGAACTGGCGGCCGACCGGACCCTGCTGCCGCGGGGCGAAGAGAACAGATCTGTGCCGGGTCTGCTCGACGCCCATCCGCTGACTCGCGAACACCTGGAGCGATCGATGAAGCACCCCACCGGCATGAGCCCTTGCCCCACCTGGTGCGTCTCACTGCACCTCGACGGCGAGACGCTGCACTACGGCGAGAGCGCCGCCATCGAGCTCCTGCAGCGACCCACCTCCGCCGAGCTGCGCTTCCGCCCCGAGGTGCCAGCCACCCCGACGACGCTCGAGCTGGTCACGCACCGGGAGGCAGGCGAATCGGAGACCTGGGTGGCCGTCCTGCGCGACGGGGCAGCCGTCCTCGACCTCACCGCAGCCAGCGCCGCACGGCTCGGCAGCACCCTGCAGGCGCTCGCCGGGGACACCAGCGCCTAGTTCGAGTCGACGCCGCCGTCGCTCCCCGAAGCGTTTTCGGAATCCTCGTCCTCGGCGTGCCCGCGCCGACGCATCCAGACGACGAAGGTGATGAGCAGCACGACGATGAGCGCCGAGAGGACTGAGATCGTGACGATGGCCGCCTGAGGAACAGACTGCTCAGTCGCCGTCTGAGCTGCCGCTATCTCGGTGGCATGCGCCGCCGCTGGCTCCCAGGAGACCAGCACGGCGGCGAGGGCTGCTGCGACGAGCAAGCACGCGGTCCGCAGCAGATGCCTCGGACGCAGAGTGGTGGGCGACATGGCTGTCTCTCCTCCAGACACGAGAATGCACGCGATCCCAGGCCGGGGCGGGCACCCAAGTCTCTCAGAGGCGTTCGCTCCGGACCTGGACCTGGACCTTGCGGCGCGGGGCCCGGCGCCCGGGCGGGCGCGAAACGTCGGTGGTCGCCTCTACGGTGTCAGGACAGACCGAGTACGCCACACGCGACGACTCTCCCGGCTGTGCCGGACCGGGAGCGAGATCGTCGCACGCAAGCAGGGAGACCCCACGCATGAGCACGACATCCGGCACGCAGCCATGCCCAGAGTGGTGCGTCGCATTGCACCTCGACGCCGACGAGACCCTGCACTACAGCCTCAGCCGCGAGGTGTCGGTCGTGTCGCGAAGGCCGCCCCGCGAATCCCCCGACGAGCGACAGCACGCCTTCGCGGTCGACACGCTTGTGCTCGTGCAGCATCAGGAAGCCAACGAGCGCGTCCCGTGGCTCGCGCTCCTCCTCCACGACGGGCCTGTCCTCGACATCACCGTCGACAGCGCACGACGCCTCGCGGCGAGCCTGCTCGAGAGCTGCGGCCCGGAACCCGGCTCGTGCTAGCCGCGCAGAGAGTGCAGCCAGTCGACCGCTTCCCCGAAGTGCTCGTCGCCCCACTTGGGGTCGACGACGACCGGCTTCCGGTCGGCACGCGGATACGAGCCGAGGAAGATGACGTGCGGACTGAACCGGCGGAGCCCGAGCAGCGCATCCGCGACCCTCGCGTCGTCGATGTGGCCATCCAGGTCGAGCACGAAGCGATAGGAGCCGATGCGGTCAGGCAGCGGACGCGAGGTGATCATCGACAGGTTCACGCCGCGAGTCGCGAACTGCTCGAGCATGACCATGAGCGATCCCGGGAACTCCTCAGGCAGCTCGACGATGAGGCTCGTCTTGTCGGCGCCCGTCCTGGCCGGCAGCTCGCGGCTCAGACTCACGAGCGCGAAGCGCGTGCGCGCCATCTTGTTGTCCTGGATGTTCTCCGAGAGCACCGAGACGTCGAAGCGGTCCTCGACTCCCCGCGGCGCGATAGCGGCGTCGATGTCGCCCCGCTCATCGAAGAGCGCATTGACGCTGGCGATGTTCGAGTTCGCGGCGACGTGCTCGTGGCCCGGGACGTGGGCGTGGAGCCACCTGCGGCACTGCCCGTACGCCACTGGGTGCGCCGAGACCGTGCGGACATCCTCGAGACGGGTTCCAGGGCGCACCACGAGACTGAAGGAGATGGAGACCTCGTACTCCCCCGCGATCCGGAGCCCCGGAATCGTGGCAAGCGCATCCTGCGACGCCGTGACCCCACCCTCGATGCTGTTCTCGATCGCGATCATCGCCGCGACACTGCGACCCGTCGTCACGTCGGCGAGCGCCTCGCCGACGTTGCTCACCGGCCGCCAGTTCTGCCCCCGGGCCGCCTCGACCTGGCCGAGCGCAGCCTCCGTGAAGGTGCCCGCCGGCCCGAGGTAGGAGTACGTCTCTCGCTCATCTGGCACGGCACTGGCTTCGGTCATGGAGATCAGCCTATGCCGATGCTCGACTTCCTCCCCACGAGACACCTCGCGGTGCCAGACTGTGGACATGCACGATCGCGCTGGCAGCCTCGCCCTTGAATCTGACCTCATCGATCTCGACGCACTCATCGCTGCGTACGCCGAGAAGATCCCCGACCCCGCCGTCTCGACGCAACGCGTCGCGTTCGGCACGAGCGGCCACCGCGGCTCGAGCCTCACCTCGTCCTTCAACGAGACCCATATCCTCGCCATCACGCAGGCCATCGTCGAGTACCGCGAGGCGCAGGGCATCACGGGCCCGCTCTTCATCGGCCGCGACACGCACGGGCTCAGCGAGCCGGCCGAGCGCAGCGCCCTCGAGGTGCTCGTTGGCAACGGCGTCACCGTGCTCGCCGACCTCGACGACGAATGGGTGCCGACCCCGGCGCTGTCCCACGCGATCATCCGCTACAACGCGGACCCTGCCAACACCGAGCAGGCCGACGGCATCGTCGTCACCCCGAGCCACAACCCTCCCCAGGACGGCGGCTTCAAGTACAACCCCCCGCACGGCGGGCCGGCAGACAGCGACGCGACCGGCTGGATCGCGAACCGAGCGAACGAGCTCATCGAAGCGGGCCTCGACGGCGTGAAGCGCGGCACTCCCGACACGAGCAACGTGGGCCGCCACGACTTCAAGGGCGACTATGTGCGCGACCTGAAGAACATCATCGACGTCGACGCCATCAAGCGCGAGGGCGTGCGCATCGGCGCAGACCCCCTCGGCGGCGCCAGCGTGCGCTACTGGCAGGCCATCGCAGACGAGTACGACCTCGACCTCACCGTCGTGAACCCGGACGTGGACGCGCGCTGGCCGTTCATGACGCTCGACTGGGACGGCAAGATCCGCATGGACCCGTCGTCGCAGTCCGCGATGGCCTCCGTGCTCGCGCGCCGCCACGACTACGACATCCTGACCGGGAACGACGCCGACGCGGACCGCCACGGCATCGTCACCCCGGACGCGGGCCTCATGAACCCCAACCACTACCTGGCCGTGGCCATCGACTACCTGTGCGCGCACCGACCCGAATGGTCGGTGACGGCAGGCATCGGCAAGACGCTCGTGTCGAGCACCATGATCGACTTCGTCGCCGCCTCGCTCGGCCGCACGCTCGTCGAGGTGCCCGTCGGGTTCAAGTGGTTCGTGCCCGGCCTCATCGACGGCTCCATCGTGTTCGGCGGCGAGGAGTCCGCGGGGGCCTCGTTCCTCCGCAAGGACGGCACCGTCTGGACCACCGACAAGGACGGCATCCTGCTCGCTCTCCTGGCGGCAGAGATCATCGCCGTCACCGGGAAGACCCCGTCGCAGCGCTACGAGGAGCTCGTCGCGGAGTTCGGCCGACCCGCCTACGAGCGCGTCGACGCCCCGGCCACGCCGGCGCAGAAGGCCGTGCTCGGCAAGCTCGACGGCGACGCGATCTCCGCAGTGGAGGTCGCCGGCGACCCCATCACAGCGCGCCTCAGCCACGCCCCCGGCAACGGTGCGGCGATCGGCGGGGTGAAGGTCACGACCGCAAATGCGTGGTTCGCGGCCCGCCCATCCGGTACCGAGGACGTGTACAAGATCTACGCAGAATCGTTCAAGGGGCCAGAGCACCTGAAGCTCGTGCAGGCAGAGGCCAAGGCGATCGTCGACGCGGCTCTGGGCTCCTAGCAGCACGTCCCCGCCACGAAGAACGCTGCCTGCGTCTCGCACCCCCGGTCAAGCTCGGGAGGTGGGAGACGCAGGCAGCGTTCCTCGTTGTGCCGGTTGGGGCGCTACTGGCCTGCGGCGGGGGTCGGGTTGGTCGCGCTGAGGCGTCCGGCCTGACCGACTCCAGCCGAGTACTCGACGCTGACGATGTCGCCCGATGCGTTGAAGCAGGTCACGCCGGTCTCGAACGTGATCTCGCACACGAACTCGCCGAGCACCACGGGTGAGTTGTAAGGCTGCACGACGGCGCCCTCGGTCGGGATGTCCGCCGTGAGGCAGGGGAACGTGTAGCCGTTCGAGTCGAGACCGACCACGACGCCGGTCGCTCCTGCTTGGCAGGCCTGCTCCGGAATCGGGAAGTCCACCGTGTACTGCTGGCAGGTGACGCCCGTCTCCGGGGTGATCTGGCAGCGGATGTTGCCGGTCTCGCTTGTGAACGTGACCGGGGCGAAGTTGGTGTCGGCAACCGCGGCGGGGCCGGCGGGTGTCGTCGGGTCCTCGGTCGCTGGCTGTTCCGCAGCAGTCTCGCTCGCAGTCGGATCGCCGCCCGCCACCGGGTCGTCACGGTTCGCGCCGACGACGTTTCCGATCATGATGGCAGACAGGATCAGCAGGATCGAGCCGACCACCGAGAGCGCGATGACGCCGAGACGGCGACGGTTGCGGTTGTCGAGGCCGCGGACCGCCGCACCCATGCGACCGCCGCCACCCCCATTGCCGCCGCCGAGGGCCGCGCCGACTCGGTCGAACGGGTTGCGCTCGGAGGGCTCGAGGTCGGGTCCATCGCCGACCGGTCCAGCGGAGGCGGGCGAGGTCGGCGGGGCTCCCGCGGGTGCGGCAGACGCCTTGGCGGCCCGAGCTGGCCGGCGAGGCGCGCGCGGTCCAGCGGATGCCGGTGTCGACGGCTGCTCGCTCCCGTCGTCCTCATCGAACCAGCTCGAGAGGAGTTCCTTGGCCGGGTCCTGCTCGCGCTGGCCGTCGTCGGACCGCGGCGGTCGGGCCGTGGCCTGCGAGGCGGGCCCTGATGCAGCTCCGGCGGCGCCGGCTGCTCCGGCGACACCCGCAGCAGCAGCGCCAGCGGCCCGCCGATCGCGGTCGTCAGCAGGAGCCTGCTCGAATCCCGGGTTCGCGCCCTGTCGCGGCAGCGCGCGAGTCGCCGGTTCGGCGTCTGGCTCGTTCCCGGCCACAGATGGCTGAGGGGCCTGGGGTGGCCGCGGGGCCGATGGCACTGGCGGGGTCTGCGCGCCTGGCGCGCCGAAGAGATCAGCCGCATCCTGGCGCTCAGACTCTTGGGCCCCTCCGAAGCTCTCCCGGGTTCGCGAGGGCAGCGGCACGATGCCGGTCTGCTCGAAGTCGCGAGAGACGATGGGACGATCTGAGTCGTCGAGGACGCTGCCGTCGCTGCGTTCTCCGGCGAGGAGCTCGTCGAAGGCGCTGCTCGCGGCAGGCGCCGCACGCGGCGGCTCCCCAGGCACGACTGCCGGTCCGCTCGGGAAGACAGGGGCTGCGGATGCACCCCGGAAGGGGTCCCCGGTCGCCGGCATCGGCGGTGGAGAGGGGACGACTCTCGGCGAGGGAGCAGCCGGCGGGTCGGCGCGGAAGGACGGGATCTTGGGGCTGCTCACGGGAGCCTGCGGCGCAGCAGTCGTGGCCTCGCTCGGCTCCGCGTTCGCGGCTGCTGCCGGCGTGGAGTCGTCGGCACGCTCCGGTGGGCGTCCGAACTGCGGCGCCGCGCTTGCCGGCACCGAGGGAGCGGGCTCTGCAGGGGCTGCGGGCTCGGCCGGCGCGGCAGGCGCCGAGGCCACGGGAGCCGGATCGCCAGTGCCCTCGAGGTCGGAGAACCAGCTCGGGACTCGACCTCGGGACTCGTCGTCACTGCCAGAGGCAGCTCCGGTCGGGCCGGCGGCGCGTGTCGGCGTGCTCATAGGAAGCACGTCGAACTCCGTGGTCGGCGGCTCGAATGCGAACGCGTCGCGAACCGGACCCGTGGCGCCCGGCGCCGCGGGAGCATCCGCTGCGGCCGGCGTCGAAGCGGGCGTCGGCTCCTCGACGGGGAGCTCGACCGCTGCGGGAACGGCCGGCTTCCGCGGAGCCGCGGGGGTCGGCGGGGTCGGGGGAACGATAGGCTCCGCCGCTACCGGGTTCGGGGCAACGATGTCCCGCTCACCCGTCGCACGCAGGTCAGGGTTGAACCGGCGGCGCGAGCGGAGGTACGACTGCGGCTCTGGGGCAGCCGACTCGGCGTCGTCAGCCTCGTCGTCGTCAGCCTCCGGTGCGCTCGGCGACGCGGCCTTCGGCCGGTACCGTGCGAAGAAGTCATCGCCGTCGCTCGGCGGTGGGGTCGCCTGCTGCGCTTCCTCGCGAGCACGACCCACCACCTCGGAGGGCGGAGCGGGCGCGGAGGCGTTCCAGCGGAACCCGCCAGCACCGATATCCGCGGGACGGCGAGGTGCCGCGTTGCTGCCTTCGCCCTCAGTGGCGCGAGGACGCGCGACCGTCAGCTTGGTACCGCACTCGGCGCAGAATCTCTGTCCGACCTGCGCTTCGGCACCACACGTGGGGCACGTTGCCATCTCGACCTCCTGGTCTTGGAGTGCTTCTGCTTTCAAAGCTCTGGCAGAACTCTACCGAGCATCGTCTTCTCAGTAGCCCGGTGCCGCGGGAGCGGCAAGGAATTCCTCGTACGTCGTCGCGCCTGCCGCCTGCATAGCGGCCGATGTCTCTGTGCCCACGTAGCGGTAGTGCCAGGGCTCGAACTCGTATCCGGTGGTCGCCGTGGCGCCGTCGGGGAAGCGCAGGATGAACCCGAACCGGTGCGCGTTGGCGGCCAGCCACTGCCCCCCGGCGGTCGTCGAGAAGCACTGCTCGAGAACGCACCCCTCGCCCTGTGAGGAGATGTCGGCGGCGAGCCCCGTCTGGTGCTCGCTGTAGCCGGGTCGGGCCGAGGTGAGGTCGGCGGCCTCCTGCCCCAGCTCAGCGACGTAGCCGTTGTACAGCTCCGTCTGCAGCCCGTAGTCGCGGTACCCGCTGGTCATGTCGAGGGTGAGGCCGGCTTCGGCGCTGGCCGCCGCGAACATGGTCTGCACTGCGGTTGCCGCTTCCGAGCGGAGCGAGTGGCCGTTGGCGGAGGGGACGCCGATGTCGGACATCGCCACGAGGTCACCCGGCGCATAATCGGCCGGTGCGAGCGGGGTCTGCTTGTTGACGAGCACCGTGATGCTGTTGGGATCCGTGATGTTCAGGGCCGCCGCAGGGGGCTGCGTCTCCGTCGGGGTGGGGTCTGCCGTCGGGGTGGACTCCGGTGTCGGTGTCGTTGTCGCCGAAGCAGAAGGGGTCGTGGGCGGCGTCGTGGATGCGATCGTCGGCACGTTCGCATCCCCGTTCGATGCTGCGGTGACGGCCCAGTAGACGAATCCACCGCCGAGCAGGACGACCACGGCGAGCGCTGCCGCGGCGATCTTCCTGTTGCGGCGAACCCGCGCGGAGACTCCCCGCTTGGTGCGCTCCGTTCGCTCAGCGCGCTCCGCACGACGCCCCTGGTCGTCGGGTGCTTGGCCCTGCTGCTCCTCAGTCACCGGTCAACCCTCGCACAGCCTTGCGCACGCACCCCAGGGGCTGGCCGAGTGGCGCGGATACAAGGGACGGCCTCGCCGCGAGCGGCGCACGGGTCTGACACAGCCGACATCGAGGTGGCTGTTCGCGGCACGGCGTAGCCTCTGGCCATGTCAAACACCGTCCAGCACCAGCAGGATCGCTCGCGCTTCGCTCTCAACGACGGCGACGGCAACGAACTCGGCTATCTGAGCTACGTCACGACGGCCGACGCGATCGTCATCGACCACACCGTCGTCGACCCCGCCTACCAGGGGCAGGGGCTCGCCGCCGTCCTGACGGATGCGGCGCTCACGACGCTCGGCGAGCAGTCGGCCCTCACGATCGTGCCGCAGTGCCCGTACGTCGCCTCGTTCATCCGCAAGAACCCCCAGTTCCAGGCCCTCACCACTCGCTGATTTCGGCGCGTCGTAGCCGCACGCGCATCCTGCCCGCACGCGCCGCCCGCCGCGCGCTGTCCTCATCTGCTCTGCCCTGCCCTGCTCTGCCCTGCCCTGCCCTGCTCTGCTCTGCTCTGCTCTGCCCTGCTCTGCTCTGCTCTGCCCTGCTCTGCAAAAGTCAGCCAGACGCACCCTCCTGCCTCGGCCAACCTGCATCTGGCTCACTCTTCCCCGTCGCCCCGCACGCCGCCTGCGCACACGGCAGCTCCCCGCACCCACGCCCGCTCCTGCCCAGCCCGCGCTCGCCACGCCCGCTCCTCTGCCCTGCCCTGCCCTGCCCTGCAAAAGTCAGCCAGACGCACCCTCCTGCCCCGGCCAACCTGCATCTGGCTCACTCTTCCCCGTCACCCCGCACGCCGCCTGTCGCCTGCGCACACGGCAGCTCCCCGCACCCACGCCCGCTCCTGCCCAGCCCGCGCTTGCCGCAGCCACTGCGCTGTTCTGCCCTGCCCTGCCTCGCCTTGCCCCGCTCAGCTCAGCTCTGCTCTGCTCTGCTCAGGTCAGGTCAGGTCAGGTCTGCAGAAGTCAGCCAGATGCATCCTCCTGCCCCAGCGAACCTGCATCTGGCTCACTTCTTCAGATGGCAGGGCAGGGTTTGGCGGGGCAGGGGGGGTCAGAGGGGCTCTGGGAGGTTCGCGAGCTGCACGACCGCGGGCGCCTCGCCGCGGCGCAGGTACTTGCCGCGCCCCGGGGGCATGCGCTCGGCGTAGACGCGAGGCGCGATCTGGCCCTCGCTGCGGTCGCCGGAGAGCAGCAGCAGCGCCCCGCCCGTGTCGCGCGTGCTCTGAAGGAAGGGCGCGTACATGGCCCTCGTCGAGCCAGCAACGGGCCTCGTCACGACGATGTGGATGCCGAGGTCTCGCGCTGCGGGCAGGTGCGGCACGAGCGCGCCGAGCGGGTCCGTGCCACCCGCCGCGACGATGTCGTAGTCGTCGACGAGCAGCACGACCCTCGGCGTCTTGCGCAGCTGCTCGGCGGTGCGTCCGGGACGCTCGGCGAGCTCGCTCGCGATGGAAGCGGCGAGCCCGCTGGCCTGGGCGGCCGACCTGGCGTGCGCCGCGAGGTACTCCTCGGGGATGACGCTCGGCACCTTGCCCCGCGGGTCGACGACCGCGATGGCGAGCTCGTCCGGCGTGAACCGCTCGACGAGCCCCTTCGCGATGACGCGCAGCGCCGTCGACTTCCCGCTCTTCGCGTCCCCCAGCACAACAAGGTGCTGGTCGGAATCGAGGAAGTCCCAGAGGGCGGTATCCATCGTGTCCTGTCGGAGCCCCAGGGGCACGGCCGTCGGCTCGTCGGCGGCGTCCGGGAGCGTCGATGGGTCGATGGTGTTCGGCAGGAGGCGGATGGGGGCCGCCGCGGGCCCGTTCCAGGACTCCGCGGCGCGCGCCGCGAGCTCCTCGAGGGCCTCGCCGATCTGATCCGGGTCGACCGCTTCGAGCGCCGGGAGGGCGAACTGGGCGAGCGTCTTCGCGTCGGTGAGGGCGCGTCCACGGGAGTCGGCTGGCACAGACTTCGCGAGCTTCCGGTCGATGGCGGAGTCGGCCGGGTCGTTGAGACGCAGCTCGATGCGCGTGCCGAAGAGGGACTGGTGGGCCATGCGCAGCTCGCTCCAGCGACCGAGCGTCACGACGAGGTGGATGCCGTAGCTGGAGGCCTGCAGCATGAGCTTCGTGAAGGGGCCGTCGAGGTGTTCAAAGTCCTGCCGAAGCGCGCCGTATCCGTCGACGAGCAGCACGATGTCGGCGGTCGGGAGCTCCGGCAGCTTCCCGGCGGCGTGCATGGCCCGCAGCTGCGCCGTGCTGTCGATGCTGTGGCGTTTGAAGAGCTCCTCGCGCATGCGGAGCATGGCGGTGAGCTCCTCGACGAGGCGCACGAGGCGCGAGTCATCGCCCCGAGCGGCGACGCCGCCGACGTGCGGGAACGCTTCGAGCCTGCGGAGCCCACCACCCGTGAGGTCCATGCCGTAGATGCCGACGGCCCCAGGCGACCCGCTCAGCGCGAGGGAGGCGGCGATCGTGCGAAGCCCGGTGCTGCGCCCCGATTGCGGCCCGCCGATGATGGCGATGTGCCCGCCGGACTTGGTGAGGTCGAGCACCCAGGGTTCCTGGCGCTGGTTCGCGGGCTCGTCCTCGACGCCGACGACGATGCGCAGCGGATGCCCGTCGCTCGGGTTGGCCAGGGAGGCCGTGCCGGCGGTCATCGACTCGGCGGCGGGCCCAGCCCCGGCGGCGAAGGCCTCGCCAAGCGAGATGCGCTCGGCGAGCGGCGGCAGCCACACCGGCCTCACCTTCTGCGGTCGGTCGAGCTGCGCGACGAGGTCGTCGATGAGGGTGCGTCTCGTCTCCGGTGCACGCAGCACGAGCGGCGCATCCGGGTCTCCCCCGCTCTCGATGCCGTTGTAGGCGGGGACCTCGACGATGCGCGGATGCTCGTCGTCGGAGGCAGGGCGCGCCTCGGCGAGCTCATCGACCGGCCCGGACACGTAGCCGGCATGGAAGCGCTGGTAGACGCTCGTGTCGACCTTCAGGTAGCCGTAGCCGGGGATGGGCGGCAGGTGGAACGCGTCGTTGGAGCCGAGGACCACCTGGGACTCCGCCTCGCTGAAGGTGCGCAGTCCGAGTCGGTAGGAGAGGTAGGTGTCGAGTCCCCGCAGCTTCCCGCCCTCGATGCGCTGGCTCGAGAGGAGCAGGTGGACGCCGATGGAGCGGCCGATGCGGCCGATCTGCAGGAAGAGGTCGATGAAGTCGGGTTCGGCGGTGAGGAGCTCGCCGAACTCGTCGATGACGACGAACAGGTGCGGCATGGGCGCCAGCTCGGGGCGGGTGCGGCGCAGCTCGCGGTAGTGGGAGATCGAGGGCGATGAGTCGGCGCTCTTGAGGAGCTGCTGGCGGCGCACGACCTCACCCTGCAGGGAGGCCTTGGCGCGGACCGTGAGCTGCGGGTCGTCTGCGAGGTTGTCGATGAGGCCGGCCAGGTGCGGCAGGCCTTCGAACGGGGCGAAGGCGGCACCGCCCTTGTAGTCGACGAGGATCATCGCGAGGTCCTCCGGCGGGTGGGAGACGGCGAGCGACAGGATGAGGGTGCGCAGCATCTCGGACTTGCCGGACCCGGTGGCACCGATGCAGATGCCGTGCGGGCCCATGCCCTGCTGCGCGCTCTCCTTGAGGTCGAGGTGCACGGGTCGCCCTTGATCGTTGACGCCGAACGCGACGCGGAGGAACTCCGCTGGCTGCCGTGGCGCCCAGACGCGGTCGAGGGAGACGGGCCTGTCGAGGGGCACGCCCAGGATCTCGGCGATGTCTGCGGCTGGGCCCTCGTCGTCGCGAGCGCCTGCTGCCGCGAAGGTGCGTTTCGCGGCGAGGGTCCTTGCGAGGCCGTCGAAGGCGGTCGCGGTGAGCTCGTCGGCGTCGAACTGCACCGTGCGCTGTCCGCTCCCGCCGGCATCGTGGGTGAGGCGCGCGGGCCCGTCCGCGTCGAGCTCGATGCGGACGTCGACGTCGTCGGGCTCGTCGAGGCGATCGTCGATGAGGTGGATGACGGTGACGCCGATCTCGCTCGGCGTGTAGCTGCGGTCGGGCAGCTGCAGCGGGCGGGCGGGCTCGCCGTGGCGGTCGTCGATGACGACGAGGCTGGTCAGCGCGGTGGCCTTGCCGCCCCGCCGCCGCGCGGCGGCCGCCGTCTGCGTGCGGTCGAGGAGCTCGCTGCCGAGCACTGCGGCGAGCTGCCGCAGCTCGGGGGCGACGCGTCGCGCGGGCACGGGCCCGTCGAAGAGCCGCGGGTTCTGCGCGTGCGGCAGCAGGTCGAAGCCCCGCCAGTCGTCGCCGCGATCTGGGGCGAAGGCGGCCGCGAGCTGCACGTCGTCGGGCAGCTGGTGGCTTGCGAGCTGGGCGACGACGCCCCGCGCGAGGGGCACGGTCCGCTCCCGCGGGCCGATGACGGCGACGACGGATGCGCCCCGCAGGTCCGCGATGGCGGGCATGCCGGGGATCTCGCTGTGCGTCTCGGCGAGCAGCTGCGCTTCGCGGAGCAGGATGGGGTCGGCGGGCTCGGTGGGTGAATCCTCGGCGGCGACCGCGAGCTGGAACCACGGCACTGTCGCTGTTCCCACGCGCGCCTGCAGGTGGTCGGCGTCGCCTCTTCGGCGGTCCCAGAGGCGCGCGGGGTCGTGAACGAGGGAAGCGAGCCCGCTGCGGTCGGGGTGCACGAGCCTCGCGGCCCGCACCGCATCCGTCGCCTCGTCGCGCAGCTCGCTGCGCTGCCGTTCGAGGTAGTCGAGGTAGCGCTTGCGGCGGATGCGGAGCGCGCGCCCGGCGCGGCCCCGCGCGGAGACGGCGAAGCCGATCCCCGAGACGATCGCGACGACGAACACGATGCCCGCGATGAAGAGGAACAGCGGCTGCCCGTTGCGCATGACGACCATCATCGTCACGGAGGTGAGGGCGCCGACGACCGGCAGGAGGAACTGGAACGGCGTCGCGCTCGCCTCGTCGCTGAGCGTCGGGGGCGAAGCGAGCTGTCTCGCCTCGGGCCTGGGCGCGGGGAAGACGGTGCGCGTGGGGCGGTGGGCGTCGCGGATGCTCACGGTCGCGCTCCTGGTCGGTCGGCGTGGGGTGCTGGCGGGAACACCTGGGCGTGTGCGGGGGCGTGCGGGGGCGCCGACGGGGAAGCCTGAGTCGCAGGAGGCGGAGCCTGAGGCGAGGCTTGGGTCGGGGCTTGAGGCGGGGCCGGGACGCGAGGTGGAGCCTGGGGCGAGACCCGCGGTGGAGCCTGGGGCGAGACCCGAGGTGGAGCCTGGGGCGAGACCCGAGGTGGAGCCTGGGGCGAGACCCGAGGTGGAGCCTGGGGCGAGACCCGCGGCGAGGTCGGGGCCTGGTGCCGCGCCGAGGCCGCGGCCGGCGCCAGCTCAGGGGCGGACGCTGACCCGGGAGCGGGAACAGGCGTGGTAACAGGAGCGAACATGGCCGTTGGAGCAGGCACAGGAGCCGGCACAGGCACAGGCGGCGCGGAGATGCCCGCGGCGGCGTCGATGACCCTGGCGCCGAGGCGCAGCATCCGCACGCCGTCGAGACCGCGCGCCGCTCCTGCTCCCAGCGCCCGGTCGTGCCGAATGAGCACCGCGGGGAACGGCAGCCTGCTGACGAGCTTCTCGGCCGCGATGCCGGCCCTCCGATGCACGTCGACGGCGACGAGCACGACGCGTGTGCGCTCGCCGATGGCGGCGGCGATGTCCAGGGCGTGCTGGATGCTCGCTCGCTCGGCGGTCGTCACGAGGCAGAGCACATGCGAGTGCTCGGCGAGGTCGCGGATGCGCGCGAGCGGGGAGGTGCCCCAGTCGGTGACGGTGAGGTCGTACCGGTCGCTCGAGGCGCGGTGCAGCCGCCACCACGCCTCGACGTCCGCCGGCCACTCGGTCGGTTCGAGCTCGAGGGTCTCGACGCTCGTGCCCTCGAGGCCGCGCTCCGGTCGTGGGCTGGGACCCTGGGCGCTGACGAAGCGGACGCGGTCGTTTCTCGCGGAGGACAGGAAGCGCGCGAGCTCGACGGCGACGGTCGTGCATCCGGAGCCCGGCACCAGCGAGGCGACGCCAACACGTCGGCGGAGCGCGAGGGGCACGGCGGCCCGCTCGCGCAGGTCCTGCAGCTCGGCCGCGCCGCGAGCCGTGAGCGCCTGCCGGAACCCGTCGAGGCGACTCAACGGAAGGCCTCGAGGAGGTCGGCGAAGACGCCGAACGAGCCGAGCGCGAGGGGCACGACCGTGAGCACCACAAGCAGCTCGAGGATGTCCGCCCACTTCCGGAGCTTCGCGGCGACGACCTCGCTGGGCTCCCACGCCGCGGCGGCGACGGCGACGAGCGCCGCGACGCCCGCGATGAGCGCCTTCCCCTCGTCGCTGACGAAAGTCGTCGAGAGCAGCCACAGGGCGGTCGGCACCGCGGCCGCCACCAGGAGGGCGATGCGCGGCGGCGCGAGGGGGAACGTCCGCATGCGGAGCAGCGCGATGACGGCGAGGGACGCGGCGAGTCCCTGCCGCCACGGGTCCTGCGAGAGCAGCAGCTCGGAGAGCGAGAGGAGCGCGACGAGCGACACCGCGATGACGGTCCAGGTGAGCTGCGCGAACGACTCCGCGATCGCCGCCCTGACATCCGACGTCGTAGCACGCGCGCCGCGCATGATGCGGTCGTCGTAGGCGGTGAGCCCGCTCAGCGACAGCGCCGCGCCGGGGAGGAGACCGAGCACAGCGATGGTCAACACGGAGGCGAACACGGCCACGCCGCCGCGGTCGAAGCCCGCCAGATCGATGAAGAACAGCCCCGCGCTGAGCAGCAGCCCGACCCCAGCCCCGTACCTCGCGGAGGTCCGCTGGAAGCCGACACCCCAGACGAGGCCGAGCACGAACCATGCCGCCATCGCCGCGACGAGCACGACGGTCGGCAACGCATCCCAGCCGGCCTCGCGGCCACTCGCCGCTCCGATCTCGGCGGCGAGACCGAAGGCGGCGGGCACGGCGAGGCCGAGCGCAGCGCTCGCCACCCCAGCCACCGCAGCCCGCTGCCCAGACCGCGCCAGACCCGCGCCGGCGGCGGCGAGCAGCGCGACCGCAGCGAGCATCCACTCGGCGGGGAGCGCGAACGCGCCCATGACCCAGAGACCAGCTCCAGCGGCGGCGAGGCCGGCGGCCACCGCGAGCACAGAACGTGTGTGCGCCTGCGTCCAGGCGTCCCGCCTCGCAGCGCCAGCCTCGGTGATGGCGTCCGTGATGTCGATGACCTCGGGCGCCTGCGGCGCATCATCGACGGTCGTGACCCGCAGCAGCGCACCAGGCCGCACGCCCTGCTCTTCGAGGGTCGCGTCGAAGTCGAGGGATGCTCCCGTCAGCGTCGTCAGGGTCAGCACGGCGCCCCCGCTCGGGGTCTCCTCGAGGAGCTCGAGCACGTGCGGCAGCAGCACCCCGACGGGCTCGCTGTTCGGGAGGGCGAGCTCAGCCTTGCGTTCGCTGCCGATGACGGTGAGTCGCGTGTACGACACTCAGTGCTCCTCAGGGGTCGTGCGACGGGTGGTCATCCGGAAGCCGCTCACTCGACGACCGTCAGCGTCTGCGGGTCGATCGTGATGCCGCTCGTCGGGTTCGTGTAGTAGCCCGTCGCCGGGTCGATGTACCAGCCGATCCTCGTGTCGATGAGCTTGCCCTCTGGGTCGGTGGCGTAGCCGGTCACGGGGTCGACGACGAACCCCGTCCGAGGGTCCGTGTACTCGCCCGTCGCCTGGTCGAGGAGGAAGCCCGTGGCCTCATCTTTCACGACCGTGCCGCCGGGCAGAACGGGGTTCGCCGCAGCCGCAGCCTGGAACGCGGAGATCGCCTCCTGCTGCTTTCGGTCCTCGAGGAGGTTCACGACGAAGCTCGTGCCGAGGCACGCGCAACAGATGACCGCCCCGAGGATGACGGAGCCGAGCAGGCGCCCCACGTTGGTGTTGACCGAGCGCCGCGTCGCCTGCGGTCCGTGCGCGAGCGCGCCCAGCATCCGCTCCCGGTGGGCGCGAGTCGTGTCGATGAGAGTGCGGTCGGTGTCGCTCAAGCCGCCACCCCCGATCCTGGGATGCTCGCGCCGGGCCGTCCGAGACGCACGCGCCGCGACCCGAGGGCGAGCACGGTGCCGAAGGGAACCGTGATGGCGGTCTCCGGCTGAAGCCTCCTCGGGTCTCCGCCAGCGAAGGCCCACGTGCCGCCGACGCTGCCGAGGTCGGTGACCAGCACGCCGTCGAAGTTCGGCTCGAGGCGCACATGCGTCGGCGCGAGACTCCGCGAGAAGTCGGGGACCGCGACGGGCCGCTGCCCCCTCGACGTGACCTGCGGCGCACGACCCACGATGATGACGCCGCGGACGACGTGACGCGAGCCGTCGTCGAAGTGCAGCTCCAGGTCTGGACTCGAGAAGCGCTGGGGAACACGCGTGGGCGGTGCGAGCTCGATGGGAGCCGGCATCAGCGCGAGCGGGTCGAGACCCTTGCGGATGTCGACCGTCATGCGCGCGCCAGCAAGCGGTCGAGCGGGCATCCCCGTCGAACGTGCGACGGTGCGCAGGCCGAGCAGCGCGTGGCCGGGGCTCGTGCCGAGGGCCGACCGCAGCCACCACCAGAGGCCCAGCAGCACCAGAGCTGCGGATGCTCCGACAAGCGCGGCGAACCCGCCGCTGATCCGCGCGGCCAAGAGCGACAGGCAAGCCACGACGACAAGTCCGAGCGCGACATCGACCACGACCGACCAGGCGCGCTGGCGGGTCGCCGCTGGGAGATCGGCCTGTTTCCACACGAGTGGCAAGGCTAGTCGGACGAACCGGACCCTGGGAGGGGAGAACTCCCCTCGAAAAAGTTGGACGAGGGCGGGGCGATCATGCTGAACTGACGTCTCCGGAGGACAACGCGCGCCGACCGCGGTGCTGGAGAGGATGCCATGAAGTTCGCAATGGAAGACCAGACACTGGTCACGCTCGGGAACAAGTCGCAGACCGAATCGGACGACCTCGGCGAGCTCGTCAAGCAGCTCTTCGACGCTGCAGAGCCACTCTCGTCCACCTTCAACGGACCGGCGAAGGCCAGCTTCAACAACTTCAAGGCCAAGACGGACGACATCTCGAACGCCCTCAACTCGGCGCTCGGCGGCATCGTCACGTCGATCAGCGGCCAGAACAAGGCGTTCGTCGCGGCCGCCGATGACGGCGCGGCAACCCACGAGGCGTCGTCGAACTCGACCGACTTCAGCTCCGAGTCCTTCCTGTCGCGCATCCGCCCGCAGGCCTAGCCTTCCCGAGAACCGGAGAACACGCATGTTCACGAACCAGATGGATCGCAACGACTACAACATCGGCTCCTCCGAGGCCACGCAGGCGAACTTCGAGCAGGTCGCCGCACGCCTCGAGTCGGCGCTCGACCGCCGCGACGCCGACGTCAAGCAGGCCATGGCCGACTACCAGGCAGACGGCGTCTCCGAGGAGTACGCGCACCTCGAGCAGCAGTGGAACTCGGCCGGCCAGCAGGTGCGCGACGTGATCGCCGCCATCCGCAACTCGCTCGTCGAGAACGACGACGTCGCACGCCGCGCTCTGTCGGCGGCACGCGCCTCGATCCCAGGCTAGGCCGCACCTCCGGACCCGGCCGCGTCTCTGCACGGCAGAGCACCGGACGCTGGCAGCCAAGACGGCGGCACGCTTCACGCGTGCCGCCGTCTTTCGTCGTCTCGGGTCGCTGCACAGTGCGCAGCGGGCTGCTACCGGTTGTCGTCTGCGGTGCCCGGATTGCGGCTCGGGTCGATGCCGAGACGCTCCTCGGCGCGTTCGACGTCGGCGAAGCGCTGTTCCTCGACAACGAGGAGCACCTTCTTCGGCACCGACTTCAGCCAGACGCGTCCGCCGTTGCCGAGTTCCCAGTAGGGGTCTCCCTGCTGCTGGCCCGACGGCGCCCCGAGCTGCGATTGCACCGCGTCTCGAAGGGCGATCGCCGCCTGAGAGAGGGCCGCAGAGTCGTCGCTCTTGTCGCTCACGGCGATCGTGACCTGCGAGATCGCCTCGTCCGCGACGAGCGAGCGCACGGTCGGGAGGCTCACCGGGTAGCTGGAACGGTGCTGCACGCCGCTCGGCGTCTCCAGCTTCGGCTGCCATCCGAGTTCCTCAGCCAGCGCCGCGTAGCCGTCCCGCCCAAGCGGCCACTCGACCGCGTCGAAGGCCGCGCAGACCGCACGCACCTGTTCGTCTGTCGCGCGCGAAAGTGCATCCATGGGCTGATCCTATCGAGGCAGGCCGAGGTTCAACTCGGCCGGGTTGAGGCCGAGCCTCTGGACGGAGATGCTGCCACCCGGGCTGGCCTTGACGAGCTGGTAGTCGACCCTGACCGAGCCGTCGGCCAGGCCAGCGGCGAGGGCCGGGTTGTCGCGCAGGTACGCGGCGAGGTTCGCGTCGTTGCGGAACACATCGTTGAAGTACAGCGTGGACCCCTGAGCCGCACGGCTGCCGTTCGGCAGAACGGTGCCGTCAGCCAGCGTCGTGCCGTCTGGGAGGATCCGGCCCGTCGTGCTGAGGCGCGCGCTGCCGCCCTTCGCCTCGGCGACGATGAGCGTCTGCGTGCCGTCCTCGCCGACGCGCAGACCGATCTGATCGAACGTCCCGGGGCCAGCCCCGTCGCCGTCAACCACAACCGTTCCGCCCTGCGTGGCGATCGCGTCGCGTGCCGCCTGGTCGCCCATCTGCTCGGACGCGTCCACCTGCGCCACGAAGGCCTCACGCTCGGCGCGGGCCGCGACCTCGAGGTCGGTGATCCGCTGCGACGCAGCGGCGTGCTCCTCCGGCGGCAGGTCCAGCTCATCGAGCTGATCGTTGAGCTCGTCGATGGTCGCCGTGATGTTGTCCTTGTTGAGCGCTCCGCCGTCGACATCGACCGTGAGATCGAGGTCGTTCAGGGCCGCGACCTGCTCGTTGCGGGTCTCGAGCGCCTCATGGCGGATCGCCTCCTGCTCGGAGCGTGTGCTGTGGTGCCCGTCGAAGTCCGCAGAGCGGTCGACACCGATGTCCGTCGGAGTGCGGTGCGCGGAGTGGGCGTCGATGTTCGAGGGCTCCACGCCGGGCGAATTGACCGGAGCGCCCGTCCGCGGGGACTCGCCGCCGGGCACATCGCCGCGAGGCGCATCGCCGCCTGGCACATCGCGGCCTGGCGCGGCCGAACCCGGCCCATCCGGCGCGTGCGCAGGCGGCGGGTCGAAGACGGGCGCGGTCGGCGAGCCCGGGCCGGTGCCCGGCACGGTTCCAGTCCCGGGCACGGTTCCAGTTCCGGGCACGGTTCCAGTTCCAGGCACGCCGCCCGTTCCCGGCACGGTTCCAGTTCCCGGCACGGTTCCAGTTCCAGTTCCCGGCACGGTGGTCGAGCCGGGCGCCTCGAGACCGAACGCGTTCGACACGGGAGGGACACCTCCCGTGGGAGCGAGCGCATCCACGACCCCGGTCGCGCCGACGTACGGCGTGATGCGCAGGCCGTCCGGTGAGAACCGGATGCCCCTCGTCGCGAGACCGACGGCAAGCGAGCCGCCGGGGATGGCGAAGTCGGCGGCGAAGGCACCGGCACGCGTCACGATCGACCCGACCCGGCCCGCCGTGGAGACGCCCTTGGCGATGTTCGCCCCTGGTATGAAGAACGTGCCGATGTTCGCAAGCGTCTCGGTGCCAGTCGCGACGGCGTCCTCCTCCCAGGCGTGGAAACCGTTCTCTCCTGCGAGCGCCGCCTGGTGGTCCCAGCCGATGAGGCTCCCCCAGCCGGTCGCGGCGACGTTCACGCGATCGTCGAACCACTGATCGGCCTCTGAGCCTGGAGCGACGAGCTTCACGGCCCAGGTCGTCGGCGACAGCACAACGGCCGTCGAGAGGGCGAAGTTGCCGAGCCCTCCCCAGGCTGCGCCCGCCTTGTCCCAGCCCCAGTCGCCGGAGACAGGGTCGCGGCCGATGAGCGACGCCGCGCCCGTCCACGTGCCGTGCCAGAAGTTGCCTGCGCCGTGCGCGACCGACTCGGAGCAGTTGCGGTCCTCATCGGCGGGGTAGCCCCAGGGCAGCTCCGTCGACGCCATGATCGCCTCGGCGGTGATCGCCTCGTCTTCCGTGACGTAGCTGCCCGTGCTGAGGGTCTCGAGGCCGGCCGCGCAGGTCGTCGCGGCGGCGGAGACGGTTTCGATGATCGCGGCGTACTCGGCGAGCAGCTCCTCGTTCTTGTCCCGTGCGGGGCCGTGCTCGGTCCACGAGATGTGCTCGGTCTTGTCGCCCAGCTTCGTGATGTCGGTCGTCGCCCACTCCCACGACAGCCCGTGCGCATCCCACACCGTGACGTTGTAACCCCGGAGAGCCTCCTGCCGGAAGGCGGCGGCTCGATCCTCGAGGCCCTTGAGGGTCGTCTTCACACCCTCGAGCTCCTCAGCGTAGGTGCGCAGGTAGCCGGCCGCGCTCGAGAAGCTCGTCTCGACGTCGGAGGCCGCGTTGGTCGCCGGCGAGATCGCCGCATACACGGACTCCTGCTCTGGGGCCTGGTACGAGGCGCCGATGCCCGCCCAGGTCGTGCTGATCGTCGACACCTTCTCGACGAGGCCAGTCCCCATGCCCTCGAGCGAGGTCGCCGAGCCCTCGATGACCGACGTGTCGAGGTCCGCGCTCTTGCAGACGAACGCAGACGGGTCGATGAGCCCGTCGCCGGTGCAGACTTCGATCGTCACGCGTCCCCCTGGTATCCGTGCTGTTCGAAGAAGCTGAAGTCGCCGTCCGAGCCGTCGGCGATCGCACCCTGGAACTCGAGCGCCATCTGCTCCTGCCCGTTGTTGTAGGCGTAGACGGCGTTGGCGACGCCCGCGACGCTCGCGTTCACGGTGTTGCCGACCGCGGTGACGTTCGACTGCTGCTCCGTGAGCAGCCCGGCGAGGGCCTCGGAGACTCCGACGGTGATGCCGCCGCCCCACGCGACCCCGGCCATGACGCCGTTCATGCCGGCCTCCGTGATCACGGTCGCGAGCTCTCCCTGCGTGGCCTGCACGCTCGTGAGCACGCCCTGCACGCCGGTTGGATCGATCTTCCAGTCGGACACGTCACACCCTCTCTGTCACTGAGCCGCCGATCGCCGAGGCGAGCCGCTCGGCGAGCTCACGCCCCTGCTGTGCCGCGCCCCTCGGCACGGTCACCTCCGTCCAGAGCCCGAACGCGGCAGGCGGATGCGCCAGCGCCGCGGCCGCGCTCGTCGCGTCCACGATCGGCTGGCTCTCGAAGAGCGTGAGCAGCGATGCGCCGTCGCCGTCGACGGCGTGGCGGACCGCGCCGCCCTCGAACGAGATGAGCTGCCCTTCCGGATGCGTGCTCGCGATGGCTCGCGCGACGGCCTCGTCGCTCGGCGCGACCTCACTCAGCAGGACCAGTTCGATGGGCATGCTCAGCTCCTCCCGACCTTGGTGTCGCCCGTTGCGAATTCCAGGGCGAGTGCGGACACGAGGCGCTCCTGATCGAGGTCGGAGGCGAACGCGCGCAGCTGGTGCCACAGCGGGTCGCCGCCGGAGAGACGGACGACCAGCGCTGGAGCCCTGCGGAGGCCGACGGTCGTGACGTCGTGTCGCTCGGCGAGCGCGTCGACGTCGACCGCGAGATCGCGGACGGCGCGGGCGCCGAGGAGGACAGCCAAAGGCTGCTCTGGCCTGCGCACGCCAGGGAGCCGCCCGGAGGAGCCAGCTCGCTCCTCGACCTCGCCGCAGGACAGGAGCGCGACATTCACGCGTGCCCGCTCTGCCAGCGCCTGCAGGGTGTCGAGGACCCGCGGATGCGCGGCGAGCGCACCCCCTGGCGCGTCGGCGAGCGTGGAGAGCGCCGCGTCGCGAATCGGCACGATGCCCCGCACGTGCTCGAGCAGGCCCGTCTTGGTCCGGGACGCTGCGAGGCTCACTGCCGTGCCGTCGGCACCGGATGCGTAGTGGCGCTCGGTGACGGGCATCTGCCGCCGCATGGACTCGGTGACGGCAGCATGCGACCAGCGCCCGGCGAGCGGTTCGACCACACCCCACCGTTCGAGCCCGGACCCGCCGAGACCCGCGACAAGCTGGTCGGCGACGCCGCCGATCAGAGTGCGCTCGTCGGCGCGGTCTCGCACGTACACGTCGAAGACGAACGAGGGGTCGGTGTGCTCGCGAAGGCGAGAGAGCGTCGGGTGCGCTTCTGGCACTCGGTCGGCCCGTGGCGCCCAGAAGTCGCCGAAGCTGGAGATGCGTGTTCCCCGGAAGGCGTCGAACATCGCGCCCTCGAAGGAGACGGCCCAGTAGCCTCCTGCGGCCTGGAACGCATCCGCGACGAAGGTGGACACGTGCGCGTGGTCGGTCGTCACGAGAATGGGCCGCAGGCGTGCGGCGTGGGCGTCCATGAGGAAGCGCTGCAGCGGCCTGGAGAGCGTCACGCGCTCTGCCGACGCCCAGTAGACCGTGTAGCCGCCGCCGGCCCCGTCAGCACCTCGTTCGTCGGAGAGCGGGTCGATGAACGCGGTCACGCGGTCACCTCCTGGCAGGCTCTGGCCTTGCTGAGCTGGCACGGCACGTGGAACTGGTGCGGCACTTGGGAACCTCCGGGCACTCGGACGAATCGCCAGATTATCTGGAGAACGGCGACACCCGAAGGGCAGTTCTCCCCTGGCGACCGATCGCCTCACGCGAGCAGTGCCACCCCCGCTCGACTGCCCCGCACGGCTCGGCCTCCTCCACAGACAGCAAGACGGGTTTGTTACTCGTGATTCCTCCTGCTACTGTCCGAAGTGCTACTTAAACGTAGCTCCCTGGGCGACGGACAAGAAGGAAATCATCATGGCGAACACTGACCTCGAGAACGACATCGTCGCGGCGATCGTCACCAGGCTGGGCTTGGAGATCGAGACGGCTGACGTCGACGTCAACGCTCCGATCTTCGCCGCCCTGGCCGAGGGAACCGAGTTCGAGGAGAGCTCCCTGAACCTCGATTCCATCGACATCCTCGAGGTTGTCCTCGCCCTCGGCAGCGCGTTCGACGTGGAGCTGCCGGACGACCAGCCTGAGATCTTCGGCTCCGTGCGGGCCATCGCCACCCATATCAGCGAGCAGCGTCCCCTCGACGCGCCCTCGTCCTAGACTGCGCCGCCCACCGACTGGTCCAGCAGTGCGCATCCTCATCACCGGCGTCGGGCTCCTCAGCCCGATCGGCAACAGCTTCACGGAATTCAGCGAATCGCTTCGAAACGGCGACTCGGGATTCGCGCCGATCACAACCTTCGACACCACCGAATTCCCGTACGACCGAGGCGCGATCATCAGAGAGCTGCCGGACGCGTTCGCGGCGTTCGCCGCGAATCGACCGGGATGGGAGACGGCCCAGCACTACGGAGCATTCTGCGCGAGCCGCGCCCTCGCAGACGCCGGCCTGTCCTCCGAAGAGCTCGACCCGTTTCGCACCGCGGTGGTCGTCGCCTCGTCGAACGCTGGCGTCGAGACCAGCCAGACGTACGCCGAGCAATCGCTGGCGGGAACCCTCGAGACGGGGGCGACCATCGTGCGGACGCCTGGAACCGTCGCGGCGTCGATACGATCCGAGTTCGGGCTCCGCGGCCCCCAGGCATCCGTGTCGACGGCCTGTGCCGCAGGAAGCAACTCCGTCGGACTCGCCTGCGACCTCATCACAGCTGGCCAAGCCGACCTGGCTCTCGCCGGCGGTGCCGAACCGTTCTCGATGCTGTCCTACTCCGGCTTCACGCTCCTCAAGTCCTTGACGCACGATGCGCTCCGGCCGTTCGATGAGCTCCGAGACGGCACCGGGCTCGGCGAGGCCGCCTGCATGTTCGTGCTCGAGTCCGAGGCGTCAGCCATCGCACGAGGCGCGCGAGTCTACGGCGAGATCGCAGGGTACGGGCTCTCCGACGACGCGCACCACGCGACGGCCCCCGACCCGAGCGGACGAGGGGCGGAGCTCGCGATCTGGCAGTGCCTCGATCAGGCGGGTGTGCTGCCCGCCGATGTCGACTACGTCAACGCGCACGGCACAGGCACGCGGTACAACGACGTCATGGAGCTGACCGCGCTGCGGAGCGTCTTCGGCGACGGGCTCCGCGCCATCCCCGTGAGCTCGACGAAGCCGCTGCACGGCCACACGCTCAGCTGCGCGGGCAGCATCGAGCTCCTCGCCTGCCTCGCCGCGATGGAAGGCGGCTTCGTACCGGGCAACTTCGGCCTCCGAGAGGCCATGAGCGGCTTCGAGGACCTCAAGCTGCCGACGCGCACCCTCGAGGATCACGGCGTGGACGTCGCCATCTCCACTTCGTTCGGCTTCGGAGGCAACAACACCTGCATCGCCGTGCGAAGCTTCCGGCCGCCGGCATGATGACCCACGGTCAGCCGGTCGGCCCCGCGATCCCGGCCGCCGCGCATCCCGTCGTCGCACCAGCGCAGCTCATCTTCGCCCACCTCGGCATCGAGATCGAGCCGCTCGCAGTCCGCGCCATGGCCTCCGCGTTTCGCTACGTCCGGCCCATCGCCGACGGTCGAGACGAGTTCGGTGGACTGGAGGCCGCCTTCGACCTGTTCGAGGCTTCGGGGTTCAACTGCGAGCAGTTCCGGACCACAGACAGCGCGCAGTTCCTCGAAGCCGCACGACGCGAGCACACGCTGACGGAGCGACGCTGGCGAGCGGCGCCGATGTACGCAATTCACCCCGAGACGGATCCGGCGACGGGTTCGAGGACTCTCCTCCCCGTCGCACTCAGTGAGTTCGACGCCGCATCGGTCCGCGTCACCTCGATCTACGCCGACCGTTCGCTCAGCTACCGCGAGCTCAGCAGCGCGTCCATGACGTCCTGGGGGTACGCCGCGCCGGTCCCCTCCCTCAGGGCGATCATCTCGCCGAGCCGATTCTCGTTCACGCGGCGGGCCGCACGTTCCCTGGGCCTCGCACTTCAGCGCATGAGGGTCGCGGAGGACGGCCTGTCGATGCTGTCGGACTGGCTTGACTCGCACCCCAACCGGGGTGACGTCGCCGCGTACCGCCGCCGACTTCGCGCGGTCTCCTGCGGTGACAGCGCCTACGGACGCACGCAGCTCATCGACGCCCTCGACACCTACGGCGGCGCCAATGCGCACGACGCCACGAGGCTGGGATTCCTGCGGTCCGCCGAACTGCACCGGGCGTTCCTCGACGGCGACGACACCGCGCTCACCGCGATTGTCGCGGTCGAACGAGCCGCGCTCGAGACGGTCCGCGTCTGGCGAGAAGCGGAGCCCGAGTCGTGAGCCTCACCGCGCGCACGAGCTGGCCGGAGACCTACCGACGCGGGTCGCACTGCTTCTCCACGATGCTCTCGAACGTCTTCGAGGGCACCGGGTTCGACCTCGACGAGGAGCTCTGCTTCGTCATAGGCGGCGGCTTCGGATTCCTCTTCCACCGCGAGGAGAGCACCTCCTACGTCAACGCCCGCATGCACGACCTCGAGCACTTCTTCGCGCGACGTACCGGCTCGCGCATCGAGTTCGTCTCGCATCCGGACGCGGACGCGATGACCGAGCGTGCACGTGACTGGTCGGAGCAGGGACTCCTGCCCTACCTCTACTGCGAGGCACGAGAGCTCCCCAGCTTCGCGGGTGTCCTCCCCTGGGACGAGGTCCACGCGTTCGGCGAGCACGCGCTTCCCGTCAGGACCGTCCTGCCGAACGGCGACCTGATCTGCAACGACTACCTGTGGTCGACGCCGCTCCCGGTGTCCGCCGCGAGCGCGGCCGCCGCGGCCTCGATGCCGAGCGATGGCTCCCTGCTCATGGCGGCGCCGGCACGGAAGTTCGCCGTCGGGCGAATCGTTCCGCCGAGGCTCGTCCCCGACCTCGACGAGGTGCTGACCGTCTCGCTCGCGGAGAGCGCCGAGCTGTTCCTCAACCCCGCGAACAACACGCAGGGAGAACGCGCCCTGAAGGCACTCGAACGCGAGCTGTCCTCGATGTCCGACGTGCTCACGACTCAGCAGATTCGGAGAGAGCTGCTGTCGATCTCGACCATGCTCGAGAAGATCGGGACCGGCGGCGGCGCTGGTCGACACCTCTTCTCACGCGGGCTGCGCGCAAGCGCGCGCCACCTCGGTCACGGAGACCTCGACGCGGTCGCAGACAGGTACGCGAGCCTCGGACGAGGGTGGCGCGCGTTCGCGAGTGCGCTCCGCGCCCATGCCAGGGCCGAAGACCCGAGAGAAGGCTGGGTCGACCTCGTCTCGCGGATGCGCGAGCTGCGCCGCGCGGAACTCGAGGCCGTCTCCCGGCTCTCGTCTCTCGCCACCTCCCTCCTTCGAGGCACCTCGTGATCGCGGTCAGCTGGCTGGACAGGACGGAGACGCGGCGTGCAACGTCGCGGACCGCGGGCTGGCAGCTGCGCCGAGCCGCGGGGCGTGCGCTCCTGACCGAGACGCTCGCTGAGTTCGGCGTGCACGACGCGCGGGTGACCCGTCGGCCTCCCGAGAAGCCTCGGCTCGAGACAAGCGGGCTCCACTTCTCGACGTCGCACTCGGGCGAGCTGTCCGTCTGCGCGGTCGCCCGCGAGCAAATCGGCATCGACCTCGAAATCGTCGGCTCACCCAGGGAGCGCCGGCTGGCCCGTGAGCTGCCGTCGCTGCGCTCGGGGTTCTTCACCCCCGCAGAACGCCGAGAGCTCGCGACGTCACCGGCTCGGCTGCTCGAGATCTTCGTCCTCAAGGAGTCCTGGGGCAAGCGTGCAGGGCGCGGGCTCGGCATCGGCTTCGGCGCTTTCGACGAACCCGGACTGCGCGCATCCCACCCTGATGTCGAGTTCACGCGGCTCGCCATCCCGGGTGCCGTCTGCATCCTGGCCCACCCCGTCGGCACCGAGATCAGCGTCCTCCGGCGCACGCCGACCGCTCTTCAGCTCGCTGCCGCGGCTGCCACCGATCGAAAGGAACGAGCCGCATGATCAGACTGGCGCTGCACGACGTCGTCCACTACCGGCGCGAAGCTGCAGGAGTCGTGAGCCAGGTGGCCATCGGCATCGCGCTGTTCGTGATCGCGCTCTCCTTCGTCGGCTCCATCGGCCAGAACGCCGACCGGCTCGTCTTCGGGAGCGTCGGAGCGACGTGGCTCGTCGAGCCGAGCGCCGACGCCGCCCTCAGCTTCGACGCTGCGGCGGCGCAGCGCTTCTCGTCCGCGAGCGGCGCGGAATCGGTGCGGCCCCGGCTGCAGCTCACCGCGAACATCTCGAACCCGAACGGCACGAGCGCACGCCCCGAGAGCGCATCGGTGAGCCTCATCGGCGCCGATCTCTCCGCAGAACCGCAGCTGGCCGACAACCTCGGACTCCCCGCGGAACGCATCGGCACGCAGCACATCGAACTCCATGAGAAGACCGCGAGCCGCCTCGGGGTCACAGCGGGAGACGAGGTCAGCGTCTCCGTGGCCGGCGTCGAGATCAGCTACACCGTCGATGACGTCGTCACCCCAGACATCCAGAGCTTCGTCATGGAGAGCTGGGCGATCGTCGACCGCGTCAGCCTCGCCGAGCGTGTGCACGGCGACCCTGGCAGCGTCAACACGATCCTCGTCGACGCCGATGACGACGAGTCGGCGCGAGCCGGGATCACCGCCGCTGCCGCCGAACTGGGCACCCCGAGCACGGTGTCCTCCTGGTCGGAGACGAGCTGGTCGGCCCTCATGCTCGGCCCGAAGATCTGGGGCATCCTCCTTGTGTCCATCTTCACGTTCACCTACGTCGTCATCTGCATCGGCCTCACCTCGCTCATCTACTCGGCCATGCTCTCCCGCGTCGGCGACCTCGCCGTGCTGAAAGCCGTCGGAATGCGCGGCGGGACGCTGCGGCGGATGTACCTCGCGGAGGTGGTTGCCCAGTTCATCGTCGGATACGCCGTCGGCGCCCTCCTCGCCGTCGCCACGGTGGCCGTCGTGAACTTCCTGGAGGTCTCCTCCACGGACTCGGCCTTCGCGTTCGCCGTGGGGTCGACGAAGCTCCACCTCGACCCGAGCTGGTGGGCATTCGCTGCCCCCTTCGCCATCGGCATCACGTTGACCGGGGCAGTGCTCTGGTTCCCGGTCCACGGAGTGTCGAAGCAGCCCGCGCTCACCTTGCTGGAGCTCCGATGAGCGGCCGCAGCGTGAACGAGACTCGGTTCTCCATCCGCTTCAGCGAGACCGACATGGCCGGCGTCTTCCACCACAGCAACCTGTTCACCTGGTTCGAGGTCGGACGCTTCGCGCTCATCGACGAGCTCACCCGCGGCGGGAGCCTGCTCGAAATCGAGGGAGACACGCTCTTCGTCCCGGTCACCAGGACGCGAGTCTCGTTCCTCGGCCTCGGACGCTTCGGCGACGAGCTTCGCCTCGAGACCTTCCTGAAGCCGCAGGCGACCACGAAGCTCGTCTTCTACTACCGCCTGACCCAGGTGCGCGACGGCAGCCCCGTGGCGATCGGCGTGACCGAGCACGTCGTACTCCGGGGCACCAACCGGTTCCTCTTCAGATGGCCCGAGTCGACGAGGCACCGCATGGACAGCTTCTTCGCGGAGCACCCGGACGCGGTCACCGACGGAAGGGAATTCGATGCCAAGCTCTGAGTGCATCGTCGTCGGCAGCGGCATGGCCGGCCTCGTCGCGGCGGCCCGCCTCACGGCGCACGGCCACCACGTCACGGTCCTCGAGCAGCGCGAGCAGGCCGGCGGCTACTTCGGAGGGTTTCGGAACGACGCCGGCGACCACTTCGACCTCGCCGTCTCGCACCTCCTCGGTGGCCACCCCGGAGGGGCACTCCACACCCTGCTCCACGAGCTCGGCCTCGAGCACGCCGTGCACCTCGAACCCGTCGACATCGCCGACGTCATGGTCATCGGCGATCGACGCATCACCCTGCCGACCGGCCTCGACCGGCTCCAGAAGAGCCTTGGAGTCCAGTTCCCGGAGTCCACGGCAGATCTGACCGCGTTCTTCGGCTTCATGCGCGAGTTCCTCGGCGGTGCCGACGACGACGGCTCGCAGGACAAGGGCCGATTCATGATGCGGAACTACCGGCGAGGCTTCGAGGAGTTCTGCACGGCCACCATCGCCGACCCGCTGCTGCGCACTGCGCTCGCCATGCGCATCCAGTGCGACGAGTCGTCACTCATGATCATGGCCGGCTTCTTCACCGAGTGCTACGCGAAGGGGATGGTCTCCCTCCGAGGAGGCATGCGCACGCTCGTCGACGCCCTGGTCGGGTACATCACCGCGACGGGTGGCGAGGTGCTCCTCGGCGCGGAGGTGACCGCACTCCTCGCCGCCGACGGAATCGCGCGGGGCGTTCAGCTCGCGGACGGCTCGACGAGAGCAGGGGACGTCATCCTCTACAACGGCGACGTCTTCGCGCTCGAGCGGATGCTGTCCGAGCACGGAGGCACGGGCATCGTCGTCGAGGGTCGGCGACGCGGGCACTCCTCGCTGAGCCTGTTCCTCACGCTCGAGGGCGTCGACCTCTCACGGTTCGCGGGCGCCGCCCGCCACTACCTCACGGACACCGACGATGTGTTCGAGACCTATCGGGTGCTCGAGACCGGCAGGCTGCCTCACCACCCGGTGATCAAGCTGCACTTCCCGAGCCGGATCGACCCCTCCCTAGCGGCACCGGGCCGAGACCTCATGCGCGTGGAGGTCGACATGTACCACGACGAGGAAGCCCACGACGAGGCCTTCTACGACGAGTATGCGCAGGCCATCGAAGGCCTCGTCGCGAGGCTCCTCGTCCCAGAGCTGCGCGAGCACTGCGTGTACCGCAGGGTCGCGACCCCGCTCGACTACCTGCGCTGGTTCGGGCACCGAGGCGGATCGGCGACGGGCTGGGCCCACGACGTCGACAACTACCTGGTGCGCCGGATCAGCCAGCGCACCAGCCTGCAGAACACCTTCATCACCGGCCAGTGGGGCGAGCACGGATCGGGCCTGCCGCAGCTGATCGCGTCCGCAGCGAGATCCATCTCCCTGGCAGAGAACTGGCTGAGAAAGAGAGCACAGCAATGACGACACCCACGCTCATCACCGGCCTCGGGGCGATATCGCCCCTCGGCCTCCACCTCCAGGACCACGCGGCGTCCACCGGCGCGCTCGACCGATTCGGCTGGGCCTTCGCCGACATCGACGAAGCCGAGGGCCTCGCGTCGCGTGGAACGACGCAACTCGGACACGAGACCCGGCCGATTCCGGAGGGCTTCAGCATCACGGACTACGTGAAGCCCGTGGGACTCCGCCGCAAGAAGCGCTTCAGCCAGGTCGCCATGGCGGCCGCCACCGATGCCTTCACCTCGGCGCAGCTCGGCGAGCGGCCAGCCGACCTCGAGCGAGTCGGCGTGGTCACCGGCACCGAGTACGGACCGCAGAGGGTCGTCAGCGAGTACCTCGAGGGTCTCCTCGGCGGCGGGCTCCAGCAGGCGAGCCCCGGGCTCTTCACGCAGACCGTCTACAACGTGGCCAACGGCCAGGCGAGCCTCGCCCTCGGCCTCAAGGGAGCCAACTCGACCCTCGTCGGAGGGTCAGCGCTTGCCTACGCCGAGCTGCTGCTCGCCTCCGGAAAGGCGGAGGTGATGCTCGCCATCTCCCTCGACGAGACCAACCAGATCATGACCGAGTACTTCGACCGCGTCTTCGAGGACCCCCGGGGGGTCGCCTTCACCTTCGCCACCGGGGAAGCGGCAGCCGTCGTCGTCCTGGAGTCGGCCCGGTCGGCCGAGGAACGCGGTGCGACGCCGCTCGCGACGCTTCTGAGCACGGCCTCGGCTTCGGCCGCAGGCGCAGGCGTCAGCTATCTGGACTGGCAGCCCGACGACACGACCATCGAGCATTCGATGCGGCTGGCGCTCGAACGCGCGAACCTCGCCATCGACGACGTCGACACGGTCGTCGGCACCGCGAACGGACTCGAGGGGCTCACGCGGAGCGAGCTCTCCGCCATCCGCGCCATCGGCCACCGCGGCAGCGTGCTGCTGCCGAGACTCGCGACCGGCGAGTGCTTCGGCGGCAACGAGGCGATCGCCCACATCATCGGCCTGCAGGCATCCGCGCCCGGCTCGAGAATCCTCACGACCGTGGCGACCGTCAACGGCGGCGTCACCTCGACGATCACTCGGAAGGCGGCAGCGTGAACGCCCATCGTCACCTCGCAGGCACCACACGCGTCTGCGTCACCGGCGCAACCCGCGGAATCGGACTCGCCGTCGCGGAGCGCTTCCTGCACAGCGGGGCTCGCGTCGCCGTGAACTACCGGAGCGCTCGGAGCGAGACCATGTCGGTGCTCGAAGGCCTCGAGCACCGCTACCCGGGCCAGGTGCTGCCGGTCAAGGCGGATGTCTCCTCCTTTGCCGAGGTGAAGGCCATGTTCGCCGAGATCAAGGCCGCGTGGGGTGGGCTCGACGTGCAGGTCAACAACGCGGGCCACGCCAAGGACGGATACGCGCTCATGATGAGCGAGCAGTCCTGGCGTTCGGTGGTCGACACCGACCTGTCCGGGACCTTCTCCTGCTCGAGGCAGGCAGCCTGGCTGATGGCCGCCGCCAAGCACGGGACCATCGTGAACATCGCCTCCGTGAGTGCCCTCACGAGCCCGATCGGGCAGGCGAACTACGCGGCAGCGAAAGCCGGCGTCATCGCCCTCACCAAGACCCTCGCGAAGGAACTCGCGACGTTCGGGATCCGGGTGAACTCAGTCGCTCCCGGCTTCATCGACACCGACATGCTCGCTTCGCTGCCGCAGCCGACGCGCGACGACTACCTGAAGCTGATCCCCCAGGCTCGCTTCGGGCGGGCGGCGGAGATCGCGGACGTCGTCCAGTTCCTTGCGGGGCCGGGCGCCTCGTACATCAACGGGCACTGCCTGGTGGCCGATGGCGGGCTCACCGCATGAATGGCATGAGTGGCGCCGCGACCACGCGCGACCTCATGGCGAGGCTCCCCCACCGGTACCCGTTCCTTCTGCTCGACAGGATCGAGGAGCTCGTGCCCGGAACCTCGGTCCGCGCGATCAAGAACGTCACGGTCAACGAGCCGCACTTCGCGGGCCACTTCCCCGGGAACCCGATCATGCCCGGAGTCCTGATCCTCGAGGCGATGGCCCAGGCAGGGGGCCAGCTGTTCGACATCGGGGATCGGCTCTGCGTCCTCGCCCGAATCGACACCGTCCGCTTCCGGAACGCCGTCGTCCCCGGCGACCGACTCGTCCTCGACGCACGGGCGATCGCGATGCTCGCCTCCATGGGGAAGGTCGAGGCGACCGCGACCGTCGACGACCGCATCGTCGCGAGTGCCGACATCACCTACAGCTTCCTCGAAGGACGTACCGCATGATCACGACGCAGGACCTGACCAAGACGTATGGCGAGGGCACGAGCGAGGTGCGCGCGAACCGCGGCATCTCTCTCGAGATCGCGGCCGGCGAGTTCGTCGTGCTCGCGGGCCCCTCCGGATCGGGCAAGACCACCCTGCTCAACCTCATCGGCGGGCTCGACACGGCGACCTCAGGCTCGATCAGGGTCAACGGCGCTGAGCTGACCCGCCTCTCGCCTCGCGAGCTCTCCGACTTCCGCCGCGATCAGATCGGCTACGTGTTCCAGAAGTCGAACCTCGTCGGCTCCCTCTCCGTCTACGAGAACGCCGTCCTGCAGCTCCGAGTCCAAGGTCGGCTCACGCGAGGAGCCGCAGCCAGGACCCGCGAGCTGCTGACCGCTGTCGGCCTCGGCGACAAGCTCACGGCGCTTCCGCGCCAGCTGTCGGGAGGCCAGCAGCAGCGCGCGGCGATCATCCGCGCCGTCACGAGCGGAACCGCGGTCGTCGTCGCCGACGAGCCGACGGCGAGCCTCGACGGGCGCAACGCGGACGGGGTCCTCGATCTCCTGCGCCTGCTCAACGAGCGGGACGGCACGACGATCGTCGTCTCGTCTCACGACGACCGAGTCCTGGCAGCGGGGAGACGCATCGTGCACCTCGTCGACGGGCGGCTCGCGGCGTGAAGATCCTCGCCATCCACTCCAGCCCGCGGCCGAGGAACCTCAGCCACACGGCGGTGATGCTCGAAGCCTCCCGCGCGTACCTCACCGAGCAGCGCCCGGCCTGGCGGTACGAGGAGACCGCGCTGTGGAACCTGGACATCACGACGTGCGACGGCAACGGCCGCTGCTTCCGTCGAGATGGATGCACGTTCGTCGACGACGCGGAGACCCTGATCGACGCGATGCTCGCCGCGGACGGCGTCATCCTCGCGAGCCCGAACTACTGCGCGAACGTCAACTCGACGATGATGCGCTTCATCGAGCGGACGACGCGCCTGAGCCACCGGCAGCTCCTGGCGGGCAAGGGGGCGCTCGCGATGTCGACGTCCGCGAGTCCTTTCGATGCCCCGTACGCGGCCGAGTACCTCAGGCGAGTGCTCGGGAGCTACGGTGCCAGCGTCGTCGACGTCTGCAACATCGGCAGCCCCATGATCGTGTTCGACTACGGCGACACTGCGCCGGGCAAAGCCATGCGGGCATCTCTCGACGCCTTCATCTCGGCTGTCGAATCGCCCAGCGAGCACGTCCCCGCAGAGACCTTCGGCGTCGACATCCGGCGATCGCTTCGAGAGCACCCGGACGTCGCGAAACGGCTCTTCCGCAGCGACGAGCGGTACTTCGCGGAGCAGGACCGAACCACGAAGGAGAGGGCGACAGATGACGCGAGCCACTGACCCAGAGCCGACCGAGCGCCCCGGATCGACCGCAGGGCGCGAAACGCCAGGGGAGAGTGCGAGCCTCGACCTGCGCTACAAGCTCCACATGGCGGTGTCCATGATCCGCGCGAACCCCCGCAACGCCCGGACCTTCACGAGCGTCTCCGTCGCGACGTTCGGACTGCTGCTCTCGTTCGCTGCGATCACCGCGATGGGCACCATGATGACGCAGTCGGCCAGCGACATCATCAGTGGCGACGTCTCCGCGTTCGCGGACGGGTACGAGTACTCGATGCTCAACCCCGAGTCCGACGTCGTCACCTACATCGCGGACGCCGAGTCCACGCTGCAGCGCGTCGCGGGAGCCGAGGGCGTCGAGCAGGTGCGGCCGCGTCTCACGGCCGGCGCGAGCATGACGATCAAGGCACAGGATGCCGGGGTTGTCCTCGTGGGCTCGGACATCGCCGCGGAAGGCTACGAGATCGTCGCAGGGCAGGCCCCGGCAGGCGCAGCCCAGGTCTGCATCAACATCGCTCAGCGAGACGAACTCGGCATCGACGTCGGCACGAGCGTGCGCCTCTCGGTCGCTGGCGCGCCCGTCGATGCCGGTCCCATCACCGCCGACGTCGTCTGCGTGTACGACAACAGCCGCTTCGGGCTCTTCCGCTCCAGCTCCGTGGTCATGGACATCGCCGGCATGCAGCAGATCCTGGATCGGCCAGACGCCATCACGCAGATCCTCATCACCCTCGCCCCGGGTGTCGACCCCGCGACAGCGGCGGCGTCCCTCGGCGCTGATGCTCCCGGGCTGCAGTTCCTCACGTCGAAGGAGACGGCCGGCCTGATCTTCACCGTCCTCGCCGCGCAGCAGGCGATCATGTGGGCGCTCGTGATCGTCGCGGCGCTCATCTGCGCGGTCCTCATCGGCAACGTCGTCGGGTTCTCCCTGCGTCGCGACCGACGCGAACTCGCGACAATGCGGACGATGGGGTTCAGCGCGAAGGACATCGAGACGGTTTACGCCGTGCAGGTCCTGCTCATCGGGCTCGGGATGGTCCTCATCGGCACTGTCGCAGCCATCATCGCCGTCGTGATCGCAGGTGCCGTCGGCATCCCGATCGGCGACGGGCAGCAGCTGTTCGGGGGCGACACCCTCCGGCCCTCGCTGAAGGTCTCGGACGTCCTGCTCACCGGGGGACTCATGATCGCCGCGCAGCAGGCCGCGAACGCCCTCGCCGCTCGGAAGCTGCTCTCCCGCTCACCGGTGCAGATGGCGGAATCCGCATGAGGAACACGGGGGCTCGTTCCCCGTTCCGGAAGGGGTCGTTCGCGCCGGTCGCTGAGGAGGTGACCGCCTTCGACCTGGCGGTGACCGGATCCATCCCGACCGACCTCGACGGCCGTTACCTCCGAAACGGGCCCAATCCGATCGGCGTCGAGCACGCGAGGTTCCACTACTTCCTCGGTGCCGGCATGATCCACGGCGTGCGCCTCAGGGACGGCCGCGCCGAGTGGTACCGCAACCGCTGGGTCCGGCAGAGCCCCGTCACGCGAACGCTCGGCGAACCCCGACGCGCGTACTCGGTGCTCGGCGGCGTCGACACTCCATCGAACATCAACGTCGTCGGGCACGCTGGCAGGATCCTGTCCCTCGGCGAAGGCGGGACGCTCCCGTTCGAGCTCGACGCGAGCCTCGAGACGGTGGGCCCGTACGACTTCGACGGCAAGCTGCGGGCCGGCCTGTCCGCGCATCCGAAGACTGACCCGGAGACCGGGGACCTCCATACGGTCGGCTACTTCTCCGGGTCACGATCCGTCGAGTACTGCGTCGTCTCCGCGCGCGGTCAGCTGGTCCGCTCGCAGTCGATCGAGCTGCCCACGGCCACGATGATGCACGACTTCGCGCTCACGAGCGAGCACGTGATCCTCTTCGACCTGCCCGCCAAGTTCAGCGCACTGGCCGCCGCCGCTGGAGACCCCTTCCCGTTCCGCTGGAGCTCCGCGGCGCAGGCGCGGCTCGGCGTCTTGGCCCGAGGCGACGAGCGCGCAGGCGTGACGTGGTTCGACCTCGACCCCGTCTGGATCTACCACACGGTCAACGCCTTCGAATCGGACAACGTCATCACCCTCGACGCCATCACGCACCCCTCCATGTTCGCCACGCGTCGCGGTTCCATCGAAGACCACGGCACCCCGTCGCTCGAGCGATTCACGCTCGACCTCACCCGCCGAAGCGTGGTCCGGCGCCGACTCGACGACACCCCGCAGGAGTTCCCGCGCATCGACGACCGCCGCTCCGGCCGCCGAAACCGCTTCGCCTACACGTCAAGCGCCGGTGAGCTCGTCGCGACCTGGCGGACCGGGCCGAGAGAGCTCGACGACGTCCCCGACTCGGAATTCGACAACGTGCTGTTCAAGCACGACCTGGACCGCGGCTCCGCGCAGGCGCGGCGGCTCGGCACCGACGCGGCAGTCGGCGAGGCGATCTTCGTCCCGCGAGCCGGGAGTGCCCAGGAGGACGACGGCTACCTGCTCTGCTACGTCCACAACCCGCAGCGGAACGCCAGCGACCTCCTGATCCTGAGCGCCAAAGACTTCGGCGGCGACGAGCTCGCGCGCATCCACCTCCCCGCGCGCATCCCGCTGGGTCTGCACGGCAGCTGGATCCCCGCCCACGACGACGGCCCGCAGGCAGGGCCGGACCGCCGCGAGCACCACACGGCCATGGCGCAAAGCACGAAGGAGAACTGGTGTCGGTAGAGGTCGAGAGACTCAGCAAGACGTACGGCGAGCTCGTCGCAGTGGACGAGCTGTCGCTCTCCGTCCCCGGAGGCTCGGTCTTCGCCTTCCTCGGGGAGAACGGCGCAGGCAAGTCCACGACCATCGGGTGCATCACGACGACGCTCACCCCCACCTCGGGCACGATCACCGTCAACGGCTTCGACGTGCAGACGGAAGCGCAGCGGGTGAAGCGCACCATCGGAGCCGTCTTCCAATCGTCCCTGCTCGACCCGCTCCTGACCGTGCGGGAGAACCTCGAGATCCGGGCGGGCTTCTACGGGCTCAGCAAGCAGGAGACCAGAACCCGCACCGCCGAGCTCGCAGGCCTCGTCGGCATCGAGCCCATCCTGAACCGACGGTACGGTCCGCTCTCCGGCGGGCAGCGGCGCCGGGCGGACATCGCGCGGGCACTCATGCACCGACCGACCGTGCTGTTCCTCGACGAACCCACCGCCGGACTCGACCCGCAGTCGCGAGAGCTCATCTGGTCGACGATCCACGACATCCGCCGAGATCAGGGCACCACCATCTTCCTCACCACCCACTACATGGAGGAGACGGAGAACGCCGACGAGGTCTGCGTCATCGACAAGGGGCGGATCGTGGCGGCCGGGACACCGGCCCAGCTTCGCGCCGAGTTCAGCTCGAGCGTGCTGACGCTCCGCGTCGACGACCCAGCGGAGGCCCTCCGCCTCTGCGCGGCCTCCGGCATCGACGTGCGCCGAGAGGGCGATGATCTCCGGGTCACCGTCTCGTCATCGACGGAGGCGCTCGACCTCCTGCGTCGCCTCCGAGTCCGAGACTTCGAGTTCCGACACGGCACCATGGACGACGTCTTCCTCGCACTCCTCAAGGGGGTCGCCGCATGAGCAGCATCTGGCTCCTCACGGGACGCAACCTCCGTCTGTTCTTCCGCGACCGGATCGGCGTCTTCTTCTCGCTGCTGTCCGCGATCATCCTGATCGCGCTCTACGCGCTCTTCCTCGGCGGACTGCAGGTCGACACCCTCCGAGCCTCGTTCCCGCAGGCCGCCGACGCCGACGTGCGCTGGTTCGTCGACTCGTGGGTCTTCGCGGGCATCACGATGATCACCACCCTCACGACCGCCATCGCCGGCCTCGGCGTCTTCGTCGACGACAACGTCACCGGTCGCTTCCGGGACTTCATGGTGTCGCCCCTCCGACGCTCCCAGGTGGTGCTGGGCTACCTCATCGCCGGATTCATCATCTCCGTGATCATGACCACGGTCATCATCGTGATCGGCCAGCTCTACCTGCTCACGCAGGGGCACCCGCCCCTGACACCGGGCAACCTCGGGACGACCTTCGCCTTCGTCCTCCTCTCGAGCGCGACCTTCTCGGGGCTCGGCGCCTTCATCGTCACCTTCCTGCAGACGGCCGGCGCCTTCACCGCGGTGTCAACCGTCATCGGGTCGCTCATCGGGTTCTTCTCCGGCGCGTACGTGCCGGCCGGCACGCTGCCCGCCGGAGTCGTCACGATGATCAACACGCTGCCCTTCGCCCAGGCCGCCATGCTCATCCGGCGTCCGTACACCGACCAGGCAGCCAGCGCCCTGGCCGGCGGCGACCAGGCCGCGCTCGACGGGATCCGGGACTTCTACGGGATGACCGCGAGCATCGGCTCGCTCGAGCTGACCGCCAGCGTCGCGAGCCTCGCCCTCGCCGCCGTCTTCGCGCTCTTCCTGAGCCTCGGAGTGTGGCGCCTCTCCGCGAAAATCCGATGACCACCAGGATCAGGCCCTTCGACGCCGCCACGGACGCGGACCGGGTCGCCCGCTTCATCAACGACCACGGGACCGGGCCCGCCGTGACGGGACTGCCGCTTGACGGCGCATCCCTGCTCGCGAGCATCCAGGAGACCGGAGTGCGCCTCCTCCTCGTGGCGGAGAGCCGAGGCGCGATCGTCGGCACCCTCGCCTACGCGCGCATGTCCGGACGCCGGGTGGCGCCAGAAGGCCACCTCTTCGCCGTCATGTTCGTCGTCGAGCGCACACTGCGAGGCGGCTTCCTCGTCGGCGAGCTGTTCGCCGAATCGTTCCGGCGCTTCCCCTCGCTCGGCCTGCGCACCCTGCGACTCGAGGTCGACCCCGCCAACCAGCGAGCGTTCCCGCTCTACGTGCGCGTCGGCTTCCGCAACGTGGCCTCCCCGAGACCAGACGAAGACGGCTACCTGGAACTCGTGAACCACCTCCCGGGGATCTCATCGACCCTCGTCCCCGGAGAGTCCGGCCTCGTGGGCCCGAGCGGGCCGGGATCCGAGACACGATCACTGCGGGCGGCTCGGGAGGAGTCGCTCACCGGCGGTGTCCGCATCGACGGAGCCGGACGGACTCTCATCGACTACCAGCTGCGCATCGGCACGAGCCGGATCGAGGCGGTCGTGCACGACCAGACGGGCGAGCTCGTCTCGGGGAGCGTCGACGGCGAGCCGGCCGAGATTCCGGATGCGGAAGTCGCCCCTCAGTCGCGAGCGGCGCATCCGCCGCTGCGCCACGAGCACGGCGGGTTCCGCGCCGAGCTGGACGTCGAGACGGGCACCCTGACCGTTCGGCACAGGGACCGGCTCGGCCCGGTGCTCGTCGACGCGTTCCCCGTCTGCGGCGACACCCCGGCAGGCGTGCGGCGGCCAGCGGTCACGCGGGTGAGCGTCAGCCAGCACGGCGGCGCCTGGACCACCACCTCGGAGCACCTCACCCGGGTCGTCACCGTCCGGCGCGGGAGCATCGAGCTCACCGTCACGCAGAACTGCGGCCACCTCCTCACCGCCTCACCCTGGAGCGGGTTCCGCGACGCCGAGCTGACGGTCTCGGCGCGCGGCCGAGACGAGCGCTCGGCCCACGTGGTGCGCGGGATCTGGCCTCCCGAGGCCACCGACTTCGAACCCGCCGTCGGCCCTGCCCACACGTACGAAGCGCTCGGCGTGCGAGCGAGCTGGCACGAGAAGCACCACGGAATCGGCATCGACGTGACCGGACTCACCTCGGGCATCTGGCGAGTCGAAGGACCGCATCTAGCCCGAATCAGCGGGCACGGCACGATCGCCTACCGCATCGAGCTCCGCGACGGGCAGCAGAGGCGGATGCCCATGCCGACACCGACACCGATGCCCATGCCAACGCCGACGCCCCGAGGGCCGCGAACGCGCGCCCCACACGAGGCCGACGGCCTCACTCCTGGGGGCGGCCTCGACGTGTCGGCCGCGACGGGCCTCCACGCCTGGCGGCATCGCGGCATCCACGTGCTGGAATCCTCCCAGCCACGCAGTCGCTCCATCGGGCCCCTCAACCGCCTGCCAGCAGCAGCCTGGGTCGCACGCCTCCGCGACCGGACGACGCCAGACCACGGCGTCGAATGGGCGCTCCACGACGCCAGCTTCGCCCTCGACGGCTCCAGCGGAGACGAACGACGCTGGAGCGTACAGCCGAACGCCGACTTCTCCGCGATCGACATCTCCCTGAGCGATCCGACCCGAGCACCCGGCACCGACGACCTCGCGGTCTTCGTCTTCGTGCCGGCGACCGCCGAGCACATCGACTTCGGCGACGGACCGGACGCGAAGCGCCTGAGCATCGCGGGAGCACCCTGGCGCACCTGGACGCGTGCGTTCCGGTTCCCGACCCCCGCCGGCGACGTGCTGGTCGAACCCACCGACGGTGACTACACGGAGGTGCTCCTCCGCGCCGGACCAGCCGGCGTGCTCGCGACGCTCCTCGCACGCCCAGCAGGCGAGGAGCGTCACGCCCGCTGGCGCTTCACCCTCGTCTGACCCCGCAAGCGCACGCGTACGCGTACGCAGGCTACGGAACCCGGTGCGTCCACTCCCGCGAAGCGAACTTCGACTCCGCCAGCTCGCGCGCACGCGCCAGCTCGTCCTCGGTGAGCTCACCCGGCGTGCCCCCGTAGTGCTCCACGAACGTCTGCTTGAAATGGTCGATGATCACCGAACGCTCAAGTCCTGTCTGCGAGCGAAGCGGGCTCACCCGCTTGTTCGCAGACTGCGTGCCCTTGTCGCTCAGCTTCTCCCGGCCGATGCGCAGCACCTCCGTCATGCGGTCGCCGTCGATGTCGTAGCTGAGCGTCGCGTGATGCAGCACCGCACCCGAGCCGAGCCGCTTCTGCGCCGCCCCGCCGATCTTGCCCGACGGGCTCGCGATGTCGTTGAGCGGCTCGTACCTCGCGTTGATGCCCAGGCCGTGCAGCGCATCCAGCACCCACGAGTCGAGGAACGCGTACGACTCCGCGAACGACATGCCATGCACCAGATCGCTCGGAACGTACAGCGAGTACGTCACCACCGACCCGGCCTCCATGAACATGGCCCCGCCGCCCGTGATGCGTCGCACCAGCTGCACCCCGTACTTGTCGAGGTTCTTCTGGTCGACCTCGTTCTTCACCGACTGGAACGAGCCGAGCACGACAGCCGTCTCATCCCACTCCCACAACCGCAGCGTCGCTGGCCGACGACCGGCGCCGACCTCCTCCGTCAGCACCTGGTCGAGCGCGACGTGCTCTCGGGGAGACAGAGGGCCCGGATGCAGGATCTGCCAGTCGTACGCGCGCCAGTCTCTGGCGCCGAGAACGGCACGGCGCACGACGACGCCGACCGCCTCCGGCGTGACACCGAGCAGCGTCGCGTCCTCCCGCAGGCCGTCCCGAACCGCCGCCGAGATGTCCTCCGCCGACGAATCGGCGGCGAGCCCCCGCAGCGCGCTGTTGATGTCGTCGAGCGCCTCATCGGGCTCGAGGAAGAAATCGCCGGCGAGGTGCGGATCGACGATGCGACCGCCCTCCACCTCGAGGTCGACTGTGACGAGCTTCCCGCCAGGAACCTTGTACTCACCGTGCATGAGAGCACTCTACGGCGCTCCGCTCGCACCCGCTCTCCGCCCGCCCGCGCCGGCCTCACCCACCGCCGAAACCGCCGAATGGGTCAGTTTCACCCCTCCGCGGCCCCGAAGACGGGGCGAAAACGCCCCATTCGCTTACACCCCGACCTCCCAGCCCGCGCGGCGCAGAGTTGTGGGCAGATGCGCTTGCGGGCGTTGTCGAGCGCATCCACCCACAACTCTGTCGAGGGGATGGGCAGGTGAGTGGGTGAGTGGGGCTGCGGGTCCCTGAGCGGGTCGGTGCGACGCCGCCCGCGCGGCGCAGAGTTGTGGGCAGATGCGCTTGCGGGCGTTGTCGAGCGCATCCACCCACAACTCTGTCGAGTGACTGGGTGAGTGGGTGAGTGGTGCGGGTGGTTGAGCGGGTCGGCGGGTCCGTGTGTGGGGCGGTGCGACGCCGACCCGCGCGGCGCAGAGTTGTGGGTTGGTGCGCTTGCGCGAGTTGCTAACCGCATCCGCCCACAACTCTGTCGAGGGGATGGGCAGGTGAGTGGGTGAGTGGTGCGGGTGGTTGAGCGGGTCGGTGGGGCTGCGGGTCCCTGAGTGGGGCGGTGCGACGCCGACCCGCGCGGCGCGGAGTTGTGGGTTGGTGCGCTTGCGCGAGTTGCTAACCGCATCCGCCCACAACTCTGTCGAGTGAGTGGAGTACGCGGAGCGCGTGACGCGAGGGACTGGAGTACGTGGAGCCCGTGGCGCGAGCGAGTCGAGCGCGCGGAGCCAGCGAGCGGCGCCGAGCAGTGTCGCCAAGCGGTCACCGCCCCGCAATCAACGGAAACGAACGGCACTCGCGCTAGGAACCGCATGCCCCCGCCGGATAGGATGGGAGCTTGTGGCGCGCGAGCGAGGCTCGACGCGCATCCCGAACCGGAGGAGACACGACACGTGAGTCTGATCGTCCAGAAGTACGGCGGATCATCGGTCGCCGATGCCGAGAGCATCAAGCGAGTAGCCCGTCGAGTCGTCGAGACCCGCCGTGCAGGGAACGACGTGGTCGTGGCTGTCTCCGCCATGGGCGACACGACGGACGACCTCATCGACCTCGCCCACCAGATCGCCACGATTCCGGATGCGCGCGAGTTCGACATGCTCGTCACGACCGGAGAGCGCGTCTCGATGGCACTCCTCGCGATGGCCATCAAGGACCTCGGCATGGATGCCAGGAGCTACACGGGCAGCCAGGCGGGCATGATCACCGACTCCACGCACGGCGATGCCCGAATCGTCGACGTCACCCCGGTGCGCGTGCGCGAAGCGCTCGACGAGGGCGCCATCGCGATCGTCGCCGGCTTCCAGGGCTTCAACCGCGACTCCAAGGACATCACCACGCTCGGGCGCGGAGGATCGGACACGACCGCTGTCGCCCTCGCCGCTGCGCTCGGCGCCGACGTCTGCGAGATCTACACCGATGTCGACGGGGTCTTCTCCGCCGACCCGCGCATCGTGCCCAAGGCGCACAAGCTGAGCTACATCTCGAGCGAGGAGATGCTGGAGCTCGCCGCCTCGGGCGCGAAGGTCCTTCACATCCGCGCGGTCGAGTACGCACGCCGACAGGGAGTCACGCTCCACGTCCGCTCGTCGTTCTCCGACCACGAGGGCACCATCGTCTACAACCCAGACCGGGCAGAGGAGTACGAAGTGGAAGCAGCAATGATCGCGGGTGTCGCCCACGACCTGAGCCAGGCCAAGATCACCATCGCGGGGGTCCCGGATGTGCCAGGCAAGGCGGCTGCGATCTTCACGATCGTCGCCGAGCAGGGCGCGAACATCGACATGATCGTGCAGAACGTGTCCGAGCAGGACACGAAGGTCACCGACATCTCCTTCACGCTGCCCAAGGCTGACGCGCAGCGCGTGCTCGACGCGGTCGCCGCGGAGGGTGAGCAGATCGGCTACGCGTCGCTGCGTCTTACGGAGGACATCGGGAAGATCTCGCTGGTCGGCTCCGGCATGCGCACCAACATAGGCGTGACGGCGAAGCTCTTCACTGCGCTGAAGGATGCTGGCATCAACATCGACATGATCTCCACGTCCGAGATCCGCATCTCGATCATCACGCAGGCCGACCTCGTCACCGAGGCCACCCGTGTCATCCACACCGCCTTCGACCTCGACGGCGACGCCGAGGCAGTCGTCTACGCAGGCACCGGCCGCTGACGCGGCTGAGCAGAAAAGAGCAGTCATGAGCACCAAGTTGAACGTCGCCGTCGTCGGCGCGACCGGTCAGGTCGGCGCCGTCATGCGCACCCTCCTCGAGGAGCGCGACTTCCCCGTCGCGAGCATCCGCTTCTTCGCCTCCGCCCGGTCGGCGGGCACGACCCTCCCATTCCGTGGCGAGGACATCACGGTCGAAGACGTCGCCGTCGCCGACGTGAGCGGCATCGATATCGCGCTCTTCTCCGCGGGCGCGACCACGTCGCGTGCGCAGGCCGAGCGCTTCGCCGCCGCCGGCGCGGTTGTCATCGACAACTCGAGCGCGTGGCGCCGCGACCCCGAGGTGCCGCTGGTCGTCTCCGAGGTCAACCCGGAGGCCATCGTCGCGCCGCCGAAGGGCATCATCGCGAACCCCAACTGCACGACCATGGCCGCGATGCCCGTCCTCAAGGTGCTCCACGAGGCGGCCGGCCTCGAGCGCCTCATCGTGTCGACCTACCAGGCCACGTCTGGCTCCGGCCTCGCGGGTGCCCGTGAGCTCTCCGGTCAGGCCGTCGCCGCGGTCTCGCAGGGCGAGGAGGCGCTCCTCGGGCTCGTGCACGACGGTTCGTCCGTCGAGTTCCCGGCTCCGGACAAGTACGTCGCCCCCATCGCCTTCAACGTGATCCCCCTCGCCGGGTCGGTTGTCGACGACGGCACCGAGGAGACGGACGAAGAGCAGAAGCTGCGCAACGAGAGCCGCAAGATCCTCGGCCTCCCCGAGCTTCGCGTGAGCGGAACGTGCGTTCGCGTCCCCGTCTTCACGGGCCACTCGCTGTCGATCAACGCCGAGTTCGCCGACGCGCTCACGCCTGACCGTGCGCGCGAGCTGCTCGCTGCGGCGCCCGGCGTCGCGCTGGTGGACGTACCCACGCCGCAGCAGGCTGCCGGCGCCGATCCGAGCCTCGTCGGCCGCATCCGCCAGGACCAGTCGGTCGACGGCAACCGCGGTCTCGCGCTGTTCATCTCGAACGACAACCTCCGCAAGGGCGCAGCGCTCAACGCGGTGCAGATCGCCGAGCTCGTCGCCGCCAAGGCCTGACAGCCGCCTGTTCCACGGAGAACGGACGCCCTCTCGGGGGCGTCCGTTCTTGCGTCTGGTGCCGAGAATGCCGCGGCGAAACACGCCCGCGGCGGCCATCGCATTCGAAAACGGCAAAAAGCCCCGAATGTGACGACCGACGGGCATCCTCGAAGCGGACGTGCATCTGCCTCGGACGTAGACTGTCTCGGTGACTGATTCACAGAAGATCTACGACGTCGTTCTGATCGGCGGGGGCATCATGAGTGCCACCCTCGGCTCGCTTCTCAACAAGCTTGAGCCGGAGTGGAGCATCAAGGTCATCGAGCGACTCGACGGGCTCGCTCAGGAGAGCTCGAGCCCGTGGAACAACGCTGGGACTGGGCACGCGGCGCTCTGCGAGCTCAACTACACGCCTGAGAAGGACGGCGTCATCGACGCGTCCAAGGCGATCCAGATCAACGAGCAGTTCCAGGTGTCTCGGCAGTTCTGGGCCTCGCTCGTCGAGGCGGGCGAGCTGCCCGAGCCGTCTGGGTTCATCAACTCCGTGCCGCACATGACGTTCGTTCGGGGTGCCGAGAACGTCGAGTTCCTGCGTCGCCGCTTCGAGCTGCTCAAGACCGAGCCGCTCTTCTCGACGATGGAGTTCTCTGACGACCTCGAGGTCATCAAGGCATGGGCGCCGTCGCTCGTCGAGGGGCGTCCGTCGGGCGAGAAGGTCGCCGCAACGCGCGTCGCCGCCGGAACCGACGTCGACTTCGGTGCGCTGACGCACAAGCTCGTGCAGGGTCTTGTCGACCGGGGCGCCGTGCTGCGCCTCAACACCGAGGTCATCGCGCTGCGCCAGCAGCGGGACGGCATCTGGCAGATCGCGACGCAGCAGCGTGCCGGTGAGCAGAAGGGCCGCAAGAACGTCACCCGTGCGCGCTTCGTGTTCGTCGGGGCAGGCGGCGGCGCACTTCCGCTGCTGCAGAAGTCGGGCATCGACGAGATCAAGGGCTACGGCGGTTTCCCCATCTCCGGCCAGTTCCTGCGCACCGACAACCCGGAGGTTGTCGAGAAGCACCTCGCGAAGGTCTACGGCAAGGCATCCGTCGGCGCCCCGCCAATGTCGGTGCCGCACCTCGACACTCGTGTCGTCGACGGCAAGCCGGCCCTCATGTTCGGGCCGTATGCGGGCTTCAGCCCCAAGTACCTGAAGACGGGCAGCTACCTCGACCTCGTCAAGTCGCTGCGCCCGCACAACCTCATCCCGATGCTCGCGGTCGCGAAGGACAACTTCGACCTCGTCACCTACCTCGTCGGCCAGGTGCTCGCGAGCAAGGACAAGAAGTTCGAGCAGCTGCAGGAGTTCTTCCCGGAGGCGAACGCCGCCGACTGGCGCCTCATCACGGCGGGGCAGCGCGTGCAGGTCATGAAGAAGGACCCGAAGCGCGGCGGCATCCTGCAGATGGGCACGGAGGTCGTGGCCAAGAAGGACGGCTCGATCGCGGGTCTGCTCGGGGCATCCCCCGGAGCGTCCGTCGCCGTGCCGGTCATGATCGACCTGCTCGGCCGCTGCTACCCGCAGAAGAAGGCCGAATGGGCCCCGAAGCTCGAGGCGCTCGTGCCGAGCCTCGGCACCGACGTCAACGATTCGGCCGAGCTCGCCGACTCGACGCAGGCGGCCAGCGCGAAGGCCCTCGAGCTCAACGCGCACTAGGCCACGCGCTCGGGCAACTCCGAGGCAGCCAGCGCACGCCACCGAAGCCGTTCCGCACCCGCGGGGCGGCTTCGCTGCGTCAGCCGTGGTTCGATCGGCGGCGCAGCGCGAGGCGGACGGCGACGCCCACGAGGAAGACTCCGAGCGCCGACGCCAGCGCGAGCGGGGGCAGCGTCACGACGAGCACGACGCAGCCGATGGCGCCGAGCGCTGAGACGGCGCGCGCAACGGTGCGGTGTTCCCTCGCCTGGGTGAGGGCGCTGAGATTCGCGACCAGGTAGTAGACGAGCACTCCAGCGCTGGAGAACCCGATGACCTCGCGGATGTCGCCCACGCAGATCAGCAGCGCGGCGCCGGCTGCGACGGCGAGCACCGCGACCCGGGGCACCGAGGTTGATGGATGCTGGCGCGCCAGCGGGCCGGGCAGCTCGCGTCGTCTGCCCATGGCCATCGCCGTGCGGGAGCTCCCAGCCAGCACGGCCGAGAGTGCCCCGATCGAGGCAACCGCGGCAAGGATGCCGACCGCGACCTGGAGGCCGGGCTGGGTCTCGACGAGGGCTGCTATCGGAGCCGGCGTCAGCGCGAGCCTGCCCGGGCCGAGCGTTGCGAGGAGCGCCCATCCGAGCGTCGCCAGGATGACGCTCACGATGAGGAAGGACAGCAGCATCGCCCTTGGCACGGTGCGCCGCGGATCGCGGACCTCCTCGGAGAGCGTCGCGACGCGGGCGTAGCCGGCGAAGGCGAAGAAGAGGATGCCAGAGCCCTGCAGGACGCCGCTGGCCGAGACCTGGGCATCGCTTCCGGACGCGGAGCCGAAGAGCGGCGGCGAGAGCTGCGCCGTCACCAGGACTGCGACAAGCCCGACGATCACGACGCCGGCGATGATCGTCGCGATGGTCGCTGTTCTCGTGATGCCGAACATCCCGGCGGCGGTGACGGCGAGCAGCACGGCGAGTGCGACCGGCCGCGCGAACGGCTCAGGCACGAGGTATGCGGCGGCTGTGATGGCCATGGCCGCGACCGAGGCCGTCTTGCCGATCACGAAGCCCCAGCCGGCGAGGAAGCCGGGCCACTCGCCGAGCTGCTCGCGCCCGTAGAGGTACACGCCACCGGCTCCTGGATGCTGACGCGCGAGCTGCGCGGTCGATGCTGCGTTGCTCGCGGCGACGACCAGCGCGACCCCGAGGCTGAGCAGCATCCAGCTGCCGGCAGCCTGGGCCGCCGGGGCGAACGCGGAGAAGACGCCGGCGCCGAGCATGGCGGAGACGCCGATCGCCGTCGCGCCGACCGTGCCGACCTTCCTCGGCTCCGCCGTCTGCTGCATCCGCCCGCCTCCCCGCTCCTGTGCGCATCGCCTGTTCGCCTGGTCGTCAGGCCGACGATAGGGGCCGTCGGTGAACGCCACACTGCGGGTACGCTCAGGCGATGACCTCAGCTCCGTTCACGATTCGCGCGACGACGCCAGACGACTGGCACGAGGTGCGGGAGATCCGGCTCGAGATGCTTCAGGACACTCCGCTTGCCTACACGGAGACCCTCGAGGAGGCGCTCGGGCACGACGAGGCGGAGTGGCGGCGGAGGGGCGCGCGGGGCGATGCCGCCAACGGCATCTCGCTCGTCGCGGTGCTCGACGACGGCCGCTGGGTCGGCACCATGGGATGCGTCTCCTTCCGAGATGAGCCGTGGCCGATGCTCGTCAGCGTGTACGTGGCGGGCGCCTTCCGCGGGACCGCGGCCGGGGTGACGGATGCGCTGCTCGCCGAGGTCGAGGCGTGGGCCAGCTCGCGGGCATCCGGGCTCATGCTGCACGTGCACGAGGACAACGCGCGGGCGAGGGCCGCGTACGAGCGGCGCGGCTTCGTCGCGACCGGCTCGACCATCCCCTACCCGCTCGATCGGCGGCAGCGGGAGCTGGAGATGGTCAAGCGGCTCTGAACTGTCGCATCCCGCGAACGGTGTCACGAGGTGGGCGGATGCGCGCCCTGCGGGTACGATCGACCGGGCTCAGCCCTGAAACGAGGAGGACCATGGCCAAGCTGTACTTCCGCTACGGGGCGATGAACTCGGGCAAGTCGACGGCGCTGCTGCAGGCGGCGTTCAACTACGAGGAGCGCGGGCACCGGGTGGTGCTCGCGAAGCCGGCGATCGACACGAAGGTCGAGGGGGAGATCTCGTCGCGCCTCGGCATGACGAGGGGCGTCGAGATCCTCGTGGGTGTCGAGGACAGCCCCCGGGAGCAGCTGGCGGCGCTGGTCGCTGACGGTCAGCCGATTTCGTGCCTGCTCGTCGACGAGGCCCAGTTCCTGACGACCTGGCAGGTCGATGAGCTGCTGCGCATCGCCGTGCTCGACGGCATCCCGGTGCTCGCGTACGGCATCCGCACCGACTTCCAGACCATCGCGTTCCCCGGGAGCCAGCGGCTGCTCGAGATCGCGCACTCGCTCGAGGAGCTCAAGACTATCTGCCGCTGCGGGCGCAAGGCGATCTTCAACGGTCGCCGCGTCGCCGGCGAGTTCGTGTTCGACGGCGGCCAGGTCGCGATCGACCAGGGCGAGGTCAGCTACGAGTCGATGTGCGGCAACTGCTACCTCGAGGCGTCGCACGGACGACTCGGGGCGGGGCGCCTGTAGGTCGTCTCCGACCGGCGCACCCGCCCCGATGGTCCCGCTCAGGCGGAGATGATCAGCTGAGCTCCGCGCGAAGGATCGCAGCTCCCGCAGAGAGCGCGCTCAGCTTGCCGTAGGCGATGTCTCGCGGCAGGGGAGCCATGCCGCAGTTCGTGCTCGCGATGAGCTTGTCCGCATCCACGAACTGGAGCGCCTTGCGGAGGGTGTCGGCGACCTCGTCCGGGGTCTCGATCTCTTCGCTCGCCACGTCGATGGCGCCGAGCATGACCTTCTTGCCGCGGATGAGCTCGATGAGATCCATGGGCACGTGCGAGTGCTGGCTCTCGAGGGAGACGATGTCGATGGACGACTGCTGGATGAGCGGGAACGTCTTCTCGTACTGACGCCACTCCGCCCCGAGGGTGGCCTTCCAGTCGTTGTTCGCCTTGATGCCGTAGCCGTAGCAGATGTGCACCACCGTCTCAGCGCCAAGGCCCTCCGCGGCACGCTCGAGAGCTGCGACGCCCCAGTCCTGAACGTCGTCGAAGAAGACGTTGAAGGCGGGCTCGTCGAACTGGATGATGTCGACTCCGGCGGCCTCGAGCTCCTTGGCCTCCTGGTTGAGGATCGTCGCGAACTCCCACGCGAGCTTCTCGCGGCTCTTGTAGTGGCGGTCGGAGAGGGTGTCGATCATCGTCATTGGGCCGGGGAGCGCCCACTTGATCTTCTGGTCGGTCTGCTGGCGCAGGAACTTGGCATCCTCGACGAAGACGGGCTGCTTGCGGCTCACGGCTCCGACGACGGTGGGCACGCTCGCGTCGTAGCGGTCGCGGATGCGGACCGTCTCGCGGTTCTCGAAGTCGACGCCCTCGAGGTGCTCGATGAAGGTCGTGACGAAGTGCTGGCGGGTCTGCTCACCGTCGCTGATGATGTCGACGCCGCGATTGCGCTGTTCCTGGACGGCGATGCGAAGCGCATCCTGCTTGCCCTCGACGAGCGCCGCGCCCTCGAGCTCCCAGGGTGACCAGAGGACTTCTGGCTTCGCGAGCCAGGACGGCTTGGGTAGGCTGCCGACGCTTGCGACGGGGAGGAGTGTGTTCATGTTCGTCGATCCTTCTGGGGTCATCGAGCGGAGACGGCGTAGCCGGCGGCCCAGGCGTCGAGCACGTCGCCGTGCGGCTTCACGAAGTGCTCCTGGGTGTAGCGGCCCTGGGTGATGGCGAGCTGGCTGCGCTCTTCGCGGTCGTAGGCGATCTCGGTGCGGGAGAAGTCCTGCTGGTCGAGTGTGGGGCTGTAGATGTTCGCGGCGGCGGAGTTGGCGTTGTAGATCTCGGGGCGGTAGATCTTCTGGAACGCCTCCATCGTGCTGATCGTGCCGATGAGCTCGAGCGTGGAGTAGTCGCTGAGCAGGTCGCCGCGGAAGTAGAACGCGAGCGGGGCGACGCTGCCTGGGGGCATGAAGTAGCGGACCTGCAGCCCCATCTTGCCGAAGTACTGGTCGGTCAGCGAGTACTCGTCCTGCCGGTACTCGACGCCGAGGACGGGATGGTGGTTGTCGGTGCGCGTGTACGTCTTGCTCGTCGAGACGCTGATGCAGATGACGGGCGACTTCGGGAACCGCGCCTGGTAGGCGGCCGAGTCGAGGAAGTGCTGGAACAGCTTGCCGTGGAGCTCGCCGAAGCCGTCTGGCAGGGAGAAGCCGCCCCCGCCCGCGTTTGCCGACGGCAGCAGCACGCTGAAGTCGTAGTCGCGGAGGTAGGAGGAGAAGTTGTTGCCGACGATGCCCTGGTGGTGCTCGCCCGTCGACTGGTCGACGATCCCGATGTCGAGGACCTCGAGCAGCGGGAACTCGCGGTCGTCGCCTTCGTCGTCGAACTGCAGCGACGCGGAGATGATGTCGAGCTCGAGCGTGTAACGGTCGCCGGTCGGGTTGTCCCAGCGGGCGAGGTCGTTGAAGCGGCGGTCGATCATCGTCAGCGCGTTGCGGAGGTTCTGCTGACGGTGCTCGCCGCGGGCCAGGTTGGCGAAGTTCGTGGTGATGCGGGAGCTCTCCGACGGCGCGTAGTGCTCGTCGAAGCGGGTGGTGGTGATGTTGAACGTGATGTCGTTCGCCATGTGAGGCCTATCCGGGAGTCGAGAGGCCGGTCGGCCTGTGGGCGTGGATGCGTCCATTGTGCAGGCGATTCGCGGCCATCGAGTAATTCGACGCAACTATGCGTCACTATAGGCTTCGGCTATGACTCGGCGATCGAACGGCGTGACTCTGCAGCAGCTGCACTACTTCGTAGAGGTCGCCGCCGAACGGTCGATCAGCGCCGCCGCCGACATGCTGTTCGTCGCCCAGCCGACGATGTCCGCGGCGATGAAGGATCTCGAGACCCGGGTGGGCCGGGCGCTCCTCGTCCGCTCTGCCCGCGGCGTCTCGCTCACGACCGACGGGACGGAGTTCCTGCGCTACGCGAAGCAGGTCGTCGAGCAGGTGGAGCTGCTCGAGCAGCGCTACCTCGGTCGCCCGCCTTCGCGTCGCCTGCTCGGGGTGTCCGCGCAGCACTACTCGTTCGCGGTCGACGCGTTCGTCCGCATGGTCAAGGGCACCGGGGCGGCCGAGTACGAGTTCTCGCTGCGCGAGACCCGCACGTGGGACATCATCGAGGACGTGCGCACGCTCCGCAGCGAGCTGGGGCTCCTCTACAGGAACGAGTTCAACCGGAACGTCATCGACAAGCTGCTGCGGGAGTCGGGCCTCGCGTTCCACACGCTGTTCCTCGCGGAGCCGCACATCTTCGTCTCCCGGAGGAACCCGCTCGCGTCGAAGGCGCGAGCGACCCTCGACGATCTCGCCGGCCTGCCTCGGCTCACCTTCGACCAGGGGGCGAACAACTCCTTCTACTTCGCCGAGGAGATCCTCTCCACGCTGTCGAGCAATCAGGAGATCCGCGTCTCCGATCGCGCGACGATCTTCAACCTCATGATCGGCCTCGACGGCTACACGATCTCGACGGGCATCATCAGCGACGACCTCGACCCGGGCATCGTCGCCGTTCCGCTCGACGTGGATGAGCGCATCGAGATCGGCTGGATCGGCCACTCCGCGATCCCCCTCACCGCTCAGGCGCAGCGGTACCTCGACGAGGTACGGGCGGTTGTCGCGGAGGCGGGGGTTGAGCTGCTCGGGTAGGGATGACGCGTCCGCGGTCGCGCCACGACCTCACGCCTCGAACGTCACCCGCCCGCCGACGACGGTCAACAGCGTCCGAGTCGTGAGCAGGCTCGCGGCGGGCTCGGTGAGCACGTCGGTGTCGACGACCGTGAAGTCGGCGGCGGAGCCCTCTCGAATCTCACCGCGCCAGCTCGCGTCGCCGACGGAGGCGGCTGCGTCCCGCGTCGCGTGGAGCAGTGCGCGCTCGATCGGCACGGTGCGGTCGAGGCGAGTCGCCGAGTAGCTCGGGTCGAGGGCAGACTCGCGGGTGGCCGCGATGTAGAGGTTGGCGAGCGGACCGTACGGGGCGGTTGGCGCATCCGTCGAGAAGGCCAGCGTGGCCTTGGCGTCCTCGTACTCGTGCCAGGCGAAGCCCCGCTCGACTCGGTCGTCGTCGAGCTGCGCGATCCAGTTGCCGAGCACCGCCGGATCAGCGTGCACGGGCTGCATGGATGCCGTCACCCCGAGGGCCGCCATGCGCTCGGCGGTGCCGGGTGCCGCGTACTCGAGGTGCTCGATCCGGTGACGGCGCGGAAGCTCGCCGTTGGCCTCGAACGCATGCTCGAGTGCATGCAGCGCCATGCTGCTCGCCGCGTCTCCGATGGCGTGCATCGCGATCTGCAGGCCGGCCGCATCCGCCGCCGCGACCACGGGGAGCAGTCGGTCCTCCGGCCAGATGGCATCGGCGTTCGACCCGTCGGCGTACGGCGTGCTCATTGCCGCCGTGCAGGCGTCGATCGTGCCGTCGAGGATGAGCTTGATGCCGACCACGCGCAACCAGGGCGAGGCATGCTGAGCCGAGAGCTCCCCGGCACGCGCGACCTGCGCCAGGTTCTGCGCGTCGTCGTCGGTATTGGAGACGAGCCAGTGCGCCGCCACCCGCAGGGGGAGGGTGCCGCCCCGTCGGTCCGCCGCGCGTCGGAGTGCGTCGAGCGCGACCTCGTTGAGCGCCATATCGACGACCCCCGTCACGCCGACTGCGCTGTACGCGGCGAGCACGCGCTCGACGGCGACGTCTCGGTCGGCGTCGGTCATCGCGGCGTCACGCTGCGCCCACGCATACTCGACCGCGGCCGTCTCGAACAGCATGCCGTTCGGCTCCCCATCCGCATCCCGCCCGATGCGGCCACCACTCGGATCAGGGGTGTCGCGGGTGATGCCGAGCTCCCGCAGGGCCGCGCTGTTGACCCAGCAGGAGTGGTAGTCGTTCGCGTCAAGGTACACGGGCACATCGGCCACCACCTCATCGATCATCGCCGCCGTCGGGGCGCCGCCCGGGATCGAATCGAACAGCCAGCCGCGACCCCGCAGGACGCGGGCATCAGGGTCCGCGGCGCGGGCCTCTGCCAGGAGGCGCTGGATCTCACCGAGGTTGCGGGCATCCGTGAGCCCCACCTGCCCGAGAGCCTCGCCCATCATCACGAGGTGCGTGTGCGCATCGGTGATCCCGGGGAGCACAAGCTGCCCGCCCAGGTCGACCGTCGCGTCCGGATGCGCGGTGAAAGCTCGCGCGCCGGCCTCGTCGCCGATAAACGCGAACACCTCGTCGCGCACCAAGAACGCCGTCGGGGCGGGTGCATCCGCTGCGGTCCCGGATGAGGCGCCCTGGAAGACGCGGGCATTCGAGTACAGGGTGGTGGTCATGCGTTGGCCTCCGTGAGGATCGGGGTGGAACGTTCGGTGCGGGTCGAGATGGCGGCGATGATGCCGGTGGGGACTGCCAGGACGAAGCTCGTGATGCCGAGCGCGAGCGTGAACCCCTGCGCGCCGAGCATCTCGCTGAGGCTGGCCCCGACGAGGGGAGTGAGAGCCGAGCCGACGAGATAGACGGACAGGAGCGGGCCGGACCAGCGGCCCCGAGCATCCAGCGCTGCCGCCGTCGAGAGGAAGTACATGTACGCGACGGCGTAGATGGAGTTCCAGGCGATGAACGCCACGATGAGCGCCGCCTCGTCGGTGAGCGTGCCCTGCACGATCTTGAGGATGCCGCCGAGCACCAGCAGGACGACGAGGGGCACGGCCCGGCCGAGGCGGTTGCCGACGGCCATGAGCGCAAGCGAGCCGAGGAGGCCTCCCGCGGTGGCGCCGGAGAGCGCGATGCCGAGCCCCTCCGGAGTCAGGCCGCTCGTCTCGGCACCGATGACGCCGATCATCGCCCAAAGCGAGTCCTCGCTGACTGCCCAGAGCGCGAAGACGACCAGGAGGCCGAAACCGCTCACCGTGAGCAGGCGCGACGACGCGGCGCTCTGCGTGCGGATCGCGCCGGTCGGCGGGATCTCGATCGGCATCGCCTCGCCCGTCGCGGCGCCAGCTGTTCCGAGTGCGGCATCCGCATCGAGCAGGGGAACGCGGGGGAGCCACCTCGTCATGACCAGGCCGATAGCCGAGAAGAGCGCGAGCGAGCCGAAGACGTTGAGCGGCGCGAGCCCGAGCAGGGGCAGGGTCGCGAGGACGATCGAGATGACGCCTCGGTTCGTGAAGCCGTTCCAGCCGGCAACGCGGTCCAGGTTGCGGAACGACGCCATCGCCGCTCCGGCCGAGGCGACCGCTCCGCCGGCGCCGATGCCGCCGACGAGTAGGCCGGGGATCGTGAGCGACGGCACGAGGGCGGCGGCGAGGAAACCGAGCGTCGCGACGGCGAGACCGATGCGGGCCACCTGATGGCGTCGCGCGCCCGCGCAGAGGCCGGCGGCGGCGAGGCCGGCGACCGCGGTCAGGAGGAGCGTGCCCGTGACGAGCCAGCTCGCGGCGAGCACGTCGAGGTCGACCGCCGTCTGTGCCGCGGTGATCATGTACGGCGACAGGTTCACGGCCAGATAGCCGGCGATCGCGATGGCGAACGTCGCAGAGGCCGGCGCGAGGCGCAGGGGCACCCGCGTGCTGAGTTCGGCTGCAGTGGTCATGGGGCTCCATGGGTCTGGGTTCTCGGCGTGCGTCCTGCTGCTGCGAACAGGTTCCGGCGCGACGTGCGTTTGGCGAACACCATTCGCCAGCGAATGGTGTTCGCTAGTATGCACGGAGACGGGGCCGAGCGGAAGGCATCCGGAGCATTTTCCTCGAATAACACGACGGGGAGGCCAACACGCGTGCACGAGGGAAGGGGCGAGCCATGGAGGGACGCAGGATCGTCGGGCTCACGCCGGCCCGCATCGCTGACGCCGGGCTGCAGCTCGTCGAAGCGGGCGAGCCGTTCGGCGTCAACGCCATCGCGCGCAAGCTCGAGGTGCGCCCCTCCTCGCTCTACAAGCACGTCTCGGGGCTCGACGACATCGTCGAGCTCATGCGCGGCCGTCTCGTGGATCGCTACCGGGCAACGCCGGAGCAGCGGACATGGGACCAGTACGTCGAGGAGGTCGTGCGGCTCCAGCGGCGCATGTACGCCGACCACCCGGCGCTGCTGCCGTTCCTCATCGGGAAGACCATCACGAGCCCCTCGGTGATCGAGTCCTACGACGACCTCGCCGTCGCGCTGCAGGCTGGGGGCTTCCCCGACGACGACATCGTCACGCTCATCGGCATGATCGACGCGTTCGCGCTCGGCTTCGGCCTCGAACTGGCGTCGCCGGAGCAGGTCTGGCAGCCGGATGCGCCGACTCGGCTCTTCGGGAGGCTCCTCGCCGACTCCAAGTCGGGTCCCGAGCGCATCGAGCGCTCGTTCGAGCTCGGACTCGCGGTCCTGCTGGCAGCGCTGCGCGAACGTATCCCGCGCGCCCAGGGCTGAGTTGTGGTCGCTCTCGCGCCCCGCAAGCAACCGTAAGTCAGCCCTGGGCGAGGGTGATTTCTCCTCGGGCGGGGAGAGTCCGCGTCTCGGTGGGGCAGAATTTCCGTCGAGTCAGTAGCCTGGTGGCATCCGCCCGCTACCCCCCCCCTCAGCCCGGAGCCCACGATGACGTTCTCGCACGGTGCCGCTCCCGAGCGCACACGCAGCAGCCCTTGGCTGTACGTCGTGCTCGGCGTCGTTCTCGTTGCCGCGCTCGCGGTGCTCGGCTTCTTCTTCGGCGGCGCACTGCTCACGCAGGCCACGAGCCGCGCCACGGAGGCCGACGAGACGGTCACGGTCGGCAGCGACGAGTCGGCCGTCGCGGTCGTCGCGCCGGTCGGGTGGGTCATCGTGCCCCACTACTTCGGCACCGACGTCGTGACGCTCCGCAGTCCGGACGCGCGCCTCGAGATCACCCTCCAAGTGCCGTCCCAGCCCCAGTCGATGGTGGATGCGTCCGAAATCGCGGCAGGAGAAGCGAGCGAGGCGCTTGTCGAGGACGGGCTGATGCCAGAGGGCGCCATGGCCGCCGAGGCTGGCGGCCTCTTCTGGATCGACGAGGCGCCGAAGGAGGGGCTCTCCGTGCGTCACGCGAGCTACGAGTACGGGCAGGCTGCCGCAGAAGGACAGGGAGCTCCCGGCGTGATGGTCGGCTCCGCGGCGATCGCAAGCGCGGGCGCCACCACGCCGAACGCTGCAGTGCGCTTCAGCGCCAGCGCCGACGACCTCGACCGCTACCGGCCGGCCATCGCCCAGATCCTCGAGAGCATCGGCGGGCCGGTCGCGTGACCCGCAGTCGATGGCGCTCGCGGCAGTCCAGCACGCAGCCTCGCCCTCTGCGGCGCCTGCTCGCCGTCGCGATGCTCGCGATTGCGACCCTCGCGCTCTCGGCGTGCGCCCCTGCTCCCGACCTGGCCTGGCAGCCGCCCGTTCGCGCGGCCGTGACGAGCTTCGACGAGGTCGCCGGTGACGTCGCCGGCGCGGAAGCCGGTGCCACGCCCCTCGACCACTACCGCATCCGCGACTCGGCACCCGCCGTCGACGCGAGGTGGACGGAGGTGCCAGGGCAGGCCGAGCTGAACTCACGCATCCGCTCCCTGGTCGTCGACACGGTCGGCGCCTTCGCAACGAGGCTCGGCACCGTGTACGAGCCGGAGGCCGCAGCGGCGGGAGCCGGGCTCGGAAGTCGCGGCTGCGAGGCGGGTTCCAGCGGCGTGCCGGCTGCGGAGGTGCTCGCTCAAGGCGGCGCCACCGATGGTGAGGCGATGGTCATCACGTGCGAGATCGTCGTCGCAAGCGGCAGCGAGTTCGGCGAGCGCGTCCGGGTCGTCGAGGGAACCGCAGGAGCAGCGCCGGCAATCACCCGCGACGAGAGCTTCGTCTTCTTCGCCGACACCGCGACGGCGCAGCAAGCGGGTGGCGTCGACGTCATCACGGCGGACGCGGCGCTGGCCATCTGGAACGAGCTCGTGCTCGCCGCGCGGCGAGAGCTCGGCGCCCTCTGGGATACGCAGGTCGCGGCGCCGAGCGACATCAACGCGGCCGTGCTCGCGCAGGGCTTCGCCGACGTCACGCCCACCCCGGACGGTGGACTGCGGATCGGCATCCCCGCGGGCCTCCTTACCCCTGAGATGGACGTATCCGGCGGTGCGAACGCAGTTCCTCCCGTCTCTCCTGACGGCGAGACCACGCTCGTCGTCGGAGAGCCGATCTCGCACCGCTTCCCGAGCATCCACATCGGTGCGGAGGCGGCATCCCCCATGCTCACCGACCTCGGCCGAGAGCTCGTCGCCGCGTCGGCGACCCCGCAACCGCTCGTCGCCGGCCAGCGGCCGCTCGCCGGTGACCGCCAGGTCGACTGCACGCTGTTCCCGTGTGTCGCCCTGACCTTCGACGACGGGCCCGCGCCGATCACGGAGACGCTCCTCGGGCAGCTGCGGGAGCATGACGCGACCGCGACCTTCTTCCTCGTCGGCCCCAACGTGCAGCGGCACCCTGAGATCGCGAGGCAGATCGACGACGACGGCCACCAGCTCGGCAACCACTCGTGGACGCATCCGCAGTTCACGACCCTCGACGACAAGAAGATCGAGGAAGAGGTGAAGAAGACCAACGACGCCATCGCCGCCGCGACCGGAGAACGGCCGAGTGTCTTCAGGCCTCCATACGGCGACCTCGACGCCCGGGTTCTCACGAAGCTCGGCATGCCGGCCATCCTGTGGGACATCGACACGCTCGACTGGGAGGGGCCGCCCCATGAGACTCTTGTCGACCGCGGCGCGAACGAGGCAGAGGCCGGGTCGATCATCCTCATGCACGACATCCACGACTCGACCGTCGACGCGGTGCCCGAGATTCTCACGGGCCTCCACGACCGGGGGTTCGTGCTCGTGACGATCGACCAGATCTTCGGTGGCGCCCCCGCGGCGGGCAACAGCTACACGTCAGCCCGGTAGCTCAGGGGTGCGAGGCCAAGACAGCTCCGCCAAGATAGCTAGAGCTCGACCTGCGCGGCCCAGGCCCTCACGAGCTCGCCGAGTGCGCCCCGCGCATCTTCGAACTCAGCCAGGCTCGCGAACGAGGCGACAGCGCGGTTGCGGCCCGGCCACGTGAGCAGCTTCGAGCGGTCGTCGACGACGATCTCCGGGTGCTCTGGCTTCACCTTCGCGCCCGTGTGCAGGACGAGCTGCACGGCCTTCGGGCGTCGGAGATTGAGGGTCGCGAAGTCGTCGGCGACCTCGTAGTTCGCCGATTTCCACTTGAGGCTCTCGACGACGTCGGGATGCGCGTCGAGCAGCAGCTCGCGCAGGCCGACCGCCACATCCCGCAGCGGATGCTCGAGCTCGGCGAAGAGCGCATCGACATCCGGCGACGGGGCAGCGGTCATGCCGCCAGCGTAGACCCGTGGTCCGCCGGCGGCTCGACTCGCTGCACTGCTCGGGCTCGGAGCGCCGGTCAGTACTTCGCCGACTGGCCGCCGTCGATGGGAACGACAGCCGCGTTGATGTAGCTCGCGTCGTCCGACAGGAGGAACGCGACGACCGCGGCGATCTCCTCGGGCTGCCCGTAGCGCTTCGTGGGATTGATCTGGATGAACTGCTCTGCGGCCTGCTTCGGGTTCTCCGCGTCGAGCTGGCGCATGGAGTTCTCGACCATGGGCGTCCAGATCGCGCCGGGCGCGATGGCGTTGACGCGCACGCCGAACTGCCCGTACTCGACGGCCGAGTTGCGGGTGAGGCCGACGACGCCGTGCTTTGCGGCAGCGTAGCCTGACTGGTTTCCGACGCCACGGATGCCGCCGACGGAGGCCGTGTTCACGACGAAGCCGGAGCCCTGCCTGCGCATGACCTTGAGTACCTTCTCGAGGCCGAGGAAGACTCCGCGGAGGTTGATGGAGACGACCCGCTCGAACTCGTCTGCGCCGAAGTCCTCGGTGAGGTTCTGGCGGCCTTCGATGCCGGCGTTGTTGAAGAAGCCGTCGATGCGGCCGAAGCGCTCGAGGGTGGCGGCGACGTACGCGTCGGTGTCGGCCTCGCTGGAGACGTCCGCGGTCGTCGTGAAGACCTCGGCGTCAGGCGCGGCCTCGAGGATGGCCGCCTTGCTCGCTTCGAGGCCCTGCTCCGAGATGTCGACGAGTGCGAGCTTTCCGCCCTCGCTCGCGACGCGGACCGCGGTGGCGCGGCCGAGGCCGGATCCTCCGCCGGTGATCAGAACGACTTTGTCGGTGAACCGAGACATGCTTCTCCTTCGTTGCGGTGCATCGCCCGGCAGTCGCAGGACAACACTCTAGTTATGTCGTGGCCTAGTGAATTTATTCCCGTAAGGCCTCCGCGACGGGCCCGACTCGCCCCCAGCGAGCATCCACATCCGCTTCCTAGGATTGCCCCATGACTCAGGCGACGCAGGACGCACGACCAGACGGCGAAGAAGCGGCAGAGCAGGGCGTGTACTCGAAGGCGGGGCAGCCCTTCGACCGCGACACCAACTACATCGGCGACCGCATCACGAAGGATGCCCGCTCGGTCGGCGAGGGCATCCAGACCTGGCCCGTCGAAGCCGGACGCTACCGGCTCGTCGTCGCCCGCGCCTGCCCGTGGGCGCACCGCTCGACCATCGTCCGCCGACTCCTCGGCCTCGAGGACGCCATCTCGATGGGCATCTGCGGACCCGTGCACGACAAGCGCTCGTGGACCTTCGACAAGGACCCAGGCGAGCTCGACCCGGTGCTCGGCATCCCGCGCATCCAGGATGCCTACCTGAAGCGATTCCCCGACTACCCCCGCGGCATCACCGTGCCCGCCATCGTCGACGTGCCGAGCGGCGGCGTCGTGACGAACGACTACCCGTGGATCACCCTCGACTTCTCGACCGAGTGGACCGAGTTCCACCGCGACGGCGCCCCCGAGCTCTACCCGGAGGCGCTGCGCGACGAGATGGACGCCGTCATGAAGCACATCTACACCGAGATCAACAACGGCGTCTACCGGTGCGGCTTCGCGGGATCGCAGGAGGCCTACGACGAGGCCTACGACCGGCTCTTCACGGCGCTCGACATCGTCTCGGAGCGCCTCGAGACACGTCGCTACCTCATGGGCGACACCATCACCGAGGCCGACGTGCGCCTCTACACGACGCTCGCTCGCTTCGACGCCGTCTACCACGGCCACTTCAAGTGCAACCGGCAGAAGCTGAGCGAGATGCCGGTGCTCTGGGCCTATGCGCGCGACCTCTTCCAGACTCCCGGCTTCGGCGACACGACCGACTTCGTCGACATCAAGCGCCACTACTACGAGGTGCACCGAGACATCAACCCGAGCGGCATCGTCCCCGCCGGCCCGGAGCTCCACAACTGGAAGCTGCCGCACTTCCGCGAGCAGCTCGGCGGATCGCCGTTCGGCGACGGCACCCCTCCAGGGCCGAACCCCGAGCCCATCGAGGCTGCCCACGACCTCGTGCGCCTCGGACGCTCGCGCGCATGAGCGGCGACACGATCGGCGTGCTCGACGACTTCGCGAGCCGCCCCGTCGAGGCCGCCGAGCGCCTCGCGGGCGAGCTGAGCGCCGAGGCCCTCAACGCGCATCCGGGCGGCCACGACAACTCGATCGCCTGGCTGCTCTGGCACACGGCGCGCGAGATCGACGTGCAGCTCACGGGCCTCTCCGGCGTTCCCGAGGTCTGGTCGGCTGAGGGCTTCGACGCCCGCTTCGGCCTCGGCGAGCTCGGCGACTCGGTCGGCTACGGGCACTCGACGGCCCAGGCGCGCGCCGTCATCGTCGACGACGCCACGCTGCTGCTCGACTACCTGCGCGCGGCGACGGATGCACTGCGCACCTACATCCGCTCGCTCAGCCCGGATGTGCTCGGCGACATCATCGACGAACAATGGGACCCGCCAGTCACACGCGCCGCCCGCATCGTCAGCATCATCGACGACGCGGCCCAGCACGTCGGCCAGGCCGCGTACGCCGCGGGCATCCTGCGGGGTTGATACCCGCCGGCTCGGGCTCGAGCCCTACTTCGAGCTCGAGCCGCCGCCGACCGCGGCCGTTGCGCTCGACTCCCCGCCGGCGCTTCCCGGCGCCTTCCGCCCCGTGAAGATCACGATGGCCGCGCCGATCGCCGCGACGATCGCGATCGCGCCCCAGATGCCGACAGCGGCCCACGCGGCGCCGCCGATCACCAGCAACGGCACGAAGGTGATGGCCGCCACCTCGACCGGCACGACCGGCAGGTAGGCGATCGAGAAGTCCTCCAGCGTGCGCGACTTCATGCGCGGGTCCACGATGCGAAGCAGGGCGATGCCCGTCGCGACGGCGCCCGTCGCCCACCCCCAGGTGAACAGCTGGCGCTCGAACCAGCCATCCTGCATGAGCCGCGGCGCCGCGAAGAAGCCGAGGAACAGGCAGAACGCGAGCCCCACGAGGAAGAGGATGAGCAAGGCGAGCCAGTTGTCGGCCACGATGCTCGGCACGATGGAGACCATGCCGCACACGACGAGGACGTCGGTGGCGGCGCCCGAGATGGAGCGCAGCGAGTCGGGGTCGATGTACTTGCGCGTCTTCGAGGCGGCCATGAGCCCCCGCAGGACGAGGCCGACGATGAACGCGATCGAGAAGAGCGGGAACGTCACAGCGGGGAGCAGCTCGCCCAGCAGCAGGTTGATGCCGTAGGCGCCGGCGGAGACGCCGGCGACGATCGCCGCCTGGAACGCGAGCGACTCGATCGTTCCACCGGAGAAGGTGTGCGTGCCGATCGAGGGGCGCGTCTTGATCTGATCGAGCACGCCCGTGCGCAGGTCCTCCGGCATGCTCTTCATGCCGGCGAACTCCTTCGCGTGGCCGCGCATCGCACCGATCTTCGCCTGGATGATGCCACCGACCACGCCGACGAGCATGCCGACGGTCGCCGCCGTGAACGCGATCGACTGCACCTCCGGCTGGCCCGCATCCGCGAACACCGCCCCGATCGCCGCGGCCGAGCCGAAGCCGCCCGCCCAGCCTGCGAAGAGCATGAGGCCGATGCTGTCAGGAGCCCCGAGCAGGGGGCCGAGGAGCACGAGCACGAGCACCAGGCCGATGACGACCTGCAGCGAGTACATGAGCACGCCGTAGGCGGCGAACCCCGCGACGTTGCGGCCGATCTTGAAGATGTTGAAGTCGTCGGTAAGCGCGAGGCACGCGAACACGAGGACGATGAGCAGCGAGCCGTACGTGCCCAGCTGGTCGGAGAAGGGAAGGAACCCGAGCCCGTTCGGACCGAGCAGCAAGCCGAGCGCACCGGCGATGACCGAAGCGGGGATCATCATCGTCTGCAGCGGTTTGATCTTCGCCCTCGCGAGGGTGCCGATGATCAGGAGCATGCCGATGATGCCGGCATCGACGAGGAGAGCTTGAGGCGTGTACTCCACGAGAACTCATTTCTGTGCGTTGGGGATCGTGAATCCGGTCGGCGGTGACCGGGAGGCAGGGATGGGGTCAGCGGATGAGCGAGTTCTGCGACGCCCAGCCGTGAAGCGCCGAGGTGATCGGTCCGAGCAGGCCGAGCGGGTCGCCCGCCGCGACGCGGACCGCCAGCGGATAGGAGTACTCCGCGTCCCGCAGGTCACGGAACGCCACCCCCGGCCAGGGGTGCAGGGCGAGCGACTGCGGCACGAGCGCGATGCCGAGCCTGGCGCTGACGAGACCGAGGATGGCCTGCTCGTTCGTGACGCGCGCGGCAATTCGGAGCGGGTGGCCGGAACGGAGGAACGCGCTCGCCGTCAGGTCGAAGGCGAGCGGCGCGCGCCCGCGATCGAAGAGCACAAGCGGGAAGTCGCGGAGCTGCTCGGCCGAGACGACCTGCTGCGCTGTCAGTTCATGGTCGGCCGCCACCGCGACGCAGAGGCGTTCGCGGAAGGCGACCGCGTGCCGGTCACTGTCCGGCGAGAGGTCCCGGAGCAGCGCCACGTCGAGGTCTCCGTCGTCGACTGCCCTGCTCAGGTCCGTGGTGCCGCCGTCGGAGACCGTGACGGCGTATGGCGACAGCGGTTCGGCGCGGAGCAGTGTCGGCAGCGCGCTGGAGAACATGGAGCTGATCGACCCGAGGCGCAGCACCCGTTTCGCGCGTTCCTCGGTGGCCGTCGACGCGAGGTGCTGAAGACCCTCTGCTCGGCGCCGAATCTCGACCGCCTCCGGGTACAGCGCCTCTGCGGCCGGCGTCGGGACGACGTCACGGCCGCCGCGTTCGAACAGGGCGACACCCAGCTGCGCTTCAAGGGCCGCGACCGCCTGGCTCACGGGTGACTGCGCGAGTCCGAGTCGCTTCGCGGCTCGGGTGAAGCTGCGCTCCGTGTAGACGGCGACGAAGCAGCGCAGCTGCTTGAGGCTGATCTCGCTCATGCGCTGAACCGCAGCGGCGCGAAGGGGGAGATGTCGAACTCGGGCGTGCGGCCCAAGGCGGTGTCGGCGAGGATGTCGCCGAAGACCGGGGTGAACTTGAAGCCGTGGCCCGAGTATCCGGTGCCGACCGTGATGCGCTCGCTGATCCTCCCGATGATCGGGGTCTTGTCGAACGTGAAGAGGTCTGCGTGCACGGAGTGCTTGGCTATCGCGTCGGGCAGGCCGGGGATGAGCGTGTGGATGTCGCGCGAGATCTTGGCTCGCTCGGCGACGCTCAGTCGGCGATCGAGCTGTTCTGGAGCGTCGATGTCGCCCCACTTCGCGTCGTAGCCGGCCTTGACGAGCGAGCCGTCGAGGGTGGGGACGCCGAAGATGTGCACGTTGCCGTGGTCTCGGATGAACGCGGGGAACACCTCGGGTGCGAAGTCGTGGGGGTTCTCTGGCGCGAACCAGGTGAGCGCGATGGGCTTGATCGTCAGATGCGGCGCGAGTGCGGGGAGGAGGCGTGGGGTCCAGATCCCAGCCGATACGATGACCTGCTTCGCGCTCAGCGTGCCCTCCGCCGTGGTGACGCGCACCGAGCCTGCGGTCTCCTCGATCGAGAGCACCGGCGTGCTTCCGCGTAGCTCGGCGCCCGCGGCGGTCGCGCGGCGTTGGATCTCGGTGACGGCCGATTCGGGTCTGAGAGCACCGCCGAGCTCGTCGAGCACTGCTATCTCGTCGGTCAGCTGCTCATGCTGCGGGTAGCGGCTCCGGAGTTCCGCCGTCGACAGGGCCGCGTGCGGGATGTCGGCTTGGGCGAGGGAGTGGCGTACCTGCTCGAGGCGAGGGTCGTCTGGCGAGCCGATCGAGAGCACGCCCGTCGACTGGAAGATGGGTGCCCGGCTCTCCTCGGCCAACTCGAGCCAGGCATGGCGGGCCGCGATGAGGAGCGGCACATAGTGGGACCCCTCGTGGTAGGCCGCGCGGAAGAGGCGGCTCTCGCCCGAGTAGGCCCCGTCGTCATGGACGAGGGTCTGCGCCTCGAGGCCGAGCACGCTCGCGCCGTTGCAGGCCAGGTTCCAGGCCGCGTACGAGCCGGCAGCTCCGAGTCCGATGACCACAACGTCTGCATCCATCACATGATCATGCGCCGTCCGAAACTCAAACGCAAGACTTAAACCAGATTGAAGTTGTCATTGGATAGATAAAAAACAGCTGAGAAAGATGTCTCAGATGTCCGACAGCGCCTTCGCGATCGCGAGGTGCAGGGTCACGAGTGTCGGCCACCCCTCTTCCGAGACCTGGTGGGCGTTCAGGATGGCGTGCGCGATGCACCATTCCCTGGCGTCGTCGAGATCGATGCCGGCCTCACCGCTGATCAGCTCGACCCGGCTGCGTACCTCCGCGTGCATGAGCGCGCCGCCCCGGTAGTCCTCGACGCGAGTTCGCAGCGCCGGGTACACCTCGAATCCTGCGGGACCCGCGACGGGCTTCGGGTCGATGGCGAGCCACGGCTCCCGCTCGGCGGCGAGCACGTTCCCGTAGTGCAGATCCAGGTGGAGCAGCGTCGGCTCGTAGGGACGCGCGTCGAAAGTGTCAAGGGCGCGGTCGACCCACCGGCGAGGCACGGACGACGGATGCGCCCGCAGCGGCGCGATCCAGTCGCGCGCCTCGATACGGAAATCCGGCACCGAGTGCGGGGGTGCGACGTGGAGGCGTCGCAGGAGGCCGCCGATCACGAGGCACGCATCGTCGGTCTCGACCGAATGCAGATCGATCTCCGCGTGCAAGGGCTCGAGGAGCAGCGCGAAGTCCGATGGATGCGCCGCCACGAGCCGCACGATGCCCGCGCCGTTCCAGTGGCGAAGCCCGAGATGCTCGACGGCTGCCTCCCGATGGGGCCAGCTGAGTTTCAGGACCTGCGGCTGCCCGTGACGAGCTACCGGCAGCACGATCGCGTTATGGCCGTTGTGAGCCGCACCGGTGATGGTCAGCTCCCACGCGTCGAGGCGCTCGTCGATGAGAGACGGCAGTCGGCGGAGCCACTCATCGCCGTCCACCCCGAGGTCGGCGGGGCGGCCCGTGAGGCGACGGACGAGGTCTTCTGGGATCAGCACGATGGCCACATTGAGGGCATCCGCCGAAAGTACACCATCGCGTCCCGGCGCGTTCCTCACGTGGTAGGGCGCGGACGCGGTCGCAATTGCATGCACGAAAAAGGCCTGAGCTTGCAAGCAAGCTCAGGCCTTTTCCCATCAGACAACTGTCGGGGTAGCGGGATTTGAACCCACGACCTCTTCGTCCCGAACGAAGCGCGCTACCAAACTGCGCCACACCCCGATCGCTCACCGCTGAGCGGCGAACTCCCCAAGAGTACCCGAAGGTTGCTCGCGCCGCCAACCGAGGGCGCGAGCCACGGAAACTCCTACGGCCCCGAAGAGATGAACAGCCTGATGTCGCCGGTCGGCTCGATGGGAGTGCCCGTCGCGGGGTCGGTGCGGATCACCTGCCCGCTCGGCACGGTCGCGCTCTTCTCGGCGATGACGGTCACGGTCCCGCTGAAGCCGGCGCCCGCGAGCAGTGTCGTCGCCTCATCCTGCGTCTTGCCCGCGACATCCGGTGCCAGGAGCCCGTTCGACGCATCCTCGGGCAGCGCCGACGGGTGGATCGTGATCGTCGTCCCCTTGTCGACGCGAGTGTTGGCGGTCGGCAGGGTGTTCGCGACGCTTCCCGGCGACTGGTCGGAGTCGACCGATGGCCCGATGGAGACGCCGAAGCCCAGCCCCTCGAGCACCTGGCGCGCCTCCTCCGTCGACCGGCCTGTCACGTCCGGCACGGTTGCCAGCACCAGGGCGTCCTCGTCCTCCACGTATTCGGGGAAGTCGCCGCCGCCGTAGGTGCTCATCGCGTGCCCGATGATGTCGTTGAAGAGCACGTGACGCGTCTGGCTTCCCGCCGCGAGCGGCAGGTCGACGTCGTACATGGGCAGGAGGCCATTGGCGTTGCCCACCCAGACGGCGAGGCCGACCTTGGTCGTCGCCCCGACCATCCACGTCTGCAGGCCGTTGTCGGTCGTGCCGGTCTTGCCGATCAGCGGAACGATGCCCGGGTTCGACCGCGAGCCGGTGCCGCCGTTGACGACGCCGGCGAGGGCTTCATCGACGCCCGCCGCGACCTGCGGCGAGACGGCCTGGATGCAGCGGGACTCGGGACCCGAGACCTCGGTGCCGTCTGGCAGCGTCACGCGGTCGATGCCCGTCGGCGAGCAGGTCGTGCCATTGTTCGCGAGGCCGGACATGACTGTGGCCATCGAGAGCGGAGCCATCTCGTTGGCGGCGCCGAGGATGGCGGCCGGCACCGAGGAGTTGATCGCTCCGTCGGCGCGGTGGCCGCCGAGGGCCATCGCGGTGTCGCGGATGCGGCACTGGTCGAGGCGCTCCGCCATCGTCACGTAGGCGGTGTTGATCGACGAGGCGGTGGCCGACTTCACCGAGACGGTCCCGACTCGCTGACCACTGTCGTTCGTCGGCGCCCATGGACCGTCGGACTCGGCCTCGCACGTGTTGGAGAAGTTCTCGAGGTAGAAGGTGCGGTTCTGTCCCGGGACGGACGAGTACAGCGACTTACCTGAAGACAGCCACTCGGCAAGCGTGAAGATCTTGTACGTCGAGCCAGTCTGGAAGCCGGTAGAGCCGCCGTACTCGTAATCCGTGTTGTAATTCACGGAGGTCACGCCGGGTTGGCCCTGATTCTCGGCCACCTCGCTGAACTGGGTGTTCTGCACCATCGCGAGGATGCGGCCGGTGCCGTTCTCGACCATGGATGCGGCGGCGCCGAGCTCCGTGCCCGGGTAGCTGGACGGCACGGCGTTCTGCATCGACTGCGTCGCGACGCCCTGCATGTCGAGGTCAAGGGACGTGTAGATCTTGTAGCCCTTGCCGGCGAGGTTGAACATCCGCTCGGCCTCGGTCGCGCCGAAGGCTTCATCCTGGAGCACGGAGAGCTGCACGAATTTGCAGAAGTACTTGGCGTTGCCTTCCGCAAATTCGCACCCGTGGTTCGGCTCGGTGACGTTCGGCTCGACGGGCAGCGCGATGGTGGCCTCGTAGGTCGCCTGGTCGATGGCGCCCTCCTCCATCATGCGCATGAGGATGTAGTCGCGGCGCTCCTTGTTGCCCTCGATGTTCTCCTCGCGGTCGAGGCGGTAGGCGTTCGGCTCCTGCACGATGGCGATGAGGCTCGCGGCTTCCTGCAGGTTCAGGTCGATGGCCGGCTTCCCGAAGTAGCGCTGCGCTGCCGACTCGATGCCGTAGGTGGTGCCGCCGAAGAGGGCGATGTTGAGGTAGCCCTGGAGGATCTCGTCCTTCGAGTACTGCTGCTCGACGCCGATGGCGAGGCGCATCTCCTGGAGCTTGCGGCCCGTGTTGGGGTCGGTCGCCTCGATGTACGCCTTCTCGCTCTCGGCGGGGTCGAGGATCGCCTCGGCCTCCTGCACGCGCACGTTGCGGACCCACTGCATGGTGATGGTCGAGGCGCCAGCGGAGGCGTCCCCGATGACCGAGGTCACGAGGGCTCGAGCCGCGGAGATGACGTCCACGCCGTCGTGCTCGCGGAAACGCGGATCCTCCACCGAGATGGCCGCCAGCGGCACCCACGGCGAAATCTGGTCGAGGGGCACCTCGATGCGGTTCTGGTTGTAGAACTGGGCGAACTTGACGTCCTGCCCGCCCTGCTTGGCGTAGAGCTCGGTGACCTGCTGGAGTTCGTTGATCTCCAGGTAGTCGGGGAGGCTCTCGAACAGGTTGATGGAGCTGTTGTCCGCGATGTTGGCGACGGAGATCAGCGGAGTCACGAGCGCGGAGATGAGGATGGCAGCGAGGCCGCTCACGCCGACGAGTCCGAGGACGCGCGTCAGCGGACCGCGCTTCCGGTTTCCACGTTTCTTTGTTGCCATGGCGGTCACGATACCCGGGGTAGGAAGGTCAGGAGCGTCGCCTCCGGCGGGCACGCGAATCGCACGGGGGCGTAGATCGACGTGCCGAGGCCGGCGGAGACGTGGAGCGCCGCGGTGCGCCCGCGCGAGGTCCACTCGCTGAGGCCCTTCACCTGGCGGCGGGGGATATCGCAGTTCGTGACGAGGGCGCCGTAGCCGGGCACGCAGACCTGGCCGCCGTGGGTGTGGCCCGCGAAGATCGCGTCGGCGCCGAGGTCGACGAGTCCGCTCAGGACCCGCTGGTACGGGGCGTGCGCGAGCGCGATGGTGAGGTCCCAGTCCTCACCTTCCGACGCCTCGCGCAGGGCCTCACCCGCGGCGGCGAAGTCATCGCCGTCGATGTGCGGGTCGTTCACCCCGAAGAAGCGGATGCGCCTGCCGGCGACCTCGAGGACAGCCGCCATGTTGTTGAGGGGCGTCCACCCGAGACGGTTGAAGTGGCCGGTGAGGCTCTCCGTGTCGAGACGCGGCGCCGTCTTCGCGACGTGGGCGGAACTGCCGAAGTACGTGAAGGGGTTCTTGAGGACGGGCCCCAGGTAGTCGTTCGACCCGTACACGTGCACAGAAGGGATTCCCTCGAACGGCTCGAGCATGCGGGCGACGGTCGGGACGGCGTCGACGTGGCCGAGGTTGTCGCCCGTGCCGATGACGAGGTCGGGCTGCAGGGCGGCGAGCCCTCTGACGAACTCCTGCTTCTTGCGCTGCCAGGGCGCGACGTGGAAGTCGCTGAGGTGCAGGACACGCAGCGGGGCTGAACCGGGGGGCAGGATGCGCGATTCGACCCGACGCAGACGGAACGCGCGGCGCTCGATCATCGTGCCGTAGATGGCGGTCGCCGCCCCCACCCCGAGGAGGGTGAGGGCGACGGCGCTTGCTGGTCCGAGGCCGGAAGAGGTTCCTTGGCCCGAGGTGGCGACGGAATCCGCCATGTGGAACTCGTTTCAGTTAGTGCGATGGCCCTTAGGGGCCGGAAGAGACGTAGACCTGGATGGAGCCGCTGCGATTCAGTTCCGCGCCCGGTGCCGGGTCGGTGCGGATCACCTGTCCGCTCGGGACGGTCGCGCTCTCCTCGGTGAGGATCGCCATGGTGCCGCTGAAGCCGAGCTGGGAGAGCGTGGACTGCGCCTGTTCCTGGGTCTGCCCCGCGAGGTCCGGTGCGACGAGCGCCGCCGTGGTCGGTGCGGCGGCCGGCCCGCGCGACGGGGTGATCGTGATCGTCGTTCCCTGCGTCACACGGGTGTTCGCGCTCGGCAGCGTGCTGGCCACGGTGCCTTCCGGCTGATCGGATTCGACGGCGTTGCCGACGGACACGGTGAAGCCGAGCCCCTCGAGCGAGGACTTCGCCTCAGCCGTCGTCTTCCCGGTCAGGTCGGGGACCGTCACCTGCTCGTTCTGGACGGCGCTGCCGGTCGGCTCGGGGAACGAATCGCCGCCGTAGACGCGCATCGCCTGGGCGATGACGTCGTTGAAGATGACGTGACGCGTCTGGCTTCCGACCGCGCGGGGGAGGTCGACGCCGTACATGGGGACCTGGCCGCTGGCGTTGCCGACCCAGACGGCGAGGCCGACCTTGGTGGTGGCTCCGACCATCCACGTCTGCAGGCCGCTGTCCGTGGTTCCGGTCTTGCCCATGAGGGGCGCGATGCCCGGGTTCGAGGCACTGCCCGTGCCGCCGTTGGCGACGCCCTGGAGGGCGGAGGTCACACCGGCCGCGACCTCGGGGGTCACCGCCTGGTTGCACGTCGACTTCGGCGCCTCGATGGCGGAGCCGTCGCGCAGCGTGATGCTGTCGATCGCGATGGGCGTGCAGGTGACGCCGCCGTTCGCGAATCCGGCCACGGCCGTCGCCATGGAGAGGGGCGCGATCGTATTCGTTCCGAGCACTGCTGCCGGGTTCGACTCGTTGATCGCCCCGTCGGCGCGGTGTGCGCCCATGGCCATGGCGGTGTCGCGGATGCGGCACTGGTCGAGCTGCTCGGCCATGGCCACGTACGCCGTGTTGATCGACTGCGACGTCGCCTGGCGGACCGACACGTTGCCGACCTTCGAGCCTCCGTCGTTCGTCGGCGACCAGGAGCCGCCATCCGCGCCGAGGCAGGAGTTCTGGAAGTTCGCGAGGTTGAAGGCGCGGTCCTTGCCGTTCACGGAGGAGTTCAGAGACTTCCCCGATGCCAGCCATTCGGCGAGCGTGAACATCTTGTAGGTCGACCCGACCTGGAAGCCCGTGGAACCGCCGTACTCGTAGTCGGTGTTGTAGTTCACCGAGGTGTAGCCCGGTTGACCGGCCAGCTCCTCCGTGTCGCCGAAGGCGGTGTTCTGCACCATCATGAGCACGCGGCCCGTGCCCTCCTCGACCATGGAAGCTGCGGATCCCATGTCCATGCCGTCGACGTAGGCGGGAACAGCCGAGGCCATCGAGGCCTGACCCTGAGCCTGCATGTCGAGGTCGAGGGTCGTGTGGATCTGGTAGCCCTTGGTCTGGAAGTTGAACTGCCGTTCCTCGTAGGTCTCACCGAACGCGGGATCCTGGACCATGACGAGTCGCACGTAGTCGCAGAAGTACTGCGCGTTGCCCTCGGCCGCGCTGCAGCCGTGCTTGGGCTCCGTCGGGCGGGGCTCGACGGGCAGCACGACGGTCGCGTCGTAGGTCGCCTGGTCGATCTTGCCTTCCTCCATCATGCGCATGAGGATGTAGTCGCGGCGCACCTTGTTCGCCTCGATGTTCTCGGGCACGTCGAGGCGGTACGCGTTCGGTTCCTGCACGATCGCGATGAGGCTCGCGGACTCCTGCAGGTTCAGGTCGAGCGCCGACTTGCCGAAGTAGCGCTGCGCTGCCGACTCGATGCCGTAGGTGGTGCCGCCGAAGAGGGCGATGTTGAGGTAGCCCTGGAGGATCTCGTCCTTGGAGAACTGCTTCTCGACGCCGATCGCGAGGCGCATCTCCTGGAGCTTGCGGCCCGTCGTGGTCTCGGTCGCCTCGAGGTAGGCCTTATCGCGTTCCTCTTCATTGGGGATCGCTTCGGCGGTCTGCACACGCACGTTGCGCACGTACTGCATGGTGATCGTGGATGCGCCTGCCGCGCCATCGCCGATGACGGACTGGGCGAGCGCACGCGCCGCCGAGATGACGTCGACGCCACCGTGCTCGCGGAACCTGGGGTCCTCTACCGAGATGGCCGCGTCTGCGACGTACGGGGAGATCTGGTCGAGTGGGACCTCTTCGCGGTTCTGGTTGTAGAACTCGGCGAACTTCTGTCCGTTGGCGGCGTACAGCTCGGTCTTCTGCTGCAGTGAGCCGATCTCGAGGTACGTCGGGAGGTTCTCGAACAGCGAGATGGTGCTGTTCGCGGCCACACCGGTGACGGCGATGAGCGGGGTGATCATGGCCGTGACGAGCACGCCCGCGACTCCGCTCATACCAAGCAGCCCTAGGAGGCCACCCAGAATGTTGCGTTTGGGCGCCCCTGGATTCGTGACAGACATAGGATCAAGGGTAAGTCACACCCGCTCGTGGCGTCTTCAGGAGTGTTCAATGAGTACCCCATGAAGAGCCTGAGCGCTCATCGCACAGGAGGACGTCCATGCAGAAGTGGGAATATTTCATCACCCCGCTCCCATTGCACACCCCCACTGTCATCCTCAACAACTGGGGTGCTCAGGGCTGGGAGCTGGTGCAGGTTTCCACGAATGCCGAGGGCGGATCCGTCGCCTACATGAAGCGCCCGATCGCGGGGGAGTCAGCATGAGCCAGGTCGAAGAACGTCTCGGTGCGATGGGACTCGCGGTGCCTCCGGTTGCCGCTCCGGTCGCCGCCTACGTGCCGGCAGTCGAGCACGGCGGCCTCGTGTACACCTCCGGCCAGCTCCCGTTCATCGAGGGAGCGCTCCCCGAGAAGGGCAAGGTCGGCGCCGAGGTGCCGCGCGACGATGCCATCGAGTTCGCGGCCTTCGCCGGTCTCAACGCGCTTGCGGCCATCAAGTCCGTCATCGGCGACCTCGACCGCGTGACGCGAGTCGTGAAGGTCACCGTCTACGTCGCATCCGCCCCTGATTTCACGGAGCAGCCGCTCGTCGCGAATGGCGTCTCCGAGATGCTGGGCCTCGCCTTCGGCGACGCGGGCACGCACGTCCGTGCCGCGGTGGGTGTCGCGGTGCTGCCGCTCGACTCGCCGGTCGAGGTCGACCTCATCGTCGCGTACGAGTAGCGGGCCGCCTCGCGCAGCGCGAGCATCCGCACTGACGGAAGCCCTGCATCCCTCCTCTGAGGGGCGCAGGGCTTCCGTCGTTCTGTCAGGGGCCGCGTCGGGTCAGTCGTCGTCGGCGGCTCCGGATGCGACACCGGAGGAGATCGCCGACATCACCGAGGCGTCGGTGAGGGTCGTCGTGTCCCCGACCGCCTTGCCGTCTGCGACGTCGCGCAGCAGACGCCGCATGATCTTGCCAGAACGGGTCTTGGGGAGCTCTGCGACGACATACACCTGACGTGGACGGGCGATCGCGCCGATCTTCGTCGACACATGCTCGCGCAGCACCTTCGGAGCGTCAGAGGCCTCGATCTCCGCCTTCTTGCTCTCCTTCAGCACGACGAAGGCGACGACCGCCTGCCCCGTCGTCTCGTCGCTCGCCCCGACGACCGCCGACTCGGCGACGAACGGGTGGTCGACGAGCGCCGACTCGATCTCCGTCGTCGACAGCCGGTGGCCGGAGACGTTCATGACGTCGTCGACTCGGCCGAGCAGCCAGAGGTGCCCGTCCTTGTCGACGCCGGCACCGTCGCCGGCGAAGTAGCGGCCAGGGAACTGGGACCAGTACGTCTCGATGAACCGCTCCCGGTCGCCGTAGATGCCTCGGGTCATCGATGGCCACGGCTCCGTGATCGTGAGGAGCCCCATCTCGCCGGGGTTGACGCGCTCGCCCTTGTCGTCGACGACCTCGACGACCACCCCGGGAACGGGCACCTGCGCGGCGCCTGGCTTGAGCGCGACCTGGCTCGGGATCGCGGAGATCATGATGGCGCCCGTCTCGGTCTGCCACCAGGTGTCGACGACGGGCACGCGATTGCCCCCGATGACCTCCCGGTACCAGGCCCAGGCCTCCGGGTTGATCGGCTCTCCCACGGAGCCGAGGAGACGGATCGACGAGAGGTCGTACTTCGCGGGGATCTGCCTGCCCGACTTCATATAGCCGCGGATCGCCGTCGGTGCCGTGTAGAAGATCGTGACGCCGTAGCGCTGGATGATGTCGAACCAGCGGCCAAGGTCAGGGGTGTCATGCGTGCCCTCGTACATGACCTGCGTCGCACCGTTCGCGAGCGGTCCGTAGACGAAGTAGCTGTGGCCGGTCACCCAGCCGACGTCGGCTGAGCACCAGTAGACGTCCTGCTCCGGCTTCAGGTCGAAGATGGTGCGGTGCGTGAACGACGTCTGGGTGAGGTAGCCACCCGTCGTGTGCAGGAGGCCCTTCGGCTTCCCGGTCGTGCCCGACGTGTAGAGGATGAAGAGCGGATGCTCGGCGGGGAACGGCTTCGCGACGTGCTCATCGCTCACCTGCGCGATCTCCTCGTGCCACCACAGGTCACGTCCCGGTGTCAGCGACGGCTCGTTGTCGGCGCGACGGACGACGAGCACGTGCTCGACGGTGTGCCCGTCTGCCTCGAGCGCCGCATCCACCGTCTCCTTGAGGGGGAAGATCCGCCCCTTGCGGATGGAGCCGTCGCTCGTGATGACGAGCTTCGCGTTCGCATCCTCGACGCGGCTGCGGATGGAGTCGGCGCTGAAGCCGCCGAAGATGACCGAGTGGATGGCGCCGATGCGCGCGCACGCCAGCATCGCGACGACGGTCTCCGGGATCATCGGCATGTAGATGGCGACGACGTCTCCGGCCGTGACGCCGAGGCTCTCGAGGAGATTCGCCGCCCGCTTCACCTCGCCGAGGAGGTCGGAGTACGTGATGGTGCGCTTGTCGCCGGGCTCGCCCTCCCAGTAGATGGCGACCCGGTCGCCGTTGCCGGCGAGCACGTGGCGGTCGACGCAGTTGTAGCTCGCGTTGAGCGTGCCGTCGGCGAACCACTTCGCGAAGGGAGCGTCGCTCCAGTCGAGGACCTCCGTGAACGGAGTCGACCAGTGCAGCTCCCTGGCCTGCTCGGCCCAGAATCCGAGACGGTCTTCTTCGGCTCGCGCGGCGAGGTCGGCCGGCACGGGGGAGGAGGACGTGAAGTCGTCGCTGGGCGGGAAGGTCTCGAGGTCTTCCAGAAGGTGTTCGATCTTGTCAGCCACCACAGGTCCTTTCGCGTCGTTGCGATGCGGCGCCACCTCAGTGCGGCGCAGCGTGCCAGAAGTCTACGGAGCCAGCATGTGCTCCGACTCCCGCCTTTCGGGGGGAATGTCGGAGCGCTTCGACGCGATCCTGCGGCGCCAGGCCCTGCGGAAGTGAACCGGCAGCAGTGCCAGTGGTGCCGTGCTCGACGGATGGCTGCGGAGCGCAGGGGCGGAGCATCCACGGCGTGCGGGGGCGCGGGATTCGGCGTCCGTGCGGCCGTGAGAGCCCAGCCGAACATTTTTCGATTGTCTGGGAATCAGACGTGGTCTCGAGCGAAATATGCACTAGCATGGACTTCGATGGTTTCGCTCTCTGTCGCAACTGTCGTCGCTCTGCAGCAATCAACCCCCCTGAACGCTGCATGAGCTGAGGCGTTCGGATATCCCCCTGTCCGGGCGCCTCTTCAGTTAACCGCGCGACTCCGCCACCGCACTGCGCGACTCTGTCGCTCGGGGACTTGTGGAGAGTGCTTCTCCCCAGTCGGCGCAGCGCCGCCCGCGCTCGACCGCGGCCGTTCGTACGCTTCCTGCATGTCCTTCACCTCAGGCCCCGGCGCGGCGCCCGTCCAGCGGTTCGTCGCTCGTCCAGCGGCCGACCGCGCCGCGTCGCTCACGTTGCCGCCGCGCGCTGGTTTCGGCGACTCCACACCGCGATCGGTGCGCTCGCTCACCCGAGGCCAAGCCGACGCGTTCGGGCCGCTCGCCGGGTACGTGGCGGACGGCGAGGTGACCGACCTCTTCGTGAACGGCTGCGAAGGTCTGTACGTCGACCGGGGGAGCGGGGCCGAACGGGAGGAGTCCTGGCTGGCCCCGAGCGAGCGTGCACTGCGTGAGCTCGCGGTCCGCATCGTCGCGGCCGGCGGCCGGCACCTCGATGAATCCGCGCCCTGCGTGGATGTGCGGATCGCCGACGGCATCCGCGTGCACGCCGTTCTCCCGCCCGTCTCGACCACGGGCACCCTCCTGTCGATCAGAGCCCCGAAGGTTTGCCAGCTCACTCTGGAGCAGCTCGACCGAGAGGCGTTCTTCGCGCCCGGAGCCCAGGAACTCGTGCGAGAGGCGGTGCGGGCCCGAGCGAACGTCCTGGTGACCGGTGCGGGCGGAAGCGGGAAGACGACCTTCCTTGCTGCAATGCTCTCGGAGGCCGACGAGCGGGACCGCATCATCCTCATCGAGGACGTGGCTGAGCTGCGTATCGCGCACCCGCACAGCGTCTCGCTGGAGGCGAGGCAGGCGAACATCGAAGGCGCGGGGAGCGTGCCCCTCGAGCGCCTTGTCCGCGAATCCCTGCGGATGCGCCCTGACCGCCTCGTGCTCGGCGAGTGCCGTGGCGCGGAGCTCCGCGAGCTGCTGGCGGCCCTCAACACCGGCCACGATGGCGGTGCGGGCACGCTGCACGCGAACTCGCTCGCGGACGTGCCCTCCCGGCTGGAGGCCCTTGGCGCGCTTGCGGGGATGACACCGGACGCGGTTGCGCGACAGACGGTGAGCGCCATCGATCTCGTCATGCACGTTGAGCGCACCACATCCGGGCATCGACGACTCGCAGAGATCGGCGAGTTCCGCCTCGATGCTGCGGGCCGATTGGCGGTCGCCCCCGTGGCGCGTCCCCGGGGCGCGTCGGATGTCGACGTCACCAGGTCCACGGCTTTCCCTCAGTCGGGAACCAGCACGACGGGAACCCGTCACCGAGAGCCCAAGCGGCCATGACGAGGCTGGCCATCGACGAGGCGGAGCAGACGGCTGCGGTCGTCGAGCGCCTGGTCGCCCTGCTCCTCGGCGGTGCGACGGCTACCTCCGCCTGGCAGCACGTCGCGAGCTTCGCCGCAGCCGAGTCGGCTCACCCGGGGAGAGAGCGCGCTCGGGTGGGAAGCGCGCTCCGAGGTGAGCTGCGGCGACGAGCGATCGCCGCGTTTCGCGTGAAGGCGGCGCCGCCCAGCGGCGACATCGCCGAGCCCGTCGAGCTGCGAGTCGCGCGGGGCCTGCGTGCCGGCCAGCGCGTCGGCGCGATGCTCCGGGAGCAGCAGGCGACGAGCTGGCGTTCCCTGGGCTGCGCGTGGTCGCTCGCCGAACTGACGGGTGCCCCGCTTGCCCGCGGTCTCGCCGACCTCGGGCAGTCCTTCCGGGATCATGCGGCAGCCGAGCGCGACGTCGAGCTCGCGCTCGCCGGCCCGAGTAGCGCCGCGCGCCTCGTCATGGGCCTGCCCGCCGTGGGGGTGATGCTCGGCCTCGCGCTCGGCTTCGACAGTCTCGCCATGCTCTTCGGGACCCCCATCGGCCGCGCCTGCCTCGTCGGCGGCCTCGCGCTCATGGCGACCGCGCACCTCTGGAACCGCGCCCTCATCGCGGCAGCCTCAAGACGAGACCCGGTGCCCGGCCTTGCGCTCGACCTGACGGCGCTCGGAATGCTCGGCGGGGCATCCGCCAGTACCGTTCTCCACCAGGTCGAACGTGTCCTCGAAGACGCCGATCTGGCCCACGGCCGCCGGTCGAGTCGAGAAGCCTCGCGTTCGGACGGTCGCATCGAGCGCGTCCTCGGTCTCGCCAGAGACGCCGGAGTGCCTGCCGCCGAGCTCCTCCGGAGCGAGGCCGCGCTCGAGCGACGTGATGCCAGAGCCGCATCGAGCCGGAACGCCGCGCAGCTCGGAGTGCGCCTCATGCTGCCGCTCGGCCTGTGCGTGCTCCCCGCGTTCCTGCTGCTCGGTGTGGCGCCGCTCATCCTCGCGGTGCTCACCCAGACGATCTCGCGGCTGTGAGGCCCGCCGCGAAGGCGTGGCGCGCCGTCGCCGCCCCCCACTCCTTCGGCCGCCCAGACGCCCGCCCCTCGACGCTCGTGCCGACTCCGAACTGACAACCAATAAGAGAGGTACAACCTTGCCCACCAACGACCGCCTCAGCGCAGGCCCACGCGCGATCCTCACGAGAGTCCGAACTCGTCTCCGCGACGAGGAGGGTGCAGCGACCGCCGAATACGCGATCGCCACCATGGCCGCCGTCGCCTTCGCGGGACTCCTCGTCGTCATCATGCAGAGCGACGAGGTCCGTGAACTGCTCGAGAACATCATCCGCACCGCACTCACACTGGACGAATGATGCGCCGGGTGCTGCGGTGGCGACAGATCGCTTGCTCTTCCCGGGGCTCCGCGACTGCGGAGTTCGCCATCGTCGCACCCGCCGTCGTTCTCCTGCTCGCTCTGTGCCTCGCCGGACTCCAGGGGGTCGTGGTGCAGGTGCGGCTGCAGGATGCGGTTGCCGACGCGGTCCGGCTCATCGCAAGGGGCGACGACGAGTCCATCGCGCGTGCACGAATCCTGGCCCTCGTGCCCGACGCGCACCTCGAGGTCAGCCACGCGGACGGGCTCGTGTGCGCACTCGCATCCACGCCGCTCGAACTCGGCCAGCGGGAGCTGCCCGTCACGGTCGCCGCACGCGCCTGCGCTCTCGGTGGTGGGCGGTGATCGCCGAGAGGCTCGCCGGAGAGCGCGGTGCCGGCGGGGTCGTCGTGCTCGCCGTGGCGCTGCTTGTCCTCTCGATCTCCGTGGGCGCGATCGGCATGCTGGCTGCCTTCCCCGCCCGACAGGCTGCGCAGGCGGCCGCGGACGCCGGAGCGCTCGCGGCGGCCGATGTCGCCTCGGGGTATCTGGACGGAGAACCGTGTGCGGAAGCGGCTCGCGTCGTCGAGGCGAACGGCGCATCGCTGGAGGAGTGCGCGACCGACGGCCGGGAGGCCGTTGTGCGAGTTCGTGTAGAGTCCGGCCCGTTCGTCTTTTCGGAATCGTCGAGGGCAGGACCGCCGCCGGAACGAGAAGACGTGAGGCGGAGCCGCCAGCATTTGGAAGCCTTCCGTTTCAGCCAGCCCGTTCACAGACCAGGCCGTCCATATAATGGGCGCCGACGGGTGGCAACAGCCCCCACATCACTCCGGCCAGCCGGAATCGCCGTGCGAAAGCACGCAGACCCATCCAAGGAACGCTTGTGTCAGGCAGCAACACACTGGTCATCGTCGAGTCGCCGACCAAAGTGAAGAGCATCTCGCAGTATCTCGGTGATGACTACACCGTGCTCGCTTCCGTCGGACACATTCGCGACCTCATCGAGCCCAAGAACCTCCCGCCGGAACTCAAGAAGGGCTCCCTCGGCAAGTTCAGCGTCGACGTCGACAACGGCTTCGAGCCCTACTACGTGGTCTCCGAGCAGAAGAAGAAGACCGTCGCCGAGCTCAAGCGAGCTCTGAAGGATGCCGACGAGCTCATCCTCGCAACTGATGAGGACCGCGAAGGAGAGGCCATCGCCTGGCACCTCCTGCAGGTGCTCCAGCCAAAGGTCCCCGTCAAGCGCATGGTGTTCCACGAGATCACCCGCGAGGCGATCGAGGCGGCCAAGGACCGGACCCGCGACATCGACGTGCACCTCGTCGACGCCCAGGAGACCAGGCGCATCCTCGACCGTCTCTACGGCTACGAGGTCTCCCCGGTCCTGTGGCGCAAGGTCGGCCCCGGACTCTCCGCCGGCCGCGTGCAGTCAGCGGCGACACGCCTCATCGTCGACCGCGAGCGCGAGCGCCTCGCCTTCGTCAAGGCCAGCTACTGGGGTGTCGAAGCACGCTTCGCGCCGGAGCCCGGCAAGGACGGCGCAGCCTTCGTCGCCCGCCTCACGAAGCTCGACGGCGGGCGCGTCGCCACCGGACGCGACTTCGACGATCACGGTGTGCTCAAGAACACCAGCGTGATCCTCGGCGAGGCCGAGGCGACCACGCTGACCGTGCAGCTCACCGCGGGCACCGTGCCCCTCACGGTCTCCTCCGTCGAGTCCAAGCCGTACACGCGCCGCCCCGCGGCGCCGTTCACGACCTCGACGCTGCAGCAGGAGGCAGCGCGCAAGCTGCGCTTCACCGCGCGCCAGACGATGAGCGTCGCCCAGTCGCTGTACGAAAACGGGTACATCACCTACATGCGTACCGACTCGTCTTCGCTCTCGTCGCAGGCCCTCAACGCGGCCCGCACGCAGGCGTCCAAGCTCTACGGTGCCGAGACGGTCCCCGCCGCCCCCCGCCTCTACGGCTCCAAGTCGAAGAACGCGCAGGAGGCGCACGAGGCGGTCAGGCCAGCAGGCTCCACCTTCGCGCTCCCCAGCGAGCTGCGCCCCAAGCTGAGCCCGAACGACTTCAAGCTCTACGACCTCATCTGGAAGCGGACCATCGCCTCGCAGATGGCCGACGCCAAGGGGCAGACGGCCACCGTCACGATCGACGCCTCGCCCGTCGACGTGTCCGACGCGCAGGGCACGGTCACCAGCCGCGCCGCGGAGTTCCAGGCATCCGGCACCGTCATCACCTTCCGCGGCTTCCTCGCCGCCTACGAGGAGGGCAAGGACGAAGCGCGCGACGACTCGACGACCGCGGAAGCCAAGCTGCCGCCGCTCGAGAAGGGCCAGAAGCTCGAGACCGAGACGGCAGACGCCAAGAGCCACGAGACGAGCCCGCCCCCGCGATACACGGAGGCCAGCCTCGTCAAGACCCTCGACGAGCTCGGCATCGGCCGTCCGTCCACCTACGCGTCGATCATCTCCACGATCATCGACCGCGGCTACGTCGCACCGCGCGGCAGCGCGCTGGTCCCCAGCTGGACGGCCTTCTCCGTCGTCCGACTCCTCGAGGAGCACTTCCACGACCTCGTCGAATACAACTTCACGGCGCAGATGGAAGGCGACCTGGACCGGATCGCCGCAGGATCCGAGCAGCGCAACGACTGGCTGCGTGGCTTCTACTTCGGAACCGAGGACCACAAGGGCCTGCGCGGCGTCATCGACAACCTCGGTGAGATCGACGCCCGCGAGATCAACTCCACCCCCCTCGCCGACGGCATCGTGCTCCGCATCGGACGCTACGGCCCGTACCTCGAGGTGGCGCCGGAGACGGAAGGCGACACTCCTCGCCGCGTGAATGTGCCTGAGGAGCTGGCGCCGGACGAGCTGACGGCCCAGAAGGCGATCGAGCTCGTCGAGGCGCCGATCCAGACCGACCGCGTGCTCGGCGTCGTCCCCGAGACTGGCAAGCGCATCCTCGTCAAGGACGGCCGCTTCGGCCCCTACGTGACCGAGGGTCCCTCAGAAGCTGAAGAGGCCGCCGCGGAGGCGGACGCGAAGGCCAAGGCACTCGCGGAAGAGGCGGAGGCGAAAGCCGCCGCAGCCGAGGGGCGTCCCGTCAAGAAGCCGCGCGCCAAGAAGGCCGCCGCGGCGGACAAGCCCCGCACCGCATCGCTGTTCAAGTCCATGATCCCCGAGCAGGTCACCTACGAGCAGGCCATCGGGTTGCTCGAGCTGCCCCGGGTCGTCGGTGTCGACGCCGAGACGGGCGCGGAGATCACCGCACAGAACGGGCGCTACGGCCCGTACCTGAAGAAGGGGACCGACACCCGCTCCCTCACGAGCGAGGACGAGATCTTCACGGTCACGCTCGAAGCGGCCCACGAGCTGTTCGCGCAGCCCAAGTACGGTGCTCGCACCACGAAGGCCGCGATCAAGGAGTTCGAAGCCGACCCGGTCAGCGGAAAGCCGATCAAGATCAAGGACGGCCGCTTCGGGCCGTACGTGACCGACGGTGAGACGAACGTGACCGTCACACGCGGCGCGAACCCCGAGGACGTCACCTTCGAAGAGGCCGTGCAGATGCTCGCCGACAAGCGCGCCAAGGGTCCAGTGAAGCGCAAGACAACGGCCGCGAAGAAGCCGGCAGCCAAGAAGCCAGCCGCGAAGAAGCCGGCAGCGAAGTCGACGACGGCGAAGACGACCGCCGCGAAGAAGCCGGCAGCGAAGTCGACGACGGCGAAGACGACCGCCGCGAAGAAGCCAGCCGCGAAGCGCGCACCCGCCAAGAAGCCGGCGGCCAAGGCCAGCGAAGCAGCAGCCACCGAATGACGGGCCTCTTCATCACGCTCGAGGGCGGCGACGGGGCAGGGAAGTCGACGCACTCGGGCCTGCTCGAGAACTGGCTGAACTCGCTCGGCCGGCAGGTCGTGCGCACCCGCGAACCCGGTGGCACCGACCTCGGCGCCGACATCCGAGAGCTCGTGCTCCACCGCAAGGGCCACATGGACGCGCGAGCCGAGGCGCTCCTGTACGCCGCCGACCGTGCACAGCACATCGCGACGGTTGTGAGGCCAGCCCTCGAGCGCGGCGACATCGTCGTGCAGGACCGGTACCTCGACTCCTCGATCGCGTATCAGGGGACCGGTCGTGAGCTCGGCGCCGACGAGGTCAGAGACCTCTCGCTCTGGGCCGCACGTGGCCTCCTCCCCGACCTCACCGTGCTCTTCGATCTCGACCCGGAAGAGGGCCGCCGCCGCATCGGCGAGACCCGCGGCACCTACGATCGGCTCGAAGCAGAGTCCAAGTCGTTCCACGACTCCGTCCGCGCGGCGTTCCTCGCTCTCGCCGCAGCAGACCCCGACAGGTTCCTCGTCATCGATGCGACCCAGCCCCGCGAGCATGTGGCGGAGCTCATCCGCACCCGCGTCGCCGAGCTCCTCGAGCGGCAGCCGGCGGGCGAGTAGCCGTGACCGTCTGGGACGACCTGTCCGGTCAAGATGACGCGATAGCGCTGTTCTCCAACGCGGCGAAAGCCTCGAAGCGGGGAGCCATCGACCCGAGTGGCATGACCAACTCCTGGCTCATCACCGGCCCTCCCGGTTCCGGCCGCAGCAACATGGCCTACGCCTTCGCGGCCGCGCTCCTCTGCCCGGACGGGGGATGCGGGGTGTGCCCGTCGTGCGTGCAGGTGCGCGCCCGCTCACATCCCGACCTCACGGCGGTCGTGACCGAGACCGTGCAGCTCGACATCAAGACCGCTCGCGAGCTCGTCGAACGAGCCTCCATGTCACCCATGACCGGCCGCTACAGGGTCATCATCGTCGAGGACGCCGACCGCATGGTCGCGCGCACCTCCAACACCCTCCTCAAAGCGATCGAGGAGCCGCCGGAATCAACCGTCTGGGTGCTCTGCGCTCCCAGCGAGGCCGACCTGCTGCCGACCATCCGCTCGCGAGTGCGCAGCGTGCGCCTGCGCGTCCCCGCGGTTCGAGACGTCGCGGCTCTGCTGGTCCGGCGCGACGGGATCGAACCGGACACCGCCCTGCGCGCCGCCCGCGAAGCGCAGAGCCACGTCGGCATGGCCAAGCGCCTCGCGACGAGCGAAGACGCCTGGGGGAGGCGCGACGCGTCACTCGACGGCCTGCTCGACATCCGCACCACCGGAGAGGCCGTTCGCAAGGCGGCGCAGCTCGTGACCATCGCCGACGAAGACGCCACCGCCAACGCCGCCGACCGCGACGAGCATGAGCGCGCCGCGGCGTTCCGCTCGCTCGGGCTCACACCGGGGCAGGCGGTGCCACGGCAGTTGCGCGGCCAGATCCGCGAGCTCGAGGAGCACCAGAAGCGCCGGGCCAAGCGAGGGCAGGTCGACGCGATCGATCGCATCCTCACCGACTCCGTCTCTCTGTTGCGCGACCTGCTCATGCTCCAGCTCGAGCTGCCCGTCGAGCTCGTCAACGAGCACCGGAGGAGCGAACTGGAAGCCGCAACGGGCTCCCGCAGCTCCGACGACGTGCTCACCAGCATCGACGCCGTCAGCAAGGCACGAGCACGACTCGCCGCGAACGTGCCCGTTGCGCTCGTATTGGAGGCATTCTTGATCAGCTGGACGCAGAAGCAGCAGGGAGCATCATGACCAGAACGACCACCCGTGCTCGAGCGGCGACGCGGGGCATCGGCGCCTCGCTCCTCGCGGCCGCCGCCATCTTCGCGCTCAGCGGATGCACGCTCATCACGACCCTCGCGGGCCCCGGAACCTCGGGAGGCGGCGGGCCGCAGGAGGACGCGCAGCTTGTGCCCACCGGGCTCGAGCCGAGCATCCAGGCGTACTACGAGCAGGACCTCGACTGGGGCGACTGCGGCAACGGGCGCGAGTGCGCCACCGCCGAAGCTCCCATGAACTGGGGTGACGGGTCGTCCGAGAAGATCGAGCTCGCCATGGTCAAGGTGCCCGCAGCGAGCGGCAATCCCCTCGGCACGATCTTCACGAACCCGGGCGGCCCCGGCGCCTCCGGCATCTCCTTCGTTCGCGACAGCGCCGAGTACGTCTTCACGCCCGAGCTCATGGACGACTTCGACATCGTGGGCTGGGACCCGCGCGGCGTCGGAGAATCGAGCGCCGTCGACTGCCGCGACGACGCTGGCATGGACGAATGGTTCTACGGCGTCGACGAGGAACTGGACGCCGAGACGGCGACCGACCAGCAGATCATCGACGCGGTGACCGCGAACTCCAAGGAGTTCGCCGACGACTGCCTCGAGAACACGGGGGCTCTCCTCGAGTTCGTCGACACGAAGAGCACCGTCAAGGACCTCGACATGATGCGAGCCCTCGTCGGCGACCCGAAGGTCAACTACTTCGGGTTCTCCTACGGCACCGACATCGGTGCGCAGTACATCGACATGTTCCCCGAGACCGTCGGACGCGTCGTGCTCGACGGCGCGACCGACCCCACCCTCTCGACCTTCGAGGTCGTGCTCGCCCAGCAGGGTGCGTTCGGCGAAGCGACCCGCACCTACCTCGAGGACTGCCTGACGACGACCAGCTGCCCCTTCACGGGCAGCGTCGACGACGCGATCGCGAAGATCAACGCCCTCATGGCCGAGGCCGACGACACGCTCCCCAACAACGCCGACGGGCGGAAGCTCACCAGCAGCGTCATCGACACCGCCATCAGCTCGGCCCTCTACAACGACCAGAGCTGGCCGTACCTGAGCGAGGCGTTCGCCGCCTATGAGGCCACCGGCGACCCAGCGGGCTTCTTCGCCCTCAGCGACTCCTACTACGGGCGCGAGCCAGACGGCACCTACGCGGACAACATGTTCGAGGCGTTCACCGCCATCAACTGCCTCGACTACCCGGTCGAGACCGATCCCGCGAAGATCGCCGACTTCAACCGGCAGATCGCAGAGTCGACCCCCATCGGCATCCCCGGCCCGGAAGCGCTCGGCGACACGACCTGCCAGCAGTGGGCGTTCCCATCCACCAACGAGCTCGCGCCCGTCACGGGGGCCGGTGCAGATCCCGTGCTGATCATCGGCACCACGGGTGACCCGGCCACGCCATACGCGTGGGCGGAGGCAGTGACCGAGCAGCTCGAATCGGCCACGCTCGTCACCTTCGAGGGTGAAGGGCACCTCGCCTACACGCAGGGCGACAGCTGCGTCACGGGCGCCGTCGACGCGTACTTCATCGACGGGACGGTGCCCGCCGAGGGCCTCGTCTGCTGACCACGACACCCCGATGTGCACTTGAGCTGAGTGTGCGTTATGCTTTGGTGTCGAGTTCAGTGCCCCAGGGAGTTGAGCTGCAGGCAGGCCGCCTTAGCTCAGTCGGCAGAGCGATTCACTCGTAATGAATAGGTCGCGAGTTCGATTCTCGCAGGCGGCCCCATCGCCCCTCCGCACTTCGGTGCGGAGGGGCTTTTGTCTTCTCCGGCGGCACCGAGTCGGCCGCGCTCCTCAGCACGTCTCCCCTACGCTGATGAGATGCTCGAGCGCCGGCACCGCCAAGACCCCGACCAGCACCCGCCCCTGGCGTTCCCTGGCCTGCGCAGCCCGGTCCATCGCCTCGGCGAGGGGGAGGGGTTCGACTTCTCCCGGCGCGTGGCGGTCATGGCGATCGTGAACCGCACCCCCGACTCGTTCTACGACGATGGGGCGACCTTCGCGCTCGAGAGCGCCGTGGATGCGGTGCTCGCCGCCGAGCGGGCCGGCGCGGACATCGTGGACATCGGCGGTCAGCCCTTCGCACCAGGTGAGGAGCTCTCCGAGCAGGACGAGATCAGCCGAGTGGTGCCTGTGATCCGTGCCGTGCGGGAGCGGACCAGCATCCCCATCTCCGCGGAGACCTACCGTGCACGCGTGGCCGAGGCATGCCTCGAAGCGGGCGCAGGCATCATCAACGACACGAGCGGCCTCCGCGACGAAGACCTCGCGCGGGTCGTCGCGGGGTCGGGTGCTCAGCTCGTCATCACGCACAGCGTCGCGGCGCCGAGGGCGGAGCTCGCCCGGCCGCGCTACGACGACGTGGTGGGAGAGGTGCGCTCGTTCCTGCAGGCGCGGGCCGAGCGGGCCATCGAGCTGGGGGTCGGGGACAACCAGCTCATCGTCGACCCGGGGCACGACCTCAACAAGAACACGCTGCACACGCTCGCACTGACACGGCACTTCGATGAGATCTCGTCGCTGGGTTTCCCCTCCCTTGCCGCGGTCTCCAACAAGGACTTCATCGGCGAGACCCTCGACAGGCCGAAGCGGGAGCGGGTAGCCGGGTCGCTCGCGGCGGCCGTCGCGTGCATCCTGCTCGGCGCTCGCATCGTCCGCATGCACAATGTGCCTGAGGCGGTCGATGCGACCCGCATGACCGAGGCGATCCTCGGCCTCCGCGCGCCTGCGTACACGCGACACAACGTCTAGGGCACACGCGGTTCGCACTCGACTCACCACTGCCGTCCACGTCTGCGTGGCATGCTCTCAGCATGAACGCTCCATCCCCGGCGATCCGCTCGCTGCTCGGCCCTGAAGGGGCCCGTGAGCAGCTTGACGACGAGCAACTGCTCGCCCACTACGCCTACCCCGCCAACGGGGCGTTCCGGCTGAACTTCGTGGCAAGCGTCGACGGGGCTGCCATGGGCGGCGACGGCAGGTCGGGGAGCCTCGGCACCGCCGCGGACCATCGCGTGTTCGAGCTGCTGCGCCGCCTCGCGGATCTTGTGCTGGTGGGGGCGGGCACCCTCCGCGACGAAGGCTACGTGGGCCTTCGAGTGTCCGAGCCCTCCGTCGCCTGGCGTGAAGAGCGGGGGCGACCCCCGCATCCGACGCTCGGCATCGTCTCGAGCCGGCTCGCGCTCGACCCGAAGCACGAGATGTTCGCGGATGCGCCGGTACCGCCGATCGTGGTGACTCCCGTTTCTGACCCCGAGCGGCTCGCGCCGTTTCGGGAGGTCGCGACCGTGCTCACCGTGCCGGAGCATCCGGAGCGCCCTGGAACTCTCGACGTCACCGAGCTCCGCGCAATGCTGCGCGAGCTGGGTCACACGGAGGTGCTCTGCGAGGGCGGACCGTCGCTGTTCGGCGAGGTCAACGCTCAGGGCGCGTTCGACGAGCTCTGCCTGACGATCTCGCCGGCGTCGGTGGGTGGGCAGGGCGGACGCATCACGCACTCGGAGACGCTCGCGCAGCACCCGCTCGCCCTCGCCGGCGTCCTGGAGTGCGACGACACACTGCTGCTCCACTACCTCCGCTCTGCCGGCCTGAGCTGAGGGCTCGAGTCTCCTGCCCTCCCCGCCGCGCCGAGCGGTCCAGCGGGCAGGAGGCATCCCCGATTCCCTGGTCAGCACGGCGCCTGCGTCGCTTGGCTAGACTTGCAGCTTGCCGTGGCGTCGAACGACGACGCGGCTCCTCGTTTCGCCGGGAGGTGACATGGCCAGCTCAGGAAAGTCCCCGCGCTCACTCGCCAGTCGCCTCGTCGGCTTCGCGCTCGTGGGCGTCCTCGCGCTCGGAGGGGGCTTCGCCGCCGGCGCGGCCGGGTTCGCAGCAGCGGCACCGGCCTTCGCCGGCACGTCAGAGGTCCTCCCCGCCAAGTCGCTCGGCGCAGTTCGCGAGGCACCCGCCGAAGCTACCGCCGCCGAGCCGATGCGCACCTGCTCCATCGAGGACGTAGCGAGCGCCGAAGGAGCCCTCGACTTCCACGGCGTGGTCGTCGACTCGCAGAGCGGGGAAGCGATCTACGAGCGCAAGGCGGCGGACGCGGTGCCGACGGCCTCCGTCATGAAGCTCCTCACCACGACCGCGGCCATGCAGGTGCTCGGCCCGGACTTCCGCATCCCCACGCGCGTCTACGCAGGCAGCGAGCCGGGCTCGGTGGTCATCGTGGGAGGTGGAGACGTGACCCTCGCCTCCACCGACACCGGCGCGGGCAGCTACTACTCCGGCGCGACCGCGACGCTCGCCGACCTCGCCGGCCAGACCCGGACAGCCTGGGCGAACGACCCGAACCTCTCCGGCACAGCCCTCACCCAGGTGCTCGTCGACAAGTCGGCGTTCAGCGGGCCGGAATGGCAGCCGTCGTGGTTGCAGGCGGACCGCACCGACGGCTACATCAGCCCGATCTCGGCGCTCATGGTCGACGGCGGACGCCAGAACCCGGCGAGCCTCGTCTCGCCTCGCACGGACGACCCGAGCGGTGCAGCCGCAAGCGCGTTCGCCACGAGGCTCGGAGCCGCGACGGCAGGCGCAAGCGCCGCCGTCCCGGAGGGCGCGACGCTGCTCGCAGAGGTCTGGTCGCAGCCGGTCTCTGAACTCGTGCACTATGCCCTGATCGACAGCGACAACAACGTCGCCGAGATGCTCTCGCGGCTCGTCGCGATCGAGCAGGGCGCCGGCACCGACTTCGCCGCCATCCAAGCCTCGACCAGCCAGGCACTGTCGACCCTCGGCCTGGACACAGACGGCCTCGTCCTCGCTGACGGCTCCGGTCTGTCCGCCGACAACCGAGTTCCGCCTGAACTCGTCGCCGAGCTGCTGCAAGCCATCTCGCAGCCGGACATCGCCGCGTCCCAGATGCTCGACGACCTGCCCGCATCCGGCCAGACCGGCACCCTCCAGACGAGGCTCACCTCCCTGGGCGTCCCCCCAGGCGCCATCACGGCCAAGACGGGATGGATCAACGAGGTCTACGGCCTCGCTGGCTACATGACCGCCGCGGACGGCAGCAGGCTGACCTTCGCCTTCTTCGTCGTGGGAGCCGTCACGCCCGCCAACCGTGACGCCCTCGACACCATCGCCGCCCGCACCTACTCGTGCGGCGCATCCCTCGCCAACTGGTGAGCGACGAGCCGAGCGGGGGCGGATGCGCCTGGCTCATCCAGGAGCCCTGCGGCAGACTGGGGGGCATGAGCCGCGCACTGCTGATCGTCGACGTCCAGAACGACTTCACCGAGGGCGGGGCCCTCGAGACAGCCGGTGGTGCCGCCGTGGCAGCCGGCATCACCGAGCACCTCGCGGACAACGGCGAGGACTACGCGGTCATCGTCGCCTCGCGCGACTGGCATGACGCCGACAGTGACAATGGTGGGCACTTCCACCCGCAGCCCGACTTCGTCGACAGCTGGCCGGAGCACTGTGTGGCCGGCACACCAGGCGCCGACTACCACCCCGCGCTCGACACGCAGCTCGTCGACCTCCACGTCTTCAAGGGCCAGGGCTCGCCGTCCTACTCGGCCTTCGACGGGGCAACCGCTGAGGGCGAGACGCTCGCCGAGGCGCTGCGCGCTCGCGGCGTCGACCACCTCGACGTCGTGGGCATCGCGACCGACCACTGCGTGCGCGCATCCGCGCTCGACGCCCACCGGGAGGGGTTCACGGTGCGTGTCATCGACGGCCTCACCTCAGCCGTGGCCCCGGAATCCAGAGCGGCGGCTCTCGAGGAGCTCCGCGCAGCCGGCGTCACCGTCGAGTAGGGTCGCCCCTGCCGCCGGCCCCGCGTCCTGCCTCGCGTCCCGTCCCGAGTCCCGTCCCGCCCGGTCTCGGGATGGAAACCTCACTTCGTGCTGGGAAGCTTCCCACCTCACAGGGACTTCTCCATCCCGAGACGGTGGATGCGGCCCATGGAGCTCGGCCCGGTTGGGCGCTCGGGAATACTGCTGGCCCGTCCCGCCCGGTCTCGGGATGGAAACCTCACTTCGTGCTGGGAAGTTTCCCACCTAACAGGGACTTCCCCATCCCGAGACTGTGGGTGCGGGGCGGCACGACTCGGCATGGCGGCCCGGTCGACTCAGCGGCTGCCTGGCTGACTCAGCGGGGGAGGAGCAGCTGGTGCTGCGCGAGCTCCCTGTAGAGGGGGACCGTTTCGACGAGCTCGTGGTGCTTGCCGCGGCCGAGCACCTGACCATGCTCGAGGACCACGATCTGGTCGCTGTCCACGACCGTCGACAGGCGGTGGGCGATGACGATGACGCTTCGTCCTTCCGAGACCTTGTCGAGGGCGTCCCGCATGAGCCGCTCGTTGGCGCCGTCGAGGGCTGACGTCGACTCGTCGAGCAGCAGGATCGGCGGGGCCGAGAGCAGCGCGCGCGCGATGGCGAGGCGCTGGCGCTCACCGCCGGAGAGCATGACGCCGGACTCGCCGACCTGGGTGTCGAGCCGGTCGTCGCTGCGGTCCAGGACGTCCCCGAGATTTACCTCGCGGAGCACCTCCTCGCAGGCGACATCGTCGGCGTCCGGCCGTCCGAGGAGGAGGTTCTCGCGCAGGCTGCCGGCGAGCACGGGCGCGTCCTGCTGCACGTAGCCGAGCTGTGCGCGCAGCTGCTGCCGGTCGATGGAGCGGAGGTCCACACCACCGAGGCGGATGCTGCCACCCGTGGGGTCGTAGAAGCGCTCGAGCAGGGCAAGGGCCGTCGACTTGCCCGAGCCGGATGGGCCGACGAGGGCGAGGCGCTCGCCGCGGCGCAGCGCGAAGCTGACACCGTCGAGCACCAGCGGCGCCTCGACGCGCGCCTGAGCTCCGTCCTCAGCGAAGAGTCGAGCGTCGGGGTCCGAAGCGGCCCCCGTCATGGCGGCTGCCATTCCGCCGCGGGACGACTCGCGGCGGATCGTCTCGAGCCGCGCAGCTGCTCGCTCGCGAGCGGCCCGCGCACGCACGACGTCCTCCGGGTAGTGGAAGGTGACGTCCTCGAACTCGACGGCGGGCGCATCCGGTTCCCCGCGCTCGTTGGCGGGCCCCTCGAGGACGATCAGCGCCGCCTCATCGCGGTCGCCTGCCCCCTCTTCGGGGATCGCGATGATCTCCTCGATGCGCCCGAGCGCGCCGAGGGCGGTGTTCACGGCGGTGAGGGCCCCGAAGAAGAGGCCGAGCGGCATGATCATCATGAACAGGAACATGATGAAGGCGATGAGGTTGGCGATGCTCAGGTCGCCTGCCGCCACGCGCAGGCCGCCGACGCCGAGCACTGCGATGAGCGCGCCCTGCATGGCGAAGCCCGCAACAGGCACGATGAACGCGGAGATGCGGGCCACATCGAGGCCACGCTGGTAGGCGCCAACCGCGTCGGTGTCGACGAGGCGCTCCTCGCGTTCGGTCGCGCCGAACGCCCGCACGGTCCTGACCGAGGAGATGGCGCGTTCGACGGAGGCGGTGAGGTCGCCCACCTTCTGCTGGGCCGCCGCGCTGGCCTCTCGGATGCGCATCGACATGCCCACGACGAGCAGCAGGGCCACGACGACCACAGCGAAGGTGATGAGGAACAGGACGCCGTCGAGCACGATCATCGCGACGACGGCGCCGATGAAGGTGAGGGCGCCGCCGATGGCTTCGACGAGTCCCTGCGTGAGCACGGCCCGGAGCATGGTGGTGTCGCTGCCCACGCGGGAGACGAGGTCGCCCGTCCTGCGGGCGTCGAACTCGGCGACGGGGAGCCGCAGGAGCTTCGCGACGAGGCGGCGTCGCGTGTTGAGCACGATCGACTCGCCCGTGCGCTGCAGGAGGAAGTGCTGGACCCCGTTGGCGATGGCGCCGATGACCACGGCGCCGACGAGCACCCACACGACCCAGGCGGCGATGGTGCCGACCTCGACCTGGCCGATGAGCACGTTCACGAGCAGTGGCTGGGCGAGGCTCAACGCGGAGCTGAGCACGCTGATGGCGATGATGCCCGCCAGCAGTGGCTTGTTGACGAGCAGGTGGGGGAGGAGCTGCTTGAAGGTCGCCCTCGGTGCGCCCGACGCCTCGCGAACCGGTCGCCCGGGGAAGCCCCTGCGCTTCTTCTGCGCCGTCTCCCCGCTGCCAACTGCTCCTGCATCCACTGGCTTGTCGCCCAAACTCCTGGCCTTTCGCCCGCAGCGCGCCGAGATGCGCGCACGCCGATGGCGCGCAGTCGTGTGCGCGCACCCGCCAAGGGTACTCGCCCCGACCTGGAGTATCCGCCCTCCGGTGCGCTGGGCGGGCAGACGAGAGGGGCCGTGCATCCGCAGTGGATGCACGGCCCCCGTCGATGAGGCGCGGTGACTACTTCGTGTTGGTCACGTACGCGATGTCGCGGGTCTCCTTGGAGATCAGCAGTGCCACGAAGGTGAGGATCGCGGCACCGGCGAGGTACACGCCGACCCAGAACGGGCTGCCGTCGCCGAACGCCCAGAGAGCGATGAAGACGGTCGGCGCGAAGCCGGCGCCGAAGACGCTCGAGAGGTTGTAGGCGATGGCGCTTCCCGTGTAGCGCACGTTGGCGGGGAAGAGCTCCGGGAGGACGGCGCTCATGGGGCCGAAGGTGAGGCCCATGAGCGTCATGCCGATGACGAGCATTCCCTGCGTGCCGATGAAGCCGCCGGCGAGCAGCGGCGTCATGGCGAAGCCGAAGATGAAGATCGCGCCGGTGGTCCAGAGCAGCATCTTGCGGCGGCCGTACTTCTCGGCGAGCGGGCCGGAGACGAGCGTGAAGATGCCGAAGAAGACGACGGAGACGATGAGCATGATGAGGAACTGCTCGCGCATGTAGCCGAGGCCTGGCACCCAGGCGGCCGGGTCGAACGCCTCGCCGGCTGCTTCGGCCTTCGCGGCAGCCTGTTCGGTCGTGGCCTTCGTGCCGAAGGACAGCGTGAACGCAGTCATCATGTAGAAGAGCACGTAGGTGGCGAGCATGATGAACGTGCCCAGGATGATCTGGCGCCAGCTGGTCTTGAACGCTGCGAACAGCGGAACCTTGGAGACCTCGCCTGCGGCGACGACCTTCTCGAACGCGGGCGTCTCGAGGAGGCTGATGCGCACCCAGAGGCCGACGATGACGAGGATGGCGCTGAGGAGGAACGGCACTCGCCAGCCCCAGGCGAAGAACGTCTCGTCGCTCATGAAGTGGGAGAGCAGCACGAACAGCAGGTTGCCGAGGATGAAGCCGATGGGGGCGCCGAGCTGCGGGAAGGTGCCGTAGATGGCGCGCTTGTTCGCCGGGGCGTTCTCCGTGGCGAGGAGGGCAGCGCCGCTCCACTCGCCGCCGAGGCCGAGGCCCTGGCAGAAGCGCATGATGACGAGGAGCGTCGGTGCGAGGATCTCCCAGCCGGGAGTGAGCGCCGTCGGGAGGAGCCCGATCGCGAAGGTGGCGATACCCATGGTGAGGAGCGTCGCGACGAGGGTGCCCTTGCGTCCGATGCGGTCGCCGAAGTGGCCGAAGAGGATCGACCCGATTGGGCGAGCGATGAAGGCGACACCGAAGACGGCGAACGAGGCGAGGAGCGCCGTCGTCTCGTTGTCGTTCGGGAAGAAGAGGGCCGGGAAGACGAGGCTCGCGGCGGTCGCGTAGATGTAGAAGTCGTAGAACTCGATCGAGGTTCCGACGAGGCTCGCGGTGAGGACCTTGCCGCGGGAGTTCTTGACCTCGAACTCCTCGACGGACGCTCCGGTCTTGGTCTTGCTGGGGGATGACACGTTGCTCCTGAGACAGCTGGCTCGCTGGTGAGACGCGGTTTCGGTGCGGGTCGCGCGGTGCTTGAGCTCAGAGCAGCGGTGGGTGGAACGCGTCGGACCGTGCGGATGCGAGGCCGATTGACGCGTGCTCGGTCGGATGCTTGTGGCTTCCGGCCGAGACGAGGTTACACGTCATTCGTCGCTTTCGCTGGCCCACTACCCAATCGTGGGCCGCATGAGGTATGCGGTTCCGGCCGTGCTCAGCTGGCGGCGTCGTCGTTCGGCAGCTGCGGAAGCTCGCTCATGATGTGACCCATGCGCTGGACCTTGGTGGTCAGGTAGGCGAGGTTCGCGTCTTCGCGCCCGACCTCGAGGGGCACACGCTCCTCGACCGTGATGCCGTGCTCTTCGAGAGCCTCGGCCTTGGCGGGGTTGTTGGTGAGCAGGCGGATGCGGGAGATCTGAAGGTCGTCGAGCATCTGGGCGGCTGCCCTGTAGGCGCGGCTGTCGGCGGGCAGGCCGAGCGCGAGGTTCGCATCCACCGTGTCGAGCCCCTGTTCCTGCAGGGCGTAGGCGCGGAGCTTGTTGAGGAGTCCGATGCCGCGGCCTTCGTGGCCGCGGAGGTAGAGCACGATGCCGCCGTCGCGGCCGATCGCCTCGAGGGAGGCGTCGAGCTGCGGCCCGCACTCGCACTTCAGCGAGCCGAAGGCTTCGCCGGTGAGGCACTCGGAGTGCACGCGCACGATGGCGCCGTTCTCGGGCTCACCGGAGACGATCGCGAGGTGCAGCTGCCCGTCGGCATCGTCGGTGTACGCGCGGAAGCGCAGCACCCCGTGGCGCGTGGGGATCGAGGTCTCGGCCTCGAAGGTGACGGAGGGGGTGGGTGCGTCGCTCATGGAATCGCCTTCGCTCAACGACCGGTCAGGCGCGAGAGTGCGCCGAGTCGGTAGCCGAGGCCCCAGGCGAACACTCGCCAGACGGCCTCGACGATGATGTCGCTCGACATCTTGGATGCGCCTTCCTGGCGTTCGACGAACGTGATGGGCACTTCGCTCACGCGAATGCCGGAGCGTTCGAAGAGCCAGGCCATCTCGATCTGGAAGCAGTAGCCGGCACTCTTGATGCGGCTGAGGTCGAAACCCTGGAGGAGGTCGACGCGGTAGCCGCGGTAGCCGGCGGTGATGTCGCGGATCTTGCTCTGCAGCAGCACGCGGGCGTAGATGGACGCGCCGCGGGAGAGGATCTGGCGCTGGAGGGGCCAGTTCTCGGTGCGCCCGCCGGGCATCCAGCGGGTTCCGATGACCAGGCCTGCGCCCGCATCGAGCGCGTCGATCATCTCGGGCAGTCGCTCGGGTGGGTGCGAGCCGTCGGCGTCGAACTCGAAGACGTAGGTGTAGCCGCGCTCGGCGGCGAGCGCGAAGCCCTCGAGGTAGGCCGTGCCGAGCCCGAGTTTGCCGGCTCGGTGCAGCACGCTGACGCGCTCGTCTGCCGCGGCCATCTCGTCGGCCATGTCGCCGGTGCCATCTGGGCTGTTGTCGTCGACGACCAGCACGTGGATACGCGAATCCGCCCCGAGAACACGGTCCACGATGGAGCGGACGTTTTCGCGTTCGTTGTAGGTGGGGATGATGACGAGCGTTTCGGGCATTGCGTCATCCTAGCGCGGAGATTCGGCAGAAACGGTGCGATCAGCTGGGGTGTGGGAAGTGCCCAGCTCGCCCCTCAGGGGAGGGGCGAGGTCAGCGTCTCGGCTTGGGGAAGCCGACGCGAGCGTAGACCTCGTCGAGCGTCGTGAGGGCGAGTTCGCTTGCCCGCTCTGCGCCGCGCTCCAGGATGCGGTCGAGCTCGGCGGGGTCGGCCAGGAGCTCGTTGGTGCGTTCGCGGATGGGGGCGAACGTCGACTCGACGAGCTCGGCGAGGCCCTTCTTGAGGTCGCCGTAGCCGCCGCCCGCATACTGTGCCGTGATCTCGTCGATCGACGACCCCGAGAGCACGGACGCGATGGTGAGGAGGTTCGACACTCCTGGCTTGGACTCGCGGTCGAAGCGGATCTCGCCGTCGGCGTCGGTCACCGCGCGCATGATCTTCTTGCGTGTGACCTTCTCGTCGTCGAGCAGGCGGAGGAGGCCAGCGTCCGACTCCGCCGATTTCGACATCTTGGCGGTCGGGTTCTGCAGGTCGTAGACCTTCGCGGTCTCTTTCATGATGTGCGGTTCCGGCACCACGAAGGTGTCACCGAAGCGCGAGTTGAACCGCTCGGCGAGGTTGCGGGTGAGCTCGATGTGCTGGCGCTGGTCTTCGCCGACGGGCACGGACGCGGCCTGGTAGAGCAGGATGTCTGCGGCCATGAGCACGGGGTACGTGAAGAGGCCGACGGTGGTCGTGTCGGCGCCGTACCGCTGCGACTTGTCCTTGAACTGCGTCATGCGGCTGGCCTCGCCGAAACCGGTGATGGTGGAGAGCACCCACTGCAGCTGCGCGTGCGCGGGCACGGCCGACTGCACGAAGAGGATCGACTTCTCGGGGTCGATGCCTGCCGCGATGTACTGCGCCGCCGTCACCCGGGTGCGCTCGCGCAGCGAGCTCGGTTCGAAGGGCACGGTGATGGCGTGCTGGTCGACGACGCAGTAGATGGCCGTGAAGTCCTCCTGCATGGGCACCCAGTTGCTGAGCGCGCCGATGAAGTTGCCGAGGTGGAGCGAGTCGGCGGAGGGCTGCATGCCGGAGAAGAGCACGGGCTTGGTCATCAGGAGATCCTCGAGGTCGTGCGGTTGGTCGTGCGAGTGGGGTGGGCCGGTGCGGGCGGATGCGGGGCGACGGCCCCGGAGATCAGAACGTGTAGTCGACGACGACGGGCGCGTGATCGGACCAGCGGGTGTCGTAGCTGGCGGCGCGGTCGACGGCGTAGGAGACGGCACGCTTGGCGAGGTCGGGGGTCGCGACCTGGTAGTCGATGCGCCATCCGGTGTCGTTGTCGAAGGCCTGGCCACGCTGTGACCACCACGTGTATGGGCCTTCGACCTCGCCGGTGAGCGCGCGGCCCACGTCGACGTAGCCGAGTCCGGTGCCAGCGCTGCCGTCTGCGCCTTCGATGCTCGCGCCGCGCTCGCCGAAGATGCGGTCGAAGTAGGCGCGCTCGCGGGGCAGGAAGCCGGCACGCTTCACGTTGCCCTTCCAGTTCTTGATGTCGAGCTTCGTGTGGCCGACGTTGAGGTCGCCGACGATCAGCGAGTGGGCGCTGTGCGCCTGCAGCTCGGGGAGCCTCGCGCTCATGGCGTCGAGGAACTTCCACTTCTCGTCCTGCTTCGGAGTGTCTGCCTCGCCGGAGTTGACGTAGCAGCTCACGACCGTGAGCGGGACGCCGTCGATGTCGAAGTCGGCTTCGAGCCAGCGGCCCGCCGAGTCGAAGTCGTCGGGCCCGAGCTCGGTGCGGACGGCGCTGATCGGGATGCGGGAGGCGATGGCGACGCCGGCACGGCCCTTCGCGGTCGCCAGGTGGTCGTGCAGGTCCCAATCGGACGTGTCGATGAGCTTGTGCAGCTCTTCCGTGGGTGCGCGAACCTCCTGCAGCGCCAGGATGTCGACCTCGCGTTCGGCGAGCCACTCGCCCATGCCCTTCTTGTAGGCGGCACGGACTCCGTTGACGTTCACTGACGCGATGCGAATGGTTCTTGGCATGCGCTCGAGTCTAGACGGGACCACCGACACGGGCTCTCGGCGTCGCCGGTCGCTCGTCCCCTGGCGCCTCTCGTCTGCGGCGCGTCGTCTAGACGCGTCCGCCTTGGAAGCGGCGTCGCTGCGCCTCGGCTTCGATCCTGCGCTGCTCGCGCAGGAGCGCGCGGTATTCGGCCATGGCCTTCCACCGGAAGAACCGAGGCGCAGCGTTGAGCCGCTCTCGGGACTCGATCACCTGGGTCGCGATCTTCTCCCGCTCGGCACGGAGGATCGTGTCGGACGATTCCTCGCGGGCCTCCTTGGCCGTGAGGAGCCTCGGGGAGGCGCCGATGTCATCCATCGTCACCTTGACCCACGCCGCGGTGAGCAGGAGCACGGTGCAGAGCAGGTTGAGGAAGATCATGAGGCCGAGGAGCACGGCGAAGGAGGCGACGAGCGGATTGCTCGTGGCGCCGCCGATGAGTGCCGTCGAGACCTGCTTCAGGATGCCGATGATGATCGCCCCGAGGAAGGCGGCGAAGAACAGCGAACGCGTAGGAATGCGCAGGCCAGCCAGGATGCGCAGGATGCCGGCCAGGACGACGGTGTCGAACGCGAGGAGGATGAGGATCGTCACGATGCGGATGACGACAAGCGCGAATCCGCTCGACTCGTCGATGCCGACCGTCTCGAGCAGCGACGAGAGGAAGGTCGAGGAGAGCACCGTGAGCGCGGTCGAGATGGCCAGGGCCACGGCGAATGCGAGGAGGAAGCCGAGGTCGATGAGCTTCTGGACGACGAAGCTCCGCTTGGTGGCGACGGGGACATCGAAGATCGTGCGGATGCCCGTGCGCGCCTGCCCGAGCCAGCCGAGTGCGGTGCCGAGGGTACCGATGAGGGCGATGGCGCTCGCCCAGCCGAAGGCACCCGTGCTCTCAAGGAGGCTCGGGTCGATCGCGCCCTGCTCGCCGATGAGGCCGGGCAGGGATGAGTTGAGCACTCCGATGAGCCCGTCGCGAAGTTCGGTGTTCGTCGCGAGGAAGATGCCAGCGACAGAAAAGAGTAGCCAGATGCCCGCGAAGATGGAGAAGATAGCCGAGTAGGCCATGCCGCCGGCCAGGACCGAAGCACTTCTCGCCCCGAAATGGGCGAAGACTCGGGCGGGGCGAGTAGCTTGGGCCCAGGCGATCAGTGCTTGCATGCGCTCGCCGAACGGCGCCTCCGGGGGGAACTTCGGAAACGGCGGCGCGAAAGTGGAACTGCGCGAACTCTTGGTTGAGTCTTGCTCGGTCACGGTCGAAGCCTACGTTGCTGTGCCGATACGCTGTCTGAGTTACCAGCACGAAGGAGTTGCTATGAAATACACGGGGTTTGGCGTCGGGACCGGCGTCGCTTTCGGTGAAGTCCTGCGCATGCCTGATCCGCTCCCCGAACCGGCCGACGAGCGCGCCACCGGCGACGCCGCGACCGAGTACGAGCGCGCGATCGCCGCACTCCGTGAGACCGGCGAGGCGCTGACCGCTCGCGCAGCGACCGTCGACGGCGCCGCGAAGAACGTGCTGGAGTCGCAGGCCATGATGGCTGCCGACCCGTCGCTCGCCGACAGCATCAAGGCGGCCACCGAGGGTGGCAAGACCGCCGAGCGTGCCGTCTTCGAGTCCTTCTCCTCGTTCGCCGAGATGCTCAAGAGCCTCGGCGGCTACCTGGCGGAGCGCGCGACCGACCTTGGCGACGTCTCGCAGCGCGTCATCGCCCTGCTCCGCGGCGTTCCTGCCCCCGAGGTGCCGTCGAGCGACACCCCGTTCATCCTGGTCGCCCACGACCTCGCACCAGCCGACACGGCCAAGCTCGACCTGTCGAAGGTGCTCGCGCTGGTCACCCGTGACGGCAGCCCCAAGGCGCACACCGGCATTCTGGCGGCCGAGAAGGGTCTCCCCGCGGTTGTTGCGGTCAAGGAAGCCGACAGCCTCCGCGACGGCGAGACGATCGTCGTCGACGCGGCCAAGGGCCAGGTCATCACCGAGCCGTCCGCCGAGCGCATCGCGGAGGCTCAGGCCGAGATCGACCGCGTCGCGGCGATGAAGGCCGCTCCGATCGAGCCGGGTGAGCTCGCCGACGGCACGCCCGTGCAGATCCTCGCGAACATCGGCAAGCCCGTGGATGCGGAGCGCGCGGCAGCCCTCGGCGCCGAGGGTGTCGGCCTGTTCCGCACCGAGTTCCTCTTCCTCGACAGCGACACGGCTCCGTCGGTGGAGAAGCAGACCGCCGACTATACAGCGGCGCTCGCCCACTTCCCCGGCAAGAAGGTCGTCGTGCGCGTGCTCGACGCCGGCGCCGACAAGCCCCTCGCTTTCCTCACCGAGGCCGACGAGCCCAACCCGGCCCTAGGCCTTCGCGGCATCCGCGTCCTCATGAAGAAGGAGCAGATCCTCCGCGACCAGCTCCAGGCGCTCGCCAACGCGCAGGCCGCGACCGAGGCGAAGGTCTGGGTCATGGCTCCGATGGTCTCCGACGCGCACGAGAGCGAGCACTTCACGGCGCTGGCTCGCGAGTACGGCCTCATGACGGCCGGAAGCATGATCGAGGTTCCCTCGGCTGCGCTCTTGGCCGAGCAGATCCTCGAGACGAGCGACTTCGTCTCCGTGGGTACCAACGACCTCACGCAGTACACGCTCGCGGCCGACCGTCTCCTCGGCAGCGTCGCGGCGTTCCAGGACCCGTGGCACCCTGCCGTGCTGCGCCTCATCGAGCGTATCGGCGAGGCAGGCGAGCACCACCAGAAGAATGTGGGTGTGTGCGGCGAGGCCGCGGCCGACCCGAACCTGGCGATCGTGCTCGTGGGTCTCGGCGTCCGCTCGCTCTCTATGGCGCCTCCCGCGTTCGTCGAGGTCCGCGCCGCTCTCAAGCGCGTCACGCTCGAGCAGGCGAAGGAGATCGCTCATCTCGCGATCTTCGCGAAGTCGGCCGAGGGTGCGAAGGGTCGCGTGGTCGACGCGCTCGCGACGCGCGGTGTCATCACGACGGCAGTGCCGGTCGTCGAGGCGTAGGGCCCTTCTGCAGGCGCTGCCGGTTCGCTGGCGGGCGCCGCAGGTGTCGAGCGGGGCGCGTCCGGATTCTTCCGGATGCGCCCCGCTTCCGCGTGCGCGGGGTTCCGCATCCGACAGCTCGACGCTATAGTTGCACAGTATCTAACAACGACGGAGCGTGCATGTCTGATCCCGGCCCCGTGGCCGCCCTCGAACGCGTCACGGTGCGATACGGGGCGGGTGCGCCAGCGCTCGACGGCATCGATCTGGAGATCCGGCGCGGCGAGATCCTCGGCATCGTGGGGGAGTCCGGCGCCGGGAAGTCGACGCTGCTGCGACTCCTCGACGCCGACGAGACGCCGAGCGAGGGGAGAGTGCTCATCGAGGGCGCCGACCCGTCTGCGATGCGCGAGCGCGAGCGTCGTGGCCTGCGCCGCCGCATCGGCATGGTCTTCCAGAGCTTCAACCTGCTCGCGAACCGGACGGCGCGGCAGAACGTCGAGCTTCCGCTGCGGCTGCAGCGGCGCAAGGATCCGGCGTTCGTCGACGAGCTGCTCGACTACGTGGGCCTCGGCGATCGGGGCGGCGACTACCCGGCTCAGCTCTCGGGCGGGCAGAAGCAGCGCGTGGCCATCGCGCGTGCGCTCGTGACGCGGCCGCCGCTGCTGCTCTGTGACGAGCCGACCTCGGCGCTCGACGAGCGAACGACCAGCGACATCCTGCGGCTCCTCGCCTCGACGCGCGAGGACTTCGGCACGACCATCGCGCTCGTCACCCACGAGCTCGCCGCAGTCAAGGCCATCTGCGACCGGGCCGCGATCCTCGACCGGGGTCGGCTGCAGGGCATCGTCTCGGTCGAGCACAGCGCGCGCGACGACCGCGGCTCCTACGTCGAGCACGCGAAGCGGATGCTCGAGTCGTGATGGAGCTCATCGACAGCATCGTCTCCTCCCTCACCGGCAACGCCGACGCGATCGGCCAGGCACTCGCCGAGACCGGATACATGCTCGTGTTCTCGCTCGCAGCAGCGGTCGCGCTCGGGCTTCCGCTCGGCGTCCTCATCTACCTGACGCGGCCGGGTGGGGTGCGCGAGCATCGTGGTCTGTGGCGGGTCGCCAACCTCTACGTCACCGTCGTCCGGTCGTTCCCCTTCCTGCTGTTCGTGGTGTTCCTCATCCCGCTCACGCGCCTCGTGTTCGGCACGACGTTCGGCACACAGGCGGCGACGTTCCCGCTGTGCTTCGTGGGCGTCGCGATCTACGCGCGCCTCGTCGAGCAGATCCTGCTGGAGGTGCCCTCCGGCGTGATCCACGCCGCCAGGTCCATGGGCGCCGATACTGGGCAGATCATCACCCGCTTCCTGTTCGTGGAGGCGCGCAGCGGGCTCGTCTACGCGCTCACCTCGGCCGCCATCAGCCTGCTCTCGTACTCGACGGTGCTCGGTGTCGTCGGGGGCGGTGGGCTCGGCGACTTCGCGCTGCGCTACGGGTACCAGGAGTACGACTACCCGCTCATGTACACGACCATCGTCATCGTCATCGTCTGCGTGCAGCTCCTCCAGACCGGGGGCCACAGGCTCTCCGTGGCGCTCGACCGCCGCTGACTCTCCGTCGGACGACGTCCATCCGCCTCCCGCACGACCCGAAAAGGAACCAACCGCCATGAGACCTCGCCTCCGCTCGATCGGCGCCGCACTGACTGTCGGCTCCCTCGCCCTCCTGACCGCAGGGTGCGCTCCGTCCGCCGGGGAGGCGGGTGGCGACGTCGTCACGATCAAGGTCGCCGCGACGGTGACGCCCATGACGGATGTCGTCGAGGCGGCGGCCGAGGTCATCGAGGAGGGCTACGAGATCGAGCTGGTGCCCGTCTCGGACTACGTGCAACCGAACGTGCTCGTCGAGAACGGCGAGATCGATGCGAACTTCGTGCAGTTCGTGCCCTTCATGGAGGAGTTCAACACGAAGAACGACGCGTCGCTCGCCGGTGTGAAGCCGATCTACTCGACGGTCGTGGCGTTCTATTCGAAGACCCTGGCCTCGCTCGACGAGCTGCCGCAGGGCGGCAGCGTCGTCATCCCGAATGACAGCGCGAACGCGGCCCGCGCCCTGCAGCTGCTCGCCGATGAGAGCATCATCACGCTCGACCCGAATGTCGAGCGGTTCACCGCGAAGGTCGCCGACATCACGGAGAATCCGCGCGAGCTGACGATCACGCAGGTCGACCTGCTGCAGCTCAACACGGCGTACGAAGAGGCGGATGCGGTCTTCAACCTGCCCTCGTTCGCGCGCCAGCTGGGGCTGACGCCGGTCGACAACGGTCTGGCCGTGGAGCAGGATCCTCAGTTCGCCGTGACGCTCGTCACGCGCGAGGACAAGCTCGGAACGCCCGAGATCGCGGCGCTCGAGAAAGCGTTCACGAGCGACCACGTGCGGGAGACCCTCGAGTCGCTGGACGTGCCGCCCGCGTTCTAGAAGTCCAGCTAGCGGGATGTCGTCGCGAACTCGCGCAGCAGGAGCGAGGCGTTGTGCCCTCCGAAGCCGAAGGAGTTCGAGAGCACGGTGCGGATGCGCGCCGGGCGGGCCTCGTGCGCGACGACATCGAGCTCGGGGAACTCGGGGTCGTCGAGGTTGAGGGTCGGCGGAATCAGGGAGTCGCGCATCGTCAGCAGCGAGATGACGGCCTCGAGCGCGCCCGCGGCGCCCAGGAGATGCCCGGTCGCGGACTTGTTGGCCGTGACGGGCACCTCGCCGAGGCGGGAGCCGAGCAGCTCGCGCAGGGCGGCAGTCTCCATGGCGTCGTTCAGCGGCGTGCTCGTGCCGTGCGCGTTGACGTGGTCGAGCTGGTCGGTGCTGAGCTTCGCGTCGTCGAGGGCGGAGCGTATGGCGGCGATCGCGCCGCTTCCGTCCGGCCTCGGCGCCGTCGGATGGTAGGCGTCCGACGTCGCACCGTATCCGGCGATCTCGCCCAGTATCTCCGCGCCCCGCGCGAGTGCGCTCGTCTCGGACTCGACGAGGAGGGCGGCCGCTCCGGCCGACATGACGAAGCCGTGGCGTCCGCGGTCGAAGGGCCTGCTGGCGGTCTCGGGCGCATCCTCGTGGCCGAGCGCGAGGGCCCCGAGCGTGGCGTTCACGGCCAGGTTGACGCGGTTGAGGCAGTCGTCGGCCGCGACCACGAGCACCGCGTCGGCGTAGCCGTGTCTGATCGTGCGCATCGCCTCGCCGAGCGCGACGGTGCCGCTAGCGCACGTCGCCGAGAGCCCGGCGCTCGCCCCGCGCGCGCCGTAGCGTTCGCTGAGGTACGCGGCTGCCGCGTCGGGGCCGCCGTACACGACGACGCCAGGCGGCACGCGGCGAGGGCCCGAGGCGTCCAGGACGCGCGCGGCATCCTGCGTGAGCGAGACGGGTCCAGAGCCGGTTGCGATGGTGACGGCGAATCGGCTGGCGTCGAACGGCAGGGCGCCAGGGGTGATGCCCGTGGCGCGCATCGCCTCGTCCGCCGCTGCGACGGCGTAGTGCGCGTGCCGGTCGAGTCTCGCGATGTCCCGCTTGGGGAGGTGGGAGGCGGCGTCGAAGCCGCGCACCTCGCCGGCGACGCGCACGGCGAGGTCGGAGACGTCGACGCTGGCGATACGGCCGATGCCGCTCCTGCCGGAGACCAGCGACGACCAGGTGCTCGCCACGTCGAGCCCGTTCGGCGTGACGGCTCCCACGGCGGTGACGACGGCGCGGTTCATAGCCGGTCCACGTCGCCCGAGCCGACGAGCTCGAGCACGGCGGTGCGGCGGATCTTCCCGCCGGCGGTCCTCGGCAGGGCGAGCGCACGGTAGAGGCGGTGGGGGACGAACTGCGGCGCGAGGTGGGCACGCAGGTGCGCGAGCATCCGCGCCTTGGCGGGCAGCGACTCCGCCTCGCCCTCGACGACGACCGCCACGATCGAGCCGAGCGTGGCGTCTGGGAGGGCGACGGCACAGCACCGCTCGCAGCCCGGCAGGGATGCGAGTGCGCGCTCGACCTGGGGCAGGGACACCTTGTGGCCGCCGGAGACCGCGACGTCACCAGCGCGGCCGAGCAGCTGGATGCGCCCGCCCGCGAACGAGGCGAGGTCGCCGACGCTGGCCCAGCCGTCGGCATCCGTGATGCGCTCTGCGCTCGTCGCGGCGAGGTAGCGCTCGACCGCTGAGCCGACCCTGATGTTGAGCGTGCCCGTCTCGCCGGTGGGCACCTCCGCACCGGACTCGTCGCGCACGCTCACCTCGACGCCGCCGAAGGGCATGAGGCTCGTGCCGTCGCCCGCGTCGCTGTAGCCGATGAAGCCGATCTCGGAGGCGCCGTAGTAGCTGCGCAGGTGCGCCGTCGGGCGGGTCTCCTCGAAGCTGCGGCGGATGTGCTCCGGCTGGTTCGCGCCGCCCGTGATGACCTCGAGCAGGGAGTCGAGCGGTTGCTCGGCGCGACGTGCGCCCTGCAGGATCGCGAGCAGCATCGCGGGGACGCCGACGAGGCGCTCGACGCGGTCGGTCGCGATGGTTCGCGCGGTGGCCTGCGCGTCGAAGCGGCTCTGCAGGAAGAGGGAGCCGCCGGTCGCGAGGACCTCGACGAGCGCGTAGAGGGTGAGGCTGTAGGAGAGCGGGCCCGGGGCGATCGTCGAGCGGCCGTCCTCGACGCCGAGGTACCTGCGGCTGATGTCCACGTTGTGGTCCCAGCTGCCCCGGGTGCGCAGGAAGCCCTTGGGGAGGTCGGTTGTGCCCGAGGTGAAGAGCAGCAGGAACGGCTCGTCGCGGGGCCGGACCTCGGGGCCCGGCGCCGAATCGCCTCGCCGAGCGAGGGCATCCGCCGCCACCGAGTCGAACGCAGCGAGGGAGACGACGGTTCCGGCGAAGGAGGACGCCCGGAGGTGCTCTTCGAAGTCGGCATCGTCGGTGATGACAAGTGCCGGTTCGACGCGCCGCAGGATCTCGAGGCGGTGCTCGAGCGGCCACAGCGGGTCGAGGACGGCTGCGACGGCCCGGAAGCTGATGGCGCCGGTGAGGAGCCGCGCCGCGTCGATCGCGCGCGACAAGGAGACGGCCACGATCGGCACGCCGCGCGTCTCGGCCGACGAGGCCCCGAGCGCGACGGGTTGGGACGAGCCGAGGAGGGTCTCCACCCCCGCTCGCACCGCTGCGCACGAGCGGAGGAGCTGACGGTAGGTGAGCCGCTCGCCGTCGCCGGCGAGCGCGATGCGGTCGGGCCTGCGGGCGGCGACGTCGATGAGCGTGCGAGTGAGAGGCACCCGTCGAGTCTAGGACGTGCCCCTGGCCGGCTGCGGGGGAAGCCAGCCAGGGGCGCGTCGATCGGGTGGCTAGTCGAGCCCGCCGCGGAAGCGAGTGATGTACGCGGCGTGGTCGGCGAGCTCCTGGGTGACCCGCTCTGCCGACCAGCCGGCCGCATCCGCTGCCACGGCCGCCGACTCCTCGGCGACGGAGACGGCGAGGTCGGCCTCGAGGCCGACCATCGCGCGTCGATGCAGGATGTCGCTGAGGTGCACGGCGCTCTCCTGCTCGATGGCGAACACGATCTCGGCGGCGACGATGGCGGAGGGGCCGTCGCCGATGACCTTCGCGAGCTGTGGTCTCTCCGCGGCCAGGGCGGCGATGTCGAGGGCGCGGGCACCGTAGACGCGGACGAGGCGGTCGGAGATCGCCTCGTCCCACGGCAGCTCGCGTCTGAGGTTCGCGCGCCGCAGGGACGTGCTCGGCCACTTGCTCCAGGATGCGCCGGGCAGGGCGGCCTTGGCCGCGCCGGAGGCGGGCAGCTTCCGACCGAGGAGCTTGCTGGCGATGAGGTCGACGGTCTCCTTCGCGAGGCTGAGGTGCGGGGTGAGCTTGCCGCCGACGATGCTCACGAGGCCCAGACGATCGTCGTGGGCGGTGATGATGTGGCTGCGCGAGATGGCACCGGTCTTGGCGGCGTCGACGAAGGGCAGGGGGCGGACTCCGGTGTAGCTGTAGAGCACGTCGGCCTTGGTGAGCTTCGCCTGCGGGATGACGAGGTTCGTCTCCTTGAGGATGTACTCGACTTCCGCAGCGGTGCCGCGCGCCTTGCCCGGGTCGCCTTCGAAGCGGTCGTCGGTCGTGCCGATGAGGTACTTGCCGTTCCAGGGGATGACGAGGATCGCGCGGTTGTCGGTGAACGCCTCGTAGTAGATGGTGGCGGTCGGGGCGCCCGGGAACTCGTCGACGACGAGGTGCGTGCCGGTGGTGCCGCCGATCTGTCGCTTCACTCCCGCGGGCAAGGAGAGCTCGTCGAGCCAGGGGCCCGCCGCGTTGACGACGGTGTGGCCGCGCACCGTGAAACGCTCGCCGCTTGTCACGTCGGTGGCCTCCACCCCGGTCACAGCGGTGCCGTCGCGGACGAGGCGCTCCACGCTCGTGTAGTTCGCAACGCGCGCGCCGGCCTCGCTTGCGCTCAGGATCGTCTCGAGCACAAGTCGCTCCGGGTACGCGATCTGCGCGTCGTAGTAGTGGAGTCCTCCGCCGAGGCCTCTTCGGCGCAGGCCTGGGAACTCGGTGGCGAGCTCTTTCACGCCGAGGTGCCGGTGCGATGGCAGCGATTTCTGGAGGGAGAGCACGTCGTAGAGGATCATCCCGATCCGGAACATCCAGCCGGGGAGGTGATTGTGCTTGTAGAGCGGCACGATGAAGGGCATGGGCTCGATGAGGTGCGGTGCGATGTGGAGGAGGGCCTCCCGGTCGTGGAGTGACTCGTAGACGAGGGGGATCTCTCCGTGCTCGAGGTAGCGGAGGCCACCGTGGATGAGGCGGGAGTTCCAGGCGGAGGTGCCTTCGCCGAAGTCGCTGCGTTCGAGGAGGGCGACGCTCAGGCCGCGTAGGGCGGCTTCGCGGGCGACGGCGGCGCCGTTGATGCCGGCGCCGACGACGATGACGTCGAAGGTGCGGCTCGCGAGTTCGCCTGCGCTCGCCCGCGGGAGTCCGCCGCGGAGGGATGTGTTTGGCGTCGTTGCCATGGTGCTCCTGACCCGGTCGTGCGGCCAGGCCGCGAAACGAAGTTGTACGTACATGTTCGCACAGGATTAGACTTGCGGCGAGTGCGCTGCTGAGAGTGTGCTCGACAACTCTGAACGCCACGACTACGGAGGAACAGCGATGACGCTGCCAGCCATGATGATCGGTCACAGCTCGAAGTCCTACGCGACCCTCGCCGACACGCGAGCCTGGGTCGCCGAGGTCGTGGGCGAGCTGAGGGGGAGTCCCCGCGGCGGTGACGGCATCTTCCTCTGCACGCCCGATCCGGTCATCTCGATCGCAGGCAACGGGCTCGACGAGATCGGAGCGCAGGTCGGGGCACAGGATGTCTCGCCCTTCGGTCTCGGGGCCTTCACCGGCGAGACGGCGGCCGAGGTGCTGTCGGAGGTCGGTGCGACGCTGGTCATGGTCGGGCACCCCGAGCGCGCGAAGCTCCTCGGTGAGACGCTCGCCGACGTGCGAGAGAAATGCCGTGCCGCATCCGACGCGGGAGTGGTCCCCATCCTGATCGCCGGCGAGCCGGAGCGGGGTGAGGCGGCCAGGTCGATCATCGACCGGCAGTTGATCGAGGCGTTCGCGGATGTACCCGGCGACCGGCCGATCGTCGTCGCCTACGAGCCGAGCTGGGCGATCGGGCAACCCGAGCCGGCCCCCGGCGACTACGTGGCGGCCACCATCGCGCATATCCGCGGGCAGCTCGCCGCTCGCTCGGGGGACGTGCGCATCCTCTACGGCGGCAGCGCGGGGCCGGGGACGTTCGCCGCCATCTGGGACGCCGCGGAAGAGCTCGGCGCGGGCCACCCCGATGGCGTCTTCCTCGGACGCTTCGGCCTCCGGGCAGCGGGCTTCCTGGAGACCGTTCGCGAAGTGCGGGCGGTGCAGGACCAGCTGGTGGGCGATGCGCCGCGCATCGAGCGCAGGTAGGGTGCTGGTCATGTCGAGTCCCGAGTCAGACAGGTCAGGGGCTGCCGGTCACACCGCCAGCCCCGCGAACCGCTAGTCGTACCGCCCCGCAAGCTGCGGGCGTGAGTCCGCTCTCTCGGGCAGCTGGCCGTGGTGACAGGAGTTCCCCTCTCTTGATCGCTCACCTCGGAGTCCTCGATGCCTTTTGCCCTCTACCTGCTTGCCCTGGCCGTCTTCGTCATGGGCACATCTGAATTCATGCTCGCGGGTCTGCTTCCCGCGATAGCCGCCGACCTCGACGTCTCGGTCGGCACCGCGGGTCTGCTGACCTCGGCCTTCGCGATCGGCATGGTCGTCGGTGCGCCCGCTATGGCGGCGTTCGCTCGACGCTGGCCACCGCGGCTGACGCTCATCGTCTGTCTCTGCGTGTTCGCGGCATGCCACGTCGTCGGCGCGATGGCGACGTCGTTCCCGCCTCTGCTCGTCACGCGGGTGCTCGGTGCGCTCGCGAACGCGGGGTTCCTCGCGGTAGCCCTCGGCGTCGCCACCACACTCGTTCCGCCTGACCGGAAGGGTCGTGCGCTGTCGATCCTGCTGTCCGGCACGACGATCGCCACCGTCGCTGGCGTGCCCGCGGGCGCTCTGCTCGGCACCGCGCTGGGGTGGCGCGCGACGTTCTGGGGGATCGCGATCCTCTGTGTCCCCGCCCTCATCGGGATCGTCCGGGGCATCCCTCAGAGGAACGCTCGGGACGGGGCGAGCGGCGTCGCGCCGAGTCTGCGCGCCGAGCTCGCTCAGCTGGCGTCGCCGAGACTCGTGCGGGCGATGGTGCTCGGCGCGCTCATCAACGGCGGCACCTTCGCGGCGTTCACGTTCCTGGCGCCGGTGGTGACCGACACCGCGGGGCTCGACGAAGGGTGGGTTCCCGTCGCGCTGGTGCTGTTCGGCGTCGGCTCGTTCCTCGGCGTCACGATCGCGGGTCGGATGTCGGATCAGCGACCCGGCCTTGCCCTCGCCATCGGCTGCCCCCTGCTGCTGGCCGGATGGATCGCGATGGCCTGCGGTGCCGCCCACCCTGCGGTGCTCCTCACCCTGGTCCTCGTGCTCGGGGTGCTCTCGTTCGGAGTCGGCAGCACGCTCATCGCGCGAGTCCTGTACGAGGCCTCCGCGGCGCCCACGATGGCCGGCTCCTACGCGACCGCTGCCCTCAACATCGGGGCGGCCGCCGGACCGGTACTCGGAGCGCTCGGGCTCGCACTGGGGGTGGGGGCGCTCGCGCCAGTCTGGGTCGCCGCGGCGCTCACCGCCGTCGCGCTCCTCGTCATGATGCTCTCGCGAGCCTGGACGCCGCGGGCGAGCACGGCGTAAGCCGCCGTGACGGCGTCCGCCTCGGTCGCCTGGTGCTCCGAGAAGGCGCCTAGATCCAGGGTTTGGCGGGCGGCGCGGTGTCGAGTGGCCGGCCCTGGAAGTCTGCGGCCGCAACTCCCGACAGCGACCGACCAGTTGCCCATGCGAGCAGGTCGGAGAGCGTGCCGGAGACCCGCAGGTCCGTGTCTCGGACCCCTGGCCCGCATTCGGCCGAGGCCCACGGGTGGAACGCGCTCCGGTCATCCGTCGCCACGGCACTGACGAAGTGGTCGTGACGAGCCCAGGTGTCCAGGACCTCCTGCAGGATGCGTCGCTGGAGGACGGCGGGGACGTCGCTCGGGGTGACTCCGGCGTCGAGGTCGATGAGGTGCATCCACAGCTCGCGGGTTCTCAGCTCCAGCGTGTCCCTCACCGCGAGTGGCGACCCCCGTCCGTCCCGGACCTGGTAGTCCCAGCGGTCCTCGGGGAGCGCGGACCAGGCGGCCTCGAAGCTCCGCGCCTCCGCCGCCGAGAGTCGTGCCAGCTGCGCGGCGGTCAGCTGAGACCCGGCCTCGATCTCTGCATCGCGTGCCGCTCGGGATTCGTACATGGGGTTCCGAGACCCAGTCGCCGCCCAGTCCACGAGGCGAGCCAGCGCGCATGCGTTGTAGGCCACGTGCGCGATGACATGGGCGCGCGTCCAACCGGGGAGGAGCGAGGCGTCCCGCAGATCCCCGGCGTCCAGGTGAGAGAGGGCTTCGTCGAAGCGTGCTTGCGCATGGAGGACTTCTCGCAGACCCTCCGCTGTCTCGCCAGGAGTGCCGGGAGCTTGCCTGCCCCCGGTCGGGGGTGTGCTCTGGGCGGTCGCATCGGACACGTTCATCTTGCTCCTGCTCTCTTGTCTCTGATCGTCGTGGGAATCGGAGCCGGGCCGCCAACGGCGGAGCTCCGCGAGTCGTAGCTGAGCTCTCCGCCCAGTACTGTCGCGACGACCTCGATCGCCGAGATATCCGTCGCCGAGATCGGCGAGGACGCGAGCACGGTCATGTCGGCGAGCTTGCCGACCTCGAGGGTGCCCTTGTCTCGCAGCTGCCCCGTTGCCTTCGCGGCCCACTCCGTGTGCGTCCGCAGTGCTTCTTCCGGCGTGATTCCCTCGCGCGTCCCGAGGATCTCGCCGCCCGCGGTGAGGCGGTCCACGGCTGACTGCATGCCTCTCCTGAGATTGTTGTCTGCCACTGGCAGATCCGACGAGCCGGTGAGGATCCCCCCGGCATCGATGATCGACCGCCCACGGTAGAGCCAGTCGCGGCGTCCTGCCCCGACCCGCTTGAGGATCTGGTCGCCGAGGGGCCCGATGAACCCTGCTTGAGGGGTCACGGCGATTCGCAGGCGCCCGGCGCGTGTGACCTGGTCTGGTCGGGCGATCCCGAAATGCTCGATCCTGCACGGCGCCGGGAGGGGGCCGTAGAGCGAGTGCGCTTCCTCGATCAGGTCCAGAGCGAGGTCGATGGCGGCGTCGCCGATGGCGTGCAGCGCAAGCGGCCAGCCCGAGCGGTAGATGGCGAGCGCCTGCTCTCGGTAGTGCGCAGGCTCATCGAGCAGGTACCCGCGATTGTGGTCGTGCCCGCAGAAGTCCTCGGTCACGGCTGCCGTCGCGCCGAGCAGTGACCCGTCCAGGAACACCTTGACGTGCCCGAACCGCACCTCGTCGGTCCCGAAGCCGAAGCGCACGCCCAGATCGAGGCCCCTCCCCTCGCCATGGCCGTGGAAGTCGGCTGGGTGCGCGTGGAGCGGACGGAGGGCGTCTGCGGCCGGCATGAGCTGAGCGCGAGCGTGCAATGAGCCTCGCTCGGCCGCGGCCTGGTAGGCGGCCACCTCGACAGGGCTGTGCCCGATCCAGCCGCCGCCGACGCCGGCCTCGGAGAAGCTGGTGATGCCCTCGGCGGCGTACCTGGCGGTTGCAGCTTCGATCGCGTCCACGAGCACATCCTGCGAATAGGGCATGAGCAGTGCCTGGACAAGGCCTTGCGCTGCCTCTTCGAGCACACCGGTCGGTGCACCGCTCTCGTCCAGGAGGACAGCTCCGCCTGCTGGCGGTTCGAAGCCGTCCCGGAAGACGCCGATCCTTCGAAGCGTCTCGGTGTTGACGATGGAGGCGTGTCCAGACGTGTGGCGCATGGAGAGCGGGTGATCACCGGTGATCTCGTCGAGCCGCTCGAGGCTGGGGTACCTGCCGTCATAGCGAGCCTGATTGAAGCCCGTCACGTGGATCCAGGCGCCAGGCTCGTCGTCGACCGCAGCGACAGCTGCCTCTATCGCGCCGTACAGGGATGCGTAGGTGGGGCTGTCGCCGGCGTCGACCGCCCCGAGGCTGAGCCCCCACCATGCTGTGTGGCAGTGCGCGTCGATGAATCCCGGGGTGATGCAGGCGTCGCCGAAGTCGATCTCCTCGCGAGCACTGATGCCGGTGAGGTCCTGGTCGAACCCGACGATGCGTCCGTTGAGGATTCCGACGCAGCTCGCCTTCGGTCGCGCCCGGTCCATGGTGAGGATCTCGTGGGCTCGGATCTTCACGTCGATGTGCATGGTGCTCTCTCTTCCCTGTTGCTCGTTGCTCGCCCTGATCCGCGCGACGAGGTGCTAGTGCTTGAACCCCGGAAGGCTGACGCTGAAGCGCGGCGCGATGGCACCGCAGACGGCAGTGATGATCGAGATGAGTGCCAGCATGAGGGCGGCGGGCCACCAGGAGTCATTGGCCGTCGCGACCAGTCCCGTGACGATGAGCGGGACGAAGCCGGCCACCATGGCGGCCGTGTTGTTCGCCACCGCCACGCCCGTGTACCGGGTTCTCGCGGGGAAGAGTCCGGTCAAGACGGCTCCCGTGCCGGCGTAGGGGAACGACAGGGTCGACACGGCAAGCACCATCGCGAGGATGACCAGGGTCGGGATACCTGAGGTGAGCAGCATGAAGGCGGGAATCGCCACGATCGCGGACGCGATTCCGCCCCAGAAGATGACGCGGCTGGAGCCGAACCGCGCCCCGAGCCTCCCGGCCCAGACGATCACGAAGATCTCCGCCGTGGCGGCGGCGATCGTCCCGAGAAGCATCAGCCACGGTTCATAGCCGAGCACGTTGACGCCGTACCAGACGCAGAAGGTGGTGACCAGGTAGAAGCCGCCCATGCCGAGGAGCGAGGCACCCAGTCCGACGAGGATCTGGCGCCAGCTGTGCTTGAACGTCGTCCGGACCGGCGTCGGCGCTGTCTCGCCGGCCGCCTCGAGCTGGCGGAAGACCGGTGATTCTTCGAGTCGGCTGCGGATGTAGATGGCGATGAGCAGCAGCGGAAGGGAGAGCAGGAACGGGATCCGCCAGGCCCACGAGTCGAAGTTCTCCTGCGTGAAGAAGAACGTGATGAGGAAGAACCCGCCTGATGACAGGATCGTTCCGATCGGAGAGCCGATGAGGGGGATGACCGCGTAGCGCGCCCGCAGGTGCAGGGGAGCGTTCTCGACGACGAGCGTGAGCGCTCCCGACCATTCACCTCCCACGAAGAGCCCCTGGACGACGCGGAGGAGCACGAGCAGAATCGGGGCTGCGATGCCGATCGCCGCGTAGGTGGGCAGGATGCCGATGAGCCCGGTGATGAGGCCGATGCCGATGATGGTGATCATCAGCGTCTTGCGTCTCCCGATCCGGTCGCCCATCGCCCCGAAGATGATGCCGCCGAGCGGGCGGGCGGCGACGCCCACACCGAACGTGGCGAACGAGGCGAGCGCTGCTGCGCTCGCGTTCTCGTTGGTGAAGTACTGCACGTTGAAGACGAGCGCTGCGGCTGCGCTGAAGAGGAAGAAGTCGTAGTACTCGAGTGCGGTGCCGACAAGTGCGCCGATGGCGACCTTGTTGGCGTCTCTTGAGCTCAGCTCTTGTACTGCGCTGTACTCGATCGTTGCTGTCGGTGCGTGGTGGCTCATGATGATCTCCAGTGAGGATCTGGCCGGCAACCGCCGTATGCGGGGGCCCACAGGAAGCCTCCCAGGAGGTTCGTCATCATTTCGGGGGCATCGGCTCCCATCTTGCTCCCCAAATCAGTGCATCTGCACATAATGTGGAGGTCATGACCTCACCCTCCCCTTCGGGGATCTCCCGACATCCCCGAACGGAGGACCGCGAGCGCTGGCTCGCGATCATCGACCTGATCGAGGTGCCGCAGCTTGTCGAAGCGTTCATGGACCTGATCTTCACCATTCCCGGCTACGCCTCGTCATTGGTGCCGCGATCCGAGATTCGCAGGACGGCGACCCAGGCGTTCGATGCGATGATCGACGGGCTCAGGGAGGGTGGCCTGCCGGACGTGGTCGAGGTGGCCAATCGTGTCGGTGTCTCACGCGCCCGTGCGGACGTTCCGCTCAGTTCCCTGATGTCGGCCATCCACGCCGATTTCCAGGTGCTCTGGGAGGCCGTGACTCGGACCGCGTCCCCCTCGGACGCGGGCCTCATCGTGCGGCACACGGCCGTCGTCATCCGAACCGTCGACGAGTACGCCCACCGGGCGCAGCGCGCGTACGTCGCCGAGCGTGAACGCATGCAGGGCGAGGCGTCGGCGGTGCTGCAAGGCCACATCGCAAGTCTCTTCGAAGGGGCTCCGGCGAACGATCGGCTCCAGGCTGTCGCCGCGCATCTCGGTGTGCAGGTCTCGGCGCCTCTGCTCGTGTGCGCCGCCGTGGGGTCGGACACGGAGGCGCTGCGTCTGCTGCTCGCGGACTTCGATCGGGTCGGCACGCGATTCTTCACGCATACGGTCGCCGACGGGATCATCGCCTTCGCGCCACGGAGTCCGTGGGGTGACCGGACTGCTGCATCCGCCGCCCAGCTCCAACGCCTGCGGGAGCAGCGGGTTGGCCTGGTGGAGGCTCGTCGCGGGCTCCCCGAGCTCGGTCAGACTGCTCAAGTCGCTCTGTCTCTCGCTCGTCTGCTCGGCCCAGACGAGGTCGATGCTCTGACGTGGGAGCGGGGGTGGGCGCGTTTCGCGAAGCGCGCAGTCGTCGATGCGGGGGTGCCGCTCCTGGCGGATGTCGATGCGGCGCTCGCTCGCTGCGGCCCCTCTGAGCAGACTCGTCTCCGGGAAGCGGTCGTGAGCTATCTGCGGACCGGGAACATCAGCGGGTCGGCGGCAGAGCTCTTCTGCCACCGGAACACGCTCGGCAATCGCCTGCGGCGGTTCGCCGAGGTCACGGGCCTGGACCCGATGCTGCCCGGCGATGCCGCACGACTCGTCGTGGCCTGGAGCTAGGACTTCGTGCGAGAGACCTTGTCCGGAGCCGAAGGTGCCGGGCGATCAGCTCTGAGGCACGCCTAGTCGAGGGTGCCCCAGGCTGCGATGGCCGCGTCGAGCTCCGGTGTCTGCCCGTCGGAGTCGCGGACGTCGCGGCCCGCGAGCGCCGCGTCGATGGCCTGGTGCATGGCGAGGCCCCCGGACGCGGGTCCGCCCGGGTGCCCCTGGATGGCGCCGCCGACGCCCAGCACGATGTCGTTGCCGAGATCGCCGACGTACGTCGCCACCGTGCCCGGGTGCACGCCGCCGCCGATGATGGGCGCCGTGCTGCGGAGGCCCGGGCGCGGCACCTTGAGCTGCTGCGCGGTCTGCAGGTACTGCAGCCGCGTGATCGGGTACCCGCCATACGGAGTGTTCACGAGCGCGAGGTCGGCGCCGGCGAGGCGGGGGAGCAGGCCGCTCGCGATGGGCGAGGTCATACCCGTCGTCGCGTTCTCGAAGTAGGGGGCGGAGCCGGCGAAGTGCCCGAGGATGGGCACGTCGACGGCGTCGGCGAGCGCCTCGACCGAGCCGTAGCCCACGTTGGCGTAGCAGACCATGACGGCGCGAGCTCCCGCATCCACGGCTCGTCTGGCAGTGTCGAGCATGCGGTCCGGCCGGTCGGAGACGTTCGGGATGTACATGGTGCGCCGGCCGGTGACCTGCGCGGCGCGGTCGAGCGCCTCGTTGTAGGCGATGACGCGGTCGACGACGGGCGAGAAGGCGGTGTTGCCGAGCAGCTCGTCGTCTTTGATCATGTCGATGCCGCCGAGTGCCGTCTCGTACGCGATCGCGGCGCCCTCGTCGGGGGTCAGGCCCGTGCATGGCTTCAGCATGTTGAGCAGCAGGGGGCGCGACTCGACGCCGAGCACCCGCCGGAGTCCCTCGATGCCGAAGCGGGGGCCAGCGAACGCGTCGAGGCGCGCTCGCGGGAACTCGAGGTCGACGAGCTTCGCCTCGAGCGACGTGGAGGCGTCGTTGCCGATGAGTGTCGTGAGCAGCTGCGGGATCGAATCCCCGATGTTCACTGCTGGCACGCCGATCGTGGCGAAGTACCAGCTCGCGTCGTCTGGCGCCGAGGTCGTCGTGTCGGCGGCCGGGATGGGCTGGATGCGCACGATGCGCGCCTCGTGCCTGTCGCGCAGCTCGCGCGTGAGGCCGGGGACGGGAAGCCAGGTGCCGGTGGTCTGGCCGACTGCGAAGCGCTGGACGACGGCGTGCGCGTCCTGGCTCGCCGGCAGCGTGAAGACGTAGCTCGCGAGGATCAGGTCGCGCTCGAGGGCGAGGTCGGCGGGGACGAATTCGATGTCCATCAGTGGTCCTCCTGCTGCTCGGCGAGCTCCTGCTGCTTGGCGGTCGGTGCCGGGGCATCGGCGCCGATGCTCCTGGCCAGCTCCTCGAGGATCTCGGCGGCGCCGTCGTGGGCGTGGTGGCCGACGACGCCGATCGCGATGTCCTTGACCTCCTGGCGGGCGTTCTCCATCGCGAAGGGGAAGCCGATCTGGGTGAGCCAGGCGAGGTCGTTGCCGCCGTCGCCGAGGCCGAGGGTGTGCGCTGGGTCGACGCCATGCTCCTCGAGCATGGTCTCGAGCGCATGCCACTTCGTCGCATCCGGCGCCACGAACTCGAAGAAGCAGTACATGGAGCGGGTGCCGGACGGCGCGGCGTCGAAGATGCGGTCGGCGACCTCGTCGAGTTCCGCCTCGCTGCCGAAGAGCATCACCTTGGTGATGTCGTCGGGCAGCTCGTCGGGATCGCCGACGATGATGTCCCGCTCGTTGAGCTCCCGCAGCATCCGCGAGCACTCGCCGTCCCGGTCGACGTAGATGTCGGTGACCGACCACCAGGTGCGTTCGAGCCCGAGGCGCGCGCCGAGGTCCAGGATGCGCCTGGCCTCGGCGTGCGTCATCGGCGTGATCGTCGTGTTGGTGTCCTCCACCGGGTCGAAGATGACCGCCCCGTTGTTGCTTGCGACCGTGTTGCGGATGCCCGCCTCCCGCGCCAGCTCGAGCACGTTCTGTCTCGCCCGTCCGGTGAGGAGGATCACCGGGATGCCGTGCTCGACGAGCGAGCGGAGGGCTGCTGTCGTGCGCGGGGTGAGCTGGTGGTCGGCTCCGGCGATGGTCCCGTCGACATCGAGCGCGACTGCGCGCACGGTGTCGAGGTTCACGGATGCTGGCACGAGGGGGTACTCCTTCGGGGTCGGGGTCAGGCGGTTAGGCGTCGAACGGCTGCGTGGTGCGGTGGGTGCTCGGAGTCGGTCATCAACCCGCGGCTCCGATGACGGCGCCGAGGCCGAGCACGATCGTCGTCGCCGGCCAGATGGCTGCTGCCGGCGGGTCGATGTGCGTGTCGCCGTGAGACTGCCACAGGCGGGCGAAGAGTTCCCCGAACCAGGCTCCCAGCACGCCGGCCGCGGCGCCGATGATGATCGCGAGGGCGGCGTTCTCGCCGACCAGGGGGTAGAAGGTCGCGGCCGCGATGGAGGCCGGCAGCGTGATGTGGTGCGTGACCGGCACTGGCTGGCCTGCGGAGAGGAGGATCAGGGAGAGCGCAGAGATGCCGAACACGAAGGTCGACGCGTTGGCGGCTTCCGGGAAGGCCTGCAGCAGCGTGATGGAGATGAAGGAGGCGAAGAGCCCCGCTCCGACGCCGAGCGCCGTGTTGATGCCGAAGCTCTCCTGGGCGCGGATCCAGGAGCCGGCGTCGTTGGGCTCGAAGGAGTCGAAGCCGCTCTTGCCTGTGTTGTTCCGGGCGAAGACCTTGGTGCGCCCGAAGAGGACGCGGGCGAGGATGGCGCTGATGACGACGGTCAGGGCGACGGAGTCGGTGATGGCGCCGAAGCCGGGGATGATCGCGATGAGCTTCTGCACGAAGTAGCCGAAGAGCCCGAAGACGGCTCCGACGGCGAGCACGTCCGGCTTGGCGAGTGCGGCGAGGGGCAGGACGATGTCCTTGCCGTTCTCCATGTAGCCGCGGCGTGCCGCGTACGCGGTCGCGGCGACACCGCCGGCGAACGCGATGTGGGGGCCGAAAGCGGGACCGAACGCGAGGCTGCTGATGATGGGTGCATCCGGAACCGCGACTTGTGCGACGAACCCGACGATGACGAGCACACCGGTGAAGACGAAGGCGTGCAGACTTCCGATCGCTGCTCCGAAGAAGCCACCTGCCAGTGCGGCGAGGATGGAGAACAGGTCGATTTCCATGGGCGAGGCCTTTCTCGACACGCGTCACCGTTGACGCGAACTCCCATGAGCATATACAAGTCTATACATGCATGTGCAAGCATTGACATGTTCGTACACCAATCGTACGCTCGGCTCTGGCGGAACACCGCCCCGTGATCACAAAGAAGTGGGACGAAATGGCAAAGTACATTCTCGGCATCGACGAGGGCACGACAAGTGCCCGTGCGTTCATCATCGATGAGGACTGCAACGTCGTGGGCTTCGCCCAGGCGGAGCTCACGCAGCTCTACCCTCGACCCGGCCTCATCGAGCACAACCCTCGAGAGATCCTCAACACCCAGCTCGAGGTGATTCGCGCCGCTCTGCGTGACGCGAACCTCGAGCCGAGCGACCTCAGTGCGGTGGGCATGACCAACCAGCGCGAGACCGGCGTGGTGTGGGACAAGGAGACGGGCGCGCCGATCTACAACGCCATCGTGTGGGCGTCCAGGCACTCCGTGGAAGTCGTCGAAGGCTGGGTCGAGCAGGGCATCGGCCCGCTCATCCAGGAGCGCACGGGCCTGATCCCGGATGCGTACTACACGGCCTCCAAGATCCGCTGGATCCTCGACCAGGTGCCGGGCGCCCAGGCCAGAGCTGAGGCCGGCGAGCTGCTCGCCGGAACGATCGACACGTGGCTCATCTGGAACCTGACGGGCCGGAAGGCCTTCGTGACTGATACCTCCAACGCCTCCCGCACCATGATGATGAACCTCGAGACGCTCCAGTGGGATGAGGAGCTGCTCGGCCATTACGGGATCCCCCGCAAGATGCTCGCCGACATCGTGCCGAGCGGCGAGATCGTCGGCGACCTCAGCGCGACGTTCGGGGCCCCCGTGCCGATCGGTGGCAACCTGGGCGACCAGCAGGCGGGCCTCTTCGGGCAGGCCGCATTCCGGAAGGGGCTGAGCAAGATGACGTACGGCACCGCTGGCGTGCTCAACATCAACTCCGGTGACAAGCCGCAGCGCATCGAGGGGCTCACCCCGAGCGTGGCCTGGACTGTCGAGGGCAAGACCTCGTACGAGATCGAGGGCGTGCTCTTCGCCATGGGCAAGACCATGCAATGGCTGCGCGACGACCTGCAGCTCATCCACGCCGCCCCCGACAGCGAGTGGTACGCCGGTCAGGTGGCCAGCACCGAAGGCGTGTACCTGATTCCCGCCTTCACCGGTCTCGCGGCGCCGACCTGGGACCCCCACGCCCGCGCAGCCATCATCGGCATGAGCAACGCGACCACCAGGCTGCACATCATCCGCGCCGCCGTGGAGTCGATGGTGTTCCAGACCCGCGACGTCGTCGAGGCCGCGACGCAGAGCGGCGAGATCTCCATCTCGGAGCTGCGCGTCGATGGTGGCGCCGTCAAGAACAACCTGCTCTGTCAGCTCCAGGCTGATGTGCTCGGCATCCCAGTCGTGCGTCCCAAGATCGCGGAGGCCACCATCTTCGGTGCCATGCTGCTCGGCGGCATGTCAGCCGGCATCTTCGCCGACCTCGAGGAGGTCGAGAGCAAGTGGAAGGTCGACCGGGTCTTCGAGCCGCAGCGCTCGCGGGATGAGGCCGACTCGATGTACGCCGGCTGGCGCGCTGCTCGGGAGCTCACCATGGGGTGGGCCAAGAAGGTGGCGTAGCGCGGAGCCCCCCTCCCTAGCCACCCGTTCGAAGGTGCCCTCCGAGTGAATCGGAGGGCACCTTTGTGCTCAGGTGGAGAGGTTTTGGCACCACTCGCCCAGCTTCGTGCCATCCAAATCCCAGTCAAGTCCGAATAGTCTGCTGGTTGGCAGTGTCGGGCACGTGCGCCTCTCAGGCGCAGTGGTGGTCATTTGGACAAGTTGTCCCGGTTCTCGACGAGACGCCCTACTGCGGAAGGACGCAGGGAGTTCCAGCCCGCACCCCACCCTGGGCGGCGCTGAACCCTGAACCTCTTTCAGTGTCCGCACGTCGCCACGCCCGTCTTTGAAAGCGTTCCACCCTTGCCTGCATCGAATACCGGCCCTCGCGCCGGGGAAGAACTGCCCCCGAAGCTCCGACGAGCCCTGCAGCGCACGCCCTCTTCGTCGACGTCGCCCGTCAGCCTGGTGTCCTGGCGTCGCTACCGTGTCGGCGCGCCCGTTGGCAAGGTCCTCACCTCCACGTCCAACGGTCCGCTCGATCTCGAGTTCGACGCCACAACCGACTCCAGCGTCGGTGTTCAGCAACGGGCGACGATCACCGCGCTGAAGGGGCTCGGGCGGCATCTTGCTGTGCCGCCGGCTCGGGGGAGCAGGGCGACGCGGTTGAGCATCGCCTTCAGCCGAGCGGTGCAGGGCGTCTCGTTCTCCCTGCTGAAGATCCCGGGCGTCGATGACGAGGATGCGCGGATCGTCGTCACCTCCTCCGGTCTGACCTTCGAGCGTGAACGCGGGCTCGGGGGTGATGGCTCGGAAGCAGACCCGTTCCACAACCTGGGGTCGCGCCAGCGCAGTCTCCGCCTCTCCTGGAGGGGGCCCGTGTCGAGGCTCGTGGTGCAGCTCGTCCACGGCCAGCAGGACGATGATGCCCGTGTGCTCCTCCGGCTGAGCGACCTCGTGCTGCTCGACGCCGTCGCCTCGGAACCGGAACCGGACCCGGACTCGGCGCCTAGGCCGACGGGATGGGGAAAGGGTGAGGACTGAACTCCTCGTCGAGTTCGGGCCCTCGGCGGCAAGCTCGCTGAGGGCCCGAATCTGTCGAGGTGAGTCGAATCAGGTCCCGCTGCAGAGGACGAGCGTCGAGTTGACGGCGCCGCTCGGCTTCGCCGTGGACCCTGCGGTGAAGCCGGTCGGGAGTGTGGCGGTCGCGGCGAGGTTGAACGCAACGGAGATCGACAGCGTGGTGCGCAGCTCGAGCGTCGCGTTCGCGGGCAGTGCCGCCGTGAGTGTGATCCGGCGAGTGTTTCCGCTGAGGACATTCACATTGGCGGTGCCACCTGTGACGGAGAAGAGGCCGATGTTGGCGATACCCGAGCCGACGATGTCGATCTGGGTGCCGATCGGCAGCGGCTGCGCACCCGCCGTCACCTCGAATCCGGGGCCGAGGAGGGCGAGGACTCCACAGTCGCCGACCACACGGAAGTTGCCGACGTTGACGAGCTGGGACGAGGAGGCGAAGGGTGCGGCGGTCGCCAGCGCGATGACGGGCACCGACCAGGCGGCACCCTTCACGAGGTTGCGGCGATCGATGGTCTTCGGTGAATTGGGGGAAGCTGCGGTCATGGGGGGAGACCTCTCGCGAGTGACGACGTTGTTCGAGCAAGTGCTCCCCGCTATTGAATGAAGAATCGCTTTCTTGCACGGAATGAGCGCTTATCCCGTCGCGTTCTGCCGGATAGACGGCGCAAATCGTTCATCCTCGCCGGGTCGAAGGCGAGTGTGTGCGGAATGCAGCGAGAAGGACTACGCGCTCTGGGGCGAAGCGGATACTGCGTTGAATTGATACCGCTTCAGAACGCGGTGCATGACTTGCGACGAAGAGAATCCGGAGAGCTCCGCGAGCTGGGTGACCGGCACCTGCGCGTAGCGCTCGTCGTTGAGCAGCTGGTGCGCCAGTTCGGCTCGAGCGCGTCGCAGCGCGGAGGCCGGTGCGTCCCCGTGCGTGTGAAACTCCCTCTGGAGCTGCCGGAGGGAGACGCTCAGGTCCCGGGCGATGGTCGCGGGTGAGACGTCGGGGTCCGCACGTCGCACGATCATGAGCTCCAGCGCGCGAGGGTAGAGGCCCTGGGTGCTGACCTGCACGTCTGCGTGGAAGCCCTCGCTGCTCAGCAGGAGCGCACCCGACTGCTCGTGGAGCAGCTGCTGGAGGAAGTAGGAGGACAGGACCGTCGGATCTTCGTCCAGCCGTGCGAGCACCTCGAGAAACGAGGTCACAGGGCGTGCGAGCGCCGTATCGGAGCGCAGTACGCCGCTGTGGTTCGAGACCCGCACGCCGAGGTCGGCCGCGACCTGGGCGGGGACCGACACGAGGATCACGGCGGAGGCTTCCTCGAATCTCATCGAGGACTGCGCTCCCGGACCCAGGAAGAAGCCCCCGCTGGTCGTGACCGTGTGCGACGCGCCCGCGGGGTCGATGGTGAGCCGTCCTTGTCTGACCAGTCCGAGGATGATGCGCTGGCGGGCTGCGTCATTCTCGATCCGCACCGGTCCCGTGCGGACCTCAGCCCGGAACACGCAGCCGTTCTCGAAGACCACGCCGGCGGCAGACAGGTGCCAGTTGCGGTCGTCGCTGGAGAACCTTCCAACCCCCGTGTCGACGTCCGCGCTCGCTGAGACCCCGTCCACGACAGAACGTTGCGAGCTCAGGATCAGCGAGGACCGGTGAGCGCCGGGGGGAGCGGCCATATCGCTAGTGTTCTGAATTCAGTTGTTTATTGCAAGACGGGGCACCCTTGGTGGCGTGTCGCGGGCTTCATAATGAGACTTTTTTGCGGGTGATTGCAGCTTGCAAAGGTTGCAATTCAATTGTCCGAATTCCCCGGGTCGATAGTTGGAGAATTCCCCATGCCTGGTGAATGGCGTTCACTTAGTCGTGGATGCGGAAGACGACCTTGACGCCTCTCGCGACGAGGTCCATCCCTTCTTGCCAGTCCTCCAGGGCGAGCTCGCGCCCGATGACGGCTTCCGTGTCGACGCGACCCTGTCCCATCAGTCGCAGTGCTGTGCGGTAGCTCGACGGACGCTTCCCCCGTGATCCCTTGAGGGTCAGCTCTCGGTTCACGACGGCGTCGATGTCGAAGTCCGGGTTGCGCTTGTAGAACGCCACCATGACGAGCTCGCCGCCCTTCGCGAGTAGCTCGAGTGCGCTCTCTGCGACCTCCGCGCTGCCGGAGCATTCGAACACGGCCGCCGCGCCGAGTCCGCCCGTGAGCGACTTCACGAGCTCGGCGACCGATTCGCTCTCGCTGTTCACGACGTGCGGAATCCCCATCTCCAGTGCGCGGTCGAGCGTCTCCCGGTGCCGGCTGCGCCCCACGAGGATCGGCGTCGCGCCGACCGCCAGGGCCGCGAGTGCTGTCAACTGGCCGACCGCCCCCGGTCCCGTCACGACGACGACCTCGCCGGCGAGCGGCGCGGAGCGCTCGACGACGGCGTGGACGGAGACGGCGAGGGGTTCCGTCAGCGCGGCCGCTCGCAGGCTCACCCCCGGTGGCAGCGCGTGCACTGCGCGTTCGGGCATCGCGATGCGATCCGCCAGCGCACCGTCGGTCGTCGTGCCGATGCCCTTGCGCTTCGCGCAGCGGTTGTACTGCTCGGACCTGCAGTAGGTGCACTGCATGCAGAGCACGGCATCCGTCTCGAAGGTGACCCGAGTGCCGATCTGCAGGTCGGCACGCACGACCCCGTCGCCGAGTGCGACGATGGTGCCGGATGCTTCATGGCCCAGGATGCGCGGGGTGTGCTGGTCGCCTGCGCTGTCGATCGCGTGACGGTCGGTGCCGCAGACGGCGCCGTAGGCCACGTCGATGAGCACGGCGTCATCGGCGATGCTCGGCTCCTTCACGTCGCGCAGTTCAACAGCCCCGGCGGCTGGGGAGAACTTGAGGAGAGCTTTCATGCTCTGATCCTGGCAAGGACCGACGGAAAGTACAAGCATGTACAAGACTGTGCATGGCTAGACAAGTTCGGTCAGGTGTATTACTGTCACGAGCGACAGGCCAGCACTGGCACCTCAATGGAGAGGAACACCCCCAATGACCTCGTACCTTCTCGGCATCGACGCGGGAACATCCGTCATCAAGGCCGCCGTCTTCGACGAACGCGGCACGGAGCTCAGCAGAGGCGCCGCGAACGTGCCCATCTCGAACCCGAAGTCCTACGAGGCCGAAGAGGACATGGAGACCGTCTGGATCGCCGCCACCACGGCCATCCGCGACGCCATCACCGGCAGTGCGGTCCGGCCCCGCGAGATAATCGCGATCTCCGTCACCGGCCAAGGCGACGGCAGCTGGCTCATCGACAAGAACGGCAAGCCGGCAGGTCCCGCCATCCTCTGGACCGACGGCCGCACCGGCAGCATCATCGACGACTGGTACGCCGACGGCACCGTCACGAAGCAGTTCGACATCAGCGGCACCGGCCCCTATGCCGGCACGGCGTCTGCCATCCTCCGCTGGCGCCGCGACAACCAGCGCGAACTCCTCGAAGGGGCCACGCAGCTGTGGTGCAAGGACTGGATCGAGTACCGCCTCACCGGCGACATCTCCACCGATGCCTCCGACGCCAGCCTCTCCGGCATCGACGCACGCACTCGCCAATGGTCCGACGAGGTCCTCCGGACGTGGGGCATCGAGGACATCAAGCACGTCCTGCCCAAGATCAAGTCCTCCACCGACCTCGCAGGCGAGATCACCGAAGAGGCGGCCGGTGTCACCGGACTCATCGCGGGTACTCCTGTCTACAAGGGGCAGATGGACATCACGGCGTCCTCGCTCGGCGTCGGCGTCGCCCGCCCAGGCGACTGCATGGCCGTGATCGGCACCGCCGGCATCGTCACCGTCGCGACCGACACTCTCGAGCACGGCTTCGAGCCGGCAGACTCCGGCTGGGTCATCCCGCACAGCCCGGACACGTGGATCCGTGCCATGGGCATGAACTTCTGCACGCCCAACCTCGACTGGTTCCTCGCCGAGCTCGGCGCGGCCTTCTCGCTCGAGGCTCGCGGCAAGAACATCGACATCTTCGACTACCTCGACGAGGTCGTCACCGAGACCCCCGTCGGCGCCGATGGGGTTCTGTACCACGGCTACCTCGCGCCGGGCGGCGAGCGCGCCCCCTTCGTGAAGCCCAGCGCCCGCGGCTCCTTCAACGGCATCACCGGCTCCCACACGCGCCGCCACATGCTGCGCGCCGTCTACGAGGGTGTCGCCTACGGCATCCGCGACTGCCTCGACTCCATCCCGACCGAGGTCAAGACCGTCCGCATGGCCGGGGGTGGCGCGAACAGCGCCGTCTGGTGCCAGATCTTCGCGGACGTGCTCGGGCGGACGATCATCGTCCCGGCGGGCACTGAGTTCGGTGCCAAGGGTGCCGCCATCGTCGCGGGCGTCGGAGCCGGCGTCTTCGCGTCCTATGCGGAGGGCGCCGACGCGACCGTCAACATCGTCCGCACGTACGAGCCCAACCGCGACAACACGAAGATCTACGACCGCTTCTTCCCCGTCTACCGCAGCATCCGCACCGCGATGCTGCCCATCTGGGACGAGCTGCAGGCGGCGACCAGGGCCGACGAGCAGTGAGAGCCGACGTCCCAGACGCGTACCTCTTCGACCTCGACGGCACGATCTACCTCGGCGGCGGTCTCCTCCCCGGGGCGAGAGATACCGTCATCGGGCTCCGGGAAGCGGGAGCCACGGTGCTGTTCTGCAGCAACAACCCCACCAAGACGCCGGGGGACTACGCAGAGAAGCTCACCGCCCTCGGCATCCCCACCGACGAGCGCGACGTATACACGAGCCTCGTGGCGACCATCGAGTGGATCACCCGTCACCGGCCGGGCGCGACGGTGTTTCCCATCGGCGAGCAGCCGCTCCTCGGCGCGCTCATCGCTGCGGGCATCACCGTGAGCGAGGACCCGGAGGCGATCGACCTCGTCGTCGCCTCCTACGACCGCCACTTCGACTATCGAAAGCTGCAGATCGCGTTCGATGCCATCTGGATGCACAAGCGTGCCGAGCTCGTCGCCACCAACCCCGACCGGTACTGCCCGTTCCCGGGCGGCAGGGGGGAGCCGGATGCGGCCTGCGTGACGGCGGCCATCGAGGCAGGCACGGGCACCCGCTGCGTCGCGGTCTTCGGCAAGCCGAGCGTCGACTTCTTCGACGTCATCGCGGGCGCCCGCGGGCTCGACCCGCAGCGCACCGTGATGGTCGGCGACCGGCTCGCGACCGACATGGCGTTCGGGAGGGCCTGGGGTGCCGGCACGGCGCTGGTGCTCACGGGCGAGGCGCAGCCCGGCGATGCCGAGCTCGCACCGAACGCCGAGCGGCCGCACGTGGTGCTGTCTGGCATCGGCCAACTCGTGGACCTGCACCATTCAGGGGCCTGGAGCAGGCTCGAACGCGACCTGGCCACAACTGAACAGGAGGCCGCGGCATGACGGCAGCACTGCAGGCATACGCACTCGAGGCCTCCGGCGGAGACCTCCGGGTGCTCCGCTACGAAGCGGATGTACGCCTCGCGGTCGGCCGCGTGCTGCGAGATCTCGGCCTGCCGGACGGCGCCGACGTCGCGCTGCTCGCGGACGCCGCGCAGAAGCTCACCTCGACGGGCGAGCTCGGCGAGGAGGTCACGGCTGCGCTCGCCGCGGCGGGATACCTCGTGAGGCGCCCGGTCCTGGAGATCGGCGGGCACGGGCTGGTCCTCGACGAGGCTACCGTCGCGAGCGCTGCATCCGCGGTGAGTGGCGCACGGGCGGTGGTCACCGTCGGCTCCGGAACCGTCACCGATCTCGGCAAGGCGGTCGCGCCGGCGGGGGTGCTGCTCGTCGCGGTGCAGAGCGCGCCCTCCGTCAACGGCTTCGCCGACTCGCTCAGCGTGCTCGTGCGCGGCGGGGCGAAGTCCACGACGCCCACGCGGTGGCCGGACGCGCTCCTCATCGATGCGGATGCCCTCGACCGTTCACCGGCCCGCCTCGTGGCTGCCGGTGTCGGCGACGCGGTTGCCATCGGCTGCTCCGGCGCCGACTGGCTGCTCGCGTCCGCCCTGCAGGGCACGCAGGCCGACGCGGCTGCGCTCGTGCCGATCCGTGACGCCGTCGCTCGCCTCGCCGCTGGGGCGCACGCCCCCGGTGCCATGCCCGCGCTGGTTGACGCGCTCACCGTCGGAGGCCTCATCATCGGCGCACTCGGCACGACCGCGCCGCTCTCGGGCAACGAGCATCTCCTCAGCCACATCCTCGACATGTCCGCCATGGCACAGGACCAGCCGCACGACCTGCACGGCGCGCAGGTCGGGGTGGCGACGGTGCTCAGCGCGGCGCTGTGGGATGTCGCGCTCAGCGACGGGCTCGTGCGCCTCGCACCCGGCTCCGCGTATCCCGACGACCTCGAGGAGCGGGTCAGCGAGGTCTGGTCGCGGGTCGATGCGAGCGGCCACCTGGGCGCCACGTGCGCCGCCAACGTCGAGCGCAAGCGTGCGCTCTGGCAGGGCGGCGACGGGCTCGCACCAGGCGTGCTCGCCGAGGTGAGGGCGCAGCTCGTCACGCCGGAGGCGATCGTCGGCACGCTGCGCGCATGGGGTGCGCCGACTCGCCTCCGCGAGCTGACGCCGGCCGTCGACGCCGAGACGGCGAGGTGGGCGCTGTCCGCGCTGCCGTTCATGCGCGATCGGCTGACGCTGGCAGACCTCCTCGTGGTCGGCGGAGCCTGGACTGACGAGTTCCTGGACAAGGTCATCGCCAGGGCAGAATCGGCTGGCGGCGGGCTGTAGAGACTTCGCGCCGACTTTCTCGAGGGAAAGGGCCACGCGGCGCGCAGGGACGAAGGGCCGGACATTCCACGGTGTCCGGCCCTTCTTCGCGCCCTGGGCGCACCCGTCGCCCACGAGTGTGCGCGCACAGCAGGAGGGGCGGACACCGATCGGTGTCCGCCCCTCCTGTTCGGCCGGTTCCCTGGCGGGGTGTGGCCTCGCCCGGGGAAGGAGCCCCGGGCTAGATGAGGAGACCCAGCGGCTTCTCGATCAGCTCGCGGAGTCTGGCGAGCCACCTGGCGGCGATGATGCCGTCGACCGGCCTGTGGTCGACCGACAGCGTCACGGTGACGACGGTGCCGACTCCGAGCGTGTCGTCGTCGAGCACAACCGGCACCTTGCGCGCCGCGCCGACGGCGAGGATCGCTGAGTGCGGCGGATTGATGATGGCCGAGAATGCGTCGACGCCGAACATGCCGAGGTTGGTCACCGAGATGGCGCCACCCTGCAGCTCGCTCTGCTGGAGCCGACCCTCGTTGGCACGCGCCACCGCGTCCTTCACCTTCGCCGCGAGGGCGCCGATGCTGAGCGCCCCGGCGTCCGCGATGACGGGCGTCACGAGTCCGCGCTCGCTGGCCACCGCGACCGCCACATCCTGGGTCGCGAAGGACACCACGGCGTCCGGGGTCCAGATCACATTGAGCTCAGGCACGTCCCGGAGCGCCAGGGCGGCGGCCTTCACGAAGAGGTCGTTGACGGAGATGCGGACCTCGCTCGCCTCGTTGAGCTGTGTGCGCAGGGCAAGCAGCTCGTCGACGCGCAGCGTCGCCTCGAGGTAGAAGTGAGGGGCGTCGCGCTTCGAGGTCTGGAGGCGGTTCGCGATGAGCCTGCGCAGCTTGCTGTGCGGCGTCGCCTCCCCTCCCTCTGGGAGCTCGATGTCGGCAGCTGGCGTGGGTGCCGGCTGTGCGGCGGCGGGCTGAGGCGCAGCGGCCGGTGCGGCCGGGGCCGCGGCGGATGCGCGTGCCCGTTCGACATCGTCGCGTACGATCCGCCCGTTCGGTCCCGTGCCGTCGAGGTTCTCGATCGACAGCCCGTACTCCTTCGCGAGGCGACGAGCGAGGGGGCTTGCGAAGATGCGCCCGCCCTTCGGCTCCGGGGCGCAGGATCTGCCGGTCGCGCCGGTCGAGCCGGTCGCGCACGATGCGTCGGCGGCGGAGCCCGTGGATGCGTCGTCCTGCGCCGCATCGGCCGACACCGGGGCCGGGTTCACGGGGGCGGCCTCGTCCTCGGCGACCGACGCAGACGCGGCGGTCGCCGCTGGCGCGCTCGGCACGACCTCGACGGTGGCCGGGGCGCCGCTGAGCTGGGCGGCGAGCTCGGCGGCTGCCGAGGGGTCCTCGCCGACGGCGAGGACGATCGCGATGGGGTCCCCGACGGGAACCATGTCACCGACCTCGGCGAGGAGCGTGTGCACGACGCCGTCGAGCTCTGCGACGATGTCGACGACCGCCTTCTCTGTCTCAACTGCGGCGACGGCTTCGCCCTTCTTGACCGAAGCGCCGGCTGCGACGAGCCAGTTCTCGAGTGCGGCTTCATCGGAGTCGGCGGAGACTCCGGGCATCCTGAGGAATGTTGCCATGTCAGGTTCTCTCTCTCGCTCAGAAGGCCTTGAGGGCCGCGACGATGTCGGCCGTCGTGGCGTTCGCGGCTTCTTCGAGCGCCTTGGAAATGCTCGGGGATGCCTCGCCGCCGTGGACTCGCGCGACGGGGGCGTCGAGCCAGTCGAAGAGGCGCTGCTGGATGGCGTCTGCGAGCCAGGCACCGTAGGAGGTGCCCTGTGCGCCCTGCTCGACGATGACGACGCGGTTCGTCTTCCTGATGGAGGCCTCGAGCGTGTCCCAGTCGATGCTGGCGCGGTCGAGCCAGCGGAGGTCGATGACCTCGCCGTCGATGCCGGACTCCTCGACGGCGTCCAGTGCGCGCTTCACCATCGAGAGGTACGAGATGACTGTCACACCGGATCCCTCGCGCCGCACAGCGGCCTTGCCGAGGGGGAGCTCGTAGTCGAGATCCTTCGGCGCGAGGCCCTCTGTCTTGTACAGGTCGGCGTCGTGCTCGAGCACGGCGACCGGGTCCTTCGTGCGCATGGCCGTGTTCAGGAGGCCGACGTAGTCGATGGCCGTCGACGGGGCGATGATGCGCCAGCCGACGGAGGTGGCGAGGATGCCGGCCGGGTCCATGGAGTGCTGCGAGCCGTATCCGGTCGACGTGCCGATCTTGATGCGCAGGATGAGCGGCATGTCGTGCTCGCCGCCGAACATGTGGCGGGCCTTGCCGATCTGGTTGAAGAGCTGGTCAGCGGCCACCCAGAGGAAGTCGGCGTACATGAGCTCGATGACCGGGTAGTAGCGGCCGTCGAGCGCGATGCCCCCGCCGAGGCCCGTGAACGCGGCCTCGCTGATCGGGGTGCCGAGCACGCGGCCCGGGTACTTCTCCGCGAGTCCCTTGGTGGCGCCGCGGGAACCGCCGCTGAGCTTGTGCACGTCTTCGCCGAGCACGATGACGCTGTCGTCCGTCTCCATGCGGCGGTCCATGACGGCCGCGACGACGTCGACGAACTTGCGCTTCTCGAGCTCGTCCTCGGCGAAGTCGCCCCATTCCTTCACATCGCCCGTGAACTCCGGAGCCTCGCCGCGGATGCCGATGTCGATGAAGTCCGTCGATGGCCACAGGCTCTGCTTGATCTGCAGCTTGCCCGGGCGACCGGAGGCGTCGGGCTCGACGATGCGAGAGCCCACCTCGGTCATGACCTCCTTGATGCGGCCGGCCAGGCTGTCGAGCTGCTCACGCGTCGCGATGCCCCGCCGTTCGAGGTGCGCCTCGACGAGTGCGATGGGGTCGCGGTCACGCCAGCCCTGCTCCTCGTCTTTCGAGCGGTAGCCGAACGCGCTGCCCGGGAATGGGCCGTTCTGGTGGAAGTAGCGGTAGGTGTCCGCTTCGATGATCGCGGGCCCCTCGCCTGCTCGCATGTGCTCGAGGGCCTGCTGCGTGGCGAGGTAGACGGCGAGTGTGTCCTGTCCGTCGACGCGCCAGCTGCGGATGCCGAAGCCCTGGCCGCGGCCGGAGAGTCGGGATTCGCCTGTCGCTTCCTCGACGGTCGTCGAGACCGCGTACTGGTTGTTCTCGATGAAGAAGAGCGTCGGCAGCTTCCAGGCGGCGGCGAGGTTGAACGCCTCGAGCACGGAGCCGATGTTCGCGGCGCCGTCGCCGAAGTACGTGACGGCGGCGGCATCGGTACCGGCGTGCTTGTCGGCCCACGCGAAGCCGGTCGCGAATGGCACCGCGCCGCCGACGATGGCGTTTGTGCCCATGGCGCCGGCTTCCTTCCACTGCAGGTGCATGGAGCCGCCGCGGCCCTTGCAGTAGCCGTCCTTGAGGCCGGCGATCTCCGCGAGGCTGCGGTAGAGAACGTCGACCACTTCGGGGCTCAGCTCGTCGTCAACGGAGAAGCCCGTCGGCTGCACGTATCCGAAGACCTTGGCGAGGAACTGGTGGTGGCCTCGGTGCGAGCCGTTGACCTGGTCGGCCGGGGTCAGGGGGACGCAGGAGCCGACGGCGCCGCCTTCCTGGCCGATCGAGGAGTGGGCAGGGCCGTTGATGAGCTTCTGGCCGGCGAGGTTGAGGACTTCCTCCTCGAAGGCTCGCACGAGGTGCAGCTGTACTGCGAAGTTCTGCAGGAGTTCCGGGGTTGCGTCGTCCCAGTCCTCCTGGGTGGTCTCCAGCTGGACCCAACTCACGTTCGGCTTGAGGTTCTTGATGGTAGACATCGAGTGTGTGATCCTCCGCTCGTGAGCTCCCTGGCGGGGAGCTCATCTGTCTGGGCGACAGCGCTGCACTGCGCTTCCCAGTTGTCTGTACATGCACGGTCCTGGCTTCACATAGGATTGGCCGGGCGAGCCATGAACAGAACCTACTGTACATGGCTAGACATGTATATGCATCTAAGGGACGTTGGTGAAACCGTGGCCGATCAAGGACTCAGCGGAGAGACGCTCGACAGAAATGCGGCAGTCCCGCTCTACGTGCAGCTCGCTGACGTGCTGCGTTCGAAGATCCAGAGCGGAGACTGGAAGCCTGATCAGCGCATTCCCTCCGAGAATGAGCTGAACCAGATCTACGGCATCAGCCGGATGACCGCGCGGAACGTGCTCTCCAAGCTGGTCGACGAGGGACTCCTGTTCAGGGTCCACGGCAAGGGCACGTTCGTGGCACATCAGAAGATCAGCACGAAGTCGCCGTCCTATCAGGGGATCCGCGAGCAGCTCGAGCAGCAGGGCTTCGCGACCCGCACCGAGATGCTCGAGCTCGAGCGAATCGATGGGGGAGGCCGCATCGGACAGATCCTCGGCATCGGTGAGACCGAGAGCCTCTTCATGGTGCGCAGGCTCCGCTACGCGGAAGACGAGCCCATCAGCATCCACGAGTCGTACGTGCCAGAGCGACTCGCACCCAAGCTGCTCGAAGCCGACCTCGTCACGCGCCAGCTCTGCACGGTGCTGGAAGAAAACCATCAGCTGCGGATGGCGAACGTCATCGAGACGCTCGAATCGTCGGTGCCGTCGAAGTCCACGCTCACGACGCTCAAGGCGCGAACCGGCACCCCTGTGCTGCTGCTCGAGCAGCGCATCTCGAACGACGACGGAACGCCCTTCGAGTTCACCCGCATCCTGTTCCGCGGCGACAAGGTTCGGCTGGAGTTCTCCTACTCGCTCTGACTCAGCGGATGCGGCAGCCGCACGCGACACGAACGGGCCCCGACCGGGGAGGAGCATCCATCCTCGGTCGGGGCCCGTTCTTCTTCGTGCGGGGTCTCTGCGGGCACCGCCTGTCGGAGAGTCAGGTCTCGTGCGCCTCGCACGGCATCACGCCGCCAGTGCTGCCTCCAGCGAGGCGACGGTGATGGTCCCGTCGGCGCGCGTGAGGTCAGCGCCGCGCAGTGTGGTCGACGGGGCGCCGGCCTCGCCGAGGTCGGAGACGACGCTCGTCGCGGCGGGGAAGTCGTCGTCCGCCGTGAAGTGGCTGACCGTGACGATGTGCGCCAGGCCTGCCGCGGCGGCGGCCTGTGCGCCGCCCCACGAATCCTCGATGACCACCGCCTCGTCCTTCGCGAGCCCGAGCGTGTCGAGCGTGAGGAGGTAGATGTCCGGGGCCGGCTTCTTCGCGGGAACGACGTCTCCGGCGAAGACACCGGCAAGACGTGACCGCAGGTCTGCGCCGATCACGGTATCGAGCACGGCCTCCACGCTGCCGAGTGCAGAGGTGGACGCCACCGCGACGACCCAGCCCGCATCCAGCGCCTCCGCGATGAGGCGGCGCACGCCGGGGCGGCCGGGCACGCTGCCTGAGCCCATGATCTCCACGTACGCCGCCGACTTTCGCCGGTGCACATCCGCGACGAGTGCATCCAGCTCGGCCGAGTCGGCGGGGGTGAACTCGGGGTGCTCACCCAGGTAGGCCTTGAAGCGCTCCTTGCCACCGCCCACTCGCAGCAGCTCGCCGTACTCGTCGGCGCTCCACTGGAAGCCGAGCCCGAGCTCGTCGAAGACCCGGTTGAAGGCGACGAGGTGACCGTTGAGCTCCGTGTCGGCGAGGACCCCATCGCAGTCGAGGATCAGCGCGCGCGTCATGCCGCTGCCCCGTTCGCCTTGTCGCGGCTGCCGAAGAGGTCGATGTGCTCGGTGACGGTCGCCGTGACCGCCTCGACCTGATCTGCGAAGAGCTTCACCGGCTCCCACTTCCCGCTCGCCTCGGCGGCGACGAGGTGGCGGTGCGCCGAGTGCAGGTAGGCGAGCTTGAGTGCCGTGGAGATGTTGATCTTCGAGGTTCCCGAGGCGATGAAGCGAGCGAAATCGTCGGCCGAGAGGCCGGTGCCGCCGTGCAGCACGATCGGGATGTCGGTGCGGCTCGCGAACTCGGACGCCCGCTCGAAGAGCAGCGTCGGGTTGGCCGTGTAGAGGCCGTGGGCCGTGCCCAGCTGCGGGGCCAGCAAGTCCGTGCCCGTGTCGTTCGCCACCTCGAGCAGCGTGTCGACCGAGTAGGCGTGCGTCGCCTCGTCAGAGCCGACGCCGTCTTCCACGCCGACGATGTTCTCGATCTCCGACTCGACGTCGACGCCTGCGGCGTGCGCCTCCTGGACGACCTCGCGGGTCTCTGCCCACGCCTGGTCGAGACCGCGGTCGGAGGCGTCGAAGAGCACGGAGCTCCAGCCTTGCGCGATCGCCTCGGTGATGACGGCGCGGTCGGGGCAGTGGTCGAGGTGCAGCGCGACCGGCACGTCGACGGCGTCAGCGGCGATGCGCGCGGCGGCGGCGAGCTGCGCGGCGCCGACGACCTTGAGTGTCTTGACGGACGTCTGCAGGATGATCGGCGAGTTCGCGGCCTGCGCCGCGGCCACCGTGGCCTGCAGCGAGAGCTGGTCGACGATGTTGACGGCGGGAATCGCATACCCGCCAGCCCGGGCGGCGGCAGCGAGCCGTCGCGTGCTTGCGAAGGTCATGGTGTTCTCCTACGTGGTTGGGTCGGCGCGTGAGGCCGCTGGGTTCGGTCGTGGAGCGAATGGGTTCCGAGGGTCACGGGTGAGGGCCCTGAGTTGGTCCGTCACCGGTCAGCTCCGGGACGCCGCCGTGCTGGCGGCGGTCGCGAGGATGATCGCCGTGGACTGGGCGCCGGGGTCTCGGTGCCCTCGGGAGCGCTCGCCCAGGTAGCTGGCACGCCCCTTCGTCGCGATGAGTGGCTCCGTGGCGACGGCACCTGCGGCAGCGGCCCGTGCCGCGGCCGACAGGGTCTCCGCCGGACCCGCTCCGGCGGCGGCGGCCGCCCTCGCCGCCTCGACCGCCGGGGTCCAGGCATCCACCATCGTCTTCTCGCCGGCATGCGCCTTGCCGCGTTTCATGAGGCTCTCGAGCGCGCTCTCGAGCATCGTCGCGACGCCAGTGCCGTCGAGTGGGAGCGTCGCGCACTTCGCCGCTCCGATGAAGACCGAGCCATACAGTGGGCCGGATGCGCCGCCGACGGTCGACATGAGGGTCTTGGCGGTGACGGCGAACACCTCCTTGACACTGATGGGGGTGCCGTCACCCACGGCGGTCGCTGCGGCCGCGAGGCCTCGACTCAGATTCTCTCCGTGGTCGCCGTCGCCGATGGCCCTGTCGAGCTCGATGAGCTCAGTGCGAGCCGTCATGACGTCGGCGGCCGCTGCCTGTACCCACGCGATCGCCCAGCCCGTGTCGAGCTCGTCGGTCCCGGTCATGCGCCCGCTCGCCATCCGCTCGTGTGGACGGGGGCATCGAACAGCTCGGTGAGCTCGTCGTCGAGGCGCAGGAGCGTGATGGAGGCGCCCTTCATCTCGAGTGAGGTGAAGTAGTTGCCCACGAGGCTGCGCTCGATGGTCACCCCGAGGCTGTCGAGGACATCGGCGGCGTGGTTGAAGAGGATGAACTGCTCGGAGAGGGGGGTTCCGCCGAGGCCGTTCACGAACAGCAGGACCCGGTCTCCAGAGGTGATCTTGAGGTCGCTGATCACACGCTCGAGGAGGATGTCGGTGATCTCGTCGGCCGTCGTCATCTCGCCGCGTCGAACCCCGGGCTCACCGTGCACGCCGATGCCGATCTCGATCTCGTTGGGTCCGAGATCGAACGATGGCCTGCCGACGGTGGGGACGGTGCACGCTTCGAGTGCGAGGCCCATCGTGCCCATGTTCGTGTTGGCCTTCTTGGCGATGCGGACCACATCCGCGAGGCCGTCGCCGCGTTCGGCTGCGGCCCCGGCCAGCTTCATCGTGACGATCGTGCCTGCGACGCCGCGGCGGCCTGCCGTGTAGGTCGAGTCCTCGACCGCGACGTCATCGTCGAGCACGACCGTCTCGACCTCGATGCCCTCGAGGTCGGCGAGCTCTGCGGCGGCCTCGAAGTTGAGGATGTCACCCGTGTAGTTGAGGACGAGGTGGACGACGCCGCGGCCCTGATCGGCGGAGCTCGTCGCCGCGAGGATCTGGTCGGGGGTGGGGGAGCTGAAGAACGCTCCCGGGGCGGCCGCGTCGAGCATCCCGGGGCCGACGTAGCCTCCGCCGAGCGGCTCGTGACCGGAGCCGCCGCCAGAGATGACGCCGACCTTGGGGGAGGAAGCGGGCACCGCCCTCGAGAAGTGCACGGGATCGGTGTGCAGGCTGACGAGCGACGAGTTCGCACGCGCGAATCCGCGCATGAATTCGTCGAGGACGGTCGCGGGTGCGTTGATCAGTTTCTTCACCGAATGCTCCTTTGCATCGTGGCGTACAGCTCGATCGTGACTACAAGTACATACAAGCATATTCAAGTATGTACATGTTGACGATCTCGCCGGATCCTTAGGTCAGCATACATGTCTATACAAGTATGTCCAACTTGGATCGTGATGCACGCGCACACGGTGCGCAGGAGGGCGGCGACTATTCTGCGCGATGCCTCAGCTCGCGCCCCTTCACGATGTCCTTCTCGATCTGCTCGAGGCGCTTGGCGCTGGCCTTCGTGTCACGTGGCGGCAGCTGGATGCTCTGCTCCGCCGCGATGCCGCCCCGCAGCTGCCGGACACGCTCGATCTCGGCGTCGCACTGCGCACCGAAGAGCAGGGCGAGGTTCACGATCCACAACCAGAGGAGCCCCACGATGACACCGGCGACGCTGCCGTAGAGGCGCTCGTAGCTGCTGAAATTCGCCACGTAGAAGAAGAAGCCGGCGCTCGCGACACCCGTCACGAAGAGCGCGATGAACGCGCCGAGCGTCATCCACTTGAACTTCGGCAGCTTGACGTTGGGCGTGCCGTAGAACAGGACGGCGATCATCACGATCACGACGAGCAGCACGATCGGCCACCTCGCGAAGCTCCACACGGTGAGCGACGCGTCGCCGAGACCGATGATGCCCCCGATCGCCGAGGCCACGGGTCCAGAGAGGGCGAGGATGGCGAAGATGACCAGCATGAGGAGCAGGAGGACGACCGTCCACAGCATCATGGTCGGGCGCAGCTTCCAGAAGGGCCTGCCCTCGTCGATCTCGTATACCGTGTTCATGGCGTGCGAGAAGCAGTTCACGTACCCCGACGCCGACCACAGAGCGCCGAGCAGACCGACGATGAACGCGGTGCCTGCGCCCTGCGACTCGCCCAGCTGCAGGACCGTGCTGCGCAGCGTCTCCGCGAACGTCGGGTCGGCGAGGTGGGTCGACATCTCGTCGATGAAGGACACTGCCGCGTCGGTCAGCCCGAAGAGGCCGATGACCGACATCAGCGCCAGGAGTGCGGGGAAGAGGCCGAGCAGCATGTAGAAGGTCAGCGCCGCGGCCAGTACCGTGCAGCGGTCACGGAGGAACTCCCGGATAGCGCGCATGAGGACGTACCGCCAGGCCGGGCCGACCACGTTCTTCAGCCCGTCTGGCTTGCGGGGGTCTCGCGCATCCGGAGCCGTCCGTTCCTTGACGACGCTGGTCTCATGGGCTGCCCCGGGGGTGGTCATAGAGGCAGGCTAGGCGCGAGCGGTGCCCGCGGCAGGGAGGGCGCGCGCTCGGCCACCACCTCGACGCGAGAAAGGGAGCAGCCGAATTCGGCTGCCCCCTTTCGCTGATGCTGACGTCGTGGCTACACGCGACCCTTCAGCATTGCCTGCTTGACCTCGGCGATCGCCTTCGTCACCTGGATGCCACGCGGGCAGGCCTCGGTGCAGTTGAAGGTCGTGCGGCAGCGCCAGACTCCCTCGCGGTCGTTGAGGATGTCGAGGCGGACCTTCGCGTCCTCGTCACGGGAGTCGAAGATGAAGCGGTGCGCGTTCACGATGGCGGCCGGGCCGAAGTACTGGCCGTCGGTCCAGAACACGGGGCACGACGTGGTGCATGCGGCGCACAGGATGCACTTGGTGGTGTCGTCGAAGCGCTCGCGGTCGGCAATCGACTGGAAGCGCTCCTTGCCCTTCTCCGGCTCGGCCTGAGCCTTCAGGAAGGGCTGCACCTCGCGGTACGCCTCGAAGAACGGCTCCATGTCGACGATGAGGTCCTTCTCGAGGGGGAGCCCCTTGATGGCCTCGACGTAGATGGGCTTCGAGATGTCGAGGTCCTTGACCAGCGTCTTGCACGCGAGGCGGTTGCGGCCGTTGATGCGCATCGCATCGGAGCCGCAGATGCCGTGTGCGCAGGAACGACGGAACGCGAGCGAGCCGTCCTGGTCCCACTTGATGCGGTGCAGGGCGTCGAGGATGCGGTCGGTCGGGTACATCTCGACATCGAACGCCTCCCAGTACGGCTCGGTGTCCGTCTCAGGGCTGTAGCGGCGCACGTTGAGCGTCACCGTGAACGGCTTGGGAGCCTCGATGGGCGCCTCGGGTGCTTCAGTCGTTGCAGCAGTCATTCTGTGAAGCCCTTCCTAGTACTTGCGCTCGGTCGGCTCGTAGCGCGTCACGCGCACGGGCTTCTTGTCGAGACGGATGTGGTCTGCGGGGTCGGGAGACTTCCGGTCGCCCGTCAGGTACGCCATGGTGTGGTGCATCCAGTTGACGTCGTCGCGCTTCGGGAAGTCGTCGCGCATGTGGCCGCCGCGGCTCTCCTCGCGGTTGAGGGCGCAGTACACGAGCACCTCGGCGAGGTCGAGCAGGAAGCCGAGCTCGATGCCCTCGAGCAGCTCCGTGTTGTAGCGCTTGCCCTTGTCGAAGACCGAGATCTCGGTGTACCGCTCGCGGAGGGAGTGGATGACCTTCGTCGCCTCGGTCAGCGTCTCCGAGGTGCGGAAGACCTGGGCGTTCTTGTCCATCGTCTCCTGCAGCTCACGACGCAGGCCGGCGACCGACTCGGTGCCGGTCGATGCCTGCAGGTCGTCGACCATGCCCTTGACGAACGCCGCTGCGTCGTCGGGCAGGGGAGCGAACTCGGCGGTCTTGACGTACTCGACGGCGTTGCGGCCGCTGCGCTTGCCGAAGACGTTGATGTCGAGCAGTGAGTTGGTGCCGAGACGGTTCGAGCCGTGCACCGAGACGCAGGCGCACTCGCCGGCCGCGTAGAGGCCGGGGATGACGGTCTCGTTGTCGGAGAGCACCTCTCCGGCGTTGTTCGTCGGGATGCCGCCCATCGCGTAGTGCGCGGTGGGGTACACGGGCACCGGCTCGGTGACGGGGTCGACGCCGAGGTAGGTGCGCGCGAACTCGGTGATGTCGGGCAGCTTCGTCTCAAGTACCTCAGCGCCGAGGTGGGTGCAGTCGAGGTACACGTAGTCCTTGTGCGGGCCTGCGCCGCGGCCGTCGAGCACTTCCTGCACCATGGAGCGAGCCACGATGTCGCGGGGCGCGAGGTCCTTGATGGTCGGTGCGTAACGCTCCATGAAGCGCTCGCCCGAGGCGTTGCGGAGGATGGCGCCCTCGCCGCGCGCGCCCTCGGTGAGGAGGATGCCGAGGCCGGCCAGTCCGGTGGGGTGGAACTGGTAGAACTCCATGTCCTCGAGGGGGAGGCCACGGCGCCAGACGATGCCCATGCCGTCACCCGTGAGGGTGTGCGCGTTCGAGGTCGTCTTGAAGACCTTGCCGAAGCCGCCCGTCGCGAAGATGAAGGCCTTGCCCTGGAAGACGTGCAGCTCGCCCGTCTTGAGCTCCAGCGCGACGATGGCCGCGGGGACCTCCTGGCCGTCGACCTCGGTCATCACGATGTCGAGCGCGTAGAACTCGTTGAAGAACTTGACGTTGTGCTTGACGCAGTTCTGGTACAGCGTCTGGAGGATCATGTGACCTGTGCGGTCAGCCGCGTAGCAGGCGCGGCGAACCGGCGCCTTGCCGTGGTCGCGCGTGTGGCCACCGAAGCGACGCTGGTCGATCTTGCCCTCCGGCGTGCGGTTGAAGGGCAGGCCCATGTTCTCGAGGTCGATGACCGCCTCGATGGCCTCCTTCGCGAGGATCTCCGCAGAGTCCTGGTCGACGATGTAGTCGCCGCCCTTGACGGTGTCGTACGTGTGCCACTCCCAGTTGTCGTCCTCGACGTTCGCGAGAGCCGCCGCCATGCCTCCCTGTGCCGCACCGGTGTGCGAGCGAGTCGGGTAGAGCTTCGTGACGACAGCCGTGTCAGCGCCCTGCGCGGCCTCGATGGCCGCGCGCATCCCGGCGCCGCCAGCGCCCACGATGACGATCTCGTGCTGGTGGTAGTGGACGCCGTCGACGGTGCGCGTCGGAGCGAGCTTCTCTGCCATATGTCTGTGGCTCTTCTTTCTGAGGTGGTGGAAGTCGTGTGGCCGAGCGGGGTCGGCTAGGCCGGGCAGAAGCTCGGCAGGTTCTCGGCTGCGCCGTTCGCGGGGCACGGGTCGAACGTGTAGATCACGAGGAGGCCGAGGACGATGAGCACCGTCGTGACGAGGAACAGCGTGACCTGCAGTGCGCGACGCGTGCTCGCCTTCGACACGTAGTCGTTGATGATCGTGCGCATGCCGTTGGCGCCGTGGATGAACGCGAGGACCAGCATGAGCGTGTCCCAGACCACCCAGAAGGGATCTGCCATCTTGCCGGCGACGAACGCGAAGTCGATGGCGGCGACGCCCTGTCCGACCATGAGGTTCGTGAAGAGGTGGCCGAAGATGAGGATGACGAGCAGCACGCCGGAGACGCGCATGAACGCCCAGCCGATTCGCTCCCAGTTGGTGCTGTTCTTGGCGGCAGCTGCTGAACGGGGGTACTCGATGGTTTCGATAGTCATGGCAGCTCCCTCCTAGTGGCTGAACACGTTGATGAGGTGGCGGGGCGTGAAGCCGATCATCGTGACGACGCAGAGGCCGATGACGATCCAGAACATGAGCTTCTGGTACTTCGCGCCGCCGGGCAGGAAGTCGATGAGGATGATGCGGATTCCGTTGAACGCGTGGTAGCAGATGGCTGCCACGAGTCCGACCTCGCCGATGCCCATGATGGGCGTCTGGTAGGTGTGGATGGCCGCGTTGTAGGCCTCAGGGCTGACCCGCACGAGCGACGTGTCGAGCACGTGCACGATGAGGAAGAAGAAGATGGAGACGCCGGTGATGCGGTGGAGGACCCAGGACCACATGCCCTCGTTCCCCCGGTACAGCGTGCCGCCGCGTCGCGGCTTCTTCGCTGTGTTCTTCGGGGCTGTCGAGCCCGCCGGAGCTGGTGTCTGTACGGCTGACACGGGATTGCCCTTCTGTCGCGTTGCGTTCTTCCGCTCAGGACTCTTGCGCCGAGTAGGTGAAGACTGAGCGGCAGCTCCCAACTACACTGCGTTGGGCATGTTGATACCCGCCTAGACTACGCCTCCCGCCGTTTCCGGCTGGCAAGGTTAACCTTCCTTGGCGGCGTTGTCTGCGCGAGGCCGAGGCATGGACCGGGCCGTTCAGGCGAGCGGCAGCGTGACGGGGCGGCGCGCCCCCGCCAACACGTCGGCGTAGTGGCCGAGCAGTTCGTCGCAGACGCTCTCCCACGAGCGCGAGAGCACTCGGCGGCGGCCAGCCTCACCCATCCTGGCACGCAGCTCGGGAGCCTCGACGAGCTTCTCGAGCATGACCCGCAGATCGAGGTCGCCTGCTCGGTCGGGGTCGAAGTGGAATCCGTCGACGCCGTGCTCGATGAGGTCGATGGGCCCGCCCGCGTAGGGGGCGACGACGGGCAGGCCACTGGCGTGGGCCTCCTGGATCGTCTGCCCGAAGGTCTCCTCCGTGCCCGTGTGCACGAAGACGTCGAAGCTCGCGTACGCCATGGCCAGGTCTTGGCCGCCGAGTCGCCCGGCGAAATGAACCGGGACCCCCTTGAGGGCCTTCCGGATGCTCGGCTCCGACGGCCCATCGCCGACGACGACCAGCTGCACGTCGTCGAGCCCCCTGAGCGAGGCGAGGCGCTCGACCTGCTTCTCGGGCGCGAGCCTGCCCACGTAGCCGATGATGGTGCGCGAGTCGGCGCCCAGGCGCTTGCGACTACTGCGCACGCTCTGCTCGTGCTTGTTGCGCGGATGGTAGGTCTCGAGGTCGACCCCTCGGCCCCAGCGGGTGGCGTTCGTGATCTTGGCGCGCCGCAGGTCGCCGAGCGCAGCACTGGACGGCGCCAGCGTCAGGTCCGCGTTGTTGTGCAGCCAGCGGATGAACCACCAGGCGAAGCCCTCCATGGCGCTCAGCTTGTTGCGCTTCGTGTACCCCGCGACGTCGGTCTGGAAGACGGCCACGCTCGGGATGCCGCGTCGCTTCGCGGCCGCGATCGCCTGCGAGCCAAGGAAGAGCGGGCTCGCCGCGTGCACGATGTCTGGCGCGAACTCGGCGAGGAGTCGATCGACCCTCGGGGAGGGGAGGCCGACGGGGAACTGTCGGTAGTCGAGAGCCGGCACCTCGACGACGCGGAACCCCTTGTAGTCCTTCGGCGAGCCGGCGGCTGGGGTGATGACGATGGCCTCGTGTCCGCGCAGCGCGAGGTGGTCGAGCACCTTGCAGACGCTGTTCGTCACGCCGTTGACGGTGGGGAGGAAGCTCTCGGTGACGACCGCGATGCGCATAGGGCGAACGTAGGTGCTGGGAGTGGCACGGAGGTGAACTCGCGGCGACGCCGGAACGACGTCTTCTCCACAGCTTCGTCCTGCCGAAACCAGCGCGTGACAGTGTTCCCCTAGGGTGTTGCGCATGGCAGATGCGATCGATCGGTTCTATGGCGTGATTCCAGCGGGAGGCGTCGGCTCCCGACTGTGGCCCCTCTCGCGGGCCGAAGCCCCGAAATTCCTCCACGACGTCGTCGGGAACGGCTCGACCCTCCTGCGGGCGACCTGGGACCGCCTCGCGCCGCTGTGCGCGGAGGACCGGCTCCTCGTGGTGACGGGAGAGGCGCATGCCAAGGAGGTGCGCGCGCAGCTCCCAGAGCTCATCGAGGAGAACATCGTCCTCGAGAGCGAGGGGCGCGAGTCGACGGCGGCCATCGGCCTCGCCGCGGCCATCCTGCAGCGGCGTGTGCCCGACGCCATCATCGGCTCGTTCGCCGCCGACCACCTCATCGGTGCGACCGACCGCTTCGCAGCGGCAGTGCGCGAGGCCGTCGAGGCGGCAGACGCCGGTGCCATCGTCACGATCGGCATCCAGCCCATCGAGCCGTCCACGGCGTTCGGCTACATCCGAGCGGGCAAGCCGCTGAAGATCCCCGCCGCCCCGAGTGCGCGGAAGGTCGACGCGTTCGTCGAGAAGCCCAAGGAGGCGACCGCTCGCCGCTACCTCGCCTCCGGGGAGTACCTCTGGAATGCGGGCATGTTCTTCGCCCGCGTCGACCGGCTCATGGAGGCGCTGGCTGAGTCGAACCCGACCCTGGCTGCCGGCATCAACGAGATCGCGGATGCCTGGGGCACCGATCAGCAGGCGGAGGTCACCGCTCGCGTCTGGCCGAACCTCGAGAAGATCGCCATCGACTACACCGTCGCCGAGCCGGCGGCCGCCCGCGGCGAGCTGGCCGTCATCCCCGGCTACTTCCAGTGGGACGACGTGGGAGACTTCGCGGCCGTGAGCCGGCTCCGCAAGAGCACCAACGGCAACGGCGTGACCGTGCACGGCAACGAGAGCAACGTCGTCGTCGTCGACGGCTCCGGCCTCATCGTCAACCACACCGACCGCGTCGTCGCTATCGCCGGCATCAAGGACATCGTCGTGGTCGACACCCCGGATGCGCTGCTCGTCACAACCGCGGCGAACGCGCAGAAGGTCAAGCAGCTGGTCGCCGAGATCAAGGCGTCGAAGCGACCGGAAGTCCTCTAGGTCGCCTCCCAGTCCTCTGCGCGCGTGCACGGTCACAACGATCCGTGCACGCGCGTAGCGGTCTGCGCCCGGGTCCCACTACTCTTCCGGCATGTCACGCTCTCGCATTCCAGGCGCCATCGGTGCGCTCGCCGTCGCAACCCTCGCTCTCACGGCCTGCCAGGCCCCTCCTGAGGCGCCCGGATCGACGGACACGGCGGCTGCGGGCAGCGACTACCTGGCGTGCATGGTCGCGAACAGCGGCAACATCCAGGACCGCTCGTTCAACCAGGCCGTCTTCGAGTCGCTCGAGGCGGCCCAGGCGGAGTACGGCGTCGACATGCGCGAGACGGTCTCGCAGTCGCAGGCTGACTATGAGACGAACCTCGAGACCATGGTCGGCGAGGGCTGCGACTACATCGTCACGGTCGGCTGGGAGCTGGCCGACGCGACCCGCGCTTCCGCGGAGGCGAACCCGGACATCACGTACTCGATCGTCGACGAGGTCGTCGACGGTCCGAACGTCGCGTCCATCGTGCACGACACGGCCCAGGCCGCCTTCCTCGCGGGCTACCTGGCGGCGGGAGTCAGCGAGACCGGAGTCGTCGGAACGTTCGGCGGCGGCAACCAGCCTCCCGTGACGGTCTTCATGGACGGCTTCGCCGCCGGGGTCGAGCAGTACAACACGACGAAGGGCGCGTCCGTGCGGGTCGTCGGCTGGGACCCGGAGACGCAGCAGGGATCCTTCACCGACGACTTCACCAACACGAACGCCGCGCAGACCACGGCGCAGGGGCTCATCTCGCAGGGCGCCGACATCATCATGCCCGTCGCGGCTCAGGCGGGTGAGGGCGCAGCGGCAGCGGCGCTGGCCGCGGGCGACGTTGGCATCATCTGGGTCGACTCCGACGGGTACGAGCTCCTGGGCGAGGAGTACCGGCCGCTCCTGGTCACGACGGTCGAGAAGCGGATGGAACCGGCCATCCTCGGCGTCATCGGTTCCGACATCTCCGGGACCTTCGAGGCCGGCAACAACGTCGGCACGCTCGAGAACGACGGCGTCGGACTGTCTTCCTTCCACGACTGGGACGCGAAGATCCCCGCCGAGCTGAAGATGGAGGTCGAGGCGCTCAAGGCGAAGATCATCTCCGGCGAGATCGTCGTCGAGTCGCCGTCATCGCCGACGGGAGCGAACTGACCGAGGGCTGGAGCGGGCATCCACGGCTCCGCACCGACCGATCGGCCTGCGACGCTCCGGTGTCGTGAGCATCGCCGGGCGACGCGCCGAGAAACACGCTCGTAACTGTGCAACGGTCGGGTTTCGATTCCGATTTCGGCCGAATTGTGACGCAGCGCTACGGCTATGCTCGGGCAATCACCAGCTTCGTCGTGTTCGCGTTCTGCGGCCCGACGGACATCCAACTCAGGAGGATCGAGAGTGGCTATCTCTTCGAAGCAGCGTTTCGCTGCACTTGGCACGGTGGGCGTTGCAGCCCTCGTGCTCGCCGGTTGTGCCCCCGCGCCAGAAGCAGGCGATGGGGCCGCTGAAGGCGCATCCGACTTCACCGCGTGCATGGTGTCTGACGAGGGCGGGTTCGACGACCGCTCCTTCAACCAGCTTGCGCACACGGGGCTCGAGAACGCGGAGTCCGAGCTCGGAGTCAACGTGCTCGAGGCGGAGTCGGCAACACCGGACGACTACGCGGCGAACCTGACGACCATGGTCGACCAGGGCTGCAAGATCATCGTTCCCGTCGGCTTCAAGCTGGCAGACGCGACGGCCGCAGCAGCCGAGGCGAACCCAGATGTCGACTTCGCGATCGTCGACGTCGAGGGCCTCGGCATCGCCAACGTGCTCGAGCTCAACTACGACACGGCCCAGGCCGCGTTCCTGGCGGGCTACGCCTCAGCTGCGTACTCCAAGACGGGCACCGTCGCCACCTACGGCGGCGCCGCCATCCCGACCGTCACGATCTTCATGGACGGCTTCGCCAACGGCGTCAAGCACTTCAACGAGGTCAAGGGCAAGGACGTCAAGGTCATCGGCTGGGACGTCGACTCGCAGCAGGGCTCGTTCGTGGACGACTTCACGAACGTCTCCCGCGCCAAGGAGATCTCCACCGGCTTCCTCAGCCAGGGTGCAGACGTCATCCTCCCCGTCGGCGGACCCCTCTACCAGGGTGCAGCTGAGGCGATCCGCGAAGGCGGCCAGGACGCCGTCATCCTCGGCGTCGACTCCGACCTCGCGGTCGCAGACGAGCAGTACGCGGACATCATCCTCGTGTCGATCATGAAGGGCCTCGACGTCACGGTTCTCGACGCGATCTCCCAGAGCGTCGACGGCACGTTCGAGGGTGGCACCACCTACACGGGTGTCCTCGAGAACGAGGGCGTCGGCCTCTCCGGCTTCGGCGCCTTCGAGTCGGAGCTGCCCTCCGGCACGCTCGACGAGATCGACACCCTGAAGCAGGAAGTCATCGACGGCAAGTACCCAGAACTGTCGCCTTCCTCACCCAAGGTCTGATCCTCTGCCGTCCAGATTGACGTCTGGGCACAACATGATGCGGGGCCGTCGCGCAAACTCGCGGCGGCCCCGTAGCATGCCTACGCATGCATCTCGAGCTGGCGGCGGTCACCACCGCGACCGGCTCGCGTATCACCGGCCCACCAGGCCGTATTCCGCACTACTGCACAGCGAAGTGGACCGCTATGAAACTCGAGCTTCGAGGCATCACCAAGCGATTTGGTGCCTTCACGGCCAACGACAACATCAACCTCACGATCGAGGAGGGCGAGATCCATGCGCTCCTCGGCGAGAACGGTGCTGGCAAGTCGACCCTGATGAACGTGCTCTACGGCCTCTACCAGGCCGATGAGGGCGAGATCCTGCTGGACGACGACGTCCGGCACTTCTCCGGTCCTGGCGATGCCATGGCCGCCGGCATCGGAATGGTCCACCAGCACTTCATGCTCATCCCCGTCTTCACCGTGGCGGAGAACCTCATGCTCGGGCACGAGCCGGCCAGTGGGCTCGGCGTGCTCGACATCGACAGCGCGCGCCAGAAGGTGCGCGACCTGTCGGCGCAGTTCGGCTTCAACATCGACCCCGATGCGCTGGTCGAGCACCTGCCCGTCGGCGCGCAGCAGCGCGTCGAGATCATCAAGGCCCTCTCGCGCGACGCGAAGATCCTGGTCCTGGACGAGCCCACCGCCGTGCTCACGCCCCAGGAGACCGACGAGCTCATCGTCATCATGGATCAGCTGCGCAAGGCCGGCACCTCCATCGTCTTCATCACGCACAAGCTGCGAGAGGTCCGCAAGGTGGCGGACCGCATCACGGTCATCCGGCGAGGCAAGGTCGTCGGCACGGCGCTCCCGAGCGAGTCCAACGAAGAGCTCGCGGCGAAGATGGTGGGCCGAGCGGTCGACCTCGACGTCGACAAGGAGGCCCCGAAGCTGGGGGAGACGACCTTCGTCGTCTCCGAGCTGACGGTCTTCGACGAAGTCGGCGCCAAGCAGGTCGACGAGCTGAGCTTCGAGGTGCGCGAGGGCGAGATCCTCGTGATCGCCGGCGTGCAGGGCAACGGGCAGACCGAGCTGACGGAGGCCATCCTCGGCCTCCACAAGAAGGCGCTCGGCTCGATCAGCCTCGACGGCAACGAGCTCATCGGGCAGTCGGTCAAGAAGACGCTGGATGCTGGACTCGGCTTCGTGCCGGAAGACCGCACCGAAGACGGCATCGTCGGCGACTTCACGATCGCTGAGAACCTCGTGCTCGACCGCGCGGACCGCCCGCCATTCTCGAACGGCATCGCGCTCAACCTGCGGGAGATCACCGCCTTCGCGGAGAAGAACGTCAAGGACTTCGACGTCAGGGCACCGTCTATCGAGACGGCCGTGGGTCGCCTCTCCGGCGGAAACCAGCAGAAGGTCGTCCTCGCCCGCGAGCTCGGCCGCGACCTGCGGATGTTCATCGCCTCGCAGCCGACGCGAGGTCTCGACGTCGGGTCGATCGAGTTCGTGCACGAGCAGATCGTGCGTGTCCGCGACTCGGGCATCCCGGTCATCATCGTGTCGACGGAGCTCGACGAAGTAGTCCAGCTGGCAGATCGGATCATGGTCATGTACCAGGGCAAGAGCATGGGAATCGTTGGACCGGAGACGTCGCGAGACGTGCTCGGCCAGATGATGGCGGGGGTAGAGGTATGAGCCAGCTGCAGAACGTGACGGCGGAGACCCCGCCGCCACCCGGCACCCAGGTGCCGGCCGCCGCGAGCGAGCAGTCCCCGTGGCACGGCCTCTGGCGCGACATCCTCGGCGGAGGGCCGCTGCGCTCGATCCTCGCGATCGTGCTGGCGCTCCTCATCGGCTCGCTCCTCGTCGTCTTCACGAGCGATGACGTCCTCGAGACCACCGGCTACTTCTTCTCGCGACCGATGGACCTCTTCGCGGCGGCGGGCGGCGTCATCGCCGGCGCGTTCCGCGCGCTGTGGGAAGGCGCGATCTACTCGCCCCGCAACGGCTTCGTGCCGCTGACCAACACGCTCATGTGGGCGACCCCGCTCATCACGGCTGGCCTCGGCGTCGCGTTCGCGTTCCGCGCCGGCCTCTTCAACATCGGTGGTCAGGGCCAGATCCTCATCGCGGCGCTCTTCACCGGCTTCATCGGCGCGAGCCTGCAGCTGCCGTTTGTCGTGCACGTTCTCGTGGCGGCGTTCGCCGGCATCGTCGGCGGCTCGCTCTGGGCCGGCATCGCTGGCTGGCTGAAGGCGCAGACCGGCGCCCACGAGGTGATCGTCACGATCATGCTCAACTGGATCGCCTTCTGGGGCATCACCTACCTGCTGAAGACCCCGGTCTTCCAGGCTGAGGGTGCTGGCGGCAACGCCAAGGCCAAGCCCATCGTCGAGTCCGCGCAGCTGCCGGATCTCGTCGGTGCCGCCGACTGGGGCTTCATCCTCGCCATCGCCGCCGCATTCGTCTACTGGTGGATCATGGAGCGCACCACGGTCGGCTTCAAGGTGCGCGCGGTCGGCCTCAACCCGAGCGCCGCACGAACGGCTGGCATCAACGTCGCCTTCATCACCTTCCTCACGATGGCCATCGCCGGCGCCTTCATCGGCCTCGCCGGTGCCACGCAGGTGCTCGGTCGCGCGACAGCGGGCTACGACCCCGGAGTGCACGCGGGTATCGGCTTCGATGCCATCACCGTCGCACTGCTCGGTGCCGGCCACCCGGTCGGCATCATCCTCGCGGGCCTCCTCTTCGGTGCGCTCAAGGCTGGCTCCTTCCCCATGCAGGTCGTCGAGGGCATCCCCATCGACATCGTCGCCGTCATCCAGGGCCTCATCGTGCTCTTCATCGCAGCGCCGCCTCTCATCCGGGCGATCTTCCGCCTCCCGCGGCCGTCCGGCATTCGCCTCCTCGACCGCATCCGCGCGTCGCGCGAGGGTCGGGGAGACAGCAGCGACAAGGGCAGCAACGGCAAGAAGAACGAGGTGAACGCATGACCGCAGTGACGCCGAGCACCGAGGAGCAGATCCCGGTAGGGGCAAGCACCAAGGCCGAGGTCCGCTCGACCCGCAGCTGGAAGGCGCCGATCGCGTACGCGTTCTTCAGCGCGCTCGTCCTCATCGTCTTCGGGCTGCTCGCACCTGCAGGAGCCTCGAGCACGATCGACCTGAACTCGGATGGCGTCCCCATCAAGTTCGCCCCCCTGGTCCTGCCGACCATGATGACGAACCTCATCATCGGCGTGATCCTCGCCGGAATCACCGTCGTCGCCTTCCTCCGCACAGCAGCGGGCGAGAAGCTGCCCATGTGGGTCATGGTCGTCTTCGGCATCCTCTGGGTGTGGGCGCTCATCGTCTTCATCGGCGCCAACGCCAACGTCCCGCTCACCTGGCTCCTCACCGGAACGCTCGCCATCTCGACCCCGCTGATCTTCGGATCCATGGCGGGACTCGTCTCGGAGCGCGTCGGCGTCGTGAACATCGCCATCGAGGGCCAGCTTCTCGCCGGCGCGTTCACCTCGGCGCTCATCGGCTCGATGACAGGCAACCCGTTCCTCGGCCTCCTCGGAGCGATCCTCGCGGGCATGCTCGTCTCGCTCATCCTCGCGGTCTTCTCGATCCGCTACCTCGTCGAGCAGGTTGTCGTCGGCGTGGTCATCAACATGCTGGTGATCGGCCTGACGAACTTCCTCTACTCGGGCGTCATGACCCGCGACAGCGGGTTCCTCAACACGATCGCGCAGAACGAGAAGTACCCGCGCTTCGCGATCCCACTGCTGAGCGACATCCCCGTCATCGGGCCGCTGCTCTTCGACAACACGTTCATCGTGTACCTCATGTTCCTCACGGTGCCGGCGCTCACCTTCGCACTCTTCAAGACCCGATGGGGCCTGCGCCTCCGTGCCGTCGGAGAGCACCCGAAGGCTGCCGACACGGTTGGCATCAAGGTCAACAAGACGCGGTTCTGGAACGTCCTGCTCTCGGGCGCCATCGCCGGCGCCGGCGGAAGCTTCTTCACGCTCGGCAGCGTCGGCTCGTTCAGCCAGGAGATGACAAGCGGACAGGGCTACATCGCCCTCGCCGCACTGATCTTCGGGCGCTGGCACCCCGTCTACGCGACCCTCGCGGCGCTGCTCTTCGGCTTCGCCTCGAACCTGAAGACGCTCGTGAGCCAGGTCGGCGCGAACATCCCACCCGAGTTCATGGCGATGATTCCCTACATCGTCACCATCCTCGCCGTGGCCGGGTTCGTCGGCCAGTCACGAGGACCTGCCGCGGCGGGCAAACCCTACGTGAAGGCATAGCGATGACAACACCAGATACCGAAGTGCTCGCACCCGACTGGGAAGCCCTGCGCCAGGCCGCACGCGACATCATGGCGAAGGCCTACGCGCCGTACTCGAACTACTCGGTCGGCGCCGCCGCCCTCGTCGACGACGGACGCATCGTCGTCGGCTGCAACGTCGAGAACGCCAGCTACGGAGTCGGCCTGTGCGCCGAGTGCGGGCTGGTGTCCGCGCTCCAAGCGAGCGGCGGTGGCAAGCTCGTCGCGTTCTCCTGCTGCAACGGCGCCGGCGACATCATCATGCCGTGCGGCCGCTGCCGTCAGCTGCTGTACGAGTTCTCAGCCCCCGGGATGCTCCTCGACACCGTCTCGGGCATCCGCACCATCGACCAGGTACTGCCGGATGCGTTCGGCCCCAGAGATCTCGAAGGGATCGCATGAGCTCCACCCCCGCACTCTCCGCAATCGAGGCGTTCGACGCCGTCGACCTCATCAAGGCGAAGCGCGACGGGCGATCCCTGTCGACGCCGGAGATCGACTGGCTCATCTCGCGCTACGCGAACGGCTTCGTGGGCGACGAGCAGATGGCAGCGATGGCCATGGCGATCTTCCTCAACGGCATGGAGCGCACCGAGATCCGCGACATGACCCTCGCGATGATCGCATCCGGTGAGCGGATGAACTTCGACGGGCTCGGCAAGGTCACAGTCGACAAGCACTCCACCGGGGGCGTCGGCGACAAGATCACGCTTCCGCTCATGCCGCTCGTCGCCTCCTTCGGCGTGGCGGTGCCGCAGCTCTCCGGCCGCGGACTCGGCCACACGGGAGGAACCCTCGACAAGCTGGAGGCCATCCCCGGCTGGCGGGCCGACCTCAGCAACGAGGAGATGTTCCGGCTCCTCCAGGAGATCGGCGGCGTCATCTGCGCCGCTGGCGCCGGCCTGGCCCCCGCCGACAAGAAGCTGTACGCCCTCCGCGACATCACCGGCACGGTCGAGTGCATCCCGCTCATCGCGTCGAGCATCATGTCGAAGAAGATCGCGGAGGGCACCGACTCGCTCGTGCTCGACGTGAAGTTCGGCTCCGGATCCTTCATGGGCGACATCGAGCGCTCCCGCGCCCTCGCCGAGACCATGGTGGCGCTCGGCGAAGACGCCGGCGTGCGCACGTCGGCGCTGCTCACGAACATGAATGTCCCGCTCGGGCTCGCGATCGGCAACGCCAACGAGGTTCGCGAGTCGGTCGAGGTGCTCGCGGGCGGGGGTCCCGCCGATGTCGTCGAGCTCACTGTTGAACTCGCCCGCGAGATGCTCCGTCTGGCGGGCAAGCCGGACGCCGACGTCGAAGGTGCGCTGAAGAACGGCGCAGCGATGGACGTGTGGCGGCGCTGGGTCGCGGCGCAGGACGGCGACCCGGACGGCGCGCTGCCCGTGGCGAACGAGACGCACGAGGTCCGGGCAGACCGCGACGGCGTGCTGACCCGCCAGGAGGCGCTGCCCTTCGGTATCGCCGCGTGGCGACTCGGAGCGGGGCGTGCACGCAAGCAGGATCCGGTCATCCACGCGGCCGGGATCGACCTGGCTGTGAAGCCGGGCGACACCGTCAAGAAGGGCGATGTGCTCTTCACGCTCTCTGCCGAGGACGCCGCTCGCTTCCCGCGTGCGCTCGAGGCGCTCGAGGGTGCGTACGAGGTCGGGGACGCCGGGTCGGAGGCTCTCACCGGCGGCCCGCTCATCGCGGGACGCATCGGGGCCGAATAGCGCAGGCGGGCGGTGTCGAGAAGGGAAACCTTCTCCACACCGCCGCGCCGCCTCGCGCGTCGGTTGTCTCCGCCAGATAGAATCAGGGCTCTGGACGGCCGCACTTGTTGGTTCGCGGCCACATTCGAAGGGGAACACCGTGTCTGTGCAGAGCTCCGCGCCATACGACGAGGGCGATTTCACGCTACGAGACGGCACCAGCATCCGAGCGCTGCCGAAGGTCTCGCTGCATGACCACCTCGACGGTGGACTGCGAGCGCAGACCATCATCGAGCTCGCCGACGAGATCGGTCTGGAACTCCCCGCGACGAGCGCGCCCGAACTGTCGAACTGGTTCTCCGACCAGTCCGACTCCGGCTCGCTCGTCGAGTACCTCAAGACCTTCGACGTCACCACGGCCGTCATGCAGACCACACACGGTCTGCGGCGTGTTGCCCGCGACTTCGTCAACGACCTCGGCGCCGACGGGGTCGTCTACGGCGAAGTCCGCTGGGCGCCGGAGCAGCACCTCAAGCGTGGCCTGAGCCTCGACGACGCCGTGAACGCGGTCCAGGCCGGCATCGACGAAGGCATCGACGACGTCCGATCCCACGGCAAGCGCATCCGCGTCGGCCAGCTCGTGAGCGCCATGCGCCACGCTGGCAACGGACTCGAGATCGCGAAGCTCGCAGTCCGCCACCGCGAGGCAGGCGTCGTCGGCTTCGACATCGCCGGCCCGGAGGACGGGTTCCCGCCCACGAACCTCCAGGAAGCCTTCGACTACCTCATGTCGGAACGGTTCCCCGCCACGGTCCACGCCGGAGAAGCTGCAGGCCTCGACTCCATCGAGAGCGCCCTCTTCGACGCCCACGCGCTGCGCCTCGGCCACGGCGTGCGCATCGCAGAAGACATCGACCTCGAGGGCGAAGACGACGACGGCACCTACGTGTCGCTCGGCCGACTCGCGCAGTGGGTGCGCGACCGCCGCATCCCGCTCGAGCTCAGCCCATCCTCGAACCTGCAGACCGGTGCCATCGCCGCCTGGGGAGACGCCATCGAAGACCACCCCTTCGACCTGCTCTACCAGCTCGGCTTCACCGTCACCGTCAACACCGACAACCGCCTCATGAGCGCGACGAGCATCTCCCGAGAGCTGACGCTGCTCGCTGACGCCTTCGACTACGACCTCGCCGACCTGGAGACGTTCCAGCTGAACGCCGCCGAGGGTGCGTTCCTGCCGATCGAAGACCGGGAAGAGCTGGCTGAGATCGTGAGCGAAGGGTTCGACGAGGCAGGAGCATGAACGCGCAGGCCACACCTGAGCTTCAGTTCGATGCAAGCAGCGTGCGCCTCGCCGAGCAGGCGCTCGACTGGCGGCAGGCGGTCGGCCAGATGGGCGAGCTGCTCGCCGAGCGCGGCTTCGCGAAGCGCGGCTACACCAGCAACATGGTTCGCGTCATCGAACGCTTCGGGCCGTATGTCGTCGTCGGCCCGGGCGTCGCTCTCGTGCATGCGCGTCCCGGTGAGGAGACGATCGAGAACGGTCTCGCCGTCATCACCTACCCGGAAGGCGTCGGCTTCGGCCATGCTCGCTACGATCCCGTACGCATCGTCGTCGGCATGACGGCGACAAGCGCGTCGGAGCACCTCAAGCTCATCGCTGCGTTGGCGAAGACGTTCGACAACGACGCGGTGCTCGGCGAGCTCGTCGCCGCAGCCACGCCGGAGAAGTTCGTCGAGCTCCTCAAGCCGAGGCTCGTCGCAGCTGGGCTGCTCATCGCCTGACCCGGCTTCGGGTCTCGGCGGCGTGACAGAGCGCAGGAGCTCGCTGCCGTTCGACGCCCAGTAGGAGCCGCGGGGCTGGAATCACGCAACCGTCGTGTCCGATTTCCGCGAGCTGTGGCGGGGTGAACCTGCCAGACTCGTCGCATGGCAAGCATCACCCTCACCGGCGACGAGCGCTACCGCGCGATCCTCGCCAAGGATCGACGCTTCGACGGGCAGTTCATCACCGCGGTCGGGTCGACCGGCATCTACTGCAGGCCGAGCTGCCCCGCCCGGACACCCAAGCGAGAGAACGTCACGTTCTATCCGACAAGCGCCGCGGCCCACGAGGCCGGATACCGGGCCTGCAAGCGCTGCGTGCCGGATGCGGCACCCGGTGACCCAGCCTGGAACCTCCGCAGCGACGTCGCCGGCAGGGCCATGCGGCTCATCAGCGATGGGGTCGTGGAACGTGAGGGGGTCCCGGGGCTCGCCGCCCGACTCGGCTACTCGTCCAGGCACCTCGCGAGGGTGCTCACCGCTGAGCTCGGCGCCGGTCCGCTTGCGCTTGCGCGCGCACAGCGAGCACGGACGGCCGCGACGCTCCTCGGCGCGACAGACCTGCCCTTCGCCCAAGTGGCCTTCGCGGCGGGCTTCGCGAGCGTCAGAGCGTTCAACGAGACCGTGCAGGAGGTCTTCCAGCTGACGCCGACCCTCGTCCGAGAACGATCGCGCGGACGAGCCGCCGCGGCCGGGTCGCGAGCCATGGACGGCGGCCTCGGGAGCTTCGGCACTGGCTTGGCGCTCAGCACCGGAGCCGCCCCACTGACGCTGTCGCTTGCGTATCGGGAGCCGTACGACGCCGCGGGCGTCTTCACCTGGCTCCGGGAGCGCGCCATCGACGGGGTCGAGGTCGCGACCGAGGACAGGTACGAGCGCAGCCTCCTCCTCCCGGGAGGCCCCGCATGGTTCGGCGTGGACGCGGGCGGCCCGCAGCCCGCGTCGCTGCGACTCCGCGCGCGCCTCACAGACCTCAGCGACCTGCAGGCCCTCGTCACGCGTGTGCGCCGGCTCTTCGACCTGGATGCGGACCCGGCGGCCGTCGACGGAGCGCTCTCCGTGCATCCGTCGATCGCGGAGCGCGTGCGCCTGCGTCCGGGCCGCCGCCTGCCCGGGGCCGTGGACCCCGACGAGATGCTGTTTCGCGCCATCATCGGTCAGCAGATCACCGTCTCCGCGGCGCGGACGGCCCTCGGTCGCCTCGCTTCGCGGGCGGGCGCCCCGCTCGAGCAGAACGGCGACAACGAGGAACCCGCGGTCGAGCTCGGTGTGAACCGCCTCTTCCCGAGCGCAGCGGCCATCGCGGAGCTCGGCGAGGAGTCCTTCGCCGGCCCCAGGGCGCGATCGGCGACCATCACACGCGTCGCCGAGGCGATCGCGGACGGTCAGCTGAGGCTCTCACCGGGCGACGACATCGCCGAGCAGCACGAAGCGCTGACATCGTTCAAGGGCATCGGCGACTGGACGGCCGGCTACGTGAGCATGCGGGTGCTGGGCAACCCGGACGTGCTGCTCACGGGAGACGTCGCCCTGCGAAGCGGAGCGCGAGCGCTCGGGCTCCCGCCAGAGCCGAGACCCCTCACGGCCGTCGCGGAGCAGTTCAGACCCTGGCGAAGCTACCTGTCCCTCCATCTCTGGGGAGCTGCCCCGCCCAGGTCACGACCCGGCATCAAGACCAACGCCACCCAGCAGACACCGCCCACCACCACCACGGAGACACCAGCATGAGCGCGCAGACCAGCAGTGAAGCTCGGGCCGTCATCGAGACGCTCGACACCCCGGACGGGCCGTTCACGATCATCGCCCGCGACAGTGACGGTGCGGTGCTCTCCTCCGGATGGAGCGACGACGAGCAGCGTGTCCTGGAACGCATCACGGCGCAGGCCAGGCCGACCGCCATCGCGCGGGGTCGCGCTGCTGGCGCATCCGATGCCGTGCGTGCGTACTACGACGGTGATCTCCGCGTCATCGACGACGTGCTGGTCGCCCAGTTCGGCGCGACGTTCCGGATGCAGGGATGGCTCGGTCTGCGGGCCATCGAGGCCGGGCATCCGCTCACCTACACGGAGTTCGCGACGGCTCTCGGCCGGCCGACGGCCGTGCGTGCGGCCGCCAGCATCTGCGCCAGCAACGCGCCTGCGCTCTTCGTGCCGTGCCACCGGGTGCTGCGCTCGGACGGCACGCTCGGCGGATTCGCGTGGGGCGTCGACGTCAAGCGCTCCCTCCTGCAGCGCGAGCTCGCCCACGCCGGCTGACGCCGCGCCCGTCCGCTGGCCGGGTTCTCGGGGTGGAAACATCACTTCGTTGGGGGAATCGTCCCGCAGAAGAGGGAACTTGCCATCCCGAGGTTCTGGGTCGGAGCTGGGGAGGAGTCTGGGGTCTGAGCTGGGGAGGAGTCGCGGGCCGGAGCTGGGGAGAAGGAGGAGCCTTTCGGCTCGAGCCGCGAGTCCGTGCAACAACACGGGAGGGTCTCTCGGATGGAAGTTCTCCAGCCGAGAGGCCCTCCCGTGTTGCCGTGTTCGTGACTACGCGGTGGTGAGGGTGACCCGCAGGGCCTCGCCGGCGTTGGCCGCCTTCGCCTCGGCGTCGGCCGCGCGCTCGGCCGGTGCGCCGTCCTCGCTGGATGCGTCGACGTACACCTTGATCTTCGGCTCCGTGCCCGAGGGGCGGACCATGACGCGCGTGCCGTCGGCGAGCTGATAGCGCAGCAGGTCGATGGGCACCTCGTCGCCGGACAGGTCGCCGGTCTCGAGCACCGCGACGCCGCCGACCTCGGTGGGCGTGTGGCCGCGCAGGACCGCCATCACGCGGGGGATCTGGGCGATGTCGTCGAAGCGCACCGAGACCTGCGTCGACACGAACGTGCCGAAGCGCTCGGCGAAGGCGTCGTCGTGGTCGATGAGCGTGCGCCCCTCAGCCTGGAGTCCCATGATGAGCTCGAGGATCGCGACCGACGCGGAGATGCCGTCCTTATCGTGCACTGTCTCCGGGTTGACGAGGTATCCGAGAGCCTCTTCGTAGCCGTAGAGGATGTTCGGGGCGCGGGAGATCCACTTGAACCCCGTGGGCGTTTCGGCGTAGTCGAGCCCATACTCGTGAGCGATGCGCCCGAGGGCTGGGGCGGAGACGACGGAGGTTGCGAGCGTGCCGTGCACGCCGTCGGCCTTCGCCTGCTCTGCGGCGCGCCAGCCGAGGATCTTCCCGATGTCGTTGCCGCCGAAGCGCCGCCAGCCTGACGCGCCCTTGACGGCGACAGCGAGTCGGTCGGCGTCCGGATCGTGCGCGATGACGAGGTCGATGCCCGCAGCATCCGCGGTCTCGTAGGCGAGGTCGAGTGCGCCCGGCTCCTCGGGGTTCGGGAAATCGAGCGTCGGGAACGCGCCGTCTGGCTCGACCTGCTGTGCGACGACGACCGGCTCGGTGATGCCGAGCTCGGCGACGACAGCGCGGAACGTCTCCCAGCCGACACCGTGCAGGGGTGTGTAGACGAAGCGCACGTCGCTCGGCGTTCCGCGCAGGAGAGCCGCGGTCGCGGACACGTAGTCGCTGACGATGGACTCGTCGGCCGTCGCGTACTCGGCGGATCGCGGGAGCTCCGGCACCTTCCGGCCGGCCGCGACCTTGCCGATCGCCTCGGCGATCTCGGCATCGACGGGTGCCACGATCTGCGAGCCGTCGTCGGCCCCGCCGAGGTACACCTTGTAGCCGTTGTCCCACTTCGGGTTGTGCGAGGCGGTGACCATGACGCCAGCGGATGCGCCGAGCCGGCGGACGGCGAAGGCGAGCACGGGCGTCGGGAGCTGCCTCGGCAGGATCGTGGCGGCGACGCCCGCGGCCTGCATGATCTCCGCAGTGTCCTGCGCGAAGCGCTGCGAGTTGTTGCGGGCGTCGTAGCCGATGACGATCGACGGCGATTCCTCCCGCGCGAGCAGGAAGTCGGCGAAGCCGCGAGCAGCCTGGGCGACGAGGACCCGATTCATGCGGTTCGGACCCGCGCCGAGCCGGCCGCGGAGGCCGGCCGTTCCGAATGCGAGGCGAGCGCAGAAGCGGTCCTGCAGCTCGCGCCAGGCCACGGCGCGCTCGCTGGTGTCTGCGTCTTCGATGATGGCGAGTTCCGGCGACACGTCACCAGCGGTTTCGAGCAGTTCCTGCAGCTCGGCGCGCGTCACCTCGTCGGGGTCCTGCTCGAGCCACGACACCGCGTTGTGCCGGAGCGCGACCTGCAGCGACCGTGCGATGCCGCTCATCAGAGCTTGACCACGATCTGGGAGAGCAACTCGGCGAGGTCGGCTTCCGCCGCTTTGCCTGCCTCGAGGACCTCGGTGTGGCTCAGGGGGTTGGGCGAGACGCCTGCCGCGGGGTTCGTGATGAGGGACATGCCGAGCACCTCCATGCCGGCCTCGCGAGCCGCGATGGCTTCGAGCGCCGTCGACATGCCGACGATGTCGCCGCCGATCGTGCGCGCCATCCTGACCTCGGCGGGGGTCTCGTAGTGCGGGCCGCGGAACTGCACGTACACGCCTTCGTCGAGGTCGCGCACCGTGAGCGCCAGCTCGCGCAGGCGTGCCGAGTACAGGTCGGTGAGGTCGATGAACGTCGCACCCTCGAGGGGCGAGTCGGCCGTGAGGTTGATGTGGTCCGAGATCAGCACGGGCGTGCCAGGGCCCCACTCGGGGCGCACGCCGCCAGCGCCGTTGGTGAGGATCATGACCGAGGCGCCGGCCGCTGCGGCGGTGCGCACGGAGTGCACGACCCGGCGCACGCCCTTGCCCTCGTAGTAGTGGGTGCGTGCTGCGATGACCAGCGCGTGCTTGCCGTTCGCGAGGCGAATCGAGCGCAGCGTCCCGGAGTGGCCGGGGATGTCGGACTTCGCGAATCCGGGCACCTCGTCGGCTGGGATGGTCGCGATCGTCTCGCCGAGCAGCTCGGCCGTCTGCCCCCATCCGCTGCCGAGCGTGAGCGCGATGTCATGGCGCTCGACACCCGTCTTCTCGGCGATGACCGCGGCAGCTGCCTGCGCGAACTCGAAGGGTGAGGTGGCTGGATCGTCGATCGACTCTGACTCGTGCGTTGACATGCCCCCAGCGTAGCGACCGGGACGCGACGAGCGTGGAGCACAAGCGGATGATGTCCAGCCCCGTCTCGGAACGGCGCGGAAACCTCTCCGGTTTGGCGGGTTCATGCGGGAGGAGGACAATGGCGGGTATGGCCACGCCCTTTGATCGCAAGCACCGCATCGTCGTCGTCGGCGGGGGGCCAGGCGGGTACGAAGCCGCACTCTCGGCAGCCCGCCTCGGCGCAGACGTCACCCTCATCGAACGCGTCGGCGTCGGCGGCTCCGCCGTGCTCACCGACGTGGTTCCCTCCAAGACCCTCATCGCCAGTGCGGAGGCCGCGACGGCGATCCGCGAGTCCGGCGAGCTCGGCGTGCAGTTCTTCGCGAAGGGCGACACGGGGAAGCCGCTGAAGCCCGAGGTCGCGGTGAACCTCTCGAAGCTGAACAAGCGGCTGCTGCGCCTCGCGCAGAACCAGTCGGACGACATGCAGCGCACGCTCGAGGCTGCCGGTGTCAACGTCATCCAGGGCGAGGGCAAGCTCGACGGCAACTCGGCCGTCACGGTCGGCACCGGCTCGGGTGGGCAAGACTTCGACCGGATCGAGTTCGATTCGGCCGTGATCTCTGTCGGTGCTCGTCCTCGCACGCTCGACTCCTGCAAGCCCGACGGGGAGCGCATCCTCACCTGGACCCAGCTCTACAACCTCAAGGAGATGCCGAGCCATCTCATCGTCGTCGGCTCGGGTGTGACCGGGGCCGAGTTCGCGTCGGCCTACTCGGCGCTCGGCTCGAAGGTCACGCTCGTCTCGAGCCGCGACCGCGTGCTCCCGAACGAGGATGCTGACGCGGCGGATGTCATCGAGGATGTGTTCAAGCGCGGCGGCATGACCGTGCTGTCGAAGTCCCGGGCGGCGACCGTGGTCCGCGACGGCAACGAGGTCGTGGCGACGCTCGACGACGGGCGCGAGGTGCGTGGCTCGCACTGCCTCATCGCGGTCGGCTCGATCCCGAACACGTCCGGCATCGGGCTCGAGGAGGCCGGTGTCGAGGTCTCGCCGTCTGGGCACATCCGCGTCAACCGCGTCGCGCGCACCTCGGTGCCGAACATCTACGCGGCCGGCGACTGCACGGAGTTCTTCCCGCTCGCATCCGTCGCCTCCACGCAGGGGCGCACGGCGGTGTTCCACGCGCTCGGCGACGAGGTTCGGCCCATCAACCTGCGCAATGTCGCCTCGAACATCTTCACGTACCCGGAGATCGCGACGGTCGGCTGGCAGCAGCGTTCCATCGAGGACGGCACCCGCGAGGGTCGCGTCTACAAGCTGCCGCTCGGCGAGAATCCACGCGCGAAGATGCAGGGGGTGCGCGACGGCTTCGTCAAGCTCATCGCCGGCAATGACCTGGGCACCGTCATCGGCGGCGTGATCGTCGCGCCTCGCGCCTCGGAGCTCGTGCTGCCGCTCTCGATCGCCATCGAGCAGCGCCTCACGGTCGACCAGGTCGCGCGTGCCTGGGCGGTCTACCCGTCGCTCGCGAGCAGCATCTCGGATGCCGCACGTGCCATGCACATGCCGTACGAGGAGCAGACGAAGGCCTAGCCCGCCTTCGCTGCGCTGGAAACGGCGCCTGGGAGCGATCCCCGTCCCGTGAGGGCGATCAGGTCGCGACGTACTCGTTCCAGATGTCGATGGCGAGCTTGATGAAGAGCACGCTGACGACGATGAGGAAGACCCAGCGGATGAGCTTGCTCCCGCCGCGGATGGCGGTGCGGGCGCCGAGGTAGCCGCCGGCGACGTTGGAGACGGCGAGTACGGCACCGAGCCCCCAGAGCACGTAGCCCTGTGGGGCGAAGAAGAGGAGCGCGCCGAGGTTGGTGCCGAGGTTCACGATCTTGGCTTTCGCGCTGGCCTGCAGGAAGGAGTAGCCGAGCACGGATACGAGGGCGATGACGAGGAACGACCCGGTTCCTGGCCCGAGGAGGCCGTCGTAGACGCCGATCGCGAAGCCGATGAGGCCCGCGATGACGTGGTGCTTGCGTCCTTCGTATTTGAGTTTGTCGAGTTGCCCGACGCTCGGTTTGAAGGCGGTGAAGATGCCGATGCCGAGGATCGCGATGGCGATGATGGGCTTGAAGGCTGCGGCGGGGATGCTGGAGGCGAGGATCGCGCCGCCGTAGGCGCCGAAGAGCGCGATGGCGGCCATGGGCAGCGCGGTGCGCAGGTCGGGTTTGACGCGTCGGAAGTAGGTGATGGAGCTGGTCGCGGTGCCGGCGATGCTGCCGAACTTGTTGGTCGCGAGTGCTTGCACGGGGGTGACGCCGGGCAGGGTGAGGAGCATCGTGAGCTGGATGAGTCCGCCGCCGCCGACGACCGCGTCTACCCAGCCGGCCGCGAAGCCGCCCACGATGACGAGCGCGAGCAGCCAGCCGTTGAATCCCTCGAGCCCCGTGAACGACTCGAGCCAGCTCGCGTCGTTCGTCGGGATCGCGGCGTCGAGGGGCGACGAGAGCAGCGTGGAGGTCAGGAGGGAGGCGTCGATCACTTACCGAGGCTACTCGGCGTCGGCGAGCTCGAGCAGCTTCGTGCCGCTCGAGACGGTCTCGCCGGCGGCGCCGGTGATGGATGCGACGATGCCGTCGCGGGGAGCCTGGATGGGCTGCTCCATCTTCATGGCCTCGAGGACGACGAGGAGATCGCCCTTGACGACCTTCTGCCCCTCCTCGACGGCGAACTTCACGATCGTCGCCTGCATGGGGGCGACGACGTCACCGCTCGAGTGGGTCTCGACGTTGGTGTGCGAGCGACGCTTCGGGGCGTGTCCCGCCATGGTCCGTCCCGCACCGCCATGGCCGACACCGGTGGCGGCGAGCAGACGCTCGGGGAGCGACACCTCGAGGCGCTTGTCGTTGACCTCGACGACCACGTTGCGGCGCGCGATCGGCTCGTTGACATCGCCGGCCTCGCCGCCCCACGGCTCGATCGTGTTGCTGTACTCGGTCTCGATCCAGCTCGTGTAGACCCCGAACTCGCCGTTCTCGGCGGTGAAGGCGGGGTCGCGGACGACGGAGCGATGGAAGGGCAGGACGGTCGGCATGCCGTTCAGCTCGAAGTCCTCGAGCGCGCGGCGGGAGCGCTCGAGCGCCTCCTCGCGCGTGGCGCCCGTGACGATGAGCTTCGCGAGGAGGGAGTCGAAGGCACCGGAGACGATGTCGCCCTCGCGGACACCGGAGTCGACGCGCACGCCGGGGCCTCCGGGAACCCGGAAGGTCGTGATGGTGCCAGGGGCTGGGAAGAATCCGCGGCCCGGGTCCTCGCCGTTGATGCGGAACTCGAACGAGTGGCCGGTGACCGTCGGGTCGTCGTAGCCGAGCGCTTCGCCCTGGGCGATGCGGAACTGCTCGCGGACGAGGTCGATGCCGGTGACCTCCTCGGAGACCGGGTGCTCCACCTGGAGGCGCGTGTTGACCTCGAGGAACGCGACGGTGCCGTCGGCGGCGAGCAGGAACTCGCAGGTTCCTGCGCCGACGTAGCCGACCTCCTTGAGGATCGCCTTGGATGCGCGACGCATCTCGGCTTCCTGCTCGGCGGTGATGAAGGGCGCCGGTGCCTCTTCGACGAGCTTCTGGTGGCGTCGCTGCAGCGAGCAGTCGCGCGTGGAGATGACGACGACGTTGCCGTGGGAGTCGGCGAGGCACTGCGTCTCGACGTGGCGGGGCTTGTCGAGGTACTTCTCGACGAAGCACTCGCCGCGTCCGAACGCGGTGATGGCCTCGCGGGTCGCGGACTCGAAGAGCTCAGCGACCTCTTCGCGCTCGCGTGCGACCTTGAGGCCGCGCCCGCCGCCGCCGAACGCGGCCTTGATGGCGACCGGCAGTCCGTGAATGTCGATGAAGTCGAGGACCTCGCTCGGGCCCTCGACGGGGTTGAGCGTGCCGGGGGCCAGCGGCGCGCCGACCTTCTCGGCGACGTGGCGCGCCGTGACCTTGTCGCCGAGCGCCTCGATGGCCTCGGGGGATGGGCCGATCCAGGTGAGGCCCTGGCGGATGACGGCGCGCGCGAACTCGGCGTTCTCGGCGAGGAAGCCGTATCCCGGGTGCACGGCGTCAGCGCCGGAGCGGCGGGCGATGGAGAGCAGCTTGTCGATCACGAGGTACGTCTCGGCGCTCGTGGCGCCTCGCAGCGCGTACGCCTCATCGGCGAGGCGGACGTGGGGTGCGTCACGGTCCTGGTCTGCGTACACGGCGACGGAGGTGATACCCGCGTCTCGAGCCGCTCGTGCGATGCGTACGGCGATTTCGCCACGGTTGGCGATGAGGAGCTTCGAGATTCGCGACATGGTTCCTAAGCCTATTGAGGTCGGTGCGGCCGGATTTGGCTCGATTCGACAAACTTATCGGGAGAAGGTTGTCAGATGCGCTCGGTTGGAGGTTCTCACCACGCCGAGCGGGTGGCAGTTGGGCGACATTGGCCGCGTGACACATTCCCACGCAGTGGGAAGGGTGTTGCGCCATGTATTACGTCGTGTTTAGCTACAGGGCTGCGCGTTAGCTCAGCTCGTCATGCCAGTCGGTCAGCAATGACTGCACGACCAGAAATGGTCCGGCGTGCCGGGTCCGGTCAGGGCCCGCCTCATTGCCGTCCACTCCGCGTCCCCAGCGACGCGCATCCACCACGCTAGCGGATGCGCCGTGCCAGACGCCTCGTCGTTCCGGAGAATCGATGCTCGGTAAGCTCCTCGCCCGTTATCTCAGGAAGTACTGGCCGCTCCTCGCGGGCGTGCTGGTCTTCCAATTCCTTCAAGCTCTCGCGTCGCTGTACCTGCCGCGACTCAACGCCGACATCATCGACAAGGGCGTCGCCAACGCCGACACCGACTACATCTGGTCGACGGGCGCCGTCATGCTCGCGATCTCGCTCGGGCAGATCACGTGCTCGATCATCGCGACCGTCTTCGCCGCGCGCGCCGCCATGGCGCTCGGCCGTGACATTCGCGCCGATGTGTTCGCGCGAGTGAGCGGCTTCTCCGAGCGCGAGGTCTCGCGCTTCGGCGCGGGCTCGCTCATCACGCGCAACACGAACGACGTGCAGCAGGTGCAGATGCTCGCCATGATGGGCTCCACCATGCTCGTCTCGGCTCCCATGCTCGCGATCGGCGGCATCATCATGGCCCTGCAGCAGGATGTGGGCCTCTCCTGGATCATCGGTGTCGCAGCTCCCGTGCTGCTCCTCCTGGTCGGCATCATCATCAGTCGGATGGTGCCGCTGTTCCGTCAGTTCCAGGTGAAGCTCGACAACATCAACCGGATCCTGCGCGAGCAGCTCACCGGTGTGCGCGTCGTGCGCGCGTTCGTGCGCGAGCCGATCGAGGAGCAGCGGTTCGAGGTCGCGAACAACGACCTCTTCCTCCTCGGCAAGCGAGTCGGCGACCTCTTCGTCACGCTCTTCCCGCTCGCGATGCTCGTGCTGAACATCACCGTCGTCGGCGTCATCTGGTTCGGCGGAATCCAGGTCGACCAGGGCACGGTCGAGATCGGGACGCTCTTCGCGTTCATGGCCTACGTCATGCAGATCCTGATGGGTGTGCTCATGGCGAGCTTCATGACGATCATGATCCCGCGCGCGGCCGTCAGCGCCGACCGCATCTCCGAGGTGCTCGACACCGAGTCGACGCTCATCATGCCGGCCAACCCCGTCTCCGACTTCCCGGAGCCGGGCGTCATCGAGTTCGACGACGTCGAGTTCACGTATCCGGGGGCGGAGGAGCCGGTGCTCACGGGCATCTCCTTCCGCGCCGCCCCAGGCGAGACGGTCGCCGTCGTGGGCTCCACGGGGGCAGGCAAGACGACGCTCGTCTCGCTCATCCCTCGCCTCTTCGACGCGACAGGCGGATCCGTGCGCGTCAACGGCGTCGACGTCCGCGAGGCGGACGCCGAGCTGCTGTGGGACGGCATCGGCCTGGTCCCGCAGCGTCCGTTCCTCTTCACGGGCACGATCGCCTCGAACCTGCGCTACGGCCGTGAGGCCGCGACCGACGACGACCTATGGAAGGCGCTCGAGATCGCGCAGGCCACGGCCTTCGTGCAGGAGAAGGACAAGCAGCTCGAAGCGCGCATCGCGCAGGGCGGCACGAACGTCTCGGGCGGGCAGCGTCAGCGGCTCGCGATCGCGCGCGCGATCGTGCACGAACCGCAGGTGTTCGTCTTCGACGACTCCTTCTCCGCGCTCGACCTCACGACCGACGCCAGGCTGCGGCGGGCGCTGTGGGAGCAGCTGCCAGGCGTGACCAAGATCGTGGTCGCGCAGCGCATCTCGACGATCGTCGACGCCGACCGCATCGTCGTCCTCGACGACGGACGCATGGTCGGTCTCGGAACGCACGACGAGTTGCTCGAGAGCTGCACGACGTACAAGGAGATCGTGGATTCCCAGCTTGCAGTGGAGGCGCAGTCATGAGCCGTGACGCAGACAACCAGAACCAGGACGCCAAGGGCCCACGTCGGGGCAAGCGCAGGCCGAAGGAGGTCGTCGAGAAGGTCCTGACCGAGGAGGAGCAGCTCGAACTGGAGCTCGCCGAGCAGGCGAGGCAGTCGTCCGGCGACTGGGACAGCGTCGCTCCGGGCAAGGCGAAGAACTTCGGGCAGAGCTTCGGCAGGCTGCTCGGCAGGCTCCGGCCCTACCGGGCCGCGCTCATCATCGTGTCGTTCCTCGGCGCCGTCGGCGTCGTGCTGTCCGTCATCGCGCCACGAGTGCTCGGCCAGGCGACCAACCTCATCTTCGAGGGCGTCGTCTCCAGCCAGCTGCCGGCGGGGGCCTCCAAGGACCAGGTCGTCGCGGGCCTCCGCGACTCCGGCCAGACGCAGTTCGCGGACATGGTCGCCGCCATGGACATCACGCCGGGCGAGGGGGTCGACTTCGAGCGCCTCGGCATGGTGCTCCTGTCGGTGCTCGCGCTCTACGTGTTCTCGGCGTTGCTCATGTGGCTGCAGGGGTACGTCATCAACATCATCATGATGAAGGCGATGTACAAGCTGCGCGAGGACGTCGAGCGCAAGATCAACGCACTGCCGCTGAGCTACTTCGACCGCGTGCAGCGCGGTGAGCTGCTGAGCCGCGTCACGAACGACATCGACAACATCACGCAGACGATGCAGCAGTCGCTGTCGCAGGTCGTCACGAGCGTGCTGACCGTCGTCGGCGTGCTCGTCATGATGTTCTCCATCTCCTGGCAGCTCGCGCTCGTCGCGCTTGTCACCCTGCCGCTCATGGGTGTCATCTTCGGCGTCATCGGACCGAAGTCGCAGCGGAACTTCGCCGAGCAGTGGAAGAAGACGGGGCGCCTCAACGCGCGCGTCGAGGAGTCGTTCTCCGGTCACGCCCTCGTTCGCGTCTTCGGCCGCGAGAAGGATGCACGCGAGCAGTTCCAGGTCGACAACGAGCAGCTCTTCCAGGCGGCCTTCAAGGCCCAGTTCTGGGCGGGCGTCATGATGCCGGCGATGATGTTCATCGGAAACCTGTCCTACGTGGGCATCGCGGTGCTCGGTGGCCTCATGGTCGCGGGCGGCAACCTCCGCCTCGGCGACGTGCAGGCGTTCATCCAGTACTCGCAGCAGTTCACGCAGCCGCTCGCCGAGCTCGGCGGGATGGCTGCCGTGCTGCAGTCGGGCACGGCTTCGGCCGAGCGGGTGTTCGAGCTGCTCGACGAGGACGAGCAGGAGCCCGATGCGAGCGACGCGCCCAAGCCGGCGAACGGTGCGGGCGAGATCGTCTTCGACGACGTCACCTTCTCGTACACGCCGGAGCAGAAGCTCATCGAGAACCTCAACTTCTCGGTCGAGCCTGGCCAGACGGTCGCGATCGTCGGGCCGACCGGCGCAGGCAAGTCGACCCTCGTGAACCTCATCATGCGGTTCTACGAGCTCGACGGCGGGCGCATCCTGCTCGACGGGCAGGACATCGCCGAGCTCAGGCGCGAGGATGTCCGCAGTCGAACCGGCATGGTGCTGCAGGACCCGTGGCTCTTCGCGGGGTCCATCCGCGAGAACATCCGCTACGGACGTCAGGACGCAACCGACGAGGAGGTGCTCGCCGCTGCGACCGCCTGCTACGTCGACCGCTTCGTGCACTCGCTCCCAGAGGGATACGACACGGTGCTCGACGAGGACGCGTCGAACGTCTCCGCCGGCGAGCGTCAGCTCATCACCATCGCGCGCGCCTTCGTCTCCGACCCCCAGGTGCTCATCCTGGATGAGGCGACGAGCTCGGTCGACACGCGCACGGAGCTGCTCCTGCAGCAGGCGATGGCCGCGCTTCGCCAGGGCCGCACGAGCTTCGTCATCGCGCACCGTCTCTCGACGATCCGCGACGCCGACCTGATCCTCGTCATGGAGCACGGCTCCATCGTCGAGCAGGGCACGCACGATGAGCTCGTGAAGCAGGGCGGCGCGTACGCGAGGCTCTACAACTCCCAGTTCGAGCAGGCCGTCAGCGACCTGGATGCCGAGCAGAGCCAGCTCACGTCCTAGGTCCGGGCCCCTGGCGGGGCTCATCTCGTGATCCGGCTTGGCCGGGTGCATCCGCTGCTTTGCGGAGGCACCCGGCCATTCCCGTCTTTCCCCGAGGAATCGCGCGCCGGCTGCGCGCGGTCTCGAGATGGTCTTCCGGCTTCCGGATGGGTTCCTTCCCATCCCGAAGCGAGAAAGCCATCCGGAGACTACGGAGCTGCCGACAGGGTGGCGGCGCCAGCGAGGGCGGTCAGTGCCAGTGCGGCTACGCCAGCATCTCGTAGACGCCGGAGCCGATGAAGATCAATGCGATCACGACGAGGCCGATCCAGAAGAACTTGCGAGTGCGCGTGACGGGTTTGCTCATGGGGGAAGCCTACGGGTGGAGCGTCCGCAGTGCGGCGAGCGCTCCACCGCCGCCTCGGGCCTACGCGGCGGACCAGCCCCCGTCGGAGGGGAGGATGACGCCATTGATGTTGACGCCGTCGTCGCTGAGCAGGAAGGTGATGGAAGCGGCGAGCGCCGTTCCCGTGGTCGGCGTCGGCAGCAGCGCCATCGCCTGACGGACCCGCTGCCCGCCGAGCTCGGAGTCGAAGCGGGCCTCGATGTTGGTGGCGACGGGGCCCGGGGCGACGGCGTTGATTCGGAGTCCGCTCGGGCCGTACATGAACGCGCTCGACTTGGTGAGGCCGGCGACGGCGTGCTTCGACGCGGTGTAGGCGGCGCCTGCGGCCGACCCGCGGAGTGCGGCCTCGGAGGCGACGTTGACGATCGCGCCCTTGCCGACCGCGAGCATCGCGGGGACGACGGCGCGCATGAGCTTCATCGTGCCGGTCACGTTGACGGCGAAGACACGGTTCCAGACCTCATCGCTGACCTCGCCGACCGGCGTCATGTTGTCCATGATGCCGGCGATGTTCGCGAGGCCGTCGACGCGTGGGCCTGCCGCCTCGAGGATCCGCGCGACGCCAGCGTCGTCGGTGATGTCGGCGGTGAGGGTGACGATGTCGGCGCCGTCGTGCTCGGTGACGAGCGCGGCGAGGCGCTCAGCTGAGACGTCGACGGCGATGACGCGCCCGCCCTCGCGGGCAATGCGAGACGCGGTCGCCTTGCCGATGCCGGAGCCGGCCCCCGTGACGATGACGGTCTTGCCGTCGAAGCGGCCGCCCGTCGTGGCTTCGACCCAGGCCGCCGCCCGCGGTGCGCCAGGGGCGTCGTGGTCGACGACGGGGCCGAAGTCGCCGGGCTGTGCTGGGGTGACCTGGCCGCTGTTCGCGCGCGCGATCATCGCATCCACCATCTCCTGGGGGAACTTGCCCTGGCTCAGCTCGACGAGCTGCGAGAGGGGGAGGCCCGAGACGGGAGTGAGGGAGGAAGCGTCCTGGCCGCCCTGGGCGAGGATCTCGCGGATGACGACGCCTCCCGTTGGATCGGTGAGCCATTCGCCGATCGTGGTGTCTCCGGTGAGGGGGTGTGCGCTCGAGGTCATCGTGGTGCCAGCTTTCTGCTCGGTCCGCCCAGCCCGCGCTCGTGGCGAGCGTGGGTCAAGGTAGCGACAGCGTCGGATCGAACGAACCGGACAACACTGTCCGGATTATGCTATCCCGGTGTCGACTCCAGCGAAAGCCAATCGAGGACCAAGTGCTGGCCCCGAGAACCGCCGTGCCCTCATCGCGGCCGCGCGGGAGATCTTCGGCGAGGGGGGAGTGGATGCTCCGCTCAGCGCTGTCGCCAAGCGCGCTGGCGTCGGCCAGGGCAGTCTGTACCGACATTTCCCGGATCGGGCGTCGCTTGCGCTCGCGGTGTTCGGTGACGCCATCGTCGAGCTCGAGGACCTCGCTGCCTCGCCCGAGGCCGATCTGGCAGGACTGCTCGAGCTCATCGCCCGGCAGATGCTCGTGTCGGTCGGACTCATCCAGCTCACCCTGACCGACACCGCCGACGCGCAGGGGGCGAGTGTTCGAGGCCGGATGCTCGCGGTCCTCGGTGTCGTTCTCGAGCGCGAATGGGCGGGTGGTCGGGTCGACCGTGAGATCAGCGCGGACGACCTGCTCCTGCTGCTCTCGATGCTCGCTGGCGTTCTGCCGCGGACGCCGCTCGGCGAGCGCGAGGCCGTCGTGCGGCGCGCTCTCGAGCTGTTCTGGAGGTCGTTCGCTTCCTGAGCGGGGTCAGCTGCCGTCGGTGAACTGGCGGAGCACTCGGCGGATGCCCTGGAATCCGATGACGAGCCCCTGCAGCTCCTCGTCGCTCAGGTGGGCCGCGAACTCATCGGTATCGGTGCGGAGTCCGAGGAAGCGCTCGTGGAGCCGGATGGCCTTGCGGGTGGCCGTGAGGTGACGGATGCGCCGGTCGGGCTTGCCCTCCGTGCGGGTCACGAGCCCGTGCTCGACGAGCTTGTCGATGCTCGCGGAGGCGGTCGGCACGGCGACGCCGAGGTGCTCTGCGGCCTGCGAGACGGTCGTGACCGTGCCGGTGGTCACGAGGAAGACGGTCTTCAGCTGCTGGGCGGTGATGTCGAGCTCGAGGAACGGCGCCATGTGCCTCGCGGCAAGGCCCCTCGTGAGCTCGTTCCTGACGTCGTTCAGCTGGGCGAGGAGTGCTTCGCGCGATTCGTCCTGCTGCATGTGAACCCCCTGGGATTGCCGAGCCTCTCACTAATAGTGAGGCGATGCCTAAGTATAGTTCGAGGTGGGCACCAGAGCGGATGCCCCGACAGGGACGGAGTCGACCATGACCGATCAGATCTGGTGCATCGCAGGCGGCGAAGACGGAGCAGACCGGCAGCTTGCCGACGCGTTGCTCCGCGGCGGCAGCACGGTCGCGATCGTGGGCCGCGACGTGGCGCCCTTCGCGCTGCTCGTCGACGACTACGCCGACGCGGTCATGCCCGTGGAGCTCACCGCGACGACCTCCGAGGCGCTGGCCGAGGTGCGCGAGAGCATCGAGCTGAACCTCGGCGAGGTCACCCACTTCGGGGTGCTGCTGGGCGAGATCGGCGAGGGGAGTGCCGAGCAGGTCGCGGGCCGCCTCCTCCACAAGCTCGAGGGTGCGGCCACGCGCGACCAGGCCACGCGCGGCGACGGCGACCTCGCAGACCGCTGGCCAGCCGGGGCGCAGCTGGTGCTCGTCCGCGGCGCGGTCGGCAGCTCTGCTGCGGTCTCGACCGTCGACCGGGACGCCCAGAACTCCGACATCGAGGCGCGCATCCGGCTCGCTGGAGCGCAGTCGGCGCGGCCCATGCCGACCGTGCAGGTTCGCGAGCTCGACGATCTCCTCCACGACGCATCCGCTGAAGCTGTCCGCTGACGCATCCGCTGGCGCACCCGATGACGGGACGCTGCCGGCGACCCTCGGGACGCGTGGCCGCCGGCGGCTACGCTGAACGGGTGATCTCTCGCGCCAGGAACCTCGTCAACGCCGCGCGATCCCGCGCCAAACGAGCGCTCGGCGGTTCGCCAGTCGAGGCGCCCTTGAGCTGGGCGATCAAGGTACCGGCCCCCGACTCCCCGGAGGGCGACGTCTGGGGTGACGTGTTCTACGCCGAGGACCTCGCCAGGGCGCTGCGTCGACTCGGCCAGACCGTCTACGTCGACCGGTGGGAGACGCGCACGCGACCTGACCCGAGCGTCCAGGACGACGTCGCGGTGCACCTCCGCGGCTTCCACCGCCCCGAGCTCGTTGACGGTGCCGTCAACATCCTCTGGATCATCAGCCACCCGGACTGGGTGAGCGAGGAGGAGCTCGATCTGCCCTTCGACCTGCGCCTCGCCGCGAGCGTGCCGTGGGCCGCGGTCATGTCGCGCCCGGATCGAGAGATCCGCCCGCTGCTGCAGGCCACCAACGTCGAGCGGTTCACCCCTGAGGTGCAGCCGAGCGACCTGGAATCCGGCGTGCTGTTCGTCGGCCGCTCCCGCAACATCTTCCGCCCCATCGTGCGCGATTCGATCGCGGCAGGTGCGGATCTCGAGGTCTACGGCGACCTCTGGGAGCAGTTCATCGACGAGCGCCACATCAAGGCCGAGTATCTCGACAACGCTGCAGCGCCCGGCGCCTACCGTGGGGCCCGCATCGTGCTCAACGACCACTGGGACGACATGGCGCAGCACGGCTTCGTCTCGAACCGGCTCTTCGACGCCGTCGCTGCGGGTGCCCTCGTCGTCTCGGACGCGATCACCGGCGGCTTCCCCGTCGAGTTCGGCGGCTCCGTGCGCACGTACGCGTCGGTGGATGAGCTTCGCGAGCTCCTCGCCGAGGGCGCGAGCGGATGGCCCACCCCGGAGGAGCGGGCAGCGACCTCCCGCAAGGTCGCCGAGTTCCACTCCTTCGATGCGCGGGCGATGACCCTGCTCGTCTCGGCGAGGGAAGCGCTGGCCGCGCGCGCCTGACGGCGGAACCTGTCGCCCCGCCGAGGGGGACTGCCGAGGGTGACTACACCTCGCTGGGTGCTGGCGCCTTCGTCACCGCCTCGAGGATCGGTGTGCCGACCTTGCCGCTGCCGAGCCCGACCGCCTCGACCGACGCGAACGAGCCCGCGTTCAGCACGATGACGGGTGTGATGAGCGAGAAGCCTGCGGCCTCCACGATGTCGCGGTCGAACTCGACGAGCACCGTGTCTGGCGTGACCTTGTCGCCTGCCTTCACCTTGACGTCGAAGCCCTTGCCGTCGAGCTCGACCGTGTCGATGCCGACGTGGATGAGCACCTCGAGCCCGTTGTCGAGCTGCAGGCCGAACGCGTGCCCGGTCGCCTGGGCGACGGCGACCGTGCCGGTTCCCGGAGCGTAGACGACGGTGCCGCTCGGCTTGATAGCGGCGCCGGGGCCCATGATGCCCTGGCTGAAGACGGCATCGGGGACCTCTGACAGCGGCACGATCTCCCCCTCGAGCGGTGACAGGACCTCGATGGTGCGGGGAGCCGAATCGCCCTCGCGAGTGGCGGCGGCGGCGATCACGTCCTCCGTGCTCTCCCCCTTCTTCGCCGTCTCCAGGTCGGCGACCGGAACGCGGGCCGCCTCGAACGCCGCCTGCTGCTCGGGGCTGCGATAGCCGGAGAAGATGACGAGGAACATCGAGACGAGGAATGCGGCACCGACCGCGCCGGCATAGAGCGGGATGTTGTCGAAGGCCGGGATGGTGAGCAGTGACGTGAAGACGAACGCGCTCGTCTTCACGCCGCCGCCGATGCCGATGATGACCCCGCCGACGAGACAGCCCACGAGCATCCGCCCGTAGATGCGCTTGAAGCGCAGGTGGATCCCGTACAGCGACGGCTCGGAGATGCCGCCGAGGAGGCCGGCCGCGAGGGCGCCCGTCGAGGTCTGCCGCATCTGCGCGTCCTTCTCGCGGATGGAGAGGTACAGGACGCCGGCGGTCGCACCGAAGCACGCGAAGTTCCACGCACCCATTGGCCCTTGGATGTAGTCGTAGCCGAGCGTCTGGATGTTGAGCAGCATGATCGCGTTGATCGGCCAGTGCAGGCCGAGCGGCACCATGAAGGGGTAGGCGAGTGGGATGACGATGGCGAAGATGAGCGGTGAGAAGTCGTTGATGCCGCGGAGCAGGTTGGCGAGGCCGGCGCCCGTGTAGACGCCGATGGGGCCGATGAGGAACGCCGTGAGCGGGATCATGATCAGCATGCTCAGGAAGGGCACGAAGATGAGGTGCAGGTCTTCCGGGATGAGCTTCTTGAGGCCCTTGTACAGGGGGCCGAGCAGTGCGGCCATCAGCAGCGGCGGGAACACCTGCGAGCTGTAGTCGAAGACCGTGAGCGGGAGGCCGAAGATCGGCACGACGGAGACCTCGGAGCCGAAGACCTCGATGGGGTCGATGCCGTCGGCGAGCCCCGTGAAGCCAGGCAGCATGACGACGCCCATGATGGCGAAGCCGATCCACGGGTCGGCCCCCACGCGCTTCGACGCGTTGTAGGCGATGTACAGGGGCAGGAAGACGAAGACCGCCTGCCAGCAGAGGTTGAGGAAACGCCACGACGGCGGGAGGTCGGTGCGCGGGTCGGCCCAGTTGGGGATGACGCCCAGCGTGCTCATGAGCGCCATGAACGTGATGAACAGGGATGCGCCGAGCAGCGCGCCGAGGATGGGCCGGAACGAGTCGGAGAGGAACTCGAAGACGCTGTCGAGCCACGCGAACTTGCCACGCGGCCCCTTCGCCCTCGCCGCGGCCTTGATCGAGGCCGCGTCTTCCGGATCGGCGGGGGCGCCACCGCCCGACATCGAGGGGAGCGCCTGGATGTCGTTGTAGACGTTCTGCACGCCACCGCCGATGACGACCTGGTACCGCTCGCCCGATTGCGGGACGACCCCCATGACGCCGGGGATGGCCTCGACGGCCGCCTGGTCGATGCCGGAAGCGTCGTGCAGCTGGAAGCGCAGCCGCGTCGCGCAGTGCGTGAGGTTCTCGATGTTCCCCGCGCCGCCCAGCTGGCTGACGATCTGGGCTGCTGGCCCTGAGTCTCCTGACGAATGTGCGGGCATGGTCGGACCTCCCTCGCGAGGCGTCCTCGTTGACGCCTGGATCGCGACGTTACGCCCGACCGTCGGCATTCACCAGATGCGAGCCGGCGCCGTGTTCAATTCGTAGCCGGGCGCCTGTCCTGGCCCGGTGCTGAGGCCGCCGATGGGCGCATCAGGCGCGGTTCCACAGCTCGGGCCACCCCACTCCGAAGCCGCGCACGAGTCGGCGCAGGGCAGGAAGCGAGAGTCCCACGACCGTCGACGGGTCGCCTTCGATGCGGTCGATGAAGGGAGCCCCGAGCGAGTCGATCGTGAACGCACCGGCGACATGCAGGGGCTCACCCGAGGCGACGTAGGCGTCGATCTCGGCGTCAACGAGATCGTCGGCGAAGGTCACGCTGGCGCTCGCGGTGCTGCCGACGCCGTCCCCGGAAGCGCCCGAGCCACCACGGCGGTCGACGAGCCAGTGGCCGGACCACAGCGTGCCCGTCTGGCCTCGCTGCGCGAGCCAGCGCTCGCGGGCCACCTGCGGCTCATGGGGCTTGCCGAGCATCCGGCCGCCGATCTCGAACATCGAGTCGCCCCCGAGGACGAGGCCGTCGAGCGGTTCCCCGGTCCGCGGGTCGGGCGCATCCGCGACCGCGAGGGCCTTGGCTCGGGCGAGCAGCTGCACGTAGTCGCTCGGATCGAGAGGCCCCTCGGCGAGGCGCGCCTCGATCACGGCGTCCTCGTCCACGCTCGACGGGATGACGACGGGCTCGATGCCCGCCTGTCGGAGCAGCATGAGGCGGGCGGGCGACGTCGAGGCGAGGTACAGGCGCATGAAGCGAGGGTACCGGGGCCACCGATCGCCAGGTCGACGGCAGTGCGCAATTATTACCATCTAGTGGGACTTGTGTTTGTTGTGTAGAAAGAGAGCATGCGGATGTCCTGGATCGCTTCGCTGTGTCGCGAGTTCATCCCGCTCGGAGGAGTCCTCGATGAACACGGTTGCAGTTGTTGCCCACGGTCCCGGAGATCTCCGGATAGAGGAGCGCTCGACCCCCAGCGTGCCCCGGGAGGGGGTTGTCGTGCGTATCGCGTTCGGAGGGATCTGCGGATCAGATCTCCACTATGCGCGGTCTGGCGCGAACGGAGATTACCGTCTGCAGGAGCCCCTTGTTCTTGGACATGAACTCGTCGGGTACGTGCATGCCGTCGGAGACAGTGCCAGGAACGCGCTTCCCGTTGGCACTCCCGTCGCAATCCATCCGGCAAGTCCGTGTCGCGTCCCCGGCGCATCGCAGGGTGCCGATCTCCACCTCACTCCCGGCCTGACCTATCTCGGCAGTGCTGCTACGAACCCTCATACGCAAGGGGGGTTCTGTGGCGCGATGGTCGTCAGGCCGGAGCAGCTGCATGCGATCCCAGCGGAACTCGATCTGCGCCGCGCGGTGCTCGCCGAGCCGCTCGCCATCGCCCTCCACGGCATCGACCGTGCGCGCGATCGCATCACCGACGCGCGAGTGCTCGTCTCTGGGGCTGGGCCCATCGGGGCTCTCGTCGTGGCTGCGCTGCAGGAGCGGGGTGCGGGGCACGTCACTGCTGCTGATATCCACGATTTCCCGTTGGCCATCGCGCGGAAGATCGGTGCGGACGCGACGCTGCTGCTCACGGACGCCGAAGTTCCCTCCGGGGTGTTCGACATCGTCGTGGAATGCTCCGGCGTCGCTGCATCATTCACCGCGGCTCTGGATGCGATCCGTCCGGGCGGAGCGATCATCCAGCTGGGGATTCTTCCGGCAACGGAGGTGGCGACGGAGGTCTGGAGGGTGCAGAGCAACGAGATCGCGATCCTCGGCTCGCAACGTTTCGACGGGGAGATGCCGGAGGCGCTCGAGTTGCTTGCGAGGCGAACGGACCTCGCAGCGATCGTCACGGACATCATTCCGGCGATACAGGCGCGTGATGCCTTCCGGCTCGCTGGCGACTCGTCCCGAAGCGGAAAAGTCGTGCTGGAGTGGGGTGCGTCTCTTCGAGAGTGAAGCTGCTCGTCGTGCACCTCGCCGCGCCGGCCAAGGCGACAAGAGCACCCAGCTACTGCGGCTTCGACGCGTTCAGGAGGTAGGTGGCTATCTCCTCGGCGCGAGGCGCGAGATCCTGCGCCAAACCGGACACGGAGATGCAGCCCAGCAGTCCCTTGCCCTCCGAGTGCACCGGAATGCCGACTGCTGAGATGCCGGGCGTCACGTCCTCGTCCGAGAGGATCCACCCGCGCTCGCGCACGAGTGAGGTGTCAGAGATCAACTCCTCGCGGGTCGCGATCGACTTCTCCGTCGGACCGGGAAAAGAGCAGTGCGCAAGGTGCTGGTCTCGGGTGTCCTCCGGGCTCAGTGCGAAGAGCAGTCTCCCGGCAGCTCCGACATTGAATGGCAGTCGACGGCCTGGTCGAAGTGACAGGACGATCAGGTTGCTGGCCGGTGACCAGGCAATGCACGCAGCATCGCTGGCTGTCGGGATCGACAGGAAGCTGGTGTAGCCCGTGTCGGCGGTGATCACATCGAGTCGATCGATGTGTGCTTGCCATTCCGAGAAGCTCTTCTGGGCGACGTGTCCGAGGTGCAGCCATCTCTCGGACAATCTGACCTGACCCGACGGTGCCAAGCGCACCAATCCAGCCGCTGCAAGACCTTCGAGGAGGCGATAGACGCTGGAGCGTGGAACACCGATCTCCGAGGCGATGACCGTGCTGCTCGCCGACCCGATCTCGCTGAGCAGCGTGATGATCTGATCCGCGTTGTCGAGCAGCTTAATGGGCTTGGGCATCTGTTCCCTTCCATCCCAGGAGTTCGCTCCCGTACCGGGAGGTCTCGATGATCAGGTCGGCCAGGCTCGCGTTGCCGATCACGCTGTCGCGGAGACCTCCTGCGCTCACCGATCCGGCGACACGCCCCTCATGGTCGAAGATCGGGGCCCCAAACGAGGCGACACCGCGGGTTGCGTCACCATCCGAGACGATGTAACCCCGCTCGTGATAGCCGTCGAGCCGCTGCCTGAGGGCGGTGCGCTGGACTCCGCGGATGCCGAGCTTGTCCATGATCTCGTCCGCATCCTGCGGCGGCATGGCCGCCAGCATCGCGGCCGGACCGCTGCCGCTGGACATGGGCATCGAGCCGCCCACGGTGAGTGCGAGCAGTCGAACGCCGTGGCCGGCGTGGCGCTCGATGCAGACTCCGTGCGTCCCGGATGGGAGGCACAGGTAGGAGGTCAGGAGGGTTTCGTCGCGGATGTGCAACAGGAGGGGCGAGAGAAGCTCGCGCACATCGAGCGTGTCCACGAATGCTGAACCGGCGGCCATGGCCTGCAGTCCGACTCGGTAGAGTCCTCGCGCACTCCCGTGCGAGATCCAGTCCAGGGAGAGCAGTGTCCGGATCAAGCGGTACGTGGTGCTGATCGGTTCGTTGATCTGCTCGGAGACTTCATTGGCCGAGCGCTCTCCGTGTTCAAGTGCGGTCAGGATCGCATTCGCTTTGTCCAGCACTTCAAGGTGCTGCAAATCCGCGTCGGGAGCCATACCAAATCTTCGCATGGACGGGGCATGCCTCGATCCGAGTCGAGTGCGAGGAGGTGCCCCGTCCGCGATTCTGGGCCGGAGCCCACTCTCGTGATTTACTGTCAGTTGGGCATAGTGTCTGCTATGTGCGAATACTCAACGAAGAGGAGCGAACATGACCGAAGCACCCATCATCGTCATCTCTGGAGGTGCCAGCGGCATCGGCCTCGCGACGGCTGGTCTGCTCGCAGAGCAAGGCTCTCAGCTTGTGCTCCTCGATCTGCATGAAGAGAACCTGCAGAATGCAGTGGATGGCCTGCCTGGGGAAGGCCATCACGGAATACGCGTGGACGTGACCTCCGAGGCGTCCGTCAACGAGGCATTCGCGACCGTCGGAGAGAGATTCGGACGAGTCGACGGAGTCGTGGCTGCTGCGGGGATCGTGGATCCTGGACCGTCGGCCGAAGTCTCTGATGCGAGTCTGCTGCGCCTTATCGACATCCATCTCATGGGGAGTATCAGGATGAGCAGGGCGGCGTACCCGCTGCTCAAGCGTTCCGAGCGGGCGGCCATCGTCTACCTGTCCTCGATGGGCGCCCGCTTGGGGGTTGCGCAGCGGCTGGGCTACAACGCAGCGAAGGCTGGCATCGAGGGGGTCGCCCGAACGCTGGCCGTCGAGTGGGTCCGTGATGGCATACGGGCCAATGCCGTCGCGCCCGCCTGGGTGCGGACGCCCGCGATCGCGAGTCTCATCGATTCCGGGTATCTGGATCCGGCCCCTGTGGAAGCGCGGACTCCGATGGGGCGCTTCGCCGAGCCACGTGAGATCGCGGAGGTCATCGCCTTCCTGCTGTCACCTGCTTCCTCGTACATCACCGGGCAGTCGATCGCAGCTGATGGTGGGATGACGATTCACTTCCCGCAGGTGCAGGACTAGCAAGCTCCTCGCAGATCTCGACGGAGCGGTTGCGGACACGTCGCGCGATCGTCCCCAGGATGATCTCCGTGAAGTGCGGTGCAGTGCGGTGGGCCGCCAGGTCCTCCGCACTGCGCCATCCCTCGATCAGGAAGATGTGATCCGGAGCTTCACGAGGCAGGAGTAGGTGGAAGTAGAGGCAGCCTGCTTCCTGGATCGTCGCCGCTCGCGCCGGCTCGAGAAGTGCCAGTACTGCCTCCCTGTCGCCCGGTTCGCACTCGTACCTGGCCAGGGTGCTCACGGTCATGCTGCGCGCCGCGTCGTCGACCGGTCGGCCCATTGCTCGATCCGATCCAGGTCGAGGGCGAATGCCAATCCCGGCTCTGACGGGCGGCGCAGGAGCCCGTCCTCGATGTGCGGGAACACTGATCCTGTGGTCAGTCGGTACGAAGGCTCGAACGGGCGGTCATCGGGGAACACCTCGATGTGGTGCATGGCTTCGCTGGCGAAGCTCAAGTGCTGGTGAACATAGGAATGGGCGTGGCCCGACGTGGGGATGCCTGCTTGGCGTGCCGCTCCCAGCACATCGAGCGTGTCCTGCATGCCGCCGAGCGTGGTTGCATCGACGCGCAGCACGTCAACGGCGCGGCTCGTCACGAGGTCGATGAGGATCTGCGGGTCAGTGATGTCGTCTCCCGATCCGATCGGCACTGCGGAGCTCTCGGTGAGTGGGCGCAGGAGTTCGAAGCGATGGTGGGGGAAGGGGTCTTCCAGCCAGGCCAGGTCGAATTCCTCGAGGTCGCGGAGCATCCGCTGGGCATGTCGCAGGGTCGGCCACGATCCGTTCACGTCGACGACGAGTGCGAGCTCAGTCGCATCTCGTTCTTCGCGGATGAGGTGAAGCCGGTCGAGCAGCTGCCGCGGGTTCTCGTACCCGGCGGCTTCCACCTTGATCGAACGGTAGCCTTCGTCGGCGCGCGCGAGGAGTCGCGCCGCGAAATCGGCGTCTGACTCGCCAGGGAGCTCGTATCCCTCGACGAGGGATACCGGCGCGGTCTCTCTTCCTCCGCCGAGGAGTCGCCAGAGCGGTGCTCCGAAGTGCTTCCCGCGAATGTCCCAGAGCGCCAGATCGACGAGAGACCTTGCCTGAGCCAGCATCCCCGTCTGGTCGACGAATGCGTGCCTGCTCCGAGAGCGGTGCTGGAATCCGTCGGCATCGAGTGCATCGTGATCGAGGACGCACGCGGCGAGCATGTCCTGAATCACCGCGTCGAGTGGCGCACCGCGATTGAGTCCCAGGGCGGCGCCGGTGAGCCCATCATCAGTGCTGACGCGCACGACGGTGCAGTCGCGGTGCGTGATCGTGGTGCTCTTGAAATGAAGCGGATGCTCCAGCGGGACTCTGCACTGCCATGTGGTGATCTCGACGGCTCTCGGCATTTTGCACTTCCTCGTATCGACGTTCGGGCGGCGCTCCTTTGCGCCAGTCGTCAAATTACCATCCATTGCAGACGTGGTCCATTCTGTGAGACTATTGCGCCGTTCGATGGAACCAACCATCAACCTGGACGGACGAGAGGGGAATCATGAGACTTGATTCGCACCAGCGAGAACTGGGCAACGTCGAAGGCCGCACCGCACTGGTGACGGGCGCATCGAGCGGCATGGGGGCTGCGATCGCGCAGATGCTCCTCAGTGGCGGAGCGAGAGTGCATGCGGTCGCGCGCCGAGCGGAAGAGCTCGCAGAAGTGGGTGGCGAGCACCTGGCTTCGGGTGCATACGTGCCGCACACGCTCGACGTCTCAGACGGAGCAGCGGTCACATCTCTGCTGGACCAGCTCGCGCAGGAGGATCCCATCGACACGCTCATCGTGGCGGCGGGACGGAACATCAACCCCCGCACGTTCGGCGACGTGGAGTTCGACGCCTGGGACGACCTCATCGACGTGAACCTCAACGGCGCCTTCTACTTCCTGCGCGGCGCCTTGTCGCAGCTGCGGGACGCTCGCGGCGACGCGGTCCTCATCTCGAGTGTTGCCGCCCTCTGGCCCGATCACTCGGGAGCCGCGTACCAGGCGTCCAAAGCGGGCATGATCGGTCTGGCGAGAGGTGCGAGTCGTGATGAGCACGCAGCCGGGGTCCGGATAACGACTATCCTCCCCGGCGTCGTGAACACGCCCATCCTGGACCGACGGCCGACACCGCCGCCGCAGGAGATGCGCCGGTGGTTCATCCAGCCAGAAGACGTCGCTCAGGCGACCCTGGCGGCCATCACGATGCCGGGACGCACGACCGTCTCAGAGATCACCCTCACTGCGACTCGCCTGCAGTCCATCGGGAACACCCAGCAGGCCACTCCCGTGCTGCCAGCTGACCTCGACTAGCAACGCTTCACCCGGTCCGCGTCACTCGGCGCGGGCCCATCCCCTATGACCTCAAAGGAGAGGCATATGACCGATACGCAGACGCATGAGAACGTCACCCCTCAGAGTCGGGGCTCGATGATGAGAACGACTGTCGCAGGGGCACTAGGGACCACGCTCGAGTACTACGACTACGTCATCTACGGGCTCGCGACGGCGCTCATCTTCAATCAGCTCTTCTACTCCAACCTGCCCCCGCAGATCGGCTTCGTCGCAGGGTTCGCTACCTACGCGGTCGGTTTCATCGTGCGCCCCATCGGCGGACTCCTCCTCGGTGCAGTCGGGGATCGAATCGGCCGGAAGTTCATCATGGTGCTCACCATCGTGCTGATGGGTGCATCCACCTTCGCGATCGGGCTCCTCCCGACGTACGACCAGGTCGGAGTGGTCGCGCCGCTCCTGCTGCTGCTGTGCCGCATGGTCCAGGGGTTCGCCACTGGAGCCGAACTCGCCAGTGCGTCCGCGCTCATGGTCGAGTCCGCGCCTCGCAAGCACCGAGGATTCGTCGGGTCCTTCGTCTCGTTCGGAACCAACACGGGCTCGCTCCTTGCGACCGGAGTCTGGCTGCTCATCTCGACGATGCCGGAGGACCAGTTGATGAGCTGGGGCTGGCGCCTCCCGTTCCTCGGGTCGATCCTGGTCACGGTCCTCGGTCTCTGGGTCCGCAAGCGGGTCAAGGAGAGCCACGTCTTCGAGTCGGTGGCCGACCGGCAGCGGAAGAGCTCGATGAAGGAGCTCTACGCCAACTTCTTCCGAAGCGGGTGGCGGTCCTTCCTGGTGTGCTTCGGCCTCCGTATCGGAGAGGGAGGCACGAGCGCCCTCTACCAGGTGTTCCTCGTCGGGTACGTCGCCACGCTCCCCGGACAGGGCCAGACCACCGGGGCCACGGCGCTCTTGGTCGCCTCACTCGTCGGGCTCGGAGCGATCCCCCTGATCGGGTCGCTCACCGACAAGTACGGTCGACGGCGGGTGTTCCTGGTGCTCGCCGGGGTCCAGGTGCTCTTCGCCTTCCCTGGCCTGATGCTCATCTCCACGGGTGAGACGTGGGCGATCTTCGCCGCGTTCATCATCGCTTCCGGCATCTGCGTGCAAGGCATGTACGCAACCGAATCCGCCTACATGGTCGAGATGTTCGGGCTGCGCCATCGATTGACCGGGGTGACCGCCTCGAAGGAACTCGGCGGGCTCGCCGGTGCCGGCATCGCGCCTCTGGTCGTCGCCCTGTTGCTTGCAGCCACCGGCCACTGGTGGGTGATCGCGGCCTACGTCGCGCTGCTCGCGCTCATCGGCTTCATCGCAGCACTGATCTCTCCCGAGGTGGCTGGTCGCGATCTGACACTCGACGAGGACGCGATCGCGCCCCGTCAGCGGAAGCGAGGCTGACTGAACGTGAAAGGAATACGTATGAACACAACGACGACCGTCACGGCTGACGACACCGACCGAGCTCGATTGGAAGACCGAGCCGATTTCATCCGCACGGAGACGATCCGGCTGATCGAGATAGCGAAGACAGGGCACTACAGCTCCGTGTTCTCGGCGGCGGAGATCTTCGCTGCGCTCTACTACTCGGTCATGGACATCCGCCCTGACGATCCCGGGTGGGCGGACCGCGACCGGTTCGTGATCGGCAAGGGCCACGCCGCTGTCGGCATGTTCGCGTACCTCGCCGACCTCGGGTACTTCCCCCGCGAAGAGCTCGATTCGTATGCGCGCCTGGGCAGCCCCTACGGCGATCACCCGGACATGACGAAGGTCAAAGGCATCGACTTCAGCTCGGGATCGATCGGCCATGCCCTGTCCAACGGCTTCGGGATGGCGCTTGCCGGGAGGATGTCCGACCGTGACTACACCGTCTTCGCGATGCTGGGTGACGGTGAGATGCAAGAGGGACAGGTGTGGGAGGCGGCGATGTCTTCGGCCCACCACCGTCTCGATCGACTCGTCGCGATCATCGACCGCAACGGCTATCAACTCGATGGAGCGGTCGACGACGTCCTCGGAGTCGAGGCGCTCGCCGACAAGTGGCGTGCCTTCGGATGGAACGTCATCGAGGTGGACGGGCACGACGTGATCGAGGTGCGCGACACACTGAACCGCATCAAGCATGCCAGGCGGGACGGGGTGCCGACGTGCGTGATCGCGCATACACAGAAGGGCAAGGGCGTCCGCTACATGGAGGAAGAACCCGGGTGGCACCTCGGGTACCTGGATCCGGAGGACGCGGAGTCCGCTATCGAAGAGATCAACAACGGAAGGAGAGCTCGATGACCGGGCCGAAGTCGAAGAAGTCGTGGCAGTACCGCGCGCTGAACGAGCTGAATCCTGACCTCGACTACCTCTCTCTTGGGCTCGACGACCTCGTGAAGGACGGGGTCCCGGTCGTGGCGGGGACGGCAGATCTCAAGTACTCCAACGGGCTGCAGCTCTTCGAGAGACAGCATCCGGATCGATTCGTGCAGTTCGGCATCTCCGAGCAGCACATGGTTTCGGCCGCGGCTGGCATGGCCACCTGCGGTCTCATGCCGTTCGTTGCGACGTTCGCGTCGTTCCTCGGATTGCTCTGCTGCGAGCAGATCAGGATGGACCTGGGATACACCAAGCTCCCGGTGCGCCTCATCGGCCACCACACGGGCATCTCCCTCGGGTTCTATGGGACGAGCCATCACGCGACCGAGGACATCTCGACCACACGAGCGATTGCCGGGTTGACGGTCATCTCGCCGTCGGATGGTCGCCAGCTGAGGGCCGCCCTCAGAGCGAGCGCCCACTGGCCGGAGCCGATCTACTTCCGGATCGGCCGGGGTCGAGACCCACAGGTGTATGGGGACGATGTCGAGTTCACCATCGGGAGGGGGATCGAGCATTCCCGTGGCACAGACGTCACGTTCATAGCCTGCGGTGCGCTTGTCCATCCAGCACTCGAAGCCGCACGACGGCTTACGGATGAGGGGTACTCAGTGGGGGTCGTGGACATGGCGACGATCAAGCCTCTGGACGCGGAGCTCGTTGCCGCGGTGGCCGAGCGGAGCGCCGTGATCATCACGGCTGAGGAACACAACATCCTCGGTGGTCTCGGATCAGCTGTTGCCGAGGTTCTGGCTGAGCGATCGGCCGGGGCGCGTCTCGTTCGCCATGGTCTCAGGGACGAGTACAGCCTGATCGGCCCGCCAACTCATCTCTACCGTCACTATGGCCTGGATGCGGATGGGCTCGTGAGCATCGCGCGGCAGCAACTCTGACGTCGATCGGGGCGCCTTGCGGTCGTGGGCTGTGCCACAGCACACTCGCGACCGCGGGGCGACTGTCCCGAGGATCGAGGCGGGGAGGCGCGACTCTCGACGCGGCCGGTCAGGGCGCGGTCAGCCAACGCGCGACCTCCTGCCAGAGTGCGCCAAGGCCGTTTGCATACGATCTCTCGCATGCTCATCAGGCTCCACAGTTCGGCCCAGCGCCCAGACTCCGAAGGGGAGGGCGTCGGGTGACCCGCATCGAGTCGAGGTACCGCGCGCCGAAGCAGACCAGGTTCTCCCGCTCATCCGTGGTGTGGGATTCGCCGGGTGTCGAAGCCGTCTCCACCCCCTCCGCACTCGCCTGGGTCGCTGAGGCGACGGGCGACGTCGAGGCGGCGAGTGTCGTCGAGGACGCGGTCGGCGCGATCACCGCGAACTCGCGCATCTCCGCGCCGGTCTCGGCCGAGCCGGGCGAGGGCCCGCACCTCGAGTACCTGCTCGAGACCGACCCGGTCCTGCGGACGCGGCTGGTCTCGCTGCGCCGCCCGAAGACCGGTGAGCACCTCACCGTCACCTCGAATGGCCGCGGCGATTGGCGGGTCGGCGACCGTCCAGCCCCCGAGCTCAGCGGTGCGCTCGACGTGGACATCCGGGCGACGCCCCTCACCAACACGCTTCCCATGCGCAGGCTGGGACTCGAGGTCGGAGAAGAACGCGAGATCGACGTCGCCTACATCGACACGGAGACGTTCGCCGTGTTCCTCGACCGTCAGCGGTACCGCCGCCTGAGCCGAACCCGCTACCTCTTCCAGGCGGCCGACGGCTCGTTCGAACGCGAGATCGCGACCGACGAGCAGAGCTTCGTGCTCAGCTACCCCGGCCTCTTCACGCGGCTCTGACCCGAGGCCGCCAGGCTCGGTGGGCGCGCACGGCTAGGCTCGAGCGCATGACCCACGACGGCACCACCCCAGACCTTTCAGCGGAGATCACCCCAGGAGACGTGATCGAGCTCGAGGTCGGCGACATCGCGCACGGCGGCATCTTCGTCGCCCGCCACGAGGGCCGAGTCGTGTTCGTCGCGGACGCCGTGCCCGGCGAGCTCGTGCAGGCTCGGGTGACCGAGGTCAGGAAGTCCTTCGCGCGGGCCGTCGCCACCGACGTGCTCCGCGCATCCGATGACCGCCAGGCGCACGTCTGGCAGGAAGCCGGCATCGAGCGGACGCCGGAGGAACGCGCCGGGGGAGCCGAGCTCGGACACATCCGCCTGGCCCGCCAGCGTGAGCTGAAGGCCCAGGTCCTGCGAGAATCCATGGCCCGCTTCGCTGGCCACGACTGGCAGGGCGTCGTCGAGCCCCTTCTCGGCGACGACGAGAATGGCGGAACGCGCTGGCGCACCCGCGTCACCCTCCACGTCGACAAGGAAGGGCGCGTCGGCCCGTACGCTGCACGCTCGCACCGCGTCATCGAGACGGAGACCCTGCCGCTCGCGCACGGCGACATCGAGGAGCTCGCTCCGCTCGGTCAACGCCTCGCCGGTTCTGGACGCATCGAGCTCGTTGCACCCGCGGAGCTCGACACCCGGATGCGGACCATCCTCGACGGCGCCCACGGGCGCAAGCCGGCCGTGGTCACCGAGGTCGTCAACGGGCGCGAGTACCGGGTCGACGAGGACGGGTTCTGGCAGGTGCACAGGCTCGCCGCCGAGACGCTCTCGAATGCCGTCGCCGATGCCCTCGATCCCGCCCTCGTCGACGCCGAGGCCGTGAACCTCGACCTGTATGGCGGCGTCGGCCTGCTCGCCGCGGCGTTCGCGCAGGAAGCCGGGCCAGGGGCCTTCATCGAGACCGTCGAGTCGAACGCGGCCGCAACTGGCCACGCCACCTCGAACCTCGCGGAGTGGCGCGGCGCGAGCGCCGTCACCGCACGCGTCGACCAGTACCTCGCGAACCTCGAGCGCGACGCGACGCACCTCGACCGCGACGGGATCCGCCGGGGAAGCGTCATCCTCGACCCGCCGCGCTCCGGCGCCGGCAAGGACGTCATCGACCGTCTCGCGGGCTTCGGGCCGGCTCAGCTCGTGTACGTCGCCTGCGACCCGGTCGCGCTCGCCCGCGACACCGGTCTCCTCCTCGGCCACGGCTACACGCTCGACTGGATGCGCGCCTACGACCTCTTCCCGAACACGCACCACTTCGAGACGGTCGCCCGCTTCGTGCGCGCCTGACCGGAACGACGACGCCGCACGCGACGAACGCCGGGCCATCGCAGGAGCGAGGGGCCCGGCGTTCGTCGCACGGTCTCCCTCGAGCAGAGAGACCCGACTCGAGCAGAGAGACCCGAGCGTCCTAGCGAGCGGCGCCGGCGAGGCTGCCCGTCGTCTGCGCAGCATCGTCGATGACGATGCACTGGATGAGACGGTCATCGGCGCCATCCCAGCTCTGCTGGGTGGGAGTGAGGTAGCTGAAGTTCAGCGCGCTCTCCTCGTAGGGAAGCCCGACGAAGGTCGCGAACTGCGCCGTGCAGTCGGCGTCCGCCTGCGCGCTGATGGCTTCGTCTCCGGGGTACTCGCCGTCGGGCATCTCGACCTCGAAGTACACCTCGTAGTCGTGTGGGTCAGAACACGGCACGACCGGGATCTCGCTGACCGTGGTGCTGCCGGCGTCGTTGAAGCAGTCACCCACCGCGAGCTTGAAGACGTCGAGGTCACCCGACTCGGTGACCTCCTGCGTCTCGCCGTCGCGGACGTCGCTCTCGCCGCCGGAGAGCTCGCCCTCGACCGAGTCCGCGATCTCCTGGGCGGCGGAGCAGCCGGTGAGGCCGAACCCGAGGAGCACGAGGGCTCCGATCGCGAACGCTGATGTGACGGTGGTCTTCGCCATGATCTCCCCTGGAGGTTCGGTGGTTTTCGCTTACTGTAGCGACAGAATGGGCGCTTTAGGACCGCTTCTCGAGCAGAAGCGCGACAGCGCGCTCCTTGCGATCGACCGGGCAGTCTGCGAAATACGCTGAGCTGGCGATGAGCGCCTGCGTGTAGCACTCGGCGTGCCCCTCGACCGCTGGGACCGCGTTGCCGTCCCAGCCGGAGAACTGCCCGTAGCCCTCCTCCAGGACGCGGACCATCTCATCCGGGTTCGGGAAGACGTACGCCTGCTGCGCGTGGCCCAGCTCATGGATCAGGACCGACGCGCCCACATCGGTGATCGTCGGGAACAGCGTCGCATCATCCGCCCGCAGGTGGATGCTGGCTGTCGGCGGCTCGACCGGGCAACCGTTGCCCTCGCACCAGGACTGCTTCGTGCAGGCCTGCGCGTCCTCAGGGCAGGCGGTCTGGCCATCGGCAGCCCAGGTCGCAGGAACACCGGATGCCGCGATGAAGGCGTCGATGCCAGCCTCTCCCTCTGGCCACGGGCCGAGCGGGGCTGTGACGAGCGGCGGGTAGCTCAGCGAGGCGCTCTGCGCATCTTCCGGCGCGACGACCACAGGCTCGAAACGGCTGTGTGTGCCGAAGACGTTGACCTCGAACCATTCGCGGACGCCCTCAGCGCTCCACGGCTCTGCCGCGGTCGTGCCACCCTCGTCGTTCGAGGGCACACCAGCCGGGGTCGCGAACACCAGCACCACTGCAAGCAGGGCGACGAGGGCGAACAGGAACCCGCCAGACGATCGCTCGGTTCGCATGCTGCTGCGATCAGCTCCGGTAGGAGCCGCCGAACGGGTCGCTCGCGGAGCCGCCGCCGCGCATGCTGCGCTGCGAGAGCTGCCACGCCGTGCGGCGCTTGACGATGTCGCGGGGCCGGTCGAGGTCCTGCGCTGACTCGATCATCGATGCGAGCACAAGCGTGGCCGCCGCGAGCTCATCCTCGGTGGGGTTGCCGCTGACGGTGCGCACGATGTGCTCGAGGCCGACGTGCGATGGGATCTGCTCCTGGCTCACAGCGGGATGTTCCCGTGCTTCTTGGGAGGCAGCGATGCGCGCTTCGTGCGCAGCGTGCGCAGCGCCTTCGCGACGATGACTCGGGTCGACGCGGGCTCGATGACCGAGTCGAGCTCGCCGCGCTCGGCCGCCAGGAAGGGCGAGGCGACGTTGTAGGTGTACTCGTTCGCGAGGCGCGTGCGCACGGCGGCGACGTCCTCGCCAGCCTCCTCGGCCCGCTTGATCTCGCCGCGGTACAGGATGTTCACGGCGCCCTGGCCCCCCATGACGGCGATCTCGGCGGTCGGCCACGCGAAGTTCAGGTCGGCGCCGAGCTGCTTCGAGCCCATGACGATGTACGCGCCGCCGTACGCCTTGCGCAGGATGACGGTCACGAGCGGCACTGTCGCCTCCGCATATGCGTACAGCAGCTTCGCGCCGCGGCGGATGACCCCGGACCACTCCTGGTCGGTGCCGGGCAGGTAGCCCGGCACGTCGACGAGCGTGAGGATCGGGATCGAGAACGCGTCGCAGAAGCGCACGAAGCGGGACGCCTTCTCGCCGGCCTCGATGTTCAACGTGCCCGCCATCGCGCTCGGCTGGTTCGCGACGATGCCGACGGAGGTGCCGTCAACGCGCGCGAAGCCGATGATGATGTTGGGGGCGAAGAGGGGCTGAACCTCGAGGAAGTCGCCGTCGTCGACGATCAGCTCGATGACCTGCTTCACGTCGTACGGCTGGTTCGGGGAGTCGGGGATGACCGTGTTGAGCTTCTTGTCGAGATCCGTGATCTCGAGCTCCGTCTCGATGTCGTAGCTCGGCAGCTCGGCCTGATTGTTGTCCGGCAGGAAGGAGAGGAGCTGGCGCGCGTAGTCGAGCGCGTCGTCCTCATCCGCGGCCAGGTAGTGGGAGACGCCAGAGGTTCGGTTGTGCGCGAGCGCGCCGCCGAGCTCCTCGAAGCCCACCTCCTCGCCCGTGACCGTCTTGATGACGTCAGGTCCCGTCACGAACATGTGGCTCGTCTTGTCGACCATGATGACGAAGTCGGTGAGCGCCGGCGAGTACACGGCGCCGCCGGCTGCAGGGCCCATGACGATGGAGATCTGCGGGATGACGCCGGAGGCCTGCGTATTGCGCCGGAAGATCTCGCCGTACTTGCCGAGCGCGACGACACCCTCCTGGATGCGCGCGCCGCCGGAGTCGAGCATGCCGATGATCGGCACCCCCACCTTCATGGCGTGGTCCATGATCTTGATGATCTTCTCGCCCGCGACCTCGCCGAGCGAGCCGCCGAACGTCGTGAAGTCCTGCGAGTAGACGGCGACACCGCGGCCGTGGATCGTGCCCGTTCCCGTGATGACCGCGTCGCCGTACGGACGGCGAGCATCCATGCCGAACGCCGTCGTCCGGTGGCGCACGTACTCGTCGAGCTCCACGAAGGAACCCGGGTCGAGCAGCTCGAGGATGCGCTCCCTGGCTGTCTTCTTGCCCTTCGCGTGCTGCTTCTTCGCAGAGACCTCCTCCGCCTGCGTCACTGCTTCCGCATGGCGGGCCCTGAGGTCGGCGATCTTGTCAGCCGTGCTCGTAGGGGTCGGACCGGACGCTGAGGAGTCAAGTGGTGCGGAGTTCACCCGCGTCACTTTACCGGGCGGCGGCTCATATTCGGCCGCACGGGTTAGCCTGATTCCCCGGTGAAGTGCGTGAGAGACGCACGACGCACGACATTTGAGAGGTTGGCGGCATGACTCAGGGGACTGGCGCACCGAACGGGGCCGCGCCCAGGGCAGGCGCCGAGGTCGTACCGCTGGCACCGGATGCCCAGGCGCAGCAGTGCCTGCTGCCGTCGAGCGCGCCCATGGCGCCGTACGACGCGAGCGTCCGCGGTGAGGCGAGCGCCGCGCCTGAGCTCTCGCGGCGGAGCCTCTGGGGCAGGTGGGCGCTCGGTGTCGCGGCGCTCTCCCTCGTCCTCGCGTTCACCCCGGTTCCCGTGCTCAACATCGCGCTCGCGCTCTCCATCGCGGCCGTCGCGTTCGTGCTCGCGATCGTCGCGCTCTGGCAGAAGCGTCGCTCGAAGGTGCTCGCGATCATCGCCCTCGTCACCCTCTTCATCGCCGTCCTCGCCTCAGTCGTGATGACCTTCGTGTACCTGTCGTTCATCGGCTCGGCGATCGCGGGCGCCCAGTGAGCACCCCGGCCATCACCCAGCTGCTCCTCGGAGGGCGCGCTGCTGGCACCGAGCTGCGCCTCATCTCGGTGCCAGAAGCGACCTCGACCAACGACGTGCTCGCCGACATCTGGGAGCGCACCGGGGGAGAGGCAAGCCAGAACACGGCTCTCAGCACCCTCGTCACCTACGCCCAGACCGCCGGCGTCGGCCGCCACGGCCGCGAGTGGATCTCCCCGCGCGGCAAGTGCCTCGCAGCCTCGACTCTCGTGCGCCTCGCCGACGACGAGGCAGCCCCCCGCATCCTGGGCTGGCTGCCCCTGATCGCGGGACTCGCACTCCGCAGCGCCATCCTCGAGCTGTCCCCACCGGCCCCCGGCTTCCGGCCGGATGAGCACTCCGGTCGAGTCGAGATCAAGTGGCCGAACGACGTCCAGATCGACGGACGCAAGGTCGCCGGCATCCTGGGACGCGTCCTCGGAACGCGCGACGGAGAGCTCTCCTGCGTCATCGGCACCGGCGTCAACATCACCCTGCAGGCCGACGAGCTGCCCACGGCGCACGCCACCTCGCTCGCGCTGGCGGGGATGCTCCCACCGCACCCGGCGGAGCTCCTCCCCGCCTACCTCTCCGAGTTCGTGGCGCGACTCGATGCGCTGCGCGAGACTCGCGGCGACGCCATCGCGAGCGGAGCCCACGGCGAGCTGAGCGACGTCTGCTCGACCCTCCGCGCCCGCGTCGCAGCCACACTGCCGTCTGGCGAGATCCTGCACGGCTTCGCGACGGAGCTCACGCCGGAAGGGCACCTCGTGATCAGAGGCGATGACGGGCAGACCAGGTCTGTCGCGGCCGGGGACGTCGAGCGGGTCCGCCCAGAGAACGGGGCCTGATGCGCGGCCGCCCACCGCATCCGAGCGAGCAGTCCTGGGACCAGATCTTCGGCGCTCCCGACGCGCAGCAGTACGGTGCGCAGCAGTACGGCGCACCGCCCCAGGGGGCGCAGCTCCCCGTCAGCCACGCGCCTCGACAGCAGGCGGCACCGCCGCACCACGAGTACGCGCAGGCCCAGCAGCGAGCTGAGCCCGACCAGCGTCAGTACAACCCTGGACAGCAGTACGGTCAGCAGTTCCCCGCTCAGCCGGAGGCCCCCCAGCAGCGGTACTACGAGCCGCTCGGCATGCGGCTGCCGGAGCGGACGATCATGCGAGTGCGCCGACACGGACGCCGTCTGCTGCTGCCGTCGATCGTCCTCATCGGCGGCTTCGCGGCCGCCGGCTACAACCTCGGTGCCCTGCAGGAGACGACGATCGGGGCCCGCCACGCCTGGCTGCTCATCTCGCTCGCCGCGATCGTGCTCCTCGGCGTCGTGCCCATCGTGGTCTGGCTCCAGGCCCGCAGCAGGATCACCACGCACCGCATCGTGCTCTCGCAGGGAACCCTGACGAGCGAGACCCGCGAGATCTACATGAACGCGATCGTCGACGTCACCGTTCGGCGCAACCTCTGGCAGGCCATGTTCCGCTCAGGGACGATCGTCCTCACCTCGGTCTCCGGCCACCGCCTCAGACTCATCGACGTGCCGAGCGCCAACACGGTGGCGGCTTGCATCCGGGAGCTCAGCGGGCCGTAGCCGCCCCGAGCACCGCAACCCGCTGTTCCCTCCTGCGGGCTCGCCGAGGGCCACGGACGCGAAGAGCCGCGGGCATCAGTGCCCGCGGCTCTTCTGTGCCCGCCGATCGCTCGGCCGACGAGGTCAGCTCGCCTCCATGGCGGTGCCGTCCTTCTCCTGCATCTCCGCGACGCGCTTGGGGGAGAACACCCAGAAGCGGTACAGGATGAAGCGGAAGATGGCGCCGAGGCCGATCCCGATGAGGTTCGCGATGTTGTAGGCGATCCACGAGTGGTTGTCGAGCACGGCATTCGTGAACCAGATCGGGAGCAGGCCGATGCCGAGCCCCACGAGGCTCACGCCGAAGAACTCGATCGCCTCCCGGAAGTTGTCCTGCCGCTTGTGCTGGCGGAACGTCCAGATGCGGTTGCCGATCCAGTTCGTCACGATCGCCGCGCACGTCGAGATGACCTTCGCCCACAGCGCGCCATGCGCGACCTCGGTGGGGTTGAGCACCGTCAGCATGAGGATGTTGAACAGGCCAGTGTCGACGACGAAGCCGACCCCGCCGACCAGGCCGAAGTTGATGAGCTGCGCCATCATGCCCTTCGACGCCGCGATGCGTCGGAACACGTTGACGATGCGGCCCCAGAGGCTCCGCGACGTCCGCTGCGCAGGCAGATCGAACTCGGCGGTCTCCGCGGCTACGAAGCCGACGAAATCTTCAGGCTCAGAGTGATGCGGCTCTGCGTGCTTGTGGGAGCGATTGGTCAAGCGCTCGACCTCCATCGTGGGGCACTTGCGTGGATGATGCCGCCGCAAGCAGGATAAACTGTTGGGGAGTTGTGACCCTCGTCGGAGTATAGACACGTCAGAGCAAAAGGCACGTCACTGCCACTGCAACGCAGGCGGGGAGAACTCCCCGGCCGTCGAATTCGATGCGAGCGCACAGACTCCCTCACGGCAAGACTGCCAGCAGCACTCTCGAACGGAGCGAACCATGGGTCAGGTCGTCGGCGTCATCGGAGCAGGGCAGCTCGCGCGAATGATGCTCCCACCCGCCATCGAGCTCGACGTCGACCTGCGGGTCTTCGCGGCAGGCCGTGGCGAGAGCGCAGACCGCGCCGTCACCGCCGTCGGCGACATGCATGTCCTCGCTGAGGTGCTCGACTTCGCGCGCGGAGTGGATGTGGTCACCTTCGACCACGAGCACGTTCCGCAGGACGTGCTCAGGGGCCTCGTCGATGCGGGAGTCGCCGTGCGCCCAGGTCCGCACGCGCTGCAGTACGCGCAGGACAAGCTCCTCATGCGCCGCCGTCTCGCCGAGCTCGGCATCCCGATCCCCAACTGGGCCGAAGTGCGTGACGAAGCGGAGCTGCAGGCGTTCATCGACGCCAATGGCGGCGTCGCCGTGCTCAAGACGCCGCGAGGCGGCTACGACGGCAAGGGCGTCCGCATCGTCCGATCCGGCGCCGATGGCGCCGACTGGTTCGCCGCGGGCGAGTCCCTGCTCGTCGAGGAACGCGTCGACTTCCGCCGCGAGCTCGCGCAGCTCGTCGCCCGTCGTCCCTCTGGCGAGATCGCGCTCTGGCCGATCGTCGAGACCGTGCAGCGCGACGGCGTCTGCGCCGAGGTGCTCGCCCCCGCCCCCGGTGCCGAAGGAGCGGACGACCGCCTCGGCTACGTCGCCGCCACCATCGCCCAGTCGGTCGCCCTCGGGCTCGACGTCACCGGCGTGCTGGCCGTCGAGCTCTTCGAGACCACCGACCAGCGCATCCTCGTCAACGAGCTCGCGATGCGCCCCCACAACTCGGGGCACTGGACCATCGACGGGTCCACCACGAGCCAGTTTGAGCAGCACCTCCGCGCCGTCCTCGACCTTCCCCTCGGCGACACCGGCATGACGGCACCCCACGCCGTCATGGTCAACGTGCTCGGCGGGCCGCAGGAGGGCAGCTACGGCGACCGGTACGAGAAGGCCATGCACGCGCATCCCGACGCGAAGATCCACAGCTACGGCAAGTCCGCGCGCCCCGGGCGCAAGGTAGGGCACGTGACCGTCGCGGGCCCCGAGCTCGACGACGTCGCCTACCGGGCCCGGGCTGCGGCGGCCGCGTTCGACGACGACCGCGTTTCCTGACGCGAGGCCGTGAAGCGGCGCGCGACCTGAGGCGAGCCGTCACCGGCCAGCCTCAGCGGGGCCGCGCGCACCCGCGTCTACGCTTGCACGCATGAGCGACCACCCCACCGCATCGCCGGCGCCCGCAGACGGCACCCCACAGCAGGCTCCCCTCGTCGGCATCATCATGGGAAGCGACAGCGACTGGCGTGTCATGCACGAAGCTCGCGACGTGCTCGCGGAGTTCGGCATCCCCACGGAGGTCGAGGTCGTCTCCGCCCACCGCACCCCCGAGAAGCTCGTCAGCTACAGCCGCGAAGCGAGCGGACGCGGCATCCGCGTCATCATCGCCGGAGCCGGAGGCGCGGCCCACCTCCCCGGCATGGTCGCCTCGCTCACAACGCTCCCCGTCGTCGGCGTGCCGGTCCCGCTCAAGTACCTCGACGGCATGGACTCCCTGCTCTCGATCGTGCAGATGCCCGCGGGCATCCCCGTCGCGACGGTCTCCATCGGCGGCGCCAAGAACGCCGGAATCCTCGCCGCCCGCATCCTCGGCACAGCTGACGAAGCGCTCGCGGCCAGGCTCGCCGACTACAGTGACGGACTGCGCGACGCCGTAGAAGCCAAGAACGACGCCCTCAAGCAGTCGCTCTAGCCCACCCCCTCGGCCGCCGTCGCCACCCCTTGCTCCTCGACCGCAGGACCACATGACACTCACCCTCCCGCTCCGGTACCCGGACGCCAGCTCGCCGCAGCTCATGACCAGGCGCGCCTGGTGGCTGCTCCTCGCGAACTTCTTCCTTCCGGGAACCGCGCAGATCCTCGCCGGGAATCGGAAGTTCGGGCGCTTCATGCTCTCGATCTGGCTCGGCGGCATCGCGGCAGTTCTCGTGGTCCTGCTCATGGCGCTCGTGCTGCGCGGGCCACTGCTGTTCGTCTTCTCCACCACGCTCGGCATCACCGCGGTGCACCTCGTGCTCATGCTCTACGTGGCCATGTGGGTCGTGAGCGGGCTGGACGCGCTCCGCCTCGTGCGCATCATCAAGCTTGAGCAGGTCGCTCGGCCGCTCATCGCCATCGTCGGCGTCGTCCTCGTCACCGTGCCGCTCGTGTTCGCCGCCGTCACGTCGCAGGTCGCGAACCAGGGGAAGTCCGCCATCGAGGGGCTCTTCGGCGGCGCCTCGAACGGCCTGCAGCTCCCATCCGATGGCCAGATCAACATCATGATGCTCGGCGGCGACCGCGGCGCCGACCGCGAAGGCCTCCGCCCCGACTCGATCAGCGTCATGAGCTTCAACGCGTTCACGGGTAAGCTCACCACGATCGGCCTCCCGCGAGCGATGGAGAGCTTCCCGTTCTCCGAGGGCCACATGCGCGACCTCTACCCGGACCTCTACGAGGGCTGCGCGGTCGACGTCTGCTACCTCAACTCCGTCTACACCGAGGCGACGATCGCCGAGGACGGTGGCTACGCCGACGCCGCCGAGCATGGCTCGGAGCCCGGCATCGAGGCGATGCGGGACGCGGTCGAGGGCATCACGGGGCTGAGCATCCAGTACTACGTGCTCGTCGACATGGCTGGGTTCACGGAGCTCATCGACGCCCTCGGCGGCGTCGACATCAACGTCACCGAGCGCGTGGGCATCGGCATCAACGACGACGGGTCACCCGGCTGGGCACCCGCCACCGAGTTCATCGAGGTCGGACAGCAGCACATGGACGGCTCGACGGCCCTCTGGTACGCGCGCTCCCGCTACGAGACGACCGACTTCGCCCGGATGGAGCGCCAGCGGCAGCTCCAGGAGGCCATGGTGGCGACGATGACGCCCACCAATCTGCTCGGCAAGATCGGGCCGGTGACGGACGCGCTCGAGAAGGTCGTGCAGACCGACATCCCGGAGGGCATGATCGGCTACGTGGGCGATCTCCTCCTGAAGTCGCGCAGCGGCAACAGCGTGCGGCTCGACATCGTGCCGCCCAACTTCGACCAGGGCAATCCCGACATCCCCGCTATCCACGCTGCCGTCCAGGATGCGATCGCCTCGGACCCGCCCGAGGCGACGCCCGCTCCCGAGGAGACCGCTCCCGCCGAGTAGCGCCGGCCTCTGACCGCGCATGAGGGAGTTCTCATGCTGCGGGTCAGCGAAGCCTCTGGCCGGCCGGTCACCCAACCGCGCCCGCGTCGCTCGATCGGCGGAAATACCCGGGTGTCGAGCTGATCACGGCCGACAGTCGCCGTGAACCCTGCTCGTCCAGACTCCAGGAGAGTCCTCTCATTTTGGCGACCCCGGTCGCCGCCGCTCCCTAGGTTCGAGGAACGTTCAGCCTTCACTTGACGCTGAACGTCTCCACGCTCGGCGACCTAGGGATGAACAGCCATGAAGATCCACGCACCCAAGAAGATCGTGCTCTTCTCCCACGACTCCGTCGGCCTCGGCCACGTGCGGCGCAATCTCGCTCTCGCCCGAGCGTTCACCGAAGCCGCCGACCGCGACGGTACCGGCCCCGTCACAGGCCTCCTCATCACGGGTGAGCCCGTCGCACTGAAGTTCCCCCTGCCGCGCGGTTGGGAGTGGCTCGTCATCCCAGGCATCACCAAATCCGGCTCCTCCTACGGCGCGCGTCGCCTCGACGTGCCCTTCGGCGACCTGACGCAGCTGCGAGGCCGCATCGTGCGCGGCGCTGTGCTGAGCTTCGGCCCAGACCTGGTGGTCGTCGACCGTCACCCCTACGGCGTCCGACAGGAGCTTGCTCCCGCACTGCGAGATCTGAAGAGGGAACGGCCCGAGACCCGGATCGTCCTCGGCATGCGCGAGGTGCTCGACGAGCCCGACCGCGCGGCGAAGGAGTGGGCGAAGCTCGACCTCGACCAGTTCTGCCGAGACTTCGACCAGATCTGGGTGTACGGAGACCCGCGCGTCCACGACCCCGTCGAGAGCGGCGAGATCCCAGCGGCCGTCAGCCACCTCGTCCGACACACGGGCTACCTGTCGGCGGGGCGGGCAGTCGGGCGGTCACCGCGCATGGTCGAGCAGCCCTACGTCGTGTCGATGTTCGGCGGCGGCTCGGACGCCTTCGAGCTCGCCGAGCTCGCGGCGCGCACCCCGGTGCCAGAAGGGTTCGAGCACCTCGTCGTCACGGGCCCGCAGATGCCGAGCGCCGACTTCCGGCGCGTGCAGGCCGCGGCTGGCCCCCACGTCCAGCTGCACAAATCCGTACCAGACGGCCTCGCCTGCCTGCGCGAGGCATCCGCTGCCGTGCTGATGGGCGGTTACAACACCATGTGCGAGCTGCTCTCCAGCCACGTCCCGGCCCTCGTCGTCCCACGCACGTCGCCGCGCACCGAGCAGCTGATCCGCGCGACGGCCCTGGAGCGGCACGGCGCCGTGAGCGTCCTCGAACCCGAGGCCGTCAGCCCGGACGCGCTGGCCCGCTGGTTCACCGCGGCCACGACCGGGCAGATCGCTCAGAGCGGCGGCCGATCCGCGATCGACGGGCGCGGACTCGACGCGGTCGTCCGGCTCACGGCAGCGCTGCTGTCGCCGCACGACGCCCCCAGCGTCTCGCTGCGCATGAGCCTGACGGCAGCGGTGGCCGATGCGAGCTAGCAGCGCAGGGAGCGAGGGAAACCGGACAGCCATGACGGCGAGGAGCGAGACGAGAATGAGACAGCAATCCAAGACGGGCTACGTCGTCAAGGTGTATCCGCGATTCTCGGAGACTTTCGTCGTCACCGAGATCCTGGCGAGAGAGGCGCGAGGCGAGCAGATCGCGATCTACGCTCTGCGCCCCACGAGCGATCCCCGCTTCCACCCGGAGCTGGCTCGTGTACAGGCTCCCGTGACCTTCATCGCGAAGGAGCACAAGCTCGGCGAGGTGTGGGCCAACGTCGCCGAAGCAGAGCGCACCGTCCCCGGCTTTGCGCAGCGCTTCGCCGAGAGCCTCCCAGAGCTCGCCGCCTTCGAGGCATCCGAGGTCGCCCAGGGCGTCCGCCTCGCCGTGGAGAGCATCCGCGCAAACCTCACCCATCTGCACGCGCACTTCGGCTCCCTCGCCGGCCGCGTTGCGGAGGTCGCCTCGCGGCTCAGCGGGATTCCCTACTCAGTCACGCTCCACGCGAAGGACATCTTCCACGAGAGCGTCGACGAGCAGCGGCTCGGGATGCTCATCGAGCGCGCCCACCACGTCGTCACCATCAGCAGGTTCAACCTCGAGTCGCTCCGCGACCGCTACCCGGAGCACGCGGCGAAGATCGTCCTGCAGTACAACGGGCTCGAGCTGGAGCGCTTCCCCTACCGTGCGCCGGAGACAACGCGTGCGCCGGGAGCGCCGCTGCGAATCGCGGCCGTCGGGCGTCTCGTGGAGAAGAAGGGCTTCGGCCTGCTCGTCGACGCCATAGCGCAGCTCCGCGACGAGGGGGTGGACAGCGAGGTGCGCATCGCTGGCGACGGGGAGCTCGAAGCAGAGCTCGCGGCTCGAATCGCCGCGCATGGACTGGGCGCCCGAGTGCACCTCCTCGGCAGCCGAACCCAGCGGGAGGTGGGGGAGCTGCTCCGATGGGCAGAGGTGTTCGTCGCCCCCTCCATCGTGGGTGAAGACGGCAACGCGGATGGCCTGCCGACCGTGCTGCTGGAAGCCATGGCGACCGGCACCCCATCCATCGCCAGCGACGTCACCGGCATGCCCGAGGTCATCGGGCGCATCGACGGCTTCGGCGAGACCGGGCTGCTTGTCCCGGCCGGCGACCGTACAGCGCTCGTGGCCGCCATCCGTGCTCTCGCCGCCCATCCCGAACTCGGCCTGCTGACACGGCGCGCCCGGCGCCTCATCGAAGCGCGCTTCGACTCCGCCGCGCAGGCGAACTCACTGCGCCGCCTTCAGCATCCACTGCCCGCCTCCCTCGTCGATCAACGGGTCGCCTACGTCTGCGCCGACCCCGGCGTGCCCGTCTTCGGCACGAAGGGGAGCTCCGTGCACGTGCAGGAAGTTCTTCGCGCGCTGCGTGCCCTCGGCGCGAGCGTGCAGCTCTACTGCCTCCGACGAGGCGACCACGTCCCAGCCGACCTCGCCGACCTCGCCGTCACCGAGGTTCCGGTCCGAGGGCGAGACGACGGCAACCGCGAGAAGGCAGTCCGGTCGGCCGCGCGTGAACTGGCCGAACGCGTCGCCGAGAGCCACCCCGACATCGTCTACGAGCGGTACAGCCTCTGGTCGTGCGCGCTCAGCGAGGTGACCACAGCAACCGGCGTGCCCGGGATCCTCGAAGTCAATTCCCCCCTCATCGACGAGCAGCGCAAGCACCGCCAGCTCCACGACGAGGCGGGAGCCCGGGCAAACCTCCGCGCCCAGCTCGAGGCCGCCGCCTCGACCGTCTGCGTCTCACCACCCGTCGCCGAGTGGGCCCGCCAGACTGCACCCGAAGCGAGTGCGCGCATCCACGTCGTCCCGAACGGCGTCAACACACGCCGGATCACGGCGACGGATGCGGAGATCGTGCGCGAAGCCCCCGTCACCGTGGTGTTCGTCGGGACACTCAAGCCCTGGCACGGCGTCTCGACGCTGCTCGACGCCGTCTCCCTCGCGGCGCCGTCATGGCGGCTCGTGATCGTCGGCGACGGCCCCGAGCGCGAGCGGCTCCTCGAGCAGGCCTCCGCGTTTCCGCCCGACACGCGCCGACGCATCGAGTTCGCGGGCGCCGTGCCGCCGTCCGAAGTGCCCCGCTTCCTCGCGGCCGCCTCCATCGCCGTCGCACCCTACCCGGCACACGACGGAGAGGAAGGCTACTTCTCACCGCTCAAGATCTACGAGTACCTCGCTTCAGGCCTGCCGATCGTGGCGAGCGCAACCGGACAGATCCCGAGCATCCTCGATGACGGACGAACCGGGGTCCTCGTCCCGCCATCCGACCCGCGCGCCCTCGCGTCGGCCCTCGACGCCCTCGCCGCCGACCCCGAGCGCCGCACGAGCCTCTCCCGCGCCGCCCGCGCCCAAGCGGAAGAGCACCACGACTGGCGCAACGTCGTCTCGAAGATCTGGCGGACCGTTGCGTAAGCGGCGCGACCCCGCGGACAAGCAGGGCGACCCCATGGGGCCCTCCGGCGCCTCCGGCACCCCAGCGGGCCCGCTGAAGCGAACGCTGCGGCTCATCCGGCCCTTCATCCCGGGAAACCGCCTGCTCGCCGCCGGTGGCATGACCGCGCTCCTCGCGGAAGTCATCTTCCGCGTCCTCGAACCCTGGCCGACGAAGTTCGTCATCGACGCCGTCACCCGAAGCCTCGGCGCCGACCTCGCCGGGGCAGGGCCGAGCGCCAGCGTGCCCCTGCTCCTCGCCTGCGGCGCAGCGCTGCTCGTCATCGTCTCCCTCCGCGCCTTCACCAACTACCTCGCGACGCTCGCCTTCGCACTCGTCGGCTCCCGCGTCGCGACGCGACTCCGCTCGCACGTGTTCGACCACGTCCAGTCGCTCTCGTACGTCTACTACTCCAAAGCGAGAAGCGGCGACATCGTGCAGCGCCTCGTCGGCGACGTCGGCAAGCTGCAGGATGTGGCCGTCACCGCCGGACTCCCGCTGCTCGCCAACGTGCTCACGCTCGTGGTCATGAGCGGAGTGATGCTCTGGCTCGACCCGCTCCTCTCCCTCGTCGTCTTCGTCGCAGGGTTCCTCTACTTCCTCTTCTCCCGCACCTCGACGGGAGCGATCACCAACGCGGCCCGGAGAACACGAAAGGGCGAAGGCAACCTCGCCAACATCGCGCAGGAATCGCTCACGTCACTCCGCATCGTGCAGATGTACGGACTCGAGTCCCACGTGGCGCGAACGTTCTCCGGCAACAACGAGCGATCCCTCAAAGACGGCGTCCAGGCCAAGCGCCTCGCCGCCGGACTCGAGCGAAAAACCGACGTCATCGTCGGCCTCGCCACCGCAGTGATCCTCGTGGCAGGCGGCTGGCGAGTAGCCAGCCAGGTCATGACCCCAGGCGACCTCGTCATCTACCTGACCTACCTCAAGACGGCGATGAAACCCCTCAGAGACATGGCGAAGTACACCGGCCGCATCGCCAGCGCGGCCGCCAGCGGCGAACGCGTGGCCGACCTCCTCGACGTCGTCCCCGAGATCGCCGACACCCCGCACGCCGTCTCGGTGGCACGAGTCCGCGGCGACCTCCTCCTGCGCGACGTGGCCCTCGGCTACGGCCAACGGGACATCCTCAGCGGCCTGTCGCTCAGCATCGCCGCCGGCGAGCACATCGCCATCGTCGGCCCATCCGGGTCCGGCAAGTCGACACTCTCGCTCGCCCTGTGCCGGCTCATCGAACCACGCAGCGGCCGCATCGAGCTCGACGGGGTCGACATCCGGAACATGACCCTCGCCTCCCTGCGCAGCCACATCGCGCTCGTCCCGCAGGAGGCGGTGCTGTTCTCCGAGACGGTCAGGAACAACATCCGCTTCGGCAGACCAGGAGCCAGCGACGCCGACATCGAATGGGCCGCCCGCCAGGCAAGTGCCGACGACTTCATCCGCCACCTCCCAGAGGGATACGAGACAGTCCTCGGCGAGCGAGGCGGCACGCTCTCCGGCGGACAGCGGCAGCGCATCGCCATCGCGCGCGCCATCCTCCGTGACAGCGAGATCGTCGTGCTCGACGAGGTCACCACTGGCCTCGACCCCCACTCCGCCAACGAGGTGCTGTCAGCCCTCACCGGCCTCACCACGGGACGGACTACCATCTCCATCACGCACGACGCGGCCGTCGCCCGCCGGGCCACACGCATCGTCTGGATCGAGGACGGGGAGATCCTGCTCGACGGCTCACCCATCGAACTCGGCGCATCGACCGGCAACCGCTTCGGGCGCTGGCTTCAGGCGCAGGAGAAGCGGAGCGACCATGACGCAGCCTAGGACCCCCATGTTCGGTCTCGAGCCACTCGACCTCCTCCTCGCAGCCGGAAGCGGGCAACCGGATGCACGAGCGCTTCTGCGCTCACTGACCGGCGGGCGCGAGGTGACGGCGGGGCACCTCCGCGAGAAGCCGACACTCTCCGTCATCGCGCGCCTCACCGAGCGCTCCGGTGAGGGACTCTGGTGGGCGGCGGGCCTCAGCGCAGCACAACGGGTGAAAGGCGCCAAAGCGCGAAAGCGCGCCTCGGCGCTCGGCGTCGAGCTCGCAGAGCACGCCTTCGCCGACGGCTCGATCCTGCTCGTCGGACCGGCCGCCACCGACCCACGCCTCGCGGATGCCGACCGCGAGCTCGCAGCGACCCCGGACCTCACCCCGATCCCGAGCTCGACGCTCAACTACAACCCCTGGCGCCGAGCCGTCAGGATCCACGAGTCCCAAGACACGGCTACCGTCGTCAAGCTCGCTCGCAGTCCGCTCACAGCATCGGCCGCCGCCGCCAACGCGATCGCCGAGAGCGGGGGGCCGGCCCTGCCAACACGGGTCAGCGCATCCGGACGGCTGCTCCTGACCCCGCTCGTGACCCCGGACTCGGCGCAACCCGTGGACGCCCAGACGGCAGGCAAGCTGCTCGCGCGCATCCACACGCAGGCCCCACTCGCCGAGAGCCCTTTCCTCGCGTGGCGGGCGCACCTCTCCGCCAGCGTGGAGCAGCTCTCACGCCTCGTTCCCGAACATGGCAGTGCTGTCCGCGCCCTCTCGCGGTCGCTCGAAGGTCGGCTCGCGCAGAGCCCGCGGTACCCCGTCTTCCTGCACGGCGACTTCTCACGAGATCAGGTGCTGGGGGAGGGCAGCCAGGGCGTCGTCGTCGACTTCGACCGGCATTCGGTGGGCGCACCCGGCTCCGATCTGGGGTCTTACATCGCCGTCGAACTCCTCACCCGAATCGACGCCGAACCGGGATGCCTGCACAGACCGAGCGGACGCCTGCCCGCCATCCGCGACGAACTGCTGTCCGGCTACCTCGCAGGGGGCAGCGGGGCGAGCCCCAGGCACCCACAACCGACCCTCGACGAGATCGAGGCGTGGACCGGGCTGCACCTTCTCGCCCGGGCAAGTGAGCCATTCCGCGCCTGCGCCCCGAACTGGCGAGCCGACATCGCGCAACGACTGACGATGGTCGCGGACCTCACCGTCGCTGGAACCGAGGAACGATCGTGACACCGAGCGCGACGCATCGCGTCCCACTGGAGATCCCGATCCCAGACGCAGGCTGCACCCTGGCGATCGAGCGGGCCTGGCCCGCCCCGAACGGTGCCCTCGTGGTCGAAGGCACAGACCCGGTCGGGCGATGCCGCGCCGGCAGCATCGATGCGGAGGGCATCGCGACCGTCACCCCGCACCGGCACGACACGCGGCTGCCGGGCCTCAGCTCGACTCGAGGAACCCTGCTCGTCCACCGACTCGGCAAGCGGGCCGTGCTCCGCGATGACGAGGCCGGACGGTACGTCAAGGTGACCCGGCCCGGCAAGGCAGCGCGTATCCACCAGGCAACGAGGCCCCTCGCCGGCGCGCTCAGCAGCGCGGGGTTCGAGACCGCCGACGAGTCACTGGACGCAAGCGGCGACCTCATCCACGCCCGCGCGGTGGCGGGAAGCCTCATCGCGCACCTGGACCCCGACGCCTGGGGCCTCGCGCTCGCGGCCTTCGAACGCTCCTGGGGCAGCTTCGCGACCAAAGCCGTTCATGTACCACGGGCGAGCTCCCCGACGACACCACTCGCCACGCACACGGCTGCTGACGAGGCCAGCATCCTCGCCGCCTGGCTCGATAAGCTGCGAGCCTTCGATCCGCTCCGTCTCTCCGCCGCCACCACAAGACTGTTCGTTGAACGGGTCGAACGCAGCTGCCAGGAGCTGACCGCAGACGCGCGCCGGGCTGGGGCGCTCGCACATCGTGACCTGCACGACGGCCAGCTGCTCTTCGACCCGGACAGCCGACGGCTGGCGGTCCTCGACCTCGACACTGCCGCGCTCACCGAACCGGAACTCGACCTCGCGAACCTGCTCGCCCACCTCGACTTCGCTGCCTTCACCGGCAGCATCTCGCGCCCGATGCGCGACCAAGCGCACGCGATGATCGAGCGCCTCCAGCTGGCAGTGGGCGGAGACCCCGAGCGGTTCGCGTGCTACCGCACGACGGCCGAGCATCGCATCGCCTGCGTCTGGGCGTTCCGTCCCCGGTCGCACGATCGTGCCACCGCATGGCTCGCCGGCGAGCGCTGACCCGGCCCGCGGCCCCATCCGCCAGCTTCCCCGCCTTCTCCCTTCCCGCCTCCCCGCCCCGTCCAGGGCTCTCGGGATGGAAAGGTCCCTGTTTTGTGGGAAGTTCTCCAGCACGAAGTGATTTTCCCAGCCCGAGTCGGTTGGCCGGGTCTGGCCCTGTCTGACTGACCAACTGGCCGTCCTGTCCAGCCCGACCACCTGGCCGTCCTGTCTGACCTACCCGCGTGCCCCGCCCCGTCCCGGGCTCTCGGGATGGAAACGTCCCTCTTTTGTGGGAAGTTCTCCAGCACGAAGTGACTTCGCCAGCCCGAGTCTGCTGGCCGGGTCTGGTCCTGTCTATCTGACCGCCCGACCTGCCTGCCTGTCCGCCCGACCTGCCTGTCCGCCTGTCGGACCCAACCGCCTGCCTCGCCCCTTCCCGGGCTCTCGGGATGGAAAGGTCCCTGTTTTGTGGGAAGTTCTCCAGCACGAAGTGACTTCCCCAGCCCGAGTTTGCTGGCCGGGTCTGGTCCTGTCTATCTGGCCGCCCGACCTGCCTGCCTGTCCGCCCGACCTGCCTATCCGCCTGTCGGACACAACCGCCTGCCCCGCCCCTTCCAGGGCCCTCGGGATGGAAAGGTCCCTGTTTTGTGGGAAGTTCTCCAGCACGAAGTGATTTTCCCAGCCCGAGAGGAGCGCGGTTCAGCGCGCACGCCGCATCGCTGCACGCACCTGCGCGAAGAACTCCGCCGGGTTCGGGGTCAGCTGCCTCCGCGTCACGCGGATCACGAGCCAACCGGCGTGCTGGATGCGGTTGATGCGCGCGAGATCCTTCATGGCCTGCTCCTTCGTCCAGTGATGCTCGCCGTCGTACTCGATAGCGACCTTGAATTCCGGATAAGCGAGGTCCACGCGTCCGAGGAAGCGTTTCCTCTGGAACACTTCGTAGGCAACTTGAGGCTCGGGAAGCCCGGCGTCAACGAGAGCCAACCGCGTCAAGGTCTCCATCGGCGACTCCACTCCCGCGCGGATCTGCTCAAGAGCCAGGCGAAGTCGCGATGCTCCGACTGTCCGGCCCCAGGCCTTGCTGATGTCGACCAGCTGGTCCAGCGCGGCGTGCGCGGGTACGCCGCTGGAGTCGTCGCCAGGGATGCTCGGCTCGGACGGTCGCCGCAGAGAGGGGTAGTTCCGTGAAGTAGAGATGGCGGCATCGCCGACGACGACCAGCTCCTGCGCTGAGAGGACGCGCGACAGAAGCGCCCAAGTCAGCGCGGGAGCCGACAGGGGTGTGCCCAGGTGGACTACTCGCTCCCACTTCTCCGGGGAGATGCGTCTCGAGGCGAGCCGGCTGCCCTTGGGTGCATTTCGTCCTGTCGGCACCACGACGTGCACGGTCATCGCGTTCCGGAGACGACTCGGGAGCGGGAAACCCCAGAACAGTCCTGCTGTGACGTCTCCGAATGCCTGCCATTCGCGCATCCGCGGCAGGTAGGCCCTGGCGAGTTCCTCGGGCGTGGCTGGTTCCGCGGTCGCTCGGATTCCGTGGTGCGGTCGCGCGAGGCTCGATCCGAAGACCTCTCGGCGGCTGAGCCCAGAACGGAGCCCCGCGCCGGTGGTGAAGGCATGCCCTTGCTCGGGCGGAAGAGGCGCTGATGCTGCTGTCATGCCGCCCACGGTAGAGATTCCGCGCTGCCGGACTGGAAGTTATGCACAGCCCAGGCGGGCGACGCTTCCCTCACCAGCTGATGGCTGGCTCGATTTCCGAATACTCGGGCTGGCAAGATCACTTGCTTCGGGGAATGTTCTCGCAACGAAGTGATGTTTCCATCCCGAGACGTCGAGGCAGAGGATGGGCCGGCTAAAGGGGGTGAGGCGGCGGGAGGCGGAGGCCCGGGGCGGATGCGGCGACGCGGATGCTCGGGCGCGGTGGATCAGAGGCCGCGAGGCGCGAAGATCCCCAGCCAGAGGAAGAGGAAGCCGGCGAGGACGAGGAGGATCGCGAGCGTTCGCCGGTAGTCCCAGTCGGCTGCCCTTGAATAGAACCCGACGACGCGGGCGGCCAGCGAGGGGATCTTCGTCCACACCCAGGCAAGGGTGAGGAAGGGCGCTGCCAGGGCGAGCAGGAACACTGCATAGGCGACAACGCGCAGAGGATCATCTGCGGTGAGTCCGTGGAGGAGGCGCCCCGTGAGGTACATGATCGGGAGGGTCGTGAAACCCACGCAGGCGCCCAGGCCGAGCATGAAGTAGCCGGCGGCGGATGCGCGTGGCTTCGACACTGTCGCCGGTTTCTGCGGGAAGTCGTGGACGCGCGCTCTCCAGATGAGCACTGCGGACGCGGAGACCAGGAAGATGGTGCCGACGATGAGGTCGAGCGTCCTGTTCAGGAGCGCCGTGTCGATGCTGCCGCGGAGGGTCGTGACGAGCGTGGTCGGGTCGAAGCTGCGGAAGACGAGTAGCAGGACCGTGGCACCGAGTGCTAGTCCCAGGAGCATCCACCCCAGCCGCTTGCCGACGTCGATGTTGCGGGCGAGCAGGTCTCCGGTCGCTGCGTACAGCGCGGGGTTGAGGCCCATGGCGAGGCCGAACCCGCACAGTGTGAGGAGCGAGGCGCCCCACTGCAGAACCACGTCCAACGTCAATCCATGTCCCGCGCCGAACGCGCCGAACGCGTCGTGCCGCTGTGCCTAGAGGTCGGCGTGGAAGTTCCAGACCTGGTCGGCGGCGATCTCCCACGAGAACATCCCGCCGCGGTCCTTGCCGGCGAGGCGGAGTCGCCGTTCGAGGTCGCTGTCGCCGAGCACTCCGGCGATGGCGCCGGCGAGGCGCCCGGGGTAGCCGCTGTCGGCGAGTCCGTCGCCGCGCTCGACGACGAGGGTGGCGTCGAGGCCGACTTCGACGAGCGCTGGGTCGTCGGAGGTGATGACGGGGGTGCCGAACTTGAAGGCCTCGATGATAGGCAGGCCGAAACCTGCGCTGAGGCTAGGCACGACCAGGGCGCTGGCGCGCTGGAGGGCGACGGCCAGTTGCTCGTCGCTGATGACGCCGACGGACACGACGCGTTCGCGGGCGACGCCGGAGTCGCTCACGAGGCCGTCGAGCGTGGTCTCTCCGCGCTCTGTCGGACCGACGACGACGAGTGTGACGCCAGCGAGGTCCTTGTCGTCGAGGGCCTTGATGAGCTGGGCGAGGCCGTGGCGCTTGTGCAGTGATGCGAGCGTCAGCACGTACTCGTCCGGCAATCCGAGCGTGTCGGCGATCGCATCCCCAGCTCCCTCGGACTCGGGGAGACGGATGCTCGCAGCTGCGGCCGGGCTCATGACGCGAACTCGGTCACCGAAGTCGAAGTGCTCGATGACCTGGTCGGCGACGGCGTTCGTCGGCACGACGATGCCGCTGGCGTAGCGGAATGCACGACGGAGGAGGGCCTTGTGGTGCTTCACGGTGTGCGAGCTGATGAGCTCAGGATGCGTGAAGGCGGTCATGTCGTGCCAGGTGACGACCGTCTGGTCGATGCCCTGGCTGAGCGAGATGTCGCGCATGGGCGCCAGGGGGGTGAAACTGTGGATGAAGCCGCCGCCGACGGCGTTCGTCAGGAGCCCGCGTGACCAGGAGGACTCGAGGCGATCCGGCCGCAGAGGGGCCTGAACGACGCTCGTCAGGCCGGGGACTCGCTCCTCGAGGAGCGCGACCTCGTCGCGAGTGCGCCGGGGGATGATCGCCTCGATGTCGCAGCCGCGGGGCGCGCGCGTGATGAGCTGGCGTCCGAGCTCTTCGCTGTAGCGGCGGGTGCCGCCTGGACGCTCATCGGCGGCACGGTCGAGGAGAACACGAAGGGTAACCATCAGGCTCTGAGGACTCCTTGCGCGGCGGCGTCCTCGAGCGCGTCGAGCCAGGGCCGCATGGGTGGAACTCCCGCGTTCGCCCAGGCGTCATGGCCGAGGACGGAGTAGGCGGGGCGAGGGGCGGGACGGACGAACGAACTGCTGTCCGTCTCCTTGACGTTCTCGGGGTCGAAGCCCGCGAGGCGGAAGATCTCCTTGGCGAAGTCGTACCAGGACGCGATACCGGCGTTTGTCCCGTGGTAGGTGCCGGCAGGAGCGCCCGAATCGACGAGCGCGACGATCTGCGCCGCGAGGTCTGCAGAGTACGTGGGCTGTCCGAGCTGGTCGGACACGACGGAGACCTCGGGCTTGGACGCCGCGAGGCGGGCCATCGTCTTCGCGAAGTTCGGGCCGTCTGCCCCGTAGAGCCAGGCCGTGCGCACGATGTAGGAGGCGTCCGGCAGTGCGTCGCGGACGGCCTTCTCGCCAGCGGCCTTGGTGCGACCGTAGGCGGAGATCGGGTCGTGGTCGGCGCCTTCCGCATACGGGGACGCGGCGTCGCCGCGGAAGACGTAGTCGGTGGAGACGTGCACGAGCCGCGCGCCGTGCTTCGCAGCGGCGGTCGCGAGCACGCCGGGGCCTGTCGCGTTGACCGCGAAGGCGGTCGCCTCGTCGGTCTCCGCGCCGTCCACGTTCGTGTAGGCGGCGGCGTTGATGACGACGTCATGCCCCGCCACAGCGGCCTCGACCGCTGCAGGGTCGGTGATATCGAGCGCGGCGCGATCCAGAGCCGTGACCTCGCGGCCCGCGAGGGCGCGCTGGAGGTCACGGCCGAGCATCCCGGATGCACCCGTGATCAGGAACCGTGCAGCAACCGCAGGTGCGGCCGCCGTGGCGGGGACAGACGTCGAATCGGTCACAGGGCAGCGCGCTCCTTCAGCGGCTCCCACCAGGTGCGGTTGTCGCGGTACCACTGCACCACGTCAGCCAGACCCTGCTCGAACGGAACCTTGGGCTCGTATCCCAGCTCTCGCTGGATCTTGGAGATGTCGACCGAGTAGCGCAGGTCGTGGCCGAGGCGGTCCTGCACGCGGTCCACGTAGGACCAGTCCTTGCCGGTCGCGTCGAGGAGGAGCTGCGTGAGCTCCTTGTTGGTGAGCTCGGTGCCGCCGCCGATGTTGTAGATTTCGCCGGCCTTTCCGCCGACGAGCACCATGGCGATGCCGCGGCAGTGGTCGTCCACGTGCAGCCAGTCGCGGATGTTGTTGCCCTCGCCGTAGAGGGGAACGTGCTTGTCGTCGATGAGGTTCGTGACGAAGAGCGGGATGACCTTCTCGGGGAAGTGGTACGGGCCGTAGTTGTTCGAGCAGCGCGTGATCGACACGTTCAGACCGTGCGTGCGGTGGTACGAGCGCGCGATGAGGTCGGAGGACGCCTTGGACGCCGAGTAGGGCGAGTTGGGCTCGAGCGGGAACGTCTCGCTCCAGCTTCCTTCTTCGATCGAGCCGTAGACCTCGTCGGTGGAGACGTGCACGAAGCGGGGCAGCTCGTGGCGCAGTGCCGCGTCGAGCAGCTTCTGCGTGCCAACGACGTTGGTCTCGATGAACACGGAGGCGTCGCGCACGGAACGGTCGACGTGCGATTCGGCGGCGAAGTGCACAACCGCATCCACCTTCGGGATCCACTCATCGAGCACGACGTCGTCGGTGATGTCGCCCTCGACGAACGTGAACCGCTCGGAGTCGGAGACGGGTGCGAGATTCTCGAGGTTGCCGGAGTAGGTCAGCTTGTCCAGCACGACGACCTCGACACCCTCCAGACCCTCGTACTGGTCCTGGAGCGCGCGGCGCACGAAGTTCGAGCCGATGAAGCCGGCTCCGCCGGTCACGAGAAGTTTCATACCTGTCCTGTTCAATCGTCGGCCGGGCTGTGCCGATGGAAAGTTGCCGATGGTTGTGCGGTTCGAGTGCTGCGGTGTGACCCGCGCGCAGTCGGAGCTACTCTAGCGCGGCCCTTCGTCGAGCTACCACAGTCCCGTCGTGATGAGGGTGGCGAGGGCCGCACGGTCCCGTGGCCGGCGTCGCAGCTGCCGCCAGCGTCGCACGAGCCGGAGCGCGTCTCGGTAGGTGAACTCGGCGAGGATCTCGTGCAGCCACTGCAGTCTCGGCAGCTCGTCCGGGGAGGCGACGTGGATGCACGCCTCGACGGTCAGCTGCACCTGCCCACGATGCCAGCGGTTCGAGGTGAGCCTGAGACGCTTCCACGCCTGCGAGAGGCCGGTGTTGGCGCCGACCGCGTTGGCGACGTGCTGGCGGTAGTCGACGGTCGACTCGCCGTCGATGATCCAGCGGAGCCCTGCCGACCGGGCGAGCGCGTAGATGAGCCAGTCGTGGGCGAAGGCCGTGCGCGCCGGGGAGTCCGCGTTGTCGAGCTGGTCTGCGACGAGCCGCGCGAATCGCTGGGTGAGGAGGAACGTCGATCCGGGGCCCGGCGTCTCGAAGAGATGGTCTGCGAGGCGCTGCGGGTAGTCCTTCTTGATGAGCAGGCGCGAGCCGTCTTCGGTGAACGCGGTGACGTTGGAGGAGATGCCGTCGGCGTGGCCCTCGCTGAGGAGTCGGATGTGACGTTCGAGCTTGGCGGGCATCCACACGTCGTCCTGGTCCGCGAAGCCGACGTAGTCGTGATCCTCGATGGGGATCGTGGTGAGCAGGCGGAAGAAGTTGGGTGCGGGAGCGCCGAAGGTCTCGGGGGAGAGGATCGTGATGCGGGCATCGGCGGCTGCTCGCTCGGCGAGGATCTCGAGGGTGCCGTCGGTCGATCCGTCGTCGGACACGTACACGTGGAGGTCGGCGCCTGCCTGGGCGAGGATCGAGTCGAGCTGTTCGTCGAGGTAGGGCTTCCCCATGTGCGTCGCGAGGAGGACGGCGACGCGCGGTGGAGTGCGCGGCTCGGCGTTGGTGTGCATCCCGTATTCCTCTTCTCTATACGCGTTCTTGTTCGGCGGTTCGCCAGCGTTCAAGTATGGCCGAGTGGGTCGGCGAGCATTCGCAATCCGTGCCGCACTAGACTCCTCGGCATGGAGATTCGCGAACTCAGCATCCCAGACAGCTACGAGATCACGCCGAAGCAGTTCGGCGACGACCGCGGCGTGTTCCTGGAGTGGTACCGCTTCGACAAGCTCGCAGAAGCTGTCGGGCACTCGATCGACCTCAAGCAGGCGAACACCTCGGTGTCGACGCGTGGTGTGGTCCGTGGCATCCACTTCGCGGACATTCCGCCGAGCCAGTCCAAGTACGTGACGTGCACGCGTGGAGCTGTGCTCGACTTCGTCATCGACATCCGCACGGGTTCGCCGAAGTTCGGGGAGTGGGACTCGGTCCGTCTCGACGACGTCGACCGCAAGGCCATCTACCTGTCCGAGGGGCTCGGCCACGCGTTCGTGGCACTGACGGATGACGCGACGGTCAGCTACCTCGTCACCGACACCTACCACGCGGAGCGCGAGCACGGCATCAACCCGCTCGACAAGGATGTCGACCTGCGCTTCCCTGAGGAGGCCGGCGAGCTGCTGCTCTCCCCGAAGGACACGGATGCCCCCTCGCTCGCCGAGGCGGCCGCGTCCGGTCTCCTCCCCAGCTGGGAAGAGGCCCGCGCCTACTACGCGGAGCTCAGCGCGAAGGCGGGTGCGTAGCCATGAAGGGAATCATCCTGGCAGGCGGCTCCGGCACGCGTCTGTGGCCGATCACCAAGGGCATCTCCAAGCAGCTCATGCCCATCTACGACAAGCCGATGATCTACTACCCGCTGTCGACGCTCATGATGGCGGACATCCGCGAGGTGCTGATCATCACGACTCCCGAGTACAACGAGCAGTTCCGCGCCCTGCTGGGTGACGGCTCGCAGCTCGGGATGCGCATCGAGTACGCCGTGCAGCCGTCGCCGGATGGGCTCGCGCAGGCGTTCATCATCGGCGAGGAGTTCATCGGCGACGACTCGGTCGCGCTGGTGCTCGGCGACAACATCTTCCACGGCTCTGGGCTCGGATCGTCGCTGCGCGGCAACAACGTGCTCGACGGCGGCCTGATCTTCGCCTACCACGTGTCGAACCCGGTCGCGTATGGCGTCGTCGAGTTCGATGAGCACAACAAAGCCGTGTCGATCGAGGAGAAGCCGGAGGTGCCGAAGTCGAACTACGCGGTGCCCGGCCTCTACTTCTACGACAACGACGTGGTCGAGATCGCGAAGAGCGTGGAGCCTTCCGCGCGTGGCGAGCTCGAGATCTCGAGCGTCAACTCGGCGTACCTGGATGCGGGCAAGCTGCAGGTGCAGGTGCTCGACCGTGGCACGGCGTGGCTGGATACCGGCACGTTCGAGTCGATGATGCAGGCGAGCGAGTACGTTCGCGTGATCGAGGACCGTCAGGGCTTCAAGATCGGCTGCATCGAGGAGATCGCGTGGCGCGCCGGGTGGATCGACGACGCGCAGTTCGCGGAGCTCGCGAAGCCGCTGCAGAAGAGCGGATACGGACGCTACATGCAGGGGCTCCTCGCGTAGCGAGCCCCGCTTGGCGGTGAAGGCCGTGGCCCCTCGGGGTCACGGCCTTCGTCGTCCGCGCGACGCTCGACGTCAGCGCTCTTGGGTGGTCAGCGCTCGTCGCGCTCCCGCAGCGACTGGAAGAGGTCGCGGGCGATGTCGTAGCTCCCGCGCGAGTAGCTCGCGTAGCGGCCCCGCAGAGTCCACTTGAGGACGCGGGGGAGGCGACGGATGCGCGAAGCCGGCAGCTCGAGTCGCTGTCGTTCGTGCGCGACCTTGCGCCGCACGTGCGCCTCCTGCTCCGGGGTGCCGCCGAGCTCGCTGACGCGACGCAGGAGCGCCACGGCGCGGCGGTAGCGGCGGAGCTGGTCGGCGGAGCCGTCCTTGGTTGCCTGCGCGATCTTCACCCGCAGGGTGGGTGCGGTCTGCCCGATCTGGTTGCCGGTGTGCTGCCGGTAGTCGATGAGGGGTTCGCGCACGACGCGGAGTCCATTCACGAGGGCCGCCGTCGTCGCGAGCCATTCGTCGTGGATCCACGGCTCTGGCGCGTTGCCGGCCCGGAAGACGAGGGATGCGCGCAGCATCATGGTCGCGCCGGTCACGAAGTTGCGGGCGGTGAGCGCCTCGAGCTGCCGCCCGTTCTCGTAGTCGCGCCATTCGGCGTCGGTGATCTCCAGCGACTCGAGGAGGGTGCCGCCAATGGGCTCGCCGTCCTCGTCGACGAGGAGCGCGTCGGAGTGCGCGAGCAGGGCCTGGTCGTCGCCGACGAGGGCGGCGAGGAGGTGCTCGACCTTCTTGGGATGCCACACGTCGTCCTGGTCGCTGGTGGCGAGGTACTCGGTGCGTGCCTCGCCGAGTGCGAACGCGAAGTTCGCGCTCACCCGCAGCGGCTCGTCGCGGGTGTAGATGCGGAACGCGCGGTCGGAGGCTTCCAGCACGCGTCGCGCGAGCTCGACCGTGCCGTCGCGCGACGCGTCGTCGGAGACGATGACCTCGGCGACGGGGTGGCTCTGCGAGAGGATGCTCAGCAGCTGCTGCTCGAGGAACTGCTCGCCGTTGTGGGTGCAGACGACCGCGGTGACGGGGGCGTCTCCGAGTCGCTGCTCGCGGGCATCCTCCTGGCGGCGTTCGGCGACGAGTCGCGAAGCTGGCATCTGCTCTCCTCTGTCTCGGTGCGCTGTGGTGCTAGCTTGGCACGAGTCTGCACGCGCTCAGGGGAGGAGTCGGCCGCAGCGGCCGCCCGCGACTATGAATCGACTTGTCATCTACCTGCTCTTCGACCGGGCGGGTTTCGCCGACGCCGGTGTGCTCCGGGCGCTGCAGGGCTTGCGGGGGCACGCCAGCGAGCTCTTCGTCGTTGTGAACGGCTCGGTGACCGACGCTTCGCGCGAGTCGCTCGCCTCCGTCGCCGACAGGGTCTTCGAGCGACCGAACGAGGGCTTCGATGTGGGCGGCTATCGCGCAGCGCTCGAGGAGATCGGTCCGGAGCGGCTCGCGGCCTTCGACGAGGTCGTGCTCGCGAACTACACCTTCTTCGGGCCCGTCGGCGACTTCGCCGAGACGTTCGCGTGGGCGGATGCCGCGGGGCACGACGTGTGGGGCGTCACGGAGCACGGCGAGCTCACCCCGGATCCGTACACGCGACGAGGCACCCTGCCGTCGCATCTGCAATCGCATTGGATCGCAGTGCGGCGCCACGTCGTGATGAGTGACGCGTGGGCCGAGTACTGGGCGTCCATGCCCGAGATCCGGTCGTACGACGACTCGGTTCGCCACCACGAGGCGCGCTTCTCCCCGTTCTTCGCGGAGCGCGGTTTCTCGGTCGGCGCGCAGTTCCCGGCGGGCAACTTCCGGGTGGACGGGACACCCGTCGCCAACGCCAGCCTCGAGACCCCCCTGCTGCTGCTCGAGGCGGGGGTGCCCCTCGTGAAGCGCCGCGTGTTCTTCCACGACCCCGTCGAGCTCGACCACCGCGGGGTCTCGGCTCGGGACGTCGCCCTCGATCTCGAGCGACGGGGCTTCCCCGTCGACGTGCTCGTCGAGGGGACGGCGCGGTTCGCGCCCAGTCGAGTGCTCGCTGGCGGCGTCGGGGCTGGCCCTCGGGTGCTGCGGCGCGCATCGACCGCGCTGACGCACGAGTGGCTTCGAGATGCGGCGAGTGGCGACGAGTCGGCGACGATCTCGGGGCTGCACGTGCGCATCGTCCGCGGCGACTTCTGGCGCAGGCTGGCTGGCGGCGACGAGCGGCTGCTGGCAGCGGACCTGCTGCTCGTCGAGTCGGTGGCAGCGGACTCGCTGCGCTCGGCTCCGGCAAGCGCGTCGATGCTGGCGCGCCAGCGGGGCAGGAGGGTCATCTTCGAGCGAGCGGAACCGCTCGCGTGGGAGTTCGCCGACCATGGCCGCCTCGGGATGGTGGTGCCGGTGACGCCGCCCGTCGGGACGGGGCTGCTCGGTGACGGCTGGCGCGGCACGCGCACCAGGGCTGCTCTGCTCGCTGCGACGCTCGGTACGGATGCGCCGCTCGACGCGAACGCGCCGATCGCTCCGTACGCGGGGTTCGCGGCGTATCGGGTGGATGCGCTCCGACCTCTCGCGGGAGCCCTCGGCTCGCTCGGCTACGCGCCGCTCGAGTCGCGCTTCCCGGAGGGGGAGCTCGCGACGCTCCTCGACCTGATCGCGAGCAGGCTCGTGTTCGACGCCGGGTTCGCCGTCTCCGAGGCGGAGACCGCAGACGGCCTCGCGAGCGACTACGCACTGCTCGCCGCGAAGTACGAGGATCTTGTTGCCGAGTTCGGCTCGGACGTGCGAGCACCGCACCGTCTCGCGCGCGCTCGCCGGCCCGGCGGCAGCGGCTTCGCGCGGGTCGCCGCGGCCGTGCTCCGGCGTGTGCCCGCGCTCGAGGAGCCGCTCCGGCGCCTCGCCGCGGACGCCAAGGGCCTGCTGTCGCGCCTCCGCTGACCGCCCTTAGCGGCGCGGCATCAGCGGGCCCCGACCTCCGTCGGGGTACCGTGTCTGCGACTGGAGGTGGCAGATGAGCAACGGCGAGACGCCGCTCGGCGGGCAGTACGACCCTGACGAGCTCGAAGAGCTGGAGAGCCAGGCCGAGCGCCGTGGCACCGGGCGAGGGCTGATCATCGGCCTCCTCATCGCGGCGGCCGTGGCGATCGCCGCGATCGTCTTCGTGCTCATGAACCCGCTCGGGCAGCAGGCGCCGCCCGACAACACGGTGCCCGTCACGTCCTTGCCTCAGGCGACCGACGTCGCCGTCCCTGAGACGCTCATCGTCACCGCGACTCCCGTCCCGACGGTCACGGTGACCGAGACCACGACGGCGGAGCCCAGCCAGCCGGCAGAGGGATCTGCCGTGCAGGTCTCGCTCAGCCGCGTCTACTGGGTGCCGGACCAGAGCGTCATCTCCGCGGCGGCCCTCGTGTCGACGACCGACCCGGGCGGCACCTGCACGCTCATCCTGAAGAACGGGCCGGAGACGTTCGTCGCGACGGCGACGGCGACGGCACCGACCTCGGCTGACACCGACGCCTCTAGCTGCATCGTCAACCTGCGCGACCCGGCGATCAAAGCCGGTGACTGGGAAGCCGTCATGCAGTACGAGGGGCCAGCGGGCAGCGGCGTCAGCGAGCCGATGACGGTCACCGTCAGCTGATCTGAACCCCGGATTTCCGGCGTGACGGCCCGAAATGCGATTCTGCTCCCTGTGTAGGATGGAGCGCCGCCTGCTTGCGGGCGCTCGACTCCACGACCAAGGAAGCTATGCCGCTGACGCTCGACAAGGCCTTTGATCCACGGGCCAACAGCATCGGGTTCCTCCGATGGCTCCTCGCCTTCGCGGTCATCTTCGCGCACGCAGGACCCCTCGCCGGCTTCTACGGCGGGCACGACCTCGGCACGCAGATCTCCAGCGAGCAGTCCATCGGCGGCGTCGCCGTCGCAGGCTTCTTCTTCTTCTCCGGCTACCTCATCACGCAGAGTCGTCGCGGAAAGTCGACGATCTTCCGCTTCTTCTGGCGGCGGGCCCTGCGTATCTTCCCTGCCTTCTGGCTCGCGCTGCTCACGACGGCGTTCATCCTCGCCCCGATCGCCTGGCACCAGGAGACGGGCTCGATGGCTGGCTTCTGGGATGCGGACACCGATTCGCCGTTCACGTACTTCCTGAACAACATGTGGCTCGAGCTCGGCCAGCGCAACATCGCGGGCATGGGCAGCTCGCTCCCCTTCGCGAGCATCGGCGGCTTCGACTGGAACGGCTCTGCCTGGACCCTGTTCTACGAGTTCCGCGCGTACATCCTCGTGGGCGTCCTCGGCCTCTTCGGGGTGTTCTCGAACCGCATCGTCGGCGGGATCATCGCCTTCGGCATCATCGGCGTCAACTTCCTGACCTGGAGCGGCTGGGTCGAGATGACCTCGCTCAGCCCGCTGCTCACCAACCCCTTCTACCCGATGTTCTTCGCCCCCTTCGCGTTCGGCATGCTGTTCGCCCTGTTCGGGGACAAGATCCCGATCGACGACCGCCTCGCGGTCCTCGCGCTCGGCGTCGCCGGCTTCGCCTACGCGTTCGGGGGGTGGAACATGTGGGGCCAGTACGGCCTCATGTACTTCCTCATGTGGTTCGCGATCCGCACCCCGCGTCTCAACCGCTGGGAGAAGCACGGTGACCTCTCCTACGGCATCTACATCTTTGCCTGGCCCCTCATGCAGTTCGGGGCGTACTTCGGGCTGCAGAACGCCGGCTGGTTCGTGTACCACCTGGTCATCGCCGTCGCTGCGCACATCTGCGCTTACGTCTCCTGGCACCTGATCGAGAGCCCGGCGATGAGCCTCAAGAACTGGACGCCCAAGTGGCTTGCCTGGCTCCTCGCGAGAGGCGCGCCCTACGTCGACGCCGTCAAGGGCAGGATCGTCAACCCGGCCTACTCGTCGTCGAACTTCGCGACGCGAATCCGCGATGGTCACGTGGAGGCACGCCGATGACCGCGGTCGGACCAAGCGGGCTTCGTCCCGACAGCGGCTTCGAGGAGCCGAAGTCCGAGGGCGGTCGCCTGACCTGGGCGCAGCGCTGGCACCGGGTGCGGCTCATCCCGCTCATCCTCCTCATCGTCGCCGCCATCATCGCGACTCTCGCCGGCTACCAGACCCGCCAGGCCATCGCCCAGGAGCAGTTCGAGCCCCCGGAGGTCGCCCCGGCGTCGGAGGAGCCGAGGCTTCCCGCCGCTCAGTGCCAGCCAGGGCTCGTCGACACGGTGTCCGGGTCCCCGTGGACCGGCGACGAACGCGACGCCAGCGAGGCCGTCTGGAATGAGCAGATCAGGTCGAACCCGGATGCGCAGCTCTACGTGCCCGGCCAGGATGGCTGGGTCTTCTGGGGCGACACCCAGGCGAACAACTTCTCGCAGGCGCTCGGCCGCAGCTTCCTGAGCGAGGAGGAGAGCGAGGAATGGGGCGACTACTTCCGCACCATCGACGAGGACCTCAGCGCGCAGGGCATCGACTTCGTGATCCAGATCGTGCCCGCCGACTGGGCGGTGTATCCGCAGCATCTGCCCGAGTGGGCACAGGAGCTGCGAGGCCCGACCGCCTTCGACTACCTGCTGGACGCGCACCCGGATCTGCCGATCGTCGACGCCCGCCAGGACCTGCGTGACGCCGCCGCGAATGGCGCGGTCTACGCGCCGGGCAACAGCCACTGGTCGCCGTACGGCGCGGCCATCGGGTGGGAGCGGCTCGCGAGCTGCCTCGGCGCGGTCGACGACAAGTACCAGGCGCTCGCCCCGCTGCAGTTCTCCAGCGTGGGTGACATGCCGGTCATCAGCGAGTTCGCCACATATGGCTTCCCCACCACGGACACTGGCTGGGGTACCCCGGTCCTCGACCAGGCGCCGCCGAAGATGCAGGCCACCATCAACGATGGATCGGTGCTGGATGCGGATGCCGCCAAGGGGCTCGACATGCTCCAGCTCCCCGCGACGACGGTCACGGACGGCGCGCAGAGCGACCTCCGTGCCCTCATCGTGCGCGACAGCCAGGGCAACAGCGCAGGTCCGACGTGGCAGACGGGCTTCGCCGAGACGAAGCAGCTGACGAGCAACCTCGGGAGCGCCACGGAGCAGATGCCGGATGTGCTCGCCGAAGCTGCCGACTACAAGCCCGACGTCGTGATCTTCGAGATGACGGAGCGCTACCTCAACTGGATCCCGGTTCCTCCGGCCAAGTGAGTCTCCCCGTCGCCTGACGCACCCTTTCGCTAGCCTTGGGGCGATCCTTAAGGAGCAACGCCATGACGACCTGTCTGATCACCGGGGGAGCCGGGTTCATCGGATCCGCTCTCTCTCATCGCCTGCCCGAGCACTTCGACCGGGTGGTCGCCTTCGACAACCTGCACCCGCAGATCCACCCCGTTCTGGAACGACCTCGCGAACTGGACGAGCGCGTCGAGTTCGTGAAGGGCGATGTCACCTCCGCCGCCGACTGGGATTCGCTGCTCGCCGATGTCACTCCAGATGTGGTCATCCACCTGGCAGCCGAGACCGGCACCGGTCAGTCGCTGCTGGAGGCGACGCGGCATGCGCGGGTGAACGTCGTCGGCACGACGGAGATGCTGGATGCCTTCGTGCGCGCAGACAAGCTCCCCAGCAAGATCGTGCTCACCTCGAGCCGTGCGGTCTACGGCGAGGGGGCCTGGGCTGATGCTCAGGGGGTCGTGAGCTATCCGGGTCAGCGATCCGCGGCGATGCTCGAGCGTGGCGAGTGGGACTTCCCGGGGCTCTCCGCACTGCCGTTCGTCTCCTCCAAGGTGGTGCCGTCGCCGACGAGCGTCTACGGGGCGACCAAGCTCGCGCAGGAGCACATCCTGCGCTCCTGGTGCCTCTCGCTCGGTGTCACCGATGTGCTGTTCCGCCTGCAGAACGTCTACGGGCCAGGTCAGTCCCTGATCAACCCCTACACGGGCATCGTGTCCTTCTTCGCCCAGGAGGCGAAGGCCGGTCGAGTCATCCCCGTCTACGAGGACGGGCAGATCATCCGCGACTTCGTCTTCATCGACGACGTCGCGGATGCCATCACGCGTGGGGCGCTCGAGTCCGACTCCAACGCGGATGCCTACGACATCGGCTCGGGGGAGGGGACCTCCATCCTTCGCCTTGCTGAGCTCATCGCGGCGCACTACAGTGCACCGGCTCCGCAGATCAACGGCAAGTTCCGCAACGGTGATGTCCGGCACGCGTCGTGCGAGGTGTCGGAGGCGAGTGCTGCCCTGAGCTGGGAGCCCCGAGTCATGGTTTCCGAAGGGGTCGGGCGACTTTGCGACTGGATCGACGCGGAACGCGCGAACCTGGCTTGAGCTGACTTATACGGCACCAGGCGAAGATTTCCCGGATTTCTTCCTCTGGGCGTGTCGCGGCGATCGCGGACCGAACTTCGGTCCGCGATCGCCGTGTTTCCGGGCTTCCCGCGGGCCGGAATGGCACGCATGTTGTTTATGTGACTGATGTGAAAGTTGGGACGGGTGTGGAGTTCCGTGGCACATGTATGCATACTTGGAAACTGCTGAGCAGTCTCGGTGTACTCCGTGAAGGCTTCGCGCCCCAGTCGACCGACGCGTTGGGAACTCATGTTTCGCCGTACTCTTGCCATATTCGCTACCGCAGCGGTAGCAGCCTCCGGGCTGCTCGGACTGCAGCTCATCGCCTCGAGCCCGACCTCCGGCGGCATCGAGGCCGCCGCGGCGGCCGACGCCAGCGCGTTCGACCCGGGCAACCTCATCAGCGATGAGAACTTCTACAACGGCAACGCGATGTCCGCGGCCGAGGTGCAGCAGTTCCTCGTCTCGCGCAACACCTCGTCGTCGTCGACGGCGCTGCGCAACTACACGCAGGCGACGCCCTCGATGCCGGCCACACAGTACTGCTCCGCCTACTCGGGAGCAGGCGGCGGAGAATCTGCGGCCGACATCATCGCCAAGGTCGGCCAGGCCTGCAACTTCAGCCAGAAAGCCATGCTCGTGCTCCTCGAGAAGGAGCAGAGCCTCGTCTCCATGTCCAGCCCGACCCTCGGTCGGCTCGCGGCTGCGACCGGATTCGGATGCCCTGACACCGCACCCTGCGACCAGAGCTACGGCGGCTTCTTCTACCAGGTCTACAACGCGGCCCGGCAGTTCCAGAACTACAAGGCAAACCCGTACAGCTTCAACCACATCCCGTTCGCGTCGAACAACGTGCTGTACAACCCCAACTTCTCCTGCGGCTCCTCCGCGGTCTACATCTCGAACTACGCGACCGCAGGCCTCTACAACTACACGCCGTACCAGCCCAACCAGGCAGCGCTGAACAACATGTACGGCGAGGGCGACGGATGCTCTGCCTACGGCAACCGCAACTTCTGGAGCATGTACACCGACTGGTTCGGTGACCCGAAGGGTGCCGTGAGCGTGCCGTGGCTCGTCAAGGCCGAGGGCTCCTCGCAGGTGTACTTCCTGTCTGAAGACGTGCGCTACCCCGTGACCGCTTCCAAGGTCGCCGACTTCGCCTACGCACTCGGCGCCGTCTCGACGGTCCCGGCCTCGACGCTCGACAAGTACTCGACGGGTGCCGACGTCGGCGAGATCCTCGCCGGCCCGGATGGCGCGCCGTATTACATCGACGATGGCGTGTTCCGCAAGGTTCGCAACTGGACCGTGGCCGCGGACTTCGGCTACCAGCAGGGTTCCGACCTCGCGAAGATCACGCAGGAGCAGCTCGACAGGTTCAACGACGGCGGCGCACTCGAGAAGTTCGTGCAGAACACGAGCGGACAGATCTTCTTCATCGAGGGCACCACGAAGCGCGAGGTCGCGGATATCGCGGAACTCGGCGAGCAGGGCATGTACATCGGCATCACGAAGCTGAAGGACGACAAGATCGGCTTCCTGAGCGACGGCGAGCCCTTCCTGACCGGCGGCGCGATCGTCGAGAAGCTCGACGGCTCCGGCAAGGTCCTCCTTGATGCTGACCTCACGGCGCACGCCGTCCCGGCCGCACTGTCCGACTTCAGCGCGTTCAAGGCGACCGGCAGGTTCGGCCCGGCCTACGCCAAGCTCAGCCAGGGCGACGCCCTCTCGGCAGAGCCGCTCGTGAGCGATGGAACCGCGACGTACGTCCACACCGACGGCGGTCTGCTCCGCGTACCGGCCTCGACCTACGGCGCAGCGAACTTCGTGTCCATCCCAGCTGGGATCATCAGCGTCCTCGGCACGAACGGCTCCGTCACCGGCGCCCACTTCGTCCAGGAGAGCGGCAGCGACAAGATCAACCTGGTCGTCGGCGGCGAGCGAGTCGAGTTCTCCTCGAAGAGCGACGCCGAGGCAGAGGCCACGAAGCGTGGCATCTCCAGCACGATCTACACGGTGCCGGCCGGAACGCTCGACGGCATCAAGACGGGCAACGGCATCACCAACGGCGCCCTCATCAAGAGCCCAAGCAGCGACACGCTGTACGTGCTCGACGGTGCCCACCTCACCAAGGTGGCCAGCAGCGAGCTCGCCGAGGCGTACGGCTTCGGCACCAACCCGTACGTCATCACCCAGGCCTCGTTCGACCGCATCCCGATCAAGGATGCTGCGATCACGACCAACCAGTTCCGCTGCGGGGATGACGCCTACGTCGCCTCCAACAAGCAGGCGTACAAGCTCACGCCAGAGCTCGCGGCCGCCTACGGCATCGACTTCCCGACCCTCTCGGCGCAGCTCTGCGGTGTCGTCCCGAACGCCGGCAAGGCGATGACGGAGTTCATCGAGGACGGCAGCGGCAAGATGTTCTACGTCCACGACGGTGAGAAGCAGCACATCTCCTCGCCGAAGCTCGTGGTCGAGTTCGGTGCTGTCGGCAAGGTGATCAAGGTTCCGACGAGCTTCGCCGACCAGATCACCACGGGCGCGCAGCTCACGAAGCTCCCCGCAGGCTGGGGCGAGCCCACCGAGACGCCAGCGCCGACCGAGACCGCGACGCCAACTCCGACCGCGACCGCGACGGCTACACCTGAGCCAACGGCCACGGCCACGGCCACGCCTGAGCCGACTGCTTCGGCGACGCCGGAGCCCACGGCATCCGCCACGGCTGAGCCCACCGCGACTGCGACACCCGAGCCGACGAACCCGTCGCTCGAGCCGACCCCGACGTCGACGGATGCCCCTGGCACCCCCGAGCCGACGGAGACGGCGGCTCCTGAGCCCGCAGTCGAGCTCACCGCTGGCGAGGTCATCACCAACCGCGCCGGGACCGGAACCTGGATCGTGAACGGAGACGAGCTCCTGCAGGTCGGCTCCCCAGAGGTCGCCGCGCAGCTCGGGCTCGCCATCGAGAACCCACGCAGCGTGCCGGACGCGAACTTCGCGGAGTTCGGTGAGAACACCTCACCGCTCTACACCTCGGCGGTCACCGTCGGCGGCGTCTCCTACATCGGAGTCGACGGAGAGCTCGTGCCCTTCGCGACACCCGAGTACGCAGCGGCGTTCGGACTCGACTTCGCCCTGATCTCGCCCGAGGTCGGTGCGGGCCTCACGGTGTCCGCGACAGCAGAGCCCATCACGGACCGGGTCTTCGGCCCGGACGGGACCCTCTACGTCGCCAAGGAAGGCGTGCTGCACCCGGTCGACCCGTCGCTCGCGACACCGGTCGTGACCGAGACGACGACTGCGACGGCAGAGCCGACCGAGACCGGCGCCCCAGCGGCGACCGACGGCACGGGGGAGACCCCGGCAGCCGACGGCAGCCAGGACGAGGCGACCGCGACGACCGACCCGACGGCAACTGCCACCGAGGAGCCAGTCGAGACGCCGACTGAAACCCCGGCAGAGACCGCCGCAGCTGACGCCCAGGGCGACGAGACGCCAACGGCGGAGCCCACGGCGACCTCGGAGCCGACGACGTTCCAGCTGTCGCGTGAGCTGTTCTCCACCTTCCGCATCGGAGAGCCGGTCGCCGGCTGACGCCTGACCGCATGACAGAAGACCCTCGCCTCGGCGGGGGTCTTCTGCATTCTGCAGCTCCGAGACTGCAGCCACAGAGACGAAGGAACCCCCGCCACCTGGCGGGGGTTCCTTCGTCGATCATCCGGCCGAGTCTCGACCCGGCCCCCGAATCACTGGCCTGGGAGCTTGGCGACGATGCGCGCATCCATCGCCAGCACGCCCTCGAGCGCAAACGGCGAGCCTGCGTGCACACCGAACCGGAACGAGCCGGTGAGGCTGTCGACAGGAGTCGTGCTCTCGTCGCGCCACACCTCGGCGTTCACGACGTACTCACCAGGAGCGAGCGCGAGACGGTCGAGGTGGAAGTCCATGCTGCCCTGGCCGACCTGCACGGAGTCAGGCTGCCAGCCGAGCTGCTTGCAGGAGGTGCTCCAGATGCGGACCCCCTCGAGGGTCTCGATCGCGATCTTGAAGTTCGGGCGCTCGACGGGGCGCCTCGCCTCGAAGTTGAGGCGCACGGTCGGGGACTCGCCCGTCCGTACTTCGTTGTCGACGGTGCCGCCCTCGTTGACGAGCTCGATAGAGTCGATGTAGAGCTCGCCGCTGCCGTGGCGCTGGCCGCCGCCCTCGATGATCTCGGTGACGTTGCCGGAATCCCGGTACTTGTCGATGATCGCCGTGGCTGGCCCGACTTCCTGCAGCACGCCCTGCTCGAGCCAGGCGGCCCGGTCGCAGAACTCGCGCATGCCCTCGAGGCCGTGCGAGACGACGACAACCGTGCGTCCGCTCGCCTTGAAGTCGGCGAACTTCGCGCGGCACTTGGCCTGGAAGTCCATGTCGCCGACGGCGAGCACCTCGTCGACGAGCAGCACGTCGGGTTCCGTGTGGATGGAGACCGCGAAGCCGAGGCGCACGTACATGCCGCTCGAATAGTTCTTCACGGGCTGGTCGATGAACTTCTCGATGCCGGAGAAATCGACGATGGAGTCGAAGCGGCTGTCGATCTGCTGCTTCGACATGCCGAGGATCGAGCCGTTGAGGTAGACGTTCTCGCGTCCCGTCAGCTCAGGGTGGAAGCCGGAGCCCACCTCGAGCATGGCGGCGATGCGGCCGCGGGTCGTGATGGTGCCCGAGTTCGGGGAGAGGATGCCGGCGATGCACTTGAGCAGCGTCGACTTGCCGGAGCCGTTGCGGCCGAGCAGACCGAAGGTGCCGCCTTCCGGCACCTCGAAGGTCACGTCGTCGAGCGCCTTGAACTCCTCGTACTTGGCCCGCCCACCCTTCAGGACCGTCGCTTTCAGCGACTGGTTCCTGTCGTGGTAGATGCGGAAGGTCTTCGAGACGCCGGAGACGTCGACTGCTGTGCCTGCCATTAGAGCTCCTCCACGATGTTCTTCGAGAACCTGGTGAACACGAGGATGCCGATGACCAGCATCACGACGGCCCAGACGCCGATGTACAGCCAGTTCTCGAGCGGGGGCACCTGGTAGTCGTAGACGATGTTCCTGATCGACTCGAGCATGCGCTGGGTCGGGTTGAGCTGGAAGAGGAAGACGAGCGGCCACGGCTCGCCGAAGAGCAGGCTGCCCTCCTCAGTCAGCTTGTCTTGAGCCTGCTGCACCATCGTCAGCGGGAACATGACGCCGGAGGCGTAGAGCCACAGCTGTGTGAGGATGCCCCACAGGTGCTCGATGTCGCGGAAGTACACGACGACAACCGAGAGGATGAGGGCGAGGCCCAGCACGAACATGATGATGAGGATGATGAGCGGGATCATGAGCGGCAGGTACGCGAGCACCATGGGGCCGCCGATGAAGCACATGATCAGGGTGATGACCGCGATCTCGATGACGTAGGTCCACGCGTTCGCGAGGATGCGCGAGAGCGGCAGCACCCAGCGCGGGAAGTAGACCTTGCGCAGCAGATCGGCGCTCGACAGGAGCGAGCCCATGCCGCCGTTGACCGAGTTGGAGATGAAGCCCCAGCTCACGACGCCGATACCGATCCACAGGGGGAAGAAGTGCACCCCGGAGTTCGCGCCCGGAGGCGCGGAGATCTGGAAGAGCAGCCCGAAGACGAGCGAGAACGTCGCGATCTGCGCGAGCGGGTTGATGAGCGACCAGATTCGCCCGAGCGCTGTGCGCTTGTACTCCGACCGGATCTCACGGAGAGTGAGATTCACCAGGAGATTGAACGTGAGACCCCGAGACTGGGACCGCACGGAAACAGGCTTAGACATTGTCCTCCGCACACCTTGTGACGCTGGCCCCACGGAGGGGCCGCCCAAGACTAACACCAGGGTTCCAGGCCGCCTCGGAGCCTGGCGGCGCGGCTCTGGCGGGCCGCGTGTGCGGGGCTATGGGGGTCAGCGTCCGGCTCGGAAGTTGCGGTAGGCGGCCCGCGACCGGCTGTACATGGGGCGCAGGGCATTCGCGATTCCGGGGGTGCGACTCAGCACGAGGCCCTTCGCGCGTCCGAGCGGCGACTCGGCCTGCGACGCGATGTAGCGGCGGACGAGCTCGACCTGCTCGCGGAACAGCCCGGGCAGGCCGGCCGTGATCTCCTGCACCTTGTACTCGAGGAGCGTGTGCGAGATGGCCGCGTTGTGGGTGGTCAGCACGGTGCGGATGTGGAAGCCCTCGCTGATCGCGGAGTAGCCGAGCAGTCGCTCCAGGACGTGGGGGAGGCCCCCATCCGCGTACTGGCCCTCGTCGGGGAAGTCTTCCCAGGTGAACCCGGCCTGCACAAGCGGACGCAGCGACTCGGGCCGGGCGATGAACATCGACCCGAGGGGAGCCAACGGGCTCGTCTCGTCGAACTCCACGCGCATCCCGAGCTTCGCGGCCAGTTCCTTCGCGGGCTCGAGGTTCGCGAACCAGGCGCGCCCGAGCGTCGGGAAGCCCATGTGGATCATGGGCGGGAAGACCATGCCGAGCGTCGGGTGGTCGACGAACAGACGCAGCAGGTTCGTCGTGTAGCCGGGCGAGTTCAGGAGGTTCTGGAACAGGTGCTCCTTGAAGTGGCGCCCCGAGTTGAAGCCGTTCTGGGGGCTCTTCTTCGAGTGCAGCTTCACGACGATGTCGTAGCGCCCGGACTCGAGGACGTCCTTGCAGGTGAGCAGGAACGCCGAGATGTCGCGGCCGCGGTTGGAGCCCACGATGCGCACGTCGTCGTTCGGGCGACCGAGCTCGACGAGTCGCTCCTGAATGGCCTTCTGCTTGTCGGAATTCGCCGTCGTCACGACGAGGTCGTAGCCACCGGGGATCGTCTCGGCGAGCTCGACGATCTCATCGATCATCTCCTCGTAGAAGACGTGGGCGATGACGACGACGTTGAGGGCGCTCGGGTCGGCGCCACCGAGGTCGACGTCTGGCATGATCTCGAGCAGCGCCGCGTTGGTGTTCAGGATGCGCGGCTTGGCGGTCGTGCCGATGTCCTGCCAGAGCAGGTCGAGCGGGTACTTCTTCTCCTCGAGCTGCTCGAGCACGCGCTTGCCGATGATGGCGAGCTCATCCAGGTAGATGGGGTCGTGGAAGAAGAAGCGTCGCTTGACGATGGGGCAGCCGTCGGCGATGAGGACGTCGGCGAGGTTGAAGATGGGGTGCTGGTCGCCGTAGCGCGCGGAGGGGTACGCCACCCACGACGTCATGCCCGCCGACTCGAAGTAGTGCGTGAAGCGGGCCTCGTGGAGCATGACGGAGTCGTCGTAGGAGTCGATGCGCGGCATGTCATCCCAGTACGAGCGCCACGCCTCTGACGTGAACATGCTGCGGCGCACGCCGATCCAGTGCGACTGGATGTGGCGGTGCATGACCCCCGTCATGGTGATGGGGTTCGGGACGACGGCGGCGTGGTCGGTGATGCCCCAGAAATCGACGGTCTTCGCGTCGGCGTCCTCGAGCAGCGGTGCGAACGAGCCGATAGGGCCGTAGAAGGTGTAGTTGGCGAGCACGAGCTCGTCGTAGTCGCGCAGCCGGTCTGAGCCGAACTCGCGAAGCGCGTCTCGGTACGCCCAGACGTCGTAGCCGACGTTCTCGCGCTCCCACACGGTGTCGGCCACGGCTTCGAGCCGCTGACGCGAGTCGGTGGTCAGGGGGGAATTCGAGACGACGAAGATGTGCTCGGCGTGGGCACGCAGCTCGCGGAGGCAGTGCTCGACGTAGCCGCCGACGTGACCCTGCTTGTCGTAGACGAGGAAAAATACCACTCGACGCATGTGACGGGCGTCCTTTGCTCTGCTCACCGCGACCCCGGCTGGAGTCTGTCGGGGCCGGGCGCCCGTGGGCGCCAGCCGATCCCCCATGCTACAGCGGGGTAGCCTTGGCCCATGAAAATCGTCATGACCATGATGGTTCGCGACGAGGCCGACATCATCGCGGCCGTCGTGGAGCACTCGCTCGCTCAGGGCATCGACCACCTCATCGTCACCGACAACGCGTCGGTCGATGGAACTCGCGAGATCCTCGAGGAGTACGAGGCCAAGGGGGTCCTGACGCTCCTGCACGACCCCGAGCACAAGAAGCAGCAGGCCCAGGTCGTGACGCGCATGGCGCGCGCAGCTGCCGCCGAGCACGGTGCGGACTGGATCATCAACGGCGACGCCGACGAGTTCGTCTTCGCACGAGACCGCTCGCTGACCGTCCGGCAGGCGCTCGAGCACTACGGCCTCGAGCTCACGACCTTCCGAGTTCCCGTCGTCAACATGGTCGGTTCGTTCGGCCGCGAGGGCAGTGGACTCGCTCGTCTCCTCTTCCGAGACGAGCGCCCCATCGAGGAGCTGAACCGTGCAGGGGTGTTCGCTCACCCGACACCGAACGCCATCCACATCGGCTCGGCGGACGTGGAGGTCGCGCACGGCAACCACTTCGTCTCGCTCGAGCAGCAGGGCGATGTTCCTCGAGGCTTCGAGCTCGAGGTGCTGCACGTGCCGTGGCGCTCGTGGTCCCAGTTCGAGCGGAAGACCGTGGCGATGGCGCTCGGCTTCGAGGCGAACCCCGGGCTGCGCCCCAGCGCGAACCACCACGGGATGCGCGACTGGCGTCGCTACAAGGCAGGCGTGCTCGAGGACTTCTTCGCGCTGCGCATGCCGACGACCTCGGAGCTCGCCGGAGGCGGCTACGTGGAGGACACCTCGATCATCGACGCCCTCCGCGCCATCGGCGACACCGCTGTCGTGCCCGCGCAGCTCGCCGTGGTGCTCGACGACGACCACGACGAGGTCTACTCGGATGAGCAGCTGCTGCGCCTCCGCGAACGCGCTGCGCTGTTCCAGAAGTACGACGATGTCGCGCACGAGGAGGTGCGCCTGCTCCGCGAGGAGGTCGACGAGCGCAACTCGACGCTCTACCAGCGCGAGCTCGACCTGGCCGGCCTGCGAGCCGGCTACAACGAGCTCGGACAGCGCGAGGCCGAGGCGCAGACGAAGCTCTTCGAGCTCCAGCTCCGCGAGGACCGCACCGCGGCCGCCGAGCACAGTGCGGCGGACGCCCGGGCGCAGGCCGCGAGGCTCGGCGCCGAGCTGACCGGCGTCCGTCAGCAGCTGCAGACGGTCGAGCGGATGCCGTCGGTCAAGCTCGAGCGCAAGGCGCGACGTGCGGCGAAGTCGGTGCTCGGGCGCTGAGCCTCCGAGCACGAAGAAGGGGCACGGTGTCGAGTGATCGACACCGTGCCCCTTCTCCTCAGGCGTGAGCGTTCAGCCGCGAGGGATCACGAGCCTGCGCGTGCCGCCATGAAGGACTGGATCGCGGTCGCGTCTCCGTAGACCTCTTTCGAGTCGTACGGGCGGTCGGGGAAGGCGCCGTACTTCAACGCGATCTCGAGGTGGTTGTCGGCGATGAATCGCTCGACGTGCTCGCCGAGCGACACGGGCACCCCTGATCCGACGTTAACGACGCCCCGGAGCTCGTCCTGCAGAGCGACGGCGGCGATCTGCCTGCCGAGCTCCTCGACGTGGATGAAGTCGAACTTCGCCTTGCCCGAGGTGAAGGGGAACTCCGCCTTGCCAGCATCCGCGGCCTCGAGGAGCTTCGTGAAGATCGACTGGTTGTTCCGGTCGTCCCCGTAGATGTAGTAGGCGCGCAGCCACTGCAGCGTGACCTTCTCGTCGAACGCGAGGAACGACGACTTTCGGAGGGCGTCCTTCGCGATGCCGTAGAGCGACAGCGGGTTCGTGGGCGTCTCGGCGGTGATCGCACCCTCGTGCCTGCCGACCTCGTGCATCGTGCCGAGCACTGCGAGGCGCTTGACGCCTGCCTCGGCGGCGGCGTTCAGGAATCTGAAGTGCTCGGAGAGCTTGAGCATGTGCACGGGGGAGTTGTGGGCGAAGCCCGCCTCCCACGCCAGGTGGATGACGGCGGCGGGAGCCGGGTCGAGGATGCTCGAGTAGTCGGCGTCGCTGCTCAGCAGGTCGAGCTCCACGATGCTCGCATCTGGGTTCACCTTGGCGGCACCGCCGGGCCGGACGACGGCGACCACGTCGGCATCTTCGGCGAGCAGCGCGTTCACGACGTGGCGCCCGATGTATCCCCCAGCGCCGGTCACCAGCACCCGTTGGCGTTCTGTCATGACGTTCCTTTCGACAAGGCCCCCACTCTAACGGAGCACGACAGCCGCACTCCGAGGCCAGCCAGGGCGGCACACGTTCCGTGCCATGATGTTTGCTGCGGTGGACGAGGCGGCGCAGGACGCGCGGCCGCTCGCAAAAGAGGAGACGCATGACGAGAACGACAGCCAGCGTGGTCGAGACGACTCCTCCTGCTTCTCGGCTCCCTGACTGGATGCGACGAGACTGGGTCTGGGTCGTCACGGTCTTCGTCGTGGTCACCGTCTGGACGTGGCTTCGGATCCCCCTCCCGGACCACGATGTCGTCTGGGCGGAGGACGGCGTCATCTTCCTCAAGGAGCAGATCGAGCGCGGAACGCTCGCGACGCTGCTGCACCCGTACGCCGGATATCAGCACTTCCTTCCTCGCCTCTTCAGCGCGGCGGTCGTCGAGTGGGTGCCCCTCGAGTCCTACAACCGTGCGGTGTTCACCGTCTGCGTGGTGTTCGCCGGGCTCACAGCGGCCGCGACCTACCGGCTGACCCGGGGCATCATCCGCTGGATCCCTGGCCGGGTCCTCATGTCGCTCATCCCCGTCGCGGTGCCATTGCTGAGCCTCGAGATCATCGGCAACTTCGCCGACCTGCACACCTACTGCCTGTGGCTCGCCGCCTGGATCGCGCTCTCGAAGCCCGCAAGCAAGGCCGAGGGCGTGCTCTGGGGTGTGGTCGCGCTCGTGGCCTGCCTCACCGAGGTACAGGCGCTGCTCGTCGTCCCGATCGTGATCGCCAGACTGTTCTGGGACCGCAGCCTGCCCGTCATCGCGATCGCGACGGGCACGCTCGTGGGCGTCGGAACGCAGATGTTCTCGTGGCTCACGACCCCCCGCCCCATCAAGGAGGGCGTCGACATCGGCATCCCGGATGTCGTCGTCGGCTGGCTCGTGAACGCGGTGCTGCCGATCTGGAACGGGCACCGCGAGACGAACTCCATCCTGCTCGCCGAGTACGGGTGGAAGATCCTCGCGCTGGCGGTGCTGCCGTTCGCGCTCGCTGCGCTCGCCGCGCTCATCTTCGACAAGGCGTACCAGCGCTTCGCGCTCTGCGCCTTGCTGTTCATCTCCGCGGCATCGTTCGGGGGCTCGCTGCTCGTGAACCCGCACGAGTCGTTCCAGTACGCCCGGTTCGTCGGCCCCGAGTGGTTCCTCGTGCCGATCGACCTCCGCTACGGCGCGGCCGCGGCACTGTTCGTGCTCGCGGCTCTGCCGTTCGCCGCCTCGTCGCTGGTGATGCGCTTCAGCCCGAGGTTCCCGATCGCCGCGCGATCGGTGGTGCTTGTGCTCTCGACGATCGTGCTCGGCTACATCGCCATCCAGGGGCCGGAGGTCGCCTCCGCGAAGACGATGGCGAAGCCGTGGAGCGCTCAGGTCGAATCGGCCGTCGTTGCCTGCGAGGCGTCTCCGGGGTCGAGCTTCACGTTCGAGAGCGCGCCCGGCATCCGATACTTCGACCTGTCCTGCGCCGACGTGCTTGAACGGTCGAGCCTGCGCCCCTGACCTCGGAGCAACCGGGCCATGGGCGCGGGACTGCTCTGCGCGTTCTCAGGACAGGGACTGCACCCGGGCCACGAGCGTCGAGGCGCGCGCGCCGCCGCTCGGCCCGACCGCGCGGTTGATGCGACGGAGCAGGTCGAAGGTCATCGACAGCAGGTACTTCGCGAGCTTGGGAGTGACGGCGACGCGTGGGACGAACCCGGCGGTCTGCACGGCCAGGGCCGTGAGCTTCTGCCAATCGCGGGTGCTCAGCTGGACGAGGCTCCCGTACGGGGCAGCCGCGACCGCAGCCCCCAATGCGCGGACGGCCGCCGTCCGGAGCACGACAGTGCCGCCTGATCCCTGCAGCGGGGCGGTCCTGCGCGAGTACGGTACCGCGATGCCCAGCATCGTGGCGATTGCCTCGAAAGCCGGAGTCGTGTCCTCCCACTCTCGGCCGAGCTCCCCGAAGTGCTCTCCGTGCAGGAGCGGGGCCGCGACGAGGAGGCCGAGCTCTCTCGAGCGCTCGAACTCGGCGATCGCGGACGATGGGTCGGGCAGGGAGAAGGTCTCGGATCCGAAGGCTCGCGCGTCGACGAGGTCGGCGAGGCGGCCGCTCTGGTGGAACGCGTCGGGGCCGAGCACGATCGTGACCTCCTGGTCGATCCTGCCGGCGGCTTCCGACCAGTGCGAGGTCACCTCGATGCGCGTCGCGCCGGATTCCCGGACGAGGCCGTCCACGTCCTCGAGACGCGTTCGGGTCCCGGTGATGACAAGTGCCGAACGGCCGGCGATTCGTCGCGCCTGCTCGAGCCGCTCCTCGAAGCCCGCACCGACGGGCACGAGGACCGCGAAGTCCTGCACGGGCTCGTCCGAGGTCTCGAGCATGACCCAGTCATGCAGGGTCGAGAACTGCGCGTACTGGTCCATGCTGCGCTGCATATGGGGGCGAAGCTGGGCCATGTCGAAGCGGCCGGAGGTCTCGAGGAACTCGTAGAGCCCGGTCGCGTTGAAACCGGCCATCTCCTCGATCGTCGAGGGGATGCCCGCGAAGAGCGTCTTGCGCTTGAAGAAGGGGCAGTTGCGCTCTTCGATCAGCCGCACGGGGTACGTGTTGAGCGGGTAGAGCGTGTACGGCTCGAGGTCCGTCGTATCGACGTAGGGCTCCCAGGTGAACCCGAGTCGGTCGAAGAACCACGTGAACTTGGCCTCGTGCTTCGCGACGGCGTGCGAGTAGTCGGGGATCGGCGGGAGGTCGTCCCAGTAGTCCTGGAAGGGCTCGGAGAGGAACATGGAGCGCCGTACGGCGATGAAGTGCGACTGGATGTGCACGGGCAGCGTCGGGGTCTCCAGCACGCCGAAGGGGTCGAACGGCGCCGCGTGGTGCACGTTCACTCCCCAGAAGTCGAGGTCCTTCGCGTCCATCGTGTCGAACATGAGACCCAGGTCGGCGACGGGGCCGACGATCGTGAAGTTGAACATCACGAACTCGTCGTACTCGGCGAGGCCCTGCCAGCCGATCGAGTCGATGGCGGTCTTGTAGGCCCAGGAGTCGAAGCCCTCGTTCGGGCGCACGATGAGCTCGGTGTCCGGTCGGGCCGCGAACAGCTCCCGCCCGGCGTCGTCGAGCTCGCCGTTGACGACGACGATGACGTGGTCGAGGTGCGGCTGCATGCCGTCGAGGAGGGTCGTGACGTAGTCGTCGACGACGCCCTGCTCGTCGAAGAAGAAGAAGATGCCGAGTCGCTTGGGAGCCTTGAGGTCGCTCAGCTTCACTTGAGGCCACCGAGGAGACGACGCGGGACCGCGAGGATCCGTCTCGGGATGCTGCGCACGATCGAGGGGAGGCGGCGCACGAGGTTGCGAGCGCGCTGTGCGGTCGTGGGCCGCACGTTGAGGTGGTAGTGCGCGTCGTCCAGGGAGTTCTGCAGTGCCAGGATGCGGGCCTTGAGCTCGGCGTTCTCCGCCTTCTCCTCGGCGCGTTCGCGGGCGAGTTCGTCGAGGCGTTCGCGGAGCTCCTCGATCTCGACCAGGAGTTCTGCGGAGCTTCGGGTATCGGGTGCGCTGCTTGGCATGGCCCCGAGCATATCGCCGGAGGCCCTCGCGTCGGTCTCCCTCGCCGGGGTACCGCGCCGGTGGCCGCTAGCATCGACGAATGAGCAAGCACGGTGGCGGTTCCGGGGCAGAGCCCTGGCGGCTCGCGCGGCACCGTGAGTCGGCCTGGCTGGTTGGTGTCCTCGTCGCAGCGCTTGCGCTCGCCTGGCTCCGCATCCCGGCTGGGGGTCACGGGGTGCTCTGGGCTGAGGACGGAGACACGTTCCTGCGCGAGCAGGTCGAGCTCGGCAGCTTCGCGACGCTCTTCCATCCCTATGCGGGGTACCAGCATTTCCTGCCGAGGGTGATCACGGCGCTCTCCGCCGAGCTGTTCCCGCTCGATAACTTCGGGGTGGCCGTCTCTCTCCTGAGTCTCACCGCGACAGCCCTCGTCTGCGCGGGAACGTTCCGCCTGTCGAGGGGCATCGTCACGTGGCTGCCCGCGCGGATCGCGGTCTCGCTCGTTCCCGTGCTCGTGCCGCTCATCAGCCGCGAGCTGCTGGGCGACCTCGCGAACCTGCACACCTACTGCCTGTGGCTCGTGGTCTGGATCTTCCTCGCGCGAAGCGATGTGTCCCGGACGGAGAAGCTGCTCTGGGCCGGTGTCGTCCTGGCCTGCTTCCTGACCGAGGTGCAGGCGATCGTGGCTCTCCCCATCCTGGTCGTCCGTCTGCTTCGGGATCGGAGCCGGTGGGTCTGGTCGCTGCTGGTCGCTGCGTTCCTCGGCGCTCTGCCCCAGCTCGTCACCTGGATGCTCGTGCCCCGGCCCCAGTTCAACGCGCCGCACGGTGCGATCTCCGTCGCTGACATCCTCGTCGGCTGGGGGGCCACCGCCCTGCTGCCGGTCTGGAGCGGTGATACCGAGCTGAATGCCGAGATCCTGGCCAGCCACGGAACTGGGATCCTGCTGCTGGCTCTCGTCCCCTTCGCGCTCGCGGTCGGCATCGTGGCGGCGCTCGGGCGGTGGCGGGAGCGGGGAGCTCTTGGCGCGCTGCTGTTCGTCTCGGCGGCCGCGTTCGCGGGCACGCTCCTGGTCAACCCGTTGACGATCTTCCAGTTCGCGCGTCTCGACGGCGACGACTGGCTGGCCGCGCAGATCGACATCCGCTACGGGGCGGCCGCCGCGATCTTCGCACTCGCGAGCTTCCCGTTCGCCGCTTCGTCGATCGTGGAGCGGTGGGGGATTCGTGCGCCGCGCGCCTCACGTGTGGCAGCGTCTGCGCTGCTCCTCGCGGTCGGAATCGCGGTCGTGCTGCAGTGGGCCGCCGTGCCGAACGACCGGCTCGCCGTTGCCCCGTGGTCGGCGCAGTACCGGGAGGCGGTCGCGACGTGTGCCGCCGAGCCAGCTGGCGAGCAGGTGTTCGCGGTTGCTCCCGGAAAGTCCTTCGAGCTGGCCTGCGAGGACCTGCTGCGCTCCGCGGGCGAGTAGGCGCGTCAGAGGCCTTCGAGCTTGTTGCGCTCCACGATGGGCAGCGGGCCGGTCTTGGTGGAGATGGTGCGCCTCGGCAGCGCCGGGAGGTCCTGGATGCGCAGCTTCGAGTAGATAGCCAGGTAGCAGAGCAGCAGCCAGTTGCCTTCGACGAGCAGCCTCGACTCCGTCAGCGATTGCACGGTGAGCGCCACCATGAGGAGGAACGCGAGCATGGCGGTCGGCGGGAAGTCCCGCGGGCCGCTCGCGTCGGTCTGCGGCCGATCGACGGCGAGCCACCACGTGCGGATGAGGGTCGAGAGCACGATGCCGACGAAGAAGAACGCGCCGATGAGACCCGTCTGCATCCAGACGTCGAGGTAGGCGTTGTGAGCTTGCAGGAAGTGGACTCCGTCGACGACGAGGAGCCCCTTGAAAGGCTCGACCCACGGTGCCCAGTAGCTGATCCAGCCCATGCCCGTCAGCCAGTGCTCGCTGCCGAGTCGTCCGACCTCCGCCCAGATGTCGCCGCGTCCCGACATATCGCTCGACCGGTTGATGAGGCCGAAGAGCTGCGTGTTGAACTGCAGCACGACCCAGCCGATGATGAGCATGATCGCGAAGACGGCCCCGTACATGCCCCAGCGCTGCGCGTTGCTCAGCGGCCTCGCGATGAAGACGAGTGCGACGGCGAGCAGCACGACCGCGCAGCCGACGAAGACGGTCGCCGACTTGCACAGCAGGATCGCGATGAGGCCGAGGGCGATCCACGTGACGGCGGGCCAGCGCCTCATCTGCTTCGCGTACCACTGCACGGCGACCGCGATGACGCAGAGCAGGGCGGCCATGGCGAGCAGGTTGCGATTGCCGAGGATGCCCTGGATGGCGCTGCCGGCGAAGATGTGGCCCTGGCTCCAGAGGAACGCGGCGGGGACGGTCTCGGCCGTTGCGCCCGGGATGCCGGTCACGCGTTCGAGCTCGCCGGGGATGAGCAGCGCGAGGGGGAGCACCCCGCCGGGGAAGAAGAGGGCGACGAAGACCTCGAAGGCCAGGGAGAGGCCGAGGATCCACCGCATGGCCGCGCTGAAGGCCCGCAGGAACTGCGGCTTCGTCAGGGACACGGCGAGCGCGAGGGCGACAATTGCCGTCACGAGCTGGATGCCGAATCCCAGGAGCGATTCGGGGCGGTAGATCGACCAGATGATGGAGAGCGCGCACCAGGCGACGAACGCGATGAGTGCCGAGGGGAGGTGCATGATCTTCGGCAGGGGCTTCTTGCTGGCAAGCAGCCAGATGGAGCCGCCGACGATGATCGCGGCGACCGCGCCGAAGCCGTACCAGGTGATCAGGTTCCGCCAGAAGTCGCCCGCGAAGGCGGTGAAGAACGTGAAGGTCGCGAATGCGGTGAGCCCGGGGCTGCCTGGGACCTGCGCGAGGAATCGGCGCCAGGGGGCGCGCTCGGTCGCGGCAGATTCTGCGGGGGTTCGGGTGGAGCTCACCGGCCTATTCTCGCTCACTCGCGGACGCCCGCGGTCCTCTGCCCCGCATAGGGCCCCGGACGCGTGCAGGAGGGGTGCTCACACGAAGGCTGCGTGGCCGGTGATCGACCTGCCCACGATGAGGGTGTTCATCTCCCTGGTCCCCTCATACGAGTAGATGGCCTCGGCGTCGGCGAAGAACCGGCCGACTCCGTAGTCGGCGACGATGCCGTTGCCGCCGCACACTTCGCGGGCCAGAGCGACGACCTTGCGCATGTTGCCCGTCGCGACGGCCTTCGCGAGTGCGGAGTGCTCGTCCTTCTGCGCGTCGGCATCGCCGAGCTGCGAGATGCGCACGCAGAGCGTGATGCTGGACGTGATGAGGCCGAGCGCGTCGACGAGTCGCTCTTGGATGAGCTGCCTTGCGGCGATGGGAGCGCCGAACTGGATCCGCTCCTTCGCGTACGCGAGCGCGGCCTCGTAGGCGCCGACCGCGATGCCGGTCGCGAGCCAGGCGACCTCGGCCCGCGTCTGGCGCAGCACGGTGGCGGTGTCCTTGAACGAGTTGGCGTGCTCCAGCTTCGCGTCGGCGGGGACGCGAACGCCATCGAGTGTGATGTCGGCGTTCTGCACGATGCGCAGCGACACCTTGCGCTCGATCTTGGTGGCCGTGAACCCAGGAAGCGAGGTGTCGACGACGAAGCCCTTGACCTGGCCGTCTGCGACGTCCTTGGCCCAGATGACGACGATGTCGGCGAACGTCGCGTTGCCGATCCATCGCTTCGCGCCGTTCAGCACCCACTCATCGCCGACTCGCTCTGCCGTCGTGGTGAGGCCTCTGGCCGAGTCGCTGCCGGAGCCCGGCTCGGTCAGACCGAAGGCTCCGATGAGCTCGCCCGAGGCGAGTGCCGGAAGCCATCGCTCACGCTGGGCGTCGGAGCCGCACAGGCCGATGGCCCCGAGAGCGAGGCCGTTCTGAACGCCCACGTAGGTGGCGACGCTGGCGTCGACCCTGGCGAGCTCGAGGGCCGTCCACCCGCGGAAGACGGCGGAGTTCGGGAACGGGCGCGTCTCCTCGAAGGCGAGGCCGATCACGCCTGCATCGGCGAGTCCCCTGACGATCTCGGTCGGGAACGTCGCGGCCTCCCAGTGCTCGTCGATGACGGGTCGCACGTCGCGCTCGAGGTAGTCGCGCAGCTTGGCGATGAGTCCCTTCTCCTCGGCCGAGAGCTCGGCCTCGAGCCCCGTGAAGTCGCCTGGCAGAAGTTGCAGTTCGTTGTCGTCCATGACCGTCCTGTTCCGAGTCGCGCGGGTGGAAGGCGCTCCGCGATCGTCGGACCGGCGGCACCGGCTGCGGCAGCGAAGCGAGCGCTCCGCGAGCCTACGAAGCGTCGCCATGCTCGCGCCAGCGTCTTGGCGGAATCCGTTAAGACGGTCGCGGTTCGGGGCCGGGGTCTTGTATCTGCCCTGCAGTTCGCCGCACCGCTCCCACAGAGGCGGTGAGATTCGGTAGCCTTCGCGTGATGTTTCTGCCACTGAAGAATGCCCCCCGTGACTACGCCTGGGGTGCGCCAGGATCGATCTCGCAGCTGCTCGGCACGACCGGCGCCTGCACCCTCGACGACGCCGATTGGGAGGGAGTGCCCCAGGCCGAGCTGTGGCTGGGCGCGCATCCCGGTGCCCCGAGTCGCATCGTCGACCCCGAGCTCGCGGGCGGCGCCGCCACCCTCGATGCCTGGATCGAGCAGGCTCCAGTGGCCGCGCTCGGCCGCTACGCCATGGGCTTGCGCGAGGGTGACGGCCCACGGCTGCCGTACCTCCTGAAGGTGCTCTCCGCCGCGGCCCCGCTCTCGCTGCAGGTGCATCCGACGCTCACTGACGCGCGTCTCGGGTTCGAACGAGAGAACCAGGCCGGCATTCCCCTCAGTGCGCCGGAGCGCAACTACAAGGATCCGCTGCACAAGCCCGAGATGCTCCTCGCACTCAGCGAGACGATGGATGCGCTAGCCGGGTTCCGTGACTTCGCCGAGGTCGCCGCGGTCGTCGGCGACTTCGCGCGCCGAGCGGAATCGGCCCCTGAGCAGTCGACGGCAGGACGCGCCGCGCTCGCGGACTTCGAGGCTCGGGCCGCGTCGCTGTCCACGGGCGAGGAGCTGCGGTCCCTCGTGACCTGGCTCCTCGAAGGTGGTGACATCGTCGGTGATCTCGTGGCTGCGGTGTCCGGAGTCGCGCTCGCGGGTGACGAGTCCGGGGACCAGCCCGAGCGCTTCGCTCGGGAGCGGGGCATCATCGCGACGCTGGCTCGCATGTATCCGGGTGACCCCGGCATCGCGCTTGCAATGCTGCTCAACCACATCACGATCAGGAGGGGAGAGGCGATCTTCCTTCCCGCGGGCAACATGCACGCCTATGTCAGGGGCCTCGGAATCGAGATCATGGCCGCGTCGGACAACGTGCTGCGTGGCGGCCTCACACCGAAGCACGTCGATATCCCCGAGCTGCTCGCGAGGCTCGACTTCGCCCCGGTTCCGCCGCCGTATATCGCCGCGACGCGCATCCAGGAGGGTGTCGAGGAGTACCGGCCCGAGATTCCCGACTTCCGCCTTGTGCGGGTCGTTCCTGGCCCGGACGAAGCGGTGAAGACCATTCACCTCGACGGTCCGACGATGCTCCTCTGCCTCGAGGGCGAGGCCCGTCTCGAGGGGGCGAAGTCGACGGCCACCATCAGTGCGGGCGAGTCCGTGTTCGTGACGCCCGATGAGCTGCCGGTGCGCGTCGTCGGCTCCGTCGACCTCTTCGCGGCTGGGCCGGGACTCGACCGGCGCGACACGGTGCCGATGCGACACGCCGACTAGCTGAGAATCTTCGTCGCGAGGGTCTGTCAGCCCACGCGACCGGCGAGCCCCCACCTCGCGGGGGATCCTCGGCGACACGCCGTCGCGAATCGCGCGCGGCTTCTCCGAAAAGTCTCAAGACCGGGCTTAGTGTTGAGGGCTTTCGACTTGACGCGGGGTGAATTACAACGATGTAATGATTCCGACGCGCGGGCAGGTGCCCGCAAGTAACGTGGGGAGAACGTGATATGGCAATTCCAGGGAGGAACCCCTCGGTTCCGGAGGACTGGTATGTCGACCCGGTCAACCTCGGCGTCCCAGGAGTTCGAAGGAATGTCGGCGACGACAACCCGCTCGCGTGGCAGGCCGACGCGCTGTGCGCGCAGGTCGACCCAGAGGCCTTCTTCCCGGAGAAGGGCGGATCGACGCGTGACGCGAAGCGGATCTGCGACTCCTGCGAGGTCCGGAGCGACTGCCTCGAGTACGCGCTGTCCAACGACGAGCGCTTCGGCATCTGGGGTGGGCTGAGCGAGCGCGAGCGACGCAAGCTGCGCAAGCTCGCATAATCGCTGAGCGCTCGGTCTCCGCAACCGAGCACGCCAAGCTGATGGGGCCCCGTGACGACTTCGGTCGGACGGGGCCCTTCGTGTGTCCCTCGGCGATACCGGGGTGCGCGTGTTCGCGGCTTGCCGCTCGCAATGCGGCATCGCTCGGGGGAGCCGAATACCATTCGTTCAATGCGTCCCGGAGTCACCGCAATCCTTGTCGCGCGAGATGCGTCGCGCTCGCTCGAGCGCACCATCGCCGCGCTCGAGGGATCGTCGCGCATCCCGGATCGCGTCGTTATGGTGAATCTCGCGTCGACGGACTCGACGCTCGAGGTCATGCGAGCTGCCGAACCGGACATCCTGCTTACGTTGGAGACCGAGACGACGTTCGGTGCTGCCGTCGCCGAGGCGGTTGCCGTCCTCGAGGAGCAGGAGCTGCAGTCGGAGGGCGACTGGCTCTGGCTGCTCAGCGCTGACAACGCCCCCGAGCACGATGCCCTCGAGCAGCTCCTCGCCACCGCCGAGCGGAACCCCTCGCTCGAGGTGACCGGGCCAAAGCTCGTCCGCAGCGACGACGCTGCGACGCTCGTCGAGTTCGGCCAGTCGATGCTGCAGAACGGCGAGAGTCTGCGCCTTCGCGAAGACGAGCTGGACCAGGGGCAGTTCGATCAGGACTCGGACGTCCTCGGCGTCGCGGCCGGTGGCATGCTGGTTCGTCGCGAGCCCTGGCTTGCGCTCGAGGGCTTCGACCCCGGCCTTCCCGCCGTCGATGACGCGCTCGACTTCTGCACGCGGGTGTGGCTTGCCGGCGGCCGCGTGCTGCTGACCCCCTCCGCTCGAGTCGCCTGCGATCCCGAAGCGGCAGGGACAGCCGCGATGAACCCCGGGATGAGCGCCTCAGCGGTGGAAGCGGCAAGGGACACCGCCAGGGTGCACCGCAGCCTGACGAAGACCCCGGCGGCGGCATTCGGCGCCCTGCGGCTGCTGCTCATCCCGATCGCTCTGCTCAAGGGCATCTGGCACCTCGTGCGCAAGCGCCCGCGCCGTATCCTCGCCGAGCTCCGCTCAGCGTCGCGGGTGACGTTCGGCAAGACCGGAGCCGCCCGCTCGAGGGCCCAGTTCGCGAAGACGCGAACCGAGCCATGGACCGTCATCGAGCCGCTGCTCGTGAGCGCCGAGGAGAATCAGAAGACGCTCGGTCTGCAGCGCGAGGAACTGCGTGCCCTCACGCACGAGGAGCGCGAGAGGTACTCGCTCGTCGGCTCCGGAGGACTCTGGGTCCTGCTCATCTCGACCGTCCTGGGACTCGGCCTCGGTCTGTCTCTCATCGGCCAGTCGACGCTCTCAGGCGGTGGCCTCCTGCCGCTGGCGGATTCCGTCGGCACGCTCTGGGGGCGTACGGGGTACGGGGTCCGAGATGTGGGGGACGGCGCCTTCGGCGTCGCCGACCCCTTCACCTACGTGCTCGCGGTGCTCGGCACCCTCACCTTCTGGCACCCGAGCCTCAGCATCGTGCTGCTGTGGCTGTTCGCACTCCCGCTCGCGGCGATGGGGACATGGCTCCTCGTGGCGCGCCTCACCAACCGGGCCGGGCTGCGGGCGTTCGCCGCCTTCGCGTGGATGCTCGCGCCACCGCTCGTCGTCGCGCTCGCGGAAGGGCGCATCGCCGCCGTCATCGCGCACCTCGTGCTCCCCTGGCTCATCTTCTCTGCGCTGAGCGCGTCGAGGAACTGGTCGCGCGCTGCTGCGACGGGGCTGCTCGCGGCGATCGCGATCGCATCCGCCCCGATCCTGGCTCTCCCTATCGCTATCGTGTGGCTCGTGTGGCTCGTCATCGGCGGGCGGGGCTTCGTCCAGCGCCTGCTGACCGCGGTCCCGACTCTGGTGCTGTTCGCGCCACTCGCCGTCGCGCAGTGGAACCGGGGGCGCCCGCTCGCGCTGTTCGCGGACCCCGGCGTCCCGCTCGCGAGCACCGCTCCTGATGCGTGGCAGATGCTCCTCGGCTTCCCCGGGTCCTTGCTCGCTGACCCCAGCTGGGCTGGCGGGCTGCTCGAGGGTTCCCCTGCTGTCCCCATCGTCGCTGCGGCCCTGGTGGCTCCGCTCTTCCTCCTGGCGCTGCTCGCCCCTGGCAGCCGAAACTGGCGTGCGTCGCTCTTCGGCCTGCAGCTGCTGCTCCTCGGCTTCGTGACCGCGGCGGCGGCGAGCCGATTCGGCTTCTCGCACGTCGGAGTCGAGAGCATCTCGCTGTGGCCCGGCAGCGCGCAGTCGCTCATGTGGCTCGGTGCCCTGATCTCGGCCGCGGCGACGCTCGGCGCGCTCCGACCCCGCCTCTCGCACGTCTTCGCCGGTCTCGCGCTGGTCGGCATCGTGCTCCTGGCTGCTCTTCCCGCGACGGCACTGCTGCGCGGCGATGCGCTGGTCGGTGCCGGCGACGGCCGATCGCTGCCTGCCATCGTCGATGCGCAGGGTCGTGCCTCTGACGAGGTCGGCACCCTCGTGATCGCGCCGCTCGCGAGCGGCGCCGTCGAGGTGCGGCTCGAGCGTGGCACCGGCGACAGCCTGGACTCGCAGTCGACGCTGCGCACCACGAGCGTTGGTTTCTCCGCAGGTGACCAGCGTCTGGCCGAGCTGGCCGTGAACTTCGCCTCGGATTCCTCATACCGCCCGACGGAGGAGCTGCACGCGCTCGGCATCAGCTACCTGCTTGTCCCGGAGGGCGGGAGCGACGCCGCGACCATGGAGGGGCGCCTCGTCTCCTCCCTTGACGCGAACTTCGGTCTGCGCCCGGCCGGCGCAACGGAGTTCGGCACCCTGTGGCAGGTCGTCGGTCCGACCCTCGAGCCGACCGACCCGAGTGTCTCCGGTCCTCTCGATACCGCGAACACCGGAACCACGCTCGGCCGGTCGATGCTCATCGTGCAGGGTGTGCTCCTCGCCCTGACGCTCCTCGCGGCCCTCCCGACCGGTGGACTGAGCGCGCGCGCCGCCGACGTTCGGCGCCGGGAGAAGACCAGCGGGCGCCCGTGGTATGACCTCGACGGCGGGACGGACGGCAGCGACGAGCGGATGCTGCGGCGCGACGTCACCGCGCTGACGGTCGACGACTTCGAAGACGACGATGACGTGCTCGGCACAGGTGCACGGGGAGGCGACCATGACGCTCGATGAGTCGAAGGTGATCGCCGAGGCGCGTGCCGCGGACGACGCGGCGCGCAAGGCGCCCGGAAAGCGGCACGGACGGCGGCCGGTGTGGCGTGTCCTGAGCGTCGGCGCCGCTCTCGTCGCGGTCGGTGGCGTCGTCGCCGCCGTGCAGCTGGCGCCCGAGGGCGTCGTCGTCGCCTCCGCGAACTCGGTCCTCGTGAGTCCTGTCGCGAGCGCACAGGATCGGGTGTGCCCCGGTCCCCTCACGCTGCTCGGGCTCGCCACCGACGACCCGACGCTCCCCGCGACGCTGGGCACCACGAGCATCCGGCTCGCGGGCGACGAGGACGGGCTCGAGGTCGAGCCGGTCGTCGCCTCCACTCCCGCGGCCGACGAGCAGCAGGCGCTCGCGCCCGTGCGCTTCACGGTGCCGGGACTGACCGAGGACGGGTCGCCGACGGCGTTCGCTGCGGCTCAGACGCTTGAACTTGCGCAGCCCTCGGCCGGGGGCTTCGCCGCGACAGCCTGCCGGATGCCGTCCGCGGAGCAGTGGCTGGTGGGTGGCAGCACAGCCGAGGGCAGCAGCACGCAGCTCGTCATGGTGAACTCCGCAGACCAGGCCGCCGACGTTCGCGTCACGGTCTCAACGGCAGACGGCGTCGTGCAGGCCCCGACGATCCGCGAGATCGTCGTGCCCGCGAGCAGCCGGGAGGTCGTGAGCCTCGAGGGGGTCGCGCCCGATCGGGGCGATCTGGTCGTGCACGTGGAAGCCGTCTCCGGAAGCATCATCTCGACGCTGCACCAGACCCGCACCTCAGGCGCGACGCCGAGTGGCATCGAGATCATCGGGGCGCAGGATGCGCCGAGCACCTCGCTCTCGATCGTCGGCGTCCCCTCAACGAGCACCGCGTCGGAAGCCGAGGGCACGCTGGTGCTCGAGCGCGGCGCGACGCTGCGGGTCCTCGCGCCAGGAGACGAGCAGACGGAGCTCACCGTCGACGTGCGTGACGCGGCCGGCGTCGCCCTGGAGCCGATCTCGCTCACCATCGAGGGCGGACGGACCACGGAGATCCCGCTCACGGGCTATCCGATCGGCCAGTACACGCTCGAGATCGAGGCGAGCAACCCCGTCGTCGCCGCCGCGCAGACCACGGCGACCGCCACAGCATCGGACCTGGCCTGGTACCTGCCTGTCCCAGTCCTGAGCGACAGCCAGGTCGTCGCCGTGCCGAACGGCCCGTCTCCCAAGCTGCAGCTCGCCGACGCCGACGGCGTCGAGAAGACCGCCACGCTGGTCGCGGAGGACGGCACGGAGACGGCCGTCACGATTCCGGCGCACGGCACGACCTCCATCGACGTCGAGGCGTCGCGCGAGTACCGGCTCGAGGGGCTCGACCGGGTCTCGGTCCAGCTCGCCTACGCGGGCGACGGCCAGCTCGCCGCGATCCCGAGCTATGCGGGCAACCCGCTCGCCGAGGTCATCACCGTCTACCGCTGAGACGCGCAGGCGGCGGGGGAGCTCACTCGTCGCCGAAGCGCTCCGGCGCGATGTCCCACGGGTCGGAGCCGAGCAACTCGGCGACGGCCTGCAGCACGCACCGCTCCACGAGCATCCGGTAGTGCACCGGGTCCTCGCAGTGCAATCGCGCCAGGCGATCTATCGCGACCCGGTACAGGATGATGCGGTTCGGCGACTCGACGTGCCAACGGTCCATGCCATCCGCATGCTGCAGTGTCTTCGGCACGTTCGCGATATCGACCTGCACATTCGCGAGTCGCTCAGGGTTGGCTGCGCGCAGGTAGTTCATCGCGTCGGCCACGTGGTTCTCGAACCTGACCACCCGACCGGTGAGCATCGGCAGGTACGGTCCGGCGACACTCGAGCGGATGCCCCTGCCGTGCCTGCCGCGGGCGAGGCCCCGCTCAGGGCGGGCCTGCCTCCTGGCGTTCTCGGACTTCTTCTCCCGGCGGCGACGTGGCATGCCTGCGAGTTTACGCCCGGCGTAGACTTGCGCCGATGTCCAATCGACCATGCTCACGAGTCGCGTGCACCCGCAAGGCGGAGTACACCCTGACGTTCGACTACGAGGACAAGCTCGCCGTCATCGGCCCGCTTGCGATCGCTGCCGAACCCCACAGCTACGACCTGTGTGCGCGCCACGCTGAGCGCTCGACGCCACCGCAGGGCTGGAGCATGATGCGTCCGGTAGTTTTGGGTTCATGACTTCTGTGGCAATCGCACCCGCATCGACTGACGAGCGGGGTTCTCTCTCTGGTGTCGTGAAGAGCTACGACGTTCGGGGGCTCGTCGGCAGCGAGCTCACCGAGTCGCTTGTGACAGCGCTCGGCGCTGGCTTCGTCGACGAATTCGCGCTCTCCGGGCAGACGGTCGTCGTCGGCCACGACATGCGCGACTCCTCTCCGGGCTTCGCGGCGGCCTTCGCTCGCGGTGCGACCGCGAGGGGCGCGAACGTCACGCACATCGGGCTCTGCTCGACCGACGAGGACTACTTCGCGTCGGGCCGATACGATGCGGCCGCTGCGATGTTCACGGCCAGCCACAATCCCGCCGCCTACAACGGCATCAAGCTGTCGCTCGCCGGTGCCAAGGCGCTGAGCTTCGACACGGGCCTCTCCGCGATCCGCGATCGCGCGGCCGCCTTCCTCGACGAGGGCATCGCCGCCGTAGAGCAGCCGGGCGAGGAGCAGCGCATCGACGTGCTCGCCGACTACGCGGCCTACCTGCGCGAACTGGTCGACCTCTCGGGCATCCGCCAGCTCAAGATCGTCGTCGACGCCGGCAACGGGATGGGTGGCCTCACGGTCCCTGCCGTGCTCGGCGAGGCGGCTGGCCTCGGAGCCCTGCCACTCGAGATCATCCCCATGTACTTCGAGCTCGACGGCACGTTCCCGAACCATGAGGCCAACCCGCTCGACCCCAAGAACCTGGTCGACCTGCAGGCCGCCGTCATCGAGCATGGCGCCGATCTCGGCCTCGCCTTCGACGGCGATGCGGACCGCTGCTTCCTCATCGATGAGCTGGGTGAGCCCGTCTCGCCGAGCGCCGTGACCGCCATCGTCGCGCGCCGCGAGATCGCGCGCGTCCGTGAAGCCGGCGAGACCGAGCCGACCATCCTGCACAACCTCATCGTCTCGCGTCATGTTCCGGAGGCCATCAGGCAGGAAGGCGCGAAGGCCGTCCAGACGAAGGTCGGTCACTCGCTCATCAAGGCGCAGATGGCCGCCACGAATGCGGTCTTCGGCGGAGAGCACTCCGCGCACTACTACTTCCGCGACTTCTGGAGTGCCGACAACGGCATGCTCGCGGCGATGCACGTGCTCGCAGCCGTGGGCGGCTCCGACAAGCAGCTCTCGGAGATCGGCGGGCTCGAGAACCCCTATTTCGCGTCCGGTGAGATCAACTCGACGGTCGCCGACGTGCCGGCAGCGCTCGCGCGTATCGTCGACACCTTCGCGAGCATCGCGGAGTTCGAGGAATTCGACGGCCTCACGGTCCGCGGCTCCGACGAGACCGGGTTCTGGTGGTTCAACGTGCGCGCGTCCAACACAGAGCCGCTCCTGCGCTTGAACGCCGAGGCCAAGGACGAGGCGCGCCTGCAGTCGCTGCGCGACCAGGTGCTCGGCCTCATCCGGGCCGAGTAGCAGACCCGCAGCATCCACCACACCCGTAGCAAGGAAGCAGCAGTCATGGCACCAACGTCAGGTATCGAGCTCTCCACCGAACGTCCGTTCGTCGTCGCAGATCTGGCCCTCGCGCCGGCGGGGCGCCACCAGATCCGTCTGGCCGAGATCGAGATGCCTGGGCTCATGGCGCTGCGGGCGCAGTACGCGGGACAGAACCCGCTCGCTGGCGCACGCATCGCCGGGTCGCTGCACATGACGGTGCAGACCGCGGTGCTCATCGAGACCCTCACCGACCTCGGCGCCGAGGTGCGCTGGGCCAGCTGCAACATCTTCTCCACGCAGGACGAAGCCGCCGCTGCCGTCGCCGTCGGTCCCAACGGCACGGTCGAGGATCCGAAGGGCATCCCCGTGTTCGCCTGGAAGGGCGAGACGCTCGAGGACTACTGGTGGTGCACCTCGCGCATCTTCGACTGGAGCGCCGAGGGTGCCGTCGGCCCCAACCTCATCCTCGATGACGGCGGCGATGCGACGATGCTCGTGCACCTCGGTCGTGAGGCCGAGATGGCCGGAGCCGTCCGTGACGCGAGTGACGCGGACAGCGTCGAGATGCGGGTTGTCCTCGACACCATCCGCGCCTCGCTCGCCGTCAACGATGGCCACTTCACCCGCATCGCGGACGAGGTGCGCGGCGTCACGGAAGAGACGACGACTGGCGTGCACCGCCTGTACGAGCTCGCTGAACGGGGTGAGCTGCAGTTCACGGCCATCAACGTCAACGACTCGGTGACGAAGTCGAAGTTCGACAACACGTACGGCATCCGCCACTCGCTCCCCGATGGGCTGAACCGCGCGACCGATGTGCTCATCGGCGGCAAGACCGCCTTCGTGGTCGGCTATGGGGACGTCGGCAAGGGTGCGGCCGAAGCCCTTCGCGGCCAGGGCGCGCGGGTGATCGTCAGCGAGGTCGACCCGATCTGCGCCTGGCAGGCCGCGATGGACGGCTTCCAGGTCGCCAAGGTCGAGGACGTCCTCGACCAGGTGGACATCTGGATCACCTGCACGGGCAACAAGAGCGTGCTGACCCTCGAGCACATGCTCGGCATGAAGCACATGGCGATCGTCGGCAACGTCGGGCACTTCGACAACGAGATCGACATGGCCGGGCTCGAGGGCCTCGCGGGTGCGACTCGCGTCGAGATCAAGGCGCAGGTGCACGAGTGGCGCCTCCCGAACTCGCGTTCGCTGCTGGTGCTCTCCGAGGGGCGTCTGCTGAACCTCGGAAACGCGACCGGTCACCCCTCGTTCGTGATGAGCAGTTCCTTCACGAACCAGGTACTTGCGCAGCTCGAGCTCTGGCAGCGCCTCGACGCCTACCCTCTCGGTGTCCACGTGCTGCCGAAGCACCTGGACGAGCAGGTCGCGCGTCTTCACCTGGACGCCCTCGGCGTGAAGCTCACCGAGCTGACCCCCGAGCAGGCCGACTACATCGGCGTCGCCGTCGACGGCCCGTACAAGGTCGACCACTACCGGTACTGAGCGTCGCCCGCCGAGCGTCGCCGGCACGCGAGAGCCCGCAGCCCGCCAGGGGAGAACCCTGGCGGGGTGCGGCTGTTCGCGCTGCAGTATGCCGTCGGATCCGGATCCGGGTCCGGATCCGGATCCGGACCCGGCCCGCCTCGGGAACCGAGCCAGGACTCGCGGTTCAGCCTCGGTCCGGGAACGAGTGGGGCATGCCGTTCAGCGTGGGGGCCAGCGCCGTCTCCCGCCGGCCGATCGCGGACAGCGCGGCGAGCTCCCGATCGCGGCGCAGCACGGCGAGACCTCGCAGGTAGGTGTCGGCGTCGACGTCTGGGATCGGGTGCACGTGGGGGAGCGTCTCGCGCGCGATCTCTCCAGCGGCTCGGTCCCGGTGCGCGGGGGTGAGATGCGCAGCCTGGTCGAGGTAGTCCAGGATCCGGCGAGCGGTTCGGTCCGGCAGCCTCCCGGCGTCGGCGATCCCGGCCCAGGCGAGGAGCTGCGGGGGCATCGGCCCGAGGTGGCTTCTGAGCTTCGGCGCACGTTCGCGCTGGCAGGTCGTGCCCGCCAGGATGTCGCCGAGTCTCTTGGCCCTGCCGTTGACGAGGCCAGTGATGATGGCGATGCCGCCGAAGGTGCCGTACAGCTCGATGAATCCGAGCAGGGAGCGGATAAGTGCCTGTCGGAAGCCTGACGCGCCCCCGTCGTCGCGCACGATGCGCAGCCCGGTGGCGAGCTTTCCGACCGATCGACCGTGCGAGAGCGTCTCGACGACACACGGAGCGATGACGAGGCAGACGACAAGAAGCGAGAGGGCGATGGCGCTCATGAGTGCCTCATCGATGGCGAACGGGAAGTCGTCGCTCGAGAGGACCGTCATGGTCAGGATGAGGAGGCCGACGTATCCGAGCAGGTAGACCAGCGCATCAAGGGCGGCAGATGCCGCGCGAAGCGCGAACCCCGCTGGCCGGACGTCCAGATGCACGCCTTCGCCGGCGACAAGCTGCTCGTCGCTGACGCTCAGGCGTTCCCGTGGTCTCGTCTGAGTGGCCATGGCAGTATTGAAACAGATGGATCTTGAAGCTCTCACAACCGCCCGTTCGGCGGATTGGCGGCGCCTGGGGGCGCTGGCTCGGCACCGGAATCTGACCGGCGCCGAGATCGACGAGCTCATCACGCGGTACCAGGATTCGTCGACGGAGCTCTCGGCGCTGCGAACAAGCTACGGCGAGACCCGCGAGGGAGAGTTCCTGTCCGTGCAGCTGTCGCGGGCGCGGGGCAGGTTCACTGGGGCAGGGCGCAACATCCTGCTGGTCCTCGGAACGTTCTTCACTCTTGCCCTGCCCGCTGCGCTCTACCGCGTCCGGTGGTGGACGCTCGGTGCAGCGGTGTTCACGTTGCTCGTGGCGGTGCTCAGCTACTGGTGGATCACGGCCAACCCGGAGATCCTCGGATTCCTCGGTTCCGAGGCCGCGCTGGAGCAGTACGCGGAAGAGGACTTCGTCGGCTATTACTCGCAGTTCTCGGAATCCAGCTTCGCTGCGAGGGTCTTCACGAACAATGCGTGGATCGCCGCGCAGTGCATTGCATTCGGCATCACCGGCCTGTGGGTGCCTGTCGTTCTCGTGCAGAATGCGCTCGGTCTCGGACAGAGCGCGGCGGTGCTCGGCGCGCACGGGCACCTTGACGTGTTCTTCCTCTGGATCGCGCCTCACGGACTGCTCGAACTCACGATGGTGTTCGTCGCGGCGGGAGCTGGGCTTCGCATCTTCTGGGCATGGGTCGCCCCCGGCGCGAAGACGCGCATGCAGTCGCTGGCCGACGATGGCCGTGCGCTCATCGTGGTCGCGATCGGCACGACGATCTTCCTGTTCATCTCCGGCCTGGTCGAGGGGTTCGTGACGAGGCAGGACTGGCCGTGGCCGGTGAAGATCGGGATCGGTGCGGCAGCTCTCGCGCTCTACCTCGTCTACGCGCTGTGGCTCGGCGGTCGCGCGGTCCGGGCCGGCGAGACCGGCGCACTCGAGAAGTTCGACGGCGGAGCGCGGCGGGTCTACGCAGGCTGACGCCAGTGCCGGTGATGCTTCTGGCGGCGTGCCGATTGACTCGACACGCCCGGGATGCGCCCTGAGTTGTGCGCCGCGGGGTCACTGCGTAATGTAATCACTCGTCAGGCCAACGGAGCGAAACGCGAGAGCGGGTCGCACGGGCCGGACAGTCCGAAAGAAAGATCAGCATCTGCCACTTGTTCTTGCAAGTTGGAGCAACATGATCTACACTCGGAACTCCTGCCTCACCGGGTAGCAAGATCGTCGGCCTCTGGTTCTTCCAGTTGGTTGTGCGGAGGATGAGCTTCATGCTCACGGTCCGTGTTTCTTGTCCGGGGTTTGCAGTGCAAGCGATTGCTCCTTAGAGATGGCCGTGAGGCTTGAAGAGGGAAGCGCTCGATTCTTGAGAACTCAACAGCGTGCACTATGTCAAATGCCAATTTGATCCCGTGCCTCTTCCTTTGGAGGGGGTAAGGATTCCTTTTGGAAACATATTTGGACAATACAAGTCAGTACTGAACTTTCGGGTTTGGTGTTGTTTTGTTTTTTGTCAGTTTCAAACTTGTCATTGCACTTCGGTGTGGTGGCGTGATGTTTACCGGCGAGCCTTTGGGTTTGTTTGGTTGTTATTCATTTACGGAGAGTTTGATCCTGGCTCAGGACGAACGCTGGCGGCGTGCTTAACACATGCAAGTCGAACGATGAAGCCCAGCTTGCTGGGTGGATTAGTGGCGAACGGGTGAGTAACACGTGAGCAACGTGCCCATAACTCTGGGATAACCTCCGGAAACGGTGGCNGGGTTGGGGCAGGGGGCCGCGGGCCGGGAAGACGCGCGGGAGCGGCCTGGCTGCCGGCGTGCGCGATCTCCGTCGCGCAGCCGATGCGCGGTCCAGGCGGATTTCGTACCGTGGATCGCATGGATATCTCGTCGATGATCATGGGAGCGGCAGTGGCATCCGTCATGTGGATCGGATTCGTCCCATGGGCGCGGCTCAAGCGCCTCCGCGAGCTCGAGGCGCGAGACGCAACCGGACGGTCTGGGCCAGGGGGCGCAGGCGAGGGGCCGACCCCAGCTCCCTAGCGCCGCCGGTCGGCGGGTGCCCGTTGCCGGCTACGCGCCCCGCCCTACCAGGGTCTGCCCCGGAGGTCGACCACACCGGGAGGCCAGGGATCGACGCCCTGCCGAATCGGCGAGATGAGCACCGGAGAGCCTGCTTCGACGACTGCCTCGACGCCCGTCTCCGCTCGCCCCATCGTCTCGGGTGGGAGCGAGCGCGCTGTGCTTCGCTCGACGACGTGGATGCGATGCCACCCGGTCCGCTCGTAGAAGGGCACGACGTCTTCCCGGCATCCCAGATAGCCGTACTCGAGGTCGGGGGCGGCTCGCATCGCACCTCGAGCGAGCGACATCGCGAGTTCGCCAAGGCCTTGGCCTCGGAGTCGGTCATCGACGAGCACGCCACCCGTGCCGGCCACCGCGATCTGGGTGTGGCCGACCGTGATCTCGCGTCGCTGGAACCCGACGTGCGCCACGGCGGAACCTCCTGCGTCGAAGACGATCGCGTGCGTGGAGGCCGGGGCGTAGCCGTAGGGCTGCTCGGGATCCCATTCGCCGTGCACTGCGCGGTACTCGCGATCGAAGAGTGCACGAAGGGCCGTGAGCTCGGCCGGCTTGAGGGCCGAGTGCTCGACGACCCGGGGGAGGTAGGTCATCACGTCAGCGTAGGACGCTGCTGTGCTCCTCCTCGTTTGGAAGCGGCCCGTGGCGAAGTGCGGGTGGATTTCCTCTGCTCACCTGGGGTAATTCGGAGCAGGTCCCACGTTCGAAGCTAGTTCCTATTTTCTTGAAGAAAACCTGGTCCTGATATAGATTTTGGTTCGGTCCAGTGCTAGTCTGATGGTGATCTTGGGGGAGGTTACCGTGGCATCGCAGGCTCAGCAGGAGACGCATCGTGAGTCGCCAGGCGAGTCGCCAGGCGAGTCGTCAGGGCAGTCGTCAAGGCAGTCCTCAGGCGAGACGGCTGTCGTGGACGCGCTCCTCGAGGCGCGGTGCCCGCTGACGGGTCTCCCGGACGCTGAGATCGTCGTCGTGCTCCGTGAGCTCGCGGCTCGCCGACGAGTGCTGGATGCCGCTCTGGTGGAGGTCGCGGGCGAGCTGCTGCGGCGTGAAGACGAGTCGCCGAGAGCGGAGACGGTTGCGCGGAAGTTCGGTTTCCGGAACCTCCCGGCGATGGTCGAGCAGGTGCTCGCTGTGAAGCCCTTCGAGGCGAAGACCCTCGTGCAGCTCGCAGGGGTGACGAGAGAGCGGATGAGTGCCACAGGCGAGCCGATCCCGCCGAGATACGCGGAAGTATCGAAGGCGGTGGGTTCCGGAGTCATGTCGCTGGCGCAGGCATCGGCAATCACGAAGGGGCTCGACCGCACCGGCAACCGGGTGGATGTCGACGAGCTCGCGCGCGCCGAGATCGAGCTCGTGGCGTCCGCGTGCGGCCTGAATCCAGAAGATGAACAGCCGGCGGTGCCGAAGGTGCTCGAGGTGCAGGCCGCGACCTGGGTGTCCTACCTCGACCCCGACGGCGACGAGCCGCGCGCCGACAAGATCGCCGAGGAGCGCGGGCTCTGGATCTCGCGTCGCGCCGATGGTGCCATCACCGGCAAATTCGTCGCGATGCCCGAGCAGGGCGAGCAGCTGATCTCAGTCTTCGACGCCCTCCTCTCTCCGCGTCGAACTGTGGAGTTCCCGGCCGCGTCCGAGTGTGGGGAACCACTCGCCCCAGCGCTCGGACCCGACGAGCTCCCGTCCGGTGCAGGCCGCACCGACGGTACTTGCGGGGCTGACGACGGTGCTCCCGGTGGTGACGACGGTGCTGCCGGTGCTGCCGACCGCGACGCCGGTGCTGACGGTGCTGACGACGGTGCTGACGGTGCTGACGGTGCTGACGACCGCGACGACGGTGCTGACGGTGCTGCCGGTGCTCGTGGGCGTGAAGATGACGGTCACAACGACGGCGACGTCGGTGAGGACGAGATCGTTGACCTCCCGCTGGTCCACCCGCGCTCGATCGAGCAGCAGCGCATCGACGCGCTCACGATGATCGTCCGCGCCTACGCCGAGTCACCGGACGCGCCCCGCACCGGCGGCGAGGCACCCACGATCGTCATCGTGGCCACGACAGCCGGTGTCAACGGCACAGCAACGCGCCCCGAAGACGTGCCCCACCTCGAGCGCACCGGAGAACCGATCCCGCCAAGCGTCGCCGCGCAGATCATGTGCGACGGACTCATCCGCATCGCGATCACCGACACCAACGGCGAGATCCTCGACCTCGGCCGCAAGCAACGCCTCTTCACCACAGCCCAACGCCGGGCGATCGCGACCCGCGACCGGCAATGCCGCGCACCCGGATGCAGCGCACCAGTCCGCTGGTGCGAAGTGCACCACGCGCTGCCCTGGAGCGAAGGCGGACCAACCGACGCGAAAGACGGCATCCTGCTGTGCTCCTTCCACCACCACGAAGTGCACCGCGAGAGGCTCACCCTGACTCGCAGCAGCAATGGGCGCTGGCACGTCGTGCCCGCGCTCGGGCAGCATGTCCCTCCCAGAGCCGGACGCCGCCGCGGATACCCGCCACCGGCAGCCACCTCCCGGGCGGCCACCTCCCGCGCCGACGATTCTCAGGCCGCCCGTCCACGGGTCAACCGAAGACCCTGAGACCGCCACGACGGCTGTCGCGGAGAGGCACAGTCTGAGTCGGGGAGACACCGCCTGGCCCGGAGAGGCGCGACCCGGCTCAGAGGGCCCCGCTACGGCGCGCAAACGCGAAAGTGCCGCCGAGGTCACGAAGACCAGGGCGGCACCGGTTGCTCACCAAGCCCTCTCAATCGAGAGAGCGCAGCACTGCATTGAGGGCTGCGCTGACAGCTGCGATGAGAGTTGCGACTAGAGCTGCGGCTGACGAGTGTTGTACCCGAAGCGCGTGGGGCGCTGCGCGTACCCATCCTTGCGGACGGCGCGAACAGTCTCCGCCGCGAAGGCGACAACCGCCACAACCCCGATACCAAGAGCAAGAAGTTCCATGAGTCCACCTCCGTGATCTGCCGGCAGGCGCCGGATACTGCAATCCAATCGGAGACGCCCGGGCGTGTCGCGGTCCACCCGAAGGTCAGTGGACTGGTCGCGCCAGGTCAACCCGCGCTTCCGGCGAGCCAATCCTCGAGGAACACCGCGACACCGTCATCGGTGTTGCTCGGAATCATCGACTCCACCACCGCGAGCGCCTCCGGGCGGGCATTCGCAACGGCGATCGGGTGGCCGACGACCTCGAAGGCCGGCAGGTCGTTGAAGTTGTCGCCGAAGTAGTAGAGGTCCTCCCGCGCCACCCCCAGCAGGTCAGCGACCGCGAGCAGGCCCGTGCCCTTCGAGCACGCTGCGTTCGCGATCTCCAGGTACGTGTCCTTCGACCGGTACGTCACGACGCCCGAACGGTCCGCGAGGGCCGCCTCCAGCGCATCGACCAGGGCAGGGTCACCCATGCACATCACCTTGTGCGGCGGCGTCACATCCACGCCGCCCGAGGCGACGAACTCCAACGTCGACGCGGGCTCCGGGAACACCCACGTGTGGGTGCGCTCCCGGTCCGTCCACTCATCCTCACCCCACGCGTACCAGTGCTCGCCGGCGAAGAAGCTCGCGTGCAAGCCGCTCGCCTCGCAGTGATCGGCGATGAAGCGCGCATCTGCGGACGCGATGGGAACGTCATGCCGCACCTCGCCGTCGCCCGACAGCACCAAGCCGCCGTTGAAGGCCACAAGCGGCGAGCCGATGCCGCCGTACAGGCGCTCGAGCACCCGCATCGACTCCGGGGGCCTGGACGAGCACAGCACGAAGTGATGACCGGCCGCCCGCACCGCCTCGATCGCCGCGATCGTCCGTGGGGAGAGCGTGCGCTGAGCGCTGAGCAGCGTGCCGTCGATGTCGCTGAGGAAGAGAACCATGGACTACACCATCTCAGGCAGACGCGTATCCGCCATTGATCGCACGTCGCGCGCCGAGAGTTGCGCCCAGGATTCGGCGAGGATCCGCGTGCCCGCCTCCAGATCGGCGACCGGCGCCGTGAACGGCACCCGAAGGAACCGCTCGAGGCTCCCATCGATGGAGAACTTCGGACCAGCGACCAGGGCCAGGCCGCGCGCCTCCGACAGGGACGTCATCGCGGAGCTCGCCGGCTGCGCGAGGTGCACCCACATCGACAGCCCACCGTCGGGCCACGGCACGTGCCACTCCGGCAGGTGGAGGCTCAACGCGGCGTGCAAGGCGTCACGGTGCAGGCGCATCTGCTCGCGGCGTCGGGGCAGCAGCTCTGGGAGTGCCCGCACGACACGCTCCGCGAGGAGCTGCTCGATCTGCGGCGTCCCCAGATCACCAGCCGGACGCGCCTGCACGAAGCGACGGATCAGAGCTGCGTCGGCGCGGATCCAGCCGATGCGCAGGCCGGCCCAGGCCGCCTTGCTCAGAGAGCCGACCGTCACGACCCCCGAGCCGGAGAACGGGGACGCGCCGCGCGCGTGACGAGCGAACGGGCCGTCATCCCACGGCCGGTCGATCGACAGGTCCGCGGTCGTCTCGTCCACGACGAGGATCGTGCCGGCCGCCCGAGCGGCCTCCGTGACCCGCACCCGGTCTTCCGGCCGCATCGACGCACCCGTCGGGTTGTGGAAGTCGGGGATGAGGTACGCGAGGGCGGGGCGCATCCGCTCGATCGTCTCGATGAGGTGCTCGATCTCCCAGCCGCCAGTGGTCACCGGAGTCGCGATGAGTCGAGCACCCGCGCGGCGCATCGCCTCGTAGGCGTGCGGATACGTGGGCGACTCCACCAGGACGAGATCCGAGCGCGTGAGGAGCGTGTGGGCCGTCAGCGAGATCGCGTGCTGGGCGCCCATCGTCACGATGATCTGGTCGGGCGTCGTCGGCAGCCCGCGCGCCGTGTAGCGCTCGGCGATCGCCGAGCGCAGCGACAGGGTGCCGAGGAGATCGAACCCGGGGGCGCCGAGCGCAAGCGGCATCGAGCTCGCGGCGTCGGCGATGATCTCGGCAAGCCCCTCGACGGGCGGCGGCACTGCGCGGGCGAAATCGACCCCGAAGTTCTCCCCCTCGCCACTCGGGCGGTGGTCCTGCCTGCCGAGGCGGGGGAGCGTCACCCGGCTCCCCGAACCCTGCCGGCTCAGCACATGCCCGCTGTCGCGCAGCGACTGGTAGGCGGCCACGATCGTCGTGCGACTGCGCCCGGACTGCACAGCCAGCTCGCGCTCCGAGGGCAGGCGCGTCCCGACCGGAATGCGCCCATCGACGATCAACAGGCGGATGCGCTCGGCGAGAGCCTCGTAGGCGGACGAGTCGTCACGAAGCTCACCAGCCAAGGAGAGCAGCGTGCGTGCGGAAATGCGAGAACCAGATGTCGACTCCATGGGTCCAGTATGCGCCAAGTGGACCGCGACGGCCAGGCCAATATGGCGATTGGATGTGCTTATCCGCAGCACTTGTCGATCGTCACGGAGGTGGCCCCATGGAACTCATCACGCTCATCATCACAGGAATCGTCGTCGCCACCATCGTCGTCGCCGGAGTGACCGCGACCCTCGTCGTCATGCTCAAGGACGGCTACGGGCACCGCGCATTCCAGTCCAGTTACGACACTCGCCAGCCGAGGTAGCGAGCGCCGACCTCGGAGTGCTCGCTCGAGCGAGCCCGGCTCGAAGGGGTCACCAGAGGCCAGGAGGGGGCATAAGGGCTAGAAAGGCGCCAGGCGAGGCCAGGAGGGGCTCGGAGAAACGGGAAGGGTCCCGGAGGAACGGCACGGGGCCCGGAAAAGCTGGAAGACGCTCAAAGCTGGAAGACGCTAGAAGAGGTTGACGAGCACGACGAAGGTCGCCGTGCCGAGCCCGACGCTGAGGAGCGTCCTGCGCCCCAAGCCCAGGTGCACGCCCACCGTCACGGCGAGCGCGAGCGCGGCCCACAGTGCCGTGCGCGGCTCGCTCGCGAAGTCGCTGAAGGTGACGGCGGCGAGGATCGCGAGGATTCCCGCGGGCATCCAGACCGAGAGTCGCTGAACCGTCTTGGAGTCGCGAAGCGGCTTGAGTGCGACGAACGGTAGGGCGCGGAGCCCGAACGTGATGCCGCCGCACACCGCGAGTGCGCCCACGAACCACCAGACGTCAAACATCGCGCACCGATGCCTCCGTGCGGTCCCGCCTCGCGGCGAAGAGCGCGCGCACCGCGAGCGAGACGGCGAAGAGGATGAGCGCCGCGAAGAGGGGTGCCCCTGGCACGAAGAGCAGCCCGAAGGAGACGCTCAGGCCGGCGATGAGGAGCGACGGCACGTCGTCACGGGAACGGATCGCGTCGAGAGCGAGCACCGTGAAGAGCGCGCACAGCGAGAACTCGAGGCCCTTGATCTCGCCGGGGAGAACGCTCGCGAGCGCCACCCCGAGCAGGCCCCCGAAGACCCAGTACGTCTGCAGGGCGAGCTGCAGGGTCAGCAGCCGCGTCGCGGATCGCTGCTCGCGGGGGATGGGCGTGACGATCGCGTAGGCCTCGTCGGTCATCGCCCAGATCGAGTAGAGGCGCGTGAGCCGGCCACGCACCAGGTGCAGGGGGAACGAGAACGCGTAGAACACGTGCCGGAAGTTGACGAAGAACGTGGTGAGGGCCATCGTCGCGATGGGGGTGCCCGCGGCGATGAGCCCGACGAGCAGCAGCTCGATCGAACCCGCGTACACGAACACCGACAGAGACGGGGCGACCCACCAGGGCAGGCCTGCCTGCAGGACCAGCACGCCGAACGCCACGCCAAGCGGCACCACTCCGAGCCCCGCCGCGAGCGAGTCGCTCAGTCCGGCTCGGATGCGCTCCCCGCGAGTCGCCGGGACTCTGGCGGGCGCTCCCGCGGCTGAGTCCGCGGCTGTGCCCGCATGGGGCGCTGCGGATCCCGGCGGGCGGGCGCCGCGCGCTTCTGGATCTGCGGTGGTCATGCGGAGATCTTGGCACGGAAGCCGCGCATTCCGAGAGCGGATGCGTGCCTCCCAGTGCCATATTCGGCAATAATCAAGTGTGGACACCATCGATCGCGCAATCGTGCGCGAACTGCAGGGAAACGCCAGACTGACGAACGCTGAACTCGCGCAGCGCGTGGGGCTCACCCCGGCGCCCTGCCTGCGTCGAGTTCGCCGCCTCGAGGAGGATGGGGTCCTTCTCGGCTACCACGCCGAGGTGAACCCCGACAGGGTCGGACGCGCCTTCAAGGTGCTCATCGACGTCGACCTCACGAGCCAGGCGCACACCACGGTGGAGGCGTTCGAGTCGCAGGCCGTCGAGCTCGACGAGGTCACCGAGGTTCGCCGCATGTTCGGCTCGCCCGACTACGCCATCCGCGTCGAGGTGGCCGACCTCGAGAGCTTCGAGAAGCTGCTCCGCGAGAAGATGTGGCGACTCCCCGGCGTCCACCGGGTGACCTCGCACTTCACGATGAAGGTGCTCAAGGGATGACCGAGCCGACGGCCGCGCCTGCCGAGCGTGACAGGCGGTCGTGGCTCGCCGCCGCGCCTGCCGTGCTCATGATGGCGTGGGGTGGCAACCAGTTCACCCCGCTCCTGCTGCTCTACCGGAAGGTCGAGGGCTACTCCGCCCTGCAGGTCGACCTGTTCTTCGGCGCGTACATCATCGGGCTGATTCCCGGGTTCCTCATCGCCGGCTCCCTCTCCGACCGCTTCGGGAGAAAGCCCCTCATGGTGGTCTCCGTGGCCCTGAGCGTGGCCGCCGCGGTCGTCCTCGCCCTCGGCAGCGCGAGCCCCACCGCCATGATGATCGGGCGCCTCCTCTCCGGCGTCTCCGTGGCCGTCGCGATGGTCGTCGGAACCACGTGGATCCGCGAGCTCTCGACGGGCACCGTGCCGCCAGCCGTCACCGCCAGACGCGCATCCCTCACCATCACGGCGGGCTTCCTTCTCGGCGCGGTCGCCGCCGGAGTGCTCGCCCAGTGGGCCCCGTGGCCCACGATCACGCCCTACGTGGTGCAGCTCGTTCTGACGAGCGTCGCGGCCGTCGCGCTGGCTCGCGGCGTCGAGACCGCTGGCGATCGATCTCACCCGCAGGGAAGGGAGCATGAGCGTCGCCCGCTGGTGGATGTGGTCATCGCGCCCGAGCATCGTCGGCGCTTCTTCACCGTCGTGGTGCCCATGGCGCCGTGGGTGTTCGCGGCTCCGGCGCTGGCCTTCGCCGTGTCGCCCGCGATCGTCGTCGAGCGGCTCGGGGGCCTCGAGATCGCCTTCGCAGCGCTCCTCACGCTCGTGTCGCTCACCGTCGGCTTCCTCATTCAGCCGAGCGTGCCCCGAATCGCCGCCCGCGTCGGCGGGGCCTCTGGTTCGGTGGGGCTCGGGCTCCTCGCCATCGGCACCCTCCTCGTCGCCGCCAACGTCGCCGTCCAGTCGCCGCTCGTCGCCTGCGCCGCCGGCGTGCTCCTCGGCGGTGCCTATGGCGTCTGCATGCTCACGGGGCTCGTCGAGGTGCAGGCGATGGCCGGCGGCCGCAACCTCGCGGGACTCACCGGCCTCTACTACGCGCTCACCTACATCGGCTTCGCGCTACCCGCCATCCTCTCCGCCCTCGCCCCGACCTTCGGCATGCTCCCGCTCCTCGTCGCGGTGGCGGTCCTGGCTTGCGGATGCGCGGCGCTCGTCGCGTTCGGGGTGCGGCGCACGCGGTAGCCGCGCGGCAACCTGGGGCATGCGCCGCGGAGGAAGCTGAGAGCGCATGCACCCGCTGGTCAGTGAATGCCCACGTTCGGTCCATAGCGTTGATTCGGTCTTGGCCGGGGGTGCACCTCGTCATGAGAGCCTCCCGCCAGTCACGACGCACAACCGACCCCACGGAGGCGCACGATGACCGCACTCACCGACCCCCGCACCCTCTTCCGCGAAGGCGGATTCCCCGGCCAGGGGCAGCAGCAGCCCGGACTCACGGGCGAGACCACGCCGGCCCCCGACCACGGCGAGCGGAGCTACACCGGCCACGGCAGGCTCAAGGGGCGCCGCGCGCTCATCACCGGGGGAGACTCCGGGATCGGCCGCGCCGTCGCCATCGCCTACGCCCGGGAGGGCGCCAAGGTCGCGATCTCGTACCTGCCCGAGGAGGAAGCCGACGCGCAGGAGACGGCGCGCCTCATCAACGAGGCGGGGGAGACCGGCCTCCTCCTGCCGGGTGACCTGCGCAACGAGCAGTACTGCGCCGAGATCGTCCACGCGACCGTCGCCGCCTTCGGAGGCATTGACCTGCTGGTCCTCAACGCCGCCTACCAGCGTGACCGCACGAGCATCGGCGACACCCCGACCGACGAGATCAGGCGCGTGATCGCGACGAACCTCGAGGCGCCCATCTACACGCTCCGAGCAGCGGAGTCGCACCTCCCGCCCGGCGCCTCCGTCATCTTCTCCTCGTCGGTGCAGGGGTACGAGCCGAGCGAGGGGCTCTTCGACTACGCCATGACGAAGGCGGCCCTCGTCTCGCTCACCGAGTCCATGGCCAAGGAGTTCGGGCCGAAGGGCGTGCGCGTCAACGCCGTCGCCCCCGGTCCTGTCTGGACGCCGCTCATCCCGGCTACCGGGTGGGACGAGGAGAAGCTCGCGAGCTTCGGGCAGGACACGCCACTCGGGCGCGCCGGTCAGCCCGCCGAGCTCGCAGGCGCCTACGTCTACCTCGCGTCCGACGACGCCAGTTACACAACGGGCGCCATCATCGCCGTCACCGGCGGCAAGAACCTCTGAGCGGGCACCGCGATCGAGCGGGCACGAGCACAGGGCGAGCGTCAGCTCACGAGCGAGAGGAGCAGCCGATGGCCAAGAAGAAATCCGGCGCCGACAGCCAGCCGAGCTTGAAGGATGAGGAGCTCTACGAGAAGCTGCGCGACGAGGGCAACTCGAAGCAGAAAGCCGCCAGGATCTCGAACGCAGCCGCCCGGAAGGGGCGAAGCGAGGTCGGCAAGAAGGGCGGGGAAGCCGGCTCCTACGAGGATTGGACCGTCGACGAGCTGCGGAAGCGGGCCAGGGAGCTCGAGCTGACCGGGTACTCCGGCAAGCGCAAGAGCGAGCTCATCGACCTGCTCCGCGAGCATTGACCTGCTCCGCGATCACTGACGTGCTCCGCGAGCACTGACCTGCTCCGCGAGCGCTGACGTTGGCCCGCCAGGTGGCCCGGCCAGGGTTGCCCGGGTGGCCCGGCTCGGCCGCCCGGTCAGGCCAGCTGGCACGCCAGCGTCAGCGTCAGCGCGGCCGGGCGTCAGTCGAGCTCGAGTGTCTCGAACGGCTGCAGGTCGATGAGGTTCGCACCGACCCGATCGGCGGATTCGCGCAGACGCGTGACCGCGAGCGTCTTGCCGACCTTGGCCAGCAGCATCTCGTGCACGGGCAGCACTCGCTTGGGGCGCACGCGCTCGACGTAGTCCATCGACTCGGCGAGGCGCATCCACGGCGCGTTCGCGCAGACCGCGAGCACATCGATGTCGACTCCCTCCGGCGCGACGTAGGCATCGCCGCCGTAGTAGAGGGCGCCGCGTTCCACGAGCACGCCAATGTTCTCGATGCGGGGGATCGAGCTGTGGATGATGGCATGCTCGCCGCCGAAGAACTGCAGGTCGAACCCCCCGACCAGCACCGATTCCCCGGCAGCGACATCGATGACCTCGCCGATGTCGGGGAGGTCTGCCGCGATGATCTTCTCCGCAGCGGACGGCGTCGTGAAGATGGGCGTCCGCGGATTCCGAGACAGGATGCGCGTCAGCTGCTCCGGCGTCCAGTGGTCGTCGTGCTCGTGCGTGATGACGATGGCGACCGTCCCGGCTGCCTCCGTGATCGGGGTCGTGAACTTGCCCGGATCGATGAAGAGACGCGAGCCGCTCTTCTCGATCGAGAGTGCGGAGTGCTCGAGCTTGGTGAGGCGCATGTTCCCCCTTGATGGCAGCGGCCCCGTGCAGGCCCAGACGAAGTGCAACGCTAGCAACTCGTGACTGACGGACTCCTCGACGGGTGGCCCGTTCCATGGGGCATCGACCGGCAGTGCGGCCGGCAGTGCGGCCCGCCGCGCGGCTGGCGCGTGGCAGGGAGCGTGGCCGGCGTCGTGGCCCGGAATGGCGGGCGACGCGCCGACTCTGAAAACCCGATTTGCTTTGCCGTTCCCCGGTGTGCCAGAATATCCGAGTTGCCAAAACGGTCCCATCGTTTAGCGGCCTAGGACACCGCCCTCTCACGGCGGCAGCGCGGGTTCGAATCCCGCTGGGATCACCAACACAAGCCCGGTTCGAGAATTATCTCGCACCGGGCTTCGTGCATTCCGGCCGAGCTCTGTGTGCTTCACCGGGTCTATGTGCTTCACCGGCGCTGTGTGCTTCACCGGGCTCTGCGTACTTCAGTCGGTTTTCGGCGTCCGGTGCTAAAGTCTCTGCGTTCTTGTCCCCGAAGATTGGCAGGCCGGTGAAGATCCTCGACGCCCCCGCACCGCACTCCGTGCGCTGACGCCCGTCGAACCCACCTCCTGAGGCTCCCGGTGTCAGTGCGCGCACTGAACTTTCAGGGAGCACCGTGTCTCAGCCGACACCGAAGAACAACCACCCACTCTCGTTCGACCACCTCAGCCTGAGCTGGCCGGACGGGTCCCCGGCCATCGATGCGCTCACCGGGGCCTTCCCGCCCGGCCGAACCGGCCTCGTGGGCCGAAACGGCAGCGGCAAGTCGACGCTGCTGCGCCTGCTCGCGGGAGAACTGGTGCCGACGGGAGGCGCGGTCCGAGCTGATGCGGACGTGGCCTACCTGCCGCAGCAGCTGACCCTCGACACGGAGCTTCCCGTCACCGCGCTCCTCGGCGTCGATCGCAAGATCGCCGCCCTCCGCGCCATCGAGGGCGGCTCTGTCGACCCCGCCGACTACGACGTGCTCGGTGACGACTGGGACATCGAGACGCTCGCCGCGGCCGAGCTGCGCGGCATCGGGCTCGACGAGGAGATGCTCACCCGCACCCTCGGCGGCCTCTCCGGCGGCGAGGCGATGCTCGTCGCCATCGCCGGGCTCCGCCTCGGCAGGTCCCCCATCGTGCTGCTGGACGAGCCGAGCAACAATCTCGACCGGGATGCGCGGCATCGCCTCGCGGCGCTCGTCGAATCGTGGCGAGGCACGCTGGTCATCGCAAGCCACGACGAGGAGCTGCTCGAGCACGTCGACCAGATCGCCGAGTTGAGAGGCGGTGCGCTGGCGGTGACGGGCGGCGGGTACAGCGCCTACCTGCTGCAGCTCGAACGCGAGCAGGCGGCGGCCGCGCAGGCGCTCCGATCCGCGGAGAGCGCCCTGAGATCGGAGCAGCGCGATCGCCGCGACGCTGAGGTGAAGATCGCGAGCAGCCTCCGCGCGGGGAAGAAGGCCCAGGCCAACAAGCGCGCGCCGAAGATCCTCCTCAACGGGCAGAAGGCGCGAGCCCAGGTCTCGGCCGGGAGGCTCCGGAGCCAGCACGACTCGCGCCTCGCGGGGGCCGAGGCGGCCGTGGAGCTCGCCGAAGGGCGAGTTCGGGACGACGCGAGCATCCGCATCCACCTCCCGGACCCGGATGTCGCGACCTCCCGCCGCCTCGTGACGCTCGAGCTGGGGGCGCGCGCTGACCCCGCGCGCGCCGAACCGACGGAGCCCGGACCGTCGCACGCCGATCCTGCGCGGCCCGATCCCGCGCGGCCCGAGGCCGCGGGGCGGCTGGTCATCATGGGCCCGGAGCGCATCGCGCTGACGGGTCCGAACGGCTCCGGAAAGACGACGCTCCTCGACGCGGTCGCCGCGTCGGCGCGGTCGCTCGGCGGTGCCGGCGGTAGTGGCGGTGGCGGTGCCGGTGCCGGCGGCGAGCGCATCGAGACCCGAGGGGGAGCGTGGGTCACGGCGTCCACGGGCCGAGTCGGATACCTGCGCCAGCGCCTCGACGGGCTGGACGACGCCGCGAGCGTCCTCGAGAACGTGCAGCGCTCCGCCCCCGAGACCGCCGCCCAGGAGCTCCGCGCCCAGCTCGCGCGGTTCCTGCTGCGAGGCGCCGTCGTCGACAGGCCCGTCTCCTCGCTCTCAGGCGGCGAGCGCTTCCGGGTCTCTCTCGTGCGCCTGCTGCTCGCCACCCCGCCCGCGCAGCTCCTGCTGTTCGACGAACCCACCAACAACCTCGACCGGGAGTCGACGGCGCAGCTCGTCGACGCGCTACGCGACTACCGTGGCGCGCTGCTCGTCGTGAGCCACGATGAGCGCTTCCTGGGACGGCTCGGCGTGACGCGCCGCATCCGCCTCGACCGGCTCGGCACGATCCTGGACGGGGTGTGAGAGTCCGACGGTGTCGCGGGCCGGTCTCGCAGCAGCGCCCCCGCAATGCCACAATGGACGCACGCGCGATCTACGCGTACAAGGTGTGCCTTCGGGGCAGGCCACCCGGGCAGAGTTCCAGAGGTGCTATTTGTGAATACTGAACTGGCTTCGTCGTACGCACGCGCGGAGGAAGCCGTCGCGCTGCGCGTGAGCGCCGCCAGCGACGTCGGAAGCGTGCGCCAGGTGAACGAGGACTCCGTCCTGGCGCGCATGCCCGTCTTCTTCGTCGCCGACGGAATGGGCGGTCACGCCTACGGCGACCGCGCGAGCCAGACCGTCGTCGCGACCTTCGACGAGGAGTTCCAGGTCGAGGAGCCGGCGACCCCGGACCGCGTGCTGCGCACCATCGACCGCGCCAATCGGGCCGTCCAGGACCTCGTGACCGAAGCCGACGGGCCAGGCGCCGTGGCGGGAACCACGCTGTCCGGCATCGCCCTCGTCGACCTCGCCGACCTCGGCGCCGAGCTGCTGCACTGGATGATCTTCAACGTCGGCGACTCCCGCGTGTACGGCTGGAACGGTCGCGCGCTCGTGCAGGTGACCGTCGACCACTCCGCCGTGCAGGAGATGGTCGCCATGGGCCTCATCTCGGCAGCGGATGCGCTCATCCACCCCGACCGGAACGTCATCACGCGCGCGGTCGGCTCCGAGAGCGACGTCGAGGCCGACATCTGGCTCATGCCCGTGCACGGCCATCAGGTCTTCCTCGTCTGCTCGGACGGACTCACGAAGGAGCTCAGCGACGAGCAGATCTCGCAGGTCATGCTCGAGTACCACTCCGATCCGGAACCGGAGCTGACCCTCGCGGAGACGCTCGTGCAGACGGCCGTCGAAGTCGGCGGACGAGACAACGTGAGCGTCGTCGTCATCGACTCCGAGTACGCGAACGCCGACCAGGCATCGGCGACCCCGCCCGTCACGACGGGGCCGATCGCCGCCCCGGCCCCCGACGACACCTTCGAAGACACGACGCCGAGGTAACCATGACCGAGGCACCCCACGAGGTCGAGGTAGAAGCTCCGGTGGTCTTCCGCCAGCGTCGGCATGCCCTCCTCCTGGTGCGGCCGCCCGCCCCGTCGACCCCCGCGGAGTCGAGCCCCGCGGAGTCGACCCCCGCGGACCCGAGCCCCGAGCCTCGTGACGCCTGCGAGGGGACCGGGACCATCGGGGCCGCGCGCCTCGCGTTCGCCGACGGTGCCCTCTCGTTCGACAAGGTCTTCGCCGCCATCATCGGCACAGGACCGCTCAGCGAGGTCGCCCCGTTCGTCTACTTGACGCGCGAGGGGAACGGGCTGCGTGCCTTCGCGCGAGGCCCCCTGCGCGTCGAGGAGCTGCCGAGCGCACCGCACGTCGGCATCCGACCGGCCGTCATCAGCGCGGGGGAGGCATCGACGTGGGTCGAGGTGCTCCTGCCGTCGGCGCGAGGCGTCGAGGTCACGGTGGAGAACGATCGGCGGGGACTCGACCAGGTCCCGATCCAGCTGCTCTTCGCCGCCTGCGACGAGGAGATCTCCGAGACGCGTGCTCCCGTGGGCGTGGGATCGGAGACGGTCGTCGCCCCGGACCCGGATCTCGACACGCCGAACCTGCACTCGCGGGCCCTCGACTCGCTCGGCACCGACGGTCCGGACGCGGACCCGGCTTCAGGTCCAGACGGCGAAGAGAGCAGGCACATCGGCGACAGCGGGCACAGCAGCGACGCCATCTCCGAGGCGACCATCCTCGATCTGCCGCCCGAGGCCACGACGACACCCGGCTCCGACGACGACGTCGATGCGCCGCGACTCGACCGCGACGAGCTGCCGAACCTCGACCAGTCACCGATCCGTGACGTCCAGACCTTCCCCGTGCCGATCCTCGACCCGGACGTCACTGCGGATCAGGTTGGGGAGCACGATGGCCGCACGATCCTCAGCGCCGAGGCGAGCCGTATCCGACAGGAGGCCTCAGCGCGCAGCGCCGCCCGCCAGGAGTTCCACGAGGGCGGCGCCGAGCAGCCTGCGGCTCCTGCGGCCCCTGCGGCCCCTGCGGGCACCGAGGCGCTCCATGCTCCGGAGGCACTCGACGAGGTCGGGGAGCACGACGGCCTCACGATCGTCGGCGGCTCCCTCCGAGACCTCCGCGTCGACGATGCCCACCGCCACGAGTCCGCCGCACGCGGTGGGGACCTCGGCGACACCGTGCTCGTTCAGGCGATCTCCTCCGAGACGCGCCCGGAGGCGGACCTCGCCTCCCTCACCGCCCACGCCGCCGACCAGCGGCGGCAGCAGCACGCCGTCGACGTCCCGTCCGAGGCGTCAGCTGCGCCGAACCCGCCAGAGCAGCGCGCGGGCGGGGGAGAGGCGTCGTACATCGTCGAGCTGTCCACGGGAGCCACCGTCGACCTCTCGGGGCCGCTCGTGCTCGGAAGGGCGCCCAGCATGGGGGCGGAGCAGATAGGTGGCGTCCTCCCTCGCCACGTCAAGCTGACGGGCGCCACCGACATCTCACGCAACCACGTGCTCCTCACCGTCGAGGGCGGCGTCATCGTCGTCACCGACCTCCACTCCCGCAACGGGACCGACGTCGTCATGCCTGGGCGCGGCCCGCAGCGCCTGCGCGCGGGGGAGCCGACCGCGGTCATGCCGGACACGGTCATCGACCTCGGGAGCGGGGTCTTCCTCACTGTGCGGAACCTCGCCATGACAGCGAGGCGCTAGCCGTGGCAGGGCAGCGACGATCCCCAGCCGAGCCGCCCGAGATCCCTGGCTACCTCTACCGAAAGCACTTAGGTTCCGGCGGGTTCTCCGACGTCTTCCTCTACGAGCAGCAGTTCCCCAGGCGCCTCGTCGCCGTGAAGGTGCTCCTCGGCGGCGACGACCTCGGCGAGACCAGCAGGCAGGCGTTCATCGGCGAGGCCAATCTGATGGCGCAGATGTCGTCGCACCCGTACATCGTCACGATCTTCCAGGCGGATGTGGCGGGCGATGGGCGTCCCTACTTCGTCATGGAGTTCGCATCCGGGCTCAGCCTCTCGGAACGCTACAAGCGCGAGCAGATCCCCGTCGAGGAGGCGCTGCGCACGGGCGTGCGCATCTCGAGCGCCGTCGCGACGGCGCACACCGTCGGCATCCTGCACCGAGACGTGAAGCCAGCGAACATCCTCACGAACGACTTCGGCTGGCCCGCTCTCACCGACTTCGGCATCTCGTCAGCCGTCGACGACGAGCTCGCCGAGGCCGATGACCTCGTCGAGGCGCCCCCCGCCAGCGGCGGCGGCCTGTCCGTGCCCTGGTCGCCGCCCGAGATGTTCGAGGACGAGCCCAAGCCCGACGTGCGCAGCGAGGTGTTCTCGCTGGGCGCGACCATCTACTCGCTCATCGCCGGCCACACTCCCTTCGAGCGCCCCGGCGAGCGGAACACGACGCTCGACCTCATCTCCCGCATCGAGCGCGGCGCCATCTCGCCGATCCTCCGCGGCGACGTGCCCCGGTCGCTCGTGAGCGTCCTGCACAAGGCAATGGCCCGCAACCCTGCCCACCGGTACCAGAGCGCGGTCGAGTTCGCCTACGCGCTGCAGCGCGTCGAGCTGGAGCTCAACTACGCACCGACCGCGATCGACGTGCCCAACATGACGATCTCGGCGACGGCCGCGACCGGCGGCGGCGATGCGGACGCGACGAGCCTGCGGCCCGTCTCCCTCATCAATGCCCAGGTGCACGAGGGGGCCCGCGCCAGCAAGGCCGAGCTGACCTCGGCGCGCGCCGTGGTCAGGGTCGCGGCTCAGCAGTCTCGGGGCGGGTTCGCCGCGAGGTACGAGACGGCCAGCGGACCCCGCACCGGCAGGCGGCCCCGCGAGACGGAGCACACCGGAGGAGCGCCGAGCGACGACTCGGGTCCGACGACGGCTCGGCCCATCACGACCCCCGGTCGTGCGGACGCCGTGCCCGCCGCCCCTGCTCGGACGTTCGGAGCCTCATCCGGCAGCACCATCGACGCGCCCGCGTCGAGGGCAGACGAGCTTGCCCGCGAGCGCGCGGCGAACGCAGCCGCCTCCTCGAGGAAGCTCTCCAGGAACGGACTCGTCGGCGTCATCGCCGGAGGGCTCGTGCTCGTGATCGGCATCGTCGCGGCGATCTCCTGGATGCTCACCCCCGCAGACGAGGAGATCGGCCGTGCGACGACGACCCCCGTCTCCATCCAGTCCGGCGGCTTCCCCCCAGTGCTCGTCGCCCCCGTCGCCGTCCGCAGCCCCGACGGATCCGTCACCTTCTCCTGGTCGAACCCCGACCCGCAGCCGGGTGACGTCTACTACTGGAGACTCGGCGAGGGCAGCAAGGAAGGGGCGACGACAAGTGAGACCTCGGTCGTCGTTCCCAACGTGCAGGATGGCGCCGTGACGTGCATCGAGGTCGAGATCCGCCGCGGCGGGAAGGTCAGCTCCGAGCCGCTCGAAGTCTGCTATCCGCAATGACCTCGCCGATCCGCCATGATGGTGTCATGAGTGAGAGCAAGTACACCTCTGCCGCGGAAGCGAACGAGGCTCCGGAAGAGTCCATCGAGATTCCGGATTCCGATGAGCGAATCGTGAGCCAGGTGCCCCCGCTCGGGCCGCTTCGCGTCGAGTTCGTCGGCGAGTGGTACGAGTTGAACCCCGCGGACCCCTTCACGATCGGTCGAGACGCCGACCTCGTGATCGACGAGAACCCGTACCTGCACCGCCAGTTCCTGGTGCTCCAGGCGGAGTTCGGCATGTGGTGGCTCTCGAACGTGGGCTCCGTGCTCTCCGCGACGGTCACGGACGACTCCGGCCAGGTGCAGTCGTGGCTCTCGCCGGGCGCCAAGCTCCCGGTCGTGTTCCAGCACATGCAGGTCATGTTCACGGCGGGATCGACGACCTACGATTTCGCGATCCACTCCGCGTCCGACTTCTACAACACCTCGCACGTGAACATGTCGCCGTCCGGCAACACGACGCAGGCGGTCATCCACCTCACCGAGTCGCAGCGCGAGCTGATCCTCGCCCTCGCAGAAGATGTCCTGCGCAATGCCGTTCCAGGGCGCGGGGTCATCCCGAGCTCGGCAGACGCGGCGGCTCGCCTGGGCTGGACGCTCCCGACGTTCAACCGCAAGCTCGACAACGTGTGCGACAAGCTCGACAAGTTCGGAGTCTCCGGGCTGCGCGGCGGCCGCAGCAAGCTCGCCTCGAACCGGCGAGCGCGTCTCGTCGAGTACGCCATCTCGACTCGCCTGGTGACGCCGGACGACCTGGACACGCTCGACCGGCGCTGACGGCACTCGGCGGGCAGACGCACGCCGTCGCTCTCGCCGGGGCACGGGCAGCACTCCCTGTCGCGCTGGCATCGAGTCCTCGTGCACAATGAAGTCTCGTGCGCTCCGAGGTGAGGCACTGACGAGCTCTGCTGGGGGTGGGTACGCATGCGCCGAACAGCGCCGACCCCGCGAAGCCGCCGGCAGCTCGCGATGGCGCTTGTCATGGCGCTCCTCATCGGCACGCCCCTTCTCTTCGCCCTCCTCCACGAGGGCTTCCCCGCGGCCGAGGTCGAGCTGGAGAGCAGCGACGTCTGGGTGTCGAACAGCTCGGACCTCCGAGCAGGCCGGCTCAACGCGCAGATCCAGGAGCTCGACGCGAGCGTGAGCCTCGTGACGGCGGATGTCGGCATCCTGCAGGACGGCGACACCGTCTTCCTACATGACCAGACCAGCGGCTCGCTCGGCCGCGTCGACCCGGCGCTCACCGACCTGCGTGAGAGCATCCTGACGCCCGCGGGCAGTCGCAGCTCCTACGGGGGTGGCGTCCTGGCGCTCCTCGACCCGGCCACGGGACGGCTCTGGCTCATCGACGCCACGCAGCCGCTCGCGTTCGACGCCGCGACCGCGGAGCCGGTGGCGGAGCTCGGCGCCGACGCCCAGGTCCTCGTGACCTCGCTCGGCACGGTGCTCGCCGTCGCACCGGAGCAGCAGCAGATCCTGCGCATGGAGGGCATCGGCGGCGAGCAGCTCTGGGAGCCGCTCGCGGGAGCCCCCGTCGACTACGAGCTCACTGCCGTCGGCGAGCAGCCGGTGGTGTTCGACACCGCCGCACATGCGCTCCTCATCGACGGGCAGGCCCGTGAGGTGCCGGAGAGCGCGCTGCGCGTGCAGCTCCAGAGCGCGGCGTCCCCCGAGGTGGTGCTCGCGACCGGCGACGGCATCCTGCGCGTGCCGCTCGGCGGTGGCGAGGCCGCTGCGGCCCCGGCGGGCATCGACGGCTCGCTGGCAAGCGCCCAGGGCACGGCGCGCCCCGCCGTGGTCGCGGGGTGCGCGCACGCCGCCTGGGCGCAGGCCGCCGTCACGATGATCGCGTGCGGTGACGAGCAGCCGAGCGTGCAGTCCATGTCGACGCCGCCCCTCGGCGAGCTCCTGTACCGCGTCAACCGCAACGTCGTCGCGCTCAACGACGTCGCCACGGGCCAGGTGTGGCTGCCGCAGCAGAACATGCGCCTTGTCGAGAACTGGAACGAGCTCGTCCCGCCCGAGGACACCGACGGCACGGAGGGCGAGAACGAGGCCACCGAGGAATCGTTCGAGGCGACCCTCGCCGAGCGAGGCGAGGAGAACACCCCGCCCGAGCTCGTCGATGACTCCTACGGGGTCCGTGCCGGTTCGACCGCCTACCTCACGGTCCTCGACAACGACTCGGACGTCGACGGCGACATCCTCACGATCACCGGTCTCTCCGCAGACCCGCCGCCATCGTTCGGCGAGCTGCGCGTCATCGACGACGGCCGGGCCCTGCAGTTCCGCGCCACGGAGGGAGCATCGGGCGAGCAGACGCTCACGTACACGGCCTCTGACGGCAGGCCGGGAGGCGTGGCGGAGGCACGGGTCACGATCCGCATCCAGCCGGCCGATGCGGAGAACCAGGCCCCGACGACGAACCGCACGAGCGCCGTGGCGGTCGAGGCTGGCCAGAAGATCTCCTACAACGTGATGCCCGACTGGACGGACCCGGAGGGCGACCCCGTCTTCCTCCAGGGCGCCACCGCTCCCGTCGGCGACGCCGTCAGCTTCACGCCGGACGGACGCATCACCTTCACCGCCGTCAGCGCAGAGCTGGGGGAGCGGGTCGTGCCGTACCTGGTCTCGGACGGGACCGCGCAGGTGGCCGGCGAGCTGCGCATCCGCGTCGAGGCGCCCGGCACGCTCGGGCCGATCGGCACGCCGGACTTCGCGCGCGGAGTCATCGGCGACTCCATCACGGCGCAGCCGCTCGTGAACGACCTCTCTCCCAACGGTCAGGCGCTCGAGCTCGTCGAGATCGCTGAACTCGGCACCAACACGGGAGGCGCGAGCTTCAACCCCGACCTCGGCACCGTCACCTTCACCTCGGCGAGCGCCATGACCGCCTACGTGCAGTACACGGTCTCGGCGGGGGCGGCCACGTCGGTCGGCATCATCCGCTTCGACGTCGAGGAGCCCGTCGAGGGCGCGGCGCAGGTGACCGCGGTGCGCGACCTCGCCTACCTCCGCCCTGGCCAATCGAACGTCGTGAACGTGCTCGGCAACGACGTGTCCACCGGAACGGGCGTGCTGTCCGTGCAGAGCGTGGAGACCACCGACGATGCCCGCAGAGCAGGCCTCGCCGTCGAACTCATCGACAACACGATCGTGCGCCTCTCTTCGCAGTCCGCGATCCAGCAGTCCATCGAGCTCCCGTACACGATCACCGACGGCGCATCGACGTCGGTTGGCTACATCGTCGTCGTCCCGGTCGAGCCCGCCGTGACGCACGAGCCGCCCGTCGCCGTCGACGACACGAGGCGCGTGCGCGCCGGCGACTACACGAGCGTCTCCGTGCTCGAGAACGACTCCCACCCCGACGAGGCGCAGATGTCCCTCTCGCCCGCCCTCAGCACCGTGCAGGTCGGAGACGGCTACGCCTTCGTATCCGGCGACGACGTCCGCCTCCAGGCCCCGTCCGAGCCCGGCACCTACTCGCTCGGCTACACCGTCGTCGACGAGCACGGCGAGCAGGCGGGGGCGACCGTGTCCTTCCAGGTGACGGCGCCCGACGAGTCGAGCAACCGGCCGCCGGCACCCGGCGTCGACACCGCCAGGGTCTTCGAGGGCGCGAGCGTGCGCATCGAGGTGCCGCTCGACGGCATCGACCCAGACGGCGACTCGGTCGAGCTCACGCAGCTCGTCGACGTTCCGACGCTGGGCTCAGTGAGCGAGGTCACGCAGACCTCCTTCGTCTACGAGGCGTTCCCTGGAGCCACGGGCACCGACGTGCTGCGGTACGAGGTCGTCGACGGGTACGGCCAGCGCGCCGAGGGCACGATCAGGGTCGGAGTCGTCGCCCGTCCCGCCGCGACAGCGCCCCCGATCGCGGTCGACGACAACGTGCGCGCCAAGCCGGGCCTGCGCATCGCGGTCCCCGTGCTGAAGAACGACTCCGACCCGAACGGCTACACGCTCGAGCTCGTGCCCGAGCTCGTCGGCGTCGACCCGAGCCTCGAGGCCGAGGTCGACGGCGACTCCGTCATCATCACGGTGCCGAGCGACGGGGAGTCCATCTCCGTTCCGTACACGATCGTCAACGGCCAGGGTGGGCAGGACGCCGCCTTCATCCACGTCACGATCAACGCGGATGCGCCCACGCTTCCTCCGACGGCGGTCGACCACGTGGTGCGCCTCGACGACTTCGCTGGCGCCGAGACGCTCAGCATCGACGTGCGAGACGGCGCCACCAACCCGGGCGGGAGAGTCAGCGAGCTCGCGGTCGACCTCGCGGGGGCCGGCGCGGGAGCCGCGACCGTCGAGGACGACGGACGGGTCACGGTCTCGCTCAGCGACGTCCGGCAGATCGTCGTCTACCGGCTCACCGCCGAGGATACGGGGCTCACCGCGGCGGGCTTCATCATGGTGCCAGCCCTCATCACGGAGGAATCCAAGCGCCAGTCGCCGTTCCTCATTCCTGACCTCCCCGCCCAGAAGGCGAAGGTCGGCGAGTCGATCTCGTGGGACGTCAACGACCTCGTGCGTGCCCCGTCCGGCAACCGCGTCTCGCTCATCAACCCCGAGCAGGTGTGGGCCGAGCAGGCCGACGGCAGCCCGCTCGTGGAGAGCGACACCAGGCTGAAGTTCACCCCGAAGCCCGGCTTCCGCGGGCCGGCATCCATCACCTTCCAAGTCTCAGATGCGGAGAGCGCCGACGACCAGAACGCCGGCATCGCGACCATCCGCGTTCCGATCACGGTCGGCGACCCCGACTTCTACGACGTCGCACCGACCTTCGTCGCACCCCAGCTCACCGTCGAGCAGGGCACCGAGCAGAGCTTCGACCTCCGCACCGCCACCGGCCACCCGAACAAGGACGTCGTTCCCCAGGTGGAGTTCTCGAAGCTCACGGGCGGCACGGGCGAGCTGCAATCGAGTCTCGACGGCAGCACCGTCAAGGTCGCCGCTGGGGTGGACGCGAAGGTCGGTACCGTCGCCAAGTACACGGTCACCTACACGTTCCGCGACTTCGTGCAGACCGGAACCGTCACGGTGACCGTCGTCTCCACCTCCAAGCCGCTGCCGCGCGCCGTTCCGGACGAGCAACTCGCCCGCCGCAACGGGCCCGTCATGGTGGACGTCACCGCCAACGACTTCAACCCGTTCCCCGAGTCCCCGCTGACGCTCATCTCCGCGAGCGAGGTCGCGGGCTCCGCCACCGAAGCGACCGTCTCGCTCGTCGACGGGCAGCTGCGAGTGGCGCCGGCGACGAACTTCATCGGCACCATCACCATCAGCTACCGCATCGGAGACCAGACGGGCGACCCGCTCCGGGAGACGACCGGGCTCGCGACCGTCGAGGTCCAGGACGTCCCAGGCGCCCCGAGCGATGTGTCGCTCAAGAAGGGCGGCGCCCTGGGGACGCTCGCCGTGAACTGGTCTGGCGCCGTCTCCAACGGGCCGGAGATCACCGGGTACGAGGTGACGCTCACGGGCGGCGGTGCGGTCTTCACCAAGACGACGGCCGGCGACGTCTACGGCGTCACGTTCACGGAAGATGACGGCCTCGTCCTTGGCAATGACTACACGGCGACGGTCCGCGCCCTGAACTCCCTCGGCTACGGGCTTCCCGCGAGCTCGACCAGCGCCAAGCCCATCAACCTCCCGCGGGCCCCGCAGGATCTGAAGGTCGCTGACGGCCAGACTCCGCCGGGGGAGCTCACCGGCACCCTCACGGCGGAGTGGGCTGAACCGACTGCGAGCGGTGGTGGTCTCAGCGGCTACGACGTGACCGTGCAGGTCGGCGCGCAGTCGCCGACCACCACGAGCGTGCCCGCGACGCAGCTCTCGTTCGCCATCACGGGCATCCAGGTGCCGAAGTTCTCCTCCACGCCCGTGAAGGTCTCGGTCGCCGCGAAGAACGAGGCCGGTGTCTCCACCTCGACGGACCCCGTTATCGGCAACCTGAACTACACGGCGCGCATGAGCGTCGAGGTCATCGGCGGCAAGAAGGTCTCTGGCAAGCCCGACGAGGTCCGCAGCTTCGTCATCAAGGGCCAGGACTTCTCCGACGCGCCCTACACCGTCGAGTGCTACAGCAAGGCGAAGTCCGGGGAGGACAAGCTCGTCGGCACGCAGACGAACGTGAGCGGGGCCGCGATCAACGGCGAGTCGGGCACTGTGCTCGAGAAGTGCCAGGGCAGCGGTGGCGGGTACTCGGTGGTCGTGTACCTGAACGGTGCGGAGGTCGCCAGAAGCAAGAAGCCCCTCGACTCGTGGTAGCAACGATGTCGGTGGTCGAGCAGACAATCGAGAGAGCCGGCGCGCACGAGCGTCGCGAAGAGGAGCCAGCATGACCGTGACCGAAGAGCAGGCCGCCTGGTTCCAGGACGCCTTCGAGCGCCTGACGACCAACATCGAGCAGGCGGTTGTCGGCAAGCGACACGTCGTCGAGCTCACGCTCACGACCCTCTTCAGCCAGGGCCACCTCCTCCTCGAGGACGTGCCTGGCACCGGCAAGACGGTGCTCGCCAAGGCGCTCGCGAAGACCATCGACGGCAGCAACAGCCGCGTGCAGTTCACCCCAGATCTGCTGCCCTCCGACGTCACGGGCGTCACGATCTTCGATCAGGGCACGCGCGCCTTCGAGTTCCACCCCGGCCCGATCTTCGCCTCGATCGTGCTCGCCGACGAGATCAACCGCGCCTCGCCGAAGACACAGTCGGCCCTCCTCGAGGTCATGGAAGAGGGGCGGGTCACGGTCGACGGCACCCCGCATCCTGTTCCCGTGCCGTTCCTCGTCATCGCCACGCAGAACCCCGTCGAGCAGGCGGGCACCTACAAGCTCCCTGAGGCGCAGCTCGACCGCTTCCTCATGAAGACGTCCCTCGGCTACCCCGACCACGCGAGCACCGTGCGGCTGCTCATGGACGCGGGCAACCGGCAGCGCGCCGACAGCGTGCCCGCCATCCTCCACGCCGAGAACGTCGTCGTCATGCAGGAGCTCGCCGCCGAGGTGCACGTTGACGAGTCGATCATGGCGTACGTGTCGGAGATCGTCACCGCCACGCGCGCCGACCGCGACGTGCTCGTCGGCGTCTCCGTCCGCGGCGCGCTTGCGCTCGCGCGCGCCGTCAAGGCCTGGGCGCTCGCGCACGGTCGCCGCTACGTCGTGCCCGACGACGTGCGCAACCTCGCACATCCCGTGCTCGCGCACCGGCTGATTCTCGACCCCGAGGCGGAGTTCTCCGGCACGACCCCGGACCAGGTCATCGACCGCTGCCTCATCGAGGTCGAACCTCCCCAGCACCGAGCCGCCTGATGACCGAGGGGCACGTCTCCACCGATGCTGAGGTCGAGTTCGCCGAGCGCGACCGCCTCACGATCGGCGACGCCATCAGGTGCGTCACGCCGCTCGGGTGGATCGTGCTCGTCGCCGGTGTCGTGCTCCTCGTCGGCGGAACCGCCTTCGGCTGGCTTGAGCTCATCGGCATCGGGGGAGTCCTCGTCGGGGTCTTCGCCGCCGCGGTGCCCTTCACGATCGGGCGCGAGAGCTTCGGCGTGCAGGTCGAGCTCGAGCCCCGGCGAGTGCGCGTCGGAGACCGAGCCCTCGGTCGGCTGCAGGTCACGAACCTCGGTGAGCGCCGCGTGCTGCCCACCCGCCTCGCGTTGCCGGTCGGGCACGCGACGGCCGAGTTCAGCGTTCCGCAACTCGCGCCGGACGAGACGCACGAGGACCTCTTCGCCGTGCCGACGAGCCGGAGGGCCGTCATCGAGGCCGGACCCGCCAGGTCGCTGCGCGGAGACCCGCTCGGGCTCCTCGAGCGGTCGACCAGGTGGACCGGGGTGCTCGAGCTGTTCGTGCACCCCCGGACGGTTCGCCTCACCGCCCAGGTCGCCGGGCTGCTCCGCGACCTCGAGGGCGTGACGGGGGAGCGCATCACCGACGACGACCTCGCGTTCCACGCGCTGCGGCCCTACGAGTCCGGCGACGACCGGAGGAACATCCACTGGCGCACCAGCGCGCGCACGGGTCTCCTCATGGTCCGCCAGTTCCAGGAGACGCGGCGCTCGCAGGCCAACGTGCTGCAGACGCTCGAGGCCGCCGCCTACGCCTCGGAGGACGAGTTCGAGCTCGCCGTCGAGGTGCTCGCGTCGCTCACGCAGGAGCTCATACGCTCGGGCGTCGCCGTGAGCGCCCTCACGCAGAACGGTCGTCTGCCCACCCGAGCGGTCTCGTCGATGCTCGACGGGAGCAGCAGGCTCGAGGCGCGGACGGCGAGCTCACCATCGCTCCGCGACTTCATCGCGCTCAGCGTCAGACGCCTCCCGCAGGCGAGCATCGTGTTCCTGGTCTGCGGAAGCGCCACAACGGATGCCCAGCTCGGGCAGCTGCAGTCCGTCTACGCGGCGGATGTGACCCTCGTCGTCTTCCGCTGCGCCATCGGGCACCCCGCCAGTCGCACGCGGCTGCGCGAGACCGTCGTCTGCACGGTGCCGGAGCTCGACGACCTGCCGCGCCTGGTCCGCGAGACGCGGGTGCGCGCGTGACGGCGGCCGCGGCGGGCGGGACCCCCGACGGGGAGACCAGTCCACGGCTGGCCGAACGGGGGAGGACGGGTTCTGGCAGGACACGGCCAGGCAGAGCACGGCCGGGCAGGGCAGGACGCGGCCAGGCGGCACGCGGACACCTCCGCCCTGGCCTGGAGTCGCGCACCCTCATCGACGCCTTGGTCATCGCGGTCCTGACGCTGCTCGCCTCGCTCGGCTTCGCGCCCGCCTTCGGCGGCGCCTGGTTCCTGCTCGCGGTCGCGGGCGGCCTGATCGTCGGCATCGGATCAGCGATCCTCGCGCGCTGGCTCGACCTCACTCGGCTCAACACCCTCCTCGTCGCCACCGCCGCCTACTTCCTGCTCGGCACCGCCTTCGCGCTGCCGCAGGCTGCCTTCGCGGGAGTGCTGCCGAGCTTCTCGACCCTCGCCGACCTCGCGCGCGCCCCGGTCTTCGCCTGGCGCGACGCCGTGACGCTCTCCACCCCGCTCCTCGCCCCCGCCTACCTCGCGGTGCTCCCGTACTTCGCGGCGGCCGTCACCTCCCTCGTCGCCATGATCCTGCTGCTGTGGGTCGCCCCGAAGCGGCCTGGGGCGATCTGGCCACCGAGCCTCGCGCTCCTCGGCCCCCTGGCGGTCCTCGCGAGCGCCATCTTCGTCGGCACCGAGGACAGCGTCGCCGGCGTGCTGCGCGGCGGTGCCTTCGCCGTCATCGCGCTCGTCTGGCTCAGCTGGCGCCGCGGCCTCGGCAACATCGCGTCGACCGAGGCGAGGCGAGCCCTCGCGCGCTCCCGTGCGCTCGGCACCGCCGTGATCGTCCTCGTCGCCGCCGTCATCACGACCGCGGGCGGCTACGTCGCCTCCGCGACCGTCGCCGAGCAGCGCGTGGTGGCGCGCGAGCAAGTCACGCCGCCGTTCGACCCGCTCTCGCACACGAGCCCACTCGCCGGATTCCGCGAGTACTCGAAGCTCAGACCTGACTCGACGCTGTTCGACGTGACCGGTCTCGAAGGGGGAGACCGGGTGCGCCTCGCGACGCTGGAGAGCTACTCGGGCAAGTCCTGGCAGATCGCCGACCCCGCCGCGACGCTCGCCTCGACCGGCAGCTACAACCTCTCCGGTCGAGTCGTCCCGAGCGACCCCCCGCTGACGTCATCCTCCGAGCGATCGATCGACGTCACCATCCGCGACTACTCCGACATCTGGCTGCCGAGCGTCGGCATCCCCACCGACGTGAATCTCGCAGGCGGCAGCCTGCCGGACCGCAGCGGCGACTTCCGCTACAACGCCAGAACCGGGGGAGGGCTCATCACCTCCGGGCTCCGCGATGGCGACAGCTACCAGATCTCCGCGCTCGTCCAGGACCTCCCCATCGAGGGGCAGCTCGACAATGCGGCAGTCCTCGACCTCGACTATCCCGCGATGCCGTCGGCGCCCGCCGCCCTCGTCGAGCGGATGCAGAGCTACGTCGCCGGCGAGACCTCCCCGTACCTGCAGCTCAAGGCCATCGAGAACGCGCTCATCGCCGAGGGCTTCTTCAGCCACGGCACGGCGAGCGACTCCGTGCCATCGCGCGCCGGACACGGGCTCGACCGCATGCAGGAGCTCTTCGACCTCCGCTACCTCGTCGGCGACCAGGAGCAGTACGCGTCCGCGATGGCGATCATGGCTCGCCAGCTCGGGTTCCCCGCCAGGGTCGTCATGGGCTACGCGCCGGAGCAGATCTCGGCAGACGGCACCACCGAGGTGCGAGGCTCCGATGTCACCGCCTGGGTCGAGGTGCCGTTCGAGGGCTTCGGCTGGGTCGCGTTCGACCCGACGCCGGAGCAGACCGACGTGCCCGTCAACACGACCACCGACCCGCAGTCCAAGCCGAAGGCGCAGGTGCGTCAGCCCCCGCAGACGCAGGAGAAGCCAGACGAGCTCCTCACGAGCGCCGACGAGCGACGACAGGAGGAGGAACCCGATGACGAGGAGACGTGGCCTGCCTGGGCGCTCACGCTCGGCATCTCCCTCGCCGTCCCCCTCGCGCTGTTCCTCGTCCCACTGATCGCCGTCGCGCTCCTCAAGCGCAGGCGGCGGAGCCGGCGGCTCCGGGAGGGCAGCCCCGACCGGCGCGCGGCCGGGGCATGGAGCGACAGCATCGACCGCTTTGCCGAGCTCGGCTACCCGATTCCGCTCCGAGCGACCCGGATCCAGACCGCTGGCGCCGTGCATCCCTCGCTCGTCCCGCTCGCCGACCGAAGCGACCGGGCCGTGTTCGGCGCCGACCCCGTGAGCGACGAGGACCTGGCCTCGCTGTGGGCTGACGCGGACGCCGCCGTCGCCGAGGCGAGGGGGTCCGTCGGCTTCTGGCGCCGCCTGCGTGGACTCTTCACGTTCCGCCGCGCCCCACGCCCCGTATCATGGCCCCGTGGAACATTCTGGGTTCATCGGGGTGCCGCCCGGGCTGATCGGGCAGGGCGCGATCATGCCTGAGGCAGCGAACACGTCGGGTCGGCCCGAATGGTCGCCGCCGTCGGCAGCGAACGGCGGGGCGCAGGAAGCGCCAGCCGACGACTGGCTGCGCGCTGAGCTCGACGACGAGTACCCGCTTCCCCCGATGCCAGCGCCACGGCCGAGGCTCTCCCCGCAGCAGCCCTCGCTTCCCGACCATTCGCCGTCGGCGCACGCGCCAGCAGCGCCGTGGACAAGCGACCAGCTCGCGGCGCCGTCCGCGACCCCTAGCGCGGCCCCGTTCGGCGGCACCCCGCAGCCTGGTCTCTCGCTCGAATCTCCGGCCGGGCTCACCGGCGCGGCGCACGCGTCCGAGGCGAGGCTCGATCAGCCGGGCCACGACTCCCCGGGCGCCAGCGCCGAGCAGCCTCTGCCCGAGTGGGTGGTCGTCCTCGCAGACGGCGTCAGCGTCCCCATCTACGGGCCAGTCGTCATCGGTCGAAACCCCTCGCAGGATCGATTCTCCGACGCCTCCGTCTCCGCGGTCCCCGACATCACGCAGACCATGTCGAAGACGCACGCGCGCTTCTGGGCCGACGGCGAGCGCCTCTACGTCGACGACCTGAACTCCACGAACGGCGTCGCCCTCTTCCCCGGCGGGAATGCGCACGGCGCGCTGGCGGTTGAGCCTGGAGTCCCAGCGGAACTCCGCTCAGGCGACGTCGTGCAGCTGGGCGAGTACCGGCTCTCGATACGCCGGAGCTAGGCGCCGCCCCGCCTTCGCCCAGTCAGGAGCCGCATGCCCGAACGGATGCAGCTCATGGCCCAGAACCCGCAGAAAGGCGCAGTGTTAGCATGGTCCGCATGTCTGCCGGTCTGCTTCTCCTTTGCTGCCGCGACGGGGCCTAACTTCGCAGGTGCATCCCGTCGCGGTGTCGATGGCGCCTGAGCAGATGCGAGGAGACGCAAGCAACATGAAGACGGAAAACAGCACGCACGAGGCACAGTCGCAGCCCAGGACCCTGGCTCAGAAGGTGTGGGAAGACCACCTCGTGGCCAAGGGTGAAGACGGCTCGCCCGACCTCATCTACATCGACCTGCACATCATGCACGAGGTCACCAGCCCGCAGGCCTTCGACGGTCTCCGAGTCGCGGGTCGGCCGGTGCGGCGCCCCGACCTCACCATCGCGACGGAAGACCACAACACGCCGACGGTCGACATCCTCAACCGCATCGCGGACACGACGAGCCGTACGCAGATCGAGACGCTGCGCCGCAACGCCAAGGAGTTCGGCATCCGGCTCCACCCCCTGGGCGACGCCGAGCAGGGCATCGTGCACGTCGTCGGGCCGCAGCTCGGGCTCACGCAGCCGGGCATCACGGTCGTCTGCGGCGACTCCCACACATCGACGCACGGCGCCTTCGGAGCCATCGCGTTCGGCATCGGCACGAGCGAGGTCGAGCACGTGCTGGCCACGCAGACGCTTGCCATCAAGCCGTTCAAGACGATGGCCATCAACGTCGACGGCACGCTCAAGGAGGGCGTCACGGCGAAGGACATCATCCTCGCCGTCATCGCGAAGATCGGCACGGGCGGCGGAGCGGGCTACGTGCTCGAGTACCGCGGCTCGGCCATCGAGGCGCTCTCCATGGAGGGCCGGATGACCGTCTGCAACATGTCGATCGAGGCAGGCGCTCGCGCCGGCATGGTGGCCCCGGACGACAAGACCTTCGCCTACCTGGAAGGCCGCGACCACGCCCCGGTCGGCGACGAGTGGGACGCGGCCGTCGACTACTGGCGCACCCTCAGGACCGACGACGACGCGAGCTTCGACGCCGAGGTCTTCATCGACGCCGACACCCTCGAGCCGTTCGTCACGTGGGGAACCAACCCGGGTCAGGGCATCTCCCTCAGCGGAGTCGTCCCGGAACCGTCCGACTTCGCGGACCCCAACGACCGCCAGGCCGCCGAGCGCGCGCTCGAGTACATGGCGCTCGAAGCGGGACGAGCCATGAAGAGCATCCCCGTGGACGTCGTCTTCATGGGCTCCTGCACCAACAGCCGCATCGAGGACCTCCGCGCCTTCACCTCCGTCATCCGGGGACGCCAGAAGGCCGAGGGCGTCCGCGTCATGGTCGTGCCCGGCTCTGCACGCGTGCGCCTCGAGGCGGAAGCCGAGGGCCTCGACAAGATCATCACCGAATTCGGCGCAGAATGGCGCTTCGCCGGCTGCTCGATGTGCCTCGGCATGAACCCGGACCAGCTCGAGCCCGGGCAGCGCTGCGCATCCACCTCCAACCGCAATTTCGAAGGCAGGCAGGGCAAAGGCGGACGCACGCACCTCGTGTCGCCCCTCGTCGCCGCTGCGACCGCGGTTCGGGGTACGCTCTCCAGTCCGTCTGATCTCGACGAGCCCAACGCGCCCGCCGCGAGCACCGATACCCGAACGCCGCAGGAGGTGGCCGTCTGATGGAGAAGATCACCCGCATCGAGGGAGCCGCCGTGCCGCTGCGCCGCTCCAACGTCGACACCGACCAGATCCTGCCCGCCGTCTACCTCAAGCGCGTCACGAAGACGGGCTACGAGGACGCGCTCTTCAACGGCTGGCGGCAGGACCCGGACTTCGTGCTCAACCGTCCCGAGTACCAGGACAACCCACGCATCCTGCTCGTCGGACCGGACTTCGGCACCGGCTCCTCCAGGGAGCACGCCGTGTGGGCGCTCAAGGACTACGGCTTCCGCGCCGTCATCGGATCCCGCTTCGGCGACATCTTCCTCGGCAACGCCGGCAAGCAAGGACTGCTTGTCGCCACGCTCGCCGAGCACCTCGTAGAACAGCTCTGGGACGCCGCCGAGGCGGCCCCGGGTGCGACTGCGGTCGTTGATCTCACCACGAACACCGTTACTGTCGGAGACATGACGGCGACGTTCGAGATCGACGACTACACGAGATGGCGTCTGCTCGAGGGGCTCGACGACATCTCGTTGACGTTGCGTGACGAACACGCGATCTCCACCTTTGAGTCACGCCGAGAGGCGTGGCGTCCGCGGACTCTTCCGATCCGCAGGTCCACCACCGCAGGGAGTGCAACTCAGTGAACACGATCACCAACGACTCGGCTCGCGCCGGCGCATCAGTCGGTCTGACCGGCGACACCATCGTCTTCAACGGCGGACGCCCGCTCTCGGGTCGCATCGAGGTGCGTGGCGCGAAGAACCTCGTCACCAAGGCCATGGTCGCGGCGCTCCTCGGCGAGGAGGTCAGCGTCCTCCGCGACGTGCCGGACATCTCCGACGTGCGCGTCGTCGCCGGTCTCCTCACGCTCCACGGCGTGAAGATCGACCGCAACGAGGTCTCCGGCGACCTTCGCCTCGACCCGACGAACGTCGAGACGGCCCACATGGCCGAGATCAACGCGCACGCCGGCTCCAGCCGCATCCCGATCCTCTTCTGCGGCCCGCTGCTGCACCGCCTCGGCGAGGCCTTCATCCCCGACCTCGGCGGCTGCCGCATCGGCGACCGGCCCATCGATTTCCACCTCGAAGTGCTCCGCAACTTCGGCGCTGTCATCGAGAAGCTCCCGAGCGGCATCCGCATGAGCGCCCCCGAGGGCCTCCACGGTGCCAAGGTCACCCTCCCGTACCCGTCGGTGGGCGCCACCGAGCAGGTCCTGCTCACCGCCGTCCGCGCGGACGGCCGCACGGAGCTGCGCAACGCGGCCATCGAGCCCGAGATCATGGACCTCATCAACATCCTGCAGAAGATGGGCGCCATCATCTCGGTGGATGCCGACCGCGTCATCCGCATCGAGGGTGTCGAGCGTCTCGGCGGCTACAGCCACAAGGCGCTCTTCGACCGCAACGAGGCTGCCAGCTGGGCCTCCGCAGCACTCGTCACGCACGGCGACATCTTCGTCGGCGGCGCCAAGCAGCCCGAGATGCTCACGTTCCTCAACGTGTTCCGCAAGGCAGGCGGAGCGTTCGAGATCCACGACGACGGCATCCGCTTCTACCACCCTGGTGGCGAGCTGCGCCCCGTCGTCATCGAGACCGACGTGCACCCCGGCTTCATGACCGACTGGCAGCAGCCGCTCGTCGTGGCCCTCACGCAGGCGCACGGCGTCTCAATCGTGCACGAGACGGTGTACGAGCAGCGCTTCGGCTTCGTCGACGCGCTCGTCGAGATGGGCAGCGACATCCAGCTGCACCGCGAGTGCCTCGGCAGCCAGGAGTGCCGCTTCGGCCAGCGCAACTTCCAGCACTCGGCCGTCATCTCCGGCCCGACGAAGCTCAAGGCCGCCGACATCGAGGTCCCCGACCTCCGCGGCGGCTTCAGCCACCTCATCGCGGCGCTCGCGGCGGAGGGCACCTCGCGGGTCTCTAACGTCGGCATCATCGCGCGCGGCTACGAGAACTTCATCGCGAAGCTCGAGACCCTCGGAGCTGACTTCACGGTTGAGGCGTAGGAGTGTCGGCCGGGAAGCGCGGATCTCCTGAGAAGAGCAAGCCCTCGATCTTCTGGTTCCTCGCGGCGATCGCCTTTCCGCTGAGCTGGCCGATCATGCGCTGGGAGATCAAGGGCACGCTGCCGGAGCGGGGCGCGTTCATCGTCGCCCCGAACCACACCAGCGAGGTCGATCCGCTCATCATGGGGATGGCCGTGTGGAAGCTCGGCCGCGCGCCGCGCTTCATGGCCGCCGACCGGCTCTTCCGCGTCAAGGGACTCGGCTGGATCCTCCGCAAGAGCGGGCAGATCCCCGTCTCGCGCGACGCGCGCGGCGCCAACCAGGCCGCGATCGCGTCCGCCCAGCAGCTCGCGAGGCTCGGACAGGGGGTCATCATCTACCCGGAGGGCACCCTCACCCGCGAGCCGAACCTGTGGCCGATGCGCGGCAAGAACGGCGCGGCGAGGGTCGCGCTCAGCGCCGACATCCCCGTCTACCCGACCGCGATCTGGGGTGCGCAGAACATCCTGCCCCGGTACTCGAAGAAGCCGACGCTCGGGTGGCGAACCAAGATCACGGTGCACGTCGGGGAACCGGTGAGTCTCACGGAGTTCACCGGGCGGATGCACAGCGCAAGCGCCATGAAGGGCGCCACGGAGCTCGTCATGCACGACGTGACCCGCCTCCTCGAGGGCATCCGCGGTGAGCAGGCTCCGGCCGAGCTCTACGACCCCGCCAAGCACGGCCAGAGCGAGCACGGCAAGTTCCCCCAGGACCGGGGCGGATCGTCCCGAGAGGCGGGGGGAGCGTGAGCTCGGCGCAGCGTGCCGTCGTCCTCGGCAGCGGCAGCTGGGGCACGACGTTCGCGAAGGTGCTCGCGGATGCGGGCCACGACGTGACCATCTGGGCGCGCCGCCCCGAGGTCGCGAACGAGATCAACGAGTCGCACCGGAACACGGGCTACCTCCCCGGCATCGACCTGCCGAGGAACCTGCACGCGACACCCGACCTGGTCGAGGCGGTCCGCGGGCAGCAGTTCGTCTTCGTGTCGGTGCCGGCGCAGACCGCCCGTGAGCTCTCCGCACAGCTGGCCCCCCTCATCGAGGGCGACGCGGTCGTCGTGAGCCTCATGAAGGGCGTCGAGCGGGCGAGTGGGCTGCGCATGAGCGAGGTGCTCGAGGGTGTCCTGCAGCTCCCGGCCGAGCGGGTGGCTGTCGCGAGCGGCCCCAACATCGCGCTCGAGATCGCGAAGGAGCAGCCCACGGCGATCGTCGTGGCATCCGCGAGCGAGGCCACAGCCGTCAGTGTCGCAAAGCTCGCGCGCAACGACTACCTCCGGTCGTTCGTGAACGTGGATGTCATCGGCACCGAGTTCGGCGGAGTCCTCAAGAACCTCATCGCCATCGCCGTCGGCATCGTCGACGGCGTCGGCTACGGCGAGAACACGAAGGCGTCCGTCATGACGCGCGGGCTCGCCGAGATCTCCGACTTCGCCGTCGCGATGGGTGCGCAGGCGTCCACCATGATCGGGTTGGCGGGCCTGGGAGACCTCATCGCGACCTGCGAGTCGCCCCTCTCGCGCAACTTCACGGCAGGGCGCCTCCTCGGGCAGGGCTACGTCTACGACGACGTCGTCGCCCAGATGCAGCAGACCGCCGAGGGGCTCCGCTCCGTGGGCGCGATCCTCGAGCTGGCCGAGCGCCACGGCGTGGAGATGCCCATCGCGAAGCAGATCGACGACGTGCTGCACGGCCGGATGAGCCCCGCGGACCTCGCCCCCCACCTCGCGACCGACGAGGGTCCGAGCGGCGAGTAGCGCCCGGTGCCGCTCGGGCGACCCCGTACCCTTGTGCGGTGAGCGAAGAGTCGCTCGTGGAAGGAAACCTCATGTCGACAGCTCAGCTGAACGCCTCCGCCAGCTCAACCGCCGCTGAAGATGCGCGGCCGCTCATCGCCGTCGTCTTCGGCGGCCGTTCGAGCGAGCACGCCATCTCGTGCGCGACGGCGAGCGGTGTCCTCGGAGCCATCGACCGTGAGAAGTACCGCGTGCTGCCCATCGGCATCACGCGCGACGGCGCCTGGGTGCTCGAGGACGACGACGCAGACAAGTTCGCGCTCGACCCCGAGAACCTGCCGGAGGTCGTCGACAACGGCACACGCATCCACCTGCCGGATTCGGCCAAGCACCGGGAGGTGACGGTCTCGCGCGTCGAGGGCGACGCCCACGGCGCCGAAGCGGGAGCCGAGCGAACCGAGCGCACGTCCCTCGGCGAGGTCGACCTGGTGTTCCCGATCCTCCACGGCCCCTTCGGCGAGGACGGCACCGTGCAGGGCATGCTCGAGCTCGTCGGACTGCCGTTCGTCGGCTCGTCGGTGCTCGCCGCGAGCGTCGGCATGGACAAGCACTACACGAAGATCGTGCTCAGGGACGCGGGCCTGCAGGTCGCTGACGGCGTCACGATCTCGCAGCACCAGTGGGACACGCGGGGTGCGTCGCTGGCCTCAGAGGCCGTCGACCGGCTCGGGCTGCCGGTGTTCGTCAAGCCCGCCCGCGCGGGCTCGAGCGTCGGCGTCAGCAAGGTCGCCGTGCTCGACGAGTTCGCAGCCGCCATGACGACGGCCCTCGCGGAGGACGACCACGTGCTCGTCGAGGCAGCGGTCGTGGGCCGTGAGGTCGAGATCGCCGTGCTCGAGTCGCGGCCGGGAGAGCGGGCTCGCGCCTCGGTCGCTGGCGAGATCGTCATGACGAAGGCGGAGTTCTACGACTTCGAGGCGAAGTACCTCGATGACTCCGGGGTCGAGCTGCGGTGCCCCGCCGAGCTGAGCGACGAGCTGCTCGCGGAGATGGCGGAGCTCGGCGTACGTGCCTTCGAGGCGCTCGGCGCCTCCGGCCTGGCCCGCGTCGACTTCTTCCTGACGGACGACGGGTTCGTCGTCAACGAGATCAACACCATGCCGGGATTCACGCCCATCTCGATGTTCCCGAAGTGCTGGCAGGCGAGCGGCATGAGCTACCCGCAGCTCATCACCGAGCTCATCGAGGTCGCGAGCGCCCACGCAGCCGCGCGCGAGGCGCGCCTCACGCGCTAGGGGTCCCGCCGTGCGGCAGCTCGCCGTGCGGCGCCCTCCGGGGTGGCGCTAGCCGAGGACGTCGTCGGCGCCGACGCAGGCACCGGTCTTCGGCAGCTTGGAGACGGCATCGTCGAGGTCGACGAGCACGGTGGTGCCTGATGCGACGTCGGAATCGACGACGACCTCCACAGCTGGCGTGCGCCCGTAGCTCGTGAAGCGGTACGTGGGCGCCTGGCTGTCGTCGACGATCCAGTCGATGCCGCTCAGGCTGACGCACTGCTCGGAGGTCGGCCCCGGCGTCGGCACCCCGCAGCGGAGCAGCACACCGGCCGGGCTGCCCCAGGCCCCCGTCGCCTGCGCGTTGGTGAGGCGAAGCTCGAGCCCGTCGACCGTCGAGGGCAGGCGGACCGAGACTTCGGCGCACTCCGGGGCGGCCGCGTCAGGAGCCGGTTCCATGGGAACGCTCGCGCTGTTGCAGGCGGTGAGCAGGACGACGGATGCGGCGGTCGCGATCACGGCGGAGCCGATGCGCGAGGCGGAGCGGAAGGTTCGAGACATTTGCTCCCAGGCTATCGTGAGCGGGTGCCTGCTCTTCCCGACGACGCCATCCGCCGAACCCCCGCTGACGTGCTCACGGTCGGCGCGTGCGGCGAGGCCGATCTGCTCCAGCGCATCCTCGCGCGGGTCCCAGCCGCCGATGAGGCGGTGCTCGGGGCCGGCGATGACGCCGCGGTGCTGACGGCGGGCGATGGGCGGCTCGTCATCACGACGGATCTCATGATCGAGGGCCCCGACTTCCGCTCGGCCTGGTCGATGGCTCGCGACGTCGCACGCAAGGCGTGCGCATCCAACCTCGCGGATGTCGCCGCGATGGGCGCCGCCCCGACGGCGATCACGGTGGCGCTCGCATTGCCCTCTTCGACTCCGGTCTCCTGGGTCGAGGAGCTCGCGGACGGGTTCGCGGCCGCGCTTGCCGACATGGCCCCTGGGTGCGGCGTGGTCGGCGGTGACCTGTCGACGAGCGAGCAGCTGACGATCGCGATCACCGCCTTCGGCGACCTGCGCGGGGGAGACCCGGTGCGGCGATCCGGAGCCCAGCCGGGCGACGTGCTGGCGCTCAGCGGCCCGGCGGGGCGCAGCGGTGCTGGCCTCTCGCTGCTCTACTCCCTCGCGAGGGATGCGCGCGGGGAGGCGCTCGCCGAGGGCATCGAGGCCCTGCGGTCGCGCGGCGACGCCGTGCGCTCAGTCGTCGACTGGCACCTCGCGCCGACGATCGACGCCTCCCTCGGCCTCGCGGCGAGAGCTGCCGGGGCGACGGCCATGATGGATGTGTCCGACGGCCTGCTCCTCGACGCCTCGCGCCTGGCGAGGGCCAGCGGCGTCCGGGTCGAGGTCGAGACATCGTCCCTCGCCGTCGACATCGCCGCGGTCGAGGCGGCGCTGCGAGCCGCCCTGCCCGGGGTCGAGGCCGGCGAGCTGCACGCACGAGCCGTTGACCTCGTGGTGGTCGGCGGGGAGGATCACGGCCTGCTCACCACCTTTCCGGCTGGGACGACGCTGCCGGAAGGATTCCGGGCCATCGGCCGCGTGCATCCGCACGATGACGGGCCGGTTCCCCCCGTGCTCGTCGACGGCGCTGGCCGGCCCGCTCGCGGCTGGGACCCCTACGCCTGGGACTTCTCGGCCCCTGGCTCGTCGACGGGGCTCACCTCGTAGCTGAAGACGATGGTCTCGCCGTAGGACTTCCGGCGCAGCAGCTCGAAGGGCTCGGGCACCGTGGGGGCTGGGGAGCGCGACCCCCGCTCGACGACGACGACCGCCTCGGGTGCCAGGTGCGGCACCAGGGCCTCGAGCGCCCCGGTGAGCTCCGCTTCGCCGAGCTCGTATGGCGGGTCGACGAAGGCGAGCTCGAAGAGCTGACCAGGGGTCGTCCGCAGGAAGCTGTCGACGGAGTTCTGCGCGACGCGGGAGGCGACGGCCCGGCGACCCTGCTCGCGGGTCACGCGCGCCAGAAGCTCAGCGTTGGCGCGCAGCACGTTGGCGGCCGACTTGGACTGCTCGACGAGCACGGCGCTGGATGCGCCCCGACTGAGCGCCTCGAACGCGAGCGCACCCGAGCCCGCGTAGAGGTCGAGCACAGCGGCGCCGCCGAGGTCGAGCAGTGATTCGAGCGAGGAGAACATGGCCTCGCGGACTCGGTCGCTCGTCGGACGTGTGCCGCTCTTCGGGACGGCGAGCGAGTGGCCCTTGGCGGCTCCGGCGATGATGCGTGTCACGTTGCGATCGTAGCCGCGACCGCGTCGGCCCATCCACTGCGCACAGAAGCTGGCCGAACTTGTCGGGGGTGCGTGGAATGATGGGCACTTGAATTCGGAGGTGGCCATGGAATACGGCAACGGCGCGGAAACCGCGGCGGCGAGGGCTCTGCCCGCAGAGCCAGCTGGGCGCGAGCGCGCATCGAGCACGGCGGTCGCACTGCAGGACGGCGCGCGGCAGATCCGCGAGAGCGTCGCATCGGTCATCTCAGGAAAAGACGAGCAGGTGCACCTCGCGGTCGTCGTGCTCCTCGCCGGCGGTCACCTCCTGGTGGAGGACGTCCCCGGGGTTGGCAAGACGGTCCTCGCCAAGACGCTGGCGGCGGCCATGGACTCGAGTGTGAGCCGCATCCAGTTCACTCCGGACCTGCTGCCCTCGGATGTCACGGGCGTCGCGATCTACGACCAGGTCGAGCGGCGCTTCGAGTTCCAGCAGGGCCCGGTGTTCGCGAACGTCGTCATCGGCGATGAGATCAACCGCGCCTCTCCGAAGACGCAGTCGGCGCTGCTGGAGTGCATGGAGGAGGGGCAGGTCACGGTCGATGGCGTCACGCACCGGCTGCCAGTGCCCTTCACCGTCTTCGCGACCCAGAACCCCTCCGAGATGGAGGGCACGTACGCGCTGCCGGAGGCGCAGCGCGACCGCTTCATGGCGCGCATGTCGATGGGGTACCCCGAGCGCGACGACGAGCTCGCGATGGTCGATCGGCGTGACTCGAGCGACCCCTTGTCGAGCGTCCGTGCCTCGCTCTCCGCGAGCGACGTCTCCAGCATGATCGAGCAGACCTCGCGCATCTACGTCGCGCCTGCCATCAAGCAGTACATCGTCGATCTCGCCCGTGCCACCCGCGAGCACGCCGACGTCCGTGTCGGTGTGAGCCCGCGCGCGACCCTGCACCTCGTGCGAGCATCGAGGGCGGCCGCCGCGGTCGCCGGTCGCGACTTCGTGGTGCCGGACGACGTCTCCAAGCTTGTCGGCCCGGTCTTCGCGCACAGGCTCGTGCTCAGCGCCCGCGGCTCTCGGGGAACGGCGGCGTCGGCGTCTGCCGCCCGCATCATCGACCAGATCTGCCAGCAGATCGCCGTCCCAACGAGCGCGGCGACCGCGTAGCGCGTGGCGACGAGGCGCATCGAGAGGCGGCTGCGACCCACCAGCCGAGCCATCGGCCTGGTGGTGGTCGGCGTGCTGCTGGCCGCAGCCGCCGTGGTGTTCGGCCGGGGCGAGCTGCTTGCGCTCGGCGGGTTCCTCGTCGCCCTGCCGCTCGTCGCCTTCGTGCTGCGCCTCATCTGGCGACCTCGGCTCGAGGCTGTGCGCACGATCTACCCGACCACGCTTGCCGTTGGCGACCGGATGCGGGTCGTGACCGAGGTGCGCAACCGTTCGCTCATCGCGCTCGAGCCCAGCTCCTACCTCGATCTCCTGCCCGGTGCGGAGCCATCCAGCATCGGCGGGGTGCTGCCCGCTATCGGCTCGCGACTCAACCGCAACGAGGACAAGCGCCGACGTCGTGTCGCCTACGGTGTCGACTCGATGCGCCGCGGCGTCCACGAGGTCGGCCCGCTCTTCTTCGACAACGCCGACGGCCTCGGTCTGACGAGGCGAGTCCTCAAGATCGGCGAGGCCACCGAGGTCGAGGTGTGGCCCCGGGTGGCAGAGCTGCCCGCCATGTCCGTGCCAAGCGGCAAGAGCGGGGGCGAAGTCGAGGCCGGAGTCGCACAATCCGGAGACTCCGACGACGTCCTCACCCGCGACTACCGTCGCGGCGACCCGCTCAGGCGCATCCACTGGCGTGCAACGGCGCACGCGGGTGAACTGCGCGTGCGACAGGAAGAGCACCACGCAGAAGACACCTCGGTGGTCATCCTCGACACGAGCGGGACGGCCGCCGCTGAGGAGCCGAAGGCACCGCTGACCCTCGTCGACCTCATGAACGAGCAGGCAGCACCCGCGCATGCCATCGACGCGGAGTTCGAGCTCGCCGTCTCGCTTGCCGCCTCCGTGCTCGCTCGCTTCCATCGCTTCGGCTATGAGACCGAGCTGTTCGAGACGCACGCGGGCCTTGACGGCGACACGGAGAGCACGCGCACCCCCTCCGAGGAAGCGCTCGAGTCGGTCATGCGCAGGCTCATGCTGACGCAGCCCGACTCGACAGCGGGGGAGCGGCGAGAGGCCTGCGCCGAGGTCGTCGATGACATCTCCCGCGTGGCGCGTACGCCGGTCGTGTACGTGCACCGGAACCTGGCCGGTGACGGGCTGACCGCGATCCGCTCGCTGTCGGCCATGGCCGCCCCGGCCCTCGCGCTCATCGTCTCCGCGAAGCCGGTGCCGCGTGCCACCCTGACGTCGTTCACCGATGCCGGCTGGAACGTCGCCGTCTACTCGCCCGCCAGAGCCAAGCCCTTCACGCCGCTGCTCGAACTGGAGGCCACCGCATGAGCTCGCAAGCGACCACGACCGCGCAGATGCGTCGTCGGCAGGGCTGGAAGGGGACTCCCGGAGCCAACGGCTCCTGGGTCGTCACCGTCTCCCTCGCGGTCCTGATCTTCAGTGCGACGAACCTCCTCTGGCCGATCTTCGACACGAACACGTGGTCGGCGAAGGCGATCGTGCTCGTCACGATCATGCTCGGGGTCGCCGCCCTCGTGCGCACCTTCACGGGCTCGCAGCTGTGGGCGCTCGTCGCCTCGATAGTGGGCGGCGCGGTTGTCCTCGTCGGCTTCACCGGGCGGGGCTCGCCGCGTGCCACGGTCGAGGGCTGGGGGGTGCTCGCCGAGCAGCTCGTCGAGCAGCTGCGCTCGGACGCCGCCCCGCTCCGCGAGACCGAGGCGATGACCATGCTCGTGCTCATCGGCGTCGCCGTGATCGTCGTGCTCTGCGACTTCTTCGTGTTCGGCATCAGGGGCCGCTCGCTCGCGACGCTGCCCCTGCTTGCTTTCCCCCTGATCCCGATGGCGCTCGGCATCGATGCCTTCAACGGCTGGTCGTACGTCTTCGCGGCACTGGCCCTCGCGGTGTTCCTCTACGCCGTCTCGAGCTGGCACCAGCGTGTGCACGACGAGGAGCTCTCCTACCAGGGGTTCCTGGTCGACAGCCGGGGCATGGCCGGCCTCGGCGGGGCCCTTGCGGTCACCGCCGTCTCGCTCGTCGCCGTGCTCGTGGCCTCCACGGTCGTTCCAGCGCCGACCGGCATCGATGCCATCCGGCAGACGTCGACCTCAGGCCTGTCCACCAACCGCGCGAATCCCATCATCGACCTGGGTGAGGACCTGCGGCGCAACAACCCGGTCGAGGTGCTGCGCTACGCCACGACCACCGACCAGGGCTCGCTCCCGTACCTCACGCTCCAGACCCTCAGCGACCTCAGCGGCGAGGACGACTGGATGCCCGGCGACTTCGACGGCAACCTGAGCGTCGACGGCGGTGACCTGCCGCTGCCCGCCGGCGTCTCGGCCGGGGCTGAGTCGAGCGAGTTCACCACTCGCATCGTCCTCAACGACGGCGTCAGCTCCTTCCTCCCGCGCCCGGGGTTCGCGGCCAACATCATCGACCTGCAGGGAGATTTCCTCCTCGACGAGCAGACGGGCGACGTCCGCAGCGCCGGTGACGAGGCACTCGCGCAGAACTACGAGATCCAGACCGTGGTGCCGACCCCAAGCTTCGAGGCCATCTCGCAGCTCGACGCCGAGGTGCCGGCGGGTCTCGAGGCCCTCACGCAGGTGCCGGAGGGGCCGAGCACCGACCGCATCCGCGACGTGGTCGGCGAGATCGTCGACGAGGACGCGCCCGCCGGCACACAGGCCCTGCAGCTCCAGTCGTTCTTCGCCGACGGGTTCGCCTACTCCGAGACAGCGCCTGTTCAGCAGGGGTACGACGGCACGAGCCTCGACGTCATCGCGCAGTTCCTGGAAGCGCGCGCCGGCTACTGCGTGCACTACGCATCGTCGATGGCCGTCATGGCGCGCATGATCGGCATCCCGTCCCGGATCGGGGTCGGCTTCACGCCCGGCTCCGCCGGAGAGCTCAACGCGGAGGGCCAGCCCGTCTACACCGTGACGAGCAACCAGCTCCACGCGTGGGCCGAGCTCTACCTGCCCGGCCACGGCTGGGTCATGTTCGAGACGACGCCGGCCGGCGCGCTCGGCAACCTCGTCGCACCCGGTCCCGGCGAGACGACGGCACCGACGATGACGCCAGAGGTCGCCCCATCGGCCTCGCCGTCGCCCGTCGAGACCGAGAGCACCGCCGCGCCGACTGTGCCGCCTGAGACCGAGACGCCGACCCCGACTTCGACACAGGGCGCCGAAGGGGCAGGCGAGCAGGATGGCGAGAGCGGAGCCGTCGACCTCACGGCCCTCTTCGTCACCCTCGCCGTCGTGGGCGGCGTGCTGGCCCTTGTCGCGCTCCTGCTCATCCCCGCCTTCCTGCGGGGCGCCAGGCGCCGCGCGCGTCGCGTCGCGGTACTGGCAGGCTCGCCGCCTCAGCATCCGAGTCCCGGCAACGCCGCCTGGCAGGAGGTATCCGAGAGCGCCGTCGACTACGGGGTGCCGCTCGGCACCGGCCTCACGCCAGCAGCCGTCGTCGTGGCCATCGCCGCCGGCTTCGAAGCGCCCGAGCGCGCGACGGGCGACGGCGCCAGCGCCGCGGTCCCCGCCGCCACCGCCCAACGCGTCGCTGACGCGCGAAGCGCCCTCGAGCGCCTCCGGATCGAGCACGAGCACGCAGCGTTCTCGGACCCCGGTGCGTCGCACGCGCTGAGCCAGCACGAGCGGGAAGGCGTCTGGAACGACGTCCTCCTGGTCCGCTCCGCGCTTCGCGCATCCGCCTCGTCCGCAGCGCGACGCCGGGCGGTGCTCGCGCCAGCATCCCTGTCAGGAAGGCGCTGATGGACGACATCGGTCTCGATACGCCGCTCGAGGACGTCCTCGGCAAGCGCGACGCGCAGCAGCTCGCGAAGCAGCTCGACGTGACCACCGTCGCGGGCATGCTCGAGCACTACCCTCGCCGCTACGCACGTCGAGGCGAGATGACCGCCATCGAGTCGCTGCCGCTCGGTGAGCACGTCACGCTCGTCGCACGGGTGCTGCGCGTCAACGAGCGACAGATGCGCGCACGACGAGGGTCGATCGTCGAAGTCGAGATCACCGACGAGAAGGGCATCGTCTCGCTGACGTTCTTCAACCAGAGCTGGCGTGCCAAGCAGCTGCAGCCGGGAGTGACCGGCATCTTCTCTGGCAAGGCATCCGCGTACCGGGGAGCCATCCAGCTCGCCCACCCCGAGTACGAGCTCTTCGAGAATGCGCCCCTCGAGGCCCTCGCGGAACGACGCGACCAGTGGCTCAAGGAGCCCATTCCGATCTACCCGGCCACCGCCAGTCTGCCGACCTGGAAGGTCGCGGCGGCCGTCCAGGCGGTTCTCGACGCCGTGCCGTTCCTCCGCGACCCCGTGCCGGTGGAGACGCGCGCCATGTTCGGGATGTACAGCTACGACGAGGCGATGCGCGCCATCCACCAGCCCGAGACATTCAAGCTGCTCGAGCGGGCGCGGGAATCGCTGCGCTTCACCGAGGCGTACGTCCTCCAGGCGGCGCTGCTCCAGCGCCGGGCGATCTCCGAGCTCGTCGCGGCGAGAGCGAGAACCGACGCGGTCGGGCCGATGCTCGAGGCCTTCGACCGACTCGTTCCGTTCGAGCTCACGCCCGACCAGAAGACGGTCGGACGGCAGATCGCGAAGGACCTCGCCCGCGGCGTGCCCATGCACCGTCTCGTCCAGGGCGAGGTCGGCTCCGGCAAGACCCTCGTGGCCCTGCGCGCCATGCTGCAGGTCGCCGACGCGGGCGGGCAGTCGGCCATGCTCGCGCCGACCGAGGTTCTCGCCTCCCAGCACCACCGATCGATCATCGACTCCCTTGGTCCGGAGCTCTCCGCGAAGCTCATGCCGACCCTCATCACCGGCAGCATGACGAAGACGGAGCGCAAGCGCGCCGCGCTGCGCGTCGTCGCCGGCGAGGCGAAGATCGTGGTGGGCACCCACGCGCTTCTGAGCGACGACGTGATGTTCGACGACCTCGGCCTCGTGATCGTCGACGAGCAGCACCGCTTCGGGGTGGAGCAGCGCGAGTCGCTGCGCGCGAAGGGCGCCCAGCCTCCGCACCTGCTGGTTCTGACGGCCACTCCCATTCCGCGCACGGTCGCCATGACGGTCTTCGGCGACCTCGATATCTCGAGCATCGTGACCATGCCAAAGGGGCGGCAGAAGATCGAGACGTTCGTCGTCGCCACTCGCGAGCATCCGCACTGGCTGGAGCGTGCCTGGCAGCGCGTCGCCGAGGAAGTCGACCGCGGGCGGCAGGCGTTTGTCGTGTGCCCCGCCATCGAGCCAGCCGAGCCCGCAGAGCCGGTCGATGGCGAGGAGGCTGCCCAGCCCGTGACCGCCGTGATGGAGCTCGCCCCGACGCTCGCCGTGCATCCCCTCTTCGCGGGCAAGCGCGTCGCCGCCGTGCACGGGGCGATGCCGAGCGACGAGAAGGATGCCGCCATGCGTGCCTTCGCCGACGGCAAGATCGATGTGCTTGTTGCGACGACCGTCATCGAGGTCGGCGTCAACGTGCCGAACGCCTCGGTCATGATCGTCATGGATGCCGACCGATTCGGGGTCTCCCAGCTCCACCAGCTGCGGGGCCGCGTCGGACGAGGAGAGCACGCAGGCCTCTGCTTGCTCGTCTCGAACACCGAGGAGGAGTCCACCGCTCGGGAGCGGATCAACGCGGTCGCCGAGACGCTCGACGGGTTCGAGCTCGCCGAGCGCGACCTCGAGCTGCGACGCGAGGGCGACGTGCTCGGCACGGCGCAGTCGGGGGGACGCACGTCCCTCAAGCTGCTGCGCGTCATCGAGGACACCGACCTGATCCGCTCCGCCAGGGACGAGGCGGCGCTGCTCATCAACGACGACTGGAGCCTCAAGCGGTGGCCTGACCTCAAGGCGGCCATCGGCCGGCACAGCTTCGAGGAGCGGGAGTTCCTCGGCAAGTCCTGACGGCTCCAGCGCCTCGGTCGGCGAGCGTCCCCTGGCCTACGATGGGCGGGTGACCTCTTCCTCCTCCGCACACGCGCTCCGCATCGCCTCCCGCCTCATGCTGGCCGCCATGCTGGCGTTCCTGGCCCTCGCGCTCGGCCTCGGCTCGCAGTTCGCTTCCGCGCACGACCAGCTGATCGAGTCGAGCCCGGCCGCCGACGAGTCGGTCGATGTGGCTCCGGAGAGCGCCACCATGACGTTCTCCGCGGAGGTGCAGTCGGAAGGCACGCTCGGCCCGCAGGTCGAGCTGTTCGCGGTGACCGCCGTGGAGCAGACGGCCCTCGAGCTGGAGTCGGCGGCCACGGCCGACGGCTCGGTCGTGACGCAGGCGCTCCCGCAGCTCGCGGCGGGGGACTACGCCCTGAACTGGCAGGTCGTCTCCTCTGACGGCCACCCGATCTCCGGCACGATCCCGTTCACGGTGTCCGTCGGCGTGGCGCCGGCTGAGGACGCCGCGCCGTCAGCATCCGCCTCCGCCGGTTTCGGTGCCGCCGAGAACACGGAGGGTGCCGCGATCACGAACAGCGACGCGGGAACGTCGGACGAGGCGTCCCAGTCGACCGCCGCAGCCTCTGGGATCCCGCCGTGGGCCTGGGTGCTCATGGGGCTCGCCGGTGTGGCCGTGGTGTTCGTCTCGTTCATCCTCTTCCGGCGCAAGGCCGCGGACCTCGAGGCGAGCAGCACGCCGAAGCCCGAGGAGCCGCTGGCCGATGGAGACGACGACACGCCCACCCGCGTCTAGCTCGTATCCGACCCTGTCACGCCTGCTCCCCTCGTCCTGATCACGCGATGAGGGCTCCGTGCGCGCGACGTGCAGGGAGCGCCCCGTAGTCTTGTCGCCATGAGCAGAATCGCTGTCGTTCCCGGCTCGTTCGATCCGGTTACCCTTGGCCACCTCGATGTCATCCAGCGTGCCGCCACGGTCTTCGAGGAAGTGCACGTCGTCGTTGTGCACAATCCCGACAAGCACGCGCTCCTGCCCATCTCGCGCCGCGTGGAGCTCATCGAGCAGGCAGTGTCGGCGACCGGCATCCGCGGCAACGTCCGCGTCGCGTCGTGGAGCGTGGGCCTGCTCGTCGACTACTGCACCGATGTCGGCGCGAAGGTCATCGTGAAGGGTATCCGGTCGCAGGCCGATGTGACCTACGAGACGCCGATGGCGATCGTGAATCGCAACCTCGCTCGAGTCGAGACGATGTTCATGCTGCCCGACCCGAGCCACGCGCACGTCTCGAGCTCGCTGGTGCGCCAGGTCGCCTCGCTCGGCGGAGACGTCTCGCCGTATGTGCCTCGTGTCGTCTACGAGTACCTGCAGGGCGACACCGACACCTCCATCGAGTAGGTGGCTCGGGATGCACTCCGCGACGAGGGCGTACAATCTCCCGGTGACTTCCTCTCCGTACTTCGTGAACATTGCGACCGTCGTGGGCAAGCCCGGCACGATGCGCGAGATCGAACTCGACTTCGATGCGCCTGAGCGCATCGGCGAGGGGCTCGGCTACATCGAGAAGGGCACGCCGGTCGAACTCGACGTTCGCCTCGAGGTGTTGCACGACGGCATCCTCGCGACGGTCGGCCTCGAATCGAGGATGGCCGGGGAGTGCAGCAGGTGCCTGACACCGCTGGACGAGCCGCTCCGGGTCGATTTCGCAGAGCTTTTCGCGTATGCTCGCGACGAAGCCCTCGAGTACGAGGTTCACGACGACATTGTCGACCTTGAACCGCCCGTTCGCGATGCGGTAGTGCTCGCACTGCCATTCCAGCCGGTTTGTCGGCCGGACTGCCTCGGCCTAGATCCTGAAACCGGCGAGAAGCTGGTGGAGCCGCTCGAAGAGCAGGCACCAGCGGTTGACCCGCGTTGGGCGGCGTTGGCAGGGTTTGACGCTTCAACAGAAGCACCCGAGGAACCAGCTACGGGTTCCGAGGAAGCCGCGGGTCCTCGTGAAACAGTTTCTCCTGAGGATGCGCGCAACCATGATTACAAGGGGGAGCCGGGCCAGCACTGAGCCCGCCTCCCTGCACGATGAAAGATGAAAGGTAGACGCCGATGGCTCTCCCCAAGCGCAAGATGAGCCGCTCGAACACGCGTTCGCGCCGTTCGCAGTGGAAGGCCTCCGTGCCGACCCTCGTCAAGACCGTCGAGAACGGCAAGGTCACCTACAGCCTCCCGCACCGCGCGAAGGTTGTCGAGGACGCAGCCGGCACTCCGCTGTTCTTCGAGTACAAGGGCCGCAAGGTCGCAGACGTCTGATCCTCGCGTCATGCACGACGTGAAGATCATCGACCCCGACGCCGCACCGTCAGCTGAGCTGGCACGCGGCCTCGGGGTCGACTTCGTTCCCTCGCTTCTCGAGCTCGCGTTGACCCACAGGTCGTACGCGGTCGAGAACGGCGGCATCCCCGACAATCAGCGCCTCGAGTTCCTCGGCGACTCGATCCTCGGACAGGCCGTCACGGTCATGCTGTACCGGACGTACCCCGACTACTCGGAGGGGCAGCTGTCGCGTCTGCGCGCATCCCTGGTCTCGACGGTGGCGTTGGCGGAGATTGCGCGGGGCCTCGGCCTCGGCGCCTACCTGCACCTCGGTCGCGGCGAGCACCTCACGGGCGGCAACAAGAAGGATTCGGTCCTGGCCGACACGGTGGAGGCGGTCATCGGTGCCGCGTACCTCTCGGCTGGGGTCGAGGTCGCGACCGAGCTCGTCCTGCGCCTCGTCGAGCCGAAGCTGGCTGTGGTGTGGCGTCTCGGGGCCGAGCAGGACCCGAAGACCGCGCTGCAGGAGCTCGCAGACACGCAGGGCGCCGAGCCGCCGCGCTACGAGGTGGAGGGGTCCGGCCTCGAGCACGACCGCAGCTTCACAGCGACGGTCACGGTGCTGAAGAAGAAGCGCATCCTCGCGCAGGCGCAGGGCGTGGGCACGAGCAAGAAGCAGGCGGAGGTCGCTGGCGCGCTTGCCGCGTGGCATCAGCTGAACGATGGCGGCGACGGCGCCCCCGCGGGCTCCTAGCCGTGCCGGAGCTGCCTGAAGTCGAGGTCGTGCGCCTCGGCCTCGAACCCGCGGTCACGGGTGCCGTCGTGTCTGCCGTCGAGGTGCTCGACGAGCGCTCGCTGCGTCGACATGCTGGCGACTCGGCCGAGTTCGTCGGCGCGCTCGAAGGGGCGAGGATCTCGAGCGTGTCGCGGCGCGGGAAGTTCCTGTGGCTGCCGCTCGCGGGCCGCGAGGAGGCGCTGACGGCGCACCTCGGCATGAGCGGTCAGATGCTGCTCCGCACCTCGGATGCGCCCGACGACCGGCACCTGCGAGCGCGCATCCGCGTCGACGGTCCCGCTGGCGATCTTGTCGTGGCCTTCGCCGACCAGCGCGTCTTCGGCTCACTGGCCGTCGACCGCCTCGTGCCGACGGCGGACGTCGAGGGTGAGCGGGTGCCGTCGCAGGTGGCGCACATCGCACGCGACCCGCTCGACCCGAACTTCGACGACGATGCGTGGGTGGCGGCGCTGCTGCGCCGCAAGACGGGCGTGAAGTCGGCGCTCCTCGACCAGACGCTCATCTCGGGCATCGGCAACATCTACGCCGACGAAGCGCTGTGGCGGGCGAGGCTGCACTACGGGCGCGTCACCTCAGGGCTGTCGCCGTCGAAGGCGAGGGAGCTGCTGCTGCACGTGCGCGAGGTGTTCGCGAAGGCGCTCGCCGAGGGTGGCACCTCCTTCGACGCGCAGTACGTGAACGTCAACGGGCAGGCCGGGTACTTCGCGCATTCGCTCAACGTGTACGGGCGCCAGGGGAAGCCGTGCCCGAGATGCGGGCGGCCGATCGTTCGCGAGAAGTTCCAGAACCGGGGCTCGCACTTCTGCGAGAAGTGCCAGCGCGAGCGGTGACGCCTCAGCCGGTGACGGCCCGTCCGGAGAGCTCCAGTCCCAAGGTCACGAGCATCGACAGGCCGAACACGGCGAGGAACACACCGGCCGCCTTCGAGAGCAGCGGGATGAACCTCGAGAGCTTCGCCAGCCCACGTCCGGAGCCGAGCACGATCGCGACGAAGAGGTCCCACGCGAGCACGACCAGGACCATCCACGCCCCGTAGAGCACGAGGGTCGCAGGGGGTGCGGATGCGAGCGCGGCGGCAAGGCTGACGTAGAAGAGCACGTTCTTCGGGTTCAGGAGCCCGGACGCGGCCCCCAGCCAGAGGTTGCGTGTCCACGAGGCGTTAGCGGGGCTCGCGCTCGGGCTCCGAGGCGTGCCCGCACCGAGCTCCGCGACGGGCGTGCTTCGAAGGAAGACCCCCCCGACATAGGTGAGGAACGCGCCGCCGACCCCCTGCAGTGTCCAGAGGACTTCCGGCTGGGAGATGAGCGCAACGCCCGAGAAGGCCGCCCCGATGAGGGTGCTGTTGGCGGCAGCGATTCCGACGCAGACGCCGCTGGCCACCTTCCATCCGTTGGCGAGGGTGCTGCGCACGATGAGGAAGAAGTCGACCCCCGGGATCAGGAGCGCGAGGAAGTGGGCGACGGCGACGGCGAGAAATTGATCCATGGGCTTCCTGGGGGAGTGAGCAGTACTCGCCCAGTGTGCGGATCAGGGGGTTGGCGGGTCTTGTATGAAATTGCGCCGATGGCGATAGGTGCCGGGCGAGGCGGCGACGTGGGCCCGGAAGACACGATGGAAGTGGCTCTGGTCGACGAAGCCGAGCGAGTGCGCGGTGTCGGCGATGCTCTCCCCGGCGCGCAGCATCCGCCGTGCTTGGAGGACGCGCGCGTTCTGGCGCCAGGCGAGCGGCGAGAGCCCGGTTGCCCGCTTCATCTCGCGGATGAACTGGAAGCGATCCATGCCGACGAGCTCGGCGAGCTCATCCAGTCGCGGGTTCGAGGCGTCGCCCTGGAGGCGCTCCATGGCAGGGGCCAGGGCGGTGAGCAGTTGCGGCTCCATGGTGCCAGCGATCGCCAGCTCCGCATGGGTCCCATCCAGCTGGCGCAGCAGGGTGGAGAAGGTGGCGCGGAGCCGTGGGGCGGGATGGTCGGCGAAGATCGCCCTGAAGGCCTCGGCGACTGCCGCTCGCAGCAGGGGATCGCGGATGATGGTGATCGAGTCCGAGAGGGACGCCGCAGTCTCGGGCGGCGCGAGCGAGGTCAGCCAGGCTTGGTCTGCGTGGATCATCTGGTATTGCCAGCGCCCGTCGAGCGGGTTGCAGGAGTGGACGCGACCGGCGGGGATGAGGATGACGTCGCCCGCGTCGAGCCGGACCGGCCCCGAGAGGAGGCCCGCGAATCTCGACGCCCCGGAGTCGATGAGTCCGATGGAGAACGAATCGTGGGTGTGCGCTCGATAGCAGGAGTTCTCCTGCGCGGAGCGTCGTGCCTCGAGGTGCGGGATCGAGGTGCTGTGCCCGAACTCGGTCATCGCCGGTGCATGGAGTCCGTGACTGCCGCGACCGCCGCCTCCACCCCTGAGCTCCAGGGCGCTCCGTGTCCTGGCAGCACCCACTTCGCCTTCGTGTCGACGATGGCGCGGAGCGACGTCATGGCCTGTGCTGGCTCGTCGGTGAACGGGGCCGCTTGTGGGCCCACCTGCCCGGTGAGCACGTGGCGGGTCGTGAGCGCATCCCCGACGAAGACGGCGTCGACAGCGGGGACGAAGACCGCGATGCTGCCCGGCGAGTGGCCGGGCATGCCGATGATCTGTGGCGAGCCCGGGAGGTCGAGCGTCGCTCCGTGCTGCACCTCGACGACCTCGGAGAGCCACGTGGTTCGCGCTCCGCCCTTGCGCAGCGTGTAGGCGGCGAAGGCGAGCAGGGGGCCGATCTTCATCGATTGCTTGGCGTTCGAGGGCTTCGGCCCGCCCTTCGCGCGGGCGGCGTCATCCGCATGCACGTAGACGGGAACGCCGTGGTCGCGTCGCAGCCGCTCGGCGAAGCCGACGTGATCGGAGTCGCCGTGGGTGAGGATCACGCCCTTGATGTCGTCGACCGAGCGTCCGATGGATGCGAGCTCGGCGATGAGCTCGCGCCAGTGGCCCGCGAGGCCGGCATCGATGACGGTCACGCCCTCCGGGGTGGTGACGAGGTATGCCGCGACGATGTCGTTGCCGATGCGGTGGAGGGAAGCGTCGAGTCTCATGAAGGCTATGGTACGTAGCCATCATGGCTACTGTCAATAGCTATAGTGGGGGCATGCCTACTCCGGACAGGACCTCCCTCGACGCGATCGTGCTCGCCGCCCGCGACCTCCTGGAGAGCGAGGGGCTTCCGGGGCTGAGCATGCAGGCGGTCGCCGTCCGGGTGGGAGTCCGTGCACCGTCGCTTTACAAGCGGGTGGCGAATCGTGAGGAGCTCATCCAGCTCGTGGCCGAGGCGACCCTCGTCGAGCTCGGAGAGCGGCTGGACGCCGCGAGCGATCTCGAGCACCTCGCGGATGCGTTCCGGGCGTTCGGGCACGAGCGCCCGGCCGCGTTCCAGCTCGTGATGACACCGGGGGCCGGAACTCCCGCAGCACGGCCGGAATTCGGTGCAGACGCGAGCGCGAGCATCCTGCGCCTCGCGGGCGAGCTCGCTGGTGAGGAGCGAGCGCTCGAGGCGGCCCGCACCCTGACTGCGTGGGCAGCCGGCTTCGTCAGCATGGAGCTGAACCGAGGCTTCAACCTCGGCGGAGACATCGACGAGGCCTGGCGTTACGGACTCGCGGGCATCGTTCGCGCCATCGGCGCACGCGGCTAGGGTCGTTGTCATGGGCTACTCGCTGAACTTCATGCGCATCGAGGGTGGCGAGCACCTCGATGCGGACCGGCGCGAACTCGCGGCGTTCCTGGCCACCCGGGGACTGCGCGTCGTCCCCGACGAGAGCACGGGGGCGCTCCTCGACGCCGGAGGGCAGCGGCTCGCCTTCGACGGGAACTGGTCCGATCTCTACCTCGACCCGCTCGAGCAGGAGGCACCGCTCGCGGGCGGCATCTTCCACGCCACGCTCTCAGCGGCTGAGCTTGGCTTCATCTTCGAGCTCTGTGTCGCGGCGGGCTTCCTCATCGTCAACCCGCAGGGGAGCCCGACGTACATCGTCCCCGCCGAGAACCACCCGCGAGAGGCGCTCGATGACCTCGAGGACACGGCCTGGGTCGGCGACGCCGCCGAGCTCCAGCGGGCCCTCTCCGGCAGCTTCTCGGACTTCGTCCGGTTCCGCGACCTCGTCCTGTCGCGCCCGATGTCGGAGACACTCGCCGCGCGCGAGCGCAGCCGGCAGCGTGCCGAGCAGCCGAGCCCGCGGGAACTCGCGGCCCTGTCGCTGCTCGCGCAGCAGTACCGCGAGCATCCGGCGGACTCCGCGGCCTTCCACGGCTACTGGGCGCGAGCCATGGCGCGCGGCACCTGGGTGGTGCCGCTCGACCCCAGCACGTCCCGGCTCGCGATCTCCGAGGACAACGGAGTGCTGACCCTGTTCGCCTTCACGACGTCCAGGCGAGCCGCGCTCGGCACGCCCGGACCAGCGCCGCGCTTCGTCACCGCGACGCTTCAGCAGGTGGCCGACGAGATCGATCACGGGGGAGTGCGTCGGGTGGTGCTCGACCGCGGGCTCGACGACGCGGGTCTCGACGCCGCCTGGCTGCGAGGCCTGGTCGAGACCTACGCCGAGCAGCCTCACCTCTCGGCGAGGCCGGTGGTGCTGCCGCGCGCCGCAGAGGGAACGGTCGCCGACAAGCTCAGGACCACGCAGCAGGAGATCCTGCAGCTGGTCGCGGCGGGCCTCGACCTCGAGGAGACCGAGACGGCCAGCCGCTTCACGGTGCTCGGCAACCACGCCCGCGTCGGTCACCCGATCGCCGCCATCCTGGGCCTCGGCGCCGACACTGAGCGCACCGACAGCAAGGGCTACCGGCCGCTCCACCACGCAGCCAACGGGCTCCACGTCGAGAACGTCCGCCTCCTCCTGCGGGCCGGTGCCGAGGTCAGCGCGCAACGTGTGCTACCCGGTGCCCGCACCGGTTCGGCGGGCACCGGCACGAGCCAGGGGCCGACGCCGCTGCTGGCGCTCGAGCTGGCCGCGAGCCGAGGCGTCGTCGGCGATGGCCTCGACGATCTCCTCACCCTCACGCAGCTCGTCGAGCTCCTCGTCGCGGCAGGCTCTCCCGTCACCGACCAGGTGCGCGCCGACATCACGCTCGTGGCGCGTTCGAGCGAGGCGAGGCGCATCCTGCTCTCGGAGCAGGACGCCGCGACTCAGGATGCCGCGCTCGCGCGCCTCTCCGAGCTCACGGGCGCTCAGCCAGCCGAGCGGATCACCGCGCCGAGCGCCTCCCTGGCCCGCGCGGTCGGGGACACGGACGCGGAGCGGTTCGCGAACCTGCGTGGCCAGCTGGTTCCCGAGGTCGGTCGAGCAACGACCGTGCAGGGGGAGGTCGTCCGCATCGTCGACGTCATCCTCACCGAGATCCGCGGCAACGACGGCCTCGACTTCGCCGAGGCGCACGTCGATCTCGCACGCGCCTGGCACGGCTACCTCGAGACCGGACTCGACAACGGCATCAGCGGCTCGGGGTGGGACTGCGTGCTCGAGATCCAGGAGCATCTCGCCACACGTCGCGGATTCGAGGACGCCTCGTGGGACGAGCTGATGCGGTCCGTGGCCGTCACCTGGGTGGCGCAGAACCCGCAGCTCATCCCGCTCGGCGACGTCGCCTACCGCCTCTGACCGAGCGTCGCTAGCTGTACTGCTAGCCGCGACCCAGCGCCTGGTCGACGCCCTTGTTCGCGAGCATGTCGGCGCGCTCGTTGCCGACATCACCCGAGTGGCCCTTCACCCACCGCCACTCGATGGTGTGTCCGCTGTCCTCGACGAGCGCGTCGAGCTCCTTCCAGAGCTCCGCGTTCTTGACGGGCTGCTTCGAGGCGGTCTTCCACCCCTTCGCCTTCCACCCCGTGATCCACTCCGTGATGCCCTTGCGAACGTACTGGCTGTCCAGGTAGAGGGCGACGCTGCAGGGCTTCTTGAGCGCGCTGAGCCCCTCGATGACGGCCTTGAGCTCCATGCGGTTGTTGGTGGTGTTCAGCTCGCCGCCGAACAGCTCCCGCTCGTGGTCGCCCGACCGCAGCCAGACTCCCCAGCCACCGGGGCCAGGGTTGCCCTTGCAGGCGCCATCCGTGTACATCACAACATCACTCACGTGCGTCCCTCATCTCCGTCGCCGACCACGCAAGAGTAGTCGGGTGCCGAGACTCAGCCCATTCGGCGCAGGAGCACCACGCTGTCCTCGAGCGTGCCGGGAGCGCCATCTGGGGAGGTGACGTCGCGGGTCCGCGACTCGGCGATCACCGTCTCCCACGCTCCGGCGGGCCGCGCCAGCTCGGCGATCTCCCGGTCCGGCTGCACGAAGAGGTGCGCGGGATGCTCCGAGTCCTGCACCCACGACGGCGCTCCGGCGTGCGCGACGGTCAGGAGGTGTCCGCCGGGTGCGAGCATGAGAGCGGCCTTCCTGAGGATCTCCGCACGAGACAGGTGGACCGGCGACTGGAAGAAGCTCGCCGTGATGAGGTCGAGCTCACCGTCCGGGGACCAGGTCTCGAGGTCGCCCGTCGCGAAGTCGAGCAGCGCGGCGTCGACGCCAGCATCGACGGCTGCGGCGCGTGCGCGCTCGATGGCGACCGTCGAGATGTCGATGCCGGTGACCCGCCAGCCCTGCTGAGCGAGCCAGATCGCGTCGCCGCCCTCGCCGCATCCGAGGTCGAGTGCGCGGCCTGGTGTGAGCGCGCCGGCGACACTTGCGAGGTTCGCGTTCACGCGACCGGACCAGACGGCGGGCTTCGCCGCGTAGAGCTCGTCCCAGAAGTCGAGCGGTGCCTGGGCGGTCGCTCCGGCGCCCGTGTCGTCGGGTGTCGAGCTCTCGGTGGCGTGGTGGTGGCGCGAGGTCATGCGCTCAGCCTGCGCACCGGACCAAAGATCCGCAACCGTGTTTGCGAGAACCGCAAACGCGGGGCGTTCGACTCCTTGGGCTCGTTTCTCCACGCAGCCACGCAGCCACGCGGCCTCACAGCCGCTTCTGCCAGCCGCCTTCCGGCGCGAGGGGAACGAAGCCGAGCGCCTCGTTGACTCGCAGCATGTGGGCGTTCTCTTCCGCGTTCCAGGTGAACACTCCGGTGCACTCCGGGTAGCGCTCGGCGAGCTGCACGAGGTTCGCGGCCTTCACGAGCATCCCGAGTCGCCTGCCACGGTGCGTCGACGTGACCAGCGTGTTGTCCTGCTGCGCCGGCCGCGTGGTGTCGTCGAGGTCGAGCTGCAGCATGGACTGGGCCACGAGGGTGCGGCTCGGGACATGCAGCACGGCTGCGTTGAGGAACGTGGAGCCGGCGGCGAGTGCTCGGCGCTCCATCTGCGAGACGCGTTCGGCGTCCCACTGCTCCTCATCGACCTCGAGGTCGCCCGCCGGCGCGTCGATCGACATGTCGCCGTTGAGCCGCGCCAGGTCGTCGAGGTACTCGGGGTCGCTCTCGCCCTCCCAGGTCAGCACACGGTAGGCCGCACCAGCCCGTGCCTCCGCAGCTTCGACGTGCGCACGCAGACTTCCTGCCGGCACGGGCAGGCGCAGCTCGCTGATGCGCTCGACCTGCCCCAGCTCCCACCCGTGCTTCCAGAGGAAGCGCGCCGCCGGGTCCGCCGCCGAGACGCTGCCATGACCCGTCGGCGCGAGCACCCGTTCTCCGCCACCCGTCGGATGCTCCACCCAGGCCTGCAGGGACGTGCGCCCATCGGCCCGAGCGAGGTCCTCGAGGTGGGCCGCGACGAAGGTGCCGATGCCGCGCCGCCGGTGGGGCGCATCCACGACGACGTGAGGGTAGGCCAGCGACGGGGAATCGCGGGGCGAGACCATGAGCTTCGCGGCGGCGACGGGACGCTCAGCCTCGAGGTCCCGCGCGCCGTGCGGGAACGCGAGGAAGAGGCGAGTGGTGACCTGCCCTGGCATGGTCCAGTCGGCGAGAACTCGCTGGCTCGTCTCGAGCAGCCGCCCCTCGCCGTAGGTGTCCGCGGAGCCGCGGTTGACGATGCCGGCGAAGCGCTCGAGCAGGCCCCAGGCCTCAGCGTCTCGGTCCGACGTTGGATCTGGAGGCGTGAGCTCCCGAATGAAGTAGTCCACTCCGGTACCGTAGCTGTCAGGTCACGGCCTCGACAGGCCTGCCAGCGCGCCGATCCAGGGCGCACCCGTGCGGGAGTGAGCGACCAGCCCATCCCGCCCGACCAGCTCGACCGACCGAGCCCGACCACCAACCCAGACCGACCACCAACCCAGACCGACCCACGAGCGAAGTCCGACCACCAGCGAGAGGCCAGCGAGCGCGCATGCACCTGAAGAGCCTCACGATGAAGGGCTTCAAGTCGTTCGCGCAGCCGACGACGCTTGCGCTCGAACCCGGGGTCACGTGCGTCGTCGGGCCGAACGGCTCAGGCAAGTCGAACGTCGTGGATGCGCTCGCCTGGGTGATGGGCGAGCAGGGCGCGAAGAGCCTCCGCGGCGGCAAGATGGAGGACGTCATCTTCGCCGGAACCGCGACGCGTGGGCCGCTGGGCCGCGCCGAGGTGACGCTCACGATCGACAACGCCGACGGGATGCTGCCCATCGAGTACAGCGAGGTGACGATCCGTCGCACCCTGTTCCGCAACGGCGGCTCCGAGTACGCCATCAACGGCGACGGCGTACGGCTCCTCGACGTGCAGGAGCTGCTGAGCGACACCGGTCTCGGCAAGGAGATGCACGTCATCGTGGGGCAGGGGCGCCTCGACGCCGTGCTCCGCGCGACGCCGGAGGAGCGCCGAGGCTTCATCGAGGAGGCAGCAGGGATTCTCAAGCATCGCCGCCGCAAGGAGAAGACGGTGCGCAAGCTCGAGGCCATGGAGGCCAACCTCACGCGCCTGCGCGACCTCACGAACGAGGTGCGCCGACAGCTGAAGCCCCTCTCCCGGCAGGCCGACATCGCGAGGCGAGCGCAGGGAATCCAGGCCATCGCCCGCGACGCGAAGGCACGCCTGCTCGCCGACGACGTCGTGCAGCTGCGCGCAGCCCTGCGGCTCGCGACCGGCATCGAGCAGGAGCGCTCCGAGGAGCGGGTCGTGCTGCAGGAGAAGCTCACGGCCGCCCTCAACCGAGCCGAGCTGCTCGCCGCCGAGAACCGCGGAGACGCTGCCGACGGCGCGCGCCGGGTCGTGTTCGACCTCGAGAGCGTGCGCGAACGCATCCAGAACCTCAACGCGCTCGCCTCGCAGCGCAAGGGGCTCCTCGTCTCGCGCCTCGAATCGCCCGCGTTCGTGCCGAGCGTGACCCTCGAGGCGGTGGACGCAGCCCGTCGCGAGACGGAGGCGCTCGCGGGGCGCGCCGCCGAGGCCGAAGCTCTCTGGGAGGCGACGAAGCTCGCCACGCAGGATGCGCGTGCCGCCCTCGACCGCATCGACGTGGAGATCCAGGCCCAGGCGACACGGATCTCCGCCTACGACCTCAGCCGCAGCGAGCTGCGCGGCGCCGCCGACACGGCCGCGTCGAAGCTGGCATCCGTGCGGGGTGAGGTGCTCAGGCAACGCAACGCACGCGACGCGGCAAGCGACCGCCTCGCGCAAGCGACGAAGGCGAAGGAGCAGCTCGACGCGACCGCAGTCCAGAGCGCCTCCGACTCGAGCGAGCTCGACGCCGCCTACAAGCGCGCCGAGGCGGCACAGCGTGAAGCGGAGCAGGCACTCGACGCCGGACGCACCCGCGCCCACGAGCTCGAGCGAGAGCGCGACGCCCTCCAGGCGCGCGTGCAGGCGCTCACCCTCGCGACAGCCGCGAAAGACGGCACCGCCGCGCTGCTCGCCGCACGCCTCGAGGGGGTCGAAGGCCCCGTCGCCGAGCACCTCCGCATCGACGAGGGCTACGAGGCCGCCATCGCCGCCGCCCTCGGCTCGACGGCTGACGCGGTGCTCGCGAGCGACGCCGATGCCGCGTTCCGCGTGCTCGCGCACGCCACGGGGGAGAAGCTCGGGCTCGTCGAGATCGTCGCCGAGCTCGGCGAGGGCGGGCCCCTCCAGTCGGGCTCCGCGAACCCGACGCTGCCAGAGGGGCTCCGCCCCGCGGCAGAGCTGGTGCAGGGGCCACCCGCCATCACCGCCCTGCTCGCCCACGTACACGTCAGCGAGACGCTCGACGAGGCACGCGCGGCGATGGCCGCGCTGTCGTCCTCGGACGCCTCGGCCCCCGCAGGCGCAGCGCTCACCGTCGTCACCAGAGCAGGCGAGGTCGTCACGAGCACCTCGCTCCGCGGCGGGTTCGCGGAGGAGGGCACCAGCCGACTCGAGCTGCTCGCCGCCCGCGACCGAGCATCCGCTCGCCTCACCGTCGTCACCGACGAACTCGACCAGGCCGCGCTTGCGCTCGCCGAGCACCGGGCCGCGTCGCAGGCGGCGAAGGCCGAGGCGAAGCGCACGCTCGACGCCCTCCGCGCCTTCGACGGCGCCCTCGCCGCCGAGCGAGAGCAGCTCAACCGGGCAAGCGCGCGAGTGGATGCGGGCAGCGCCGAGCTCGCGCGCGCTGCGAAGGCCTTCGACCTCGCCTCGAGTGGCGTCGAAGCCGCAGAGCAGGCGGCGCTCGCGGCGAAGGCGGCGCTCGGCGAGCACGAGGCCCTGCCGCGCCCCGAGCTCGACTCCTCAGCGCGCGTCGACGCCAATGCCGCCGTCGAGCGTGCCCGCGAAGCCGAGGTCGAGGCCCGACTCCAGCTCGAGACGCTGCGCGAGCGGTCTCGAAGCGAGCGGCTCCGCGCCGAATCCCTCGTCCGTCAGCTCGAAGCCGACCGTCAGGCTGCCGACAAGGCCGCCAGGGAGACGGTCGTGCGCCGTGCCGAACTCGCCCAGACCGAACGCGTGCTCGCCGCCATACCGAGCCTCACCGCCGCCGTCCAGGCGTCGCTCGCCGAAGCCCAGCAGCAGCTCGCCGAAGCCGAGCGCGAACGCGCCGCCCAGCACGAGGAACTCGGCCAGCTCCGCCAGACGGAGCAGCAGCTGCGAGCGCGCCTCAGCGAGATCACCGAGGACGTGCACTCGATCGAGCTGCAGATCTACGAGAAGAAGAGCTCCCTGCGCTCCACCCTCGAGCGGGCAGCGAGCGAGCTGCGCCTCGCCGAGGCGGTCCTCGTCGCCGAGTACGGTCCCGACCAGCTCGTGCCAGCGGACGACGACGCGCTCCGCGCCAAGGCCGAGCGCATCGCCTCCGCACTTGCCGAGCAGCGGGCCAGGCACGAGGTCGCGGGCGAGGGCGAGGGCGAGGCGACCGACGCAGCCGGCCAGGCGAGTGCATCCAGTGCCGCCAGCACCTCAGACACCGCAGCCGACACCGACAGCGCTGAGCGCTCCGGCACCACCGCCGAGCAGACCGACGGCAGCGCCGAGAGCAGTACCGCTGCCCAGGCCGCGGCAGCGATCTCGGCCGGGGCCATCCCCGCGCTCGCGGAGCACCTCGACGACGACCTCGCCGCAACCCTCGAGGGCGACGCCGAGGAGGAGTTCGTGGGCGTGCCGTTCGTTCGCGCGGAGCAGCAGGCGCGCCTCGCCGCGGCAGAGCGCAAGATGTCCACGCTCGGCCGCATCAACCCGCTGGCACTCGAGGAGTTCGCGGCGCTCGAGCAGCGGCACGCGTTCCTCGCCGACCAGCTCGACGACCTCGCCGCGACGAAGGCCGACCTGCTGCGCATCGTGGGCGACATCGACGAGCGCATGCGCACCGTCTTCGAGGCCGCCTTCGAGGACACCCGGGCCGCGTTCCACACGGTCTTCCCGATCCTCTTCCCTGGCGGCTCCGGCGACATCACGCTCACCGCGCCCGACGACATGCTCACGACCGGCATCGAGGTCTCGGTGCGGCCGGCCGGCAAGAAGATCGAGCGCCTCTCGCTGCTCTCCGGCGGCGAGCGCTCGCTCGCGGCGGTCGCGATCCTCGTGTCCATCTTCAAGGCCAGACCCAGCCCGTTCTACATCATGGATGAGGTCGAGGCCGCCCTCGACGACGCGAACCTCGGTCGGCTCCTCGCGGTCTTCGAGGAGCTCCGCGCGTCCAGCCAACTCATCGTCATCACCCACCAGAAGCGCACGATGGAGATCGCCGACGCCCTCTACGGCGTCTCGATGCGGCAGGACGGCGTGTCCGCCGTCGTGGGGCAGCGCATCCACCGCACCGAGGACCAGCCCGCCGCCTGAGCGCCGCCCGTGGCCCCGCCTGCTTGCCTCGCCCTTGCCGCCCCGCCGCCCGGGCCTGCTTGATGGAGAACACGTCGACGCCGGTGGAGGCGTTCTCGGTGAAGTCGCCCTTCATGATGTGGGGGAACCCGGTCGCGAGCTCCACGACCTCGAGGCCCCGCTGGATCTCGCCAGCGGCGTCGGAGACGACCTTGCCGTGCTCGGAGGTGATGATGCGCGCGAGCTCGAGCTTCCGCTCGTTCAACAGCTCACGGAACTTGAAGATGATGTTCTGGCGCTTCGCGATCGAGGTGTTCGACCAGCCGGGGAACGCGGCCTTCGCGGCGGCGATCGCGGCGTTGATCTCTGCGTCGTCGGCGAGAGCGACGTTGCTCGTCGCGGTGCCGAGGGCGGGGTTGAAGACGGGCGAGGTGCGCGCGGGCGTCGAGGTCGAGGGGGCGCCGTCGATCCAGTGCTGGATCGTGGGCAGAGCAGTGTCAGTCATTGATCTTCCTTCGCTGTGGTGCGCCGGCCAGGAGCGGCGCTGGTGGATGCGGCAGCTGCCGCGACGAGAGGGTGTTGGGGGTCCGAGCTCAGCTCGGGGTGTGCACGAGGCTCGCGGCCGTGTCGACGGCGGCAGCGACGTCGCCATCGGCGGGGTAGAGAAGCGTGCGGCCGACGACGAGCCCGCGAACACCGGGGAGGGCGAGGGCGTCGGCCCACTTGGCGTACACCGCCTCCTGGTCGCCGTTCGGCTCTCCGCCGAGCAGCAGCGTCGGGAGTGTCGTCGCCGCCATGACGCGTTCCATCTCGGGGACGACGGGCAGCTTCATCCAGGTCGAGCCCGAGCTGTTGCCGAGCCCGGAGGTGATGGCGATCGAGTTGATGACGGCGTCGGGGGAGAGGTCGTTGACGATCCGGCCGTCCTTCCACTCGCTCATGAACGGCTCGAGCATGATCGGGAGGGACGCCGCCGCTGCGTCGTCGACGGCGCGGGCGTTGGCCTCCAGCGTCGAGACGGTGCCCGCATCCGCGAGATTCACGCGGACGAGCGTCTTCGCGAAGTCGATGCCGTCGCGAACCATCGACTCGACGTCGTAGCCCGTGAAGCGGTCGTCCATCTCGAAGCTCGCGCCGCGGAGCCCGCCGCGGTTCATGGAGCCGACGATGAGCTTGTCGTCGAGCACGCCGAGCAGGGCCAGGTCGTCGATGATGTCGGGTGTGCCGAGCACGCCGTCCACGCCGGGGCGGGACAGGGCGAGCGCGAGCCGGTCGAGCAGGTCGTAGCGGTCGGCCATCGCCATGGCGTCGTCGCGGACGCCGAGGGCGCCACGTGCCGGGTGGTCGGCGGCGACGAAGAACAGTCGGCGATCCTCGGGGAGCAGCGACGAGCGTCGAACACGATTGGCGAGGGCCGCCCGCAACGCGGAGGGGCCGTCGGCTCGAGCGTCACGCAGCCGCTCGAAGGCCGCGTCGTCGAGGATCCGGTAGTGCTCAGGCAAGGGAGTTCTCCTTCAGGATCTCGTCGACCTCCGCCGTCGAGGGCATCGCGGTCGAGCACTCGAGTCGCGACGCCACGATGGCTCCCGCGACGTTCGCGAAGCGCAGGATGTGCTCGAGGTCCCACCCGGCGATGAGTCCCTTGCAGAAGGCCCCTCCGAAGCTGTCGCCAGCTCCGAGGCCGTTGACGACGTCGACGAAGTGCGTTGGCACCTCGATGGAGCCCTCTCGGGTCTTCGCGAGCACGCCGCGGGGGCCCTGCTTGACGACCGCGATGTCGACGCCTCGCTCGAGGAGCGCATCAGCTGCGCGCTGCGGCTCGGTCTCGCCGACTGCGACCTCGCACTCCTCCTTGTTGCCGATGGCGATGGTCGACTGCGCGAGGATGGGCTCGATGGCGGCCGTCGCGGTGGCCGCGTCCGGCCAGAACATGGCACGGTAGTCGAGGTCGAGGATGGTGTGGTCGCGGCGAGCGCGAGCTGCGAACGCCGCGTGGTGGGCCGCGCGGCTCGGCTCCTCGGAGAGGCCGGTCACCGTCGCCCAGAAGATCTTGGCGTCACGGATCGCGTCGAGGTCGAGCGTCTCTGTCTCGATGTTGAGGTCCGGAGCCTTCGGCTGGCGGTAGAAGTAGAGGGGGAAGTCGTCCGGAGGGAAGATCTCGCAGAACGTGACCGGGGTCGCAAGCGAGTCATCGCGGGTGACGAAGTCGCTCTTGACGCCGAGGCGCTCGAGCTCGCGGACGATGTACCGTCCGAAGGGGTCGTCTCCCGTGCGGGTGATGACCGCCGAGCTCAGTCCGTGCTTGGCTCCGGCGACGGCGACGTTGGTCGCACTGCCGCCGAGGAACTTCCCGAAGGTCGAGACGTCCTCGAGCCCGACTCCGGTCTGGAGGGGGTAGATGTCGACGCCGACACGACCGAGCGTGATGAGGTCGAGGGGCGACGTAGCTGTTGTAGTGGTCATACGGCTCTGTACAACTTTCAGTCCGATGGTGAACGAGGACGAGAGTCAGCATACACCTAATGTCCTGACAAAGTAACAAAGTCTGGCGGTCCGACTTCGAGGCCTTGCGAAGGGCCGCGTCAGGCCTTGAGCTCGGCGATGAGGGAGTCGACGACGGGCACAAGCGCGCCGTCGTGCTCCTCGGCCACGCGGCGCTGGCGGTCGCTCGACGACCCGCTCTCGATGATGTCCGCGATCGCTGCGAGCTCGTCAGCGCAGCCCAGGTCCTCGGCGACTCGCAGGTAGTCGCCCTGGATGCGCTCGGCGAGCACCTCGGTCACGGGACGCTCGTTGCCCTCCGAATCCTCGATGATGGTGGCGTCGAGCCCGTAGCGCGCGGCGCGCCACTTGTTCTCACGGACGAACCACGAGGGAAGCCGATCCGTGTCGCGCCCCGCGTCGAGCTCGCGAGACGCGTGCTCCACGATCACGTGGTTGAGCGCGACCATGGCCCCGAGCTCGCGGAGGTTGGTCGCCCCATCCGAGATGCGGATCTCCACCGTGCCCCACTGTGCTGACGGGCGCACATCCCAGCGCAGCTCCTGCACCTCGTCGACGATCCCCGTGTGCAGCACATCGTGAGCGACGCGCTCGTAGTCCTCCCACGTCTCCATCTCCGGCGGGAGGCCGCCGGTCGGGAGCTGCTGGAAGATCATCGTGCGGTGCGAGCTGAACGTCGTGTCCTCGCCCTGCCAATACGGGCTCGATGTCGAGAGTGCGAGCATGAGCGGGTAGTTCGCCAATCCGGCTCGCATGATCGCCGGGACCTTCCGGCAGTCCTCGACCCCGACGTGCGTGTGCACGCCCCAGATCGCGAGCTGGCCTCCCCAGCGACCGGATCGCTCCGCGACCATGCGGTAGCGCTCACCGGGCGAGCGCTGCTGCTCGCGCCACTTGGAGAACGGATGCGTGCCAGAGCCGATCACGCTGGCGCCGGCGGCATCCGCGGCGGTCAGCAGCTCGTCCCTGAGTCCCCGGAGCTCGCCGACCGCCGACCCCGCCGAGCGGTGCACGCCCGTCACGAGTTCGACGGTGTTCGTGAGGAACTCCTTCGTGAACCGCTCATCGTCGAGACGAGAGATCAGTTCATGGCCGATGCCGGTCAGTTCGCGCGACTCAGCGTCGACGATACCGAGCTCCCATTCGACACCGAGTGTCGAACGCTCTGATGAGGCGAAACGCATGGTTGAAGCGTAGACGCACCAGGGCCCGCGGCGTGTCTGCATTGCGGCCCGATCCGCATCCGCCGCAATATAGGAGGAGGAGTCGGGCGACGGCACGCGCCGCCCGAGATCGGAGGCCTCATGCGCTACTCGGATGCCCTCGCAGAACTCGCCACGACCGGGGCCCAGGACTTCGTGCCATACGTCATCGGCGCCGTTCTCCTCGTCCTCGTGGGTGGAATCATCCTCTTCTTCGTGCAGCGCAGACAGCGCCGAGCGGAGCGCGCGAATGAGGCTGCGATCGACCCACAGGGTCGTTCGGGGTCCGGTGACGATTCTGCGGTTGGCTAACTGGCCGAGAATCTGCCAAACTAGGCAGTTGAGCCTCGTGGGCTCGACCCTCTAATCCGGCCCACGGTTCACCATTGAGCTCTGCCGAGTGTGCCCCACGCCCTCCGGCTGTCGTTCGCCGATACACACACCATCAGGAGACACGTGGCTGTCAAAATTCGTCTGAAGCGCCTTGGAAAGATCCGGGCACCCTACTACCGCATCGTCGTCGCCGACTCGCGCACCAAGCGCGACGGTCGCGTCATCGAGGAGATCGGCAAGTACCACCCCACCGAGAACCCCTCGTTCATCGAGGTCAACTCGGAGCGTGCACAGTACTGGCTGAGCGTCGGCGCACAGGCCTCCGAGGCCGTCGTCGTCCTGCTCAAGCTCACGGGCGACTGGGGCAAGTTCACGGGCGAAGGCTCGACCGAGAACCAGGTCAAGGCACCCGAGGCCAAGGCTCCGTTCGTGGCAGACGCCGGCAAGAAGCCGGTCCTCCGCCCGAAGGCTGAGCCGAAGGCAGCTCCGGCCGCCGAGGTCACCGAAGAAGCAGCGACCGAAGAGGTCGAGGCCTAGTCATGCTCGCTTCCGCGCTGGAACATCTCGTCAAGGGAATCGTCGATCACCCCGACGATGTCCGCGTGGACCGCAGCACGGCTGCACGCGGCGAGGTCCTCGAAGTGCGTGTGCACTCCGAGGACCTCGGCCGCGTCATCGGTCGCTCCGGCCGCACTGCCAAGGCGCTGCGTACCGTCGTGACCGCCCTTGCCGATGGCCGCCGAGTCCGCGTCGACGTAGTTGACGACTGAGGTGGCAGGCAAGAAGAAGGGCATCACCGAGCTCCGAGTGGGGCGGCTCACCAAGGCCCACGGGCTCAAGGGTGCCGTCAAGCTCGAGCTCTTCACCGACGAGCCAGCCCGGCGCTTCGTGCCGGGCGCCAGCTTCAGCCTGCAGGTGCCCGCCGAGAGCGAGTGGCACGGCAAGAGCCTGGAGCTCCAGGAGCTCCGCTGGTACAACGGCCACCCGGTCGGCTTCTTCGTCGGGGTCTCCGACCGCACAGCGGCCGAGAGCCTCGCCAAGGCGATCCTCTGGGTCGACTCCAACGACGCTGAGGAGCTCGAAGACGACGCCTGGTACGACCACCAGCTCGTCGGACTCGACGTCCAGCGCGAGGGCGTCTCCGTCGGCCAGGTCGTCCGTGTCGAGCACTTCCCCGCACAGGACCTGCTCGTCGTGAAGACCGCAGACGCGGAAGTGCTCGTCCCGCTCGTCAAGGCCATCGTCGCCGACGTCGACCTCGAGGCCGGCATCGTCAGCGTCACGCCCCCTGGTGGCCTCTTCGAGGAGATCGAGGAGTCACCCGCCGCAGCATCGGCCGAGCCCGTCGCTGCCAAGACCGAGGCCGAGTAACCGAGCCTCCACCATCCTCACGTCTGCGCGCCCGCGATCAACCGCGGGCGCGCATTCGCTTAAGCTGGAGCCCATGCGCGTCGACATCGTCACCATCTTTCCCGAGTTCTTCCAGGTGCTCGATGTCTCCCTGCTCGGCAGGGCGCGGCAGGACGGCATCATCGACGTTCGGGTGCACGACCTGCGCGACGCGACGACCGACCGGCACCGCACGGTGGACGACACTCCCTACGGCGGTGGCGCCGGCATGGTCATGAAGCCAGAGCCGTGGGGGCAGACGATCGACAGGATCCTCGACGAGGCCGTCGACGCCGAGACGGCTGCTGGCACCGACGCGGCAGCCCAGGAGGTGGGCGATGGCGACACCAGACCCCTCGTCGTCTTCCCATCACCCGCCGGAACGGTCTTCACGCAGGCGACCGCTCGGCGCTACGCGCTCGAGAAGCACATCGTGTTCGGCTGCGGGCGGTACGAGGGCATCGACCAGCGTGTCTTCGACGACACCGCGCAGCGCGCCAGAGTCGAGCTCGTGAGTCTCGGCGACTACGTGCTCAACGGGGGAGAGGTGGCCGTCACGGCCATGATCGAAGCCTTCGGTCGCCTGGTTCCCGGGGTCGTCGGCAACCCCGAGTCGCTGGTCGAGGAGTCGCACGAGGATGGCCTGCTCGAGTACCCGAGCTACACGAAGCCCGCCGTGTGGCGCGGCCGCGAGGTGCCAGACGTGCTCCTGAGCGGGCACCACGCGAAGATCGCCAGCTGGCGCCATGAGCAGCAGATCGAACGCACGCGACGCGTCCGCCCCGAGCTGCTGCCGCCCGAGGCCCGCTAGCCGCTCGGCGCTCGGCGCGCTAGCTGCGCGCCGTCAGGATGATCGGGTCGCCGTCGGTGATCACGACGGTGTGCTCGCTGTGCGCGCCTCGCGAGCCGTCTGCGCTGCGCAGCGTCCAGCCGTCCGCGTCCTGGACCAGCTTGTCCGTCGTCTCGAGGAACCACGGCTCGATGGCCAGCACGAGACCCGGCTTGAGCGGCATGCCCCGGTTGGCGCGCCCGCGGTTCGGGACGCTCGGCTCCTGGTGCATGGTGCGGCCGACTCCGTGGCCGCCGAACTCGACGTTGACGGGGTAGCCGGCGTTCTTCGCGACCTGGCCGATGGCATGGGAGATGTCACCGAGCTTGTTGCCCGGGCGCGCGGCCTCGATGGCCGCATCCAGTGCCACCTCCGTCGTCGCCACGAGGCGCAGGTCCGCCTCACGGGGCGTGCCGACCGCGACGGTGATGGCCGAATCGCTGACCCAGCCGTCGACGGCGACCGCGAAGTCGAGCGTCAGCAGGTCGCCGTCCTTGAGGGAGTAGTCGTGGGGAAGGCCGTGCAGGACGGCATCGTTGACCGACGTGCAGATGACCTTGCCGAACGGTGAGTTGCCGAAGGAGGGGTGGTAGTCGATGTAGCAGCTCTTCGCGCCGCGCTTGGTGATCAGCTCGTGCGCTCGAGCATCGAGCTCCAGGAGGTTCGTGCCCACTGCGGCGCTCTGCGAGAGCTCGCTGAGCACCTCGGCGACGAAGCGCCCCGCGGGTCGCATCTCTTCGATTTCCTTCTGGGTGCGCAGCTCGATCATCCGACAATCGTACCGGCGCTCGTGCCGTGAGCGAACGATCTGCCTTCGCTCGGGAACCTCCCGTAGCGTTGGCACATGGGCATCGGCCGACTCATCTACCGCGCACTCCTCCCCGCGGCGCTCTTCCTCGCCGCCTGGCAGTTCGTGGGGTGGCTCATCCTCGGCGCCCCGGTCGGGCGATTGTTCGTCTTCGGATTCGCGGGTCTCGCGGCCGTCGCCGGGCTCCTCATCCTCTCCGCGAACTTCTGGCTCAGGCCCGACATCCGCGAGTCCAAGGCCCTGCAGCTGCGCGATGTCCCCCTCATCGTCGTGCCCTGGCTGCTCTGGGCGGTCGGGGCCGTGGTTCCCGACGCTCCCGGGCTGTGGGTGCTCGCCGCCGCGTTCCTGTCCATGGTCGTCGCGGGCTCCATCGCGCGCAGACGGCTGACGGCTGTCGTCCAGGAGCGACTGGCGGCCGCGCAGACCGCCGGTCCGCAGGCGAATCCGTTCGGCCTGTTCGGCGCCATGCCTGGCATGCCGACCCCGGGAATGCCAGGGACGTCGGGGCGGGGAGGGCCGCCCGCAGGAGGTGGGGGAGCATCCGGACCCGATGCCGGAAAGGTCATCACCCTCGACCCCGACCCGGAAGAGCGCAGCTGAGCGTGCATTCCGCTCGGCGCTCGCATTGCGGGCGTCTGTCGGGCGTGGTTTACTAGATCCTTGTGCCGCGGCTCGACTCTGCCACAGGGGAAGAGAGCACTTCGCGATGCACGCCAACCTCTTCACTGACCTTCGCAGCCGACCTGTGGCGACTGCAGAGAGCGAAATCATGACCAACGTTATCGACGTCATCGACGCAGCATCGCTGCGCAGCGATGTCCCAGACTTCCGCCCCGGCGACACCGTCAAGGTGCACGTGAACATCGTCGAAGGCACGCGCTCGCGCGTCCAGGTCTTCCAGGGTGTTGTCATCGCTCGTCAGGGCGCTGGCGTCCGCGAGACCTTCACGGTCCGCAAGGTCAGCTTCCAGGTGGGTGTGGAGCGCACGTTCCCCGTGCACACCCCGGTCATCGAGAAGATCGAGATCGTCTCCCGCGGCGCCGTGCGTCGCGCGAAGCTGTACTACCTCCGTGGTCGTCGTGGCAAGGCTGCGAAGATCCGCGAGAAGCGCGACAACTAAGCTTCAGCAGTAGGCGAATGGCTCCCCATAGCGGGAGCCATTCGTGTCGATCCGGACGAAACATCACAACCGCCGCGGCGGACCGAGCTTGAGGGGGCGCCATGGTCGACGCGAGTGCGCGCGATCGCCGCGCTCCGTCTCACGGACGAGCGCCGCACGAGGGCAGGCACCGCCTCGGCCGCACCGATCGTCCCGCGGGACTGGGCGGGTCCGAGATCGCCGACGCGCCCATCCACGCGACGGGGCTCATCGCCGCTGATGAGCCCGCGCCGGAGCGCACCGGCCGTCTCGGCAAGGCGATGCTCTCGTTCGCGCGCGACCTCGTCATCGTCGCGGTCCTCGCGATCGTCATGTCGATGCTCATCAAGACCTTCCTGCTGCGGCCCTTCTACATTCCCTCCGCGTCGATGAACGACACGCTCGTCGTCGAGGACCGCGTGCTCGTCAACCTCCTCGTCCCGGACATGATCGGCATCGAGCGCGGCGACATCGTCGTGTTCGAGGATCCGGGCGGATGGCTCCCGGTCGTCGCGCCGACGGAGAAGTCCCCGTCGCAGGCCGCGGTCGACGGCGCCCTCGAGTTCGTGGGCCTCAAGCCGGAAGAGACGAGCAACCACCTCATCAAGCGGGTCATCGGGCTGCCTGGCGATACGGTCTCGTGCTGCAACGAGTACGGCCAGGTGCTCATCAACGGCCTGCCGGTCGGTGAGCCCTACCTGCTGCTCCAGGACGGGCAGGCGGCTTCCGGGCTGCCGTTCGATGTGACCGTCCCGGAGGGGCACCTCTGGGTCATGGGCGACAACCGCTACAACTCGGAGGACTCCCGGTACCACCAGGACGAGCCGGGAGGCGGCTTCGTGCCCGTCGACGACGTCGTCGGCAAGGCGTTCCTGCTGAACTGGCCGCTCGATCGCTTCACCTTCCTCGGCAACTACCCCGAGGTCTTCGACCGCGTCCCTGAGCGGACGGACCAGGAGTGACACCACCCGTTGACCCGACGCTCGACGTCGAGCGAGAGCTGCTGCTCACCGCCCCCGTCGTCATCGGCGTCGACGAGGTCGGGCGCGGAGCCATCGCCGGGCCTGTCGCTGTGGGAGCCTGCGCAATCGATGCCAGCAGAATCGAGCTCGGGCCCCCGGCAGGCGTCCGCGACTCCAAGCTGCTGAGCGCGAAGCGCCGGCTCGAAGCACGCGCGGGCATCGAGGCATGGGCGATGAGCGTCGGCGTCGGGTACGCGAGCGCCATCGAGATCGACGAGCGCGGCATCACTGCCTGCCTCGGGGCCGCCGCCAAGCGGGCGCTCGCCGAACTCCACGCGAGCGGGGTCCCGGTCGCGGACGCCGTCGTGCTGCTCGACGGCTCGCACGACTGGCTCTCGCCGTGTCTCTCGACGCCGCTCCGTGTCGTGGTGCGCCCGAAGGCCGACAGGGACTGCACCTCGGTCGCAGCAGCGTCCGTGATCGCGAAGCTCGAACGAGATGCCCTCATGGTCTCGGCCGGCGAGGCGCATCCCGAATACCTCTGGGAATCGAACAAGGGATACGGCAGCGCGGCCCACCTCGCGGCGATCGCCGCGGCGGGCCCGAGCGAGCTCCACCGGCACACCTGGCTTCGCGCCGCGACCCCGTAGACTGGGCGGATCATGGACGACGAGAATTTCGACGATTACGAGCGCGAGCAGGAGCTTTCCCTGTTTCGCGAGTACCGCGACGTCGCGGGGCAGTTCAAATACGTGATCGAGACCGAGCGCCGCTTCTACCTTGCGAACAGCGTGGACCTGGTGCGGCGCGACACCGAGCACGATTTCTACTTCGAGCTCACGATGAAAGACGTGTGGGTGTGGGACATCTACCGTTCCGACCGCTTCGTCAAGCAGGTTCGCGTGCTGACGTTCAAGGACGTCAACGTCGAGGAAACGGGCTCGAAGGAGTTCGAGCTTCCCAAGGAGCTCGCGCTCGACGAATAGCGGGTTTGCCGCGACGCGCCGACTGGACGCTGTTGTCGGTGGTCCATGGGAGCCTCGTGGAGTGACAGAGACGATGATTCCCGAGGCCACCGCATCCGCAGCCACTCAGATCCTGAGGGCGCTTGTCGGCAGAGACGACGCGGTCTTCCACGACGGACAGCTCGAGGCGATCTCGGCGATCGTCGACGAGCGGCGACGAGTCCTCGTCGTGCAGCGCACAGGCTGGGGCAAGTCGGCCGTGTACTTCATCTCGAGCCTCATGCTGCGTGCCCGCGGCGCCGGGCCGACGATCCTCATCTCGCCGCTGCTCGCCCTCATGCGCGACCAGGTCGAGGCGGCGAGTCGCGCGGGCGTGCGAGCGGTGTCCATGTCGTCGGCGAACGCGCACGAGTGGGCGAGCATCCGAGAGCAGCTCGCCGCCGACGAGATCGACGTCCTGCTCGTCTCACCCGAGCGCCTCAACAACCCGGAGTTCCGAGACACGCAGCTGCCGGAGCTCCTCAACCGCACGGGTCTTGTCGTGGTCGACGAGGCGCACTGCATCTCCGACTGGGGTCACGACTTCCGGCCCGACTACCGTCGCATCGCGTCTCTCATCTCCGGGCTCGGCACCGACATCCCCGTCCTCGCGACGACGGCGACCGCGAACGAGCGGGTCGTCCACGACATCGAGGAGCAGCTCGGCCGCAGCGGCATCCTCACGATCCGCGGCCCGCTCGCGCGAGCCAGCCTCCGACTCGGCGTGCTCCGACTCGGCAATGCTCGTGAGCGGCTGGCGTGGCTCCTGCAGCATCTCGAAGAGCTGCCGGGATCCGGCATCATCTACACCCTCACGGTCGCGGGGGCCGAAGACACGTCTGCGGCCCTCCGGGAAGCCGGAATCCACGCGCCCGCGTACACGGGCAAGACCGACCCTGACGAGCGCGAGCGCCTCGAGGGCGCACTCAAGCGCAATGAGGTCAAGGCCCTGGTCGCCACAAGCGCCCTCGGCATGGGGTTCGACAAGCCCGACCTCGGGTTCGTCGTGCACCTCGGGGCTCCGTCGTCGCCGGTCGCGTACTACCAGCAGGTCGGCCGAGCCGGTCGTTCGAGCGCGTCGGCCGACGTGCTGCTGCTGCCGGGCGAGGAGGACCGCGCGATCTGGGAGTACTTCGCGACGGTCTCGATGCCGGACGAGGAGCGCGCGCAGGCTGTCCTCGGGGCACTTGGCGGCTCACCGCGGTCGACGGTCGCGCTCGAGTCGGCGGTCGACCTCCGACGCTCTCGCCTCGAGCTGCTGCTCAAGGTGCTCGACGTCGACGGCGCTGTGCGGCGCGAGCAGGGCGGCTGGGTCTCGACCGGCCAGCCGTGGAGCTACGACGGCGAGCGGTACGCCCGTATCGCCTCGGCCCGCTCGGCGGAGGCGCAGTCGATGATCGACTACGAGCGCACCGACGGCTGTCGCATGGAGTTCCTGCAACGTCAGCTCGACGACTCGACTGCCGCGCCGTGCGGGCGCTGCGACAACTGCGCGGGCATCTGGTTCGACTCGACGACGGATGCGGCGGTGCAGGCGAGAGCGGGGGCCGCGCTCGATCGTGTCGGCGCCGACATCGCGCCGAGGCGCCAATGGCCGAGCGGCATGGCGAGCCTCGGTGTCGAGCTGAAGGGGCGCATCCCCAAGGAGGAGCAGGCGTCAGAGGGCCGGGTGCTCGCGCGCCTCAGCGACCTCGGCTGGGGAGGTCCGCTGCGTGAGCTCTTCGACTCGGCCGGGCCGGAGACGACCGTGACGGGGCCGTTGCTGCAGGCGTGCATCCGCATCCTGTCCGAGTGGAAGTGGGCGGCGCGGCCGCAGGGAGTCGTATTCGTTCCCTCGCGCTCGAGGCCCCGCCTGAGCGCTTCGCTTGCCGAGGGCATCGCCAGTGCGGGGCGTCTGCCGCTCCTGGGGTCGCTTGATCTCGTTCGCGGCGGGCCGGCGGGCCAGCCGGGTGGCAACAGTGCGTTCCGGCTCTCCAGCGTCGAGGGACGTTTCTCGGCGGGGTCGCTCGATATCCCGGCGGGGCCCGTGCTCCTCATCGACGACTTCGTCGACAGCGGTTGGACCATGACGGTCTGCTCGCGTGAGCTCCGTCGTGCGGGCGCGAGCGCCGTGCTGCCGTTGGCCCTCGCGCAGCGCGGCTGACGCGCAGCCAGGCCGGCGGGCACCCGCGTTCCGGACCGCGTTCCGGACCGCGGTGCGTCCGGCGTCGGTCGGCGACTCTGCTGACGCTCGTCCTGTGGACACCCGGCGCTCCACAGCTGCTGGCCTCGACGTGGGCGAGCGGTGCGTGGCGGTCCAGACTCCCGGCAAGGGAGGTGGTGCGGATGCGTGCCAAGGATCAGCTGGGGCGGCTCGGGGAGAATCTCGCGACCGCGTATCTCGAGGAGCGCGGCCACGATGTGCTGGAGCGGAACTGGCGGTGCCGCGAGGGGGAGATCGATGTCGTCTCGCGTCGGGGCGGGTTCATCGTGTTCACGGAGGTGAAGGCGCGGCGGTCGACGGCGGCGGGGCATCCGCTCGAGGCGATCACGCCGACGAAGCTGGCCCGTATGCGGCGGCTGGCGGGGCTCTGGATGCTCGCGCACCCGGACGAGCGCGGTGCGATGCGGCTCGACGTGATCGCGGTGATCGCCCCGAGCGATCGCACACCGACCGTGCAGCACGTCGTGGGGGTGGGCGCGTGACGCAGGGCACGGTCGGCCACTCCGTGGCGATCGCGCTCGAGGGGCTCGGCGGGGAGCTCGTCGAGGTGGAGACGCAGATCAGCCCGGGCCTTCCGTTCTTCAAGCTCGTCGGGCTGCCGGACACCTCGCTGGGGGAGGCACGCGAGCGCGTCAGGGCGGCGCTGCAGAGCTCGGGATGCCCGCTGCCGGCGAGCCGCGTCGTCACGAACATGTATCCCGCCTCGTTGCGCAAGCACGGGGCCGGCTTCGACCTCGCGATCGCGGTGTCGTTCCTCGCCGCTGCCGGGATCATCTCGGCCGAGTCGCCGACGCGCGCCGTGCACATCGGCGAGCTCTCGCTCACCGGGCAGGTGCGCGCCGTCGTCGGTGTCCTGCCGGCCGTGGCCGCCGCGCGAGCCGCGGGCTTCGATACCGTCGTCGTGCCAGCGGACTCGAAGGCGGAGGCGGAGCTCGTGGAGGACATCCGAGTCGTCGCCGTCACCTCGCTGCGGGCCGTGGCACTGCACTACGGGGCTGATGCGGATGAGCTCACCGAGGAGCTGGAGTATCCCTCGAGCTCGGCAGGGCGGTCCGTCGCGGTGCGGGAGCGCGAGCGCAGCGAGGACCCGACCGGGGCGCTCAGCGCGGGGTCGGCGCTCGATCTGTCCGACGTGGTCGGCAGCGACGCCGCTGTCCGGACCCTCATCATCGCGGCAGCCGGCGGCCACCACCTGCTCATGCTGGGGCCGCCGGGCGCGGGCAAGACCATGCTCGCGGAACGACTGCCCGGCATCCTCCCCGACCTCGAGCCCGAGGCCGCCGTGACCCTCGCCGCGGTGCGCTCGCTCAGAGGAATGCCGCTCGCCGCGCGCCTCGACCGCAGGCCGCCATTCGAAGCGCCCCACCACACCGCGTCGGCCGTCGCGCTGCTGGGCGGTGGAAGTGGCCTGATCAGGCCAGGTGCCATCTCGCTCGCGACGGGCGGGGTGCTCTTCCTCGACGAGGCGCCCGAGTTCGCGCGCCACACGCTGGACTCGATGCGCCAGCCGCTCGAGAACGGCGTCATCGAGATCCATCGTGCCCAGGGCCGGGCCGCGTACCCCGCCGAGATGCAGCTCGTGCTCGCCGCGAATCCCTGCCCCTGCGGCAACCACGGCGACCCCGACGCGGAGTGCCGCTGTGATGCCTCCGCTCCGCGACGCTATCTCGCTCGCCTCTCCGGTCCGCTGCTCGACCGAATCGACCTCCAGCTGCGGGTCGAACGCGTCTCGGCCGCTCGGGCCCGACTCGTGGACCACGAGGCGCAGCTGGGCCACACCGGGCAGGAGGCCGCGCACCCGAGCATCAGCACAGCCACGGCGCGCGGGCTGGTCGAGGAAGCTCGCGGACGCGCCAGGAGGCGACTCGAGTCGACGCCGTGGACGATCAATGCCCGGATCGTCTCGCGGTGGCTGCGCGCCCCAGAGCACCGCCCGAGGCGCGACGCCTATGCACCGCTCGCAATCGCCCTCGAACGCGGTCAGGTCACGATGCGCGGACATGATCGTGTCCTCCGGGTCGCCTGGACCATCGCCGACCTCGACGGAGCATCGCGCCCCGAAGTGCACCACGTGCACGAAGCCCTGTCCTATCGAATCAGGCTGGGGTAGGTGGAGATGTCAGCACAGGAACCACAGGGCGGCGCGCACGATCGCGGTCCCGACCACGTCCGTCGAGCAGACGGCCAGGCACGCGAGTCGTGGCCCGACGCGGTTGCATTGCGAGACGCGCTGGCCGGAGTCAGCGGCGGGCAGGTCGACGATCTCGGCGACGCAGCTGTGCAGACGCGCATCGCGCAGCTTGCCTGGTCCTGCACGGTCGAGCCCGGTGATGCCACAGCCGGGCTGCTCATCGGGGCGCTCGGCCCCGTCGAGGCCCTGGAAGCGGTCGGCTCTGGGGCTCTGCTCCGGAGGGCCAGGGCGCGTGGCTCGGGTGCGGGCATTCCGTTCGACGAACTCGCGACGGCAGTCGAACGGTGGCGCCACCGGCTCGACCTCGAGCGCACCGTGGCCATCCTGCGCAGTTCGGCGCGGCTCGGAGTGCACGCCGTTCTCCCCGGAGACCGCGAATGGCCGACGCAGCTCGGCGACCTCGGCCCGCATGCGCCATGCGCGCTCTGGGTTCGCGGCTCACTCGACACGCTCCGCCAGCTCACGCCGTCCGTCGCGCTCGTGGGTGCCCGGGCCTCCACCAGCTACGGCGAGGAGGTCACGGTGCGCCTCGCGAGCGGACTCGCCAACCGCGGCTTCGGACTCGTCTCCGGAGGCGCGTATGGCATCGACGCCGTCGCGCACCGGGTGGCCCTCGCGGAGGGGGCGCCAACGGTGGCGGTGCTCGCCGGCGGTCCTGATCGGCTCTACCCGCAGGGCAACCGCTCCCTCCTGGAGCGGATCATCGCGCACGGCGCACTCGTCAGCGAGCTCCCGATCGGGCAAGCGCCCACGCGATGGAGGTTCCTGCAGCGCAACCGCATCATCAGCGCCCTCGCCTCGGCGACCGTCGTCGTCGAGGCAGGGCGCAGGTCCGGAGCCGCGAACACCGCTGCCCACGCGCTGACGCTCGGTCGGCCACTGGGCGCCGTGCCCGGCCCAGTCACGAGTGCGGCTTCTGTCGGCTGCCACCGGCTGCTGCGCGAGTCCGATGCATCGCTCATCACCTCGGTCGACGACATCGTCGAGCTCCTCGGCGATCACCGGGGAAGCGAGCTCGAACTGCCGGACGGAGCCGCGTGGCCAGGCGAGCGCGGCCGCGAGCGAGCTGATGGTGATCGACCCTCATCCAACGCGGTGCGAGCGAGGGACGCACTCCGAGTCGGGCGGCCCCAGCGCAGCGCTGAGATCGCATCGGCGGCGGGACTCACGGTCGCAGAGACGGCGGCGGGTCTGGCGGAGCTCGAACTCAACGGCCTCGCCCAAGAGGGCGCCGCAGGGTGGACCAGGACCACCCGGGCAAAGCGCTGACGAAAGGGGATGGGGTGCGGGCGGTGCGCGTCGACCGGGTCAGCTCGGAGGCTGAAGGTGCTCCCGGTAGCTCGCGACGACCCCCTCCAGGTAGCGCACGATGACGGCACGTTCGGCCTCGTCGAAGTCCTGGGCGACCGAGTCGATGTCCATGATCATCGGCGCCAGCAGGCCGCGGGCCTTCGCCGTTGAATCCTCTTCTGGGAAGACGAGCACACCGCGGCGATCGCTCGGGTTCGGCTCGCGACGCACGTGCCCCGCCTTCACGAGTCGATCCACCACGACCGTCACTGCCGCCGTCGTTATGCCGAGCCGGCGTGCGATATCGGATGGGGTGAGGTGACCCGAGGAGATCAGGTGCTGCATCGCCACGAGGTCGGTGTGATTGACCTCGAGCTCCTTCGCCACGACGACCTCGTACTCGTCGGAGATCGTGAGGATCTCGCGCAGCAGCGCCGTCGACTCATGGACGCGCGGAAACGCGCGACCCCGTTCATCCCCGGATTGCATGGAACACATCCTAGCGCTAGGTTAGCTAAGCAAATTGATTACTAGTGGATTTAGGCGGTTCGTTCATGCGTGGCATCATCCGATTCATCACCGGCAAGGCGAGCGGTGCGATCGTCATCGCCGTCTTCGTCGCCTTGAGCGGCCTCGCGTTCTTCTGGGGCTCGGGTGAGGGCGGCGACGTCGCGCCAGCCGGAGATCTTCCCGCATCCGCTGAGTCCGCGAAGGTCGAGGAAGCGCTCGCCACGTTCGAGACCGAGGACAGCAGTGCCGCGCTCTTCGTGTTCCACCGCGACGGCGAAGCGCTCACTCCCGACGATCTGGCGGCCGTCTCCGCGGCCAGCTCGGGCATCGCCGACGCCGCGGGCGTCGACGCGCTGCCGCCGGCCTTCCCAGCCGAAGACGGCGAGGCCATGATCCTCACGGTGCCGCTCGAGGCGACCACCAATGTCGAGGCGCAGTCCGCGCGCGCCGAAGCCATGCGGGCCGCCGCGGCCGACGGGCTGCCGGACGGGCTCATCCCGGTCATGACGGGCCCAGAGGGCTTCGCGGTCGATATCGCCGCAGTCTTCGAGGGCGCCAACTTCACGCTGCTCACGGTCACCGTGCTCGTCGTCGCCTTCCTCCTCATCGTCACCTACCGCAGCCCCGTCCTCTGGCTCATCCCGCTCTCCGTCGTGGGGCTCGCCGACGGCGTCGCCGGTATCGTCGCCACCCGCATCGTCGGCGCGTTCGGGCTGACGATGGATGCGTCGATCAAGGGCATCCTCTCCGTGCTGGTCTTCGGCGCGGGCACGAACTACGCGCTGCTCCTCATCGCCAGGTATCGAGACGAACTCCGGGTCTCGGCCGACAGGCGGGAGGCCATGGCAACGGCCCTGCGCGGCGCGGGCCCCGCCATCATCGCGAGTGGTGGGACGGTGGCGCTGAGCCTCGCGACGCTGCTCTTCGCCTCGCTCGGCGGCAACGTCGTCCTCGGCCTCGCCTGCGCGATCGGCGTCGTCATCGCCATGGTGTTCGCGCTCGTGCTCCTGCCGGCCACCCTCGTGCTCTTCCCTCGCGGTATCTTCTGGCCGGTCGTGCCACGCGTCGGCGACGATCAGCACGGCAAGGGCTTCTGGTTCAAGCTCGGAACCGGCGTCTCGAAGCGCCCGGCCATCGTCGCGGGCGCCGGCATCGTCGTGCTCATAGCGCTTGCCGCCATCGCACCCAGCATCAAGGTGGGGCTCGCTCAGACGGAGCGGTTCACGTCCACGCCGGAGGCGGTTGTCGGGCAGGAGCTGCTCAACGACCATTTCCCCGACCTGGCAGGCGCACCGGCGGTCGTCGTCGCGAATTCCGGTGCGGCACAGGCGGTGGCCGATCGTGCCGCCGAGATCGAGGGTGTCGCCTCCGCGTCGGTGGGTGACTCCAACGGCGAGATCACGCGCATCGATGTCGGGCTCTCCTCCCCGGCGGAGACGGAGGAGGCACTCGCCACCGTCGAGCGCCTGCGTGCGGAGCTGTCCCAGGTCAACGGCGCCGACGCGATCGTCGGCGGCTTGGATGCTCAGGCCCTCGACGAGCAGGCGGCTCAGGACCGGGACCAGCTGCTGCTGTTCCCCCTCATCCTCGCGGTCGTGTTCGTCGTGCTCCTGCTCCTCCTGCGGTCGCTGGTCGCCCCGATCCTGCTGCTCCTCACCGTCGTCGGCTCGTTCTTCGCGTCGGTGGGTGCGAGCTGGCTGCTGTTCGAGAACGTGTTCGGCTTCCCGGCTCTGGACACCTCGGTGCTGCTGTTCAGCTTCCTCTTCCTCGTCGCCCTCGGCGTCGACTACAACATCTTCCTCGTCACAAGGGCGCGCGAGGAGGCGGTGAAGCATGGAACGAAGGACGGAATGATCCGCTCGCTCTCGGCGACGGGCGGCGTGATCACGAGCGCGGGGATCCTGCTCGCCGCCGTGTTCGCGGCGCTCGGCGTCCTGCCGCTCATCACGCTCACGCAGATCGGCATCATCGTGTGCGTCGGCGTGCTCCTCGACACCCTCCTGGTTCGAACGGTCATCGTGCCGGCGCTCGCCTTCCTCACCGGTGACCGCTTCTGGTGGCCGAGCAAGGGCATCCCGGGGAACTCGAGGCCAGCGCATGCCGAGTCGGCTCATCCTGGCCAGGTGGGCGGGGGCTCGCACCACGCGAAGCCTGCGCATTCGAAGCCGGCCCACGCCAAGTCGTAGGCTGCCAGGTCGCGTCGCAGCCGTGGCGCCTGGGTCGCGACCTACGATGGTCGGCATGCAGGAGCTCTCGGTCGCGGTCGATGCCTACCTGCGCTCGCTGCGCTCCGAGCGTGGGCTGTCGCCGCGGACCGCGCAGGCGTATGCGGGCGATCTCGGCATCCTGCTCGACTACTGCGAGCGTGCGGGGATCGACGGGCCGGGTGTGCTCAGCTTGGAGGTCTTCAGGGATCTGCTGTGGCAGCAGACGCAGGCGGGCAAGGCCGCGTCGAGCATCGCCCGCATGGCGGCGTCGTTTCGCGGGTTCACGTCGTGGCTCGAGGAGACCGGCCGCGGCTCGGATTCGGCGCGGCGCCTGAAGAGCCCGAAGGCGGGGTCGACGTTGCCACGGGTGGTGTCGGCTGACGGGATGCGGGGGATCCTGGACGCGCTCGCCGAGCGAGCGTCCTCGGGTGACCCGGTGGAGCAGCGTGATGTCGCGATTATCGAGTTGCTGTACGCGTCGGGTATTCGTGTCTCGGAGTGCTGCTCGCTCGATGTCGGGTCCGTCGATCTGGGGCGGCGCGTGGTGAGGGTCGTCGGCAAGGGCGACAAGGAGCGGGTGGTGCCGTTCGGGGCGCACGCCGCGAAGGCGATCGAGCGCTGGCTCGAGGTCGGCAGGCGGGTCCTCGAGCAGCCGCGTTCTGGGCAGGCGCTGTTCCTCGGTGCTCGCGGCGGGCGGTTGGATGCGCGCACCGTGTATGCGCTCTCCCGTGAGGTGCTGGGGGCTGCACCCGGCGGTGGCCCCTCGGGGCCGCACACGTTCCGCCATACTGCGGCGACGCACCTGCTGGATGGGGGAGCGGACCTTCGCGCCGTCCAGGAGATCCTGGGCCACTCCGACCTGGGGACGACGCAGATCTACACCCACGTCTCCGCGGAGCGCCTGAAGGCGTCATACCTTCAGGCGCATCCCCGCGCCTGAAGCCGGGGTCGATCTGGCTGGACCCCGGACGCTGGATGCCGGTCGCCGGTCGCTGGTCGATGCACGCCAGCACGCCAGCACGCCAGCGGGCAGGCACGCCTCGACGGCCGGGGCTGGCCGTCGAGGCGTGCCTGCGTCCTCGCGGATCTGGCTCCGCTGGGTCGAGGCGGGTCAGGCCTGGCGTCGGCGGCTCAGCAGCCCCCAGGCGAGTGCTCCGATGCCGATGACAAGCGCTCCGGCGCCCAGAAGCAGGGGCCAGCCGATACCTGCGGCGCCGGTCTGGGCAAGGGCGTCTGGCGAGCTCGACGGCAATGGTTCTGCGGCTGCCGAACTGGCGGCCGGCGGTGACGCGGGCGCCGTGCTCGGCGCTGGAGTGCCCGCCTTCGCGCTGGGCACCGGCGTCGTGGACGCCGGCGGCGACGCGGTGGCACCCTGCGTTGCCGTGGGAGTCGTGCTCGGCCTGGGGATCTCCGGAGGGTTCGAGCCCTGCGGTGGGTTTGAATTCTCTGGAGGCGCCGTCACCGGAGGGGCCGTGGGCGGCGCGGCGCTGACGGGCGGGCTCGTCGGGGCAGAGCTCGCAGGGATCGGAGGAGCGCTCGGGGTCACGCTCGGTGCCGGTGTGGCCGTGGCTGTGGCTGTCGGTGTGGCCGTTGGTGTGGGCGGAGTCGTTGGTGTGTGCGTTGCCGTTGCCGTGGGTGTCGGCTTGGGTGTTGAGGTCGGCGTGGCCGTGGGTGTCGGTGTCGGCGTGGGTTTTGGGGTCGGCGTCGCGACGGGCACGCGAGGAACTCGGTCCTGGCCGACAGCCGTGAACTCCCCAGGCAGGGTGCCGCTGCTCCCGCCGAGCAGCTGAGCGCCTGGCGTGTGCAGGACGAGGATCTTCGCGGCCCAGGGCTGAGACGGGGAGGTGACGCTCGCGGTGCCGCTCACCGTGACAGGTCCGCGGTCGAAGGCCGCGGGGGCGACGACGATCGGAGCCGATTCTCCGCCTCGAAGCGTCGAGGTCTCGGCGCTGGTGGCGACGAAGGTCGCGCCGCTCAGCACCACTGTTCCCGTGGCTCCGGGTACCTCCGTTGCCAGGGTGACGGTGCCCGTTCTCGAATCTGCCCCGTCGGTCGTGAACGCAAGGCTCCCCTTGAGGTCGACCGGCGCACTGGCGCCGACCTTTGCCGCATCCGCGCGAATGGCCGCGAGGGTGCTGCCGACGTCCGCCCGCTTCTCCTCGGGCACACGTCCGAGGTAGTGCTCGTCTCCGCTCACCGCGTGGCCCGAGTAGCTTCCGGGGGCCGCCAGCGACCAGACGAACATGGCGACGGCGCTGGTCACCGTCGGGTCTGCGGACTGCCCGTGGGTCGAGATGGCCCAGTTCACGCGGGCTGTGTCGTCGTCGCTCATCTTGAACTGCTCGCCATCGACGATGCTTCCCTTCGTCGTCTGATCGAGCGGGCGGGGCAGCCACGGCTGCAGGCAGTAGACGCTGCGTCCCTCGAAGCTGTAGGCCCCGATACGTCCCTGTCCGCCGTTCTGGGCGTCGTCGAAGCCGGGGCCGTAGCCGGCGGCGCTCGCCGTCTGCGCTCCGGAGAACAGCAGGAACGACGCGGTCATGGCGAGCATGAAGAGGCCAGCCGCGGCGCGAGGATGCCGAGTGACCCAGCGTGATGGGGAGTGCGCGGTGTGATGGGCAGCCTCGGCGTGCGAGGGCGGTCGCTGCTGGTGGAGAGGAGACATGTGGTGCCTTTCTGATGTGAGTCGTGGCGAGCGTCGGCTGTTCATCGGTAGAGGGGAAGCAGGACAGCCGCAGGAGGTCGCAGCACCTCGAACAGCGGGGCGGGGTCGAGGTAGGCGCCGTCCCGTCGAACTCCGAGGTGCAGGGCCCCTTCGGGCGTATGGCGATGTGATGTGCTCAGCTCACCGATGCGCTGGCCGGAGGACACGACGTCTCCGGGTCGCAGCTGTGTGACGACCGGCTCATAGCTGGCGAGCAGGCCGTCGGCATGCTGGATCGACAGCACCGGTCGGTCGACGACGAAGCCAGCGAACGTGACGGTTCCCGAGGCAGGGGAGCGGACGTCATCGCCTGGTGCCGCGGAGATGTCGATGCCACGGTGGCCCGCCCCGTACCGGGCGGCGAGATCGAATCCGCGAGCGACGTTCGGAGGCGCTTCGACGGGCCAGCTCCACATCCTCGGAGTCGCGGATGCGTGCGGAGCGCCGCCCAGGCCCGCGCTGACCATGAGCAGGAGGAGGGTGAGCGTCGCGAGACCGCGCCGGGGGTGGTCGGCGGACGCTGGGGAGTCTGGGGCGCGGTGCATGCTGTCATCGTGGTGCTCGCTGCGCGGGCCCCGCGGCAGGCGACCACGAGGTGTGGAGGACGCCTGTCCACAGGGTCGGCTGCAACTGAGTCCGTGCACCGGTTCCCTGCGCCACCGCTCGTGTGTAGACTGACGCCAGCAGCCCGCCATGCGGGCTGACTTCGCGTGCCCATCGAGGCGTGCATCCATCGGTCTCCAGCACTTCGGTGCGAGAGCGGATGCGCGCTGGGCACCAGGCTGTGCGGCCGCCGGTCGCAGAGAACAACCGCGCGCAGGAATGCGCATTCGAATAGGGAGAACGACCATGGCTGTCGTCACCATCCGCCAGCTGCTTGACAGCGGCGTGCACTTCGGGCACCAGACCCGTCGCTGGAACCCGAAGATGAAGCGATTCATCTTCACCGAGCGGTCCGGCATCTACATCATCGACCTCCAGCAGTCGCTGGGCTACATCGATGCTGCTTTCGACTTCGTCAAGGAGACCGTCGCACACGGCGGAACCATCCTCTTCGTCGGCACCAAGAAGCAGGCTCAGGAGTCCATCTCCGAGCAGGCGACGCGCGTGGGCCAGCCCTACGTGAACCAGCGCTGGCTCGGTGGCCTCCTCACGAACTTCGGCACCGTCCAGAAGCGCCTCAACCGTCTCAAGGAGCTCGACCTCGTCGACTTCGACGACACGACGCGCGGCTTCACGAAGAAGGAACTCCTCATCCAGCGTCGCGAGCGTGACAAGCTCGAGAAGTCGCTCGGTGGTATCCGCAACCTCTCGAAGACGCCTTCGGCGCTCTGGGTTGTCGACACCAAGAAGGAGCACCTCGCGATCGACGAGGCCAAGAAGCTTGGCATCCCGGTCATCGCGATCCTCGACACGAACTGCGACCCGGACGACGTCAACTACCCGATCCCGGGCAACGACGACGCCATCCGCTCCGTTGCGCTGCTGACGCGCATCATCGCCGACGCAGCAGCTGAGGGCCTGATCCAGCGCCACCAGAAGCCGACCGAAGGCCAGGCCGAGGTCGAGCCGCTGGCTGAGTGGGAGAACGACCTGCTGCAGGGCGACGCTCCTGCTGCTGAGGCCGTCGTCGAAGCTCCTGCTGAGACCGAGGCTCCTGCCGAGGCCGAGGCTGTCGAGGCAGCTGAGCCTGCCGAGGCCGCCGAGCCTGCTGAAGCAGCCGAGGCTGTCGAAGCCGTCGAAGAGTCCAAGTAACTTCAAGCACTAGGGAGAACCCCACACATGGCTAACTTCACCCTCGCTGATGTCAAGGAGCTGCGCGAGCAGCTCGGTACTGGCATGGTCGACACGAAGAAGGCGCTCGAAGAGGCCGACGGCGACAAGGAAAAGGCCGTCGAGATCCTCCGCCTCAAGGGTGCGAAGGGCAACGCGAAGCGCGCTGACCGCTCCACCAGCGAAGGCCTCGTCGCCGCGAAGGACAACGGAAACGGCACCGCGACGCTCATCGAGCTCGCAACCGAGACCGACTTCGTTGCCAAGGGCGACAAGTTCATCGCCCTCTCCGAGAAGGTGCTCGATGCTGTGGCCGCCGCTGGCGCGTCGAACGTCGACGAGGCGCTTGCCGCCCCCGTCGACGGCACGACCGTCAAGGAGACCATCGATGGCGTCGCCGCGATCCTGGGCGAGAAGATGGAACTCCGCAAGGTGAGCCTCCTCAAGGGCGCCAACTTCGAGATCTACCTGCACCGCACCTCGCAGGACCTGCCACCGCAGGTCGGCGTCGTCGTGGCGTACGAGGGCGACGACGCGGCTACGGCTCGCGGCATCGCTCAGCACATCGCGATGTTCGACCCCCAGTACCTCACCCGTGAGGACGTTCCTGTCGAGGCAATCGACAAGGAGCGGGTCATCGTCGAGGAGATCTCTCGGAGCGAGGGCAAGCCAGAGGCAGCCCTTCCGAAGATCATCGAGGGACGCCTGACCGGCTTCTTCAAGCAGATCGTGCTCCTCGAGCAGGACTACGCTCGCGACAACAAGCAGACCGTGAAGAAGATCGCTGACGCCGCAGGCGTCAACGTCGTCGACTTCGGTCGCATCCGCGTCGGCGCCTAACGCCAGACGCACACGAATTCGGGGCCGGATGCGCAAGCATCCGGCCCCGTTTCGTGTTCCCGGAGTCTGCTCGAGGAGCCCCGCTGAGACTCGTGCGCGCTCCGCACAAGGTAGGCTCGTGGACGATCAGCGATCCCACAAGGAGCACAAATGTCACCACAGGCCCCGCGCAGACGCGTTCTCCTCAAACTCTCTGGCGAAGCGTTCGGTGCAGGCAAGATGGGTGTCGATCCCGAGGTGCTCACGAGCATCTCCAAGGAGATCGCCGCTGCTGCACGCGACGTGGAAGTCGCCATCGTCGTCGGCGGAGGGAACTTCTTCCGCGGCGCCCAGCTCGCGAACGCCGGCATGGACCGCGCGCGAGCCGACTACATGGGCATGCTCGGCACCGTCATGAACGCCCTCGCACTGCAGGACTTCATCGAGCAGGCGGGCACCCCCGCTCGTGTGCAGTCCGCCATCGAGATGCGCCAGGTCGCCGAGCCGTACATTCCGCTCCGCTCCAAGCGCCACATGGAGAAGGGCCGCGTCGTCATCTTCGGCGCAGGCGCCGGCCTCCCGTACTTCTCGACCGACACGGTCGCCGCACAGCGCGCGCTCGAAGTCGGGGCAGATGTGGTGCTCGTCGCGAAGAACGGCGTCGATGGCGTCTACACCGCCGACCCGCGCCAGGACCCCAGCGCCGAGCTGCTGCACTCGGTCACCTACCAGGACGCGCTCCAGCGTGGTCTCAAGGTCGTCGACTCGACCGCCTTCAGCCTCTGCATGGACAACGGCATGGACATGCGCGTCTTCGGCATGAGTCCAGAGGGCAACATCGCCCGCGCCATCCTCGGCGAGGACATCGGGACGCTCGTCACGTCGAGCCTCGACTAGTCGAGGGCTCCGACCGCAAGCGCCACCCCGCGACAATTTCGTCAGCGCGCCGCGCCTTCGAGCGTGGCGTGCGCATCCGACCATCTCGGTAGGATGATGCAGAACGCCCTGGAAAGGACACCCCGTGATCAACGACGTGCTCACCGAGACCAAAGACAAGATGGCGAAGGCCGTCGACCACGCGAAGGAAGACTTCTCGACAGTGCGAACGGGGCGGGCGAACCCCCAGCTCTTCACGAAGATCCCCGTTGACTACTACGGCACCGCGACGCCGCTCGAGCAGCTCGCGTCGATCGCCGTGCCCGAGGCTCGCGTTCTCGTGATCACGCCATACGACAAGTCGGCGCTCAAGGAGATCGAGAAGGCCATCGTGTCGCGGCCGAACCTCGGTGTCACGCCGAGCAACGACGGCAACCTCATTCGCGTGGTCATGCCGGAGCTCACGGCCGACCGCCGCAAGGAGTACGTCAAGCTCGTGCAGACGAAGGCGGAGGAGGCGCGCGTCGCCGTCCGCAACATCCGTCGCAAGGCGAAGACCGACCTCGAAGCGCTGAAGGACGAAGTGGGCGAGGACGATATCGCTCGCGGCGAGAAGGAACTCGAGACCTTCACGAAGGCGCACATCGATCGCATCGACGAGGCCTCCAAGCACAAGGAAGCCGAGCTTCTCGAGGTCTAGTCGCTCGTGTCCACGACTGGGAGTGACGGGGCAGACCCCGGCGAGCGCCTGGACCGCGAGGTCCGGGAAACAGAGGCGGAGTCCGAAGCGCGCGAGACGCCGAGCGCTTTCGGTCCCGCCGCCAGCGAGGGCGACGCCGCGTCAGCGGCCGAAGCCTCCGCGGCTGCCGACGATCTCCCGGTCATGGGCGATGGCGCTCCGGCGCCGCCCCTGACCCCGCTCCGCTCATCATCGCGCCTGAGTGACACCGGGACGAACATCCTCCACGATCTGGAATCGCGCGCACAGCAGGCACGGACCCAGGTGAGGGAGCAGCGCGACAAGCTGCGGGCACGCAACGACGCGATCAACGCTCGAAGCGGGCGGAACCTTGCCTTCGCGATCTTCTTCGGCGTCGTGCTCGGGGCGCTGCTCATCTCGAGCCTCATCTTCATCAAGCAGCTCTTCATCCCGTTCGCGGTCGCGATGGTCATCTTCGCGACGATCGAGCTCGCGAGCGCCATGCGCGGGGCCGGGCGCGACGTGCCGCGCATCCCGCTTGTCGTCGCAGCCGTCGCCATCCAACCTGTCGCCTACTACTTCGACGTCGTCGGGCAGTGGCTCGCGCTGCTCATCGGCGTCTTCGTCGTCACGGTGTGGCGACTCGTGGAAGCCTCGGTAGCCAGCGATCGGCCACCGCGGAAAGCCGTCTGGGCTGACTTCCTGGCCGCCGCGCTCATCCTCATCTACGTCTCGTACCTCGGCTCGTTCACGGTGCTCCTCACCTCGCAGGAGGACGGCCAGTGGTGGGTGCTCGGCTTCCTCATCATCGTCGTGGCCGTGGACGTGGGCGCGTACGTCTTCGGCCTCAACTTCGGCAAGCACAAGCTCGCGCCGAAGATCAGCCCAGGCAAGACCTGGGAGGGGTTCGCAGGAGCCGGCCTCACCTCGATCGTCGTAGGCATCCTCGTCAGCATCTTCCTCCTCGATCAGGCCTGGTGGTTCGGCCTGATCATGGGGCCACTGCTGCTCATCACCGCCACGGCCGGTGACCTGACCGAGTCGATGATCAAGCGCGACCTCAAGATCAAGGACATGAGCTCCTGGCTGCCCGGGCACGGCGGGTTCTTCGATCGCATCGACTCGATCCTCCCGTCGGGAGCTATGGCGTTCGCGCTGTACTTCTGGAGCGCAGACTCGACGCTCTGGTGACGCCCCATCGGGGAGGCGTGCGACATGTTCGCCCGTGATGCGGCAGAATGGTCCGCGTGAGCAGCACTTCATTCCCTCTGGCATCTCGTGGCACCCTCGGCTACGACGCCGAAGAGGTCGACCGTGCATTCCGCGTCGCCCGGCAGCGCTACGACAACTTCGACAACGGCACGCAGGGCAAGCGCCTCTCGACGAGCAGCATCCGCCACACGGCGTTCACGATGCGCAAGGGCGGGTACTCCGCCCCGCACGTCGACGCGGCACTCGAGCGTCTCGAGGACGCCGTCGCCATCCGCGAACGCGACGAGCACATCGACCGGGTCGGCCGTGATGTCTTCCTGCGCGAGACGAAGACGACGGCTCGGGCGGTCCTCGCTCGGCTCCGTCGCGAAGACGGTGAGCGCTTCGATCGCGTCTCCGTCCTGCAGCGTGGATACGACGTCAAGGAGGTCGACGAGTTCTCCAGCAGGCTCGCTGACTTCCTGCGCGGTGGAACCGCCATGTCGCTCCGCGAGGTCCGCGGGGTCGCGTTCACGCCGAAGCGCCACGGCTACAAGGAGACGCAGGTCGACCTGCTCATCGACGCCGTCATCGACGTCATGCTCGCCATTCGTTAGGTACACCTGCCACCTCAGCTGAGCCTGAGCGTTGTCAAATCGTGACCTCCCCGTTACGATTGCGTGGTCCCCTAGGCCCATCGGTTGGAGCTCCATGCCGGAAACCACTGCAACTCGCGGAGAGCGTGCACGCCAGCGTCGCAAGACTCGCGCCAAGCGCCGCGCCGCGATCTTCGGCTCATCGGCGCTCGGCGTCGTCGCAGCGGGGGCCATCGCAGTGACCACCCTCACGGGTGCCGGGGCCACAGCCTCGGCCGACGCATCGCTGAGCCCCAGCATTCAGGAGCTGTCGCAGGAGCAGGCCCAGGCCTACGCGGTCCTCGCCGTCTCGGGGGAGAGCTCGCAAGGGACCACCATCGACGACCGGGGCTCGAGCGTCAGCATCGACGTCGTGCCGACCGACCCCGCCTCGCTCAAGAAGATCACCGAGGAGATGGTCAAGACCCAGTACGGCTGGGGTGCTGACCAGATGTCCTGCCTCGACAAGCTGTGGATGAAGGAATCCGGCTGGAACTACCTGGCCGAGAACGCCGAATCCGGCGCGTACGGCATCCCGCAGTCGTGGCCTGCTGAGAAGCTCGCCACGATGGGCGCCGACTGGAAGACGAACCCGCTGACGCAGATCAAGTGGGGGATCGACTACATCGACCGAGCGTGGGGCACCCCGTGCGCCGCCTGGAACCAGCACAACGGCTCCTATTGACCTCGGACAAGCTGCCCGGCACGACCGCAGCGTCACCTTCGGCTGAGCACCTCGCCACCGCGAACCACCTGGGAGTACCCGCATGACCACCACCGCCATCCGCACCGGCTCGACGCGGGCCTCACGGCCCGCAGGCCTCCGCCGACGTGCGGGAGCTCGCGTGATCGTTCCGACCCTGGCAGGGATCGCGATCGCTGCTCTCGCGGTCACTGCGACCGTCCAGCTGGGGGTCCAGGGCGATGGTGAGAGCGAAGTCGTCTCCGTCGCATCCGTCGACGAGCTGACCGCCGCTGGGGCGCAGGGCTACGCCGTGAGCCTCGTCTCCGCAGTGGATGCGGCACCGGCGGACACGAGCCGCACGAGTGACATCGCCAGCATCGTCGTGGTCACGCCGACCCCGACCCCGACTCCCGAGCCGGAGCCCGAGCCGGAGCCCGCACCCTCGAACTCGAGCAAGAACTCCTCATCCGGCGGATCCTCCTACGAAGAGGTCGACGTCTCCTCCGACCCGAGCATCGACGCCACGCTGGCGCGCATCGCGCAGTGCGAGTCGACGAACAATCCGAAGGCCATCAATCCTGCCGGCTACTACGGTCTGTACCAGTTCTCGATTCCGACCTGGCAGTCCGTCGGTGGGACGGGCCTCCCATCCGACGCATCGCGTGAAGAGCAGACGATGCGCGCAAAGATGCTGCAGGCGAAGGCCGGCTGGGGGCAGTGGAGCTGCTACTGATCGGGGGAGCGGCGACGGGATGCGGCGGGCGGCTGGTGCCGTTTTCGTTGCCATTCCGTGACCATTCCGTTATCCTCGGTGAGTCCCTAGTTCCAACCCCGGGAGATCAATGACCACGTTGCAGCGCACAGGCTCGACGCGAGCAGCGCGTCCGACAGCCGCACGACGCTCACGGGCGAAGATCATCGTCCCCATCGCCGCGAGCACCGCTGTCGGCGCCCTTGCGCTCACGGCCATCCTGCAGGCGGGTGTCGCCGGCGGCGCCTCCCCAGCTCTTGCGATCGCGCCGAGCGTTGCGGACCTGACCGCCGCCGGGGCCCAGGGATACGAGGTCAGCCTCGTCTCCGCCGTTGATGCGAGCGATGACGCAGTGGTCGAGGACGAGGGCGCCGCCGCCCCGACTGCGACTCCGCGAGACAACGATCTGGCCGGCATCGTCGTGACGACCCCGACCCCGACGCCGACCCCCACTCCGACGCCGACCGAGGAAGAGTCCAGCTCTTCCTCGTCCTCGTCCTCGTCCTCGTCTTCTTCTTCGTCGTCGAACAGCAGCCCCGATTACGTTGCGCCCGACCCGGGCACCTCGAAGGCGGTTGCCGCCGACGTCGTTGCGTCCATGGGCTGGGGTACTGGCGAGTTCGCCTGCCTCGAGAAGCTCTGGCAGCGCGAGTCCGGCTGGAACGCGGCGGCCGAGAACCCCTCGTCCGGGGCCTACGGCATCCCCCAGTCGCTTCCCGGCAGCAAGATGGCCACGCACGGCTCCGACTGGCGCACCAACCCCGAGACGCAGATCCGCTGGGGCATCGACTACATCAAGGGCCGCTACGGCACCCCGTGCGGCGCGTGGGCGCACTCGGAAGCCAACAACTGGTACTGATGCACGTCTCGAGCCCGCTGGGCTCAGCCACACGACGCCGCGTGACCTCAGGGTCACGCGGCGTTGTCTGTCAGCTCGGTTCCCACGAGCTTCCTAGAATGGTTGTCATGCCCCGCTCGAACCGATCCCGCCGTCCAGGCGGTGATCCGTCCCCGAGGACGAAGGGGGGTCGCGCGGCGAAGAGGCAGCAGGCTGCCGCCGACCGCGCTGCCGGCCAGGCCGACGAGCTGGAGCGTCTCCGCGACGGCTGGCGCCGCACGGAGGTGCGCCGCGGCGTCTCCTACACGGTGCAGCCGATCTCAGCGGTGCGCGCGGTCAAGGACTACGTGTGCCCCGGCTGCTCTATCCCCGTCGAGGCGGGAGTCGCGCACGTCGTCGTCTGGCGGGCCGAGGGCATCCTCGGAGACGAGCACGCCTTGGCGGCCCGCCGCCACTGGCACAACCACTGTTGGAGGATGGCATGACCGACGCATCGACGGCCCGAGAAGCGGGCGAGTCCATCGAGATCAGGAGCGGAACGGAGCTGCCAGCTCGCCGCGAAGAGATCGAGCTGCACACGAGTGACGGCCTGACGCTCGTGGGGGAGCTGGCGTTGCCCCTCGACCGCGAGCCGGTCGCGACACTTGTCACCCTGCACCCCCTGCCCACCGCGGGCGGGTTCATGGACTCGCACGTGCTGCGCAAGGCATCGCTGCGTCTGCCCGCGCAGGCGGACCTGGCTGTGCTTCGCTTCAACACGCGAGGCACGAGCTCCCCACGAGGCACGAGCGACGGTGAGTTCGGCGATGGCGAGACCGAGCGCGCCGACGTCGAAGCCGCCATGGCGTTCGTCCGCGAGCGCCGACTGCCGAACCCGTGGCTGGTCGGCTGGTCGTTCGGCACCGAGCTCGCGCTCAGGCACGGCCACGAGCATACGGACGTCAAGGGCCTCATCCTGCTGTCCCCGCCCCTGAGGCGCACGAGCCAAGCCGAGCTCGACCGCTGGGCGGATGCGCGCATCCCGGTTGTCATGGTGGTGCCCGAGCACGACGACTTCCTCAAGCCCGACGAGGCGGCGCAGCGTATCGCGCATCTTCCCAACCTCGAGCTCGTGCCCGTCGACGACGGCAGGCACCTGTGGGTGGGGGAGAAGCAGACAAAGCGAGTGCTCACGGAGATCGTGCAGCGCATGAACCCCGCGGCGCTTCCGCTCAGCTCGTCGTGGCCGAGCGGCGAGTGATCCGCGTCACGATCCGGTGCATGAAGCCGAGCTTCACCTCGGTGGGTGCGTTCAACACGAACGGGTAGAGGTCGTTCTGGCCCATCGCTCTGCTGAAGCGGTTCAGGAGCAGCGAGACCTCGTGCCAGTCGGCGAGCACCCGCTCGATGGGCTCCTCCGTGTAGTCGATGAGCGGGCTCGTCGCCGGCTGCAGCACCACGTTCGACGCGGCGGCGGTCCACAGCGATCCGAGGATGTGCAGGTAGTGCGCGAAAGTCTCGGCGAAGTCCTCCCAGGGGTGCATCGTCGCGTACTCGGAGATGTACGACGCCGACCAGCCCTCGGGGGCGCCCAGGCGGTAGTGGCGCTCGAGCGCCTCCCGGTAGCTCGCGCGCTCGTCCCCGAACAGTTCGCGGCACTCGTCGAGGAGCGTCTCGTCGTCGAGCAGGATCGACTGGTAGTAGTGGCCGATCTCGTGCCTGAAATGACCGAGCAGGGTGCGGTACGGCTCGCCCAGACGCACTCGGAGGGCCTCGCGGTGTGCATCCAGGGTCTCGGCAAGGTCGATCGTGATGATGCCATTCGCGTGGCCGATGGACACTCGCTGGCCTGAGCTCCTGCTCGAGAGCAGGTCGAATCCGAGACCCCCGTCACGTTCCGCGTAGCTCTCGATGGGGAGGCGCAGGTGCAGGCACTGCGCGAGGAGGCGCCGCCTGTCGGCGTTCGCCTCTGCCAGCTTCTCGAGCGCGAGGGTGTCGTCGGACTCAGGGCGCTTGCGAACGAGCCTGCACGACAGGCACGACGAGGTCGCGATGCCGTCCTCCACGAGCCAGTTGCACCGCCAGCTCCGATTGCCGCACTCCCGCCACAACTTGCCGCCGACGAGGACGGCGCCGCCGCTGACATCGACGAAGGCCTGCCTCTCGTCGTGGAAGGCGATCGGCGTCGCACAGGCGTCGCAGGACAGCGACTCGAGCATGACGAGCGACGCGCAACGGGGGCACTGGATGCTCTGCACGTCTCGAATCATAGGTGGAGAACGAGCCGTGCCGCGCTCGGCCTGCCCCGCCGTGAGGCTAGCGCTCGTTCTGCGCCGGTATCCAGACTTCCTTGACGATGAGGAGGATGGCCGCCGCGATCGGGATCGCCACGAGAGCACCGAGGAGCCCCAGGAGCGTACCTCCGGTGAGTGCGGCGATGACCACGATGGCGCCGGGTACCTGCACGGCCGAGCTCATGATGCGAGGGCTGATGACGTAAGCCTCGACCTGCATGTAGACGACGTAGTAGATGGCGGCCATCCACCACACGCTGCTGTCGACCGGCATGAGCGCCAGCTGCAGCACGACGATGATGACCGACGCCGACAGGGTTCCCACGAGGGGGATGAGCGAGCCGAGGAAGGCGATGATGGCGAACACGGCGGGCATCGAAGCGCCGATGATGGAGAGGAACGTGAAGGACAGGATCCCGTTCGCGAGGCCCAGCGCGAGCTGCCCGAGGACGAACTTCCCGACGGACGCCGTGATCTGCTCAGTCAGCTCGGCCGTGCGGGCTCGGCGCGAGGCCGGCAGGAGCTGGTAGAAGCCGCGCTTGATGCTGTTCATGCTCGAGACGAAGTAGAGCATGAGGATGAAGACGATGAGCACGCCGAAGAAGGCGTTCACGATGCCGAAGCCGACCTCGAGCACGCCGCCGCCGATCGCGGCAAGGTTGTTGCGCAGCCACTCGAGTGCGTCGGTCACGAACTCCTGAGCCTGGAGATCAGGGAAGCGCTCGTCAACCCACTCGATGACGTTCGAGCCCGCGAGGTCGTTCACGATCGACGTGTAGCGCGCCGAGAGCTGCTCGACCTGGGTCGAGATGCTCGGGATGAGCGCCCACACGACGAGACCGAGGGCGAGCGCAGCGCCTCCCAGCGAGGAGATGATCGCCGCCCACCTGGGCCAGCGGTGGCGCTCCAGGAACGCGATGATCGGCTCGAAGCCGAGCGCCAGGAACAGTGCTGCGCCGATGTACGTGAGGATCGTGCTCAGCGAAGCGATCATGCCACCGAGGACAAGGGCTACGAGCACGCCGACCGTCGCGACGAAGCCGAGCCTGAACGGATTCTCGATGCGCATGCGGTATTCCCCCTGGTCGGATCCCGGCCGATGGCCGGGATCCGAGTCTAGACGCGCGGGGCGAGTCGAGATGGCACGCTGGGCCTACCGCTGGCGGGGCGCTCCGCGCTTCTGGTTCGGGTTCTGTCCGCCGCCCTGGCCCGCGGCCTGAGCAGGGACCGGCTCTTCCTTCGAGATGCTCTCGTCGGAGCGCTCGCTTGACGTCTCGGACGTCGCGCTGTCGTCGTCGGTCCCAGCCTCAGGCTCCTGCTGCGAGCCGCTGCTCGAGAGCGCGAAGGCATGCGCCTCGGCGCCGTCTGCGCCCGAAGCTGCCGCCTCGCTCTCGTCCGCGGCGGGCCGCTTCGTGATCTGCTCGTCGGCCTCGGGAAGGCTGAAGTCGGTGCGCGAGAAGGCCCGCTTGAGCTGGTCGAGGTAACTCTGCACCTGGTCGCGCTCCTCGCGGAGCTCCGAGAGGCGCTGCTCGGCGTTGTCGAGCAGGCTCTGCGTGTGCTGCTCGACCTCCGTGTTGCGCTCGCGAGCCTGCTTGTTGCTGGTCTCGAGCAGGTCGGCTGCCTTGCGCTCCGCCTGGTCCTGCGTCTCCTGCGCGCGGCGACGCGCATCCGCCATGATCTTGCCCGCTTCGCGTCGAACCTGCTCGCTGCGCTGGTTGAGGTCGGCGAGCTGCTCGGTCGCATCGTCGATGAGCTTCTTCGCGGCGGCCTCGGCCTTGCGGCCAGCGGCCACGAGCTGCTGCTCGAACGCGTTGCGGCGCTTCGAGAGTTCGACATCGAGCTCCGTGCGCTTCGCGTTCATCTCCCGCACGGAACCTTCGCGGAGTGCGTCGAGCTCGCCCTTCGCGGCCTGACGCTCCGCCTCCTGCTCGTGCTCCATCTGCGTGCGGCGAGCCGCGGCTTCCCGCTCGAAATCGGCGCGGGCCTTCTCCATCTCCCGCTGCCGCTCGGCGAGGCGAGCCGCAGACTCGGCGATCTCGTTCTCCACGGCCTGACGCTTCGTGGCCAGCTCCTCGTCGACCGATGCGCGCAACGCGCTGATCTCGAGGTCGGTCGAGTGACGCAGCTCGCGCAGCTCGGTCGTGACCTGGTCCTTGACCGTCTCGATCTCGCGCTCCTGGTTGGTCCGCGTGAGATCGGCCTCCTGCTTCGCGTTCTCGAGGAGGCTGTCGGCCTCGGAGCGGGAATCGCTCAGCACCCGCGAGGCGCGCACATCCGCTTCACGAGTCACACGCTCCGCGTAGTCGTTGGCTTCCTGGTGGATGCGGGCCGCGTTCCGGTGCGCTTCGCTGAGGATCTTGTCTGCCTCGCGCTGCGCCTCGGCAGTGAGCTTCTGCGCCTGCTGCTCAGCCGTCGCGAGCGTACCCGCGAGCTTGGTGCCGAGGCCGGAGTAGGTGGGGTTCCCGACCTCGTTGAGCTCGGACTCGAGCTGCTTGATGCGGGTCCGCATCGCTGCGATCTCGCGGCTCGCACCGGAATCCTGGTTGCCGGCCTGGGCGAGCTGCGTGCGCAGTGACCTGATGACCTCGTCGACTTCTTCGCGGTTGTAGCCGCGCATCGCCGTGTTGAAGTTGATGTCGTCGAATGCCAAGGACGCCTCCGCGTGAGTCAGGGTGCAGGTGCGCGCCGACCGCCTGCGCACGTCCTGAAGTCTAGACGGCGGCTCCGAGCAGCGCCCTGATGAGGCGCGGAATGGCGGAGACATCTCTTCTGAAATCGCCGCTTCGCGAGACGGGACCGCCGGAGCTTTCACCGCTTTCCGGGGCGAAACCGGCGTATTCCAGGGGAAGTGCGGGCACGGTGCGTTAGATTGAGGGGTCGAGAGTCTTCATGAACCTCATGGAAGACGACGGCACCCTCGCGAGAGGAGCACGTCGAGCGCACAAACGATGCACGGCGCAATCACTCGAGAAGGAGTCACTCAGTGAGATTCATCCTAGCCGCGATCGCATTCCTCGGAAGTGCGGCGCTGCTTGTCGTCGGCTGGCTGCAGGTCACGGAAGCGAGGGCCGCTGACACGGTCGTCGCGTCGGGCACGCTGACCCAAGAGTCGCCGTTGCTGGTCATCCCCAGCGACACGCTCATCGAGCACGCGGGCACGCAATCCATCACGATCAGCGGCGATGGCCCCATTCGCGTCGCGATCGGGCGCCAGGCGGACATCGCAGGCTGGGTCGGCACGACGCAGCACGAGATCGTCACCCTCGACGACACGAGCGGAGCCCTCGTCTTCACACCGGGCGAGGCTTCTGCGGATGAGACGACAGCCCCCAACATCCTCGGCAACGACCTCTGGTTCGAGGAGTACGAGGGGGAGGGTCAGCTCGAGATGCAGCAGACGCTTCCCGTCGGCTTCGCCCTGCTCGTCCAGTCAGACGGCGAGGCTTCCGCGCCCAACGAGGTCTCCATCTCCTGGCCGCTCGACGGACGCGCGCCCATGGCCGGTCCTCTGCTGCTCGGCGGCGGAGTCCTCCTGCTGATCTCTCTCGGCCTGCTGCTCTGGGCGCTGCTGAGCATGCGCCGCCGCTCCAAGCCGCAACGACAGGCTCGCGAGGAGCTCGACTCCGAGATCCCCGTGGTCGTTCCCGCCTCTGACGGGGGAACCGCGGCTACGCCGGCGTTCTCCTTCGAGGGGTCGACGCAGGTAGCGGACGACGGGCTCGATTCGTCTGACGTCGATCCGATCGAGCAGTCTCAGAGCGTCGTGGCCGAATCTGTCCGGCTCTCCGAAGAAGACGTGCGTGCCGCCGAGGCAGACCACGAACGCTTCAAGCCGGTTGAGGAGCCCGTGCCCACCTGGGCACCGCCGGCCTCCACCGTCGACGATGCAGATCAGCAGACCCAGGCTGCCGCCTTCCCCTCCTTCCGGGCCCCGAGCGCTGAGGCACCCGCAATGGGCCAGGCACCTGATGCTCCGGCGGTCGACGACCCGTTCAGCTGGAGCGGCCAGGAAGAAGCGACGTCACCCGATGCGGGCGACGCCCCGGCTGAGTCGGCAGCGCCGTCGATGGGCGATGACACAGACACACCCGACGCAGACAAGTCGGACGACGACTCCAACGGCGGCGGGGAGCCTCCCGCTGGCGGTGCACCCGGGCCCGATGCGACCGCACCATCCGGCGACGCGCCCGCTGCTGAGCCCCAGCAGTGGCGTCGACCCCGCGGTCGCGACCGGAGCCAGGCCCCGAAGCGACTCTTCAGGCTCATCCCGGTGCTTCTCGTCGGATCGATCGCGCTCTCCGGATGCTCCGCCGATTTCTGGCCAGAGCAGTTCGGCGGGTCGACGAGCGCGCCGACGACGCCGACGCCGACCTCCTCGATCGACCAAGCGCTGCTCACCGAAGGCGAGGCACTCCCCGCGGTGAACGCGCAGCAGCTCACGGAGATCCTCGACGACGCCGCCAAGCTCGCCCAGGAAGCCGACGCCGCCAACAAGGCGGACGGGCTGGCGCCGCGATTCACCCAGGCCGCCTACCAGGAGCGCGCTGCCGAGTACCAGGCGAAGGCCGCCGACAACGCGCTGCCAGGCCCCGTGGCCTTCCCCACCGGCGAGATCGTCTATGCCGTTCCGCAAGCCTCCGAGGCATGGCCGAAGTCGATCTTCGTCGTTCGTGAAGCCGGCGGAGAGACGCCGACGGCACCGTTCGGCATGATGCTCACGCAGTCGTCGGCCCGCGACAGCTTCAAGGTCGCGTCCATCGTGCAGCTCACTCCCGACGTGACGCTGCCGGAGGCGGCCCCAGTCGAGATCGGGGCCCCCGGTATCGACGGTCTCGAGCAGCCGCTCGTCATCGCCCCCGAGGAACTCGCTGCGGCGTACGCCGATGTCATCAGCAACGGGGATGGCTCGCAGTTCGCCGCACTCTTCTCGCCGGACGGAGACTCCCTGCGCACCCAGATCGCGGATGCCAGGGCGACGGTCTCGGGCGAGATCGACGCGAACGCGGCGCGGATCGAGTTCCAGACGCGGCAGAGCGACGACCCTCCCTTCGGAGTGCAGACGCTCGACGGGGGAGCGATCATCGCGGTCTCCATCGAGGAAGTCGAGAAGCTGAGCGCACGCACGCAGCTCGCGACGCTGAGCGTCCAGGGGCGCACCGCCGCTCTTGCAGGTGCCAGCTCTTCGTCGCTCGGATTCGAGACGCTCTACACGAACCAGCTCATGTTCTACGTGCCGTCTGAAGCGACAGGCGGCGCAGTCCAACTGCTCGGCTACGCCAACACCATGACCGGCGCACGCCAGCTCAACGCCAACGAGGTTACCTATGGCTGAAACCCCTCCACTCAACCCAGCAAGTCTCTACGGAGCCGTCGATCTCTCCTCGCTCGTCCAGCGCGCGAACACGCCGGCAGGTCAGGAGCCCGGAGCTCCGGCGGCCGGCGCACCAGGACAGCCCACCCAGCCAGCGACCGGAGAGCCGGTCGCGACGCTGCCGGACCTCGTTGTCGACGCTGATGAGCAGACGCTCGAGCAGTTCATGCAGCTCTCGCAGTTCCTGCCCGTCATCGTCGAGATGCACGCCGCCTGGTCGAGCGATGCGCAGGCCCTCTCGCCCGTGCTCGCGAACATCGTCCGCAGCGCTGAAGGACGCATCGTGCTCGTGCGGGTCGACCTGGATGCGCATCCGCAGCTCGGGCAGCAGCCGCAGGTCATCGCGATCATCGGCGGTCGGCCGCTGCAGCTCTTCTCCGGCAACCCGCCCCAGGAGCAGATCACGCAGATCGTCGGTGAGATCCTCCAGGTCGCCGCCCAGCAGGGGCTCACAGGCCACGTCGCGGTCGATGCAGCACCTGAGGCCGAGGCCCAGGACCAGGCCGAGCCTGCCGCACCGCCGCTCCCGCCGCTGCACGCTGAAGCCTTCGAGGCGCTCGAGCGCGGGGACTATCCCGCAGCCATCGACGCCTATGAGCGCGCCCTCGCTGAGCGCCCCGCCGATGACGAGGCTCGCGCCGGCCTCGCCCAGGTGCAGCTCCTCGTCCGGCTCCAGGGCAAGACGCTCGAAGAGATCCGGCAGCGAGGTGCCGCCAACGCGGACGACCTCGATGCGCAGCTCGACGTCGCCGACCTCGACCTGTCGGGCGGTCACATCGACGACGCGTTCGACCGCCTGCTGACGCTGTTCCCGAAGCTCGACGCCGAGGGCAAGACGACGGTGCGCGAGCGCCTCCTCGATCTGTTCCTCGTCGTGGGCGTCGCGGACCCCCGCGTGGGGGTTGCGCGGGCACGGCTCACGAACCTGCTGTTCTGACCTGAGCTGGGGAACGGAGCGAGGCCCGGATGCGATCTGATCGCATCCGGGCCTCGCTCCGTTGGGCCTGCAGGTCTCCTAGCCCTCGAACTTGAGCCAGACTGCCGCGAGCGGCGGCAGCGTGATGGCCGCCGACTGCGCGAAACCGTGGGACGCGACGTCCTCGGTCGTGACGGATCCGTAGTTGCCGGCTCCCGAACCCGCGTAGGTCTCCGCGTCGGTGTTGAGCACCTCCGACCAGCGCCCTGCGTGCGGCAGGCCGAGGCGGTAGCCACCGATGGCCTGGTTCGAGAAGTTGAAGATCATCGCGACGTCTGGAGTGCCGTCGAAGCCACGGCGAGCGAAGGCGAGGACGCTGTTCGCTGCGTCGTCGCCGCTGAGCCACACCATGCCGGACGAGTCGTCGTCGAGCTCCCAGAGCGCGCCCTCGTTCTTCGCGAGACGGTTGAGGTCTCCAACGAGACGCTGGACGCCAGCGTGGCCGGGGTTGTCGAGCTCCCACCAGTCGAGGCCGCGAGACTCGCTCCACTCGGTCTGCTGCGCGAACTCCTGCCCCATGAAGAGCAGTTGCTTGCCCGGGTGACCCCACTGGTACGCCAGGAAGAGGCGCGTGCCGGCGAGCTTCTGCCACTCGTCGCCTGGCATCTTCGAGTACAGGGACCCCTTGCCGTGGACGACCTCGTCGTGGCTGATCGGAAGCAGGAACCGCTCACTCCACGCGTACACGAACGAGAACGTCAGGTCTCCCTGGTGGTGGGAGCGGTAGATGGGGTCGCGCTCGACGTACCTGAGGCTGTCGTTCATCCAGCCCATGTTCCATTTGAGGCCGAAGCCGAGGCCGCCCCATTCGGTCGGCTTCGTGACGCCCGCCCAGCTCGTGGACTCCTCGGCGATCATCGCGATACCGGGGTAGAGCTTGTAGGCCGTCGCGTTGACCTCCTGCAGGAAGGCGATGGCCTCGAGATTCTCGCGCCCGCCGTGGATGTTCGGCACCCACTCCTCGCGCGAGTAGTCGAGGTAGAGGATCGACGCGACGGCGTCGACGCGCAGCCCGTCGATGTGGAACTCCTCGAGCCAGTACAGCGCGTTGGCGACGAGGAAGTTGCGCACCTGGGAGTCACCGAAGTTGAAGACCTTCGTGCCCCAGTCGAGCTGCTCGCCGAGGCGAGGGTCGGCGTGCTCGTAAAGCGCCTGACCATCGAACTCCGCGAGGCCGAAGCTGTCCTTCGGGAAGTGGCCGGGCACCCAGTCCATGATGACGCCGTAACCGGCCTGGTGAAGCCGGTCGATGAGGTAGCGCAGGTCGTCGGGTGAGCCGAGGCGCGAGGTCGGCGCGTAGTAGCCGGTGACCTGGTAGCCCCACGAGCCGCCGAAGGGGTGCTCCGAGAGCGGCATGAACTCCACGTGGGTGAACTCGAGGCCGTCGAGGTACTCGACGAGCTGGTCGGCGAGCTCGCGGTAGCCGAGTCCGGGACGCCAGGACATGGCGTGGAGCTCGTAGGTGGTCATGGGTCCCGTGTGCGGGTCCTTCTGCGCGCGAGACGTCATCCAGTCGCCGTCGCCCCACTCGTACGTGCTGGGGTTCGCGATGACCGACGCGGTCTGCGGCGGCTGCTCCGCGTGCAGCGCGAGGGGGTCTGCCTTCTCGACCCAGTCGCCGGAGGCGGTGCGGATCTGGAACTTGTAGGTCTCGTGCGGTGTGACGCCTGGCACGAAGAGCTCCCAGATGCCGAGTGCGTCGAGGCGGCGCAGGGCGTGCGCCCGGCCATCCCAGCCGTTGAACGAGCCGATGACGCGCACGGCCTGGGCGTGGGGAGCCCACACGACGAACGAGGTGCCCCAGACGGCGGAGTTGGTGCCCCAGTGCTCGCGGTGGTGGGCGCCGAAGACGTGCCAGAGGCGCTCGTGGCGCCCTTCGCCGAAGAGGAACTGGTCGACCTCGCCCACGACGGGAAGGAAGCGGTAGGGGTCGTCGACGATGTGCGGAACGCCGTCGCTGTAGACCGTCTCGATGCGGTAGTCGTCGAGGCCGTGATCGTGCACACCCTGCCAGATGCCGTGGGCGAGGTGCTGCAGCTCGACCCGCTCGCCGCTGGACTCGAGGATCGCGGTGACGCGCTCTGCGAGGGGGCGACGCGCTCGGATGAGCGTGCTCCCGTCTTCCTGCAGGTGCTGTCCGAGGATCGCGTGCGGGCCGGAGTGCGTGCCCTCGGCGACCGAGCGCAGCTCACCCTCGGGGACGCCGATCGGTGCGGGAGCGGCGGGCTTGAGTTCGTCGGTCATGGTGTTTCCGTTCTCGAGATCGTCCGGTCGCGCCGCCTGGCGAGACCGGACGACGGGTCAGAGTGCCGAATGCCTGACGCGCAGGATGTGCGCGGGGAGGGTGGATGGGTCGAGGCGCACGTAGTTCGCGCCGCCCCAGACCCATTCGTGGCCGCTGAGGAGGTCTTCCACGCCGAACTCCGTGTCGGACGCGAACCCGAACTTCGTCTGGTCGATGTAGACGGTCGCCTCCTCGATACCGGAGTGGTTGAGGTTCACCGCGACGATCACCGTGTTGGAGACGCCGTCGGGGGCGTACTCGGCGGGCAGGTGCTTGGAGAAGACGAGCACGTTCTCGTTGTCGCTGAACTGCACCTCGAAGTTGCGCAGCTGCTGGAGCGCCGGGTTGGCGCGCCTCAGCTCGTTGAGCTTCGTCAGGAGCGGAGCGAGGGAGTAGCCGCTCGCTTCCTGGGCCGCCCAGTCGCGCTGCTTGAACTCGTACTTCTCGTTGTCGATGTTCTCCTCCGAGCCGGGGCGGGCCACGTTCTCGGCGAGCTCGAATCCGGCGTACACCCCCCACAGCGGGGAAGAGGTGGCGGCGACGATCGCTCGGATCTTCGCTGCGTTGCGCCCACCCTTCTGCAGGTACTCGGTGAGGATGTCCGGCGTGTTGACGAAGAAGTTCGGGCGAAGGAAGTCGCTTGACTCCTTCGACACCTCGGTGAGGTACTCCTCGAGCTCCGTCTTCGTGTTGCGCCAGGTGAAGTAGGTGTACGACTGCTGGAAGCCGGCCTTCGCGAGCGCGTGCATGATGGCAGGCCGGGTGAACGCCTCGGCGAGGAAGATGACCTCGGGGTGCTTGGCGTTGACCTCGTGGATCAGCCATTCCCAGAACTGCAGAGGCTTCGTGTGCGGGTTGTCGACGCGGAAGATCTTGACGCCGAGGCCGATCCAGTACTCGACCGTGTCGAGGACCTCCGCGTACAGGCCGTTGCGGTCGCCGTCGAAGTTGATCGGGTAGATGTCCTGGTACTTCTTCGGCGGGTTCTCGGCGTAGGCGATGCTGCCGTCTGGCAGCTGCGTGAACCAATCAGGATGCTCGGCCACCCATGGGTGATCGGGTGTCGCCTGCAGGGCGAGGTCGAGGGCGAGTTCCATGCCGTTCTTCTCGACCTCGCTGACAAAGTACCGGAAGTCCTCGACGGTGCCCAGGTCGGGGTGGATGTCGCGGTGGCCGCCTTCTGCGGACCCGATCGCCCACGGGGAGCCCGGGTCTCCAGGCTCCGTCGTGAGGGAGTTGTTTGGCCCCTTGCGGTTGGTGTGCCCGATCGGGTGGATCGGCGGAACGTAGAGCACGTCGAAGTTCATGGCTGCGACCGCAGACACTCGCTCGGCGGCGGTGCGGAACGTTCCGGAGGTCCAGCTGCCGTCTGCCGCCTGCCTTGCGCCCTCCGAGCGGGGGAAGAACTCGTACCAGGCTGCGTTTCCGGCGAGCGCGCGGTCGACTTGGATGCTGCGCTTGGCCGAGCGCGTCACGAGGGAGCGGACGGGGTGAGCCTCGACGACCTCCAGCACATCTTCGGCGAGCAGCGAGGCGAGGCGGAACGAGGCGGACCGGGAGGTGAAGCGCGACGCGGTCGCAGCGTCGCGCAGCACGGCGCTCTGATGCGCGGTGAGCTCAGGATTGCTGGCGGCACGGTCGACGACCATCGCGCCGAGCTCGAGCATGACGTCGACATCGATGCCGGCCGGGATCTTGATCTCCGCGTTGTGCTGCCAGGTCGCGAAGTCGTCGTTCCAGGCTTCGACCCACCACTCGTGGGTCCCCGCGGAGGTGACCTGCGCCTCGGCAAGCCAGGAGTCGGTGCCCTTGGGACCAGGCTGCATGCGGATGCGCGTGGATTCGGCATCTGGCTCTGTGAGCACGAGCTCGACGCCGATGATGTCGTGTCCCTCGCGGAAGGCGACGCAGGAGAAGGGCACGACATCGCCTACGTATCCCTTCGTCGGGAACAGGTTGTCGACGAGCTGCGGCTGCAGGTCGAGGATGGGGATGCGGCCGATCACCGGGACGTAGCCGGAGCCCGGGAAGGCGTCGCCGGTCGGCGGGAGCGCCGTCGCGACGGCCGCGGCTGCTGCCGGCTTCGCCGCTGGAGCCTTCGGCTTGCGCGCCCGGGGTGCCTTGGCCGAGGCGAGCTCGGGCGCTGCCGCTGCGCTCACTGGCGCGTCCTGCGCCGCTGGGGCAGGCTTCGGCGAGGTGCTCGCTCGCTTCGAGGCTGCCCGACGTGGGCGGCTCGGTGGAATCTGGTCGTCTGACGCTGGTGTCGTTGCCACATCCGAACGCTACCAACACCCACCCGCATCGGGGCTGTTCGCGTGTCACGGAATGCGAACGAGCCCCACGCCGTGGGCTAGAAGTGGTGGTGTCCCGGCTCGACGTCCACGGCGTAGACCTGCACGGAGGGCCCCTCGAGACCGGTGAGCTGACCGGGGACGAGCACGCGACTGGCGCTGAGTGCCTCGTCCGGGTGCTCGTGCGTCGAATCCCAGAGGAGCCGGTACCCGGTGATCTCGTCGACGGCCGGCGGGCGGAGCGCCGCGTCGTCCTCGCTGCCGTGCACGACGAGCAGGAGCCGGTCGGTGAGCATCCGCACCCCGTCGACGAGCTCTGCGTCGCCCGTGAAGTCGGCATCGGCTTCCGGGATGTAGGCGTCGAGCAGCACCTGGAGGGTTCGCCCGCCCGGCCCCTGCCAGGAGCCGTCGCCCATGGGGTTGCCGAGTGCGTCGAACCACCGGCGCCTGGTGCCGTGCTCGCTGAGCGCGTGCCCGTGGTTGAAGCTGCTCGGACGCAGCACCTGGTGCTGGGAACGCAGCTCGATGAGCCTGCGCGTGTGCGCGAGCTGGGCCAGCTGGACCTCGCTCAGCTCCCAGGAGAACCAGGTGAGGGGCGAATCCTGGTTGTACGGATTGTTGTTTCCCTTCTGCGACCGTGCGACCTCGTCGCCCGCCGTCAGCATGGGCACACCTGCGCTCAGAAGCAGGGTGCCGAGGAGGTTGCGCATGGAGCGCCTGCGCAGCGCCTCGATGTCGCCGCGGTCGCTCGGCCCCTCGACGCCGAAGTTCCAGGAGCGGTTGTCGCCGGTGCCGTCGCGGCCGAGCTCCGCGTTCTGCAGGTTGTGCTTGACGTTGTAGGAGACGAGATCGCGAAGCGTGAAGCCGTCGTGGGCCGTCACGAAGTTGACGGAGGCGAGGGGCCCGCGATCGTCGCTGAACATGTCGGACGAGCCGGCGAGCGAGGTGCTGAACGCGCCAGCCCCCTCAGGATGCACGCCGGAGCTGCGCGCCTCGGCGATGTCCCGAACCCAGAACGAGCGTGCGTGGTCGCGGAAGCTGTCGTTCCATTCCGACCAGTCCTCCGGGAAGTTGCCCGTCTGCCAGCCGCCCATGCCGACGTCCCACGGCTCCGCGATGAGCTTCGTGTCGGCCAGACGGTCGTCGCTGACGATCGCCTCGAGCAGCGGGTGATGCGTCTCGAAGGCATGGTGCGCATTTCGGCCGAGGGTCGCCGCCAGGTCGAAGCGGAAGCCATCGATGCGGAACTCCTCCACCCAGTACCTGAGCGAGTCGAGGATGAGCTCGCGCACGATCGCCTCCGACGTATCGAGCGAATTGCCGCAGCCGGTCTGGTCGACCGGGTTGCCGTGCATGTCGTGCCGGTAGTAGGTGGCGTTGTCGAGGCCGCGGAACATGGACGTCTCATCGCCACGCCCACCCTCCGAGGTGTGGTTGTAGACGACGTCGAGGTACACCTCGATGCCTGCCGCGTGCAGGTGCTTGACCATGCCCTTGAACTCGCGCGCGATCGCGTGCGGGCCCGCAGCACGGGCGGCGGGGGAGGCGTAGTCGGCATGCGGGGCGAAGAAGCCGAGCGTGTTGTAGCCCCAGTAGTTCGCCATGCCCTGGCGTCGCAGGAACGACTCGGACGCGAACGCGTGCACGGGAAGCAGCTCCACCGCCGTGACGCCGACCGATTGAAGGTGGGCGATCGTGTCCTCGTGCGCGAGGCCGGCGTAGCTGCCACGCAGGTCTTCCGGCATGTGCGGGGCGAGCTGCGTGAATCCCCTGACGTGCGCCTCGTAGACGACGACGTCGCGGAGGGGGAGCAGCGGAGCTCGCACCTGACCCCAGTCGAAGGGCTCGGACTCGACGACCTGGGCAGTCCAGACCGGGACGGCCATGCTGCCGACGTTCGCGACCTGCCTGGCGTATGGCTCGACGAGCAGCCGGTGCTTGTCGAAGGCGTTGGTGCCGCTCGACGGTCCGTCGGCGCGCACGGCGTACCGCTGCCCGTTCACGAGCTCTGCGCATTCTGCCTGCCAGACGCCGCCGGGCATGCTGGCCATCTCGATGGTCCGCGTGACCGTGCCGTCGGCGGCCACGAGGCACAGCGTCATCGAGGTCGCGTGCATCGAGAACACGCGGAGGCGCGCGATTCCCTGGCGATGGGTCACGCCGAGGTCTGAGCGGGTCTGGGAGTCGAGCATGAGGCCTAAACTGTTCGAGTCGAGCGGCCGGGCACCGTCCGGCGGCTTCCTGGTCACATGCGTGCGTCCTGGTGCGCACAGATCGCGCAAGTCTATGTCGAGAGTGAGGCGAGGAGCGAAATGGCCGTTTACCTCGACCACGCTGCGACGACGCCGATGGTGCCGGAAGCGAGGGCTGCGCTGCTCGCCGGACTCGAGCTGACGGGGAATCCATCGTCGATTCACGGCCACGGGCAGGCGGCGAAGCGGATGCTCGAAGGGGCACGAGAGCGCGTCGCGTCAGCGCTCGGCGCAGACCCCATCGAGGTCGTGTTCACCTCTGGCGGGACCGAGGCCATCAACCTCGGCGTCAAGGGCCTCTACTGGTCCAGGCTGCGGCAGCGGCCGACCCGAACGCGCATCCTGGCGCCTCGAGGTGAGCACCATGCGACGGTGGACGCGCTCGAATGGCTCGCCGCGCACGAGGGAGCGGTCATCGACTGGCTGCCTGTCGATGCAGCAGGCCTCGTCAATCTCGAGGTCGCGGCCGCGAGGATGCGCGAGCACGCCGACGAGATCGCCCTGGTCACGGTCATCCTCGCGAACAACGAGGTGGGCTCGGTGCAGCCCGTGCGTGCGCTCGCCGAGCTCGCGAACGAGCAGGGCATTCCCGTGCACGTCGACGCAGTCGCGGCATTCGGGCACATTCCCGTCTCCCTCCGCGATCTGGGCGTCGCGGCGCTCAGCGTCTCCGCGCACAAGATCGGCGGACCCGTCGCGATGGGGGCACTCGCCCTCGCACGCGCCCACACGGTCGAGGCGCTCATCCACGGGGGAGGGCAGCAGCGGGGTGTGCGCTCGGGCACGCAGGACGTGCCGGCGGCGCTCGCCTTCGCAGCGGCCGCCGATGCCGCGATGACCCGCATGGCTGCGGAGGGGGCTCGCCTCGACGGCCTCGCGCTGCAGCTCTCGGAGGGCCTCGCGCACATTCCGGGCGCACAGCTCCGAGGGGCACGGCTGGACGGCGTGCTCGTCGACCGCGGCGTGGAGGTCAGGGCGCGGGTGCCCGGGAACGTCCACGTCACCTTCGACGGCTGCCAGGGCGACTCGCTGCTCTTCCTGCTCGACATGGCAGGGTTCTCCGTCTCGACGGGCTCGGCCTGCCAGGCCGGCATCGCGGAGCCGTCTCACGTGCTGCTCGGCATGGGCCTCGACGAGCGTGCCGCGCTCAGCGCGCTGCGCTTCACCCTGGGCGCCTCGACGTCCGCTGCGGACATCTACGCCCTCCTCGCAGTGCTGCCAAGGATCGTGGAGCAGGCGCGCACGGCCGGTTTCTCCGACCGCGCCGTCTGATTTCGAGCCGTCTCCGCTGAGCGGGCCTCGGCTCTCGCCTCAGTGTCGGCGGATGCGCCTACGCTGGCGCCATGACGATGCGAGGCGCTGGAGGCGGGCCCCCTGCTGGAGGCCGCGTGCGCGACGAGTCCGTGCTTCGCGCGGCGAACGAGCAGGCCCCACAGATCGACGACCTGTGGCAGCGGGTCATCCGGCTGTTCTCGCCCTACCGGCGGAAGATCGCCATCGCGCTGGCGCTGGTTCTCGTCACCGCCGCCATCTCGGTGCTGCCTCCGCTCCTCACGGAGCAGGCGTTCGATGTCGGCCTGTTCCCGCCCGATGGGGCGGGGCCGAACATCGGCGAGCTGTGGAAGATCGTCGGGCTCATGGCGCTGCTGTGGGTCGCCTCGAGCGCGCTCGGGGTCGTGCAGACCTACTTCACGGCCAGCGTCGGCAACTCGGTCATGGGCGACCTCCGCGTGCGGCTCTTCGAGCACCTCCAGCGCATGGAGCTCGCGTTCTTCACGCGCACGAAGACCGGCGTCATCCAGTCCCGCCTGCAGAACGACGTCGGTGGCGTCGCATCCACGCTGCAGTCGATGATCACGAGCGTCGTCGGGAACATCGTCACCGTCCTCGCAGCCGTCGTCGCGATGGCGCTGCTCTCGTGGCAGCTCACGATCATCGCCTTCGTGCTCATGCCCGCCCTCGTCTGGGCGCAGCGTCGGGTCGGCCAGGTGCGTGCCCGGATCGCGACGAAGACGCAGGAGTCACTCTCCGAGATGACCGCGATCACGCAGGAATCGCTGAGCGTCTCCGGCATCCTGCTCGCGAAGTCGTTCGGTCGTGAGGAGGCCGAGGGGCAGCGGTATCGCGCTGAGAACCTCAAGCAGATCGGCCTCCAGGTCAAGCAGACCATGAGCGGCCAGAGCTTCTTCGCGTTCGTGTCGATCGTGTTCTCGCTCGTTCCCGCGGCCGTCTACATCGTCGCCGCGTACCTCATCACGGGTGGCGTCGATCTCACGGCCGGTGCGATCGTCGCCTTCACGACGGTGCAGACGAGACTCACGATGCCGCTTATCGGACTCATGCGCATCGGTCTCGAGGTGCAGACGTCGAAGGCGCTCTTCGCCCGAATCTTCGAGTACCTCGACCTGGCGCCCGCCATCACGCCCTCGCCCTCGCCAACGCCTCTCGACGAGTCGAAGCTCGGCGAGGTGACGTTCGAGAACGTGTCGTTCCGCTACCCGGACGCCGAGACCGACACAGCCCCGACGCTCGACGACGTCTCGTTCACGGTCCGTCCCGGTGAGTTCGTCGCGTTCGTCGGGCCGAGCGGTGCCGGGAAGACGACCATCGGCTATCTGGTGCCGCGTCTCTACGAGGCGTCATCCGGAGCTGTGAGGTTCGCCGGCACCGACGTGCGAGACCTCGACCACGACGCGCTCATCGCCAACACGGGCATCGTGAGCCAGGAGAGCTACCTGTTCCACGCGTCGATCGCAGAGAATCTGCGCTTCGCGAAGCCCGAGGCGACGCAGGCGGAGATCGAGGATGCGTGCCGCCAGGCCAACATCCACGAGACCATCTCGAAGTTCCCCGAGGGGTACGAGACACTGGTGGGGGAGCGAGGGTATCGGCTCTCCGGAGGTGAGAAGCAGCGCGTCGCCATCGCGCGAGTTCTCCTCAAGGACCCGGCCGTCCTGGTCCTCGACGAGGCGACCAGTGCTCTGGATACGCGGTCCGAGCGATTCGTGCAGCGTGCGCTGGACGCCGCATCGCGTGGGCGCACGGTGCTTGCCATCGCGCACCGCCTCTCGACGGTGAAGGACGCCGATGTGATCTGCGTCCTCGACGAGGGCCGCATCGTCGAGCGTGGCAGCCACGCAGAGCTCATGGCCGGCGGCGGGCTCTACGCCGCGCTCCACGAGGAACAGCGCACCGACGTCGAGCCCGAGCTCGAGTCCTGATTCAGCGGGCCAGCTGGATCTCGTCTTCGATCTTCCACTTGCCAGCAAGCGCTGGCGCGAGTGGGATGACGCCGAGGGTGAGCACGGCGAGGAGGCCGAGCGAGATCGACCAGTTGCCCGTCGCCGTTGCCAGCACGCCGACCGTGAACGGCGCGAGGGCAGCGAGGGCGTAGCCGACGAGCTGGACGAAGCCGCTGAGGATCGCCGAACCGCGCTGGCCCGATGCGCGAAGGCCGATGAGCGTGAGGCAGATGGGGAAGATCAGCTGCCCGAAGCCGATGAGCAGCACCCAGACGACGGGGGCTGCCGTCGGTGCCAGGATGAGGCCCAGGTAGCCGAGCGCGAAGCCGGCTGCCGCGGAGATGAGCGGCCACGTGGTGCCGAGATGCTTGATGACAAGCGGGGTCGCCAGCGAGAGCGGGATGCCCATGGCCGCGAACAGTGAGAGGTAGCCCGCCGCGGCGACCGTGTCTGCCCCCGCCCGTTCCTGCAGGATCGTGGGGAGCCAGCCGAAGCAGCAGTACGCGTTCATCGACGAGATCGCGAAGGTCGTCGCGAGCGCCCAAGCCCGCTTGGAGCGCCAGATGGAGCGTGCGGGCCGTGCGGGCCTGCCGTTCGGCAGCGTCACGGCGCCCGTCGTCGGGGGCACGTGTCCGCGGGCCGCTCGCACCTGGGCGCGGACGAGGAGGATGAGCCACGGCACGGCTGCCGAGGCCGCGACGATGCCCCACATCGAGAGCGAGGTCCGCCAGCCTGAGGCCAGGGCGACGGGCGCCGCGAGCAGCGGAGGCAGCATCGTGCCGAGCGCGACAACGATCGCGTAGGTGGAGGTCATGACCGGGATGCGCGACCGGAAGTACGTGACGACGACCGGTGGCAGAAGGATGTTGCCGATGCCCATGCCGAGGAGGGCGATGCCGCTGCCGCCGAGGAGGGTGGGGACGTTGGGGGCTGATCCTCGGAGCAGGTGCCCGGCGATGATGGCGGCCAGGGCGAGGACGATGAGCAGTTCGAGGCGCACGCGACGCAGCAGCCACGGGGTGATGAGGCCCGCGAGGGCGAAGGCGACGGGAGGCAGCATCGTGAGGAGCCCGGTGGTGGCGCCCTGGAGCGGGAGATCGACGGAGATGAGGTCGAAGATCGGCGAGGCGTTGGTGACGGCGGTCCTCAGGTTCAGTGCGAGGAGCACCAGCGCGAGGACGGCGAGTGCCGTCCAGAACCACGGGGACCGTGCGCTGCCTGAGGGGTTTGGAGCGGGGAGAGACGACACGAGGTGCCACTGTACCCAGGACCTGCACAGGAAAGTTGCACTTGTGAAACTTTGCACTCATGCATATTGTTGAGTGGTGTCGAACCCAGCCCTCTCCCTCCGCGAACGCAACCGCATCGACTGCTGGCACGCCATCCACGATGCCGCTGCCGACCTCACGATCGAGCGGGGCCTCGACGAGACGACGATCGATGCGATCAGCGATCGCGCCGGCGTCTCACGCCGAACCTTCTTCAACTACTTCCCGAGCAAAGAGGATGCGGTGCTCGGCATGCAGGCACCGACCCTGCCCGACGGCGCCCTCGAGGACTTCCGCGCAAGCGCGGGTGACTCGTTCGGCCGAACGATGCGGCTCATGCTGGCTGTCCTCGATTCGGCGATCCCCGATCACGACGACTTCCCACGGCGTCGCACGCTCGCGGATCAGAACCCAGTGCTCGAGGAGCGCCTCAGGCGCCACATCAGCGCGGCGGAGGACATCGTGCTCGCGATCCTAACCGAGCAGGACGGCGACAGCTCGACGGAGCCGCTGCCTGACGGCATCGAGTCCGCCAAGGCACTCCTGTCGCTCGCCGCCACCATCCTTCGCTTCACCAGCAGGAACGACCCCCACGGCATCTTGGTCGACCGGGAAGCCGCCATCAACCGCTCTATCGACGTATTCAGGAAAGCGATCTCAGAATCCCTATGACGACTCCCCCCAGCATCGACTCGCAGGCCCGCGCCGACGCCGAGACCGGCACAGGCACCGGCGTGGGCGACGGCGCGCGCGCAGCGAGGCCCGCGGCTGGCGCGACGACCGGCAAGTCCCACAAGCGGAGCATCGTTCCGCTCTTCCTTGGCCTGATGGTCACGATGCTCATGGCGTCGCTCAACAACACGGTCCTCTCCAGCGCCATGCCGACCATCGTGGGGGAGCTCCACGGAGTCGAGCACATGAGCTGGGTCGTGACGTCGTTCATCCTGGCGTCGACCGTCATGATGCCCGTCTACGGCAACCTCTCCGACCTGTTCGGACGCAAGCCGCTGCTGCTCATCGCCATCGGGCTGTTCATCGCCGGCTCGGTGCTCGGCGGTCTGGCTCCCTCGATCGAGCTGCTCATCGGCGCGCGCATCGTCCAGGGGCTCGGCGGCGGAGGGCTCATGATCCTGTCGCAGGCCGCCATCGCCGACGTCGTCCCCGCGCGCGAGCGTGGCAAGTACATGGGGGTCATGGGCGCGGTCTTCGCCTTCTCCTCCGTGGCGGGCCCGCTGCTCGGTGGTTGGTTCACGGAAGGGCCAGGATGGCGCTGGGTGTTCTGGATCAACCTGCCGCTCGGTGCTCTGGCGCTGCTGGCGACGATCTTCCTCCTTCGGCTCCCCAAGCGTCCCGCGCAGGAGCGCACTCGGATCGATGTCAGCGGCATGGCCCTCATCTCCCTCGCCACGACGGCGCTCGTGCTCGTCGGAACGTGGGGCGGGTCGCAGTACGCGTGGACGTCGCCGACGATCCTGCTGCTCGCGGCGCTTGCCATCGTCTCGGCCACGGCCTTCGTCTTCGTGGAGCGCGGCGCCGCAAACCCGATCATGCCGCTCGGCATGTTCCGCGACCGCAACTTCATCCTGACCACGATCGCCAGCCTCTCCACGGGCGTCATCATGTTCGGCACGCTCGGCTACATGCCGACCTACCTGCAGATGGTGACGGGTTCCGGACCCACGGTGTCCGGCCTCCTCATGACCCCCATGATGGGTGCGCTGCTGATCACGTCGATCCTGAGCGGCCAGTACGTCTCACGCACGGGCCGCTACAAGTGGGTGCCCATCGCGGGGTCCGCCGTGCTCGGTGCCGGGCTCCTGGTGCTCTCGTTCGTCACGGTCGACAGCCCGGTCTGGATGATCTGCGTCGCGCTCGGCATCATGGGAATCGGACTCGGCGGGAGCATGCAGCTGCTCACGCTCATCGTGCAGAACTCGTTCCCCGCTCGCATCGTGGGCACCGCGACGGCGGCCAACAACTACTTCCGCCAGGTCGGCGCGACGCTCGGCTCCGCGGTTGTGGGCTCGGTCTTCGCAGCGCGGCTGACGCAGATGGTGGCCGACCGTCTCCCGGACGGGGCTGCCGCCGAGGATGGAGCGAGCTCCTTCACGCCGGCGGCGATCGCTGAGCTGCCCGATCAGCTCAGGGCCATCATCGTCGGCTCGTACAACGAGGCGCTCATCCCGATCTTCCTCGCGCTTGTGCCCCTGACGGTCATCTCCATCATCGCGCTGTCCTTCCTGAAGGAGAAGCCGCTCGCGACCGGTGCCGAGCCGGCGACGACAACCTCGGCGACGCACGTCGGCTGACGCCGCCTGTTCCGCACACGGGGCGGTGTCGGAGGCCCGACGTACACTTATCCGGTGAAAGTTCTAGCCGCCATGAGCGGCGGGGTCGATTCCGCCGTTGCAGCAGCCCGAGCCGTCGAGGCCGGGCACGAAGTCATCGGCGTGCACCTCGCGCTCTCCCGAATGCCAGGCACGCTTCGCACGGGGTCTCGAGGGTGCTGCACCATCGAGGACTCGATGGACGCCCGTCGTGCCGCCGACCTCCTCGGCATCCCGTTCTACGTGTGGGACTTCTCCGAGCGGTTCAAGCTCGACGTCGTCGACGACTTCATCGCGGAGTACAGTGCCGGCCGCACGCCGAATCCCTGCATGCGCTGCAACGAGAAGATCAAGTTCGCAGCGCTCCTGGAGAAGGCCATCGACCTCGGGTTCGATGCCGTGTGCACCGGGCACTATGCCACCCTCGCGACGGGCGAGGACGGACTCGTCGAACTGCACCGAGCGAGTGCCTGGGCGAAAGACCAGTCGTATGTGCTCGGCGTGCTCACCCAGCAGCAGCTCGAGCACTGCTACTTCCCGCTCGGAGACACGCCCTCCAAGGACCTCGTCCGTGCGGAGGCCGCCGAGCGTGGAATCAGCGTCGCGCAGAAGCCCGACTCGCACGACATCTGCTTCATCCCCGACGGTGATACCAGGGGATGGCTCGGTGACCGCATCGGCACCGCGACCGGCGAGGTCGTCGACAGCGGCGGGGCGAAGCTCGGCGAGCACGACGGAGCGACGGCGTACACCGTCGGCCAGCGCAAGGGGCTCCGGCTCGGCGTTCCAGCCCCGGACGGGAAGCCGCGGTTCGTGCTCGAGATCCGGCCGAAGACCAACGAGGTCGTCGTGGGGCCGAAGGAGGCGCTCAACATCGCGGAGATCGCCGGCCAGCGGATGAGCTGGACGGGCGCCGCGAAGACGGAGGCCGACGGCGCGTTCCGCTGCGACGTCCAGATCCGCGCCCACGCCGATCCGGTCCCCGCCACCGCGCGCGTGAGCACGAGCGCTGCGAGCACGCGCGACGACGCCACCATCCCGGGCGTCGAGTGGAGCGTGGTCGTCGACGAGCCGCTTGTCGGCGTCGCACCGGGCCAGACTGCCGTGGTCTACGTCGGCACGAGCGTGCTCGGCCAGTTCACGATCGACCGAACCGTGAGCGCCGTGCAGGAGAGCACCGCGCAAGATGGCGTTGCAGGCAGCGCAGACGGGCAGGAGGCGGCATGAGCAAGCAGGCTGAGGGCTCGGTCCTGAAAGACGGTGAGGCGATGGACATGCTCACCGACCGAGCAGAACGCTGGGCGGCGAAGTACAAGAACCTCTCCGACTCGGAGCGCTGGCGCAGTGACTACGACGAGCACTTCGAGGCGCCAGCCCTCCAGCTCGCGAAGCGCTGCACCCTCGAGGCGCGCCCGTTCGGAGCGAAGGACTGGATCCTCGCCCTCGTGCTCTGGTTCCTCATCGGCGGCACGGTGTTCCTCGCCTCGAACTTCCTCATGCAGCTCGAACCCACCTGGCAGATCGTGTTCGCCGTCTTCGCGGTGCTCATCGCCGTCGTCGGCATCGTGCAGAGCTACCTCGAGACGACCAGCGAGCGGCGCGCAGCCAAGCGCCTCGCGGGCAAGAAGGACTGGCTCCTCTCGGTGAGCCGCAAGGCCGCGATGGCGACGCTCAGCTCCCGCGCAGGAGCGACAGCGTGACGAGCTTCGACGATGCACGGGAGCGCGTCGCCGAGGTGCGGGAGCTCGTCGCCGAGTACCAGGCGGCGTACTACGAGCGCGACGCGCAGCTCGTCTCCGATGCCGAGTACGACACCCTCGTCCGCGAGCTCGACGAGCTGGAGCGCGAGCATCCCGAGCTGCAGTCGCAGGACTCCCCGACACAGACGGTCGGCGGCGGCGTCGCTGACGGCCTGCGGCCCATCGAGCATGCGGAGCGCATGCTCTCCCTCGACAACGTCTTCTCGATCGAGGAGCTGCGCGAGTGGTGCGCCAAGACGGAGGCGGCCGCGGGTCGCCGAGTCGCCTGGCTCACGGAGCTGAAAATCGACGGGCTCGCCATCGCCCTGCGCTACGAGCACGGCAAGCTCGTCACCGCGGCAACCCGCGGTGACGGCCGAACGGGCGAGGAAGTCACGCAGAACGCGCTGCAGATCGACGGCATCCCCGAAGCGCTCGCGGGGGAGGGGCATCCGCCGATCGTCGAGGTCCGCGGCGAGGTGTTCATCCCGGTCGCCGCGTTCACGCAGCTCAACGAGTTCCAGGCGTCGCTGCGCCCCCGTGCCGTCGACGAGTACCGGGCGAGGTGGGAAGCCCGGCCCGCCGCCACGCGCGGTGAGTTCGACGAACAGGCCGAGCTGGAGAGGGCCACGAAGCGTTTCCCCGACTTCGCGAACCCGCGCAACGCGGCCAGCGGAGGCCTGCGGCAGCAGCTCGAGAAGAAGAGCGGCCTCGAGCGCGAGGCCGGTGAGCTCCGACTCCACTCCCTGCGGATGTACGTCCACGGGATCGGCGCGTGGCCCTCACCACCAGTCGATTCTCAGAGTCAGGTCTACGAGCTCCTGGCCGGATGGGGCCTGCCCGTCACCCCGTACGCCAAGGTCGCCGAGGCGGTCGACGATGTCGTCGACTTCGTCGAGCACTACGGGGCCGAACGCCACTCCGTCGAGCACGAGCTGGACGGCATCGTCGTGAAGGTCGACGAGCTCGAGCTGCACGACGAGCTCGGCATGACCAGTCGCGCGCCGCGCTGGGCCATCGCCTACAAGTACCCGCCAGAAGAGGTGCACACGAAGCTCCTCGACATCGCGGCGAGCGTTGGGCGCACCGGGCGCGTCACGCCCTTCGCGATCATGGCACCCGTCAAGGTGGCGGGCAGCGTCGTGCGGATGGCAACCCTCCACAACCAGGACGTCGTGCGGGTCAAGGGCGTCAAGATCGGCGACACGGTCGTGCTGCGCAAGGCCGGAGACGTCATCCCGGAGGTGCTCGGACCGGTGCTCGAGCTGCGCGGAGACGACGTGCGCGACTTCGTCATGCCGAGCGATTGCCCGGAGTGCGGGACCCCGCTGCGTCCCATGAAGGAGGGCGACGTCGACCTGCGCTGCCCGAACGCCCGCTCATGTCCGGCCCAGGTCCGAGGCCGAGTCGAGCACATCGGCTCGCGCGGGGGGCTCGACATCGATGCGCTCGGTGAGGTGACCGCCGCAGCGCTGACCCAGCCGACGGTGCCCGAGCTGCCACCGCTTGAGACCGAGGCCCGTCTCTTCGCGCTCACCCTCGAGGAGATCGTCCCCATCGAGGTCGTCGTCCGCGACTCCGAGACGGGAGAGCCGAAGACCGACAGTGAGACGGGCGAGCTCATCCGCAGGGCTCCGTTCCAGAAGGTCTCGCTCGTCTACCCGCCGGGCTCTGAGGAGATGACGCCGGCCGAACGACGCAAGGCCGGAATCAAGAAGGACTTCAGGCTCGTCGAGCCTTCCAAGCAGGCGACGACCCTCCTCGAGCAGCTCGAGGTCGCCAAGACGAAAGACCTCTGGCGTCAGCTCGTCTCGCTCAACATCCGCCACGTCGGACCAGTTGCCGCCCGGGCACTCGCGGACTGGTTCGGTTCCCTCGAGGCGATCGAGGCGGCTCCGGCCGAGGAGCTCGCCCAGGTCGAGGGCGTCGGTCCGACCATCGCGGACGCGATCGTCGAGTGGCTCGCGGAAGACTGGCACCGTGACATCGTCGAGGCCTGGCGGGCTGCCGGTGTGCGCTTCGCGACGCCGGACCATCCGGGCCCCGGCGCGCGGACCAGCACCGAGGGGCCGCTCTCTGGCCTGAGCGTCGTGGCGACGGGAACCCTCGAGGGGTTCACGCGGGACGGGGCCAAGGAGGCGATCATCGCCGCTGGTGGGAAGGCCGCTGGCAGCGTGTCGAAGAAGACCGACTTCGTCGCGGCAGGGCCCGGAGCGGGCTCGAAGCTGACGAAGGCCGAGGAGCTCGGCATCCCCATCCTCGACGCGGACGGCTTCCGGCTGCTCCTCGAAGGCGGACCCAGCGCGGTCGAGCACCTGCGAGTCGACGCGGAATGAGAGCTCGGCGCGCACCGACGACAGGAAGCGGACTCCGAGGCGGCGGACCGGTCGCTCGGCTACAGTGTGCAGGCCGTGGCAATGGCTCGCCGCGGGGGAACGGGGAACCATGCTCAGCGTGAGCTTGCAAGATCTGGCGGACGACGCCGCCATCCTCCACTTCGACGCGCACGCGCAGCTCACGGAGCAGCTCGGCGACGCCGGATGGGACGTCGACCTCACCGCCCCGTCGATCACGTATCAGACCCAACCCGCCGCGACGGTGCTTCCGGTGCAGCTCATCGGCAGCGTCGCGCAGAGCGCCGGCACGTGGATGTGGGGCTGGAACAACGTCAACGGCTTCCCGGAGCAGGCCATCGAGCTTGCCGGCCGGGTGCGTTCGTTTGTGCTCGACGGCGGGCCAGAGCAGCTCTCCTCGTCGGTCGTGAAGACCGACGAGGCGTCTCCGCTTCACCTTGTCCTCGCGGCCAAGGCGCTGACGCGTTCGCGCGACAGCGTCGTCGTCGAAGCGGCTCCCGGCGTTCAGGTGCACCTCATGGTGCAGGCGGGGCCCGACGCGGCCACAACAGCAGAACGCGCGACGCGCGCCATCCTCGACGCCGTCGACGCGGGTGTCCTGGGCGACCACGTGCGTGCTCTGCACTCCTACGCGGCGCGGACGCACTCGCAGCTCCAGCGCACGGGAGCCTCCAGCTACGAGTTGGCGACCGGCGACGGGCTGGTCGAGATCACACTCGACGACGCCCAGCAGGTGCTCGTGGTGCGCGTGGCGCCCGCCGCCACGGTCCCAACCGGAGACGACACTGCTCCCGAGGCCGCAGTCGAGCCTGCACCCATTTCTGAGCACGAGCCGATTCCGGAGCCTGAGCCCCTTCTGGAGCCCGAGCACGCTCGTGAGCCCGCGCCCAGTTCAGAGCCTGCGCCCGCTCCGGATTCCGGTGTCGAGCACAGCACCGCCGCGGACCCCGATCCGGCTCCCGAATCAGTCGCGGAGGCAGCCTCCCATTCGCTGACCGTTCCATCGACCACCCTCGACTCGCACACCGACGTCGAGCAGGGCCCCGTGACCGAGACGTCACCGGACAGCCAAGCTCCAGTCGAGCTGCCCGCCAGCCCCACCGCTTCCTCGACGGATGCGCCGCCGGCGCCGCCTCGCGAGGAGCCGTCGTTCGACGCCCACCAGCCCGCGCCCGTCCCGGTCGTGCCGCCGGCGGGGCTCCCGACGCCGCCTCCGCCCGTCGTGCCGGCTTCGGCTCCGTACGTGCCCATCCCGCAGCGACGCGAGCAGCCGAGCGCGGCGTCGGCGTCGCGAGCGCCAGAAACCTCCTCGGCAGTCGAGCAGCAGCAGGCGCCAAGCGCTCCCTGGCAGCCCTTCGACGCCTCGCCCCGGTGGGAGCGCACACCAGCATCCGCCGTCGCTCCTCCCAACGGCGGACCTCCGCCCGTGCCAGCACCTGCGCCGGGTGAGGGTGCGGCCCAGGGGTTCCTGCCGCCGCACCTGGCCAACCCACCGCAGGTGGCTCAGCCGACGCAGTTCGGGCAGCCGAGTAACCCGGGCCAGCCTCCTCGTCAGGGCTGGCCGCAGCCAGGCGCCCAGCCCGGGCCTGGCCAAGGCCAGGGAGCGTGGCAGCAACCTCAGCCGCAGCAGAATCCCGGACAGATCTACCCGGCAGGGCAGCCATTCCCAGGTCAGCAGGCGCCGGGACGGCAGTTCCCGGGCCAGCAGGCGCCCGCACAGCAGTTCCCGGGGCAGCAGTTCACGGGTCAGCAGGCTCCAGGTCAGCAGTTCCCGGGGCAGCAGAATCAGGGATCCCAGGGCCAGGGGCTGCCTGGCTCGGCAGGCGGCTACCAGCCTCAGGCTCCCTGGGGCGGAGCGAGCGCCGGACAGGGTCAGCAGCCAGGGCCGCAGGGCCAGCAGGGGTATCCGCCGCAGGGTCAGCCGCCGCAGCAGGGGGGCTCCTGGCAGCGCCAGCAGGGGCAGCAGCCGGCAGTCGGCAACGACTTCGGCCGGGCGCCGTACCAGCAGCAGCGTGACCCACGCCAGGGCCAGCCGCAGTATCCAGGTCAGCCCAACCAGGGTCAGCCCAACCAGGGTCAGCCCAACCAGGGTCAGCCCAACCCGGGCCAGCCGTACCCCGGACAGCAGCAGCCGGGCCAGCCGTACCCGGGCAATCCCAACCCTGGCCCCGGGGGCTTCGATCCCCGCCAGCAGGGCGGCCCGCAGCAGTTCCCGCAGACGCGCGCCCCACAGCAGAGCCAGCAGCCGGGCGGATGGAACGGCCAGCCTCCGCACGCGCAACCCCAGCCAGGACAGCCGCCCTACCAGGGGCAACCGCAGTATCCGGGACAGCCGCAGTACCCGGGGCAACAGCCAGGCCAGTCAGGCCAGCCGCCTTACCCTGCGCAGCCGCCCTACCAGGGTCAGCCGCAGTACCCGGGACAGCAGCCCGCCCAGCCGGGGCAGCCCGGATACGACCCCCGCTGGCAGGGCAATGGGCCATCGTCCCAGCCTCCCCAGCAGCAGCCACCACGCCAGTAGCCACGGATGGAGCACGGCCGCGTCAGCACGCGGCCTAGACTTGTCCAGCCCTGGCCGACTCACTATCGGAGACGAATGACCGACATCACTGCCGCCGACGTTGAGCACCTCGCTCAGCTCGCGCGCATAGACCTCGCCGAAGGCGAGATCGAGCGCGTCACCGGCGAACTCATCGAGATCCAGCACCTCATCCAGAAAGTGCAGGAGGTTGCGACGCCTGACGTCAAGGTGACGACCCACCCCATCGCCATGCACAACGTGACGCGAGCCGACGAGGTCGGTGAGCCGCTGGACCGCGACGCCGCACTCGCAGGTGCGCCGGACAGCGACGGAACTCGCTTCCGCGTGACCGCGATCCTGGGGGAAGAGCAGTGAGCACCGACATCACGCGCCTGAGCGCGACCGACCTCGCCGCGGCGATCGCCGACGGCAGCATCAGCTCCATCGAGGCGACCACCGCGCACCTCGAGCGCATCGAGGCGGTCGACGGAGACGTCCACGCCTTCCTCCACGTCGACGCCGACTCCGCGCTCGCCGCTGCCGGACGTGTCGACGCGAAGCGCCACGCGGGGGAGAAGCTCTCACCGCTGGCCGGCGTCCCCGTCGCAGTCAAGGACAACATCGCGACCAAGGGCACCCCGACGACCGCAGGCTCGCGCATCCTCGAAGGGTGGGTGCCTCCGTACGACGCGACCGTCGTCGAGCGTCTCCGCGACAACGACCTCGTCATCATCGGCAAGACCAACCTCGACGAGTTCGCGATGGGCTCCTCCACGGAGCACTCCGCCTACGGGCCGACCCACAACCCGTGGGACCTCGAGCGCATCCCAGGCGGGTCCGGTGGCGGTTCTGCCGCTGCCGTCGCCGCCTACGAGGCGCCGCTCGCGCTCGGCACCGACACGGGCGGGTCCATCCGTCAGCCCGCATCCGTCACCGGAACCGTCGGCATGAAGCCCACCTACGGTGGCGTGAGCCGCTACGGCGCGCTTGCGCTCGGCTCGTCGCTCGACCAGATCGGGCCGGCAGCACGCGGCGTGCTCGACACCGCCGCACTGCACGACGTCCTCGCAGGCCACGACCGACGCGACTCGACCTCCCTCACGGGCGAGTGGCCGTCGTTCACGCAGGCGGCGCTGGCGGGCCGAGCGGACGACTCCGTCCGTGGCCTCCGCATCGGCGTCCCCAAGCAGATCGCCGACGGAGCCGGCTTCGAGGCCGGCGTCACGCAGCGATTCCAGGAGGCGCTCGCAGCCCTCGAGGAACGCGGCGCGATCATCTCCTGGATCGAGACCCCGCACTTCGAGTACGCCGTGGCCGCGTACTACCTGATCATGCCAGCGGAGGCCTCCAGCAACCTCGCGCGCTACGACTCCGTGCGCTTCGGCCTGCGGGTCACCGACCCCTCGGGGACCACCGTCGAGCGAGTCATGTCCGCGACGCGCAGCAAGGGCTTCGGCGACGAAGCCAAGCGTCGCATCCTCCTCGGCACGTACGCGCTCTCCGCCGGCTACTACGACGCGTTCTACGGCTCGGCGCAGAAGGTGCGCACACTCGTGCAGCAGGACTTCGCCGCCGCGTTCGCCGAGGTCGACGTGCTCGCAGCACCCACCTCGCCGACGACCGCCTACAAGCTCGGCGAGAAGGCGGAAGACCCGACGGCCATGTACCTGGCCGACCTCACGACGATCCCGGCGAACCTCGCCGGCGTCCCCGGCATCTCCGTTCCGGGCGGCCTCGCGCCGGAGAACGGCCTGCCCGTCGGCATCCAGTTCATGGCAGCCGCCCGTGACGACGCGCGCCTCTACACGGTGGCCGCGGCACTCGAACAGACTCTCGAAGACCGCTGGGGTGGGCCCCTGCTCTCGCAGGCCCCCCAGCTGAAGGCAGGTGCACGCTGATGGCCAAGCCAGAGCTCATGGACTACGACCGCGCACTCGAACTCTACGAGCCCGTCATCGGTCTCGAGGTGCACGTCGAACTCGGCACCAAGACCAAGATGTTCTCGGACACCCCGAACCACTCGGGCAACGAGGTGGGCGGAGAGCCCAACACCAACATCGGGCCCGTCGACCTCGGCCTCCCGGGCACCCTGCCCGTCGTCAACGAGCAGGCAGTCCGCTACTCGATCGCACTCGGGCTCGCGCTCGGCTGCGAGATCGCGGAGGTCTCGGGCTTCGCTCGGAAGAACTACTTCTACCCGGACAACCCGAAGAACTACCAGATCTCGCAGTACGACGACCCCATCGCGTTCGACGGCGAGGTCGAGGTGGAGCTGGAAGACGGCACCGTGTTCCACGTGCCCATCGAGCGCGCCCACATGGAAGAGGATGCAGGGAAGCTGACCCACGTTGGCGGCTCCACCGGGCGCATCCAGGGCGCCGAGTACTCCCTGGTCGACTACAACCGCGCTGGCGTCCCACTCGTCGAGATCGTGACGCGGCCCATCTTCGGCGGCGAAGCGCAGACTCCGCAGCTCGCGGCGGCCTACGTCTCGACGATCCGCGACATCGTTCGCGCCCTCGGCGTCTCCGAGGCCCGCATGGAACGTGGCAACCTCCGCTGTGACGCGAACGTCTCGCTGCGTCCGCGCGGTGAGGAGAAGCTCGGCACCCGCACGGAGACGAAGAACGTCAACTCCTTCCGGTCCATCGAGCGAGCCGTCCGCTACGAGATCCAGCGCCAGGCCGCGCTCCTCGCGGCAGGGGGCAGCATCACGCAGGAGACTCGGCACTGGCACGAGGACACGGGACGCACCTCGTCCGGTCGTCCGAAGTCGGATGCCGACGACTACCGGTACTTCCCGGAGCCCGACCTCATGCCGCTGCGCCCGAGCCGCGAGCTGGTCGAGGAGCTGCGCGCCACGCTCCCAGAGGCACCCGTCGCTCGCCGTCGCCGCCTCAAGGCGGAGTGGGGCTTCGCCGACCAGGAGTTCCAGGACATCGCCAACGCGGGCCTCCTCGACGTCGTCCACGCGACCGTCGCCGCCGGCGCCACGGCTGCCGGTGCGAAGAAGTGGTGGATGGGCGAGCTCTCGCGCATCGCCAACGACCGCGGCGTGCAGGCGACCGACCTCGCGACGCCGGCGCAGATCGCGGAGCTCGACGGGCTCATCACCGCGGGCACCGTCAACGACCGACTCGCGCGAGACGTGCTCGAGGGTGTGCTCGCAGGCGAGGGGTCACCCGCGGAGGTCGTCGAGTCACGTGGACTCGCCGTCGTCAGCGATGACGGTCCGCTCATCGAGGCCATCGACGCTGCCCTCGCGCAGCAGCCCGACGTGCTCGCCAAGATCCGCGACGGCAAGGTGCAGGCCGCAGGCGCCGTCATCGGCGCCGTCATGAAGGCGATGAAGGGCAAGGCAGACGCGGCACGCGTGCGCGAGCTCGTGTTGGAGCGCGCGCAGAACTCGTAGGACCCACGTCGTACACCGAGGAATTGTCGGGCACGACTGAGGTGCCTCTGTGGCTCTGGCGCTAGCGTCAGAGCCACAGAGCCTCGGTGAACGGAGCAGTGAGTCGTATGGGCAAGAAGTCGAACAAGAAGTCAGGCAAGAACACGCCGGTCGAGCGACCCGACGCCACCCAGGGCGGCCCTCGGGCGAAGGTCAAGAAGGAGCGCGTGCAGCCGCCCAAGACGGTGCTGCGGCCGGCTTCCCTCGAAGACGTGGCCGCGACGTCAGCTGCCGAGCCCGTCGCCGCGGCAGAGCCCAAGGGCAACAAGCAGCACGCCGAGTCCGCCACGAAGAGCAAGTCGGACAAGAAGGCCAAGTCGGACAAGAAAGCCAAGTCAGACAAGAAGAGCAAGTCAGACAAGAAGAGCAAGTCGGACAAGAAAGCGAAATCGGACGAAAAGGCGAAGTCGGGCAAGAAGAGCAAGATCGGCAAGCCCGGCCGCGAAGCCAAGCAGATCGGCAAGAGCTCCCTCGAGCAGGACTCGTCTGCCGAGACTCGCGCGTCAGCTCCGGACGACGGGCTCAGCACGACACCGCAGCCTGAAGTACGGAAGCCAGGCGCGAAGACGCCAGGCAGCTTCGCTCCTGCAGCTGGCAAGAAGAAGCCGGGCAAGACCGAACCGAGCGCGCGTGAGCGCACCGTTCGCGACGCGGCGCTGCTCTCCGACGAGGGCGACGAGGCGCACGGTTTCGCACGCCTCATCCGCGCCATCCCTGGCATCGTTGCGCTTGTCGAGCAGCACGACACCTCCGTGCACCGTGCGGTCTTCGATACCTACGTGACCGCCGTCGTCGAGTTCGGCGTCGATGCGGCAGATCTCTCTCCCATCGACATCCGCACGGTGGCTCCCGATGCGCCGACGGTGGACGAGGCGCCCACCAGGTCGTCCGGCCGGAGCGGCTCCGGTGCCGCCAGCGTCGATTCGGGGGCGCAGTCCAGCGCCAGACGCGCGCGCCGCCCCTCCGGGATCAACAGCGCCAAGACCCCGGAAGCCGTCTCGCCCGCGTCCGCGACCGGTGCGCCGGTGCGAGTCGAGGATGAAGCGGCGAAGCCCGGCCGGGTGCGAAACCCGGGCTCGTCCGTGCGCGCGTCGACTCGAGTCCGTGCTGGTCAAGGGCGAGCGTCCGCTGCAGGACGCGCCGACGACTCAGCCCCAGACAGCCTCGGTGGGAGCACCAGCACCCCCATCGCATCCCGCACGAGGGCGGGCGCGCGCGGCGCCGCGTCGAGCCGATCCCGTGCCGCCTCGCAGGCGAGGCGCAGTCTCGACGACCTCGCTTCCGACCTCAAGCCGACGAACAACGGGCAGCGCATCGCGATCGCGGTCGCCGCCATCCTCAGCGCCGATGGTGAGGTCTCCGCGGCAGCGATCGCCAACGCGTTCGAGCGCATGACGTGGCGTGTCCCCGTCAACCTCGCCGCATCGGTCCGGCAGGCAGCACGAGCCGGCCTGATCGAGCTCGAAGGCCCCACGGGGACCCGCCTGAGTGAAGACGGCGAACGGTACGTCGCAGGGGGCTGAGCGCCTCCCGAGGCTGTGGCCCGCCCCGTGCGTCGCAGGGGCGGGCCACCCGCTACTTTGCGGTCGTGTCGGAGGCTGACTCGGCCGCAGCTCCGCCATCCGCATCCGGAGCGGCGCTGTCATCGGCTGGCGCAGCTGTCGCCTTGCGGTTCTGCTGGAGCGCATCGCGCACCTTCTTGCGCAGCACCTTCCCGATGAGCGACTTCGGGAGCTCCTCCCACACGACGTAGGAGCGAGGCACCTTGTGCTCCGAGAGTCGCTCGCGAACGAAGGCGCGGGCCGCCGCCTCGTCGAACGTCGCCCCCGCGTCGAGCACCACCACGGCGGTGACCGCCTCAGCACCCCCGCCGCGCTTGATCCCGACGACGGCAACCTCGGCGATACCAGGGATCTCGGTGACCACCCGCTCGACCTCGGAGGGCGAGACGTTGAAGCCGCCCGTGATGATGAGCTCCTTCTTGCGATCGACGACCGTCACGAATCCATCCTCGTCCTGCACGACCAGATCACCGGAGCGCACCCAGCCACCCTCGATGAGTACCTCAGCGGTCTCCTGGGGGCGGTTCCAGTACCCCTGGAAGGTCTGCGGCCCCTGGATGAGCAGCTCGCCGACCTCGCCGAGCTCTACCTCCGTGCTCGGGTCGCTGGGGTCGGTGACCTTGATGTGCGTGGACGGGAAGGGGATGCCGATGGTGCCGGTCTTGCGCTTGTCGGTGAAGGGGTTCCCGAGCGCCACGGGGGAGGTCTCCGTGAGGCCGTAGCCCTCGACGAGCTGTCCGCCTGCGACGGCCTCCCACCGGTGCACGATGCCGTCGTTGAGCGTCATCGCGCCGGAGATCGCGTAGATGACGCCGGAGAGGTCGAGCTTGCCGTCCTTCGCGACGCGAGCGAGCCGGTCGTACATGGGCGGGACGGCAGGGATGAACGTCGCCGGCGACTTCTTGGACGCCTCGATGACGAGCTCGGGGTCGAACGTCGGGAAGAGCACGGCCTTCGCGCCGACGCTCACGGAGTAGATGACCGACAGCAGCACGCCGAACGCGTGGAACATGGGGAGGACGCCGTAGATGGTCTCGTTGCCTGCCGTGAACTCGGGCATCCACGCCGCGCCCTGACGGGCGTTGGACCACAGGTTGCGGTGCGTGAGCATGGCGCCCTTGGGGTTGCCGGTCGTCCCGCTCGTGTACTGCAGGCTCGCGAGATCCTCGGGTCCGGGCGTCGGGATGCTCGCATCGAGGAGCTGCTGCTTCGCGAGCTTCTCGAACGGCACCGTTCCCGGAGCCTTGGCGCTGAGCTTGGCGCGCGACGCGCGCGCCTTGGCGATCGGCAGGCGGAGGAGCAGCTGCGTCTTGAGCGGCATGCCCTTCGTCACATCGACGGCGATGACGTGGCGGATGCCGAGGCTGTGGGGCAGGGACTGCACGGTCGGAGCGGCCTTGTCCCAGGCGATGACGATCTCGGCACCGTGGTCTTCGAACTGAGTCCGGAGCTCGTCGCGCGTGTACAGCGGGTTGTGCTCCACGACGACGGCGCCGAGCCGCAGCACCGCGTAGAAGGCGACGACATGCTGCGGCGCGTTCGGCATGATGAGCGCCACCCTGTCGCCTCGCTTCACCCCGATCCGGCGGAGGCCCTGCGCGAACCGCAGCACCTGGTCCTGCAGCTCCGAGAAGGTCGTCTGGGCGCCGAAGAACTCGATCGCGGGCTTGTCCGGGAATCGCTCGGCGATCTCCGCGAGCATGTCTGGGAGTGATCCTGTGGGGACTTCGATGTCCTTCGGGGTTCCGGGTGCGTAGAAGGCGGTCCAGGCGCGAGACTCGTTCAGCTGCATGCGCAGAGTCTATTCGCGCAGAGCGTCCAGCAGATGTCGGTGGGGCGACGCACAATGGATGCATGACCAGGAAAGACATGGGGGTGCGGCAGACGGGTGCGGCGTCCGACCGCGACGCGTCCGCGAGCATCCTCCATGTCGACATGGACGCGTTCTTCGTGGCCGTCGAGCTGCTCGAGCGGCCCGATCTCGTCGGCAAGCCGGTGATCGTCGGCGGCACTCGGGAGCGGGGCGTGGTGTCGAGCGCCAGCTACGAGGCGCGGGCCAGGGGCGTCCGCAGCGCCATGCCGATGCATCAGGCGATCGCCCGCTGCCCGGAGGCGGTGGTGCTGCAGGGCAATATGGGCAAGTACCGTGATGCTTCGCAGCAGGTCATGGAGATCTTCCGCGAGTTCACGCCGCTCGTCGAGCCTCTCTCGATCGACGAGGCGTTCCTCGACGTGTCCGGCGCGAGCCTGCTGTTCGGCTCGCCGGGTGAGATCGCGGCGAGCCTTCGCGCGCGGGTGAAGGCGCAGACGGGGCTGACCTGTTCGGTGGGCGCCGCATCCACCAAGTTCGTGGCGAAGCTCGCGTCCGGCAAATGCAAACCGGACGGCATGCTCGTGATCCCGCACGAGGAGACGATCCCGTTCCTGCACCACCTGCCGGTCGGCGCGCTCTGGGGTGTGGGCGAGAAGAGCGAGGCGAAGCTGCGCGGCATCGGCATCCACACGGTCTTCGATCTCGCGCACACGCCGGCGCCGGTGCTGGAGCGGGCGGTCGGCAAGGCGGGGGCGGGCAAGCTGCACGCA
>NZ_LR733186.1:0-810547 GCF_902506465.1 Pseudoclavibacter sp. 8L | reverse complement strand
AGCCTGGCGCATCCGGCCCCGGCCGCAGGAGTTGGCGAGATGCACGCTCACGCCGTTGTGAGGGTGCGTCTCGCTGACGTCTGCGGCTCCGGATGCGGTGGCACGGCGGGGCGGAGAGGGGGAGCCGGAGGTGGGAGCAGAGCAGAGCAGGCCGGCGCAGAGCAGGCCAGAGCAGAGCGCAGAGCGGGTGAGAGCCCGGCAGCGCAGAGCAGTCACCCAGCGGGGGAGCTCCACGCCTCGCCGCGCACGTGAAAGGCCCCGGCCCTCAGGCGGCTGCCTGAAGGCCGGGGCCTCGCGCGTTGCTTCTGCGGCTCGCTGAGCTCGCTACGCGTTGTGCTCGGTGCGGTCGCCGGACCAGTCGGTGTGGAAAACACCGTCGCGGTCGACGCGCTTGTAGGTGTGGGCGCCGAAGAAGTCGCGCTGCCCCTGGATGAGGGCGGCGGGGAGGCGCTCGGCGCGCAGCCCGTCGTAGTAGGACAGCGACGAGGAGAACGCGGGGGCGGGGATGCCGGCCTGCGCTGCCTGCACGACGACGCGGCGCCATGCTGCCTGCGCGGTGTCGACGGCCTCGCGGAAGAACGGTGCGGTGACGAGGGCGACGAGCTCGGGGTTCTCGGCGTAGGCCTCGGTGATGCGGTTCAGGAAGCGGGCCCGGATGATGCAGCCTGCACGCCAGATCGCGGCGATGTCGCCCTTCTTGATGTCCCAGCCGTACTGCTCGGCGCCGGCGATGATGGCGTCGAAGCCCTGCGAGTAGGCGATGATCTTGGACGCGTAGAGCGCGAGGCGCACGTCCTCGACGAAGCCGTCGGCGTCTTCGACCTGGAAGCCGTCGGGGCCGGGGAGGGTGCGGGATGCGGCGCGCTGCTCGAGCTTGGAGGACACTGAGCGGGCGAACACGGCTTCGGCGATGCCGGAGACGGGCACGCCGAGGTCGAGGGCGGTCTGTACTGTCCAGGCGCCGGTGCCCTTGGCGCCGGCGGCGTCGAGGATGACATCCACGAGCGGGAGCTGCGTGTCGGCGTCGACCTGGCGGAGCACCTCTGCGGTGATCTCGATGAGGTACGACTCGAGCTCGCCCTTGTTCCACTCGGCGAAGATCTCCGCGATCTCGGCGGGGGACTTGCCGGTGCCGCGGCGGATGAGGTCGTAGGCCTCGGCGATGAGCTGCATGTCGGCGTACTCGATGCCGTTGTGGATCATCTTCACGAAGTGGCCGGCGCCGTCGGTGCCGACGTGGGTGACGCAGGGCTCGCCCTCGGCGACCGCGGCGATGGTGCGCAGGATCGGGCCGAGGGTCTCGTACGACTCGACGGTGCCGCCCGGCATGAGGGAGGGGCCGTTGAGGGCGCCCTCTTCGCCGCCGGAGATGCCGCAGCCCACAAAGTGGATGCCCGTCTCGCGCACGGCTGCCTCGCGGCGGCGGGTGTCGGTGAAGAGGGCGTTGCCGCCATCCACGATGATGTCGCCCGGCTCGAACGCTTCGACGAGCTGGTTGATGACGGCATCGGTGCCGGCGCCTGCCTGCACCATGATGATCGCGGTGCGGGGCTTCTGGAGTGACGCTGCGAAGTCGGCGACCGACTCGGAGGGCACGAACCCGGCCTCTGGATGCTCCGCGACGAGCGTGCGGGTGCGCTCTGGCGAGCGGTTGTACACGGCGACGGTGTTGCCCTCGCGGCTCGCGAGGTTGCGGGCGAGGTTGGAGCCCATGACGGCCATGCCGACGACGCCGATGTTCGCGCTTGGGGACGAGCCGGTTTCCGAGGAGATCGAGGGGGCAGCGTCAGTGGTCATAGATGCGTCTCTTTCAAAGTGGATGCGAGCTCCCGTCAGGGCGATGCACGGGACACTCCACGGTATTGCACGACGGGCAGTCGTACCCTGACTTGTGGCACGAGCGAGGCAACCATTTCCGAACATGACGAAACGGCGCCGGATTCGGCACACAGCCAGGACGATAGCTGGCTGCATGCGTGACCGCGAGCACCAAGACAGGAGACACTCCAGTGGCTGACCATGACGCCCGCACGAGAGCCTATGATTTCGGGCGCCCAGACGATGACGGCGACGCCATCACCGATGAGCAGCCCACGACGGCGATGCCGCGGACTCGCGCGACGCCGTCCACCTCTCGGGCGTCGTCATCCAGCCTGTACGAGGGAAGCGACGAGTCGACCCGCGTCATCCCGCAGCAGGCACCGCCGCCGGCTCCGGTGTCCGCGCCCGCGGCACCTGGTCGTCCGGCCGCGGCGGCTCGGCCGCCGCGAGCTGGTCAGCAGTCGGGTCTCGCGGATGCGCGTGGCAGCGAGGGCCGAAGCGGACGCGCCCGCGAGTCGGCGAGCCCGAGCGTGTGGGCACGCATCGGCTCGGTCTTTCTTGCCGTCCCGCTCTACGCGATCTGCGTGGTCGCGTTCAGCGCCATCCCCGTGCTGATCATCGTCTCGGGCGTCTCGTCGTCGGCGGGCAGCTTCCTCGGCGACGGTGTGGGTGTCTCGCCGGTGTGGACGATGCTCGTCACGATGCTCGCGGCCGTCGGCTTCTTCCTCATGGCGCTCACGATGCGGCTCTCCGGTACGGGCTCGGTCGTCTCCGGGGCGCTGTCGGTGCTCGCGGGACTCGGCTGCTTCCTGCTGCACGCGCAGATCACGGCCGCGCTCGTCGCTGCTCCCCTCTGGCAGGAGGAGCTCTCGACATTCCAGCTGTTCGCGGGTCCGGCATCCGGCATGGCGGTCTCGCTGCTCGCCGCCGAGCTCGTCGTCTTCGGGTTCGCGATGCTGGGCGCTGGTGCGGCTGTCAGCAGCGCCAGGCGCCACGGCTGGCGCAAGGCCGTCGGCTTCTAGCAGCTCGATCCGGCGGTTTCGAGGAACGGCACCACGCGGCGCCCGTCATGGCGTAAAGTGGGGGGCTGAACTTCGGCGAGGGGCCGTAAGGCCCGTGATCGACGCGGTGATGTGTCCTTGAATGGGCCTCCACACGCTTCCTCAGTCTGTCGAGAACCACCATCAAGGAGACAACATGGCAGAGACCAACAAGCTCAGTGTCGAACTGCGCGAATCGTTCGGCAAGGGTGCAGCACGCAAGATCCGTGCTGCCGGCAAGATCCCCGCGGTCCTCTACGGCCACGGCACCGACCCCCGCCACCTGACCCTCCCGGGTCACGAGACGATGCTGCTCATCCGCAAGGCGAACGCCCTCATCGAGCTCGACATCGAGGGTGACACGCAGCTCGCGCTCGTCCGCGACGTCCAGCGCGACCCGGTGCGCCAGATCATCGAGCACCTCGACCTCGCGGTCATCCGCAAGGGCGAGCGCGTCGAGGTCGACGTGCCGCTGCACCTCATCGGCGAGCCCTTCCCGGGCACGATCGCCGTCCAGGACGCGACGACGATCCTCGTCGCCGCAGACGCGACGGCCATCCCGAGCTTCATCGAGGTCTCGGTCGAGGGCCTCGAGGATGGCACGCTCATCCACCGCGAAGACCTCAAGCTCCCCGAGGGCACCGTTCTCGTCGAGCTCGCTGAGGACGCCGAAGAGGTCGCTCTCGTCTCGATCCAGACGCCTCGTGGCGAGGACGAGGACGAGGACGCCGAGGAAGAAGCAGCCGCGGCCGAGTAGTTCCTCGTCTGGCGTCGTTGACTCGACGTATCTTCGGAAGGCGGGTGGCTTCGGCTGCCCGCCTTTCGCGTTCCATCATCCGTGGACGAGCCGCCGCCCGCCGCGTCCCCTCTCATGAAAGGCTTTGCAGCATGGCAGCAGACACCTGGCTCGTCGTCGGACTCGGCAATCCCGGCGAGAAGTACGCGAAGAACCGTCACAACGTCGGGCAGTTCGTCGTGGATGAGCTCGCGAAGCGCATCGGGGCCAACTTCTCGCGGCACACCAAGGCGAACGCTCGCGTGGCGGAGGGGCGCACGGCTCCCGGCGGCCCGAAGCTCGTGCTGGCGAAGTCGAACGGCTACATGAACACCTCGGGCGGCCCCGTCTCGCAGCTCGTCGACTACTACGGGGTCGACGTCGACCACGTCGTCGTCGTGCACGACGAGCTCGATCTGCCCTTCGACACGTTGAAGCTCAAGGTCGGCGGCGGTCACGGCGGCCACAACGGTCTGCGCGACATCAGCGCGGCGCTGGGCGATCCCGGGTACCTGCGAGTGCGCGTCGGCATCGGGCGCCCGCCTGGGCGTCAGGACGCTGCGGACTTCGTGCTGAAGGACTTCGCCGGCAGCGAGCGGGACGTGCTCCCGGTCCTCGTCGGCGACGCGGCAGACGCGGTCGAGCTCATCGCGCTCGAGGGCATGCAGGCCGCGCAGCTTCGAGTGCACACGGCAGCTGGCGCGTGAAGCTCGTCGTCCAGCGGGTCACCGAGGCGAGCGTCACGGTCGGCGATCGCACGGTCGGCCGCATCGACGAAGCTGGGCTCCTCGTCCTCGTCGGCGTGACGCACGCGGATACCGAGGCGGATGCGGCCAAGCTCGCCCGCAAGCTGCTCGGGCTGCGCATCCTGAACGACGAGAAGTCCGTCGTCGACACCGGCTCGCCGCTGCTCGTCGTCAGCCAGTTCACGCTGTACGGGGATGCGCGCAAGGGGCGGCGCCCGTCCTGGTCGCTCGCGAGCGGTCGGGAGCACTCAGAGCCGCTGGTCGAGGCCTTCGTCTCGGACCTCCGCGCCGGTGGAGTGCGCGTGGAGACCGGCGAGTTCGGCGCGATGATGAAGGTCGCGAGCGTCAACGACGGACCGTTCACCGTGCTGCTCGAGTCCGCTGAACTCGCCTAGCTCGCTCTCAGCGCAGAAGAGAGCCCGGGGACTGTAGGAAGTATCTTCCCCTCGGCGCGTACAATTCCCCGAGTGACTCTGCACGGCTTCGTACGCTCCATCCAGTCCACCCCTTCCTTCGAGCGCGCCATGGGGCGCGCCGGTCGCGACACCGACTTCTCGCTCGTCGATGGGGCGAGGGCCCCGCTGATCGCGAACCTCCTCTCCGCGCGCCAGGCCGAGCTCGGTGCCGCCCCGATGCTGTTCGTGCTCACCGCGACGAGCCGTGAGACCGAGCAGTTCGGCGCCGACCTGCAGACGTTCGTGCCGGATGCGCACATCGCGGAGTTCCCGGCATGGGAGACGCTCCCGCACGAGCGGCTGAGCCCGTCCGTCGAGACCACCGGCCGCCGACTTCGTGCCATGCGCGAGCTCACCGACTGGAAGGCGGGGGAGCGCGCTGCGCCGTTCGTGCTGCTCGCCTCCGTGCGCGCCGCCCTCCAGCCGCTCCTGCCCGGCCTCGATGCGGCCACGACCATCCGCCTCGAGCGCGGCTCTCGCGGCAACGACCTCTCGAGCCTCGCCCTGCAGCTCGTCGACCTCGCCTACTCGCGCGTCGACATGGTCACGCGACGAGGTGAGTTCGCCGTCCGCGGCGGAATCCTCGACGTGTTCCCACCGGATGCGTCGCACGCTCTCCGCATCGACTTCTTCGGCGACGAGGTCGACGAGATCCGCGTGTTCTCGGTCGCGGATCAGCGCTCGCTCGAGTCCGAGGTCACCGAGGCCCTCATCACCCCGGCCCGCGAGCTGCTGCTCACCGAGAGCGTGCGCCAGCGCGCACGCGAGATGCAGCACGAGTTCCCGAACCTGCAGCAGATGCTCGCGAAGATCGCCGAGGGCATCCCCTCCGAGGGCATGGAATCGCTCGCCCCGGCGCTCGTGAGCGAGCTCGTCCCGATCACCAGCTACCTGCCGGAGGACGCCGCCATGGCGGTGCTCTCGCCTGAGCGTGTCGCAACGCGCGCCGTGCACCTCTCGGAGACGAACCACGAGTTCCTCGAGGCCGCCTGGAGTGCCGCGACCGCCGGCGCGGATGCCCCCATCGACCTCAGCTCCGGCGACTTCCTCAGCGTCTCCGGCCTCCGCGACGCTCGCGGTGCCCGACCGTGGTGGTCGCTCTCGCCGTTCCAGTCGCTGGAGATCCCAGAGGAGCAGCTCGACGCGAGCGAAATCCTCGCCGTGAAGATCGAGGGCGACGCGGTGCCCAGCTTCGCCGGCAACGCCGACGGCGCGATCGAGCACGTCTCGGCGCTCCTCAAGGAGGGCTGGCGTGTCGTCGTCACGAGCCAGGGGCCCGGCCTCGTGGAGCGTGCCAGCCAGCTGCTCTCCGAGCATGGCGATGCCGCGAGGCTCGTCGACGAGCTGCCCGACGAGCTCGAGACCGGCGTCGCCTACCTCACCCAGTCACCCGTCTCCACGGGCGTTCAGGTGCCCGGCCAGAAGCTCGCGCTCGTCACCGAGACCGACTTCTTCGGACGAGCCGTCGGATACGACTCGCGCCAGCCGAAGAAGCTCGCCAGACGACGCGCCAACTCAGTCGTCGACCCGCTGCAGCTGAAAGCCGGCGACTTCGTCGTGCACGAGACGCACGGCATCGGCAAGTTCATCGAGCTGCGCCAGCGTGAGGTCCAGGCGGGCGGCAGGAACGCCCCCAAGACCGTGCGCGAGTACCTCCTCATCGAGTACGCACCGTCCAAACGCGGCCAGCCCGGCGACAAGCTGTTCATCCCGACCGAGCAGCTCGACCAGCTCACGAAGTACGTCGGCGGCGAGGCGCCCGCCCTCTCGAAGATGGGCGGCTCCGACTGGTCGGCCGCGAAGGGCAAGGCCCGCAAGGCCGTGCGCGACATCGCCGTGGAGCTCGTGAAGCTCTACAGCACCCGCATGGCCTCGAAGGGGTACGCGTTCGGGCCCGACACGCCCTGGCAGCACGAGCTCGAGGAGGCGTTCCCGTTCGTGGAGACGCCCGACCAGCTGCAGACCGTCGACGAGATCAAGCGCGACATGGAGCGACCCATCCCCATGGACCGCCTCGTCTCGGGCGACGTGGGCTTCGGCAAGACCGAGGTCGCCGTGCGTGCCGCGTTCAAGGCGGTGCAGGACGGCAAGCAGGTCGTCATCCTCGTGCCGACGACGCTGCTCGTCCGTCAGCACCACGAGACCTTCTCCGAGCGGATGGCGGGTTTCCCCGTCACCATCAAGCCGCTCAGCCGGTTCCAGTCGAAGAAGGAGTCGGAGGAGACGATCCGAGGGCTCGCCGACGGCTCCGTCGACATCGTCATCGGAACGCATCGCCTCCTCACCGACACCATCGCGTACAAGGACGTCGGCCTCATCGTCATCGATGAGGAGCAGCGGTTCGGCGTCGAGCACAAGGACGCCCTCAAGAAGCTCAAGGCCAACGTCGACATCCTCGCAATGAGTGCGACCCCCATCCCTCGAACGCTCGAGATGGCGGTCACGGGGATCCGCGAGATGTCGACCCTCGCGACCCCGCCGGAAGACCGGCACCCGATCCTCACGTTCGTGGGCGCCAAGTCCGAGCGCCAGGTCGCCGCCGCGATCCGCCGCGAGCTGCTGCGCGAGGGGCAGGTGTTCTACGTGCACAACCGCACCGCATCCATCAACCGGGTGGCGGCGGAGATCGCCGAGCTTGTGCCGGAAGCGCGGGTTGCTGTCGCGCACGGCAAGCTCAGCGAAGCGCGACTCGAGCAGATCATCGTCGACTTCTGGGAACGCAAGTTCGACGTGCTCGTCTCGACCACCATCGTCGAGACCGGCCTCGACATCGCCAACGCGAACACGCTCATCATCGACGACGCCGAGCGCTACGGGCTCAGCCAGCTGCACCAGCTGCGCGGACGTGTGGGTCGCGGACGCGAGCGCGCCTACGCCTACCTGCTGTACGACGGAACGCGCCCCCTCACGGAGACCGCGACCGACCGCCTCGAGACGATCGCGGCTAACAACGAGCTCGGCTCCGGCATGCAGGTGGCCCTCAAGGACCTCGAGATCCGTGGCGCGGGAAACCTGCTCGGCGGCGAGCAGTCCGGCCACATCGCCGGCGTCGGCTTCGATCTGTACCTGCGCATGATCGGCGAGGCCGTCAACACCTTCCGCGGCGAGGTCGCGGAGGGGCAGACCGAGCTGCGGCTCGAGATCCCCGTGGATGCCCGCGTGCCCGAGGACTACGTCGCGAGCGAGCGACTGCGCCTCGAGGCCTACCAGAAGCTCTCGAGCGCCTCGAGCCCCAACGCGAAGCCGGGCCAGATCGGGCTCGTCCTCGAGGAGCTGCAGGACCGTTACGGCGAGCCGCCCATCGAGGTGCAGCGCCTCATCGAGGTCTCGAAGCTGCGCCGCCTCGCCGTGAAGGCTGGCCTCGGCGAGCTCGTCGTGTTCGGCAAGACGCTGCGCATCGGACCCGCCGAGCTGAGCGACTCCAAGCAGATGCGCCTGCGCCGCATGTACCCGGGATCGAAGATCGTCGACGCCACGAACTCGCTCGCGATCCCCATCCTCGAGGGCCGCGACGGCAATCCGCCGAGCGACGAGGAGATGCTCATCTGGGTGCGCAGCATCCTCAAGGCCATCTTCGAGGTGGAGGATGAGGTCGTCGAGGTTCCCAGTGACACGGAGGCCAAGTAATCGTGGGGGAGGCGAGCGATCGTCCTGAGCTGCTCCGGCTGCTCAGCGTCGTGGAGGCGTTCCGTGGAGACGCAGGATGCGCCTGGTACGAGGAGCAGACCCACGCAACGCTCGTGAAGTACCTCACGGAGGAGTCCGCGGAGCTCGTCGAGGCGCTCGAGAGCGACGACCCCACCGACATCCGCGAGGAGCTCGGCGACGTGCTCTTCCAGGTGCTCTTCCACTCGGACATCGCCGCCCAGCGGGCGCAGGGCGCCTTCACGCTCGAGGACGTCGCGCGCGAGCAGGCCGACAAGCTCGTGCGCCGCAACCCGCACGTCTTCGGGCCGACACCCACCCGCGACATCGACGAGATCATCCGCCTCTGGCAGGAGGCCAAGGCCGTCGAGAAGCGCGACCGCACGAGCGTGCTCGACGGCGTGCCCCGAGGGATGTCGGCGCTTGCGCTCTCGCAGAAGCTGCTCGGCAAGGAGCGCCAGGTCGGCGCGGCCGCTGTCTCAGCCGCCGCCTCGCCCAGCGATTCGGGATGGGCAAATCGCTTCGGGATGGAAAGCAAGCCATCCGAGAGCGAGGAAGCCATCCCGAATCCTGGGGTGGGGGAGGTCAGTGCAGAAATGGGCGCAGCCACAGGGGAGGCGGTTGACGAGGAACTGGCGCTGGGGCGAAGGCTACTCGCGCTCGTTCGAGACGCGGATGCACGGGGGCTCGACGCCGAGCGCGCGATGCGGCTCGCCAACCGCGAACTCGAGGCGCGCATCCGCTCGGCCGAAGCCGAAGCCGAAGCCGAAGCGCGAGACGCCTGAGCTGCTTGATCGCTGCCCGTTGAATGCCCCTCTGGGGCAAGGCTTGGAGGGCGAATCGCCGGGCAGCGTTCGACTAGGTGGGCAGGCCGGCAGCCAGCCAGCCAGACGGGCGGGCAGGCAGGCCGCGGCGTCGCGTCAGCGATTCGAGGTGAGCGCGCCACCAAGGCCGCGGGCGAGATTGCCGCGGTCGGCCACGACGATGTCGTCGAGGTGCTGCCAGGCGGCCGCGTCGCGCAGCAGCACGGCAGTGCGTTCGGCGATGTCGGCGGGTGCATCCGCCTCGCTCCATGCCGATTGCACGCGCAGGATGCGCGACTGCCGGTCGTTCTTCAGGTCGACGCGGCCAACCACCGCGTCGCCGAGCAGGATCGGCAGGGAGTAGTAGCCGTAGACGCGCTTCTCGGCGGGTGTGTAGATCTCGATGCGGTAGTGGAAGTCGTGCATCCGCTCGGCTCTCGGCCGGAACCAGACGACGGGGTCGAAGGGCGAGAGCAGCGCTGCCGCGTCCATCGCGCGTGGCCGCTTGGCGTCGCGATGCAGCCACGCCGTTCCCGGCTGGCCGTCCTTGCCCCACTCGGCGACTCGCACGGGTAGCACCTCGCCGGAGTCAGCGAGTTCCTCGAGCGCTGTCTTCGTGAGCGCCATCGGCACGCGGAAGTAGTCGGCCAGGTCGGCCGTGGTGCCGATGCCGTGGGCGGCGGCGGCCATGCCGGTGAGCGCACGGACCGCGTCGCGCGTGCTCACCTCGGCGCCGAGCACCTCGGGCGGCAGAACCTGCTCGGGCAGCGCGTAGCGCCGCTCGAAGCCCTTGCGGGGTGCTGATGCGAGCTCGCCCCAGCGGAAGAGGTGCTCGAGCACGATCTTGACGTCCGACCACTCCCACCAGGAGCCGCGCCGCTTGTTGGCCTCGTGCTCGAACTCGCTTGCCGCGAGCGGGCCTCGCTCGAGGAGTTCGGCACGCAGCCACGCGATCGTCGCCGCGTGGCCCTCGAGGAACTCTGCGTTCTTGCGGCGGTCCCGTTCCTCTTTGTCGCGCATCCGCCACCCGAAGAGCGGCAGTGACGAGACGGGGAGCAGCGCCGCCTCGTGGGCCCAATACTCCGTGAGGCGCGGTTGGCGACCGGACGCGAGACGGTCGAGCGCCGCCTTGTCGTAGCCGCCCAGTCGAGAGAAGACGGGCATGTAATGGCTGCGCTCCCACACGTTCACGGAGTCGATCTGCAGCAGGTGGATGCGCGAGAGCAGCGAGCCCAGCTGCCGCGTTCCGGCTTCGGTCGCGGCCTTCCGCCCGCCGAACCCCTGGGCCGCGAGCGCGATGCGTCTGGCCTGAGCCGCACCGATGAGGGGGAGCTGGTCGGTCACGCGGCGCCCCCGAATCCGTCGCATGCGATCATCCTGCGAGAATAGTGCAATGGCTTCTCAGATCACTCCGCCTCGTGGCATGCGCGATTTCCTTCCGGCAGACAAGCGCAGGCGTGAGCGCATCCTCGGGACGATCCGTGAGGTGTACACGAGGCACGGCTTCGATGAGATCGAGACGCCGGTCGTGGAGGACGCAGCGCGCCTGCACTCTGGGCTCGGCGGGGACAACGAGAAGCTGTCCTTCGCCGTCATGAAGCGTGCGCTCGACGGCGAGGCCCTTGCTGCTGCCGCCGAGGCCGGCGACCCCCTCGCGCTGAGCGACCTGGGCCTGCGCTTCGATCTGACGGTGCCGCTCGCGCGGTTCGTCGCCACGCACCGCGGAACCCTGCCTGGGGTGTTCCGCAGCCTGCAGATGGCGCCGGTCTGGCGCGCCGAGCGCCCGCAGAAGGGTCGCTACCGGCAGTTCGTGCAGTGCGATATCGACATCATCGGCGAGCCGGGTGCGCTCGCCGAGGTCGAGCTGCTGGTGGCATCCTCGGCCGCGCTCGTCGAGCTCGGCCTCGACAACTGCACTATCCGAGTCAACGACCGGCGCCTGCTCACCGCTCTGCTCGTGCACTGCGGATTCGCGGAGGCCGAGCACGGCGCCGCACTCATCACGATCGACAAGCTCGACAAGATCGGGCCAGAGGGAGTAGCCGCTGAGCTCGCGACGCTCAACGCCACGGCCGCGCTGCAGCTCGCGGCGGCGCTCGCCACGTGGGCGCCCCTGCTCGAGACCGGCATCCGTCTCGATCGCGCGACGGTCCTCACGAGCCTGCCCGGTGCGCTCCGGGAGGACCCGGCCGTCGTCGAGATCGTCGAGGGCATGGTCGAGATCGCGGATGCGGCCTTCGCGGCGGGCGCCTCCATCCGGCTCGTGTTCGACCCGAGCCTCGTGCGTGGCATGGGCTACTACACGGGCACGATCTTCGAGGCGGCGCACCCGGAGTCGGGCTCCTCGGTCGGTGGCGGCGGACGCTACGACGGCATGATCGGCCGTTTCCTCGGGCAGGATGTGCCGGCGTGCGGGTTCTCGATCGGCTTCGAGCGCATCGTCGACCTCGCGCAGCTGCCCGACTCGGGCGAGGAGCGTGCCGTGGCGCTGCTCTTCGACAAGCGGGCGTCCGTCGCCGATATCGCGAAGGTCAAGGGCGCGGTCGTGCGCTCCGGAGCGTCGCGCGTGCGCGTCGCCAAGAAACCCAAGAACGTGCGCGGCCTACTTGCCTCGCTCGCCGAGCAGGGGTTCACGCACGCGGCTCACGTGCGGGACGAGCACGTCGACGCGCCCGAGACGCTCAGCTTCGAAGCGCTCCAGGGCTCGTAGCCTGGCACCTCCGAACGAGGGGGAGCCTTGGAATCGAGCACTCGACAGGGGACGCCTGCCAGCAGAGTCCGCAGGCGGTGGCTCGCGTCCGTGGGCCTGGTGGCGGCAACGACAACGTCATTGAGCGGATGCTCACTGCTCGGTGAATGGGACGAACCCCTCGCCTACCAGGAAGTTGTGATCCCAGAGTCCGTTGCCGAGCCCGGCAGCCGATTCGAGTACCGGGAGACCGCGCTTCTGCCCCTGGAGGATGGTCGCAAGGTGGCGATCACCTTCTCGCAGCTGGCGACCGGCGGCCCGGAGAACTCGGGGCTCACCGAGATCGGGCCTGAATGGACGCACCCGGAATCTCTCAACTTCACAGTCGGCCTGCAGGGCGACGCCGAAGACGGTACGTCGGCACTCCCACCGGATCTCGTCGGGATTCTCGATGATGGCTCGGTTGCCCCGCGAGCGACGATGGACGAGGCACCTGACGCGATCCACTGCGGCGATGGCATGGGACCCCCGCAACAGGACGCAGCTGGCGATCAGCAACTCCGCTGCGCGATCTACCTGGTTCCCGCGGGGCGGTCCCTCGTCGAGGTCCGGTGGGGGCCAGCGGATGGGGATCCCGAGTATGCGGAGAACCCGGTCGTCTGGCGGGTTCCGAGCTTCGAGGAGCTGATGGCGGCGGAGACAGCCGAGCTGCCCTCGCCCACCTCGTGACGTCAGCGCGTCCGCTCCCTCCTCACGTTCCGCCGACCCCGATACACTGACGAAGGACCGCGTCTCTGGCGGTCCGTACGCTACTGATTCGCAAGGAGCATCCTGTGGCCCTTATTGACGTCGTCCACGCCCGCGAGATCCTCGATTCCCGAGGCAACCCAACCGTCGAGGTCGAGGTTCTGCTCGATGACGGATCGACCGGCCGCGCGGCTGTGCCGTCCGGCGCATCCACCGGCGCCTTCGAAGCCTTCGAGCTGCGCGACGGCGACGCCGACCGCTACCTCGGCAAGGGCGTCCAGAAGGCCGTCGAGGCCGTCATCGACGAGATCGACCCCGCCATCGAGTTCTTCGACGCCAGCGACCAGCGTCTCGTCGACGAGGAGCTCAAGGAGCTCGACGGCACCCCCAACAAGAAGCGCCTCGGCGCGAACGCCATCCTCGGTGTGAGCCTCGCAGTCGCGAAGGCAGCAGCCGACTCGGCTGGCCTCCCGCTCTTCCGCTACGTCGGCGGCCCCAACGCTCACGTGCTCCCCGTGCCGATGATGAACATCATCAACGGTGGCGCGCACGCTGACAACGGCATCGACGTGCAGGAGTTCATGATCCTCCCCATCGGTGCAGAGACCTTCAGCGAGGCGCTTCGCTGGGGCACCGAGGTGTACCACCAGCTCAAGAAGACCCTGCACTCCAAGGGCTACGCGACGGGCCTCGGCGACGAGGGCGGCTTCGCCCCCGACCTGCCCAACACGCGTGCGGCACTCGACCTCATCGTCGAGGCCATCGGCGCGACGAAGTACGAGCTCGGCACCGACATCGTGCTCGGCATGGATGTCGCCTCGAGCGAGTTCTTCAAGGACGGCAAGTACCACTTCGAGGGTGCTGAGGTCTCGGCTGAGGAGATGACGTCCTTCTACGAGAAGCTCGTCGCCGACTACCCGATCGTCACGATCGAGGACCCGCTGGACGAGGACGACTGGTCTGGCTACCAGGCTCTCACGGCCGCCATCGGCGCCAAGGTGCAGATCGTCGGCGACGACCTGTTCGTCACCAACCCGGAGCGCCTCCAGCGCGGCATCACGGAGGGCGCAGCGAACTCGCTCCTCGTGAAGGTCAACCAGATCGGCACGCTCACCGAGACGCTCGACGCTGTCTCGCTCGCGCAGCGCGCCGGCTACACGGCAATCCTGTCGCACCGTTCGGGCGAGACCGAGGATGCGACGATCGCGCACCTCGCGGTCGCCACGAACTCCGGCCAGATCAAGACCGGTGCGCCTGCCCGCACCGACCGCGTCGCCAAGTACAACGAGCTCCTCCGCATCGAGGAAGAGCTCGGCGACGCAGCCGTCTACGCAGGCCGCAGCGCCTTCCCCCGCCACAAGGCATAGGGGTCCGGGCCGGTCGGCGCGGCTTACCGTCGCGCTGATCGGCGCGACACACGAACGGGTCGGGGCAAGTCCCCGGCCCGTTCGGCATGATGGGAAGCCGACACGGGAGGGGGATGCGCATGGCGAAGTCGACGGGAAAGTCGAGCTCGAGTCGGAGCGGGGGAGCCGAGTCGAAAGCCACTCCGCGCGCTCCGTCGAGGCCGAATGCGAACTCGAGCGCGAAGTCGAACGGGAACGTGAAGCCGAAGGGCGGCACCCCAGCCAAGGGGGCGGCGAAGGGCTCTTCGAAGTCCACACCCTCGAAGTCCGCACCCTCGAAATCGAAGCCCCGCTCCAAGCCGTCGTCCTCGTCACCTCGCAAGCAGTCGTCGAGCGGGCCGTCGAAGCGCCGCCGCATTCCGACCGTGCGCCCGAACGGCGCGACCGTGCTCGTGGCACTCGTCGTGATCCTCGGTATCGCGGTGCTGGCACCGACCGCGCAGCGCTACATCGCGCAACGGCAGTATGTCGCCCAGCTGCAGGCCGAGCTCGTCGAGACGCAGCAGAGCGTGGATGAGATCGCCACGGAACGCGACAGGTGGAGCGACCCCGCGTACATCCAGTCGCAGGCCCGAGGGCGTCTCCTATTCGTCATGCCCGGCGACACGAGCTACCTTGTGCTCGACCCTCCCGTCACCAACAAGCAGCAGCAGAGCAACATCAGCACCGAGCTCCACGAGACGCAGGCCAGCTGGCTCGACAGCTTCGTCGAGTCGATGGTGACCGCCGGCACCGCGCCGGCACCCGCGCCCACCCCGGGCGACTAGCACCACGAAGCACATCGAACCCCGCGGATCGTCACTCCAGCGCATCCGCCCGCAGAACCGAAGGCGACCAATGCTCGAGTACTCAGTAGCCAGCGAACGCGACCTCGAGGTCATGGGGGAGCAGCTCGGCCGCCCCATGCGGGGTGTCGTCGGGATCGGCGCCCGGTGCGTCTGCGGCAACCCGACGGTCGTCGTCACGCGCCCACGGCTGCCAGACGGCACGCCGTTCCCCACGCTCTACTACCTGTCTCATCCCGCCGCGACCATCGCGATGTCGCAGATCGAGGCGGAGCAGATCATGCCGGAGATGCAGCAGCGGCTCAGCGACGACGAGGAGTTCCGTGCCGCCTACCTGGCCGCGCACGAGCGCTACCTCGCCGAACGCGAGTCGCTCGAGGTCGTCGAGGAGATCGCCGGTGTCACCGCCGGCGGAATGCCCACGCGCGTGAAGTGCCTCCACGCCCTGGCCGCCCATTCGCTGGTCGCGGGGCCCGGAGTGAACCCCGTCGGAGACTGGGCGCTCGAGCTGTCCACCTGGTCTCCGAAGCGCTGCGTGTGCGCGAACCCGGGCGATGCACTCGCCCGTGACGCGCAGGAGTAGACTTGACAAGGTTTTCCTCGCCCAACCATCGCATGCAGGGAGTACAAGTACGTGACTAAGATTCTCATCGTTGGCGGAGGCTACGCCGGCTTCTACACGGCGTGGCAGCTCGAGAAGCAGCTGAACCCGGGCGAAGCCCAGGTCACAGTCGTCGATCCGCTGCCGTACATGACGTACCAGCCATTCCTCCCAGAGGTCATCAGCGGCAACATCGAGCCGCGTCACGCAGTCGTCTCGCTGCGTCGCCACCTCAAGCGCTCGCGCGTCATCACGGCTGAGGTCACGAACATCGACCACGCCACGAAGACGGCGACCATCACGCCGCAGATCGGCGAGCCGTACACGGTCAACTACGACATCATCGTGGTCACCGCCGGCGCCGTCTCGCGCACCTTCCCGATCCCCGGCATCGCCGACAACGCCATCGGCGTGAAGACGGTCGAAGAGGCCACGTGGATCCGCGACACGATGATCGACAACTTCAACAAGGCGTCGACCATGGCCCCGGGCCCGGAGCGCACGCGCCTCCTCACGTTCGTCGTCGTCGGCGGTGGTTTCGCCGGCATCGAGTCGTTCGCCGAGATGCGCTCGCTCGCGACCGCGCTGCTCGAGGACTACCCGTCGCTGCAGTTCGACGACGTGCACTTCCACCTCATCGAGGCTGCCGGGCGCATCATGCCCGAGGTGTCGGAAGACACCGCACTGTGGGTCATCAAGAACCTTGCAGAGCGCGGCGCGACGGTGCACCTCAACACGCAGGTCACCTCTGCACTCGACGGCGTCGTCGAGACCTCGGCTGGCGACAAGTTCCCCACCGATGTCATCGTCTGGACTGCCGGCGTCATGGCAGCTCCGATCATCAAGAGCAACAGCGACCTCCCGGTCGACGAGCGCGGACGCCTCCGGGCACGCGCCGACCTCCGCGTCGAGGGCGACAACGGCATTGTCCAGGACGCCTGGGCAGCCGGCGACGTCTCGGCGGTCCCCGACCTCTCCGGTGGTGGAGTCGGCGGCTTCTGCGTGCCGAACGCCCAGCACGCGGTCCGTCAGGGCAAGCTCATGGCCTCCAACCTCGTGGCGACGCTCCGCGGCGGAACGCCGAAGGACTACTACCACGAGAACATGGGCGCGGTTGCCGGTCTCGGCATCGGCGTGGGCGCATTCCAGTCGGGCACCTTCGCCCTGACCGGCGTGCTGGCCTGGCTGGCTCACCGTGGCTACCACGACCTGGCGATCCCGACTGTCGAGCGCAAGATCCGCGTGCTCACGGGCTGGATCAACAACTTCGTGCTCGGCCGCGACTTCGTCTCGCTCAGCGCCCGCGAGACGCCTCGCGCCGGTTTCGAGCGCTTCGCTTCGCGTCCCCGCCCCGCAGCCCCCGAGGCCAAGGCGGATGCTCCGAAGAAGCTCCCCGCGTCGAGCGAGCACGGTGGCGACAAGGCTGCCGCCTCGACCGAGAAGCCTGCGGCTGACACCAGCGGCAAGACGGTGACCGAGAAGGTCGCCGCTGAAGCGGGATCGGCTGCTCCGAAGCCGGCTGCGCGCTCGGCCAAGGCGCCTGCTGGCGACAGCAAGTAGCTGACCTCGTCGGGGCCGTCACATCTTCGGATGCGGCGGCCCCGACGTGTACGCCCCACTAGCCCAATTGGCAGAGGCAGAAGACTTAAAATCTTTCCAGGTCAGGGTTCGAGTCCCTGGTGGGGCACCAAGAGACCACTCCGGCTCGCGTCGAGCTTCGCGTGGCACCATGCCGCCATGGTGATCGAGGTTCGAGCAGCGAAGCGATTCGCTGACGTGCAGACGATGGTCGGACCCAAGCGGCCGGATGCCAACGTGTGCTGGTGCCTGAGCTACCGCATCCCCTCGAAGGAGAACCTGTCACTCGTGGGCCCGGAGCGCGGCGAGCGAGTCAAGCGCCTCCTGCGGCAGAAGACGCCGCCTGGCGTGCTCGCCTACGAGGGCGACGAGGTTGTCGGCTGGGCCGCAGTGCATCCGCGGAGCGAGACGAGCTTCGCACGCAACCGCCGCATCCCTCACCTCGACGACCTGCCCGTCTGGTCGCTGTGGTGTGTTCGCGTTCGTCCCGGCTACCGGGGCCGAGGCATCTCCCACCAGCTCGTCGAAGGCGCCGTACAGCTCGCCAGAGACCACGATGCCCCCGTCGTCGAGGCCTACCCCGTCGACAACAGGGGCGAGAAGGTGGACCTCACGATGGCGTACGTCGGCACACGCGGCCTGTTCGAGAGGGCGGGCTTCGAGCAGGCAGCTGAGACCGACTCGGTGCTGAACGGCTTCCCTCGGGTGCTCATGCGACTCGACCTGCGTTGATGTCGCAGCTGCTGGGGCGCACTCGGCTCTCACCCGCGATACTGGCGGTATGCCGATTCTCAACAAGGACATGACCCTCTGCATCTCGCTCGCTGCGCGGCCGTCGAACCTGGGGACGCGGTTCCACAACTACCTCTACGAGGAGCTCGGTCTCAACTTCATCTACAAGGCCTTCACGACGGACGACATCGAGGGGGCGATCCGCGGTGTCAGGTCGCTCGGCATCCGCGGATGCTCGGTCTCGATGCCGTTCAAGGAAGCCGTTATCGCGCTCGTCGACGAGCTCGACCCTTCCGCGCTGGCTATCGAGTCGGTCAACACGATCGTGAATGACGGCGGTCGACTTGTCGCGTCGAACACCGACTACGAGGCCATCGCCGAGCTCATCGCGGAACACGACATCAGCTCGTCGCTGCCGGTTGTCGTGCGCGGCGCCGGTGGCATGGCGAAGGCGGTCGTCGCGGCGTTCAGAGACGCCGGCTTCGGCGACCTCACCGTCGTCGCCCGCAACGAGATCGCTGGCAGCGCCCTCGCTGAGAAGTACGGGTACTGGTGGCAGGACGTCGACCCCGAGCCAGGTGCCTTCGTGCTGGTCAACGTCACACCCCTGGGCATGACCGGGGAAGACGAGGCCGCGCTGTCATTCAGCGAGGAGCAGGTGGCCGCCGCTGCACTCGTGTTCGACGTCGTCGCCTTCCCGGCGGAGACCCCACTCATCAGGCTCGCACGAGCGCAGGGTGTTCCCGTGGTCACCGGCGCCGCTGTTGCCGCCCTGCAAGCGGCTCGGCAGTTCGAGAAGTACACGGGGGAGAACATCACCGCCGAGCAGGTCGAGCGCGCGGCCGCTTTCTCTCGCGAGCTCTAGGCCGCTCGACGTCACCGGAGTACCGCGGTCTCAGTGGCGGGCCTCGACCCGCTACGTGGTCGTGACTGCTCGGCGTCCGACATGTTCTGCGCGTTGGGCGCCGAGCATCGCATGCACGATCATGTCCTCGTCGAGCAGCTCGGAGCGTCCCTCGAGCGCGGTCCTGCCATTGGCGAGGACCACGACGCGGTGGCTCCACTTGAGCAGCTCGGTGAGATCCGTGCCCAGGAACACGACCGCCGTGCCGGTCTGGGCGAGGCTGTGGAGGAAGGTGAAGACGGCACGACGCGCGCCGACATCGACGCCCTGCGTCGGGTGAGCGAGCACGAGCACCGTGCCGCCGCGCTCGACGGCACGGATGAACTCGGCCTTCTGCTGGTCTCCGCCGGAGAGCTCGGCGAGCGCGGTGTGGATGCTCGCGGTGCTGATGCGCAGTCGGTGCACGAGGTCGATCATCTTCCTCGCCCGTGAGATCTCCGCGCCGATGGTCGCATCCGTCGCACCGACGCCGTGGAGGAGGCTCCGATCGGCGTCGAACGCCGGCACTGCGTCCGGGAGGAAGCTCACGCCGTGTGCTTCGGCGACGCCTGCCTCTGCCAGGTCGACAGGCTCTCCGAACAGCTCCACGTGGCCCTGCTGCTGCCGGGTCGCTCCGCCGAGGATCTCGATGAGCTGACGCACACCCGAGTCGTGCGTCCCCGTGACGCCAACGACCTCGCCCGGGCGCACGTGGAGATCGACGCCGTGCAGGAGGCGGCCGTCACCGACGCCGAATGCAGCGAACGCTGCACGGTGCGCATCCTCCCCGGAGCTCGCGAGGCTCGCTTCCGCGTCTGGCACCTCGCCGACGAGCATGACCGTGAGCTCTTCGGCGCCGAGCCCGCCGATGGGGGTGTCGACGGCTATCGTGCCGTCACGGAGCAGGAGGACGCGGTCGACGATCGACTGCACCTCGTCCATGCGGTGCGTGATGTACAGGATGCTTCGGCCCTGCGAGGCGAGCTGCCGCAGCACTCGGTGCAGGAGCGCGATCTCGTGGTCGGCGAGCGTGACGGCCACCTCATCGATGACGACGAGCTGCGCCTCCTCGGCGAGCATGCGAACGACCTCGACGAGCGCGCGACGCCCCCGGTCGAGCTCATCGACCATCGCGTGAGGATCGAGCTGGGTGCTGGTCTGCTCGACGAGCTCTTGTGCGCGTTCGAGAACCGCCTCGTGCGACTCATCGGCTCGATAGGTGTTGCGGAAGAGCGCCTGCGCGACCGTCAACCCCCTCGGTGGTTCCGCGTTCTGGGTGATCACTCCCACGCCGCAGGCCTGCGCCTCCTCGGGTGAGGCCGGGGCGTAGGGCTCCTCACCGAGAATCATGGTTCCGGATTCGAGCTGCTGGCGTCCGATGAGCGTGCTCACGAGCGTGCTCTTGCCTGCGCCGTTGACGCCGATGAGTCCGACGATCTGCCCCCGATAGAGGGTGAGGTCGACCGCCCGGAGTACTTGCCGGCTGCCGTACGAAGTCGTTGCGCCGCTCATGCGCACAAGAGTTTCCATCGTTCCCCCTCGATAGATGTGCGAAGCCCGATTCTGAGATCGAAGCAGCTCCGCGTGTCTGCCCCCTCACGGAGATCCGCGAACTCAGACGACTCGAACCTATACGAGATCGGCGCTATTCGTGTCCATTGTCTTCCTCGGGTGTGCGCTACTGTCGTGTCGGCTGCTACCTGCAGTCGATGCCGATGCGTTCATCATCGCGGCTGATGTGTACGCGCAGACACTCTCCTCACCGATCGATCGGATGAGGGAGAGGTGCTTTCCTGCCGCGTGGACAACGGCCGACGTGGCAGGCGACCGCTTCGTGAGCGAGCAGAACTGCTCGCGTGCGGTGGTCCGGTCGCGGATGGTGCTCTGGTCGGCATGGGGATTCGGATGCCTCATTCACTTCGAACTGGACGATGATGCAGGACTGCATCTGAGCTGCAGGTTCCGGGGTCGGTGAGGCGGCGACACAAGGACAAGGGGAGACAAGACATGAGTTCACTCGATGAGGCCATCAACCAGCTGCTGAGCATCGAAGGCGCGACGGGGGCTGCGATCGTCGACTACGCGAGCGGCATGGCGCTGGCGCAGGGCGGCAATCCGTCGTTCGACCTCGGCATCGCCGCCGCGGGTAACGCCAACGTCGTGCGCGCGAAGCTCAGCACGATGTCCGAGCTCGGCATCGCCGATGAGATCGACGACATCCTGATCACGCTGAGTTCGCAGTACCACCTCATCAACGTCCTCAACTCGCAGGGGTCGAGCGGTTTGTTCATCTACCTCGTGCTCAATCGGACGAGCGCCAACCTGGCGCTGGCTCGCCACAAGCTGAAGGTGGTGGCTGCGCAGATCGCGGTCTGACCGGCGCCCATCGAGCCGGGGAGGGGCGGCCAGGACGGCGCCCCTCGTGCCGGCGAGTAGTTGTTGTACTTCGTACAGAATATGCAACACTGTCGTCATGATGCATGTGCTGACGCCGGGATTCGAGCCCACCACGGTCGACTACGCGGAGGCCCTCGCGCTCCAGCGGCGGCTGCACGCCGAGCGCGTTCGAGGAGACCGGGGCGACGCGCTTGTCCTCCTCGAACACCCGAGCGTGTACACGGCGGGGCGCCTCACGAGGCGGAGCGAACGGCCCAGCGACGGCACGCCCGTCGTCGAGGTCGACCGCGGAGGGCGGCTGACCTGGCATGGGCCCGGCCAGCTCGTCGGCTATCCGATCGTCAAGCTGCCAGAGCCCATCGACGTCGTCGCACACGTCCGCCGCCTCGAGGCGGCCCTCATCGAGCTCATCGCCGAGTTCGGCGTCGACGGCGTGCAGGTCGCCGGCCGTTCCGGCGTGTGGGTCGATGACGACCACGGTGCTCGCAAAGTCGCCGCGATCGGGGTCCGCGTCGTCGAAGGCTGCACGATGCACGGCTTCGCGCTCAACTGCTCCAACTCCCTCGAGCCCTTCGGCCGCATCGTGCCGTGCGGCATCGCCGACGCCGGAGTCACGTCCCTGAGTGCGGAGCTCGGACGGCCGATCACTCCCGCCGGGGTCGCTCCGAGAGCAGCTGAACTGCTCGCCGCTCACCTGGATGTCGAAGCGGGAGTCGCGGCGTGACGATCAAGCCCGAGGGCCGCAAACTGCTTCGCGTCGAGGCACGGAACGCGCAGACCCCCATCGAGCGCAAGCCGGAGTGGATCAAGACGAGAGCGAAGATGGGGCCGGAGTTCCGGCAGGTCTCGGAGCTCGTCAAGGCGGGCGGCCTGCACACCGTCTGCCAGGAGGCGGGCTGCCCGAACATCTACGAATGCTGGGAGGACAGGGAGGCCACGTTCCTCATCGGCGGCTCGCAGTGCACGCGTCGCTGCGACTTCTGCCAGATCGATACGGGCAAACCTGCCGACTACGACACCGACGAGCCGCGCCGGGTAGCGGAGTCCGTCACGACCATGGGGCTGCGCTACGCGACCGTGACCGGAGTCGCCCGTGATGACCTGCCGGACGAGGGCGCCTGGCTGCACGCGGAGACGGTCCGGCGCATCCACGCCGAGAACCCGGGGACCGGGGTCGAGATCCTCGCGACGGACTTCTCCGGCAACCCTGCGCTTCTCGGAGAGGTCTTCTCCTCGAGGCCCGAGGTCTTCGCGCACAACGTCGAGACCGTTCCCCGCATCTTCAAGCGCATCCGCCCCGCCTTCAGATACGAGCGCTCGCTCGACGTCATCACGCAGGCCAGGGCCGCGGGTCTCGTCACGAAGTCCAACCTGATCCTCGGCATGGGGGAGGAGCGCGACGAGATCGAGCAGGCGCTCGTCGACCTCCACGAGGCTGGCTGCGACATCATCACGCTCACGCAGTACCTCCGGCCGAGCCCGAGGCATCTACCCGTGGCGCGGTGGGTCAAGCCGCAGGAGTTCATCGCGCTCAAGGCCGTGGCTGGGGAGATCGGCTTCCTCGGGGTGCTCGCCGGCCCGCTCGTCCGCTCCTCTTACCGCGCCGGTCGACTCTGGGCGCAAGCTGCTCGACGCCGCGGGATGCCCATCCCGCAGCATCTTCAGCACCTCGCGGACTCTGCATCCAGCGAATTCGCTCAGGCGGTGGGCTGACCCCGCCGTCTCGCAGTCGAAGCGGGTTACCATTCCGGCATGCTCGAAGTCTGGATCGCCGTCGGAGCCGTGCTCCTCATCGTCATCGCCGTAGTCGTCTACGTCGTCGTCACCAATCGCTCGCTGAAGCGCCTGAGCGCCCGCGTCGACGGAGCTTGGAGCGACATCACGACGCAGCTGGCGGCCCGAGAGGAGCTGCTCCCGCAGCTCGAGACTCGAGTGCGGGGTCTCGCGACGCACGAGGACAAGGTCTTCGCGGCGTTCGAGGAGGCTCGCGCTGCGAGTTCTCGCGCGACGACACCCGAAGAGGTGAGCGCCGCCGAGAACCTGGTGCAGGGCTCGCTCCGCGGTGTGTTCGCCGCAGCAGAGGCGTACCCGCAGCTCCAGTCCAGCCGTGAGTTCTTGCAGCTGCAGTCAGACCTCGTCGACGTGGAGAACCGCATCCAGGCGTCGCGTCGCTTCTACAACGGGGGAGTGCGCGAATACAACACCAAGGTGAAGGTGTTCCCGAACAACCTCGTCGCGGGGCCGCTCCACTTCGAGCAGCGGACCTTCTTCGAGGTCGCCGATCGAGCTGCCATCTCGCAGCCCCCTCGGGTGCAGTTCTAGTGGCATCGCAGCGTCCGCGGGCGCTCCTAGTATTGAGCCTATGACCGAACGCGACCTCGACGAGCCTGCCGACAAGGCTGCATCGACGAGAACCGGCTCCACCCTGGCGCAGAACCCCACGCCAGCGCTCCGCAACGAGAGCGAGGACGAGCTCGTGCCCCGCGGGCTGCGCATCGGCGCGGCCTGGGCCTGGCGCACCGTGGCGATCCTGCTTGCCTTGATTCCCCTCGGGTGGCTCGTCGCACAGGCCTCGATCCTCGTCATACCCCTGCTCGTGGCCGCGCTCCTGGCGTCGCTGCTCGCACCGCTCATGAAGTGGCTCGTGGGTGTCGGCCTCCCCAGGTGGGCGGCGCTCATCCTGTCGCTCATCGTCCTGCTGCTCGCGATCGGAACGCTGATCAGCCTGGTCGTCAGCCAGTTCGCGCAGGGCTTCAACCTCGACCTGGGCAAGCTCGAGGCCCAGTACCAGCTGGCGCTGCAGTTCCTCAGGGACTCCCCGCTGCATGTCACCGAGGAGCAGGTCGACGCGGGGCTCAGTGAGATCGTCGGCTGGGTGCAGTCGAACGTGAACTCCATCGCGTCTCAGGCGGTCTCGGTCGGCTCCAACGTCGTCGCCTTCCTCGCCGGCACGCTCGTCACCGCCTTCGCCCTGATCTTCTATCTCCTCGACGGCCGCAGCATCTGGCTCTTCATCGTGTCGATCTTCCCCAAGAAGGCGCGCGCCGCCATCGACGGGGCTGGCCAGCGGGGCTGGATCTCGGTCGGCCACTACGTGCGCGTACAGGTGCTCGTCGCGCTCATCGACGCCGTCGGCATCTACCTCGGTGCCGTCATCCTGCAGGTGCCGTTCGCGCTGCCGATCGGCGTGATCGTCTTCCTCGCGTCGTTCGTCCCCTACATCGGCGCAATCTCGGCCGGCACGATCGCCGTCGCCGTGGCGCTGGCCTACAACGGCTTCCTCAATGCGCTCATCATGCTCATCGTCGTCGTCGCGGTCATGCAGATCGAGTCGCACATCCTGCAGCCGCTCATCATGGGCAGCGCCGTGAAATTGCATCCGCTCGCAGTGCTGCTGTCGGTGAGCGCAGGAACCATCTTCGGCGGAATCGCCGGCGCCGTCTTCGCCGTCCCCCTTGTCGCTGCAGGCAAGGTCATGGTCCAGTTCATCTCGCGTGGCACTTGGCGCGATGACCCAGACCCGACGAAGATCACGCAAACCCCCGTATCCAAGCGCGAGAAGGCCAAGCGCGAGAAGAAGGCAAGCACGGTATGACCGCTCCCACCATCACGCTGGAACAGATCGTCGCCGCACGTGAAATCGTGCGGCAGGTCATCTCCCAGACCCCCATCGACTCGGCCCGGTTCCTGTCCGAGAAGCTCGGCTCTCCTGTGCTCCTCAAGTGCGAGAACATGCAGCGCACGGGCTCGTACAAGATCCGCGGGGCGACGTACCGCCTCTCGCGGCTGAGCGAGGAGCAGCGCTCGCGTGGAGTCGTGGCCGCCTCGGCCGGCAACCACGCGCAGGGCGTCGCCTTCGCGGCGCGCGAGCTCGGCATCAAGGCGACGATCTTCATGCCGGTCGGCGTTCCGCTGCCGAAGCTGCAGGCGACCCGCGGCTACGGTGCTGAGGTCGTCCTGACCGGCGTCAACGTGGCGGATGCGCTGGTCGCGGCCAAGCAGTTCGCCGTCGATACCGGGGCCGAGTTCATCCACCCGTACGACCACGCGGACATCATCACGGGCCAGGCCACCCTCGCGCTCGACATCCTCGAGCAGGCGCCCGACGTCGACACGATCATCGTGCCCATCGGCGGCGGCGGGCTCATCTCGGGCGTGAGCGTCGCGGCGAAGCTCCTCGGTGAGCAGCGCGGGCGCCCCATCCGCATCATCGGAGTGCAGGCAGCCAACTCGGCGCCGTTCCCCGTCTCGCTCGAGGCCGGCTACCCCGTGAAGATCCAGGCTCGCCCGACCATCGCCGACGGCATCGCCGTCGACATGCCAGGCGACATCACCTTCGAGGTGGTCCGCGACCTCGTCGACGAGGTCGTCACCGTCTCGGAGGACGACATCTCGCGGGCCATCCTGCTCCTCGTCGAGCGGGCCAAGCTCGTCGCCGAGCCGGCCGGTGCGACCGCCGTCGCGGCCATCCTCGCGGACAAGATCAAGGACGCGGGCACCACCGTGGCCATCCTGTCCGGCGGCAACATCGACCCGCTCATGCTCGAGAAGGTGCTGAGCCGCGGCCTCGCCGCCTCGGACCGCTACCTGAAGCTCGTCATCGAGCTGCAGGATGTTCCCGGCCAGCTCGCGCTGATCGCGAAGACCATCAGCGAGGTGAACGCGAACGTGGTGGAGGTGCTGCACACCCGCCACAACAAGGGTCTGCAGGTGAGTCACGTCGAGCTCGAGGTGTCGGTCGAGACTCGAGGCACCGAGCACTCCCACCAGGTGATGGATGCTCTGCGTGCGCTGGGCTACCAGCCGCGGACGAGCAGGGACGCGTCCCCGCTTCCCTGAGCTGCGTGCACCCTCGCAGGAACGAGAAGAGGACCTCCCTCGGGAGGTCCTCTTCGTGTGTGTCCAAGTGCGTGGCCGCGTCGGACGGCTACGGGTGGAAGGTCTCGACCTCGGTGATCTCGACGTCGATGGAGTTGCCGTTCGGCGCCTCGTAGCTCGTGGATGCGCCGATCGCGAGGCCAAGGATCGAGGCTCCGAGCGGGCTCTCGCCCGAGTAGACGCGCAACTGGGTCTGCGAAGCCATCTCGCGGCTGCCGAGGAGGAACTTCTGCTCCTTGCCGCCGATCTTCGCCGTCACGACGGTGCCCGTCTCGACGATGCCGGATGCTTCTGGCGCTTCGCGGACCTCGGAGTTCTTCAGCATCGTCTCGAGCTGGTTGATGCGGGCCTCGATCTTGCCCTGCTCGTCCTTCGCCGCGTGGTAGCCGGCGTTCTCCTTGAGGTCGCCGTCTTCGCGCGCCTCTTCGATGCGCTTGGCGATCTCTTCGCGACCGTTCACAGCGAGCTCGTCGAGCTCCGCCTTGAGGCGGTCATACGTCTCCTGGGTGAGCCAGGTCACCGATGGGTTAGCCATGCTGGAACTCCTTGTGCAGCCGGATACGACCAAAGCCCTGACGCGAGTCAGGGCCTCTGGTGCCATTCTACGGCAACCAGCATTCCTTCACCAAAGCCGTTGTCCCGGCCTTCGTGGTGCGCACCTGCGCGTTGAGGACCTGCGAGGCCCCGTCGGTCGCCGGGACGTCGACGATGTCCCAGCCGACGACCGCCTGCTGTTCGTCGCGGATCTCGATCGCGCAGGTCGCCTCGGTTCCGGCAGGGGCGGTGATTCGGTAGTCGAAGCTCACATTCGCGTCGTCGACGATGGAGAAGCGCACGGTGTCGGCTCGGATCGCGGAGGAGGAGACGGGGCCCACCGTGGTCGTCGCCCAGAAGGCGACGACGGCGATGACGAAGATGCCGACGACCATCCAGATCCAGCGCTCCGGCTTCTTCTCCGAGTGGGGTGCGCGTGTGCCGTAGCGGTCGACGAGGTCAGCTGACGTGGCGGCGGTGTCGGCGCGGGTCTCGCGTTCAGCTGACACGTGGATTCCTCTCGGCTGAGGGCGGGCGCGGCCAGAAAGTGCGGGCCGCGCGAGATAGGCTCTCTGTCTAGGTTAACGTTCCACGAGGAGACCAGTGACACTTCGACTGATGGCGGTCCACGCCCATCCCGACGACGAGTCCAGCAAGGGCGCCGCGACATACGCCGCGTACCGTGCCAAGGGCGCCGAGGTCATGGTGGTGAGCTGCACCGGAGGCGAGGCCGGCGACATCCTCAACCCGGGTCTCGAGTCCGTCTCGCACGCCCAGCGCGACCTGGCGGGACTCCGGCGCGTCGAGATGGCTGCCGCCCAGGAGTTCCTCGGCGTCGAGCACCGTTGGCTCGGGTACGTCGACTCCGGCATGGCCTCGGAGGACGGATCGCTGCCGCTCAACTCCTTCGCGAGCATCCCCCTCGACATCTCCGCACGTCCACTGCTGCGCCTGGTCCGGGAGTTCCGGCCGCACGTGCTCGTCACGTACGACGAGAACGGCGGCTACCCGCATCCCGACCACATCCGCACCCACGACATCTCGATGCGCGTGTGGAGGCAGTCGGGCCTCGCGACGCATCCTGAGCTCGGCTCGCCGTGGCGCATCTCGAAGCTGTACTACGACCGCACCATGAACGGGAAGCGTGCGGACAGCCTCCTGCAGCACATCAAGGCGCTCGACCCGGAGTCGCCGCTGCTCGAGCGCCTCGAGCAGATGCTCGCCTGGATGCGAGACAAGCCGAGCAACGTGACCACGCAGATCCAGATCGACGAGTTCTTCGACGCCCGCGACTCGGCGCTCCGCTCGCATGCGAGCCAGGTGGCACCTGACAGCGGGTTCTTCGCGATTCCGCGCGACATCGAGGCCGCGGCGTACCCGTACGACGACTTCGAGCTCGTCGACTCCCGAGTGGATGCCCCGACGCCAGAGACTGACCTGTTCTCCGGCGTCGACGAACGCAACGACGACAAGCAGGGCGCTGCGGAGGCCTCCGAGTGATGCTGCTCGCCTCCGCCCAGTCCTGGGTGCTGTCGCTTGCGGCGACGGCGCCGACACCAGGGGAGGAGCTGCCCTTCAACCCGGACGACGTGACGCCGGGCCCGCTCGGCTTCTTCGTCTTCATCTTCGTCGCCGTCGCGACCGGCCTCCTGGTGATGGACCTCATCCGCCGCACGAGCCGGGTGCAGGCGAGGGCTCGTATCCGCGAGCAGCTGCAGGCCGAGATGGCAGCGAAAGAGGGTGCGGCGGCCGAGGGCACCGAGAGCCCTCAGCTCGGCCAGGACCCCGAGGGGCAGGCGGCGACTGAGGGTCGCGAACCCGACCACGAACCTCCGGCGGCCAAGCCCTAGGCGAAGACCGGCGGGTCGATGCAGAGCAGCAGGATGCCCGTCCACTGGCTGAGGAACGCCAGCACCGTGAACACGTGGAAGAGCTCGTGGAAGCCGAAGTGCCCCGGCCAGAGGTTGGGGCGCTTGAGCGCGTAGAAGACGGCTCCAGCCGTGTAGAACAGGCCGCCGACGACGATGAGCACCACAGTGGCCACGTTCACAGCGGCGATGTCGCCGAGGTAGGCGACGGCAGCCCAGCCAAGCGCGATGTACAGGGCGACGTACAGCCACCGCGGGGCGCCGATCCAGAACACGCGGAAGCAGATGCCAAGCAGCGCTGCGCCCCACACGATCGCGAACAGCGGCCACCCCTTCTCCGGCGGCAGCGCGACCAGCGCTATGGGCGCGTAGGTCCCAGAGATGAGCAGGAAGATGTTCGCGTGATCGAACCGCTTGAGGGCGACACGAGTCTTCTCGCTCCAGTTGAAGCGGTGGTAGAGGGCGGAGATGCCGAAGAGCAGCCAGGAGCAGATCGCGTAGAGCGCGCAGGCCAGCTTGGCGGTCGTGCCCTCGGCGAGCACGATGAGCACGATCCCCGCCGCGATCGAGACGGGAAGCGTGCCGGCGTGCACCCAACCGCGCCACGATGGCTTCGCCTCCGCGACGCTCGCGCCTGATTCAGCTTCGAGCAGGGGCAAGTGCACGGTGGGCTCCTGGCCCGAGTCGAGTTCCGAATCCGCGTGATGTTCTGAAGCCACCCTCGCACTCTACGCGGCCCCGTGCACGTGCATCTGACCCGTGGTCCGGTACGTTGTTCGAACCATGTCGATGATTCCCACGAGCCTGCGGAGCTTCCTGTACGGGCTGTACACGAGGCGACTGCGCCGATCTCTGCACGGTCGTCCCAAGCCGAAGCACGTCGCGATGATCATCGACGGCAACCGGCGTTGGGCCAGGCAGCTCGGGTTGCGGGATGCGGCCCAGGGGCATGCAGCAGGGGCCGCCAAGATGATGGAGTTCCTCGCCTGGTGCGACCGGGAAGGCGTCCAGGTCGTGACCCTCTACCTCCTGTCGAACGACAACCTCAAGAACCGCAGCAGCGAAGAGCTCGACGCGCTCATCGACATCATCGAGAAGCTCGCGATGCAGATCGCCGACAACGCGCGCTGGCGGGTGCACCACGCCGGATCTCCCGAGCACCTCCCTTCCGGACTCGGGGCGACGCTCGAGCGTCTGCAACGCGACACGGCGCAGCGTCGAGGCATGCACGTGAACCTCGCGGTCGGGTACGGAGGCCGCAGCGAGATCGTCGACGCGATGCGCAGGATCGTGCGCGCACACGCGGCAGATGGTGGCGACGTCGCGGCTCTCGCCGACATCCTCACGCCTGACCTCATCGCCGAGCACCTCTACACGGGCGGCCAGCCGGACCCCGACCTTGTCATCCGCACCTCGGGTGAGCAGCGGCTCAGCGACTTCATGCTGTGGCAGTCTGCGCACTCAGAGTTCTACTTCGTCGAGGCCCTAGGACCCGACCTGCGCGAGGTCGATTTCCTCCGCGCGCTGCGCGACTTCGCGTCCCGCCAGCGACGCTACGGCCAGTAGTCGCGACGCTCCCAGACACGACACAAAATTTAACTTTCACCTGCGCGTGGCGTGGTCCCCGCCGTCGTACGTTAATGCCATCAGGTACGGTGCCTGATCGAAACGGCCACAGGTTCCCGAAGTTCGTTTCCCCCTACCGAGTGCCCCTGTGGTCGGAACGTAACCCAGCGACGAGCGAGAGCTTGGCGAAGGAGCGGAACTGCCGTGATACCCGCACAGCGCAACACCGACCACCTCGAGAACGAGGAAGGGGGCGCCGTGCATGCCGCGGTTCCCGACTCGTCCATCTCGACCCGCACCTACGTGCTCGACACGTCGGTGCTGCTCAGCGATCCGAGGGCCCTCTTCCGCTTCGCGGAACACGCGGTCGTCATCCCCGTGGTCGTGATCACGGAACTGGAGAAGAAGCGCCACGACCCGGAGATCGGGTACTTCGCCCGCCAGGCGCTCAGGTTCCTCGACGAGCTGCGCATCAAGCATGAGCGCCTCGATTTCCCCATCGCCATCGGGGAGGCAGGCGGCACGCTGCGCGTCGAGCTCAACCACTCGAACATGAGCGTCCTCCCCAGCGGAATGCAGCTGGGAGACAACGACACGCGCATCCTGGCCGTCGCGCAGAACCTCGCTGGTGAGGGCCTCGCCGTGACGGTGGTGTCCAAGGACCTCCCGATGCGCGTGAAAGCCTCGGCGATCGGCCTGGCTGCTGAGGAGTACCGAGCCGAGCTGGCCCGCGACACCGGTTACACGGGGGTCGCCGAGATCTCCCTCGGCGCAGACGAGCTGGACACGCTGTACACGGACGAGACGGTCACGACCGCCACCGTCGACGAGCTGCCCATCAACACGAGCCTCGTGATCCACTCGGACCGCGGATCAGCACTCGGACGCGTGTCGGGGAAGGGCGCCGTCCGACTCGTCCGCGGAGACCTGGATGTGTTCGGCGTGCACGGGCGGTCTGCGGAGCAGCGGCTCGCCATCGACCTGCTGCTCGATCCGTCGATCGGCATCGTCTCCCTCGGCGGCCGCGCGGGCACTGGGAAGAGTGCCCTCGCCCTGGCTGCAGGGCTCGAGTCGGTGCTCGAGCGCGGGCTGCACCGGAAGATCATGGTCTTCCGACCGCTCTTCGCCGTCGGCGGGCAGGAGCTCGGCTTCCTGCCCGGCGATCAGGGCGAGAAGATGAACCCGTGGGGCCAGGCGGTCTACGACGCCCTGTCGGCGATCGTGTCGGAGAACGTCATCGACGAGGTCATGGACCGTGGGATGCTCGAGATCCTGCCCCTGACGCACATCCGGGGCCGCTCGCTGCACGATGCGTTCGTGATCGTCGACGAGGCGCAGTCGCTCGAGCGGAACGTGCTGCTCACGATGCTCTCTCGGATCGGCAAGAACTCTCGCGTGGTGCTCACCCACGATGTGGCGCAGCGGGACAATCTGCGCGTCGGCCGGCACGATGGGGTGGCATCGGTCATCGAGACGTTGAAGGGGCACAAGCTCTTCGCCCACATGACGCTCACGCGGTCCGAGCGCAGCGACATCGCGGCGCTCGTCACGGAGCTGCTCGGAGACTACGAGGTGTGATGGGGACGCGGGTCCGGCTCGATTGCGCTGCACCGAGTCGGGCCTCGTCGACCTGGCCTGTGGGGAACTTCTGCGGGAGGCTCGAGAGCTGACTAGTGTCCGGGCATGGCAGAACGAGCGCAGGCCGACCCCCTTACTGTGATGGGGCCGGATCCCCTGCGCAGTGCTTCGGACGCGCAGGGTCCGGTCCCGAGGTCACGGTGGTCGCGCGTCGGGGAGGCGCTGTGCGTCGGGGCGCTGCTCGTGGTGGGCGTGACCTCGGCCCTCCCGCAGCACCCGGAGCTCCTGCCGGCGTCGCTCGCGGTCGCAGCGGTCACTCCGCGACTCGTGGCGGTGGATGCTCGCGAGCACCGGCTGCCGAATCGCCTCGTCGCGCTCGGGGCGTTCGGGGTCCTCGTCGCCTGGCTCGCCGACTGGGCGCTGCACGGAACTCCGGATCTCCTCGCCGTCGCAACCGGCGCCTCGGCAGGGGCCGTCCTGCTCGTCCTGGCACTCACCGGCGGCCTGGGCATGGGCGATGTGAAGCTCGGAGCCGTGCTCAGCTGGGCGGCGGCGCTCGTCGAGCCCTCGCTCGCCGCACTCCTTGGCGCGCTGGCGATCCTCATCGGGGGAGTGCAGAGCGTCATCGTCCTGGCACGGACTCGAGACCGCCGTCGCAGCATCGCCTTCGGGCCGGCGCTGCTCGCCGGGTACTGGATTCCCGTCGTCTGGCTTGCCGTGCCGTTCGGGTGATGCACGGGCCCGCGAGGCGCGGGCCTCTGGGGACGCAGAAGGCCCGCCGGGTTGCCCCGGCGGGCCTTCTGTTGTCGGCTCTTCGCCTACAGGTTGGGCGTGGTCATGCTGAGCACGTCGAGCTTCTCGTCGAGCTGCTCTTCCGTGATGTCGCCGCGCTCGACGTAGCCGAGGTCGATGACGGACTGGCGTACCGTGACCTTGTTGGCAACCGAGTACTTCGCGATCTTGGCTGCCGCCTCGTACCCGATGATGCGGTTGAGCGGGGTCACGATCGAGGGGGACGACTCGGCGAGTGCGCGGGCACGCTCCTCGTTCGCGACGAGGCCATCGACGGTCTTGTCGGCGAGCACACGCACGCCGTTGGAGAGGAGGCGAATCGACTCGAGGAGCGCGGTTCCCATGACCGGGATCTGCACGTTGAGCTCGAACGAGCCGGACGCTCCGCCGAAGACGATGGCAGCATCGTTGCCGATGACGCGCGAGGCGACCATGAGCACGGCCTCCGGGACGACCGGGTTCACCTTGCCCGGCATGATCGAGGAGCCAGGCTGCAGGTCGGGGATCTGGATCTCGCCGAGTCCCGTGTTCGGGCCGGAGCCCATCCAGCGGAGGTCGTTGTTGATCTTGATGAGGCTCACGGCGATGGTGCGCAGCGCGCCGGAGGCCTCGACGAGGCCGTCGCGTGCGCCCTGAGCCTCGAAGTGGTCAAGGGCCTCGGTGAGGGGGAGCTTCGCGTTGTCGGCGAGCTCGGCGATGACCTGCTGCGAGAAGCCAGCCGGCGTGTTGATGCCGGTGCCGGTCGCGGTGCCACCGAGGGGGACCTCTGCGACGCGCGAGATGGTGGACTGCACGCGCTCGATGCCGAGGCGGATCTGGCGGGCGTAACCCGCGAACTCCTGTCCCAGCGTGACCGGGGTGGCGTCCATGAGGTGCGTGCGCCCGGCCTTGACGGTGGATGCCCACTGCTGTGCCTTGCGATCCAGGGCCTCGGCGAGGTGCGTGAGCCCCGGGATGAGGTTGTTGAGGAGTGCGTCCGTCACGGCGACGTGCACGGAGGTCGGGAAGACGTCGTTCGACGACTGCGACGCGTTGACGTGGTCGTTGGGGTGGACGGGGCCGCCGAGGCCGAGCGTCGCGAGCGTCGCGAGGACCTCGTTGATGTTCATGTTCGAGGAGGTGCCGGACCCGGTCTGGTAGACGTCGACCGGGAACTGGTCGAGGTGCTTGCCGCCGATGATCTGCTCAGCGGCCTCGACGATCGCGTCGGACACCGGCTGCTCGATGATTCCGAGCTTCGCGTTCACGATCGCGGCGGCGCGCTTGATGCGCGCGAGGGCGATGATCTGGCCCGGCTCGAGACCTGCACCGGAGATGGGGAAGTTCTCGACTGCGCGCTGCGTCTGCGCGGCGTAGAGGGCGTTCTTGGGAACGCGGACCTCGCCCATCGTGTCGTGCTCGATGCGGTACTCGTCTTGATTTTCCACCACGTTGTGTGACCTTTCCAGGTAGCCGATCTCTGTCCGAGCCAGCCTATCGAGTCCTGGCCTCAGCCGAGGTCGGCCGCGACCAGCTCTGCCAGCTTCGTGACCGTCTCGGGGGAGTTGTTGCCATAGACGAGGTAGGCCTGGCCGTCCTGCTCGTGGACGAGCATGTAGGCCCGGTTGCCTGCGTCCTCCGGGCTGAGGTCGGTCGCGTCGTATTCGATCCAGTCGAGGCCACCGACCTGCACGGTGCCCGTCGGAGTGCGCTCGCGTGTCGCGTCCAGCAGCCAGGTCGGGTTGACGCCGATGCCCTGGCTGACCCCGACGTACTCGGTGGGGGCGCCCTGCGGCCCGACCAGGAAGCCGATGTACCACTCGCTGACGCCGTCGGCGCTCGTGCGGATCTCGGCTTCGTTCGCCGTCCAGTCCGCCGGAACCTGAGGCACGACCAGCGGGGCGGCGAAGTCGCCCTGCGCGCTCTGCGCCTCTGACGCGAAATCGACATCGAAGGTCACGGGAGTGTCATTGCGCGGCACGATCGCCACGATGAACAGCACGAGGCCGAGCGACACCAGGAGCGAGTAGACGAGGTTGTTGATCGTCTTGCGCTTCCGGTACAGCCGCGAAGACTCGGCCTTGCGCGCAAACGTCTCCTCCGGGGTCTCCGGTCGTCCGAGCTCCGCGACGACCGGTGGCTGCTTCTGCTTGGCCATCAGGCCTCGTCCAGAGCTTCGTCGTCGCGTCGACGTGCCGCCTCGAGGCGCTTCCTGGCGCCGAGGAGCCAGGACTCGCAGTGCGCGGCGAGCTGCTCGCCGCGCTCCCAGAGCTTGAGCGACGCCTCGAGGGAGGCGCTGCCCTGCTCGAGCTGGCTCACGACCGAGATGAGCTCGTCGCGTGCCTGCTCGTAGCTGAGCTCGGCGATGTCGGTCTGTTCCTGCATGGTGGTCATTCTACGTTCGCCTCCGTTGCGCCGTCCGGGGCGCCTGGTGTGATGATGGCCTCGCCGCCGAGCGACGAGGCTGAGATGCGGCCATCGGCCGTGCGGATGCGGAGCTCGGTCGACGCGGGTGCGTCCTGCCATCCGGTGACGAGTGACTTCGCATCACCGTCGACGCGTTCGACGATGGAGTACCCGCGCTCGAGCGTGCCCTGTGGCGAGAGGCCACGCAGGTGCCTCGCCAGCGACTCGAGCCGGTCGTGCTCTCGGTCGATTCGCCGAGTGATGAGCTCTTCGCCGCGCTGGGAGGCGCGCATGAGCTCCTCGCCGCGCTGGTCGATGATCCACGATGGGTTGGCGAGCGCTGGCCGTGAGACGAGCGACTCGAGGGCGTTGGACTCGCTGCGCACACGGTCGACGATGCGCTGCAGGATGCGGGCTCTGGCCTGCTGGACGCCGGCGAGCTCCTCTGCGACGTCCGGTACGACGCGCTTGGCGGCGTCTGTCGGGGTGGAGGCGCGCAGGTCGGCGACGTCGTCGAGGATCGGACGGTCGGCCTCGTGGCCGATGGCGCTGACGACGGGCGTGGAGAGCGTCGCGACGAGGCGCACGAGGCTCTCGTCGCTGAACGGCAGCAGGTGCTGGAAGTCGCCGCCGCCTCGGGCGACGATGATGACGTCGACCTCGGGGTCGGCGTCGAGCTCGCGGAGCGCGGCCGAGACCTCGGCAACGGTCCGCTCGCCCTGCACGGGGGTGTGGATGGTGCGGAACTGCACCGCTGGCCAGCGGAGCTCGGAGTTGCGGCGCACGTCCTTCTCCGCGTCGGACTCGCGGCCTGTGATGAGACCGACGGTGCCCGGCAGGAAGGGGAGGGGCTTCTTGCGTTCGTCGGCGAAGAGGCCTTCTGCGGCCAGCTGCTTGCGGAGTCGCTCGAGCCGTTCGAGGAGGTCGCCGAGCCCGACGTGCCGGAGGTCAGAGACCTGCATCGACAGCGTTCCGCCCTTGACCCAGAAGTCGGGCTTGATGCTGGCGATGACGCGGTCGCCCTGCTTGAACTCGCCGTCGAGGCGCTGCACGACACTGCGCCAAGCGGTCACGGACAGGGTTGCGTCCGCGTCGAGGTCCTTGATCTTCCCGTAGGCGTGCCCACCGCGGATGCTCCAGCCGGTCAGCTCTCCCTCGATCCAGACCGACCCGAGCCGTGCGATCCAGTCGCGGACGAGCTCTGAGACGACGCTGACGGGCCACGGCGCATCCGGCGTTGACTTCGGGGGCTGGATGACGACCACGTGCCTCTTCTCGAATCTGATGTCTCCCGCTGCGGTCGCGGAGGGAGCGTGCTGCTGGGCGCAGAGAATCGGCCGCCGCATGCGAGATCGAGGATATCGCGTGCGGCGGCCGATGCTTCAGTGCTGTGGAGAACCCAGCCTGCCCGGGTCGGGTGGCCAGGTGGCTCGCCCGGGCAGGCACGTGGCGACGTCAGCGTGACTGCTGTCGCCACGCCCTACGTGGAGGTTGGCGTCGGCATCGGCAGGGCGCCGCTCGAGATCGCTTCGAGCAGTTCACCGTGCATCAGGATCGCGGCGATCGTGAAGCCGAAGATCGTGATGAGGGTGACGACGGCGCCGATGATCGGGATCCACATCGCCCGCTTGCCGGCCTTCCAGCGGACGAGCGTCAGGTACAGCGTGAGGGCGTAGATCGCCGGCAGTACCAGGACAGCGGTGGTGGACAGGGAGCCGAGACCCTCAGGTCGCACGTAGCCGCTGATCCCGAAGTCCTCGTAGAGCAGGGCCATCTGGCCCGCCAACGAGTTCTCCGTGAACGTCGTCATGTTCAGGACTGTGGCGACGAGGCCGAGCACGAGGAACCCGATGCCGAGGAAGCGGTCGTTCTTCCGCTTTACCTCCTGCACCGAGTCCTGCGGCTCGGATCCCGGCGTCACGCTCACGCGGCCGAGTGACCGAACGAGCCGAGCTGCTTGGTGGCCTCGATGATGCGAGCCGCCATAGCGGTCTCGGCCTTCTTGCCCCACGAGCGGGGGTCGTAGACCTTCTTGTTGCCCACTTCGCCGTCGATCTTGAGGAAGCCGTCGTAGTTCTTCAGGACGGTGTCGGCGACGGAGCGGCTGAACGCGTACTGCGTGTCGGTGTCGATGTTCATCTTGATGACGCCGTTGCGGACCGCCTCGGCGATCTCCTCGTCGGTCGATCCCGATCCGCCGTGGAAGACGAGGTCGAGCGGCTTGGCACCGGTGCCGTACTTGGCTGCGAGGCCTGCCTGGATCTCCGCGAGGAGCTCGGGGCGCAGCTTGACGTTGCCCGGCTTGTAGACGCCGTGCACGTTGCCGAAGGTGAGCGCGGCCATGTAGCGGCCGCGGTCGCCGAGGCCCAGCGCCTCGACGGTCGCGATGGCGTCGTCGAGCGTCGTGTAGAGGTGCTCGTTGATCTCGTGCGCGACACCGTCTTCCTCGCCGCCGACGACGCCGATCTCGACTTCGAGGATCTGGTTGTTGGCCTGCGTGAGCTTCAGGATCTTCGACGCGATCTCGAGGTTCTCCGTGAGCGGCACTGCGGAGCCGTCCCACATGTGCGACTGGAAGATCGGCTCGCCGCCGCGCTTGATCTGGTCAGCGGATGCCTCGAGGAGCGGGTAGACGAAGCCGTCGAGCGCGTCCTTCGGGCAGTGGTCGGTGTGCAGCGCGACCGTGATCGGGTAGTTCTTCGCCACCTCGTGCGCGAATGCGGCCATGGCGAGGGCGCCGGAGGCGCGAGCCTTGACGGACTGGCCGGCGAAGTAGTCGGCACCGCCCGTGGTGACCTGGAGGATGCCGTCTGAGCCGGCTTCGGTGAGACCCTGGAGGACGGAGTTGATCGTCGACGAGCTGGAGACGTTGATCGCTGGGTACGCGAAGCCGCCTTCCTTGGCTCGGTTCAGCATCTCGGCGTACTGGTCCGGTGTTGCGATGGGCATATGTGCTCCTTCAGCGCTTGGAACTTACGACTGAAGTCTAGCCAGGGCCGCCGACTTTCTCCGAGCGCGCGTACTAGGGTTGAGAACCGGATGGCGCGGAGCAATGGTGTCGTGTGATTGCTCGGCGAGAACGTCCATAACGCCAGCGAAAGGGACCCTTGTGACCTCATCTTCCGCCACTTCAACTCCGGAGCACGGGCAGCTCTTCGCGAACCCCGACCGCAACCTCGCTATGGAGTTGGTGCGTGCGACCGAGGCTGCGGCCATTCGGGCCACGCCGTTCATCGGGCGAGGTGACAAGAACGCCGCCGACGGTGCGGCCGTCGACGCCATGCGCAAGTTCCTCTCGACCGTCGATTTCGCCGGCGTCGTCGTCATCGGCGAGGGCGAGAAGGACGAAGCCCCGATGCTCTTCAACGGCGAGCAGGTCGGCAACGGGCAGGGCCCCGACTGCGATATCGCCGTCGACCCGATCGATGGAACGAGCCTCACGGCCGCTGGCCGGCAGAATGCGCTGAGCGTCATCGCCGTGGCCGACCGCGGCTCGATGTACAACCCGAAGGACCTCTTCTACATGGAGAAGATCGTCACGGGTCCCGAGGGCGTCGGCGTCATCGACCTGGCTCGCCCGATCGCCGAGAACATCCGCGCCCTCTCCAAGGCGAAGAACAAGCCGGTCGAGGACATGGTCATCGCCGTGCTCGACCGTCCGCGTCATGAGGAGCTCATCAACGAGATCCGCGCGGCGGGTGCCGGCACGCAGCTCATGCTCGACGGCGACGTCGCCGGTGGCATCAATGCTGCGCGCGGCACTGGTCGCATCGACATGTGCGTCGGCATCGGCGGCACTCCTGAGGGCATCATCACGGCGTGCGCGATCAAGGCGCTCGGCGGCGTGCTGCAGGGACGCTGGTACCCGCGCAACGCCGAGGAGCGCGAGCGGGCGATCGCTGCCGGGCACGACCTCGACGCAGTGCTCACGCAGGACGACCTGGTCCGCACCGAGAACACGTACTTCGTGGCGACGGGTGTGACTGACGGTGGGCTGTGCGCCGGGGTTCGCCGGTCCGGCAACCGCATCTTCACGGACTCGGTGGTCCTCCGCTCCCGTTCCGGCACCGTGCGTCGTGTGACGGCCGAGCACCTCGCGGACAAGTGGCTCTGATCATCTTCCGCAGCTGACGCAGTTCTTCTGGAGCTGCCGCCAAAGCGCTGCCAGTCTGATGTTCCCGGCGTTCACCGTCGCGGCATCGGGCTGGCAGCGTTTGTCGTTGAGGAGCCGTTCGCGTGCGGTTCTTCCGGGAGTTCGCCCGTTCGAGGGGTCGGGGTCAGTGCTCCGTGAGCTCGGGCTGCGTTTCTCGATGCTCAGTGAGTTCGGGCGCGGTGAGCCCGCGGAGCTGCTCCTCGACGGGGCGCGGCGTGCTGATGGGGGAGCCGATGTTGAGGGCGTCCAGCTTTCGCGCGGTGGGGAGGACTCGTGTCTCGAGGGAGCCCAGGAACGCGTTGTAGGTGGTGGTGGCGCCAGCCAGCGACCGACCGAGCTTGTCGATGTGGGTGGCCAGCGTGCCGAGACGCGTGTGGAGCTGGGTGCTGAGTTCGAAGATCTCGTGGGCCTGGTCTTCGAGCACGTCCTGCTGCCAGGCGTAGGCGATGGCGCGGAGGGTAGCCCAGAGCGAGACGGGAGACGTGACCGCGACTCCGCGGTGGATCGCGTCCTCCAGGAGCGACGGGTCGGAGGCGACTGCGGCCGAGAGCGCCGACTCGCTGGGGACGAACGCGATGACCAGTTCGGGGGATCCGGGCACCGCGCTCGGGTAGCCGCGCGCGGCGAGGGCGGTGACGTGTGATCGGAGGGCTTTCGCGTGGTCGCCCATGAGGCTGCGCCGGCGTGCGGTCTCCTCCTGGTCGCCGAGTTCGCTGAGCTGGCTCGCGGCGAGATACTTCGCCATCGGGGCCTTCGCGTCGATGACGAGGTGCTTGGCCCCTGGTAGGTGCACGATCATGTCCGGGCGGCCCGCGCCCTGCTCCCCGGTGAGCGTGACCTGCGTGTCGAAGTCGACGCGCTCGATCATTCCGGAGGCCTCGACGATGTTGCGAAGCTGGGCCTCGCCCCACACGCCTCGTGCCTGGTTGGACTGCAGCGCGGAGGCGAGCGAGTCGGTTGTCGCCCGCAGGCGCTCGTCTGCTTCGTGCTGGTTGCGGAGCTGCTCGCTGAGCTCGCCGTGCTGCTGCAGGCGCTGCTCCTCGATAGCGGCGACGGCGCGGCGCATGAGCTCGAGCTGCTTGTTCACCGGGGCGAGCGCCGTGAGCACCTGCTGTTCGCCGACGTCCTTCGTGCGGCGCGCCTCGAGCTGCGAGCGTTCCCGTGCGAGCACCTCCTCGAGATGCTGCTCGGCAGTGGAGCGTGCCTCGCTCGCAGCGAAGGCGCGTGCGCTGGCACCCGCGAGCTCGGTCGCCAGCTGTTGGCGCTGGTTTGCTCCTCGCATCGCGGCGATCGCGAATCCGACGATGAGGCCGAGCAGGAGGCCGATGACGAGCGGGAGAAGGTCCATGCATCCACCCTCGCAGGTGCCTCCGACATTTCAGGCGAAGGTGGCCGCCGCGGTGAGTGTCGCGGCGAGTTCCCGCTCCCTGCTGAGCTCGATGCGCTCGATGTCGACGCCCGCCGACGCGCCCACGTCGGCGAGTTCCACAGCGCCCAGCCTTCGCGAGACGTCGACGACGATGGCGGCGCTCGCTTCCGCATCGGAGACGGGGTCGTGGTGCACGAGCGTCGTGAACCCTGCCGCCTCCGCGGCCACCGGGAGGCGGTAGGAGTGCAGCTCGTAGCTGCGTCTCGCGAGTCGGAGCGAGCAGAAGTAGGCGAGCGGTGGGAGCGTCGTGTTCGTCGCAAGGCTGATCGTGACTGCCACGCCGATGTCGAAGCGGGCGTTGTGCGCGACCAGCACATCGTCTCCGACGAAGGCCAGGAGACGGGGCAGCTGCTCCTCCCAGGTCGGTGCGTTGCGCGTCATCTCCCGGCTGATGCCGTGCAGCTGGACGTTGAAGGGCAGGAACGCGTCGTGGGGCTGAGGGGGCTGGATGAGCCAGCTCGCGCGCTCGACGACGGCACCGTCCCGCACCTTGACGAGTCCGACGGCGCACGCTGAGGCGGGGGAGCCGTTGGCGGTCTCGAAGTCGATCGCGGTGAAGTCGATGGTCACGTCATTCATGGTGGCACGAACCTGGCGTCGGTCGAATCGGGTGTGGCGCATCCGGTGGGCAAGTACGATAGGTGCTCGTGGCTCTTACTCTTGGCATCGTCGGCCTGCCCAACGTCGGCAAATCGACCCTTTTCAACGCACTCACGAAGAACCAGGTTCTCGCGGCGAACTACCCGTTCGCCACGATCGAGCCCAACGTGGGGGTCGTCGAGCTGCCCGATGCACGGCTGAAGGTGCTCGCCGAGATCTTCGGCTCTGAGCGCATCCTGCCCGCCGCCGTGTCGTTCGTCGACATCGCGGGCATCGTGCGTGGCGCGAGCGAGGGCGAGGGGCTCGGCAACCAGTTCCTCGCGAACATCCGCGAGGCGGACGCGATCGTCCAGGTCGTGCGTGGCTTCGAGGACGGCGACGTCGTACACGTCGATGGCAAGGTCGAGCCCGCGAGCGACATGGAGACGATCAACACCGAGCTGATCCTCGCCGACCTGCAGACCATCGAGAAGGCGCTCCCGCGCTTCGAGAAGGAGGTCAAGCAGAAGCGTCTTGACTCCTCCGTGCTCGAGGCAGCGAACGAGGCGAAGGCGGCGCTCGACGAGGGCACGCTGCTCTCGGCCACCAAGATCGACCTCGAGCCCATCAAGGAGCTCGGCCTGCTCACGGCCAAGCCCATGATCTTCGTCTTCAACATCGACGAGGCCGCGCTGAGCAGCGAGGAGAAGCTGGCTGAGCTCGCGGCGCTGGTCGCTCCGGCGAAGGCGATCTTCCTCGACGCGCAGACCGAGTCCGAGCTCATCGACCTCGACCCCGAGGAAGCCGCCGAGCTCCTCGCGTCGCTCGGTCAGGATGAGTCGGGCCTCAGCCAGCTCGCCCGCATCGGCTTCGACACGCTCGGGCTGCAGACCTACCTCACCGCGGGCCCCAAGGAGTCGCGCGCGTGGACGATCCGCAAGGGCTGGAAGGCACCGGCGGCGGCCGGCGTCATCCACACCGACTTCGAGCGCGGCTTCATCAAGGCCGAGGTCATCTCGTTCGAGGACCTCGTCGAGACCGGCTCCACTGCCGAGGCTCGCGCCAAGGGCAAGGCCCGCATGGAGGGCAAGGAGTACGTCATGCAGGACGGCGACGTCGTGGAGTTCCGCTTTAACGTCTAGCGTTATTGACGCTCTGCGTTATACGCTGACCTCGTGATCAGATCGTTCGGGAGCAAGGAAACCGAGCGCATCTGGCGTGAGCGGTATGTCAAGGGCGTCGATCGGGCGGTTCAACGAGCAACCCTGAGGAAGCTCGAGCTGATCCATGCGGCGAAAGATGCGGAAGATCTGACGATCCCTCCGGGGAATCGCCTGGAGAAGCTGGGTGGCCATCGACGTGGTCAACACAGCATCCGTGTGAACTCCCAGTGGCGTATCTGCTTCGTCTGGAGAGAGGGAGGGGCGGAAGATGTCGAGCTCATCGACTATCACTGATGCGGATGCGATCGAGCCGATCCACCCGGGGGAGATCCTGATGGAGGACTTCCTCGAGGGGTTCAGCATCACGCAGAACAAGCTCGCGGTGTCCATTGGTGTGCCTCCGCGTCGGATCAACGAGATCGTGCACGGCAAGCGCGGCATCACCGCGGACACAGCGATCCGCCTGGCCCGGTACTTCGGGACGTCGGAGGAGTTCTGGATGAACCTGCAGTCGAACTACGAGTTGCGGCTCGAGCGCAGGGCCCTGCACGACAAGGTCGCCGCGATCACACCGTTGAAGGTCGCATGACGGATCTGTCGATCGGTGTCTCTGCGCACGGTGACGTCGTCGACGCTGGATGCCAGTCCCAGTGACTCCGGATGCCGCGGATGGCGTGAAGCGGTCGTTCCCCACTCCGCCTCATGGGGCTGGAGTCGAGATCGACCCGCCGGATTCCTCGCACGTCCCGGCCAGGGAGCGTCGCGCATCCCCACTCGGTGGGCGCAAACCCGTGACCGCGGAGCTGGCACAGTTCCAGACGCCGGATGAGCACGCCATGGACGACATCCTCCCCGTCGACCTCGCGACGGTGCGGCTGCTCATCGTTGGCGTCAACCCGGGACTGTGGACGGCCGCGGTCAATGCCCCCTTCGCGCGGCCCGGGAACCGATTCTGGCCATCACTGAACCGGGCGGGCCTCACCGACCACACGGTCGACGCATCGCGTGGCCTCTCTGTGCCAGACGAGCAGCAGCTGCTCGGCCGGGGCATCGCGCTCACGAACCTTGTGGGCCGAGCGACGGCGCGTGCCGACGAACTGACGCCCTCGGAGCTGCGCGACGGCGGGCGGCGAGTCATCGAGCGCGTGCACGAGATGCGGCCCGACGCTGTCGCCGTCGCCGGGATCACCGCATTCCGCACCGCGTTCGGCCTGCCGAAGTCGAAGCTCGGGCGTCAGGAGACGGGGACTGTCGTGGGCTGGCCGGAGGACGTCGCCCTGTGGGTCGTCCCGCAACCCAGCGGGCTGAACGCGCACGAGACGATCGACACCCTCGCCGCCAAATGGCGAGAAGTCTGGGATTCGCTTCCTGCTGAGTGACGACGCAGACCTCGCGTCATGAACACCCCAGGCATGCTCCGTCAGGACGCCAGCGGCACCTGGGCGGCGGCAACGCGGTGCGGGTACTCGGCCTCGCGCCCCTGGAAGCTCAGGATGCTCGGGTTCTGGATCACACCATCCCGGATCTCGATCGCTCGAGTGAGCGTCGCGCTCTCGGCCCACGCCTCCGGGCCTTCGAGGACGGGTCGGAGGAACGGGAGCAGGGCCTCGCTGATGTCCCAGGTGGCGGAGTTCCACAGGTAGGACGGGCTGTGGTCGACGGCGTAATAGTTGACGCCCTGCCCGACCGTGAACATCGGCTGCTCGAACGTCGTGGGCCGTGCCCACTCGAACCCCATGCCCTCGTCGCAGGACACGTCGATGATGAGGCTCCCCGTCGAGAACCGTGCGAGGTTCTCCGTGAGGAGGTAGGTCAATGGTGCGGCGACATCCTGGAAGGTGCAGTTGACGACGATGTCGTAGGTGGCCAGGAAATCGGGGAGGAGCCAATCGCCCTGCTCGGTGCTGACGGTACTGAGGTGCGTCGGCCCGTCATCCGTGTTGAGCTGCGTGATGTGCGCGTTGTGGATGGGGGAGCCCACGGCCGCCGCGCCGCGCTGCGTGAGCACCTCGATGTCGTGGATGCCGTGTGCGTTGAGCGCCGTCACCGCGCCTCGAGCGGTCGCACCGAAGCCGATCACCACGGCCCTGAGGCGAGGGCCGTAGAGGCCCGTCAGCCCGATGAGGCTGAGCGCGTGGATGACGGAGCAGTAGCCGGCGAGCTCGTTGTTCTTGTGGAAGACATGCAGGCTCATGTCACCCTGCGGCGTCCAGTGGTTCATGGCCTCGAACGCGATCAGCGTCAGCTTCCTGTCAATCGCGAGCTGCGTCACCTCGGGGTCCTGGACGCAGTGCGGCCACCCCCAGAGCACCCGCCCTGGTGCGAGCGCCGCCACATCCGCAGCCTGCGGCTTGGGGAGCAGGAGCACGTCAGCGGATGCGAGGACCTCGGCTCGCTCGGCGACCCTGCCGACACGCGATTCCACGTAGCCGGGCTCGAGCTGGAAGTCGGCCCCGTAGCCGCGCTCCACGATCATGCGAGCCCGCACGTCCGCGTCGATCCGATCGAGGTGATGCGGGTGGAGGGGAAGCCGGCGTTCGTTCTCCATCGAGGAGTCGGCGAGGACACCGAGCGAGAGCAGCGGAGCACGGGTGGAGGCGACAGCGAACGACATGGGATCCCATCATTGGGGAACCAGAGTCAGCTCCTGCCCTGACAGTACGCCCATTTCGGGCAGGCACATTCGCTAGGGTGACCGGCAGCCACCTTCCCCAGCGTCCAAGCGTGCGGTGACCTCGGGAAGCAGACCGCAGCCTGGAGGCCCAGATGATCGCGTACTCAGAGATCGCCACGCTCGACCCCGAGCAGCACGAGCGCATCCAAGCCCTGTTCGAACGCAGCTCCGCGATCTGGGATCTTCCTGAGGACGAGGGCAAGCTCGAGATCTGGGATGAGTTCATCGAGGACTGCGAACGCGCCGAGTTCCCTCACCTCATCGCGAGCGCCCGCTTCGGCCAGTACACGACCCTCGTCAAGGCGGGACTCGCAGTCCCAGCGCTCGATGCGTACGTGCGGCTCATGCAGGTCATCCACCGCCACGGCGACCTCATCGCGCCCGAGAACGTCGGGCGCATGCTCAACTCCATCGCGACCGCGAGCATGAGGCTCGTCGACGACCCGACGGTGCCGCTCGAGCAGATCACCCGCGCCATCGACCTCGTCGAGCAGCAGATACGACAGCGCGGTGCCGACATCGTGGGCGTCTACGTGGCGCGAGCCGTGGTCTCCGCGGCCAGGGGAGACGCCGAGGCGACGTTCGACTGGATCCAACGGTGGCGATCCGAGAACAGCGTCGAGTGGCGGCCGGACGACTCCGGCGTCATCCAGATGGAGCTGCCGCTCGTCGCGCGCTTCGATCTGCCGCGCGCGACGGAGACGCTCGAGCAGCGGCTGCGGATGCTCGAGATCGACCCGGGCCAGCTCGACGCCACGCGTTCCGACGCGGAGAACGCCACGCCCCTCCTCATCCTGCTCGCCTTCTTCTACGTGCGCGCTGGCCGTCGAAGCGATGCGAACCTCATCGCCGACCAGCTCCTCGCCGGGGTCGGGGCCTCCCGACTCGCGCGAGACGGGGTCGCGGAGTTCCTCATCCCAGTCCTCGAGGAGCGTCCGGAGGCCGCGCTCGAAGCCGTCGACCACACCCTCCGCAACCTGCACCTCGACGGGAGCGACTGGGAGGCCACCGCCGCCACGGCGCGCAACCGCATCCTCGCCGATCCGATCGGGGACGAGGGCGGGCTGCTGCGAGCGCTCGCCGTGGAGGCTGCCGCCTCGCTCGACCGACGCGGCGGAACCGACGTGCACTCGCGGGAGCTCGACGAGTTCTGGTGGGCCGGCCTGCCCGCACCGACACGACCGGAGGTGGTCGACGACGAGGACGTCTGGGGTGACGTGGAAGAGCGAGCGGAGACGATCCTCGCGTCCGGCTGGCTGCCGCGCACCGCCTCGGTCAGCATGGATGAGCCGCCCATCTCCATCAAGCACCGCTACGTCGCGCACCTCGGCGCCACCATGGACCTTCTCTCCGCCGAGACATCCGAGGACGCCGACGCCCTCGCGGCCTCGCTCTCCGCACGCTCAGAGCAGCTGAAGTGCGCCACCACTCGGTACTGCGTGCCGCTGCTGCATGGCCTGCGCGCTGGTCAGCAGGGCGATATCGCGACGCTCGTGCGCCACTTCCGCGCGGCTCAGGTGGAGCTTCGGAACGACTCGGACGCGATCGAGGACTCCATCGCGGCCATCGGCGAGCGCTTCTTCGCCGTGACCGTCGACCAGGCCGTCGCCGCGCCCGAGGTCACGTGGCCGGAGATCGAGGAGCTCATCGAGGCGGAGGTGCGCCTCCGAGCGGTCACCGGGGGACCCACCGCCCACCTCACGCTCGCGCGCGCGGAAGTGGCGGCTCACCGCGGCGACACGGCGTCGCTGCGCGCCGCCCTCTCGCAGCTCGGACCCCAGCTCGAAGCGGAGGGCAAGCTGCTCGATCGCGTCACGGTCGACCTCGAAGTCGTTCGCCTCACCGCGTTCGCGGCACCTGCGTTCGCGGCGGCCACCGCGAGAAGGATCCTCGCGGACGGCGATGCTGAGCAGGTGCGCGCCGCGACGGCCTGGCTGTGCTGGCTGGACGCTCGGTCAGGGGACAGGGCTGCCGCCTCGGCCGAGCTGGCCCGCATCCTCGAGAGTGTCGACGGCGACGTGGACGCGTTCGGTCCGCTGCCCGGATGGGTGCTGCTCGAGGGGATAGCCGCACCCGGCACCGAGCTTGGGCCGCTCATCGACGCGCTGCTCGCGGACGTCGACGAGTCGCCGAGCGACCTGATGATCTTCGCCGCGTGCGGCAGCGCCCTGCTCGCCACGGCCCCCGACGACCCTCGAGGGCCGGACCTCCGTGCGCGCGCCGCCGACATCACCCGCCGGCTGGATGCGCGAAACGGCGATGACCGGTGGAGCACCTGGGTGCGCGACAGATGGTTCCCGGGCAACGCCTCCTTCGGGGTGACCGCATGAGTGGCGAGAGCTTCCGCGTCGACCTGCGCGGCATCGTCGACATCCTGTCCCATCACCTGTACTCGAGTCCGCGCGTGTACCTCCGCGAGCTCATGCAGAACGCCAGGGACGCGGTCGTCGCCAGGAGCGAGCTCGATCCGACCGCGCCCCAGGAGATCGCGGTCGAGGTCGAGGACGGCGGGGCCGTGCTGGTCCGCGACCATGGCATCGGGCTGACCGAGGAGGAAATGCGGTCGGTGCTCGCCACCATCGGGGCGTCGAGCAAGCGCAGCGACTTCACCAGAGTGCGCCGACAGTACCTCGGGCAGTTCGGCATCGGCCTCCTCTCCTGCTTCCTCATCGCAGATCGCATCGAGGTGCGCTCGCGCAGCGCTCGCTCGGCGGACGCGCCGACGATGAGCTGGGTTGGGAGCTCGGACGGCACGTTCACGATCACACCCGCGGAGACCCCGTTGCCGGACGCGGGCACTGAGGTGCGCGTTCAGGCTCGCGCCGACGACCGAGAATGGGTCGACCCGGTGCGGGTGCGTCTTCTCGCCGAGCGCTTCGCCAGCCTGCTTGAGCTCCCGATCTCGTTGCGAACGACTCCCCGGCAGCCGGCGGAGCTCGTCAGCACCAGGACGCCACCGTGGCGGACCTCCGATTTCGAGGCAGCCGAGTGGTGTCGCCGTGAGCTCGGGTTCACGCCCCTCGCAATGCTCCCCGTCGACGTCCCGACCGCGGGTGTGGTCGGCGTCGCCTTCATCTCGGACAGCCCGGGGCGGGTCGGGAACCGACACGGCGACACGGTCTACTCGCACGGCATGTTCGTCGCCGACGACAACGTGCAGCTCGCTCCGAACTGGGCCTACTTCGTGCGCCTCGCCGTCGAGGGAGGTGGCCTGCCCCTGACCGCGTCCCGCGAGTCCCTGCAGGATTCGTCGGCGATCGGCGAGGTGAAGGCGCAGATCGGGACGCAGCTCCGGCAGGGCATCGAGCACTTCGCGCTACGCGATCCCGTCGGCTTCGACCGGTTCATGGACGTGCACGCGAAGGGCATCCTCGCGATGGCGGCGGGGGACGACGACATGCTCGACCTCGTGATCGGCCACGTGCCCTGGGAGACCAGCGAGGGCACGATGACCCTCGCCCAGATCCTGCGCATCTCGGACGACGTGCAGTACACCGCCTCGATGACCGACTTCACGGCGTTCGCGCCGCTGCTTCGCGCGAGGAAGGCGCTGCTGGTGAACGGCTCCTACGTGTACGGGAGCGAGATCCTGCGCAAGGTGCGCGAGCGTCGTGGGCACGCGGCGCGCGTTCGGGCGTTCGACCCGCACTCGTTTGTCGACGAGCTGCCGGAGCCGAGTGACGATGACGCTGCGGCTCGAGGATTCGAGTCGCAGGCGCGCATCGTCCTCGACCGGCTCGGGGTCGATCTCGACCTGCGGGAGTTCGCCCCGGCATCTACCCCATCCCTGTTCGTCGCTGCTCCGAGCGAGCAGTACCGGGGCCAGCCGGCCGATGCCGACGCGGAAGCGGACCCGTGGGCGGACCTCCTCAGCGCACCGGCGTCGCCGCCCACGCGGCCGAGGCTCGTCATGAACGTGTCGAGCGAGGCGGTGCGCTCGCTTGGGCAGGTGCGCGACGAGCGCGTGCGTGCCGAAGCGATCAGCGGACTGTACGTCATCGGCCTCCTGAGGGCCGGCGAGACGCTCGACGAGCGGCACGGTGAGCTGCTCAGCAGCACGCTGCACACGCTGATCGCCGCGGCGGGCTCCAGGGAGTGACAGGGCGAGGAGACCGGGAGTAGGGTCGCGGTCACGGGCCGATCTCACGTCGACGGAAGGACTCCCGATGTCCGACACCACCTGCCACATGTCCATCTCCCTGGACGGCTTCGTCGCGGGCCCCGAGCAGAGTGCGGAGCATCCGCTCGGCCGAAGAGGGCACGAGCTGCACGGCTGGCACATCGGCGACCCACGGGCGACCGACGCCGACGAGGTCGCGACCGGCTGGCTCATGCGACCTCGCGGCGCCTACGTGATGGGGCGGAACATGTTCGGTCCCGTTCGCGGCGAGTGGGATGAGGATTGGCGCGGGTGGTGGGGTGACGAGCCGCCATATCACGCGCCGGTCTTCGTGCTCACGCATCACGCACGCGACCCCATCGAGATGCAGGGCGGCACGAGCTTCCACTTCGTCACGGGCGGCTTCGACGCGGCCTACGCCAGGGCCGTCGAGGCCGCTGGAGGCAAGGGCGTCGACATCGCCGGCGGCGCTTCCACCGTTCGACAGGCGCTCAACGCGGGGGTTGTCGACGAGCTCACGCTCGACGTCGCGCCCGTGCTGCTCGGCTCCGGCGAGCGGATGTTCGACGGCGTCGAGGCGTTCGACTACGAGCCCGTCGAGGTGCTGCACTCGCCCCTGTCGACGCACATCCGCTACCGGAGGTCGGCCCAGCGCTGACCGCACCAGGCCGACAGCAGTCTGCCGGTCGATTCTCCTCGCGGGGCTCAGCTCAGCCGGCGGCCTTGCGGACGTGGTCCGCGATGGTCTTCTCCGTCTCGGGGGTGAGGCTGATGAGCGCGAACGACGTCACCCAGAGGTCGCCGTCGTCGAGCTGCGCTGCCTCCTCGAACCCGAGCGTCGCGTACCTCGTCGTGAACTTCGATGCCGCCTTGAAGAACACGACGACCTTGCCGTCGGCGTCGGTGTAGGCGGGGAACCCGTACCAGGTCTTCGGCATGAGCTGCGGGGCGACCTCCTTCACGATGCGGTCGACACCCTCGGCGAGCGCTCGATCCTCGTCCGTCATCTCTGAGATGGCCTTCTGGATGGCGGCGTCGCCAGCGGCGCGGTTCTTCCCGGCCTTCTGCTCAGCGCGCAGCTCTGCGGCGCGCTGTTTGACCGCGTCCCGCTCGTCCTTCGACAGTCCAGCCGTCTTCTCCGCCATAGCGAGCTCCTTCTCCGTGTTCCTGACCGGTGGTTCAGGACCAACGTACGACCCATCGGGGCTCCGTGCTTCTCTGAAACTGCTCGGACTCGCCATCGAGGACCCGCGGCATTCCGCTCGCACCCAGCTCCGGCCAGCAGGATGGGCTGGTCGTGATGGGCAGGTCTGAGGAGGCACGCATGGGACTTCGCTGGTATTCGACCGTCGTCGACGCGCACGACCATCGCGCGCTCGCGGCCTGGTGGGCGGAGACGCTCGACTGGCAGGTGAGCTTCGAGGACGAGAACGAGGCAGCGATCATCCCCAAATGGCTCGACGAGGACAGCCCGGGGGTACCGTTCGAGCAGGTCGGGCCCGGACTCGTCTTCGTGCCGGTCGCGGACGAGCGGACCGTGAAGAACCGGCTGCACATCGACCTCGCCGCCCCGTTGCACGAAAGCCAGGTGGCGCACGTCGACGCACTGCTCGCCCGCGGGGCCAGCCGAGCTGACGTGGGGCAGGGGGAGGACACGACGTGGGTCGTGCTGCGCGACCCAGAGGGCAACGAATTCTGCGTCCTCTCGTCTCGGGAGTCCTGAGCGCCGTCCCGCACACCACCCCCGCCGATGGCCCGTCGGAATGTCGGTGGTCCGGTCCAAACTGTCGGCATGACAGATCAACGAATTGACAGAGAAGCCGAGTCCTTCGTGCGGAGCCTCGCCGGTGAGCTCCTTGCGCCGAGAACAGGGGAGTGCGTGCTCTGCTACGTCGCCGACCAGCTGGACGAGTTCGGCTGCGATGGAACGCATCGGTTCTCGAAGTGGTACCAGGAGCGCCAGGCGCCGCGGGCAACCGCCCTGCTCGAGCGACTCGGCCGCATGGGCGCCTACTGCGACTGCGAGATCTTCCTGAACGCCGCTGATGCCGGCGAGGGCGAAGCCCAGGTTCTTCCAGCCTGTCTGGGCGTTCGCCGCGGCTCGACGCAGCCGTGCAGGCTCTGGTGGACAGAGCGCGGAAGCGACTACTGACCCGGTCAGCGACGCGGGAGCGACCGCTCCGCGCAGGCGACGCACTGCTCGGCGAACGGGCGCACGCGCAGACGCTGGTCCGGGATTCGCCTGCCGCACGTCACGCACACACCGTAGCTGCCCGCGTCCAGGCGCAGCACCGCTGCTTCGATCTGCCGGAGCTCCGACTTCGCGGCGTCGGACTGACCCGCGAGCCTCGACCACTCCGCCGAGAGGGGCGCCCCATCGGGGTCGTGCTCGTCGTCATCGTTGAGCGACGCACGATCATGCACCAGCGTCTCGAGGGCGGCATCAGTGCTCGCGACGCGCCCCGCAGCGAGCAACCGCAGGGCCTCCAGACGTTCCGCGTGCGTGTCAGCTCCATCCATGCCGCCATTCTCGTCCAGCAGGCGCCAGAAGTCCTGACGGAACCCGAACCGCCTGAAGTGCCTGAAGTACTTGAAGCGCTCAGGGGCGGCCCGGGTTGCTCCCGGACAATGGCGCACTACGCCATCGAACGGAGCTTTATGGACACGGACGTCGTCATCATCGGAGCCGGACTCGCCGGCCTTCGGGCAGCGCAGAGCCTCGAGTCTCGTGGACAGAGCGTGGTCGTCCTGGAGACGCACGACGAGGTCGGCGGACGAGTCCGCACCGAGGCCATCGACGGGTTCCTCTGCGACCGGGGCTTCCAGGTGCTCAACCCCGCCTACCCGGCGCTCAGGGAGTGCGTTGACCTGGGGGCGCTCGACCTGCAGAGCTTCGGCGTCGGGGCGATCGTGCGGTCAGGCGAGAAGACGACGACGCTCGCGCATCCGATCCGCCACCCTCAGCACGCGCTGCCCACCCTGCTGAGCGCGCACACCCCGCTCTCCGATCTCGTCGCGCTTGCCCGGTGGCTCGGCCCGACGCTGATGAGACCCGACTCGGAGCAGGCAGGCGCCGACCAGGAGCTCCGCGCCTCGTTCGACGATGCGGGGCTCACCGGCCGCCTCCGCACCGACCTGCTCGACACCTTCCTCGCCGGTGTGCTCGCCGACAGCAGCGGCACCTCGTCTGCCGCATACGTCAAGCAACTGGTTCGATACTTCGCCCTCGGCGCACCGGGACTCCCCAAGGACGGCATGCGCGCGCTGCCGGCACAGATCGCCGCGGGGCTCCACGAACCCGTGCGGCTCGGCACCGCGGCGCGCGACGTCGAGGAGACGTCTGGCGGGGTGAGGGTGACCACGGACCGCGGCACCATCCTGGCTCGCGCCGCGATCGTCGCGGTGGCGCCCGACGACCTGCCCGCGGTGACAGGCCAAGAGGCACCGGAGACCCACGGGCTGACGACCTGGTGGTTCCGCGCCACGGGTGAGCCGCGAACCGGCCCCTTCCTGCTGCTCGACGCCTCGCGAGCCGGCGGGGGACCCGCGGGGCCCATCTGGAACACCGCCGTCATCTCGGAGGTCGCGCGCTCATACGCCCCAGCAGGAGCGCACCTCGTGCAGGCGACGACCCTGCTCGATCGCCTGGACGGTCTGGCGAGCGAGGCAGAGGTGCGCCGCGATCTCGCACGCCTGTACAAGACCTCCACCGCCGACTGGGAGGTGATCACGCACCACGTCATCCCGCACACGCTTCCGGTCCAGCTGCCACCCCTGCGGGACCGCGGGCCACAGCTCCTGGGCGAGCGGGTCGTCGTGACAGGGGACCACCGCGAGACGGGGTCGATCCAAGGGGCACTCGTCGCCGGCCAGCGAGCGGCAGCGGCAGTCGCCGAGTCCCTTGCCTGATCCGGCCAGGAAGCGCGGCAGCCTGCGGCTGGTGTTCCCGCACCAGCTGTTCGAGGAGCATCTCGCTGCACCGTCCGGCACCCGCTTCGTGCTGATCGAGCACGAGCTCCTCTTCCGCCAGTACCGATTCCACGCGCACAAGCTGGTTCTCCACCGGGCCTCCCTTGCGCGGTTCGCGAAGAGGCTCATCGGTCGCGGCTTCGCCGTCGAGTACCTCGAGAGCAGGAAGGAGCTACCATCCAGGCTGCAGCTGGCCGAGCTCATCCGCCGAGAGGCGCCCCGCCGGGTCACGTGGTTCGACGTGGTCGACGACTGGCTCGAGCGTGACCTCCTCGGCGCGCTCGAAGCGGGTGGCTACACGTGGAGCGGCGACGATGAGCTCGAGTCGCCCAACTTCCTCACGGGGCGAGCCGAGATCGACTCGTGGTTCTCCGGCAACGATGCTCGAATGCACGCCTTCTACATCTGGCAGCGCCGGCGACTCGGACTCCTGCTCGACGAAGACGGTGAGCCCCTCGGCGGGCGGTGGTCGTTCGACGCCGAGAACCGCAAGAAGCTGCCCCGCGGGTACGCGCCACCGAAGGTCGCACGCTTCGAGGGGCACCCCGTGCTGCAGCGGGAGGGGACGTTCGACCTCGACGCGCTCCTGGGGGAGGAGTCGGCGGCAGAGAGCGCCGAGCCCAGGAACGCCGATGTCGAGGATGCCATCGAGTGGGTCGCCAGCGAGTTCCCGGATGCCCCAGGTGACCCCACGACGTTCGCGTGGCCGACGGACGCCGACGAGGCCCGACGCCACCTGGCGGAGTTCGTCCGGGAGCGGCTTCGCGACTTCGGGCCCTACGAGGATGCGATCTCGAGCGAGCATCCGTTCCTCAACCATGGGCTCCTGACCCCGGCGCTGAACATCGGCCTGCTTGACCCGAGGCAGGTTGTCCGAGCCGCGCTCGATGCGGCCGACGCGGAGACGCCTCTCGCCTCCCTCGAGGGCTTCGTTCGCCAGGTCATCGGGTGGCGCGAGTACATGCGGGCCACCTACCAGGTCCGCGGGCGGGAGCTGCGGACCTCGAACGCGCTGGACCATCATGGGCGCCTGGCGCCCGGCTGGTGGCGGGGCACGACCGGACTCAAGCCGGTTGACCTCGTCATCTCCCGTGTCCTCGAGACCGGCTACGCCCACCACATCGAGCGGCTCATGGTGCTCGGCAACGCAATGTCGCTGCTGCGTATCCACCCCGACGAGGTCTACCGCTGGTTCATGGAGCTGTTCGTCGATGCCTACGACTGGGTGATGGTGCCGAACGTCTACGCGATGAGCCAGTTCGCTGCGGGCGCGGACATCACGACCAAGCCGTACGTCTCCGGCAGCAACTACCTGCGCAAGATGTCCGACCTGCCCGCTGGCGACTGGACCACTCGGTGGGATGCCCTCTATTGGGCCTTCGTGGACGACCATCGTGCGGTGTTCGCGCGGAACCCTCGCACCCAGATGACCGTCGCGCTCCTCGACCGGATGGGGCCGGAGAAACGGGCCGAGCACCTGGCGGTCGCGGCGAAGATCCTGCCTCCGTCAGCAGCGGGGGCAGACGCGGATAGCTGATCCACGAAATCGGCCACCGCAGCGCCCGAAAACCTGCGTTCACCTTCTAGAATCATGAGACGACGAGGACCGCGCCATCACAAGATCCCGTCATCACATGATCTACGTGCAAAGGAGCCGCTCATGGTCGCGTCCATGGTCTTCCCGAACTTCCCCGTCGCCGATGTCAAGGCGGCGACCGACTTCTACCTGAGCCTCGGCTTCACCGTGAATCCGATGTTCTCCGATGACAGCACGAGCTGCATCGTCGTGAACGAGCACGTGGCGATCATGCTGCTGCAGACGGAACGCTTCCAAGGCTTCCTCCCCGAGGGGGCAGAGGCGATCCTCGGTGGCAACCGTCACGAGAGCACAACAGCCCTGCTCCTCGGCAGCGACGCGGAGGTCGACGAGATCACGTCGAAGGCCGAGGCGGGTGGTGCGAAGATCCACCGTCCCGCGGAAGCCAACGAGTTCGGCATGTACGGCGCCGCCTTCGATGACCTCGACGGGCACCTGTGGGAGGTCTTCCACATGGCCGCGCCCGAGGCGTAGCCAGCCGGCGCCAACCCCACAGGCGAACGCCCAGCGTGAGCTCTCGGCACCACGGCTCCACCTGGCTCCATTGCCGATTGCGGCACGGGGACTGGTGGAGCCGATTCCCGTCTGGCACGGTTAGGCGTCCACTCCACTCCAGCACCCTTGGATACGCACATGACCGAGCCTCGCCCGGCAGACAGCCCCGCCGCCGCAGCACCGCAGGTACCCCTCACGCGCAACCAGCGCCTCGACCGGCTCCCGTTCACTGGCAGGCACCGGAAGCTGCTGTTCGGCTCCGGCATCGGCTGGGCCCTCGATGCCATGGACGTGAGCCTCATCTCGTTCGTCATGGCCGCGCTCGCGGTGCAATGGAGTCTCGACGCCACGACGCTCTCGTTCATCGCGTCCATCGGATTCGTCGGGATGGCGATCGGGGCGAGCCTCGGCGGTCTACTCGCCGACAAGCTCGGGCGGCGTCAGGTCTTCGCCGCCACGCTGCTCATCTACGGCCTCGCGACGGGAGCCTCGGCGCTCGCGGCGTCAGTGGCGGCGCTCATCGTGCTCCGCTTCGTCGTCGGCCTCGGCCTCGGGGCCGAGCTCCCCGTCGCGTCCACACTCGTGAGCGAGTACGCGCCGAAGCGCATTCGCGGTCGAGTCGTCGTGCTGCTCGAGGCCTTCTGGGCCGTGGGGTGGATCGGCGCGGCGCTCATCGGCGCCTTCATCATCCCGTTGTCCGACGACGGCTGGCGCTGGGCGCTGCTGACGGGTCTGCTGCCCGCGATCTACGCGGTCGTCGTGCGCTTCGGGCTGCCTGAGTCGGTGCGCTTCCTCGAGAGCAAGGGCCGGTACGGCGAGGCCGAACGCGCGGTTCGACAGTTCGAGGAGTCGGCGGGGGTGGATGCGCCGGAAACGTCGGCCGTCGAGGCCACGGACCGCGCGCAGGCCGCTGAGCGCGCAAGTGCGGCGTCCGGCGCGCGGCCGGCCCGGTGGCGCGACCTGTGGGCTCCGGCGCTGCGCCGCAGGACGGCGGCGCTCTGGGCGGTGTGGTTCTGCATCAACCTCAGCTACTACGGCGCGTTCATCTGGATCCCGAGCCTGCTGGTCGGCCAGGGGTTCACGCTCGTGAAGTCGTTCGAGTTCACGCTGATCATCACGCTCGCGCAGCTGCCTGGCTACGTCGTAGCCGCCTTCCTCATCGAGCGGATCGGCAGGAGGGCGACGCTGGCGATCTTCCTGCTCGGCTCGGCGGGTGCCGCCTTCTGGTTCGGCTTCGCGACCACGGAAGGCACCATCCTGGCCGCAGGAATGTGCCTGTCGTTCTTCAACCTCGGCGCCTGGGGTGCCCTGTACGCGATCGGCCCCGAGCTCTACCCGACCAGGTTGCGGGCATCCGGAACCGGGGCGGCGGCCGGCTTCGGCAGAATCGCATCGATCATCGCGCCGCTGCTTGTCCCGGTCATGCTGGCCGCCGGCGGAGGCGTGCTCGTCTTCAGCGTCTTCTCGGCGGCCTTCCTCCTCGCGGCCGCGGCGGCATTCACCCTTCCAGAGCTCATGGGGACCGAGCTCGAGGAGTAGCGTCGCGTGCAGCCCCTGCTCCGTGCGCCGACAGCGCGCGCCGCAGCTCGACCCAGGCGGTCGCCGACTAGCCTGGAGCCGTGAGCGAACGACAGGATCCTTCACGACGCGGGGTCATACGGGGAAGTGCGGCGGTCGGCGGTGGAATCGCGACGGCGGCGTTGCTCGCGGCCTGCGGAGGGCCAGACGGCGAAGGTGCCGGCGGTTCCGCTGCAGAAGCCGATGCGGCGGCAAGCGGATCAATCCCGCTCAGCGAGGTGCCCGTGGGCGGTGGGGCCATCGTCGCAGCCACCGAGACCGTCATCACGCAGCCGGCGGCTGGCGAGTTCTTCGCATTCAGCTCGATCTGCACGCATCAGGGATGCCCGGTCTCGCAGGTCACCGCGGAGCACATCATCTGTCCATGCCATTCGAGCCACTACGACACGAGGACCGGCGAGCCCGTCTCCGGACCAGCCAACCAGGCCCTCTCTCCGCGCACCGTCACCGTCACCGAAACTGAGGTCGAATACTCGTGAGCATCACCAACATCGAGGCGATTCGCGAGCTCGCGGCGAACGCCGGCCTGGAAGTCGAGTACTGGGGCTGGCGGGGCGAGAAGGAGCAGGTGTCGCCGGAGACGTTGGCGGCGGTGCTCGATGCGCTCGGGCTGTCGGCGAACACCGATGACGAGGTGGCCGCATCGACCGTCGCCTTCGAGGAGCGTCCCTGGCGGCGCACGGTGCCCGCCTGCACGACCGTGCGAGCAGGGAGCTCCGCGAGCGTCTTCATCCACGTGCCACACGGCAGCGCCGTCACCGCAGAGGTGCGGCTCGAGGATGGCACCGTCCGCCAGCTCGAGCAGCTCGACAACTGGGTCGACCCGCGCAGCATCGACGGCGCGCTCGTCGGGCGAGCCACGTTCGCCGTACCGACGGACCTGCCGACGGGTTGGCACTCGATCGCCGCCAGCGTCGGCCAGGGAGCTGCCGCCGTGGAACCGGCGGAGTCTGGCACGCTCATCGTCGTGCCGACGACCACGCCATGGCCCGAGCAGCGCTCGTGGGGACTCTTCACGCAGCTGTACCAGCTGCGCTCCTCGACGTCCTGGGGCATCGGCGACCTCCGCGATCTCTCGGTGCTGACAGCCTGGGGAGCCGAGCGCGATGCCGACTTCGTGCTCGTCAACCCGTTGAACGCGAACCCCCCGGTGTCACCGCTCGAGCCTTCCCCGTACCTGCCGACCTCGAGGCAGTTCGTCGACCCCCTCATCCTCAACATCGATTGGGCGGCCGTCTTCGTCGGGGAGCGCGCGCCGCTCTCGGCCTCGACGATCGAGCTCCTCTCGGGGCTCGCAGCCGCGGCGATCGTCGGGAACGGCGTCGACACGATCGACCGCGACGAGGCCTGGTCGTTGAAGGAACCCGCCCTGCGCGCGCTGTTCGAGGCCTGGCGGTCGGCGAACGTGGTCGACGACGAGTTCGAGGACTTCCGACGAGCCTCGGGTGAGCCGCTCGAACGGTTCGGTGTCTTCTGCGCCATCTCGCGAGTGCACGGCCGCGACTCCCGCGAGTGGCCGAGCGAGCTCGCGACGGCCAGCGGCGCCGAGGTGCTCCCGTTCGCCATCGCGCACGCCGAGGACACCGAGTTCCACGTGTGGCTCCAGTGCCTCCTCGAAGTCCAGGCGAGGCGGGTGCAGTCCGAGGCCAGGGCCGCCGGCATGTCGCTGGGAGTCGTGCACGACCTCCCCGTCGGAGTGCACGCGGGTGGAGCTGACGCCTGGTCGTTCGGCGCGGCGATGGCCCGTGGCGTGACGGTCGGGGTCCCTGCTGACCAGTACAACCAGTTCGGTCAGAACTGGTCCCAGCCGCCGTGGCGCCCCGACATGCTCGCCGAGCTCGGCTACGCGCCGTACCGGGACATGCTCCGCGCCGTGTTCCGCAACTCGGGCGCCGTTCGCATCGACCACATCCTGGGCTTCTTCCGCCTCTGGTGGATCCCGGAGGGGAACACCGCGAAGGACGGCTGCTTCGTGCGCACCGACGCGGAGGCCATGCTCGGTATCCTCGCGCTCGAGGCCGAGCGCGCCGGCGCCGTCGTGATCGGCGAGGACCTCGGCACGGTGCCGCCCGAGGCTCGGGATGCGCTGGCTGAGCGGGGCATGCTCGGCGCCTCCGTGCTCTGGTTCGAATGGGATGAGGATAGTGTCCCACTCGCCGCGGAAGACTACCGGCGCGCCTGCCTGGCGACGGTCACAACGCATGATCTTCCGCCGACGGCCGGGTTCCTGGCCCTCGAGCACCTCGACGTTCGCGAGCGTCTCGGCCTCCTCGAGGGCTCCGTCGAGGAGGCGCGGGCCGAGGAGACCGAGACGATCTCGAAGGTCGTGGACCAGCTCCGGGCATCAGGTCTGGTGGGGGAGGATCCCTCCAACGAGGACCTCGTCGTCGCGCTCCACGAATACCTGGCGGCTTCTTCGGCCCAGCTCTTCGGCGTCGGGGTCTCTGATCTGGCCGGTGACCGCCGCGGCGTGAACCAGCCGGGCACAGCTGACGAGTACCCGAACTGGCGCGTCCCGATGACAGATGCGAGTGGTCGTCTGGTGCTGCTCGAGGAGCTGCTCGCCTCGCCGCTTGCAGCGAGGATCGCGGCCTCCTCGGCAAGATCTGAGTGATGTCCACAAGGCGTGTCGACCGGTGGCAGTCCCGGCGGGGCCGGGGCGTTCCCCTGGTCGGCGCGCTCGTGCTCCTTCTGCTGCTCTCGGCCTGCTCGCCAGCGTGGCCTGCGCCCTCTCCTGGCCCGGCTGAGGCGGCCGACGTGATCGCGACTCCGGGGGCGACGCCTGTGCCGACGGCGACCTCGAGCCCCGTGAACGTCCAGGTCGTGGCGGCGCCCCGCGTCGCCGAGAACGAGAACCCCAAGCCGGTTGACGGCGAGCTGCGCTTCACCCGCGGGCAGTGGGCGACGGTTCTCGGAGCGAGTGGAGAGCCCGTCGGGCGTTTCACGGTCACGGGGGTCGTCTTCGGCGTGAAGTGCCTCGCTGAGGGCGCGCCGAAGGCGAAGGGGAGCTACGTGGCCATCCAGCTGCAGGTCGAAGGCTACGGCGCGTTGGGGGCAGAGCGTGACGGCGCGGGCTACGGCCCCGTCTTCGGGTTGAACGAGCTGCAGCTCTTCGAGAAGAACTCCGAGTCGCGCCTCGGCGGTGCCATCGCCGAGGACTGCATGGAGGGCTCGGTGGAGCAGCGCGAGTACGGGGTCGGCGCGGAGTCCGGCTACCTCGTCTTCGACGTGCCCAAGAAGAAGTTCGACGTCGTCTGGGAGTACGGGGAGCAGACGTTCCGCTACGTCAACCTCATGCAGTGATGACCCTCACGCCGTGATGAGGGGGCAGGGGATACCCGCGAACCGCTTCGACCGCGAGCTCAGGTGAAGAGCTGGGGGAGGATTGCCGCAGCCAGGGGGTAGCCGAGGAACGAGACGGCATCGAGGATGAAATGGGCGACCACGAGCCCGCCCACGCGTCCCCTGCGCAGGAACCACCACGAGAACAGCACGCCCATGGCCACGTTCCCGAGGGCCATCCCCGGCCCCTGGTACAGGTGGTAGGAACCGCGCAGCAGTGACGAGGCGACGATGATCTGCCACGTCGCCCACCCGAGTTCACGCAGTCTCGTCACGAGGTAGCCGACGACGACGACCTCCTCCAGCAGTGCCGCTCTGAGCGCGGCCAGCAGCAGCAGGATCACGGTCCACCAGGTGATCTCCTGGGCGCTCGCCTCAACGGAGAGCGTGAGGCCGAGGGCCCGCGTCGCCAGGTAGAACAAGATGCCGGGGATGCCGACGCAGGCGGCGAGCAGGAGTCCCTGGCCCACGTCCCGGGCCGGCTGGCGCGCATCCAGGCCGAGCCTCCGGAAGCCGGAGACCGTCGGCGTCCAGAGCAGCCAGATCACGAGCGCCACGGGGACGAGGTCGGTTGCGACGCTCATGAGCTGCAGGAGCGCGTCGAAGAGCGGTCTGGCGTCGCGGGAGGCATTCAGCGTGGTGGTCTGGTCGGCGAGGGCCGTGTCGCGGGTGGCCCGCTCGGTGAGCGAGATGATGGCGTAGAGGCTGGACGGGAGGATCGCCAGCGCGAGGACTATCCAGATCTCCCAGCGCGTGCGGATGCGCGCGGAACGGTCCAGGGGTGAGGGACCTTCACTGACCGTGACGTCAATGCGCGAATGTGACATGTCGGCAGTCTACGAACGCCGACGGGCTTGTGTGAGATGAACAAGACCCGTTTCGTGTGCGTAACAATCTTCTGAATTGGCAAGAGGGCGCGCGCGCGGGGGCGTAGGTTCAACGGGTATTTGTCGAGAATTCACAGAGTCCGTGGATCTTCGACGCTCACAGCCCCATGTTTTCCCCAAGGAGGTCCTATGAGGACATCACGAGTTATCGCCACGGGAGCCATCGTCGCCACAAGCGCGTTGGTGCTCGCTGGCTGCTCCGCCCCGAACCGCGATCCGGAGATCGTCGGTGGCTCCGCCATCACGGTTGCCTGGAACGACCCGTTCTTCGCGTTCAACGTCAACACCTCGGCCAACAACGCCGCGGCGAACGCCAACATCGTCCACGTCACGTCGGACGGCTTCATCGACTACGACCCAACCCCTGAGCTCGTGGAGAACACCGAGTTCGGCAGCGTCGAAGAGGTTTCGAGCGACCCGCTCACCATCAAGTACACGGTCAACGACGCGGTGACCTGGAGCGACGGAACCCCGTTCGACGGCGCCGACCTGCTCCTCACCTGGGCTGCGAACACGACGCACCGCTCCGCCGGCGAGGTCCCAGAGGCCGAGTACGACGACGAGGGCAACGTCACCAACCAGGACGCGATCGACGCGGCCGCAGACGCCGGTGTCTACTGGGGAACCGACCCGGCTCCCGGCCTGCAGCTCGATCTCGCATCCGCGGTTCCGACGCTGGCAGACGACAACAAGTCGTTCACGGTCGTCTACGACCAGCCGTACGCGGACTGGAAGACCATGTTCGCGCCGGACACGACGGCGATCTCGGCACACGGCACCGTCCAGCTCGCCTACCCGGGCGAGTACGACGACGCACAGGCCGCCAAGGATGCCTTCATCACGGCCGTCAACGACAACGACACCGCCTTCCTCGGCAAGGTCGCGTCCGAGTACCGCACGGGCTACGACTACACCTCGATGCCCGAGGAGCCGCAGAAGACGCTCTCCAACGGCCCGTACACGATCACTGATCTCGTCGAGAACCAGTACGTGACGCTCACGGCCCGCGAGGACTACACGTGGGGCCCGCTGCCGCACTACGAGACCATCACGATCCGCTTCATCCCGGACCCGCAGGCACAGGTGCAGGCGCTCCAGAACGGTGAAGTCCAGATCGTCTCCGGCCAGCCGACGACCGACCTCCTACAGCAGCTCGAGGCCACCGAGGGCATCGAATGGGAGTCCTCGCTCGAGGGCACCTACGAGCACGTCGACCTCCAGGTCGCCAACGGCGGCGTCTTCGACCCCGCAACCTACGGCGGCGACGAGGCCAAGGCTCAGCAGATCCGCGAGGCCTTCCTGCTCACGATCCCGCGCCAGGAGATCGTCGAGAAGCTCATCACGCCGATCGCACCGGATGCGACCACCCGCGACTCGCTCGTGTTCCTCCCCGGAGCCGACGGCTACGAGGAATCCGTCGCCGCCAGCGGCGTCGACCGCTACTCGGGCGACGACGCGGCCATCGAAGAGGCCAAGGGCCTCCTCGCGCAGGCCGGCGAGGCCAACCCGTCCGTCCGCTTCATGACGGCATCGTCGAACCCGCGCCGCCAGCAGGAGCTGCAGCTCATCAAGGCATCGGCTGAGAAGGCCGGCTTCACGATCGTCGACGCGAGCGCTGAGGACTGGTCCACCGTGCTCACGACGCAGACCGACGCCTACGACGCGGCCCTCTTCGGATGGCAGTCCGAGGGTCTCGGTGTCGGCGAGCCGTCCCCGAACTACATCACGGGCGGCATCAACAACTACTACGGCTGGAGCGACCCCGAGCTCGACCAGATCCTCAAGGACGTCGAGGTCACCCTCGACCCAGCTGAGGCTCAGGGCAAGCTCGTCGACGCCGAGAAGATCATCATGGACAAGTCCTGGTCCGTGCCGATCTTCCAGTTCCCCGGCGTGGTCGCCTGGAGCGACCAGGTCGCGAACGTCAAGCCCGGATTCCTCTCCCCGCAGTACTTCTGGAACGCCTGGGAGTGGGCGCCCGTGGAAGCCGCTGAGTAGTCACACCAGCGTCGATCTCTCGACGCGCTGACCGCCGCGCGGTCAGACCAAGCGACGGCGGGAGTACCGTAGTCTTCTCGACTGCGGGACTCCCGCCTCGTCTGTTCGCGGCCACACCCCGGCCGAATGCCTCCTCCAGAACAGGACACCTCTGTGCTGAGATTCACCCTCCGACGCCTCTTCGTGTCGATCTTCATCCTGCTTGGCGCGCTCTTCATCGTGTACAACCTCGTCGCGATCTCGAAGGACCCGCTCGCGGACATCTTGGAGTCCACGGCTCCCAACAAGGAGCAGCTCATCGCCGCGCGCGTGGAGCTCCTGCAACTGGATGTGCCCGCCCCGGCCCGATTCTTCATCTGGCTCGGCGGCATCCTCGGGTTCTTCATCCCGACCTTCAATGACCCGAACGGGCTGTTCGGCTTCCTCGGCAACAACTTCTCCATGGGCGTCAACATCGTCGGCCAGGACGTGGGACCGCTCATCGCCTCCGCGGTCGGCCAGACCCTGCAGCTCGTCACCGCCGCGACGCTCATCGCCGTCGTGATCGGCGTCGCCGTCGGCGTGACGACCGCCCTGCGCCAGTACTCTGGCTACGACTACACGGTGACGTTCCTGTCGTTCCTCACGTACTCGCTGCCGATCTTCTTCGTCGCCGTGCTTCTCAAGCAGTACATGGCCATCGGCTTCAACGACTTCCTGCAGGAACCTCAGATACCGATACCGATGCTGCTGCTGATCGGCGTGGTCATCGGCTTCATCTTCATGTCGATCATCGGAGGGCCCGCAAAGACGCGAGCCATCGTGTTCGGCGCCGGCACCGCTGGCAGCATCGCGATCCTCTTCGGGATGGAGCTGCTCGACTGGTTCCGCAACCCGGGCCTCGGCACGGTGCTGATCATCTTCCTCGGGCTCGCGACGGTGCTCATCACCGCGGCGCTGACCGTCGGTCTCTCCCACCGTCGCAACCTCATCGTCACCGGCGCGGTCGCAGTCGTCGGGGGAGCGCTCTGGTACCCGCTGCAGTTCGCGATGACCAACGAGATCGGCGCCTGGTTCCCGATCGTCCTCATCGTCGCCTTCACGGCCATCGCCTACTTCGTCGGCAAGTTCTTCGGCGGCCTCGACAAGCGGAACGTCGCAGGCAACGCGGCGATCGTCGGCTTCGTCGTCTCGCTGCTTCTCGTCATCGACCGCGTCATGCAGACCTGGTCCGGCTACTACGACCAGACCGGCGGACGACCGATCGCGACGGTCGGCGCATCCAGCCCGCAGCTCGGCTCCGACCCGTCCATCTGGCTGCAGATGCTCGACGGCTTCACGCACCTGCTGCTGCCGACCATCGCGATCATGGTCATCTCCATCGCGAGCTACAGCCGGTACTCCCGCTCGAGCCTGCTCGAGATCATGAACCAGGACTACGTGCGGACCGCTCGCGCGAAGGGCCTGCCGGAGCGCACGGTGGTCATGCGCCACGCACTGCGAAACTCGCTCATCCCGATCACCACGATCGTCGCGGCCGACGTCGGAGCCATCATCTCCGGCGCGATCGTGACCGAGCAGATCTTCGGCTGGAGGGCGATGGGCTCGATCTTCTCCGAGTCGCTGCGCAACGTCGACCTCAATCCGCTCATGGGCTACGTCCTCGTGACTGCCGCCCTCACGGTGATCTTCAACCTGATCGCCGACATCCTGTACTCCGTCCTCGACCCGCGAATCCGCCTGAGCTGAGAGAGGGCTGAGCTATGACGACTCCGAACTTCACTGAGATCACCTCACCCCAGCCGCACGGCCCCGGGGACGAGCTGACCATCGAGCAGCGAGAGACCATCGGCCTGAGCCAGGGCCAGATCGTCTGGCGCCGCTTCGTGCGCCACACGGGTGCGATGGTCTCGACTGCCGTCCTCCTGGTCATCGTGCTGCTCGTCTTCACCTCCGTCGGCATCGTCGTGCCGTGGTGGGACTTCTCCGAGGGCAAGTTCACGCAGATCCAGGTCCCCGGTTGGTGGGCCTACGACTGGAACTCCATCGCCCCCATCGAGAACGGCGGCAACCCGACCTTCGTGAGCCTGTTCGACTGGGGTTCGCACCCGTTCGGGCAGGACGAGATCGGCCGCGACATCTTCGCCCGCGTCATGCGCGGAACGCAGCAGTCGCTCACGGTCATGTTCATCTACGGCATCCTCGCCGCGGTCATCGGCATCATCGTCGGCGGCATCGCGGGCTACTACCGCGGATGGGTCGACAACGTGCTCATGCGCGTCACCGACCTCTTCCTCGTCATCCCGACGCTCGTCTTCGCGGCCGTCCTCGGCCAGCTCGCCGGCCAGAACGAGGTCCTCCGGGCCTACGGTGCCGTCTCGCTCGCCGTCGTGCTCGGTCTCGTCGGCTGGATGTCGCTTGCCCGCCTCGTGCGCGGAGAGTTCCTCACGCTCCGTGAGCGCGAGTTCGTCGACGCGGCGCGCGTCGCAGGTGCATCAGGTCGCCGCATCATCTTCCGACACATCCTGCCGAACGCCCTCGGTGTGGTCATCGTCTCCACGACCCTGCTCATGAGCGCGGCCATCATCCTCGAGGCCAACCTGTCGTTCCTGGGCTTCGGCATCCAGCCGCCAGACGTCTCGCTCGGTCAGATCGTGCAGGAGTACCAGGGTGCGTTCGCCACTCGCCCGTGGCTGTTCTGGTTCCCAGGTGCCTTCATCGTCGCCATCGCGCTGTGCATCAACTTCATCGGCGACGGCCTGCGCGACGCGTTCGACCCGCGCCAGCGCAAGATCCCGGGCAACGGCACCTGGTCGCGCATGTGGCGCACGCTCTCGTCGCGCGACGGACGCCCCACCAAGGGCGACACGAGCACGGGTGACGCAAGCAAGGCGGATGCGTGACGCGCCTCGTTGCAGAGCGCGCCCCTCGCCTGGTCCTCGACGGGCTAGATGGCGATGAGCGCGCCGACCACGAGCACCGTCGTGATGAGCACAACCGTGTTCACCACGTTCTGGGTGCGCACGACCGGACCGATCGGCGTTCCGGCGTCTCGCTGCTGCTGAGCCCTGCGATGCGTGAGGTTCACGGCGGCGTCGCCGGAGTAGGTTCCGGGAGCCGCGCTCGTGCGTATGCTCTGGGACTCGTCCGTGAGCCGGCGCGGGTCCTTCCAGAGGAGCGGATCGCGCGGGTCCATGCGCTCAGCGCTGAGTCGGTCGGGCGGGGGAGCGGCCCACGCGCTGACCTTGCCCTCCGGCGTCGTGACGGTGAAGCCGCGCGTCGTCTCGACGAGCTCGATCTGCCCGTAGGGCACAACCGTCTTCTTGAGCGGGTTGTTCACCTCGAGCGCCTCGTCGGTGAAGACGACACTCGGGCTCACCAGGGTGATCCATCCGAGGCCGAGGGCCAGGATGGGCAGCGGCAGCACCGAGAGCAGGTGCCGCTCGGCTCCCGGAGTGATCATCACGGAGATGACGGCGACGAGCGCCATCGCGGCGATGACGCCGTAGACGACAAGACCCATACGGGGGCGGAGAACGGTTCGCTCGGACACCCGCCCATTCTCGCAGAGGCCGCACGGCCCACACCCCAGACAGCACGCACTGCAACCGCAGCCCACCGGGAGGCACGCTCATGAGCTCGACTTCACGCAAAGACGACACGACGCCGATCCTCGAGGTCCAGGATCTGAGTGTCGAGTTCTGGGTCGGTGGCGACTGGGTCACCGCCGCGAAGGACATCAACTACGTGGTCCGGCCGGGCGAGGTGCTCGCCATCGTCGGCGAGTCGGGTTCCGGCAAGTCCGTGTCGTCCATGACGCTCCTCGACCTCCTCCCGAAGAACGGGCGCACCTCGGGCAGCGCGAAGCTCAACGGCACCGAGCTCATCGGGGCGCCGCAGTCGACGCTGCGCCGCGCTCGAGGCAACGACATCGCGGTGATCTTCCAGGAGCCCATGACGGCGCTCAACCCGGTGCTGACCATCGGGTTCCAGATCTCCGAGGCGCTGCGCATCCACAACCCCACGATGACGCCGAACGCCGCCCGAGAGCGTGCGCTCGAGCTCCTTCGTCTCGTCGAGATGCCCAACCCGTCGAAGGCGTTCGACTCGTACCCGCACCAGCTCTCCGGCGGACAGCGACAGCGCGCCATGATCGCGCAGTCGCTCAGCTGCGACCCGGACCTCCTCATCGCCGATGAGCCGACGACGGCCCTCGACGTGACGATCCAGGCCGAGATCCTCGAGCTCATGCGCTCGCTGCACGAGCGTCTCAACTCGGCGATCGTGATCATTACGCATGACATGGGCGTCGTCGCCGATATCGCTGACAACGTCATCGTGATGAAGGGCGGCGAGATCGTCGAGCGCGGCACCGTGCGGGAGATCTTCAAGAACCCGCAGCACGCCTACACCAAGACGCTGCTCGACGCGGTTCCGCACCTGGGTACCGGAGAGGCGAGCGGACTGGATGCGCGCGAGTTCACGGGTGAGCCGGCGCTCGTCGTGCAGAACGCCGACATCGAGTACCCGAAGCAGGGCCGCGTCCCCGCATTCAAGGCTGTCGAGGACGCGACCTTCGAGATCTACCCAGGCGAGATCGTGAGCGTCGTCGGAGAATCGGGATCGGGGAAGACCACGGTCGCTCGCGCTGTCGTCGGACTGCTGCCGGTCGCCGCCGGCTCGATGAAGCTCAACGGCGTCGAGCTGAACGGGGTCTCGAGGCACGACCTCGCGAAGGTGCGCCGCGATATCGGCATCGTCTTCCAGGACCCGGGCTCGTCGCTCAACCCGAGGTGGCCAGTCGGGCAGTCGATCGCCGAGCCGCTCATCCTCGAGAAGAAGCTGACGAAGGCGGAGATCGAGGCCCGAGTCGGCGAGCTGCTCGACCAGGTCGAGCTTCCCCGCTCGTTCCGCAACCGCTACCCGAACGAGCTTTCCGGCGGACAGCGTCAGCGCATCGGCATCGCCCGCGCCCTGGCGCTCGAGCCGAAGCTCCTCGTCGCCGACGAGCCAACTTCCGCCTTGGACGTGTCGGTGCAGAAGCGCGTGCTCGAGCTGCTCGTGGAGATCCAGCAGCGGCTGCAGTTCGCCGTCTTGTTCGTGACGCACGACCTGGCCGTCGTCGACCAGCTGGCGAACCGGGTCATCGTCATGAACCACGGCAAGATCGTGGAGCAGGGGCCGACGGACCAGATCCTCCGTGCGCCGCAGGACCCGTACACGCAGCGCCTCGTCGCCGCCGTGCCGGTGCCGGACCCCGACGAGCAGGCAATCCGCCGAGCCGAGCGGGCCGCACTCAAGCGCGCAACCGAGGGTGCGGTCACGTCCGAGGTCCTCGGCGACGACATCGTGGCCTCCGATGCTCCTTCCGCACAGCAGGAGGACATCCTGCGGGCCGAGGCGGAGGAGCGCGAATCCGGCCAGTGACTCGGTAGAAACTTCGACCAGCGTGGGGCCATCTCACGCTGGTCGGGAGGCGTGTCCTCCGTGACGTAGGATGAACTGCCCTTTTCTCAAATGAAAGCACCCCTGAATGACTGCTGTGCCTGTCGCCCACCGTTCTGAACTCCGTAACGTCGCCATCGTGGCGCACGTCGACCACGGCAAGACGACCCTCGTCGACGCCATGCTGAAGCAGACGGGCTCGTTTGGCGAGCACGACAGCAACTCGACCGAAGCCCGAGTCATGGACTCGAACGACCTCGAGCGTGAAAAGGGCATCACCATCCTCGCCAAGAACACGGCGATCTCCTACAAGGGGAAGCACGCCACGGATGGGCCGATCACGATCAACGTGATCGACACCCCCGGCCACGCCGACTTCGGCGGCGAGGTCGAGCGCGGCCTGTCCATGGTCGACGGTGTCGTCCTGCTCGTCGACGCCTCAGAGGGCCCCCTCCCGCAGACTCGCTTCGTGCTCCGCAAGGCGCTCGCCGCGAACCTCCCGGTCATCCTCTGCGTCAACAAGACCGACCGTCCGGACGCGCGCATCGACGAGGTCGTCGCCGAGAGCCAGGACCTGCTCCTCGGTCTCGCCTCCGACATGGCCGACGAGGCGCCCGATCTCGACATCGACGCGCTCCTCGACCTGCCCGTCCTCTACGCCTCGGGCCGCGCCGGTGCCGCTTCGCACAACCAGCCCGCCGACGGAGAGCTGCCGGACAACGACGACCTCGAGCCGCTCTTCGAGACGATCCTCAAGCACATCCAGCCGCCGGCCTTCGACCCAGAGGCGCCGCTGCAGGCGCACGTGACGAACCTGGACAGCTCCCCGTTCCTCGGTCGTCTCGCGCTGCTGCGCGTCTTCAACGGCACGCTCAAGAAGGGCCAGAACGTGGCCTGGGTGAAGAACGACGGCTCGGTGCACAACGTGCGCATCACGGAGCTGCTCGAGACGAAGGCGCTCGACCGCGTCCCCACCGACTCCGCTGGCCCAGGTGACATCGTCGCCGTCGCCGGCATCCCCGAGATCATGATCGGCGAGACGATCGCCGACCCCGAGGACATCCGTCCGCTTCCCGGCATCACGGTCGACGAGCCAGCCATCTCGATGACGATCGGCACGAACACCTCGCCCATCATGGGCAAGGTCAAGGGCCACAAGCTCACCTCGCGCATGGTCAAGGACCGCCTCGACCGCGAGCTCATCGGCAACGTCTCGATCCGCGTTCTCGACATCGGACGCCCGGACGCCTGGGAAGTCCAGGGTCGTGGCGAGCTCGCGCTCTCCGTCCTCATCGAGAACATGCGCCGCGAGGGCTTCGAGCTCACCGCCGGCAAGCCGCAGGTGGTCACGAAGATCGTCGACGGCAAGACGCACGAGCCGTACGAGCACCTCACGATCGACTCGCCGGAAGAGCACCTCGGTGCCATCACGCAGCTGCTCGCCGCGCGCAAGGGCCGCATGGAGTCGATGTCGAACCACGGCACGGGCTGGGTCCGCATGGAGTTCATCATCCCGTCGCGAGGCCTCATCGGCTTCCGCAGCGAGTTCATGACGAGCACGCGTGGAACCGGTATCGCGAACGCGATCTCGCACGGCTACGAGCCGTGGGCCGGCCAGATCACGACCCGCATCTCGGGTTCGATCGTCGCCGACCGCGCCGGAGTCGCGACGCCGTTCGCGATGCAGGCACTGCAGGAGCGCATGTCGTTCTTCGTGCAGCCGACCGAAGAGGTCTACGAGGGCATGGTCATCGGCGAGAACTCGCGCGCCGACGACATGGACGTCAACGTGACGAAGGAGAAGAAGCTCACGAACATGCGTTCCGCCAACGCGGACACGTTCGAGTCGATGACGCCTTCTCGTCAGCTCACGCTCGAGGAGTGCCTCGAGTTCGCCCGCGAGGACGAGTGCGTCGAGGTCACGCCCGAGAAGATCCGCATCCGCAAGCTGCTCCTCGACGGCAACGCGCGTGCGCGTGCCACGTCGCGCGCCAAGAAGCAGTAGTTGCGCGTGCGCCTTCGCACGGCAACACGTGAACAGTAAGGTCGTATGACGGAAGTCATCGAACAGCCTGCCGCAGAGCAGCGAACCGGGGAACGCATCCTCGGGGCGCTGCTCTACGCGCTTTTCGGCCTCATCGTCGGCACCGTGACGACGTTCCTCCACCGTGGCCGCGTCGAGCTCTTCGAGACGACGCTCTGGGTGGGCATCGTGCTCGGCCTCGCCTGCATCCTGTGCCTCGGCATCGGGCTGCGCCTGTACCTCGTCGATCGCTGGATGAGCACCGGGTTCGCTGTGGGGGTCATCGTCGCGGTCGTCGGCCTCGGCGTCTGGAATCCCGGCTCGAGCGTCGTCGTCGTCGGTGACGTGGTCGGCCTCGCGTGGCTCGCCCTGGCGTCCCTCATCGCGGCTGGCTGCGCATTCTGGCCCGCCCTGCCCAGCCGCCGATCGCGAACGGCGACCGGCGGCGGCGAGTACGATGAGAGATCGCAACCGAGCTAGGAGGAGTCACCTCAGTGACCTACGTCATCGCCCTTCCCTGTGTCGACGTGAAAGACCGGGCCTGCATCGATGAGTGCCCCGTCGACTGCATCTACGAGGGCGATCGGATGCTCTACATCCACCCCGACGAATGCGTCGACTGCGGTGCCTGCGAACCTGTCTGCCCCGTCGAGGCCATCTACTACGAGGATGACCTGCCCGAGGAGTGGAGCGAGTACTACACCGCGAACGTCGACTTCTTCTCCGAGATCGGCTCGCCAGGGGGAGCGGCGAAGGTCGGCGTGATCCACCACGACCACCCGGTCATCGCGGCGCTCGAACCGCAGGGAGAGGGCGCGTGACGCTGGGCGAGCTCCCCGACTACCCCTGGGATCAGCTGACGCCGTACATCGACCAGGCGAACGCGCACCAGGACGGCGCCCTCGACCTCTCGATCGGCTCTCCCGTCGACCCGACGCCGGAGGTCGTCCGCGCGGCGCTGCGGGAGCACGCCGACGCGCACTCCTACCCGACCACGATCGGCACACCGGAGGCCAGGGACGCCGTCGTCGCCTGGTTCGCGCGGTGCCGTGGTGTGAGCGGCCTGCTGCGCGCGAACGCGATGCTCACGGTCGGCTCGAAGGAGTTCGTCGCGACGACGGCCTTCTTCCTGCGACTCGGTGCGGGCGACACGGTCGTCTACCCTGCCCGGGCATACCCGACCTACGAGATCGGCGCGGTCTTCGCCGGAGCAGAGGGCTTCGCGGGCGACGACCCCGCGGCCTGGCCGGAATCGACGAAGCTCATCTGGCTCAACAGTCCAGGGAACCCCGACGGACGAGTGCTCGGCGTCGAGGAGCTGGCGGCCGCGGTCTCCCGTGCTCGCGAACTGGGCGCCGTCATCATCAACGACGAGTGCTACGCGGAACTCGGCTGGGGGGACTGGTCGGGGGAGCGCATCCCGAGCATCCTCGACGAGCGGGTCACGGGCGGCGACCTGAGCAACATCCTCGCGTGCTCGTCGCTCTCGAAGCGGTCGAATCTGGCGGGCTACCGGGCCGCCTACGTCGCGGGTGACCCGCAGCTCATCTCCCGGCTGCTCACTGCACGCAAGCACGCGGGGCTCATCGTCCCCGCTCCGGTGCAGGCGGCCGTCGTGGCTGCGCTTGGCGACGACGAGCATGCCGTCGAGCAGTACAACCGCTACCTCCGTCGCCGAGAGGTGCTCCTTCCCGCGCTCCAGGCCTGGGGACTGCGCATCGAGCACAGCGAGGCGGGCCTCTACCTGTGGGGCACCAAGGGCGACGACTCCTGGGTGACGATCGAAGAGCTCGCGCAGCTCGGCATCATCGCGGGTCCCGGGGTCTTCTACGGGGAAGCCGGCGGGCGGCACGTCCGAGTCTCCCTGACGGCCACGGATGCGCACATCGACGAGGCCGCGCGGCGGCTCCTCGCGGCAACTTCTGACCATTCCGCGCAAGCTCAGTAGGTATCGAACAGCACATCGCGACTTTCATTGTGGATTCGCATAGTCACCTGGTCGACCGATTAGGCTATGAGAACACTGCGCGTTCTGCGTGCTCGCCGGGGAGCATCCCCCACCCGCTCGAGGAGGATCTGTGACTGAACAGCACAAGCAGGCTGAGGCCCACCGGAATGAGGCGGACTCAGCCACCTTCAGGATCGGCGACAGGACAGCTGAGTTCCCGGTTCTGCGCGCCACCGAAGGCGCTGACGCGGTCGACATCTCGACGTTCATGAAGCAGACCGGGTACACCACGCTCGACCAGGGCTTCGTCAACACCTCGTCGACCAAGTCGGCGATCACGTACATCGATGGTGCCAACGGCATCCTCCGCTACCGCGGCTATCCGATCGAGGAGCTCGCCTCCAAGTCGAGCTTCCTCGAGGTCGCGTACCTGCTGCTCTACGGCCAGCTGCCGACCGAGTCGGAGTACGAGAACTTCACCGACCGCATCCGGCACCACACGCTCCTGCACGAGGACCTCAAGCGCTTCTTCACGGCACTGCCGCCGCACGCGCACCCGATGTCCGTGCTGTCGAGCGCGGTCAACGCGCTCTCGACGTACTACGAGGATTCCCTCGACGTCCACAACCCTGAGATGGTCGAGCAGTCGACCATCCGCCTCCTCGCGAAGATCCCGGTCATCGCCGCCTATGCGCACAAGAAGAGCATCGGTCAGGCGTTCCTGTACCCGGACAACTCGCTCGACTTCGTCGACAACTTCCTCAAGCTCAACTTCGGCAACCTCGCGGAGCCCTACGAGGTCAACCCCGTGCTCTCGAAGGCGCTCGAGCGCCTGCTGATCCTGCACGCCGACCACGAGCAGAACGCGTCGACCTCGACGGTGCGCCTCGTCGGCTCGACCGAGGCGAACATGTACTCCTCGATCTCCGCCGGCATCAGCGCCCTCAACGGCCCGCTGCACGGTGGCGCCAACGAGGCCGTTCTCAAGATGCTTGCGCAGATCCAGGAATCCGGCGAGGGCGTCGACCGCTTCGTCGAGCGAGTCAAGAACAAGGAAGACGGCGTGCGTCTCATGGGCTTCGGCCACCGGGTGTACAAGAGCTACGACCCCCGTGCGAAGCTCGTCAAGGAGTCCGCGGACGAGGTGCTCGCCGCGCTCGGCGTCAACGACCCGCTTCTGGAGCTCGCGACGCAGCTCGAGCAGGTCGCCTTGAGCGACGACTACTTCAAAGAGCGAAGCCTGTACCCGAACGTCGACTTCTACACGGGTCTCATCTACAAGGCGATGGGCTTCCCGACGCGCATGTTCACGGTGCTGTTCGCCATCGGACGCCTCCCAGGCTGGCTCGCGCACTGGCGTGAGGCGAACGCGGACGCCAAGACCAAGATCGGGCGCCCGCAGCAGCTCTACACGGGTGAGGCCGAGCGCCACTACCCGGAGAACCGCGGCTTCCAGCTGCTCTGACGTCAGACCCGCGCAGGCGACGCGTGCCGCCGCAGCCTGGAATCACCTGTGAGGGGTTCCGCTGCGACGGCACGCGTTCTACGCTGATCGAACAAGACACTCCCCGCTCGAGCCGCACGACAGGTGGCCAGCGGGGAGTGTTGTTCTGTCTCCAGGGTGCTGACTGGAGCCTCAGTTCGGAGTTGCTCCGGGTCAGGCGTGCAGGGCGTCGTTGAGCTGGATGCCAGCCCCGGTCCGTGCGAGGGCCTCGACCGCGCCGTTGAGCGAGTTCCGGCGGAACAGCAGGTTCGGGACACCGGAGAGTGCCGACGCCTTGACCGACTGCGGCTCGCCGATCTGGCCATCAGGGTCGCTCTGGCCGATGAGCGAGACCTTGGTTCCGGCGGTCACGTACAGGCCGGCCTCCACGATCGAGTCGTCGCCCAGCGAGATGCCGATGCCGGAGTTCGCGCCGAGCAGGGCGCGCTCGCCGATGCGGATGCGCTCCTTGCCGCCGCCGGAGAGCGTGCCCATGATGGATGCCCCGCCGCCGATGTCGCTGCCGGCTCCGAGGATCACGCCCTGCGAGACGCGCCCTTCCACCATCGAGCGGCCGAGGGTGCCGGCGTTGAAGTTCACGAAGCCCTCGTGCATGACAACAGTGCCTGGTGCGAGGTGCGCGCCGAGGCGGACCCGTCCGCCGTCGGCGATGCGCACATCCGCCGGCATCACGTAGTCGAGGAGGCGCGGGAACTTGTCGATCGCGTAGACCTGGATGCCCTCGCGCTGGAGGATCGCGCGCGACGAGGCGGCCAGGTCGGGTCGCATGGGGCCGACGTTGGTCCAGGCGTTGGTCGGCAGGTGGCCGAAGATGCCATCGAGGTTGATGCTGTTCGGCTCGACGATGAGGTGGCTCAGGAGGTGCAGGCGGAGGTAGGCGTCGACGACGCTCTCGACGGGCTCATCGAGCCGCACCGTCACGGTGACCGGGCTGACCTGCACCTGGCGACGCTCGTCGTCGTAGGAGAGCGCCGCGAAGCTCGCAGGAGAGATGTGCGGGTCGCGGCCCTCGGGCAGCGGGCCGAGTGCGGGGGTCGGGAACCAGGCATCGAGCACCTGTCCGTCGTTCGTGATCGTGGCGAGGCCGTCGCCCCAGGCTGTCCGCTGGTCGTGGGAGGTGGGTGCATCGTTGGTCATGCGCTCCAGGCTACCCAGCGAAGGGCCCGCGCGGGCACCGCGCTGTGCTCTTGTCGAGCACTTAGGCTTGAACCCATGTCTTCTTTCGCGAGTGGCGACGCCCTCGACCTGACGCGACCCTCGACCGAGCTCACGCGCCTGCTGTGTGACATTCCGTCCGTCTCCGGCGACGAGGCGACGATCGCCGACGCCATCGAGGCCGCGCTGGCGCCGTTCGCGCATCTCGAGGTGCAGCGGCTCGGCAACACCATCGTCGCGCGCACCTCGCTCGGGCGAGCCCAGCGGGTCGCGATCGCGGGGCACATCGACACCGTGCCAATCAACGAGAACCTCCCGACGCGCCTCGAGGTCCTCTCGCCCGAGCAGGCCGCGGCAGATGTGCCGGATACGCAGGCGGGGGAGTACCTCTGGGGGCGCGGCACGGTCGACATGAAGGCCGGCGTCGCCGTGCAGCTGAGGCTCGCAGCCGAGCTCGTGGAGCCCGCCGTCGACGTGACATGGATCTGGTACGACAACGAGGAGGTCGCGTCCGAGCTGAACGGGCTGGGGCTGCTCGCGGATGCCCGGCCGGAGCTCCTGGCCGCCGACTTCGCGATCCTGGGCGAACCCACGAAGGGCGAGGTCGAAGGCGGCTGCAACGGCACCATCCGCGTCGACATCCGGACCAGGGGGAAGCGGGCCCACTCGGCACGCGCGTGGGTGGGGGAGAACGCCATCCACAAGGCGGCACCGATCCTCGAGCGGCTTGCGGAGTTCGAGCCGGCGACGGTGCCCGTCGAGGGCCTCGAGTACCGGGAAGGGCTCAACGCCGTCCGCATCTCGGGCGGGGTCGCCGGCAACGTGATCCCCGACGAGTGCGTCGTCCACGTCAACTACCGTTTCGCCCCCGACAAGACGCTCGATGAAGCCGAGGCGAAGCTGATGGCATGGTTCGGCGACTTCGAGCTCGACTTCGTCGACCGCTCTCCCGCCGCGAGGCCGGGTCTCGACGCCCCTCTGGCGCGCGGATTCCTGGAGGCTGTCGGCGCCGAGGCGAAGCCCAAGTACGGGTGGACGGATGTGGCCAGGTTCTCGGCGCTCGGCATCCCGGCCGTGAACTACGGTCCGGGCGACCCGCTCAAGGCGCACGCCGACGACGAACGGGTGCTGCTCTCCGAGATCACGCGTGTCGAGGAGGGGCTGCGGACGTGGCTGACCTCACGCTAGCGAGAACGGGCCGCGAGGAGTTCACGATCGCCGCGGACACCAGGCCGACGTACTTCTCGTACTACTGGAGTCGTCTCCCGGCGCTGGCGCAGGTCGCCATCATCTTCTTCGGAACACGGGTCGTGACGACCGTGTTCCTGCTGGCGTTCGCGTCCCAGCAGCAGGAGACCTGGCAGTCGCCGGCGAAGCCCGACCTGTGGACCTTCTCGAACCTGTGGGACTCGGCCTGGTTCGAGCGCATCGCGACCGGTGGGCCGTTCGGCTACTCGAGCGAGCTGCCTCGGAACGATGAGGGTCAGGTCACCGAGAACGCGTGGGCCTTCATGCCGCTCTACCCGGTCCTCGTCCGTGGCCTCATGGTGGCGACGACGCTGCCGTGGGAAGTGGCTTCCGTGCTCGTCGCGACGGCGTTCGGGTTCGCTGCGGCCTGGGTCTTCAACCGCACCCTCGCGCTCGTTGTCGACAAGAGCACGACGGCGTTCGCGACGCTGCTCTTCTGCATCGCACCGACGAGCCCGCTGCTCCAGCTCGGCTACGCGGAGAGCGCGCAGAGCTTCTTCGTCGCGCTGCTGCTGTACCTGCTCATCAAGCGACAGTGGCTTGTCATGCTTCCCGTCATCGTGCTCGCCTCGTTCACGCGTCCCACAGGGCTCGCGTGGGCCATGACGCTCGGGCTCTACTTCCTCGCACGCTGGTGGATGCACGCGAAGGGACGCGAGGCGTTCCCACGGCCTGAGGTCATCAAGGTCATGGCCGCCGGGCTGCTCTCTGCGGTCGCAGGCTTCGGCTGGCTGCTCATCGCGTGGGCCGTGACCGGGGTCCCATCCGCCTACATCGACACGGAGCTCGCCTGGCGCATCCACTACACGGGGCCCATCGAGCTGGAGCCGTTCACGGGGTGGTTCCACGGCTCGACGTTCTGGTTCGGCCAGCCGATCGGGGCGATCATCGTGGTGCTGTTCGTCATCGTCGTGGTCGGCGCCATCGCGCTGCCGATCATGCGCAGGCTCGGCATCGAGATCCGCATCTGGCTCTTCAGCTACTTCACGTACCTCTTCGCCGTGTTCTTCCCGCAGTCGAGCACGTTCCGGCTGCTCATGCCGATGTTCCCGATCCTCGGTGCCGTCGCGATCCCCAAGTCCCCGCTCTACCGGGTGAGCGTCGTCGTGCTCATGCTCGTCGGGCAGCTCCTGTGGCTCTACTTCTGCTGGTACACCGTGGAGGGTGACTGGACCCCTGCTTAGCCCGGTCCGAGCCGTCACCGTTCCGTGTCCGGAGCGTTACCGCCTCGGCCTTGCAAAACCCAGGTCAGGCCCTACATTGTGTGCAGACGCCGGTACAGGCGCGTCTGCTTTGCGAGGACGTGGGGAGATCAGGATGGAACTACTCGGGGTTGGGCGGATCACCGTGCTGGCGACGGTCGGGATACTGGCGCTCTCGGGCTGCCAGGGCACAGAAGGGGTTGCCGCTCCGGCGGTCACGTCGTCAGCCACCGTTCTCGCCTCGACGGCGCCCGAGGCCACTGCGAGCGCGACCGCAGCGGCGATGCCCGAGGAGACGGAGCAGCCCGCGGCGGCCTGGAGCATCTCCTCGATCGGCGCGGCTGATGAGTGCGGGCTCTTCACCGACGCCATGCTGGGTGAGCTGAACGCTCCGCGGCTCGTGCCTTTCGAGCAGGCTTTCTCACTCGAGCAGCACCCCGATCTTGCACAGCTCTCAGCTGCTGCTCCCGAGCTCTGCAACTGGGTTCCGTCGAGGGCTGGAGACGTCGAAGGAACCGGTGGCGGCGGGCCAGATGGCAAGTGGCGCTCGACGTTCCTGCACATCGCGACGCTCCCGGGCAGCGAGGCGGTCGACACCGCGACGATGTTCGACGAGTTCGAGAGCTTCACGGAGGGGATCTCGGTCGGCACGAACCCCTACGCGACGCAGGGGCTCGGCGACGGCACCGTCTACCTCCTCGAGAACAAGACCCACGGCGAGACCGTGCCCGCGGACATCTGCCACTACGTCGAGGGGCAGACCGTCGTCACGATCGTGCGCGAGACGGACGGGCAGTGCGTCGCCGCGCTCGAGCAGGTGCTCACCATCGCGAAGAGCTGACCCTTCGGCCCCGAGCAAGACGGCGATCGCCGCATCCATCACTGGATGCGGCGATCGCCGTCTGCGGTGAGTGCTGGGTTCGCGTCAGCCGCGCGCCGCGTCGAGGCGCTGGCCCACGTTCTCCCAGTTGACGATGTTCCAGAAGGCCTTGATGTAGTCGGCCCGGACGTTCTGGTAGTCGAGGTAGTAGGCGTGCTCCCATACGTCGAGCTGCAGCAGGGGAGTGACGCCGAAGGGGATGTTGCCCTGCTGGTCGAAGAGCTGGAACGTGGTGAGGTTGCCACCCGTCTGGTCGTAGCCGAGCACGGCCCAGCCGGAGCCCTGCACGCCGAGCGCCACAGCGGTGAACTGCGCCTGGAACTTCTCGAGACCGCCGAACTGCTCATCGATAGCATCCTTGATGCCACCAGCAGGCTCTCCGCCTTCCGGCGAGAGGTTGGTCCAGAAGACGCTGTGGTTGACGTGCCCGCCAAGGTTGAAGGCGAGGTCCTTCTCGAGCTTGTTGATGTTCGCGAGGTTGCCGCTGTCGCGTGCCTCCGCGATCTGCTCGAGTGCCGTGTTGGCACCCTTCACGTAGGTCGCGTGGTGCTTGTCGTGATGCAGCTCCATGATGCGTGCCGAGATGTGGGGCTCGAGTGCCGCGTAGTCGTAGGGGAGGTCGGGAAGCGTGTATTCAGCCACGTGAGGTCCTTTCGATCATCTGGCCAGGGCAGAAGGCGCCATCGACGCCAACGAAATTCGACGCTACACCTCGGTTCTGGCCGTTCCCCTCGCCGTTTCCTCGCAAGCCGGACCGAATTCGATCCACGAGTTTTCGCATTCCGGAGGGCCGAATGCACACTCGGTCCGCGAATTTGGGATACTAGGGAGACACTGCACAAATCTTGGAGGCGCAATTATGGCCGCGATGAAACCGCGTACTGGTGACGGACCTATGGAAGCCATCCGCGAAACACGGCTGATCATCGTTCGTGTACCCCTAGAGGGTGGCGGGCGCCTCGTGGTGTCCGTCAACGACGACGAGGCCCGCGAGCTTCGCGACGCGCTGAGCGCAGTCGTCGGCGAATAGCCGATTCGCACGGAGAGAAGGGCGTCGACCACCACGGTCGGCGCCTTTCTTCTGCGTTCCTCGATTCTGCGTTCAGTGCGCTGCGCTCAGCCCAGCTTCGTGAGCTGGAGGATGCCGCCGTCGAGCGGCAGCAGGGCCAGGCGCAGGTCTTCTTGGAGATCGAACTCGGAGTAGAGGGCGCGCAGGCCGCTGGTCAGCGCGTCGCGTCGGGCAGGTGAGGCGACCTTGCCGCCGTTGAGCGCGCCGAGTGCGACGATCGTGCCGCCGGGGCGGATGAGGCGCAGACCATGCTGCAGATGTGCGCCGATGTGCGCGATGTCGCCTCCGATGACGACGAGGTCGTAGCCGCCCTCGGTCATCCGAGGCAGCACGTCCTGCGGGTGACCCGTGATGAAGCGGAGGCTCGCACCGCGCGCGCCGGCGGAGATCAGCAGACGCCGCGCGTGCCCGAGATACTCGGGCTCTGCGTCGATGCAGGTGATCGTCGATTTCGGCGCCCCACGCCAGACGGCGTGCGTGAGCACTCCCGCGCCGGTCCCGATCTCGATGATCGTGGATGCTCCTGTCGCAGCCGCGAGGAACGTCAGGTGAGCCGCGGTTGCGGCAGAGGGGAGCGGCAGTCCCAGCTCGAGCGTCAGCTGACGAGCATCCCGGACGAGGGCGTCGTCCACGATTCGCTCGTTGATGTAGCGCGAGCTGAGCTCCAGTTCAGACATTCCTCAAGACTAGCGGCGGGCGAGGTCCCGGAGTCCGATTCCCGCATCCGGGTTCTGGCCTCTCGGGGTGAGCCGTCGGCGCATCCCAGACCCTATGATGGGACGGTGTTTGGGCTGACGTTTGAGAAGTTGCTGTTGATCGGCATTATCGCGGCCTTCATCATCGGTCCCGACAAGCTCCCGAAAGCTGCCGAGCGTCTCGCTGATGCGGTCAAGTGGCTTCGTGGCGCGTCCACGAACGCGAAGTCGCGCATGAAAGAGGAGATGGGCGACGATTTCGCCGATGTCGACTGGCGGAAGCTCGATCCTCGCCAGTACGACCCTCGCCGCATCATCCGTGATGCCCTCCTCGCCGAGGACGAGCCGGCAGCGCCGCAGCCGGCCCCCGTGAATGCCGCTTCTGCGACTGCGAGCGCCGCGACCCTCGCGGCCGGGGCAGCAGCAGCCGCCGCGCCCGGGAGCGCCTCGCGACCGAGCTGGGCTTCGAGCGCGCTGCCATCCGCATCGATCGTCGGCCCAGTGCCGTTCGACGCCGAGGCCACCTGATCCGAGTCTGATCCGAGTCGTCGGCGCACCCGTCACTCGACCCAGACACGAGCGAGCCCGGGAGCCTAGACGAGCGAGACCGGAAGCCTTCGACCGCTGAGGCCGCGAGGCTGAGCGAGGAGGGCATCCGCTGCACGCTGGAGGGCCTCGCCCGCAGGCTCCGCGGGCTCCGTCCGCAGCAGGGGAGTGCCGGCGTCTCCGGACTCGCGGAGCGTCTGGCTCACTGGCACCTCGGCGAGCAGGGCAACGGCGTCGCCCTCCGCGCTGAGGCGCTCCGCGACGGCCAACCCTCCGCCCTTGCCGAAGAGCGCGACCCGGCCCCCGTCCGTCGACGCGAACGGCGACATCGTCTCGATGACACCGACGACTCTCTGACCGGTCTTCCTGGCCAGTGCCCCTGAGCGCCAGGCGACGTCGGCGGCAGCCGCCTGCGGAGTCGTGACGACGACGACCTCGGCGTTCGGGAGAAGCTGGCCGAGCGAGATCGCGATGTCGCCGGTGCCAGGTGGCAGGTCGAGCAGCAGCACGTCGAGATCCCCGAAGTAGACGTCGGTGAGGAACTGCTCGATCGTGCGATGCAGCATTGGGCCGCGCCATGCGACGACCTGAGCGTCGTCGCCCAGGAACATGCCGATGGAGATGAGCTTCACGCCGTGCGACTCAGGGGGCACGATCATGTCCCCTATGCGAGTTGGGGCAACATCGTGGTCCAGCCCGAAGAGACCGGGGATGGAGTAGCCGTGGACATCGGCGTCGATGAGGCCGACGCTGAGGCCACGACGCGCGAAGGCCGCGGCGAGGTTCGCGGTGACCGTGGACTTTCCGACGCCGCCCTTGCCGCTCGTGACGGCGATGACGCGGGTCAGCGAATCACGGCCAAAGGGATGCACGCGGCCGGCGCGGGAGCCCCGCAGGCGCTCCGTGAGGGCTGTCCGCTGCTCGGGCGTCATGACCCCGATCTCGAGGTCGTATTCGGCGACGTCGATGACCGACTCGATCGCCGAGCGCACCTCCCGCTCGATCTGACGCGCCGCCGGGCACCCGACGATGGTGAGCCGCAGCTCGACCTCGAAGGACCCGTCGCTGCGCTCGTCGACGCGTTCGATCATCCCGAGCTCCGTCAGCGGTCGGCGAAGCTCGGGGTCGCTGACGCGAGCGAGCGCGCTCCAGATGCTGTCTGCGGTCGTCACGTCGCTCACACCGACTCTTCTGCCGACTTGGCTGCGCGCTTCCTGTCTCGGATCGCCTCGGCGCGGCGCCTCGCCGAGTCGCTCACCCGCTGCTGCTCGCGCGAGATGGTCTCTGAGCCTTCTTCGTCTGGGTCATCGAGGTCCTCGATGTCCTCGAGGAGGGCGCGCAGCTCGGCGCGGATGAAGTCCTTCGAAGCGAGGTCCTTCGTGAGCACTCGGAGCGCCACGATCTCGCGCGCGAGGTACTCGAGGTCGGCGGAGTTGCGCTCCGCTCGCTGCCGGTCCTGGGCGATCTGCACCCGGTCGCGGTCGTCCTGCCGGTTCTGCGCGAGCAGCAGCATGGGCGCCGCGTAGGAGGCCTGCAGCGACAGCATGAGGGTCAAGGCGATGAAGCCGAGGTCAGCCGAGTCGAAGCGCAGCTCGATGGGAGCCATCGAGTTCCACACCACCCAGAACACGACGAAGAGCGAGAGACCGACGAGGAAGGCCGGCGTGCCCATGGCACGCGCGAACGCCTCCATTCCCCGGCCGAATGCGTCGCTCCGGTCGTGGTCGCGGTTCTCCGAGTCATCCCCGCGCGAATCGCGCGGGTCGCGGGAGTCACGCCGCGGCTTCGGCCGTGGGCGTCGGAGATGGAGGCCCTTCACCTTGGGGCGCTCGAGATCGTCTTCACGACGTGCCATGAGTCCTCCGGGCGGCTGGAGAGTTGGCAGGGGCGGTGACGACACGCTTGGTGCCGACGCGCTGCGAGACGCGACTGGGGACGACCTCGCCCTCGGCGTCGACCTGACGCCAGTCCTCCGGCAGGAGGTGGTCGAGAACATCGTCGATGGTCACGACGCCGACGAGGCGGTGCGCGTCGTCGATGACGGGAAGCGCGACGAGGTCGTAGCTCGCGAGGACGCGCGCCACCTCGGCATCGCGCATCGTCGTGGGCGCAGGCTCCATCTCGCGGTCCAGGATCGTGTCGAGTCGTTCGTGCGGGGGATATCTGAGGAGCCGCTGGAAGTGCACGAGGCCCAGGTAGCGGCCCGTGGGCGGCTCGTAGGGGGAGAGGGTCACGAAGACGCTCGTCGCGAGTGCCGCGGGGAGGTCCTTGCGGCGGATGAGCACAAGCGCTTCGGCGACCGTCGCGTCACCGGGCAGGATCACCGGGTCCGTGGTCATCAGCCCGCCGGCGGTGTCCGGAGCGAACTCGAGGAGCATGCGAACCTCTTCGGCCTCCTCCGGGTCCATGCGCTGCAGGAGCGCCTCGCTCTTGACGGCGTCGAGCTTCGCCACGAGGTCGGCGGCGTCGTCGGGCTGCATGCGGTCCAGCACGTCGGCTGCGTGCTCCTCGTCGAGCCACTCGATGATCGTGACCTGGTCGGACTCGCGCATCTCTTCGAGCACGTCCGCCAGCCGCTCGTCCGGCAGCATGCTGACGACCTCCTTGAGGCGTGCATCCGGCAGGTCGAGGAGCGCCGTGGCGAAGTCGCTCGGCTTCATGTCCGAGTGCGCGGTCAGGAACTGCGTCGCCGCCTGCTGCTCGCCGATGGTGAGCTCAGGAGTGACCTCTCCCCATGGCGCGAAACGGGTCGGCCCCGTCCCGAACAGCTGCTTGCTCTTGCGGGGCAGGCGCACGAAGAGCTGGCCGACGCTCCAGTTCCCCTGCGCGTCCTCCTCGATCTGCACGTCCTCGATGGTCCCGGATGCGGTGCCGTCGTTGAACGTCACTGCTCGGTCGGCGAGGTCCGCGAGGACACGCACCTCCTGCCCGTGCTGCACGAAGGGGCGCGAGTCGATCTCGCCGCTCACGACGATCTGACCGGACCCGATCGACTCGACCTGCCGGATGGGGATGAAGATCAGGCGCTTGCTCTTCGTCTCGACGACGAGCCCGTTGACGCGCGGCGAGTGTGCCGCGCGGTACTCGACGATGACATCGCGGACCTTGCCGATCCGGTCGCCGTCTTCGTCGAAGACGGGGCACGCGGAAAGACGCGCTGTAAAGACCTTGGAGACGCTCACGGGCCAATGGTAGTCGCCGCGGGCGACTCGCCAGCCAACAGCGAACATGTGACCAGTCCGCCGCCATTCCAAGGCACGTGCTGAGAGAATGGCGGCATGACAACCCCAGGCACGACGACACGTGGCGCCCGCAGCCGGTTCCCCAAGGTTCCCGAGGGAGACGTGATCGCCAGCCTCGACAGCTACGAGGCTGCTCGCGCCGTCGTGGACGGTCTCGCGAAGCAGGACTTCCCGGTCTCCACCGTCTCCATCCTGGGCAGCCACCTGCGCACCGTCGAACGCGTCACGGGCCGCATGTCGTTCGGCAAGGCCGCGCTCGGCGCCGTGGGCACGGGCGTGATGCTCGGCCTCTTCGTCGGGCTCCTCGTCCTCATCATCACGCCTGGAGTCGGCTTCGAGACGCTCATCGCGATCCTCCCGGTCGCGATCGGCTTCTCCGTGATCTGGAGCGTCATCGGCTACGCGCTGAACCCGCAGCGCAGGCAGTTCACGTCGGTCATGCAGGTCGTCGCGACGCACTTCGACGTCGTCGTTCCCCGTGAGCACGCCGCGAAGGCGCGTGGCCTCGTTGGAACGCCGCAGGGGGCAGTCAGTGCCACGCCGGCCCAGCACGTGCCCGGGGAGCCAGCCTCCGCTCCGCGTCCGACGGCGCTCGCCCCGGAGCCGCCGCAGCAGCCTTCGGCCGCCCCGCACGCTCCGGGTGCGGAGCCGGCACCAGCCGGGCAGGCTGCGCCGACTCCCGAGTCGCAGGAGCCTGCGGCCCCCCGTCGGACCTACTCGGAGGCGCAGGCGGAGATGCGTCGCCTCGAGCGCGAGCAGCGAGCCAAGCAGGCCGCGGAAGACCGCTCCGGGCCGAGCGCGCAGTCCTGACCCAGGCGGCCCGCACCTGAGCTAGTCGGAGATGCGACTCGCGAGCCAGGCCTCGACTTCTTCGACGGTGCGCGGGATGCCCCGTGAGAGGTTCTCCGCTCCGTCGGCGGTCACGAGAATGTCGTCCTCGATGCGAACGCCGATGCCCCGCAGCTGCTCCGGCACGGTCAGATCATCGGGCTGCAGGTAGAGTCCCGGTTCGATCGTGAAGACCATGCCGGCCTCGAGCACGCCGTCCAGGTAGAGCTCGCGACGCGCCTTCGCGCAGTCGTGCACGTCGATGCCGAGGTGGTGGCTCGTGCCGTGCACCATGTACCGGCGGTAGAGCTGCTCGGCGGGGTCGGTGCCCTCGACGCCAAGAGGCATCCCGAGCTCCTGCGTCCGCGCCGCGATGACCTCCATCGCCGTGTCGTGGATGGTGCGGAAGGTGATGCCTGGGCGGACGATCGCCAGCGCGGCGTCAGCGGCTTCGAGCACGATCTCGTAGACCAGGCGCTGCTCTTCGGAGAAGCGGCCCGTGACGGGGAGGGTGCGGGTGATGTCCGCGGTGAAGAGCGAGTCGACCTCGACTCCCGCATCCACCAGGATCAGCTCGCCCGCGTTCACGGCTCCTGAGTTCTTGGTCCAGTGCAGGATGCACGCGTGGCTGCCAGAGGCGGCGATCGTGTCGTAGCCCACGTCGTTGCCCTCGAGGCGGGCTCTCGCCTGGAACACCCCTTCGACGATGCGCTCACCACGCGGGTGCTGAGCTGCCCTCGCCAGGGAGCCGACGATGTCGTCGAAGCCAGCCGCGGTCGCGGCGACGGCCTCGCGCATCTGAGCGACCTCGTAGGCGTCCTTGACGAGCCGCAGCTCGCTGAGGTCCTGGGCGAGGAGCGCGTCCTCTGCGAGCAGGGCGTCGAACTCGGCGTCAGGCAGCGACATGGTGCGCCGAGCCTCGTCGACGCGCCCCGTCAGGTCCGGGTCCGCCTCTCGAAGCACCAGGGTGCGGGCGTCCGTCACGAGACCGAGCTCGGAGAACTCGCTCAGATCGCGGGCGGCGACGTCGAGGTCGGCTGCGGTCTGCGCGAGCGACGGGCGCGGCCCGATCCAGAACTCGCCGATCTCGGAGTTCGCGTAGAACTCATCGCTGTCTCGACCAGCACGTTCCCGGAAGTAGACCGTCGCCTCGTGCCCGTCGTCGACCGGATCGAGGACCAGGACGGCCCCGGGCTCGGCGTCGGAACCCCATCCGGTCAGCTGCGAGAAGGCCGAGTGAGCGCGGAACCGGTAGTCGGTGTCATTCGAGCGCTGCTTGAGGCTTCCGGCCGGCACGACGAGTCGCGCCCCGCGGTGCCTGGCCGAGATCGCCTCACGGTGGCCGGCAGCGGTCGGGACGGAGACCCGAGCCTCGGGGAGGGGCTCGTCTCGATCTGCCCAGCCGCGCATGATCTGCGCCCGGAAGGCATCGCTCTTCGGAGTCGTGCTGCGGTTCTCGTTCTCGCTCGCTGGCGCTTCGCCGGGCTTGACGCCTCCTGCGTTCTCGGCAGCCTCATCGGTCGCTGGAGCGACGGCGGGGGCGGCTGTGGCGGACAGGGTGCTGGCGCGGTCGGAAGTAGTCACCCCCACATTCTCGCGCGGAAAACTGGGTGGCGCGGTCAGCAGGACCGAACCACGCGAGCGGACAGGCTCAGCCCGAGGAGGACGGTGTCAGCTGCGCGAAGACGGGACGGTGGTCGCTGCCCGCCATGTCGCGGGAGAGCAGCACCTCGAAGCCCGTGACGCTCCACTCGCTGGTCGCCATGACGCGGTCGATGTTCGCGCCCAGCAGCGGCGGGACGCCCGCCGTCCACGTGCCGACGGACCCATTGCCGGTCGCGAGCGCTGCGTCAGCGCAGGCACCGAGCTGGCTCGAATCGTCGACCCCGAGGCCGGAGAGGTGATCGAGGGTCGAGTTGAAGTCGCCCGCCATGATCGTGTTGCTCAAGCACTGTTGGGCGAGCCACTCGAGGTCGGCGTTCCACGCGCTCATGTTGCCTGGAGTCGGGGAGACCGGATGCGCCGCGATGATCGTCGGCCCGTCACCATCCACGGGCACCGCGATGACGGTCGGCAGCGTGCTCGTGTCGCCTCGATCGGTGACCACCTCGTAGTCGCCGAGGTCAGGGGAGATGAGCAGCGTCGTGGAGGTCGCCTTGTAGTCTTCGTCGACCGTGTGCGTGTGCACCCACATCGGGGAACCCGCCTCGGACATCTGTGCCGCGATCTCGACGCCGAGCTCCTCCGTCGTCTCAGGCAGCACCACGACATCGGCACCGACCTCGACGGCGAGCTCAGCGACCGAGGGAGAACCGGGCGCATCGCCGCGGGTGTTCCAGCTGAGGATGTTGATGCTCTCCGGCGAATCGCTCCCCGCGACGGGGGAGCCCAGACCCCGGTCGACAAGCACCGCCGCCGTGGACGCGACGAAGATGGCGATGACGAGGGTCGTCATCCCGAGCACCGCACGTGCCTTCCGGGAAGCCAGGACCGGGATGAGGAGCAGCAGCATGATCGCCGTCGCGCCGATCGCCACGGGAAGTCGGAACGAGATCGCCTGGGCCACGAGCGGTGCCCGCTGCAGGTCAAGCAACTGTGGCCAGCCGAGCACGACCGCCGCTGCGAGCGCGATGAGCCCGAGGACGAGCCCCGCCGCCCGGTAGCCGGCGATGGAGGATCTTCTGCGTGGTGGTGAGGTACTCGGCATGACCGCCCCAGCGTAGTCTCCGTCGAGCGGGGAGCCTGGGAGGCGCATGGCGATTGCCCATCCGGGCCCTGTGCTTTGATCGGAGCATGACCACCTTCGACAAGCCAGGCATCGACCTCCACACCCACTCGGTGGTCTCCGACGGGACCGAGGCACCAGGGGAGGTCATCCGGCAGGCGGCGAGAGCCGGCCTCGACGCCGTCGCGCTCACCGACCACGACACGACGGCAGGCTGGGCGCAGGCCCGAGCCGCCGCGCTCGACGTGGGCATCACCTTCATCCCGGGCATCGAGTTCTCCTCGCAGCTCAACCACGCGAGCGTGCATGTGCTCGGGTACCTCATCGACCCTGCAGACGAGGTCATGCTCGCCGAGATGCAGCAGGTCCGCGAGTCGCGTGTCTCGCGAGCCGAGCGCATGGTGCAGATGATCGGCGGTGACCACGACCTCACCTGGGACGACGTCCTCGCCGTCACGGAGCCGGGTGCGACGGTGGGCCGGCCGCACATCGCAGACGCGCTGGTGTCGAAGGGGCTCGTCGAGAGCCGAGTCGCCGCCTTCGAGACGATCCTCCACTGGCGCGGCGGCTACTACGTGGCGCACTACGCCCCGAGCCCCTTCGACGCCGTCAAGCTCATCCGCCGAGCGGGTGGCGTCCCCGTCCTCGCGCATCCGGGTTCGAGGGGGAGGCGCGGCATGGACACGGAGACCCTCGAAGGCCTGATCGAGGCGGGCCTCGGCGGGCTCGAGGTCGGGCACCGCGAGAACGACGCAGCCAGCAGAGCGATGCTCCTCGAGGTCGCAGCGCAGCACGACCTGATCGTCACCGGCTCCAGCGACTACCACGGGACCGGGAAGCCCAACCAGCTCGGCGAGAACACGACCGAGCTCGGGCAGCTGCGGCGCATCATCGAACAGGCGACGGGAAGTGAACCCGTGCGCGGCGCTGGGCTGCGGCTGTAGCAGCCGCGCCGCCTTCTGCTGACCGGCACGTCGACGGCCCTTCGCGTGAGATGGCAGACGGCGCCGAGCGGATGCTCGGCGCCGTCTCGCGGTTCGTGCCTGGACGCTACTCGCTGGCCTGGGACTCCTGGCGCGGGGCGCCGGACTCGCTGCCAGACCCGCCACGACGGCGGCGGCGGCGCCGAGCCGGGCGCTCCGCCCCTGCCTCGCCAGCAGGCTGCTCGCCGGCGGTCGTCGACTCCGTGCTCGGTGCTGCTCCGGCCGGGGCCGCAGCTGCATCGTCGCTGCGACGACGCGAGCGCGAGCGCGCCGGACGCTCAGCAGAGCCTCGTGAGCTGGAGCCGCCGCGGTCGCTGCGTTCTCCGTTGCGTTCACCGCTGCGTTCTCCGGTGTGACGGCTGCCGGGCGACTGCACCTCGCGCTTCGGTGCAGCAATGCGTCCCTTCGTGCCCTCGGGGATGCGCATGTCGGCGTAGAAGTGCGGCGAGGACGAGTACGTCTCCACGGGCTCCTCCGCACCGAGCTCGAGGGCCTTCGAGATGAGCGCCCACTTGTGCAGGTCGTCCCAGTCGATGAAGGTCACGGCGATGCCCGTGTTGCCGGCTCGCCCCGTGCGGCCCACTCGGTGGAGGTAGGCCTTCTCGTCTTCCGGGATCGTGTGGTTGATGACGTGCGAGACGTCGTCGACATCGATGCCGCGGGCTGCGACGTCGGTCGCGATGAGCACGTCCTTCTTGCCGGCCTTGAACGCGGCCATGGCACGCTCGCGCTGCTCCTGGTTGAGGTCGCCGTGCACGGCTGCCGCCTTGAACCCACGGTCGGTGAGCTCCTCCATGAGCTTCGCCGCGGCACGCTTGGTGCGCGTGAAGATGACGGTCTTGCCGCGACCCTCAGCCTGCAGGATGCGGGCGATCATCTCGTCCTTGTCGAGCGGGTGAGCGCGGTAGATGACGTGCTCGATGTTCGCCTGCGTGATGCCCTCATCCGGGTCAGTCGCGCGGATGTGGATGGGCTTCGTCATGAAACGACGGGCCAGCGCGACGATCGGGCCGGGCATCGTCGCCGAGAAGAGCATGGTGTGGCGGGTCGCCGGCGTCTGTGCGAACAGGCGCTCGATGTCGGAGAGGAAGCCGAGGTCGAGCATCTTGTCGGCCTCGTCGAGCACCATCTCACGCACATTGGAGAGGTTGAGCATGCGCTGCTGCGCGAGGTCGAGGAGGCGCCCCGGCGTGCCGACGACGATCTGAGCGCCTGCCTTGAGCTGCTCGATCTGGCCCTCGTAGGCCTTGCCGCCGTAGATCGGGACGACGGTCGTGCTGCGCCCGGTGACGGCGATCTGCAGGTCTTCGTAGACCTGGACGGCGAGTTCGCGCGTGGGTACGACGACAAGCGCCTGGACGCCGTGAGCCGGGTCGAGGCCGAGTCGCTGGATGAGGGGGAGGCCGAAGCCGAAGGTCTTGCCAGTGCCGGTCTTGGCCTGGCCGATGATGTCCTGCCCGCTGAGCGCGAGAGGAATCGTCTGCTCCTGGATGGGGAACGGCTCGGTGATGCCGTGTCCCTCGAGGGCCGAGACGATGTCGGCATCGATGGAAAGGTCGGAGAACTTCACGAGTGAAACGCCCTGTCTGCAGTTGTGGGATGCGCCCGGGAAGTCGAAGGGCGCCGAACGGCCGCGGTCGCGGCATCGCCACAGTCTAGCGAATACCTTGAATTCGGTCCTCAGCGCACCCGCTTGTCCGTCGTTCTCTCGGAAAGGGTCTCTGCGGACCTGCGACAAGGGGAACTCCTCTGGCACATAGGATGAGCGTGTGAAGCCAGTATTCGGAAGGCGCGGCGGAGACCGATCTCAGGACGACGCAGCCCCAGCATCCGCGCCGAAGCCAGCGACGTCGCTCGGCGACCTGCTGGTTCCCGCCGATGTGCTCGTGGCGCGCGCAGCCTACCTCGAGCTGCTCCTCTTCCAAGAGCTGTCTGCCATCGTGAACGAGGCCCCCGCCCTTGCCAACAAGCAGCACATCGGCGCAGCGGCGAACGCAGCGCTCGAGCGCCACAGGGACCTGCTCGGTGGGGCGGAAGCCGCGGCCGCACCCGAAGCGATCGCGCGAATCGGCGATGCGGCCAAGCACTTCGCCGGCTACCCGGAGCGTGTCCTCGGCCACGACTGGGCGCAGCGGCTCCTCAGCTGCCACCTCTCTTCTGGCTTCTTCCGTGACTTCTTCGGCGAGGTCGCCGAGTACGGCGGCGAGAGCTACCGATCGGCGCTCGCGCCCGTGTTCCTCACCGACGAGGAGCGCGACCAGCTGGTGCCCGTCATCGACGCGGCGATCCACTTCGAGGACGGTCTCGGCGACCGCCTGGCGATGTGGGGACGACGCATCGTCGGAGACACGGTGCTCGCGATCCGGCTCGCGCTCGACGTTCCCCTCGGCTCGAGCGGAGACGCGCTGGTCCCCGATGGAGAAGCGCAGCTCGAGAAGCTGGCCTCGGTGCTCTACGCCGGCCACTCGCGCCGCATGAACACGCTCGGCCTCGCGGCCTAGGAACGCGCGGTGGCGTCGCAACAGCCACGGCGCCTGAAGAAGGCCCCCATCCTCGACTGCTCCAATGAGCGGGTCGAGTGGCGGGGGCCTTCGTCGTGTTCGAGCGAGTGCGCTCGCGTGCCTAGGCGCTCTGCGCGCGGCCGAGGTGGCTCAGCCGATGCAGGAGATCGTCGTCGTCATGCTGGCGTCGGCTGCTGAGCGACCATCCGACGGACACCGTGACGATCGCCGCGACACCGAGGGTGATGACCCAGATCCATCCGCCGTCGTAGGCAAGCCACGGGGCGGAGGCCTGAAGCCAGGTCAGCGCCTGCCAGACGACGAGGGCGACGATGCCGCCGAGCGCCGGAAGCAGCACCGGGCCGCGAGTCGATCGGTGCGGTGCCGCGAACTGCACGGCGACGCCGAGGAGGATCCCCGCGAGGCCCGCGAACATGAGTTCCATGGCCGAGGCTAGGCGATGAAGCCGACGCGACGAGCCTGGTCGCCGGAGAGCTCCACGTAGAGGATGCTCTGGGTGGAGACGAGGTACGAGCGTGACTTCGAGTCGTGCAGCTTCACGATCGCTGCGTCCTTCGCGACTGCCTCTTCGATGATGCGCTCGAAGTCATCCTTGGTGAGGTCGGTCTCGAACGAGAGCTCTCGTGGGGCGTGCTTGATGCCGATGCGAACTTCCACTTGGCGCCTTTCGAATGCGAACGGGTGTCTGGCAAGGCTACCGGCAGCATGCCTGGCGCGCGCACATTGACCGCGCCTTTCGCCGTGGGCGCAACAGTCCGCCCATCGCGCCGTCACATCCCGTGCGCAGTCTCCGATGTCGGTGGCCCGAGATACCGTGACTGCATGACTTCAAGCGCCGCACTCGACGCCGTGCCCCTCGACGCCGCACAGCGGGCTGTGCTCGAGGCCGCGACGCGCTCGCATGTCAGCGTCGTCGGTGCGCCGGGCTCCGGCAAGACGACGACGCTCGTCGAACTGCTCGCGAGGCGAGTCCTCTCGGACGGACTCTCCACCGCTGAGGTGCTCGCTCTGACGCCAGACCGCCGCAGCGCCGCGCGGCTCCGCGAGGTCATCGGCGAACGGCTCTCAGTCAGCACTCCCGGGGCGATGGCGCGCACGCCCGAGTCCGTTGCGTTCGAGATCGTGCGCGCGGATCGCGCCAGGCAGGGCCTGCAGGCGCCGCAGCTCTTCACTGGGGCCGATGAGGACACGATCCTCGCCGAGCTCATCCAGAGCGATCTCGAGGCGCGCTCCGCGAACGGCCACGAGCAGCTGCACGCGGCGCCCATCGAGTGGGCGGCGCCCGTCAGCGTCGAGACCATCGGCCTCCGCGGCTTTCGAGCAGAGGTCCGCGATCTCCTGGCGGCGATGTCCGAGTACGACGTGACGCCGGAGCGTCTCGAGGAACTCGCGCACCTGAGGCCAGTGTGGTCGGGAGCAGCGGCACTGGCCCGCCAGTTCCGCGAGAGCGTCGCTCAGGCGAAGCCGAACGCCTTCGACACACCAGGCATCGTGCTCGAGGCCGTCAGCATCGTCCACGCGGCTGAGCGGCTCGACGCCTTCTCTGAGCTCAAGCTGCTTCTCGTCGACGACGTCCAGGAGTTCACCGAGTCGGGCAGGCGGCTGCTCGCCGCCTTCGCGCTGCGCGGGGTGCGCGTCGTCTCCTTCGGCGACCCCGACATCACCACGGGAGGGTTCCGCGGATCGCGTCCCGAACTGGCTGCCGACTGGCGGGGAGAGACGCGCGGGTCGCTCGAGGAGCCGCTGAGGCTCGTGCTCGGCACCGCCCATCGTGGCGGCGCCGAGCTCCGTGCCTTCGTGCGGGGTGTCACCGAGGGCATCGGCGTGCAGCGGGAGCTGCGGCACCGGGCCGCCGAAACACCTCGAGTCGGCGGGCCGCCGGAGTCCGCCCCTCCGGCGGTGGCTCGTCTCTCGGCCGCATCGTCAGCTGCCGAGTGCCGGGGCATCGCCGACTACCTCCGTGAACTGCACCTGCTGCACGGCGTGCCGTGGGACGAGATGGCCGTCATCACGCGTCGAGGCGGAAGCATCGAGTCGCTGCGTCGTCAGCTCGCGAAGCTCGAGGTGCCCACGAGCTCCTCTCAGGCGCTCCCTGCGGCAAGCGATCGCGCCGTCCAGGCCGTCGTCCGGCTCGCCGCCATCGCCAGCGGTGCCCAGGAGCTCACGGCCGAGGCGATCTCGGAGCTCGCCGCCTCACCGGTCTTCGCGATCGACCCCGTGCAGCTGAGGCGGGTCCGGCGCGCACTGCGCCTCGACGAGATCGCCGCCGGCGGGAACCGGCCAGCCGACGACCTCCTCGTCGAAGCCGTGTCCCGAGTCGCAGGGCTGCGTCTCCTGACCGACCCGGATGCCCCCGCCTCCGCGACGTTCGAGCGCCTGCTCGCGACTGGCGGTTCTGCGACCGGCCGCAGTGCCACGCGCGCCCTGCAGCAGCTCGGGACGCTCCTGCGCGCGGTGTCGGGTGAGATCGCGGCCGCGAACGGGCAGCAGCTCAGCATCGCGGCCGACGAGGTCCTCTTCGCCGTCTGGGAGCGTCTCGGCCTCGCCAAGTCCTGGCGCGAGCTGGCGCTCGGCTCCGGGCCCCGCGCCGAGCAGCTCAGCGCGCACCTCGACGCACTCGTCACGCTCTTCGACGTCGGCAAGCGGTTCGTGGAGCGGCAGCCCGACGCCAGCATCCGCGACTTCCTCGAGCAGTGGACGGGAAGCGAGGTCACGGCAGACTCTCTGGCGAGTCGCACGCACGGTGGCACGGTGACCGTCACCACGCCGGCAGCTGTGCTCGGGCGGGAATTCCGGGCCGTCGTGGTCGCCGGCCTCTCCGACGGGGTCTGGCCCAACCTGCGTCTTCGCGATTCGCTCCTCGGCGCCGGACAGCTCGCGGAGCTCGAACGGGGCATCGACACCACCCGCGACCTCGTCGACCGTCGGCTCGAGGTGCTGCACGACGAGCGACGGATGTTCGCGCAGGCCGTCTCCAGGTCCTCCGAGTGGCTCCTCCTGACGGCCGAGGAGAGCGAGGACAGCGCGCCTTCGCCGTTCTTCCTCCTCACGCCCCACACGTGGCCCGACACCCCCGCGGCGTCCGAGAGCGCCGCCCAGGGGGCGCTGACGCTCCGCGGGATCGTGGGGGAGCTTCGTCGCACCGCGATGCTCGAGGGCGTCGACCCATCCGCGGCCGCGGGCCTCGCGACGCTCGCGCGGGAGGGGGTGCCGGGTGCGTCGCCGTCCGAGTGGTACGGCCTCGCGGGGCCCACCACGGGCAAGCCGCTGCACGACCCGAACGACCCAGAGGCGAACATCCCCGTCTCTCCATCGAACATCGAGAGCTTCGAGGACTGCGGCGTCAACTGGTTCGTCAGCTCCCACGGTGGTGGGAGCACCAGCGAGAGCATGAACGTCGGCAACATCGTGCACGCTGCGGCCGAATTCGACTTCCCGGACCTCGAAGCCCGCACCGCGTTCGCGCAGGCGAGGCTGCGGTCGAGCGATTTCGACGCCCCCTGGCAGGAGACGGCGGTTCGAGCCAAGGTCGACGAGCTCGTGCGGAACCTCTCCGCCTACCTGCATCGAGTCTCGCTCGGGGGAGGGAAACTGCTCGGCGCCGAGCGCGCCTTCTCCGTCGAGGTCCGGGTTGAGGGCGAGGACACCGCCAAGATCACCCTGCGCGGCAAGATCGACCGAATCGAGAGCACGGCGGCTGGGTCGGTCGACGTCGTCGACTTCAAGACTGGCAAATCCATGCCGTCGAACGACTCCATGCCGGCCAACGCGCAGCTCGCCGCATATCAGATCGCCCTCACCTCCGGCGCCGTGAGTGACCCCGTCGAGCGCCTCGTCCATGCCGTCGAACTCCCTCCGCGCAGCGACCGGGGAACGCAGATCCCGGCAGCACCGGTGCACGAGGCAAAGCTCGTCTTCCTGGCAAAGCCCACGAAGAAGCTGGAGTGGAGCGAACGCACCCAGCAGCCGTTCGACGAAGACGCGACGGCCGAGTTCTTCGAACGAGTCCGCTCGGTCGCCCTCGGCATGATCGGCATCCCAGAGCCCCTCGGCTCCAGCTCCAGCTCGGATGAGCTCGCAGACGCCCACTACCAAGCCCACCTCGAGTCGCACTGCCTCGGCTCGTTCGGTGGCGGACGAGCATGCGCGCTGCACGCCGCATCGGAGGTCACCGAATGACGCATGCCTGGCCCATGGGAGCCGTCACGCACGGCGACATCGCATTGGCGCTCGCCGACAACGACCCGTCCCGCATGCTCGAGCCGACGCCCGAGCAACGCCTCGTCATCGAGGCACCCCCGGTTCCGAGCCTCGTCATGGCAGGGGCCGGAAGCGGGAAGACGCAGACCATGGTGCAGCGCATCGTCTGGCTCGTCGCTGCCCAGGGCGTGCATCCCACCGAGATCCTCGGCCTCACCTTCACTCGGAAGGCCGCAGGAGAACTCCGGGAACGCGTGCAGCTCGCCCTCGCTCGGCTCCGCAGCGAGGGCCTCGTCGGAGGAGACGAGTTCGCGTCTCCGGAGGTCTCGACCTACAACTCGTTCGCCAACCGGGTGTTCTCCGAGAACGCCCTGCTCATCGGGCAGGAACCTGATGCCCGCATCGTCGATGAGATGACCGCCTTTGCTCTCATGCGCAGTGTCGTGCTGGCAAGCGACGACACCAGGCTCAGCTCGCTCGACCTGCAGCTCGGCGCCATAACCAGCCTCGCTCTGGGCGTCGCACGTGCGATGCGCGACAACCAGCTGTCCGCCGCGGCCTGCGAGTCCTTCGTCGAGGAATTCAGAAGGGTTGCCGAGCTCCCCGGTCGGGGCACGGCGAACACGCCGTTGAAGCCGGTGGTTGACGCCGTGGCGATCCTGGACGAGTTGCCGATCTTCGTGGGGCTTGCCGAGCGCTACCAGCTCGAGAAGCGCAAACGGGGGCTCATCGAGTTCTCCGACCAGGTCACCTTCGCGGCAGAGATCTGCTCGAGCACGCCGGCCGTGGTCGAGGAGCTGCGGGCCAGGCACCGCTTCGTCATCCTCGACGAGTACCAGGACACGAGCGTCGGGCAGACGCGCCTGCTCGGGACGATCTTCGGCGATCATCCCGTGCTCGCAGTCGGCGACCCCAAGCAGTCCATCTACGGCTGGCGTGGAGCCAGCCCGGGCAACATGCGTCGATTCCATGGCGACTTCAGGTCTCGCATCGTTGCGCCCAATGAGGAACCCACCTTCCAGCTCTCGATCTCCTGGCGCAACGACGCCAGGATCCTCGACTCGGCAAACCAGGTCGCCTCACGGCTGCCGGAAGCCAGCGACCCCGGTGTCACGCAGCTGGGCACACGGCCAGGGGCAGGCGAGGGGAGCGTCTCTCTCGCCTTCCCGGAGACACTCGACGACGAGGCGGCTGCCGTCGCGACCTGGATGCGCGAGCGGATCGTGGTCGACGTCGACGTCGACGTCGACGTCGACGCCAGACCTCCGTCCGGCGCAGTGCTCCTGCGCGCGCGAAAGCTGCTCCCGCTCTTCTCCGCGGCGCTGACGCGTGCGGGCGTGCCCAACCGGGTCATCGGCCTCGGTGGACTGCTCTCGGCCCCGGAGGTCGTCGACCTTCGCTGCGCCATGCGCGTCGCGCACGACTCCACCGCAGGAAACGAGCTCATCCGTCTGCTCGTCGGCGCAAGATTCCAGTTCGGCCTCGCCGACGTCAAGACGATCCACGACGTCTCGCGCAGCCTCGCGAACCGCGACGTCACCATGGCGTCTCTGGCTGACGAGGTGCGGGCGAGCAAACGCGAGCTCGCGACGGGCGACGACGAAGTGCCCCTGCAGGAGGCCCTCGACTTCCTCGCGACTCGGATCGCCACGGAAGATCGCCGAACCGAGCCCGACACCTGGCTCGCCGGTCTCAGCCCCAGCGCCCGACAGCGCATCCCTGCCGTCAGCGAGCTCATCGCCGAGCTCCGCCGGAACTCAGGACTGCCCATCACGAGCTTCGTCGATGCCACCATCGCGCTCATGAGCCTCGACCTTGAGGTCACCGCGAACCCCGGCAACATGGCAAGAGTCGGCAACCTCGACGCCTTCGCCGAGGCGGCGGCCGCTTTCTCCTCCGCCGAACCCGATGCCGACCTCGGCGCGTTCCTCGACTGGGTCGAGATCGCTGCCGGCGACGACTCGCTTGCTCCCGTGCAGGAGCAGGCCGAGCCCGGCGTGGTCCAGCTGCTCAGCATCCACGGCTCCAAGGGGCTCGAATGGGACTTCGTCGCGGTTCCCCGCAGCGTGGAAGGGGAGATGCCGAGCACCTCGAGAGACGGACTCGGCTGGATTCGACGCGGCGTCATCCCCTACGAGCTCCTCCTCGACGCGCACGACCGTCCGGAGCTGCCGTGGCGAGACGCGGAGACGCAGAAGGAACTCGCCGACCTGATGGTCGACCTCAAGGAGCGCATCAAGGAACGCAACGACGACGAGGAACGCCGACTCGCCTATGTCGCCTACACTCGCGCCCGTCACGAGCTCCTCATCTCCGGCTCCTACTGGAGCGCCATCCACAAGACTGCCCGCAAGGTCTCGGTGTTCGTCGACGAGCTGGCCGAAGCCGGCATCATCGACGCCCCACCGGAGAACACCCTCGATGAGGCACCGGCATCACTCGCGGCCGACAGCGTCGCCTGGCCCCACACCCCTTTCAGCCCTGAGCGTCACGAGCGGGTGAGTGAGCTCGCACAGGCGGTCGCCCACGCTCACGACACCCAGGCGGCACCGGGCGGTGCACTCGCCAGGCGCATCGAGCTGCTCCTCCGCGAACGCGCTGAGCGAAGCACCGTGACAAGCGTCCAGCTCCCTGCGCGCTTCGCCGCATCCAAGTTCAAGGACCTTGTCACCGATCCCGCCGAGATCGCGGCTCAGCTGCGCCGGCCGATGCCGCAGAAGCCCTTCAGGCAGACCCGCATCGGCACCATGTTCCACGCCTGGGTCGAAGCCCACTACGCGGCCCCGAACGCGGGAGGAGACCTCCTCGGCATGGCGGAGATCTTCGGCACGGAGGACGGCGCCCTGAGCAGCATCGCCGACGCCTCGAACGCGGACTTCGCCGAGCTCGAACGCCTGCAGGAGGCGTTCCTCGGGACCCCCTGGCCACATCGAACCCCCAGCCTCGTGGAGCAGACGATCGAGTTCCGACTCGGCGATCGGACCGTCGTCTGCAAGATCGACGCGGTCTTCGAGCACGAGGGACGCGTCGAGGTCGTCGACTGGAAGACGGGCAGGGTTCCGAGCGGCGACAGCGCACGCTGGGAGCGCCAGCTGCAGCTCGCGCTCTACACGCTCGCCTACTCCGAGCACACGGGTGTGCCCCCTGAGCGAATCGACGCAGTGCTCGTCTACGTCCGAGAGGGCGAGGAGATCAGAGTCCCGGAGGTCACGGGGCGTGCAGAGCTCGAACGGCTGCTCGCGGAAGCCGAGGCGGCCCTCAGCGCAGCGAGTCCGTCCGCATGAAGTCGTTCGGCGGGGTGTCGTCGTCGAGGTCGTCCTCGGCGGCGTGATCCACGTCAAGGTCCGGACTGTCATCGGGATGCACGCCCGACGGGGCGCCGGACGGCGACTCGTGCACCAGGCCGGGGAGCACGCCGCTCCCGCTGTCGTGCGCTTCGGGCTGATGAGCCGGACGCCTTCCGGCGGCTTCCTTGAGCAGCTCCTGCACTTCGGCGATGTCGAGCACGGGCAGAGTCTCGTGCACCAGCGGCTGCGCGGGGGCCCGGTGGATGCGGTCGACCAGCGAGTCGAGCATCCCCTCGGCGTCCGAGATGATCTCCGCGTCACCGGCCTCCACCCCGTGCAGCAGCCAGCGAGCGAGCTCCAGCTCCGCGTAGAGGAGGGCCCGCTGCCGAAGCTGCCGGTCCACAGTTCCCGGTGCCTCGTCCGTGTACTCGTCGAGGATGCCCCTCGCGATCGCCCCGTCCAGCGACGAGATCCAGTGCAGGTCTCGAGCGGGGTCGCCGACGCGGAGGTCGCTCCAGCCGAGCACCCCTCTGACCTGGTTTCCGTCCGTGATGATCGAGGACAGGCCAAGCGCCCCGTGGATGACCGTCGGCTGGAACTGCCAGAGCGAATCGTCGTCGATGGCTGCACCCCAGCGGCGATCGAGGGTCACGGGGAGACGCCCGGTCTCCTTCGCCCTCGCGATGGTCTGAGCGGCGGCCTGCCTGGCCTCCGAGGCGGTGAGCGTCGGCATCCCCGCAGCCTCGACGGGCCCCTTGGGGAGGGAATGCACGGATGCGATGGCCCGCCCGAGGCTCACGAGGAACAGCGTCCCCGGTTCGAGAGGTTCGCGGTCGGCCGGAATGCCGCGAAGGTACGTGTAGACCGCGACGCGCTCGCGCTTCTCGGCGAGGTGACCGAGGACTTCCGAGACCTGGAAGGGGAGCCTGCTTCGCATCCCCGGCGTCAGCACGGCGAGCGCACGGACATCGGCGAGCTGCTCCTGGGCCGCCGCCGACGACGTCGGGCGGCGCGCTATGACGGTCTCGCCGTCGGCAAGGGTCAGCAGGGCGGCGTCGAAGTCACCCTGCGCCCCGAACGTGTGCTCGAGGGCCGCAGCCACATCGAGGTCGGGTACAGCGGCCACTGCAAGTGCCGCGAGTTCCAGCGAGAGCTCAGCCATGGCTCCAGGTTAGGAGGCACGGCGGAGCCTGAGTGAGTGCCACGCCCGCACGGCCCCGAGGCGACCTAGGATGAATCCGCCTATGAATCACTTCATGTCTCGTCTCCCTCTTGCCCAGCAGCAGACCGATCGCGACCACGAGCGCCGCAGCGAACCCGGTCTCGTGCAGTCGCTCTTCGCCGACGGCGCAACCCGTGTGCTCGTCCTGAACGGCGGCAAAGCGCTCATGCGGTCGGCGGGTGACGGCCCGAAGCTCGAGCTGCTGGCCGCCACCAGCGAGCGCGCGACCCTCCTCGCGCCGGTCGTCGCCGACGCCGTGTACCTGGGCAGGACGATCGCCGACGACGAGGACCTGCCTCTGGGCACCTCGGTCGTCTCGGTCAGCGTCGACGAGGCACTCGCGGCGACGATCGAACCGGATGCACGACTGTGGGCCGGACTCATGGAGACCGCCGCTCATCTCGGGGCGGTGCACTGCGGGCTGTTCACCGAGGCTCTCGCCATCACGAACTGGCACGACTCGCATGCCTTCTCGCCACGCACGGGCTCGGCGACGAGCGCCGGTCTCGCAGGCTGGGTGAGGCAGGCCGAGGGGGAGAAGCACGTGAGCTTCCCCCGCACGGACGCCGCCATCATCGCCGCGGTGCTCGACCGCGACGATCGGATCCTGCTCGGCGCCAACGTGAGGTGGAACCCACGACGCTTCTCCCTCCTGGCGGGTTTCGTCGAACCGGGCGAGTCGTTCGAAGCCGCTGTTGCGCGGGAGATCTACGAGGAGGCGAGGGCGCACGTCGTCGAGCCGAGGTACTTGGGCTCGCAGCCCTGGCCGTTCCCCGCGAGCATCATGGTCGGCTTCACGGCGAAGCTCCACCCGGACCAGGATCCGTCCACCGTCGAGCCCGACAACGACGAGATCGTCGAGCTGGGATGGTTCACCCGGGACGAGGTCAGGGCCATCGAAGATCGCCTGCCCGGTCCCACCTCCATCGCCCGCGCGATCATCGACGCCTGGCTCAGTGGTCACCTCGACTGACTCGGACAGCCTCGCGCAGTCGTCGACGGCGGATGTGAGCCTGCTGGCGTCGCTCAACGATGCTCAGCGCGAGGCGGCGCTCGCTCTTGTCGGCCCCGTCTGCATCCTCGCCGGGGCCGGGACGGGCAAGACCCGAACGATCACGCACCGCATCGCGTACGGCATACGCGCCGGGGTGTACGACCCCTCACGGGTGCTCGCCCTGACCTTCACGGCGAAGGCTGCGGGTGAGCTGCGGGGGCGCCTCCGAGATCTGGGAGCTTCCGGCGTCGCCGCGCGCACCTTCCATGCGGCGGCGCTCAGCCAGCTCGGCTTCTTCTGGCCACACACGGTCGGCGGCCCTGCCCCGGCCATCGTCAAGGGCAAGGGCAGGCTCATCGCCGAGTCCGCGGAGCGCATCGGTCTGCGGCTCGATCCTGCCGGCGTGCGCGACATGGCGACCGAGATCGAGTGGCGCAAGGTGCGTGAGCTGTCCCTCGAGGAGTACGCCATCCAGCTGCGGTCGTCGCGATCGCTGCCGAAGGGGATGAGCGACGATGCCGCTCTCGGCCTGCTGCAGGCCTACGAGGACATCAAGGACGAGCGTCGGCAGATGGACTTCGAGGATGTGCTGCTGGCGACGGTCGGCATGCTCGAGCTCGAGCCATGGGTCACGCAGCGTGTGCGCGAGCAGTACCGGTTCTTCGTCGTGGACGAGTACCAGGACGTCTCGCCGCTGCAGCAGCGGCTTCTGCAGCTGTGGCTGGGCGCGCGTCGCGAGCTGTGCGTCGTCGGCGACGCGGCTCAGACGATCTACTCGTTCGCCGGCGCATCGAGTTCGTTCCTGACGGGGTTCCCGGAGCGGTATCCGGATGCGCGAGTCGTGCGCCTCGAGGACAACTACCGCTCGTCGTCCGCCATCATCGGCGTCGCGAACGAGGTCGCCAGGCACGTGCCCTACGCGCTCACGCTCGAGCCGGCCGCTGAGACTCCGAGGCGCGAGCCCTTGCCCGAGGTGCTGCAGTTCCACGATGATGACGACGAGGCTCGCGGGGTCGTCCACCGGATCGGCGAGGATCTGCGAGGCGGCATCCCCATCGAGAGCATCGCCGTGCTGTACCGGACGAACGTGCAGGCGGCCGCCATCGAGCGAGCGCTCCAGGACTCGGGCATCGCCTACTCGGCTATCGGCCAGCGGCGCTTCTTCGACCAGCCCGAGGTCCGTCAAGCGCTCAGCGCCCTGCGCGCCGCCGTCATGCAGGAGACCACGGGGCCGCTGTTCCAAGCGGTGAGCGACGTGCTCCGCGACCTGGGATGGACGCACGAGCCGCCGGCCGATTCCGGCGCCTTGCGCGACCGCTGGAACTCCTGGGATGCGCTGCTGCGCCTTGCGGACGCCCAGCCGCACGGTACGAAGCTGGCGGAGTTCTCGGCGGAGCTTCAGCAGCGCGCGAAGATGCAGTACGAGCCGGAGCTGCGAGCGGTGACGCTCTCCAGCATCCACGCCGCGAAGGGCCTCGAATGGGACAGCGTGACCATCGTCGGCGTCAGCGAGGGGCTGCTGCCGATCTGGTACGCGGAGACGCAGGACGAGCTCGACGAGGAGCGCAGGCTCCTGTACGTCGCCGTCACGCGTGCGCGGAAGCGTCTGCGTCTGACGCACGCGCAGTACGGCGGTCGGCGCGACGCTGAGCGGCCGGCTTCTCGCTTCCTGGGAGAGCTCGGCACCCGCATTCGTCGTGGAACGAACGGGGCGTTCGGCGGACCTCGCCGGTGAGCGAGTCGATCGTCAGGACCTCCGGACCGCAGTAGCGCGACGCGGTTCCGTCACGAAGCCACGATGACACCGCGTCGACGGCCAGGCTGCGCACGACCTCCCTCGTGAGGCGTGGGAGCTGGGCACGCGTTGCGAGCGCGAGCTGGGTGGCGATAGCAGCCCAGGCACGATCGGCGTCGAGTCGGTTCAGGTCTTCGCAGCGCTGGCAGGGGGTGCGGCCGGGCACGACGAATGGTCCGATGCTCGCGTCGAGGTCGCCCGCGACGACGGCGAGATGCGGCACATCCGAGGCCATGAGCGGCGTGTACCGCCGAGGCGGGAGGACGTAGTCTCCGCAGTCGACGACGAGGCCGATCTCGGCAGGTCGCGGGGGCTGGTAGTCGCCGCGCGCGCTTCGCACCGTGCAGCCGAGCTCCGCGATGGGCCCGGCGAGGTCGTCACCGGCGATCGTGCCGCGCACGAGGATGACGGGTGGTCGAGCCTTGACGCGAGGTGCGGTTGCCCCGGACCTCCGGCGCGGCGAGACCGGTACCGGCTCGAGGAGCCCCCGCACGCGCCCGAGCAACGCCTCGACCTCGTCGCTGTTCAGTCCGAGTCGTGCGCCCCGCTCGTGGAACTGCGCGAGCGTGCCGCCGCTTCGCAGCGACTCGATGAGCCGCTCGGCGGCCGCGCTCGGGTCGCGGATGACCGCACGAGCGTTCACGCCGCCCAGTTGGAGCTCGGTGGGGGAGCGCCACACGAGGGGCACGCCAGGTGGCAATCGCAGTTCCATGCAGAGATCCTGCTGGAACGCTCGACGCCCCGCAGGAGTTCTCCACAGCCCAGGCTCAGGAGCAGGCCAAGCGAGAACCGGAACCACAGCCACGATCGATGGCTGTGGTCCGCCGGAGGCGCGGGGTCAGCTCGTTGGCGTGTCGCCGCCCTCCGGTGCGTCGCCGAACGCCGAGGGGTCGTCGAGGAACTTCGTCAGCGCCTCGTCGTACTCGTCGGCGGGGAGCTCGCCGAAGCCGAGCCTCGTGACGAGTGCCTCGGGGTGGTCGATGTCCTCGCTCGTCGGGAGAGCGTCGAAGTGGGCCCAGAGCTCATCGCGTGCGGCCGCTCCGTGCGCTTCCGAGACTGCGCGCCACATGGCGGCGGCCTCGCGGAGGCGGCGGGGACGGAGCTCGAGCCCGACGAGCGAGGCGAAGGCGCGCTCGGCGGGGCCGCCGACGGCGCGCCGCCGCCGCACGGTCTCCGCGAGTGCGACCGACTTCGGCAGCCTCGCTGTTGCGTCCTCGGTGACGACGTCGACCCAGCCCTCGATGAGGGCGAGCATGGTCTCGAGGCGGGCGAGTGCCGCCTCCTGCTGCTCCGTGCGGGGCGGGATGAAGGCGCCCTCGGAGAGCGCAGCCCTGATCCCGTCCGGGTCGCTCGGGTCGAGCGTCTGCGCGAGCTCCTCCATGCGGGAGACGTCGATGCTCACCCCTCTCGCGAACTCCGTGATCGAGGAGATGAGGTGCAGGCGCAGCCACTTGGCGTGCTGGAAGAGCCTCGCGTGGGCAGTCTCACGGACGGCGAGGTACAGCTCGATCTGCTCGCGGTCGACGTCGAGGCCTTCGGCGAAGTCGTCGATGTTCTGCGGCAGCAGCGAGGGGCGGCTGTGGTCGAGCACCGGCACGCCGATGTCGCCTCCAGCCACGACCTCCTCCGCGAGGTTGCCGACGACCTGGCCGAGCTGCACGGCGAACATCGCGCCGCCGATGCCGCGCATCATCGAGGAGGACTGGCCGAGCAGCTGCGCCATCTCTGGCGGGGTCTGCTCTGTCAGCACGTTCATGAGAGCGTCGGCGATGCTCGTCGCGACGGGTTCGGAGAGCGAGGTCCAGAACTGGATGGAGCCGGTGATCCACTCGAGTCGGGTGAGCGTCGCAGGAGACTCGCTGAGCTCCCCGAGCTGGGTTGCCTCGCTGAGCCACAGCTGCGCGACTCGGAAGGCCTGGTCGAATCGCCCGGCCTCCTCGGAGCTGATCTCGCGGTTCTTGGGCTGCGCGACCCGACGGGCCTGGTCTCGTGCGACCTGCCAGTCCAGTCCGTTGCCCGGGTTCGCGACGGCCGCCTGCAGCTGCGACAGCAGTGCCTGCACCGCGGCAGGGTCGTTCGGGAGCCCAGCGACTCCCGCCAGCTTGGCGGGGTCGAAGCCTCCCTGCCCGCTCAGCAGCTCGCGGAGCAGCTTGCGCAGCTCGTCTTCGGATCCGTCGTCGGGAATCGGTCCCTGTGCATCACTCATTCCGCACCTCCCAGCGCTTGGATCTACGCTAGCTCGTGGCCCCTCCAAGGAAGGGTCGCCGTGACTGCGTATGCGCCGAGTGCCTTGCGCCACGGGCGAACAATAGCCGCAGGACATCGAAACGAGCGCAGTGACCTTCTTCTCCGAACCCTCCTCAGAGGGGGATGCCCGAGTTCGCGAGCAGTCAGAGGCCTTTGCCAGGGCGCACGAGGCGAACCGTCGCCGCAGCGAGGAAGGCTCGAGGCGGGCGCGCGTCGGACTCGTCTTCCTCTCCGTCGGCATGCTCCTGCTCGTCGCCCTCGGCTTCAGCCCGGCGCCCTACGTCGTGCGCTCTCCCGGCCCGGTCTTCGACGCGCTCGGCACGGTGCAGGCCTCGCAGGAGGACACGACGCAGGTCGAGGTCATCACGATCGGCGGCGCCGACACGTTCGAGCCGTCTGACGGGCAGCTCGACGTCATGACGGTGAACGTCGGGGGCCGGCCGGAGAACCTGCCCAACTGGTTCGAGGTCTTCCTGGCTCTTGTCACGCCATCCAACGATGTCCTTCCCGTCGAGGCGTACTACGCCGACGCGGAGACCGGCGAGCAGCGCGATGCGCAGAACGCCGCCCTCATGCAGGGGTCTGAGGCCGACGCGATCGCCGCCGCGCTCATCAACGAGGGGTACGACGTCGGAACAGCGCTTGCGATCGTCTCGGTCGGCGAAGACGGGGCGGCGGCCGGCATGCTCGAGCCCGGGGACATCGTGAAATCGGTCAGCGGGATCCCGGTCGACTCGACGGAGGGGCTTCCCGCAGCCGTGGCCGAGGCCTCCGGAGGCAACCTCGACAGCCTCGGACCGGTCGACGTCGTCGTGGATCGGGCTGGCGAGAGCAAGACGTTCTCGATCACGCCACGCCCGGGGCTCGTCGAGGGGGAAGAGCGGCCTCTGCTCGGAGTCACGGTCGCCACCCAGCATGAGTTCCCGATCGATGTCGACATCGAGCTCGGCAACGTCGGCGGACCGAGCGCGGGGCTCATCTTCGCGCTCGCCGTCTCCGACAAGCTCGTCGACGGCGACCTGACACAGGGACTGCACGTCGCAGGAACCGGCACGATGTCACCTGATGGCACGGTCGGCAGCATCGGCGGCATCACGCAGAAGCTCTACGCTGCCGTGGAGGTCGGCGCCGACCTCTTCCTCGCTCCCGCCGACAACTGCCAGGACGTCCTGGACGGGGGAATCCCCGGTGACATCCCGGTGTACGCGGTGTCCTCGTTGAACGAGGCGGAGCAGGTCATCCAGACCGTCGGGGAGGGTGGCGACACCGCCGCGCTTCGCACCTGCGAGTCGGTTCTCGGCTCATGACCCACGCCAGTCTCAGTTTTGCCAGGCACTTGCCAGATAAACTCCTCTAGTTCCCCTTTCTCGGAAAACAAACGGCCCCTCCAGGCAATGACAGGTACGACGTGACAAGCACTGCAGCTCAACAGCCCCAGAGTCCGAAACCCGCCAGCCGACGTCGGATGGGACCGCTCACGATCACACTGCTGATCGTCGTGGCGCTCCTCGTCGTCTTCTTCTGGTTCGCTGGCCGATACGCGGACGTGCTCTGGTACGACCAGCTCGGCGTCCTCGAGGTCCTCCTCACCGAGTGGGGTGCCGGAGCGATCATGTTCGCCATCGGGCTCGTCGGCATGGGCGTTCCCCTCTACGCGAACCTGCAGATCGCCTACCGTGCGCGTCCTGTCTACGCCAAGCTCAACGAGCAGCTCGACCGCTACCAGCAGGTCATCGAGCCGATCCGTCGTGGTGCGATGATCTTCGTCCCCGCGATCTTCGGCCTCTTCGCCGGCGTCGCGCTCATCGCCTCCTGGCAGACCGTGCTGATGTGGATGAACTCCACTCCGTTCGGCGAGACCGACCCGGTCTTCAACCTGGACGTCTCGTTCTACATCTTCCAGCTTCCGTTCTTCCGAGGCGTCGTCGCCTTCGTGAGCGCAGTCGTGCTCCTCTCGCTGATCCTGACCGCGGCAACGCTCTACCTGTACGGCGGGATCCGCGTGACCGGTCGCGAGGTCGTCATCTCGAAGAGCGCCCGCACGCACATCGCGATCCTCGCGGGTCTCTACATGCTCGTGCAGGCCGTCAGCTTCTGGCTCGACCGCTACGCCGCGCTCAACACGCTCTCCGGTCGCTGGACGGGTGTGCTGTACACCGAGGCGAACGCGACCATCCCCGGTCAGGGCATCCTGGCCGGAGCTGCGATCGTCGTGGCTGTCCTGTTCTTCATCGCGGCCGCCATCGGTCGCTGGCGTCTGCCGCTCGTCGGCACGGCCCTGCTCGTCATCGTCGGCCTCGTCGTCGGCATGGTCTACCCGTGGATCGTCCAGCAGTTCCAGGTCGGGCCGAGCGAGCAGGCACTCGAGACCCCGTACATCCAGAACAACATCGATGCGACGAGAACCGCCTACGGTCTCGATCAGATCGAGGAGATCAACTACGCGGCCGAGACGACGGTCAGCCAGGGGCAGCTGCGCGACGACGCAGACACCACGGCGAACATCCGCATCCTCGACCCCTCGCTCGTCTCGCCCACGTTCGCGCAGTTCGAGCAGGAGCGTGCGTACTACCAGTTCCCTGACCGCCTCCACGTCGACCGCTACGAGATCGACGGCCAGGTCCAGGACGCGGTGGGCTCCGTCCGCGACATCAACATCGCGGGTCTCGGCGCCGACGCGCAGTCGTGGGTCAACAACACGATCGTCTACACGCACGGCTACGGGCTCGTCACGGCCTACGGCAACCAGCGTGGACCGGACGGTCAGCCGCTGTTCATCGAGGGCGGCATGCCCAGCGAAGGTGCGCTCGGCGACTTCGAGCCGCGCGTGTACTTCGGCCAGTCCTCGCCCGAGTACTCCATCGTCGGCGCTCCGGAGGGCTCGCAGCCCGCTGAGTTCGACCATGTCTCGGGAGCTGACGGCGCGACGCAGACCTACAACACGTTCACCGGTGAAGGGGGACCCGACCTCGGGAACTTCTTCAACCGCCTCGTGTACGCGATCAAGTTCCAGTCCGAGCAGATCCTGCTCTCCGAGTACGTCAACGACGAGTCGCAGATCCTCTACGACCGCGACCCCGCCGAGCGCGTGCAGGCCGCTGCCCCGTACCTGACGATCGACTCCGACCCGTACCCCTCGGTCGTGGACGGACGCCTCACCTGGATCGTGGACGGCTACACGACGAGCAACAAGTACCCGTACTCCGAGCTCGCTGGCCTCCAGAACCTGCTCGAGGACGCGGATACGCCCGCCAGCTCGCTGCCGCCCGAGGTCATCAACTACATGCGCAACTCGGTGAAGGCGACCGTGGACGCGTATGACGGCAGCGTCACGCTCTACGCGTTCGACGAGACCGACCCGATCCTGCAGACCTGGCAGAAGGTCTTCCCGTCGACGCTCAAGAACGTGTCGGAGATGTCGGGTGAGCTGCTCAGCCACATCCGCTACCCCACGGACATGTTCAAGGTGCAGCGCGAGATGTTCGCCAGGTACCACGTGACCGACGCGAGCACGTTCTACAACCAGACGAACGCCTGGCAGCTGCCGCAGAACCCCACCGGGGGAGAGGCATCGCAGCCGCCGTACTACCTGACGATGCAGATGCCCGGCCAGGAGTCGGCGTTCTCGATCTACTCCACCTACATCCCGTTGACAAACGCGAACGCGCAGTCGAGGAACGTGCTGAGGGGGTATCTCGCCGCCAACTCCAACGCGGGATCCACTGATGGCACCGTCGCGGATACGTACGGGAAGATCACGCTGCTGAGAGTCGAGAACGACAACGTCAACGGCCCCGGCCAGGTGCAGAACATCTTCAACTCGAACGAGACGGTCGCCAACCAGCTGAACCTGCTCGAGCGAGGCGGTCAGACTGCGGTGCTGCGAGGAAACCTCCTCACTGTGCCGGTCGGCGAAGGATTCCTGTATGTCCAGCCCGTCTACGTCGAGTCGACAGGTGAGACCAGCTACCCGCTGCTGAGGCGCGTGCTCGTCGCGTTCGGCGACAAGATCGCGTTCCAGCCGACACTCGACGAGGCGCTCGACGAGCTCTTCGGCGGCGACGCCGGAGCTGACGCCGGTGACGGCGGCGTCGAGGTCACCGACGACGACGTGCCGGTCGACTCGGTGCCTGACGACACGACCGGGACGCCCGCACCGACAGCGACGACTCCACCCTCTGGTGGAGGCACGGGAACTCCTCAGGAGCAGCTCTCGACCGCGCTGGCGGACGCTGAGAAGGCACTTGAGGACCGGACGGCCGCGTACGCGAGCAACGACCTCGTTGCGGCTGCCGAGGCCGACCAGCGGCTCACCGAGGCGTTGAACCGTGCCCGTGATGCGGACAGCCAGGTCTCCGGCACGTCGGCCACGCCGAGCGATTCCCCGGAGCCGACGCCGACAACGTAGGCGCCGAGCTGCACACGCCGACGGGCGTCACCCTTTCGAGGGTGGCGCCCGTCGGCGTCTGTGTGCACGGAAGTCGGCATCCGCGCGGCGCCCCGCGCATCCCCGCGCTCCCAAGCCCCGCGTTCCCGCGTTCCCGCGCTCCCGCGCTCTCAGCCGTCCCGAAGCTGGAGTTGTGGGTTAGTGCCGTTCAGGAGTCCGCTGACGACGTCATGCCACAACTCTGCGCTCGGCGGCGTGGTCGGCGGCGTGCTCGGCGGCGCGGCCGGCGGTGCGGGGCGAGCGGGTGGTGCTCGCGCGGGCGCGACGCGCCCGGGATACGTCCCGTGGCGGGCTCCCCAGAGGGAATTCGCGCGAATTCGAGCAATTTCGGCCCGAAAGGCGGCCTGCGGAGGCGCCTGCGGCAGGCATCTCATGCCCCCGACACGCCGAGTTTTCCGGGGAAGTGGGGGCCTGAGTTGCACGACGCCGGGACCGCTGGTAATGTTTTCTCTTGTGCCGCGGGGTGGAGCAGTTCGGTAGCTCGCCGGGCTCATAACCCGGAGGTCGTAGGTTCAAATCCTGCCCCCGCAACCAGATCCGCACAAGTTGGGATTGCTCGAAAGAGCAAAATGTAACTGCGGCACAAGGCCCGCTTCCTTTCGAGGAAGCGGGCCTTTCGCATTTCCCGGACACCGACTGAAGGGGTGTCCTCTTCCCTGGTCGAGATTCCGACCTATGCGAGCGGTCCCCGTCGACGCGGGCAGTTCCCGGGCGTCATGGCCAGCCTCAGGGGGCTCGCGGACACGTGCCGCTAGTGTCGGCCATTCGACGTGCGCCGATCGTTGGCGCTGGAGGAGAGCGGCGGTTCCAGGTGGCCAGATTCACGAGCCTCGAGCAGCGCATCGACGACGTCGCGGGGCGTCTCCTCGAGCGTGCCCCCGCACACGGCCTCAGGGCCGGCCTGGTCGAGTTCCTGGTCTTCGGGCTCAAGCAGGCCTGGGCGTGCATCTTCGGGGCGCTCATGCTCGTCGTGATCCTCGCCGCGAGACTCTGGTACCCGGACGATGCGCTGCTGGCACGCAACGATGCCCTCGTCATCGCCGCCGTCGCGATCCAGATCTTCATGGTGGTGGCGAGGCTCGAGACCGGCCGCGAGCTGCTGGTCATCCTCGCCTTCCACGTCGTCGGCACGGGAATGGAGCTGTTCAAGACCAGCGTCGGCTCGTGGAGCTACGCGTCCGGGGGAGTGCTGCACATCGGCCCGGTGCCGCTCTACACGGGCTTCATGTACGCGGCAGTCGGCTCGTACATGTGCCGCGTCTACCGTCTCTTCGACCTGCGGTTCTCCAGGTACCCGCGCATCTGGCTCACCGTGGTCGCGGCCGTGGCCATCTACGTGAACTTCTTCACGCACCACTACGCCTACGACTTCCGGTACGTCCTCCTGGTGTTCGTGGCCGTGCTGTGGGGCCGCACGTGGATGCACTTCCGCGTGTTCCGGAGGACGCTCCGGATGCCGTTGCTCGTCGCGTTCCTGCTCGTCGCCCTGTTCATCTGGTTCGCCGAGAACATCGGCACCTTCGCCGGCGCGTGGGTGTACCCGAATCAGGAGCACGGCTGGGAGCTCGTGTCGATCACGAAGCTCCTCTCGTGGTTCCTGCTCATGATCATCTCCGTGGTGATGGTCACGCTCGCGTACCCGCCGAGGCCGCCAGGTGGCGGGGAGGGCGCTGAGCCCGTGTCTCGCGAGGTGGCGGGCTAGTCCCAGGCCTTGGCCGCGGGGATTCGCACGATGAAGGCGGCGCCGTCCTCGGACTCGACGGCGATCTGTCCGCCGTGCGCCTCGACGATGGACTTCACGATCGCGAGTCCGAGGCCAGTGCTGCCGGATGCGCGGGTCCTGGCGGAGTCGCCGCGGGCGAACCGCGAGAAGAGATCCTGGCGGAGTGTCTGGGGAATGCCCGGCCCGTCGTCGCGAACGATGAGGACCGCCTCGCGCCCCGTCGCCGACGCGGCCGCGAGCTCGTAGCGCACGGAGACGTTGACGTGCGTGCCCTTCGGGGTGTGCAGGCTGGCGTTCGAGAGCAGGTTCACGACGATCTGGTGCAGGCGCTCCCAGTCGCCGAGCACCGAGACCTCGCTCGGCGGCACCGTCGCGCTCCAGTGACGGTCGGCGTCGCTTGCCTGCGCGTCGCTGACGGCGTTGATCACGAGCTCGGACAGGTCGACGGTGTCGAACTGCAGGTCCTGCCCCTCGTCGAGGCGGGCGAGCAGGAGCAGATCGTTGACCAGCGAGCTCATGCGAGTCGCCTCGGACTCGATGCGGGCGAGGGACCGCTCGGTGGTGTCTGGCAGCGACGCAGAATCCTGCCGGGTGAGCTCCGCGTACCCCTGGATCGCGGCGAGCGGAGTCCGCAGCTCATGGCTCGCGTCCGTGACGAAGCGACGCATCCGCTGGTCTGCCGCGCTGCGCACGGCGAAGGCCTCGTCGACGTGCGCGAGGAGCTTGTCGAGGGCCTCGCTCACCTTGCCGACCTCGGTGCGGGGGTCGATGTCGTCGAGCTTCACGGCTTTGCGGAGGCCGACCTCGCCCGAGGCGAGGGGCATCTGCGCGACGTTCTCAGCGGCAGTGACCACGCGCGACAGGGGACGCATCGCGACTCGCATGACGAGCGCGACGAGGAGGACGATGAGGCCGATGCCGAGCGAGGAGAGCACGAGCGTGAGGACGGTCTGGTTGAAGGTCGCGTCACGGGCGGTGTCGAGGGAGACGGCGGAGATGAGGGCGTAACTCGGGTCGCCGTCCCACTCGTGGATCATGACGCGGAAGTCGCCGGCGGCGTCATCGAGCTTGATCGTCTCGAGCAGCGAGTGCTGGGTCGCGAAGCCGGGTGACTGGACCAGCGCCGTGAGCTCGTTCTTGATGGTCTGGTCGCATTCGACCGCGGAGGTCTCGCTGAACGATGCGGAGTCGATGATCTCGCCGTCGTGGGCGAGGGCGATGATGGTGCCTGGCGCGTGGCCGACGAAGTTGATGAGGGGCTTGACCTTCGGCGCCGCCGAGTCGCCCATCTTCGAGGGGTGCGGATGCGTGCCCGGGACGTCGACGCGGTACTTGTCGACGGAGTTCTCCAGCACCGACATGGAGGCGGCGAGCTGCGTGTTGACGACGCTCGTGATGGCGGAGTTGAGGGTCACGACGTTCATGATGCCGATCGCGCTCATCACGAAGGCGACGACGAGGGTGACGCCGACGATGATGCGCGCGCGCAGCGTCCATGGCCTCATTCTGCTGGCCTGATGACGTAGCCGACGCCGCGCACCGTGTGGATCATGGGGGTGCGTCCGGCGTCGATCTTCTTGCGCAGGTAGGACACGTACAGGTCGACGATGCTCGCCTTGCCGGCGAAGTCGTAGTTCCAGACGCGGTCGAGGATCTGGGCCCTGCTGAGGACTCGCTTCGGGTTGCGCATGAAGTAGCGCAGCAGCTCGAACTCGGTGGTGGTGAGCGCGATCGGGTCGCTGCCGCGGCGCACCTCGTAGCTGCTTTCGTCGAGGAAGAGGTCGCCGACCCGCAGCTGGGAGGCGTCGTCGGCGACCGCCTCACCGGCGCGCTGAATGAGGCCGCGCAGCCTGGCGACGAGCTCCTCGAGGCTGAAGGGCTTCGTCATGTAGTCGTCGCCGCCGGCGGTGAGCCCGATGATGCGGTCGTCGATGGAGTCCTTCGCGGTGAGGAAGAGCACCGGTGTGGCGTGTCCCTGACCTCGGAGGTTCCTGAGAATGCTGAGGCCGTCGATGTCCGGGAGCATGATGTCGAGCACGACGACGTCCGGCCGCTCGGCGGTGAACTTCGCGAGCGCATCCCGGCCGTTGTTGGCGACGTCGACCTGCCACCCCTCGTACGAGAGCGCGAGGCTGACCAGGTTCGTCAGGGTCTCTTCGTCGTCGACCAGCAGCACGCGGATGGGGGTGCCGTCTGGGCGGTGGAGTCGGGGGAGCTGCGCGAGGACCGCCCGACGGCGACCGGGCTCGATGATCGGGTCAGCGGCGGCGGAATCGGGCATTCCTTCATCGTGTCATGGGAACGGCGTCGTGGCGCGGTGTTCGCTGCTCCTCATAGGAAGCTCAAATCTTCTCTCACGCGGAGCATGAGAGGAGTTCGTAACCTGCGACGCATGACACTCCAGCGAATCCAGCAGCCCGACCTCGGGAGCCGTGCGCCGGGCGTCAAGAAGGACTTGCAGGGTGGCCTCTTCCACCGTCCCCGTTTCCTCCGCGGCCCCCGCACCGAGCGTCCGTTCGATGCGCCCCAGCTGTTCACGGAGCGTCTGGTGCTCCGCCCCCACGACGTGCGCGACGCTGAGGCCTGGCACGAGATCGTGTCCGACGCCGAGGTTGTCCGCTACCTGCACTGGAAGCAGCGCGACCTGACGGAGGCGACCGAGCATCTGAGTCGCCGCACGACGCACACGCGTCTCTGGCAGACGGGCGACTTCATGGCCCTGGCCGTCGAGCACGACGGCAAGCTCATCGGGGACGTGTCGGTGCACCTGCGCGACGTCGAGCCCGAGCATCGCTCTGCGGAGCTCGGCTGGATCATGCACCCGGGATGCGCGGGACAGGGCTTCGCCACCGAGGCTGCGGATGCGCTGGTCGAGTACCTGCGCGACTACGTCGGCGTGAAGCGCGTGCTCGCGGTCATGGACCTGGAGAACGAGGCGTCCTACGCGCTCGCGAGGCGCCTCGGGTTGGCGGAGATCTCCCGTTCGGACGACTCGAGGACCACGGCGCTCGACCTCGTCTGAGCGGCTCCCGCGGCACCGGACGCGGACATGAGCTGCGCGACCTCGAGGAGGTCCCACGCCATGTCGCCCGTCACGGAGATGCCCTTGGCGCCCGATCGGCGAGTCTTTCCCCGCGCCAGCATGTAGTGCGTGCGGAACACCCGGTTGCCTGCACGCTCCTGCGCGTCGTGGAAGAACACGATCTGCGAGAGTCCGGTGCTGTCGTCGAGGGAGACGAACACCGTGCGCCGCCCGCCACGCATGGGCGGGGTGTTCGTGGCGCGCCGCACCCCTGCGATGAGCACGTCGGTGCCGCCTGGCAGGTCCATGAGCGAGCTCGCGGGAGTGACTCCGAGCTGGCGGAAGAGCGGGAAGAAGCGCTCCATCTGGTGTCGGCTCACGCCGAGGCCGAGCTCCTGCAGCTCCAGGTCGGTCTGCGTCTTCCCATGCAGGTCCATGGTGGTCACCCCGCGAAGCTCCGGGATGGGCAGGGGGAACGCGAACGCCTGCTGGTGCTCCGGCACTCGCGTCGGCGTGCTCGTGAGCGAGCGGATGAACGCGAGCAGCTCGTGCCGCCTGCGCGGCTCGTAGTCGATGAACACGTCGAGCGCCCCAACTCTGGCGAGGGAGTCGAGCGTGCTTCGGCGTGGTCGGACACGAGCGCGGAAGTCGGCGAGCGAGTCGAACGGCTGGTGCTCGGCGACCCTGTCGCGTTCCGCCGATGACATGCCGCGCACATCCGCGAGTGACATGCGAACCCCGTCGCGTCCATCCGGGAGCGGCTCGACCGTGTACTCGAGGCCTGATCGCTGCACGTCGATCGGGAGGAGCGGGATGCCCAGATGCCTCGCCTCGGCGATGATGAGGTCCTTGCCCCACATGCCGGGGTCGTGGGTGAGGAGGCCCGCCCAGAAGTGCGCGGCTCTATGGGTCTTGAGCCAGGCGCTCTGGAAGGTGGGCAGGGCGAACGCAGCGCCGTGGGCTTTCGCGAAGCCGAAGCTGCCGAAGCCGGCGAGCACCTTCCATGACCGGTCGATGATCTCTGGCGGGAACCCACGCTCTGCGGCCTTTCCGCGCACGAGCTCCTCGATACGCGGCACGAGCTCGGGCTTCGCGAGCCAGCGTCGGTACACGTCGGCGAGCTCGAGGCCGCACCCCGTGAGCTCGTCGAAGATGCGCATGACCTGCTCGTGGAAGACGACGACGCCTTTCGTCTCGAGCAGGATCGGCTTGAGCCTCGGATGGATGTAGTCGGGCATCACCTCCCCGTGGCGGGCCCTGAGGAAGTGGAGGGGCATGTTGTTCTGCATGGGGCCAGGGCGGAACAGGGAGATGTCGATGACGAGGTCGTTGAACACCTCTGGCTGCAGCTTGCCGACGAGCTCCATCTGGCCTGGGCTCTCGACCTGGAAGATGCCGAGGGTCTTCGTCGAGCGGATGGTCTCGTAGGTCGCCTCGTCGTCGAGGGGAAGCGCATCGAGGTCCAGTTCCTCACCGCGGGTGCGCTTCAGCTCCTTCACCGCGTGGGCCATGGCGCTCTGCATGCGCACCCCGAGGATGTCGAGCTTGATGAGCCCCATCGGGTCCATGTCGTGCTTGTCGAACTGGCTCATGGGCAAGCCGATCCCCGACATCTGCACGGGAGTGCGGTCGAGGAGCGAGACGTCGGAGAGGATGACCCCGCACGGGTGCACGGAGATGTGCCTCGGCAGGGAGTCGAGCCGCTCCGTCGCCTCCACGAGCACCTCGAGCTGCCGTGAGCGACGCACCTCCTCCGCGAACTCGCGCAGCTCGGGCTTCTCGGCGAGGGCCTGCCTGAAGCGCTTCGCGGAGAACCGCCACAGCTCCTTGGCGATGCGGTCGACCTCGCCGTCGGCGAGCCCGAGGGCGAGGCCCGCGTCGCGGACTGCGCCCCTCGACCCGTAGGTGTTGACCATCGACATGAGGGTGACCCGCTGCCCGCCGAACTCGTCGAAGATGCGGTGGTAGACGCGGTGGCGCTCCGCGCTCTCCACATCGAGGTCGATGTCGGGGAGCGTGCGTCGCTCATCGGAGAGGAAGCGCTCCCAGATGAGCCCGAGGGAGACGGGCTCGACGTGGCTCGTGTACAGGAGGTAGTTGAGCAGCGATCCGACGCCTGAGCCCCTGGCCTGCACCCGGACCCCCATCTCCTTGATGAGCTCGACGACGTGCGAGACGGTGAGGAAGTAGGGGGCGAAGCCCAGCTTCCGCACCGTCCTGAGCTCGTGGGCGAGGCGGTCCTGCAGCTCCCGCTCGTGGGCGGCGGATGCACCCGGGTAGCGGGCCGGGATCGCGGCTTCCGCCTTCGCTCTGAGCACCTCGAATGGGTCGCCGTCGATGCCGAAGCGGGTGACCTCCGGCATGCGCGGGGTGCCGATACCCGCATCCCGCTCCGGGTCGATGACGCAGCTCTCGGCGAGCAGCCTCGTCTGGGCGAGGAGGTCGTCGGCGGCCGAGGGGCCGTGCCCGCCGGCATCCGCCACCATGCGCGCGACCTGCCGCATGAGGTTCGCCGGCTTGAGCCAGGCCTGCGCCGTCGGGGCCAGCTCGATGTCGTCGAGTGCACGCCTCGCCCGCACGGCATCGGCGATGTCGACCGTCGCCGCCTCCTCGGGGGAGGCGTAGCGCACGGCGTTGGTGAGCACTGACCGCAGCCCGGATTCTGTTGCGAGGCCCAGCATCCGCGTCGCGACCGTGACCGACCCCGGGGTGCCTGGCTCGGCGAGATGGCAGACGATCTCGACGACGAGCGAGGCGCGGGGGAGTCCGTGCCGCCAAGCACGCAGACGCTCTCTGGCCAGGCCCAGCTGGGCAGCTGAGGCCGCAGTGCCGACGTCGCTCGTCGGGCCGAGCAGGACGGTGAGTCTCGTGGCCCCCTCGTCGGTCGAGGCGAGCTCGGCCAGGCGGGCGAGGGGAATGCTCGGCTCGTGGATGCGCGTGGCGGCGCTCGCGGTGGTCTCGTGGGCGGCTGACACGGCCCGGCAGAGCGCTGCGTACCCGGAGCCGCCGTCACCGCCGGCTGCGAGCACGACGACCCGGCCGAGGGGCTCGCCTCGCTCGTCGTGCACGGCGAGCTCGCTGCCGAGGACAGCCCGAAGGTTCGCGGTTCTGCACGCGAGGAGGTGCTTGACCGCGCCGGAGATGCCGTCGCGGTCGGTGAGCGCGAGCGTGTCGAGGTCTCGCTCGGCCGCGGCCTGGGCCAGCACCTCGGGAGGGGAGACCGCATAGTGCGCGCTGAAGCCCGACGAGACGTGCAGGTGCGGGAAGCTCATCGCGTCGTCACTCCCAGCTCAGGGCGAGCCGCCAGCCGCCGGCGGCGTGACAGAGGTCGTACAGGTGCTCGCCGTGCTGCTCACGGGGGCTGTCGCGAACGGCGGTGACGCGCCACAGCTCTTGGTCGATGCGCGTGGGGGAGGAGTCGCCATGCCACCACGGCGGGAGTCTGCGGAAGTAGGCCTGGGGTTGGCCGGTGACGGTGTAGAGGAAGCGCTGCCACACGAAGGAGGTCGGCTGCCCGTCGCCGCCGATGGCGACCTCGATGGTGTCGTCGATGACGGTCGGCATGGTTTCCCCCTTCGCTTCTTCGAATCTGTATTCGAACGTGCATCCAGCGTAAATCGCACCACCGACAGTGGCAACCGCAAGCCTCAGTCACAGGATGAAGGTGGGGGAGTTCAAGCTAGACAGATTCCAAATCTGTCTGATAGCTTTCGGGAAGAACGTCACCCTCAAGGACGAAGGACTATGACTCACACCCCAGACGCCACCCGCTCGGCAGACTCCATCCGCTCGATAGAGCTGTCCACGCTCCGCCTCCCGCTGGCCACTCCGATCTCCGATGCGAAGGTCTTCACGGGGAGGCAGAAGCCCATGACGGAGGTCGTCTTCCTCATCGCCGAGATCCAGACGGCGCAGGGCTTCTCCGGCCACGGCTTCAGCTACTCGAAGCGCGCCGGCGGCGCCGCCCAGTACGCCCACGCCCGCGAGGTCGCCGAGGCCGCGCTCGGCGAGGACCCGAACGACATCCAGAAGCTGTACTCGAAGCTGCTCTGGGCTGGAGCTTCCGTCGGTCGCTCGGGCGTCGCGACGCAGGCGCTCGCGGCACTCGATATCGCGCTCTACGACCTCAAGGCGAAGCGGGCCGGCCTGCCCCTCTCGAAGCTGCTCGGCGCGCACCGCGACTCGGTCCGGACGTACAACACGTCAGGCGGCTTCCTGAACGCGTCCCTCGACGAGGTGCGCGAGCGTGCGACGCAGTCGATCGCGGAGGGCATCGGCGGGATCAAGGTCAAGGTCGGGCTGCCGGACACCGCCGAGGATCTCCGCCGAGTCCGCGCCGTCCGCGAGCACATCGGCGCGAGCGTGCCGCTCATGGTCGACGCGAACCAGCAGTGGGATCGCGCGACCGCGCTGCGCATGGGGCGGCGCTTCGAGGAGCTCGACCTCACGTGGATCGAGGAGCCGCTCGACGCCTACGACGCCGAGGGGCACGCAGACCTCGCACGCGCGCTCGACACCCCGATCGCGACGGGGGAGATGCTCGCGTCGGTCGCCGAGCACCGGCAGCTCATCGCCGCGAGGGCCTGCGACATCATCCAGCCGGATGCGCCCCGTATCGGCGGGATCACGAACTTCCTGCGCCTCATGACCCTCGCCGACGAGGCGGGCCTCGACCTCGCCCCGCACTTCGCGATGGAGATCCACCTGCACCTCGCCGCGTGCTACCCGCGGGAGCCGTGGGTCGAGCACTTCGACTGGCTCGACCCCCTCTTCGAGGAGCGCCTCGAGACGCGCGACGGGCAGATGCTCGTCCCCGACCGCCCAGGGCTCGGCTTCACCTTCAGCGAGCAGGCCCGCGCCTGGACGACGGACAGCGTCACGCTGACCGCCTGAGCGGACACCACCACTTCCTCGGCGCGCGTCGCCGAGGCCATGAGTTCGACTGCGCGGCCTGAGCCGCGCGCTCGCCGACGATGCCGTCGGCGATACTGACAGAGAGGTCCTCGAACATGTCCAAGAAGCCAATGTCCACCCGCAAGATGTGGTGGATCGCACTCATCTCGGGAATGGCGTCCTATATCGACGCCGCCGCGATGACCTCGAGCGGGACGGCCCTGGTGCTCCTCAAGGACACCCTGGCCCTGACTCCGGAGACCATCGGGGTGCTGTCCTCGGCGCTCACGTTCTCGGTTGCCGTCGGCGCCCTCTTCGGCGGGCGCCTCGGCGATCTGCTCGGCCGCAAGGCGGTCTTCATCGCGACCATGGTGATGATCGCCGCGGGTTCGGCGCTGCTGGTGTTCGTCGAGGTGTTCCCGGGGCTGCTCGCGGGCATGATCCTCGTCGGGCTCGGCGCGGGCGCTGACCTGCCGGTCTCCCTCGCGACGATCTCGGAGATGGCCAAGTCCGGGCTGCGCAGCAGCATGATCGGGTTCACCCACTTCCTCTGGAAGATCGGCAGCATGGTCGCGCTCGGGCTCGCGACCATCGTCGGCAGCATGGGCCAGCTCGGGGCCCAGATCCTGTTCGGGCACATCCTCGTGGTCACCCTGCTGACGCTCGTCGCGAGGTTCGCTGTTCCGGAGTCGACGCTGTGGCTTGAGCAGCGCGAGGCGGAGAAGGCGGGCGCCACGAGCCGCTCGGATGCAGCGCTCGGGTGGAGCACGCTGAAGACGCTCCTCAGGGCGCCCTTCGCGAAGTACTTCATCGTGCTCGCCGTCTTCTACACGCTCATGAACCTCGGTTCGAACACGGTGAGCCAGTACGGGGCCTACATGTACACGGAGGTCGCCGACTCCACGGTCCAGGTCTACTCGACGGTGAAGCTCATCACCATGTTCCTCGGAGCGATCCTCGTCCTCCTGTTCATGCGGGTCGTCGGGACACGGTGGCGGATGAGCTGGTTCGTGGGAGGCGCGATCTGCACGATCACGGCCATGTGCGTTCCGCTTGTCTTCGGCGTGACCGAGTCGACGCTGAACATCATGATGTTCCTGTGGCTCATCGGCACCGTGTTCGCTGGGGAGGGCATCATGAAGATCTGGACCCAGGAGTCGTTCCCGACCCTGCTGCGTTCCTCAGCGCAGGGCGCGATCATCGCCATCGCGCGATTCGGCTCGTCTGCGCTCGTGCTCGTCACTCCTGTCGTCCTGGCGACCGGCCCCGGGGCCCTCTTCGGGTTCCTCGCGGGCTCCTGCCTCGTCGCGGTGGTCCTCGCCTTCGTGGTGTTCGCGCGCCAGCGCACGACCGTCATCGACCAGGAGGAGGCGGACGCCGCCGCCGAGCAGAGCACATCCGCCGAACGTGCGCACCTCGAGGTTCGGGGATGAGCGGCACGATGCAGGAGGTCGTGCAGGCGCTCCAGGGCGAGACCGGTCATGCGGCACCGCTCATGCGCTGGTGGTGGTTCTCGACGCACGTGAGCGAGGCGGCGATCGACGCCGACCTGGACGCCATGCTGGCCGCTGGGATCGGCGGCGTCGAGCTCGCGTTCGTGTACCCGGTGGATGAGGGCGGGCTGCGTTTCGGCGATCCGGAGTTCCTCTCGCTCGTGGGCTTCGCCGCGCGAGGGGCGCAGCGGCGGGGGCTGCGCTTCGATCTCACGCTCGGCGCGGGATGGCCGTTCGGCGGGCCGTACATCGACGCGTCGACGGCAGCTCGGGGGCTCCACTGGGAGCGGATCGAGCTCGCACCCGGCGCGACCGAGCTCGCCTTCCGGACCTCGCTCGATGGTGATGAGCTTGTGAGCGCCTACGTGGGCGCCGGCTCCATCCAGGAGCTGCCCGCCGAGTGGGTGCGCGCCGAATGCGGGGAGCGCATCCACGTTCCGGCTCTGGGCGGCGGACCGCGAGTTCTCCTGGTCGCGGTCTCCCGCCTCACCGGCCAAAACGTGAAGCGCGCGCCACGCGGTGCTGAGGGGCTGGTGCTCGACCACTACTCGGCGGTCGCCGTGCAGGCGCACCTGGATTCCGTCGCGACGCCGCTCCTGGCGGCAGCGGGGGCCACGCGTGTGCACGCGGGGTTCTGCGACAGCTTCGAGGTGTACGAGTCCGATTGGACGACGGAGCTTCCCCGGGAGTTCCTCGCTCGACGGGGCTACGACCTGCTGCCGGAGCTCTGGCGGCTGGAGATCGGCGGCGACGGCACGGCTCGGGTGCGCACCGACGTCATGACGACGCTCAGGGAGCTGTTCGAGGAGCACTTCGTGCAGGCGTTCGGAGACTGGGCGCACGGACACGGCCTGCTCTTCCGTGCGCAGTGCTACGGGGAGCCGCCCATGCTCATGAGCAGCTATCGCGACGTGGATCTCATCGAGGGTGAAGGGTGGGGATGGCGGCGATGGACGAAGAACGCGTGGGCGGTCTCCGCGGCCGGAGCCTACGGCAGGTCGCCCGTGTCGTCTGAGACGTGGACCTGGGTGCATTCCCCATCGTTCCGGGCGGGGCCGGCCGAGCTCCTGGGGGAGGCCTACGAGCATCTGCTGAGTGGCGTCAACCTCCTCGTCGGCCACGGCTGGCCGCTCGGGGGAGCGCTCGGTCACGGACAGCCGGTGTTCTACGCGTCCGGTGCTCTCGACTCGAGGAACCCGTGGTGGCCGGTGGCGCGTGAGCTGTTCTCTGGGCTCGCTCGCGTGAGCGCCGTCCTCCAGCTGGGCGAGCGGATCGCTCAGGTCGCCATCTACCATCCGGTGGGCGAGCTGCTGGCAAGTGCCGAGGGGGAGCGTCCGTTCGACCTGTGGCGGCAGACGCGTCGCTACGTGGACGACGAGTTCGTCTCGGCGGTGCGCACCACCGGCCTCGAGTACGACCTCGTCGACGACGCGCTCCTCGAGGTCGGCGGCGCCGACCGCTTCGAGGTGCTGCTCGTGCCGGCGGGCTGCGCGCTCTCCGCCGCGGCGGCGCAGTTCCTGTCATCGGCGGGCGTTCGCGTGGTCCACCTCTCGGCGTCCTGCGGCCAGGCGCGGCGGGCGGAGATCCGCGCCGCCGTGCACGGGATGGTCCCGCCGCTCGCGACGAGCGCACCGGACACCGTCGGGGTCACGACCCGCCAGCTCGATGGCTCGCGCATCTCCCTGCTGGTCAACACCGGGGAGCATTCGGCCGACGTCGTGCTGGCGACCTGCGACGACAGCACGCTCACCGTGTGGGACGCCGTCTCCGGGCAGAGACGAGCGGCGGTGCTGGGCGACGGCAGCCGTACCGTGCGCCTCGGCTCCTACGAGGCCGTGCTCGTCGGTCAGACTCAGGGAGAGGGGCCGGTGGGCGTCGACGAGCTGGAGATGACCAGTCCCGCGCTGGGCCAAGTCCACGAGGAGCCCCTCGCGGCCGGCTGGTTCGTGCGCTCATCCAGCGGACGTCGGCCCGTCACGCTGCCCCACACGTGGGAGGACGACCCGAAAGTCACCCACGACGACGAGCAGCTGGTGTACGAGACGACGGTGGAGCTCGAGCGCCCCGCCTCCGCTGCCCTCGACTTCGGCGAGGCCAGCGTGCCCGAGGTCGGGGCCGCGCGTCGAGAGAACTCGTTCGCGCTCCCGGCTGACCCGCCTGTCGGCGCGGCTGCGAGCGTCGAGGTGGACGGCCTCCCCGTGGGGAGCGTCTGGCGGACGCCCTACTCCGTCCAGCTCGGGCGGCTCGCCGAGGGTCGCCACACGATCACGGTGGCGGTCTCCTCGCTCGGGGTTCGAGGGACCGCAGCGCGGGCGATCGCTGGGACGAGCGCAGCGGCGCGAGACGCGAACGGCGTCAGGTTCCGAGTGCAGGATGCGAGCCGAAGGCGGGACGGGGTGCGCTCCGGCATCCTCCGGGTCCCGACCCTGCGGCTCAGCGCTGACTGACGCGTGCCAGACGCGCGCCGTCGCAGACTGCGCGCCGAGGAGCTTCCTTCTCGAGGCCCCCGCCCGCCCGGCACGGCGTCCGGGCGAGGGATGGCACGATGTGTGCATGAGCATGACGCGCGCCGAGGAGATCGCCAAGGTCCTGGCCGACCGCATCGTCGAGGGAAGCATCGCTCCCGGCGACCGGCTGCCGAGCGAGGGCGGCCTCGTCGAGGAGTTCGGGGCGAGCCGGAGCGTCGTCCGCGAAGCGCTGCACCGCCTGCAGTCGCGCGGCCTCGTGCGCACGCGTGTCGGCTCGGGAAGCTACGCCCTCACCCCTCCCGTCGCGACGACGGGTGACGACTGGCTGGGCGCGCACTCCGAAGCGGAGCGCGCCGAGCTCCACGCCTTCCGAATCGCCGTGGAGGTCGAGGCCGCCGCGCTCGCGGCCCGCTCCCCGTCAGCGCAGGAGATCGCCGAGATCGACGCCGCTCTCGCCGCCCTCGCGAAGGCGAGCCTGCCGAGCGAGACCGTCGACGCCGACTTCGCCTTCCACCGTGCGATCGCCGCCGCGTCCGGCAACCGCTACTTCCTGACGGCACTCGACCGGATGGGGGCGCGCGCCATCATCCTGCCGCCCGCGCGCATCTCCGATGTCGACCGCAACGCGGCCGAGGCCGCCGCCGTTCTCGCCGAGCACCGGGCTGTCGCCGACGCCATCCGCCTCGCCGACCCCGTCGCGGCCGCAGCGGCAGTGCGCACCCACCTCGCGGCATCCACGGCGCGCCGAGCCGCCCGCGGCACCAGCTCCTGACTCCTCGCTGACTACTCCGACGTGCTGACGGGGGCCATCAGCTGCGGCCCCGTGCTCGACACCCGACCCACCTCGGGGCCGACCTCGTGCATGGTGAGCGTCGAAGCCAGCTCGACACCTGCCTGGCTCGCCTCGTCGAGCAACCCCTGCGTGCCCACCACCGACTGGTCGAGCCACGCATCCCAGAGCGCGCGCGGCAGCATGAGCGGCATGCGGTCGTGGATGCTCGCCAGCTCACCCGTCGACCCTCTCGTCAGGATCGTCGTCGTCAGCAGCCACCTGGACGGATCATCGCCGGGCTTCGTGGGATCCGCCCACCAGGAGTACAGGCCAGCGAACGCGATGAGCTCATCGTCGTGCTCCGGGTGGATGAAGAACGGTGTCTTCGACCCGGACTTCGTGCCGTCTGCCTTCTTGCGCCACTCGTAGTAGCCGACAGCGGGCACGATCGCTCGCCGCTGCTTCACCGGCCCGCGGAACGTCGGCTTCTCCAGCACCGTCTCGATGCGCGCATTGAACGCCTTCGACGAGAAGCTCGGATCCTTCGCGAACGGCGGCAGCAACCCCCACCTCGCACGCTCGACGCGGCGAACCGCAGCGCCGCCGCCCTTGGGCTCTGGCTCCACCACCACGGGGACCGGGTCGGTCGGGGGAGTGTTGAACGACGGTTCCGGCAGATCAGCGCCGAGGGCCTCGATATCGAAGAGCGCCTCGACGTGCTCGACTGCTGGGGTGACGTAGCGACCGCACATGGCCCAACGCTACGACAGCGCGGCCGACGGCGCGCGCTGCAAGCTTCGGATTCTCTGTACGCTCAGTGCATGGTCAAGCAGCGCAGCGCCCTCGACAGCATCCCCGCCTACAAGCAGGGTGCCATGCCGAGCACCAGCGACGTCGTCAAGCTCTCCTCCAACGAGAACCCGTTCCCGCCGCTCGCCTCCGTGCGCGCCGCCGTGGCCGAAGAGCTCGAGCGCATCCACCTCTACCCGTCGATGGCGGCACCGGAGCTCACCGCGCGCGTCGCGACGCTCCAGGGCGTCGAACCCGAGAACATCGTCTTCGGTGCGGGCTCCGTCGAGGTGGCCACGCAGCTCGTCCAGGCCAGCGCGGGAGAAGGCGACGAGGTCATGTTCGCCTGGCGCAGCTTCGAGGCGTACCCGATCATCGCGATCGGTGCAGGAGCAACGCCGGTGCAGGTGCCCCTCACCGCCGATGAGCGCCACGACCTCGACGCCATGGTCGACGCCATCACCGATCGCACCGCGATCATCTTCGTCTGCAACCCCAACAACCCCACGGGTGCGACTCTCACCCACGCCGAGGTCCGTGCGTTCATCACACGCGTCCCCAGCGACGTGCTCGTCGTCATCGACGAGGCCTACGAGCACTTCAACCGCGACGCCGAGACCGCCATCGGCATCGACCTCTACCGGGAGTTCCCCAACGTCGCCGTCCTGCACACCTTCTCCAAGGCCTACGGCCTCGCCGGCCTCCGCATCGGCTACGCCGTCGCCCAGGCAGACGTCGCAGCCAACCTCCGCAAGGTCTCCGTGCCCTTCGCCGTCTCCGCCCTCGCCCAGACCGCCGCCCTCGCCTCCCTCGACGCCGAAGCCGAGCTCGGCGAGCGCATCGACGACATCGTCAGTGAACGCACCTTCGTCACCGAAGAGCTCCGGGCCCAGGGCTGGAACATCGGCGAATCCCAGGCGAACTTCGTCTGGCTCAGGCTCGGCGACGACACCGAGCACATCGACGCCGCACTCACCCGATCCGGTGTGCTCGCGCGCGCCTTCCCAGGCGAAGGCATCCGCATCACCATCGGCTCGCCGGAAGCCAACCGCCGCTCGCTCGCCGCGCTCGCTGGAGTCAGACAGGAGGCGACGAGATGAGCACCTGGCGCATCCGCGATTTCCAGCCGACGGACATGGACGCGCTGCTCCGCCTCTGGGAGCAGCACCGCCGTTCTGGCACGGAACCCGTGTACGGCCTCAGCGAGGTCATCGCCTCGACCCGCAAGGACACCGCTGTCGTCGCGGTCGCGGGCGAGAAGATCGTCGGCGTCGCGGTTGCGCGTGCGGCCCACGACCAGGGCTGGATCGTGTTCTTCGGGACCGACGACGAATGGCGCCGCCGCGGAATCGGCGGGGCGCTACTCGCCTCCCTCGAGCAGCGGATGGCGCAGCACGGGCTGCAGAAGCTCACGATCCTCGTTCCTGACGAGCAGACGCAGGTGGGGGCGCTCACGAAGGCAGGGTTCGCCGACAAGCGCCACCTGCGCTATTTCGAACGGGAGATCCGCGTCAAGCAGCAGGAGATGGTGGCCCTTCGTGAGCTCGGCGGCCGCATCCTGCCCTCCGACCGCTGGGACGCGATCGGCGGCATGCAGCATGAGAAGGACGTGCTCGAGCGACGACTCGTGCTGCCGCTCAGCGACCCCGACCTCGCCGAAGAATACGGCGTCGTGCCGCCTCGCGCGATCGTGCTCTTCGGCCCTCCGGGCACGGGCAAGACGACCTTCGCGAAGGGCATCGCCTCTCGTCTCGGCTGGCCGTTCGTCGAGGTCTTCCCATCGCGCCTGTCAGCATCGCCGCGCGGTCTCGCCGGCGAGCTCCGCGAGACGTTCGAGCAGGTCGAGTCGCTCGAGCATGCCGTCGTCTTCATCGACGAGGTCGAGGAGATCGCGTCGCACCGAGGCGGGGAGCCGCCGTCGCCCACGCAGGGCGTCACCAACGAGCTCCTGAAGATCATCCCCGCCTTCCGGGAGAAGCCAGGGCGACTCCTCATCTGCGCCACCAACTTCATCCGCGCCCTCGACCAGGCGTTCCTTCGCCACGGCCGCTTCGACTACGTCATCCCGATCGGGCTGCCGGATGCCGCCGCGCGTCGCGCCATCTGGGAGCGGTACGTGCCCGAGTCGGTGAGCGACTCCGTCGACGTGCCCGCGCTTGTCGAGCAGACGAGCGGATACTCGCCCGCCGACATCGAGTTCGCCGCACGCCGTGCCTCGCAGGTCGCGCTCGAGCGTGCCGTCGCGGCCCGCAACTCCGGTGACGTGGTGCCGCTCGGCCCCACCACCGACGACTTCCTCGCCGCCATCTCCTCGACGCGCACGACCGTGTCGAGCGAGGTCGAGCGCGAGTTCGAGGAGGACATCTCGGCGATCGCCCGCGTGTAGCGGGGCGCGGCTGTCCAGCATCAGTGCAGGACCGCGTCGAACGTCTGTGTTTCGGCGCCATCGGCCGAAAATTGCACCGAAGCTGGACAGCGGCCGGCCGAGGACCGCGCGTCCGAACGAAGAAGAGGGACCGGATGCGATGCATCCGGCCCCTCTTCTGTGCAGCTGAGGCTAGGCCTTCTTGGCTGCGCTGTCTTCGTCGTCGGACGTGATGTCGAAGTCGTCGACCTCGTCATCGCCGGCCGGGTCGAGCTCTGCTTCGTCCTCGTCGAGGTCGTCGTCCTCGTCGGAATCCTCGAGCTCGCTCTCGATCTCGTCGATCCACTCGTCGAGGAGGTCCTCTGCTGCCTCGTCGTCGGAGGCGGACTGCACCTCGAGGGTGCCGTCGCCCCACAGGCGCGAGGAGACGCGGACGTCGTCGGTGTCCTCGACGGCGTCGTGTGCCTCCGACTCGAACTCGTTGGCGATCTTCGCCGCTTCGTCTTCGGATTCGGCTTCGATGACGAGCGCCGAGACGACCTCGTATTTCAAGAGCACGGCGTAGGTAGGCATGGGGCGACTCCTCGTGACTGCGAGCGCACCGCTCGCAGAATGAAGGTACTCGTGACCGAGCGCCCAGACAAGCTGAGGCCGGTGCGTCGCGGATGACACCTTGGTGAAGAGTTTCCAGCGTCCCGGCGCTCGACGTAGGCTCGCGTCATGCCACTCGATGCGCCAGCCCTCCTCGATGCGACCGCCAGTGCACGCGGCGGCGAGGCCAAGCGGTCTCCGCTCGCCGTCGCCGTCGCCCAGTACGCCCCTGGCTCGGATCTCGCGGAGAACGAGCGGCTGCTGCGCGAGAACGTCGCTCTGGCGGCGGATCGCGGAGCCCAGCTGGTCGTCGTTCCCGAGTACGCGAGCTTCTTCCTGCCGGAGCTCGGGCCAGAGCTCGTGCGGAACGCGCAGGACCTCGATGGGCCCTTCGTCTCGCTCATGCGCTCGCTTGCGGCAGAGCACGGCGTGACGATCGTCGCCGGTCTCGTGGCGACGTCGGAGGACCCGCAGCGCTTCGCCAACACGCTGGTCGCCGTCGACGCCACGGGCGAGGTCGTCGCCCAGTACCGCAAGGTGCACCTCTACGACGCGTTCGGGGCCAAGGAGAGCGACTGGGTCGTGGCCGGCGACACGGCCGCGCCGCAGACGTTCGTGGTCGGCGGCGTCCGGGTCGGGTTGCAGACCTGCTACGACCTTCGGTTCCCCGAGGTCTCGAGGACCCTCGTGGATGCGGGGGCCGAGCTCATCGCGATCCCCGCGGAATGGGTGCGCGGCCCGCTGAAGGAGCATCACTGGACGACCCTGCTCGCGGCCCGCGCCATCGAGAACACGGTCTACGTCGCCGCGGCCGACCATCCAGCTCCCATCGGCGTCGGCCACAGCGCCGTCATCGACCCGAGGGGCGCGACGATCGCGGGCGGGGGCATCGAGGCGGGGCTCTCCATCGGCTGGGTGTCGCTCGAGGTGCTCGACTCGGTTCGCGAGCAGAACCCGGCGCTCGAGCTCCGGAGATACCGGGTCGTGCCGGTCGAGGCACCGCCGACGGACTGAGTCGCCGCTACCGGCTGAGCTCGCCCAGCCGGTCGAGCCTGCGCATGCCTTCCTCGAGCACCTCGTCGCTCTTGCAGAATGCGAAGCGAACCAGTGAGCGGTAATCGCCCTGGCGCTCAGGCGTGCACAGTGCGGCGACGGGGATGCCGACCACCCCGATCTCGCGAGGCAGCCGTCGGCACAGCTCGGTCGCATCCGTGTACCCGATGCTCGCCGCGTCGGCGATCGCGAAGTAGCCGGACGCCGGCGTAGCCGTCTCCAGGCCACGGCTGCGCAGCGCGGTCACGAGCAGGTCGCGCTTGGCGCGGAGCCGATCGCGTTCCTCGTCGAAACGACGCTCCTGAAGCCTGAGCCCCACGGCGACGGCTGGCTGGAACGGCCCGCTTCCGACGTAGCTGAGGTACTGCTTGACCGCGAGCACCGCTTCGATGAGGGCGGCGGGCCCAGTGACCCAGCCGACTTTCCAGCCGGTCACGCTGAAGGTCTTGCCCGCCGAGCCGATGCTGAGCGTGCGCGACGCCGCTCCCGGGAGGCTGGCGATGGCGACATGCGATCCGTCGAAGACGAGGTGCTCGTAGACCTCGTCGGTGACGATGATCGCGTCGTGGCGAGCGGCGAGATCCACGATGAGCTGGAGCGTCTCGCGGGGGAGGACGGCACCCGTCGGGTTGTGCGGCGTGTTGACGATGATGAGGCGGGTCCGGTCGGAGACCGCGCGCCTCAGCTCATCGTGATCTGGCCGGAACGCGGGCCACCTGAGCGGGACGGTCACGAGGCGGGCATCGGCGAGGCGAGCGAGCGCCCCGTATGCGTCGTAGTGGGGTTCGAGGACCACGATGTCCTCGCCCGGCTCGACGAGCCCGAGCACCGTCGCCGCGAGTGCCTCGGTGGCGCCGACGGTGACGAGCACCTCCCGGTCGGGGTCGAGCACAACGCCGCGGAACCGCAGCTGGTGCTCGGCGATCGCCGCACGCAGATCGGCGGTCCCCCGGGGCGGTGGGTACTGATTCTCACCGCGCGCGATCGCCTCGATCGCCGCATCCAGCAGCTCCCGCGGTCCCGCGTAGTCGGGGAAGCCCTGCCCCAGATTCACCGATCCCGTGGTGCGGGCGAGCTCGCTCATCTCACCGAAGACCGTGCCCTGCAGTTCGCCACTCGGGGACAGGAGGCCAGCCCCCTGGGCCGCCCGGAGCCATGGTCCGTCTCTGCGCATGCATCCAGTCTGTCATCGCCCGGTCACGATCGAATCTCGAACCGCGACGTGCCGCCGAAACCAGAGCGATCGCTCCGTCCGCTCCCTAGACTTGCGCCACGGATGCGCCCCGACGCATCGAGAGAACGTCAGGATCCTCATGCTCGACTCATCCCCCGCTGCGGGCGCCGACGCGAACAGCGCGCAGCCCCAGTCGAGCGCTGCGCGGGCTGAGGAGCACGGTCGCCACCGGGCTGGGGCGCACCTGCATTCCATCCACGACGATGCCCCCGTGATCACCCGGCGCACCGGCCTCCTCGTCGTCGCGGGCATCGCGGTCGTCGCGGCGGTCATCGGCGGGCTGAGCGGGGCGCTCATCACGGCCAATGTGATCAACCAGCCCAACCAGGACGCCCAGCGTCTCACGCAGCCGCTCGGCTCCCCGAGCGAGCCGACCGCTCCGCTGCCGGGAGAGGCCAGCGCGGCGATCGTCGGGGCCGCCCCGAGCGTGGTCACGCTCACGGTCTCGACGCCCACCCGCACCGAGACGGGGTCTGGCGTCATCTACTCGGGCGACGGGCTGGTCATCACCAACGCCCACGTCGTGACGCTCGACGGCACGGTCTCGGATGCGCAGATCACGGCGACGACCAGCGACGGTCGGGTCTACACGACCACTCGGGTCGGCTTGGACGTGCTCGCCGACGTCGCCGTGCTGCGGCTGACCGACGCCAGCGGGCTCCAGCCCGCCTCCTTCGCCGATTCCGACCAGATCGTGGTCGGCCAGTCCACGATCGTGCTCGGGGCCCCGCTCGGACTCGCCGGCACTGCGACGACGGGTGTGGTCTCCGCGGTCAACCGCAGCATCGAGATCGCCTCGGCCGCGGTGCCGCCGACGGTCGACGAGAACGCAGCGACCGACTCGCCCCTCAGCTCCACGACCGACCCGGGCAAGAGCATCGTCCAGCTTCCCGTCATCCAGACGGACGCCGCCATCAACCCGGGCAACTCGGGCGGTGCCATGCTGAACGCGAACGGCGAGGTCATCGGCATCAACGTGGCGATCGCGGGCACCAAGTCCGGTGGCCAGGGGCAGGCCGCCTCGAGCGGCAGCATCGGCCTGGGCTTCGCACTGCCCGCCAACTACGCCGTCCAGATCGCCGCGCAGCTCGCGGACGGGCAGACGCCGTCGCACGGCGCGCTGGGCGCGACAGTGCGCAACGCCGCGACCGTCGCGACGAGCAGCCAGAGCATCGTGGGCGCCTACGTCGACAGCGTCGTGGAGAACGGCGCCGCGTCGATCGCGGGACTCAGCAGGGGAGACATCGTCACCTACATCGGCACGGTCCCCGTGTCGAACGCCAACGACCTCATCGCGCACGTCCGCGTCTACGAGGCGGGGGAGGTGGCCACGCTCACCGTCGTCAGACAGGGCGAGGTCATCGAGGTCGAGGTGTCCCTCGACGCGGCGGCCTAGGCTGCATCGGCCTAGGACACCCCGTCGGTCTCCTTGCCCTTCCCCCTGGTGAGCGCGAGCGGTACCCGGAAGAAGCTGAACGGCCCGCGCGTCAGTGCCTTGTGCTCGTCCCCGTCGTCCGGCTTTGAGCTGGCGAACTGCGGGTGCAGCTCGATGGGGAAGCTCGCGGGCGCCACGCCGAACGCCTCGCGGGACGTGCGCACGACCTCGTTGCTGAGTATCCGGTTGCCGGCGCCCCCGATGACGGCGCCGATGCCGAACGGCACGAGCCGCCCGACCGTGCTGGCCGACTGGCGAACGACGAAGCGCTTGAGGAACATCGACTGGATGCGCCCGGACAGCTCGCCGACCATCGCCCGCGGCAGCCGCTTCGTCACGATCTCGCCCCAGAACACCTGCTTCGCCGGGCCCTTGCCGAAGGCCTGACCCGCGAACTGCTGGATGAGGTTCTTGCTGGCTTTGCCGAGCATGAGGGACTGGATGAGGGTCCGCGCGCGCACGGGATCGGAGATGGGGAGTCCGTGGATCTCGGCGACCGCCTGACCGAAGAGGGAGGTCATCTCGAGGAAGCCAGCGGTCTCGACGCCCGTCACGGCGAGGGATGCCGCCGTGCCGACACCCGGCACCATCGCGGCGGCGCCAGCTGCGCCCCCGCTCACGGTCGTCGCGTTGAGGTACTGCTGCTCGATCTTCTTGATGAGCTCGCTCGGAGTCGCATCCGGGTACTTGCCGCGGAGGATGCGGATCTGCCGCAGCACGATCGGGCGCTGGATGGCCATGAGCCGGTCGAGCCAGATCTTGTCCTGCTCTCCCGCTGCCGAAGCCTGCTGCTCGTCGCGCGGGGGCAGCGGGGCGTAGCTCGCCGCGTCGGCACCTTCGTTGACGCGCGGAGTGCTGGAATCTGACACTGGACCTCCTCGGGATGGCACGGCCGAGCGCGGAGCGCATGGCGACGCGAGCAGTGTATGAGGACACGCCTGGGGGGAGCTTGGAGTCGCAGGGGCGGCGCGGCACGCCGGATCGTTGGTACGGTTGAGCGATGTCTTCGAAGAGCTCAGACGTCGGCGATGGCGCCGCCGACGATGTGAACGAGAGTGCTGCCAGCCCAGACGTACCGGAGGGCGACGCGAGTCGACCCCAGGCGATCATGGTCGAGGCGATCGTCGTCGACGACAGCGTGACCGCTTCATCGCTCGCAGAGGAGGAGGCCGCGGCGCAGGAGTCCGGCCTTCCGGCTGCCGTCAGGAACCCGGTTCTGGGTGCCGCGACGGCAGAGGGCCTCTCGACGATGACGCCCGTCACGCGTGTCACCGAGGCACCCGACCGTGAACTCGGCGACACCGTGCTGTCCGTCACCGGGCTCACGAAGCGCTTCGGCGCGGACGTCGCCGTTAACGACGTCACTTTCGAGGTCCGTCGTGGCTCCTTCACCGGCATCGTCGGACCGAACGGCGCCGGGAAGACGACGACCCTGTCGATGGCGACGGGGCTGCTGAAGCCGACGAGTGGCACCGTCGAGGTGCTCGGCCTCGACGTGTGGAAGAACCCGAAGGCCGCCCATCCCCACATCGGCATCCTCCCGGACCGGCTGCGTCTCTTCGACCAGCTCACGGGCGGACAGCTCCTCTACTACTCGGGTCTCCTCCGCGGCCTCTCGCCCGCGGACTCGCGGTCGCGAACCGAGTCGCTGGTGCACGCCTTCGAGCTCGAGTCGGCCGCCAACCGCCTCGTCGTCGACTACTCGGCGGGCATGACGAAGAAGATCTCGCTCGCCGCCGCCCTCATCCACTCGCCGGAGCTGCTGGTGCTCGACGAGCCGTTCGACACGATCGACCCGGTGTCGGCGGGGCAGCTCATCGACATCCTGCTCGAGTACGTGCAGCGCGGGGGAACGGTGCTGCTCTCGAGCCACAGCATGGACCTCGTGCAGCGCGTCTGCGACCACGTCGCCGTGATCGTTCGGGGCGAGCTCCTCGCTTCCGGCACGGTGAGCGAAGTGCGCGGCAGCATCACACTCGAAGAACGCTTCCGCGACCTCGTGCGCGGCACGCCACAGATGGAGGGGCTCGATTGGCTGGACATCTCCTTCAACTGAAGCTGCAGTCGATCCGCAACGGCGCTCGGCGCGACTCGCAGCATCGGGGGGCGTGGATCGGCACGCTCCTGCTGTCGATCCTCGCCGCGGTCTTCGCCGTCTTCGCGGTCCTGTCGCTGCTCGATTCGGACATCGAGGCGAAACGCGAGGCGGCCATCATCGCGGGATCGCTCGTGACCATCGCGACCGGGCTCGTGAGCGTCTTCGTGACGCCGATCGCCGCGATCGACCCGCGCTCCCTCGCGGTCATGGGCTTCTCGCCCCGGCGGTCGGCATGGCTGGCGCTCGGCACAGCGTTCGTCAGCGTGCCGTCGTTCGCGGTCACGATCGTCCTGCTGGCAGGGCTCCTGCTCTGGACCGGCGACTCGACTGGCCTGCTCGTCGCCATCGTCGGTGCCGCTCTGGTCCTCGCCACCCTCGTCGTGCTGTCGCGCCTCGCTGGTCTCGTCGGTGAAGACCTGCGGGCCAGACGGCTCGTGAGCGACGCCCGCGCAGCGCTTGTCCTGGTGCTCCTGCTCCTCGCCTCGCCCATCGTGTTCGTCGCGGTGTCCGTCGACTGGCAGCTGGGTGAGCACGAAGCCGTCAGCGCCGCGCTCGAAGTGCTCTCGCTCTCGCCGATCGCGGCCCCGTGGGCGGCAGCGGCGAGCGCGGCAGGCGGAGACCTGCAGCTCGCCTTCGGGCAGCTCGGCATCGGTGCGGTCACGCTCGTGGTCCTGCTCGTGCTCTGGCAGGTCGTTGCCGGCCGAGTCGCCTCCGCTGCCCTCGGCGGCGACGAGACCGAGCTCGTCGATCTCGGCGCGTTCGGGGCATTCGGCCGTTCGCCTGCGCTTGTCGTGGCGGCTCGGACGGTCACCTACTGGATGCGCGACCCGCGGTACGTCGTCGTCAACGTGTCGATCATCCTCATCCCACTGCTCGCCCTGATCCCGCTGGCGGTCGTCGGCGTCGAGCCGCGGCACCTGGCGCTGCTGCCTTTGCCGCTCCTGGCGTTCTTCATCGGGTGGACCCTCCACAACGACCTGGCCTTCGACGGCTCTGCGGTGTGGATGCACGTGACGAGCGGCATGTCCGGCCTCTCCGACCGCTTCGGTCGCGCCCTCCCGACGCTCGTCTTCGGTACGGTCGTCGTCGTTCTCGGCGCGCTTGTGACCTGGCTCATCGTGGGTGAGTGGGGCACGATCCTCGCCCTCGTCGGCCTGTCGCTCGGCCTGCTCTTCGCTGCGACGGGCTTCTCGAGCATCGGCAGCGTGCTGCACCCGTATCCGGTTGCGCGACCGGGCGACTCGCCGTTCAGCCAGCCCGTGCGGTCTTGGGGGTCCGGCGTGTTCTGGCACCCCACGACCGGCTTCATCGCGATCCTCCTCATGGGCCCGTCCGTCTACGCGGGTCTCGTCGCCCTCAACGGCGGCGAATCCTGGTGGAACTTCGTCGCCCTCGGCTGGGGCGTCGTCGTGGGGCTCATCGTCCTCATCGTGGGCTTGAACGCGGGTGCCAGGCAGTTCGAGCGCCGCTCCAGCGAGATCATGGCGTTCGCGCAGAGCGCGTAGCCATCCGGTGGGGTCCGCGGTTTGCGTTCTAAGATGATCGGCATGACGTTCTCCAGCACCCCAACGGGCCCCGGCGGGCCAGACGAGACCGGCGGCGGTACGGCGATCCTCGATCGCGAGCTCGAGAAGCTCCTCAACGAGGAGCAGACCGACGACCCGGGCGACCACGACAAGTTCTCGCACTACGTGCGCAAGGAGAAGATCCTCGAGTCGGCGGTGACAGGCAAGCCGGTGCGCGCGCTGTGCGGCAAGAAGTGGCTGCCGAACAGCAATCCCGACCGCTTTCCCGTCTGCCCGAACTGCAAGGCGGTGTACGACAAGATGAAGGGCTGAGCCGCGCATCGAACGGATGCACGAGGCTCACCCCGCACGCGCGACGGCCGCGAACCCGAGATGGGTTCGCGGCCGTCGCGCTGTTCGGGCGTGAGGTGCCAGGGGTGTGTCAGACCCAGACGGTCTCGCGGCCGTCCTGCTCGACGAAGACCGTCGGCAGTGCGGCCTCGCCCGCGTGGAGGCGGAGCGCGCCGATCGGGAGCTCGTCGATGGCGGTGCGGTGGTGCTCTCGGGCGCTCTGCACGCCCGCCTGGCCCGTGTACTCCTCGTTGATGACGCCGTCGACGACGAGGTCGACGAGCAGCGAGCGGTCGCTCTTGTCGGAGACCGGGGGAGCACCGATGCCGACGACCTCGGCCTCGGCGATCCCGTGCTCGTCGCGGCGGCGGACGGGGAACTTCTCGCCGCCCACGCTGACCTTGCCCGTGGAACGCTTGGCGACCGACACCCATTCGCCGTCTTCGCCGCGGCGGGCGACGAGCTTGTAGACCATGCCGGAGGCGACGGAGCCGGATCCCGTGACGACGCTCGTGCCGACGCCGAACGAGTCGACGGGGCTCGCGCCGAGCCCGGCGATGGCGAACTCGTCGAGGTCGTTCGTGACCGTGATGCTGGTCGCGGTGTTGCCGAGCTCGTCGAGCTGCGCGCGCACCTCCGCGACGAGCGTCGGCAGGTCGCCGGAGTCGAGGCGCACGCCGCCCAGCTCTCGGCCGGCGACCTCGACTGCGAGGCGCACGCCCTCGCGAACGTCGTACGTGTCGACGAGCAGCGTCGTGCCGGCGCCGAGGGTGGCGACCTGCGAGGCGAACGCCTCGCGCTCGGAGTCGTGCAGCAGGGTGAACGAGTGCGCTGCGGTTCCCATCGTCGGCACCCCCCAGCTGCGTCCGGCTTCCAGGTTGCTCGTGGCCTTGAAGCCTGCGATGTAGGCGGCGCGGGCTGCTGCGACAGCTGAGCGCTCGCCGGTGCGGCGCGAGCCCATCTCGGCGAGCGGACGGCCTCGGGCGACGGAGACCATACGTGCGGCGGCGGAGGCGACCGCGCAGTCGTAGTTGTAGATGCTCAGCAGGAGCGTCTCGAGGATGACGCCCTCGGCGAAGCTCGAGCGAACCTCGAGGATGGGGGAGCCGGGGAAGTAGATCTCGCCCTCGCGGTAGCCGCGGATGGTGCCAGAGAAGCGGTAGTCCGCGAGCCAGTCGAGGGTCTTGGGGGAGACGATCGAGTGCTCGCGGAGGTGCGCCAGCTCGGCGTCCCCGAAGCGGAAGTCGCGCAGCAGTTCGAGCGCGCGCCCGACCCCCGCCACGACTCCGTAGCGGCGCCCGCTCGGCAGGCGCCTCCCGAAGAGCTCGAAGACGCTGTCACGATCGGCGGTGCCGGCGTGGACCGCGGCATCGATCATCGTGAACTCGTACTGGTCGGTGAGGAAGCCGGTAGACGGCCGTTCGGAAGTCACCGCCCCAGCCTAGGCGCAGCCGCGGGGCGCGCAAGGGTGCCCGGCGTGCGCATCCGCCCTCGGCTGATGCCTGGGAGTAGACTCGGCACTCATGAGCGAGGCACCGATCGGCGTATTTGACTCTGGTGTCGGCGGGCTGACGGTCGCGAGGGAGATCCGGGCGCAGCTGCCGGGGGAGTCGCTCCTCTACGTCGGAGACACCGAGCACACGCCGTACGGCCCGAAGCCGATCGCCGACGTCAGGCGTCTGTCGCTCGCGGTCCTCGACGAGCTCGTCGAGCAGGACGTCAAGATGCTCGTCATCGCCTGCAACACCGCGTCTGCCGCGGTGCTGCGGGATGCGCGTGAACGCTACGACGTGCCGGTCGTGGAGGTCATCGCGCCGGCCGTGCGAGCTGCCGTGAGCGCGACGCACAACAACCGCATCGGGGTGCTCTGCACCGAGGCGACCCTGTCGTCACGCGCGTACGACGACGCTTTCGCGGCGGCCCCCCACCTCGAGATCTTCTCGCAGGCCTGCCCGCTGTTCGTGGAGTACGTGGAGCGAGGCGACACGACGAGCCCAGAGCTGGTCCGGCACGCCGAGGAGTATCTGGCGCCCATCAAGGCGGCCGGCGTCGACACCGTCGTCCTCGGATGCACGCACTACCCGTTCCTGAAGGGCGTGCTCGGCTACGTGCTCGGCCCGGACGTCCGCCTCGTCTCGAGCGACGTGGAGACGGCGCAGGACGTGTACCGCGTGCTCGCCTCGAACGGTCTCCTCAACGCCAGCGGGCGAGCCCCGCAGTACTCCTACCGGGCGACGGGCGAGAACACGGAGGCGTTCGTGAACCTCGCCGGTCGCTTCCTCGGCCCCGACGTGCGCCACGTGGAGCGACTCATGACGGAGGCCATCAACCTGCCGCCGTCGATGCGCCGCCCCTGACGCGACGCGCCCCGATTTCCAGCACCGCATCCGACCCCTTGGAGGACCAATGACCGATGCACGCGCAGACGGCCGCACCCATGACCAGCTTCGCCCCGTGACGATCGAGAAGGGCTGGAGCGAGCAGGCAGAAGGCTCGGCCCTCATCTCGTTCGGGAAGACGAAGGTGCTGTGCACGGCCTCGTTCACACCCGGCGTGCCGCGCTGGCTCAAGGGGCAGGGCAAGGGCTGGGTCACGGCCGAGTACGCGATGCTCCCGCGCGCCACGAACGACCGCAACAGCCGTGAGTCCGTGAAGGGCAAGATCGGCGGGCGCACGCACGAGATCTCCCGCCTCGTGGGTCGCTCGCTGCGCGCGGCCGTCGACATGTCGGCGCTCGGCGAGAACACGATCGTCATCGACTGCGACGTGCTGCAGGCCGACGGCGGCACGCGCACCGCGGCGATCACCGGCGCGTACGTGGCGCTGGCCCAGTCGATCGAGTGGGCGAAGGCCAATAAGCACGTGCCGGCGAAGGCGAACGTGCTCACGCGCTCCGTTGCCGCGATCTCGGTGGGCATCGTCGACGGCGTCCCGCTGCTCGACCTGGCCTACGTCGAGGACGTCCGCGCCGGCACGGACATGAACGTCGTCGCGACGGGCGACGGCAAGCTCATCGAGGTGCAGGGCACCGCCGAGGGTGCACCGTTCGACCGTGAGGAGCTCGACCGTCTCCTCGATATCGCCCTCGCGGGCACGGCGACGCTCACGGAGCTGCAGAACGAGGCGCTCAAGGCATGAGCGAGCCGGTCCGGGTTGTCCTCGCCTCCCACAACGCGCACAAGCTGATCGAGCTGCGACGCATCCTGGGTGCGCAGCTCGACGGCATCGAGCTCGTCGCCTACGACGGTCCCGAGCCGCGCGAGACCGGTCTCAGCTTCGAGAGCAACGCGCTCCTCAAGGCGCGCGCCGCGGCAGAGCACACGGGGCTCCCGGCGCTGGCTGACGATTCGGGCATCTCGGTGGACGTGCTCGGCGGCTCGCCCGGCATCTTCTCGGCCCGCTGGTCCGGGCCCGCGAAGGACGCGAAGGAGAACCTCGAGCTGCTGCTGTGGCAGCTGAGCGACGTGTCGCATCCGAACCGCGCGGCGCAGTTCGTCGCGGCGGCGGCGCTGGTCGTGCCGGCGTCCGCGTCTGCGACGGGCGAGGAGCTGAGCGAGGCCGTGCTCGGCGTGTGGCCCGGCCGCATCCTCGAACAGCGGAGCGGGGAGCACGGGTTCGGCTACGACCCCATCTTCCAGCCCGACGGCGCCGAAGGCTCGGCCGCAGACCTCACGGATGCCGAGAAGGACGCCTCGAGCCACCGACGCCGCGCGTTCGACGCGCTCGCGCCGAAGCTGCGCGCGGCCCTCGGCCTGTAGCCGAGCCGGCTGGGCTGGTCCTGGCATCTCGCCCCGAGCACCCACCTGAGTTTCGGGATGGAAAAGTCGCTTCGTGCTGGAAAGTTCTCCAGCACGAAGCGACTTTTCCATCCCCATTCCACGCAGGGAACCCATCCCGAAGCTGAGAAGTCGGGTCGGGACTTCGCGTGCGCGGCCTGGAGCCGATCGTTAGAGGAGTGAGCTGGCTTCGGTGAGTACGCCGCGCAGTGTCTGCTCGATCTCGTCGAATTCTGCCTGCCCGATGGTGAGGGGCGGGGCGAGCTGGATGACGGGGTCGCCTCGGTCGTCGGCGCGGCAGTAGAGGCCCGCGTCGAAGAGGGCCTTGGAGAGGAAGCCGCGCAGGAGGCGCTCGGATTCCTCGTCATTGAAGGTCTCTCGGGTGTCCTTGTCCTTGACGAGCTCGATGCCGAAGAAGTACCCGTCGCCGCGGACGTCGCCGACGATGGGGATATCGAGGAGCTTCTCGAGAGCCGCGCGGAAGTGCGGCGAGTTCTCCTTGACGTTCTGCGTGAGGCGTTCTTCCTCGAAGATGTTCAGGTTCTCGAGGGCGACGGCTGCGGAGACGGGGTGGCCACCGAAGGTGTAGCCGTGCGAGAACGACGTCTGGCCGTGCTTGAAGGGCTCGTAGATGCGGTCGCTCACGATGGTGGCGCCGATCGGGGAGTAGCCGCTGGTCATGCCCTTGGCGCAGGTGATCATGTCGGGCTGGATGTCGTAGGTGGTGGACGCGAACATGTCGCCGATGCGGCCGAATCCGGTGATGACCTCGTCGGCGACGAGCAGCACGTCGTACTTGGTGCAGATCTCGCGCACGCGCTGGAAGTAGCCTGGGGGAGGCGTGAAACAGCCGCCGGAGTTCTGGACGGGCTCCAGGAACACCGCGGCGACGGTCTCTGGTCCTTCGAAGAGGATCATCTCCTCGATGCGGTTCGCGGCCCACTGGCCGAACTCGACGAGGTTGTCGCCGTGCTCGGGAGCGCGGTAGAAGTTCGTGTTCGGCACGCGGAAGCCGCCGGGGGTGAGCGGTTCGAACATCGCCTTCATCGCGGGGATGCCCGTGATGGCGAGGGCTCCCTGCGGCGTGCCGTGGTACGCCACCGAGCGGGAGATGACCTTGTGCTTGGTGGGCTGTCCCTGCAGCTTCCAGTAGTACTTGGCGAGCTTGAAGGCGGTCTCGACCGCTTCGCCGCCGCCCGTGGAGAAGAACACGCGGTTGAGATCGCCTGGCGCGTAGTCGGCGAGGCGGTCGGCGAGTTCAATGGCGTTCGGGTGGGCGTACGACCAGATGGGGAAGAACGCGAGCTCTGCGGCCTGCTTGGCAGCGGTCTCGGCGAGGCGCTGGCGGCCGTGGCCGGCGTTGACGACGAAGAGGCCGGAGAGGCCGTCGAAGTACTTGTTGCCCTTCGAATCCCAGATGTGGTGCCCGTCGCCCTTGACGATGATCGGCACCCCGGCGCCGTCTTCCATCACGGACTGGCGCGAGAAGTGCATCCAGAGGTGATCTTTGGCTTTCTGCTGCAGGTCTGCTTCGTTGAATTCGGTCATCGTCGATGCTCCTTCTCAGTGCTGATACTGGAACCGTACCCGTTGGTCGGGAGCGCCGGAACAGACAGACTGTCGAGTCGGAGGAGCTTCAAGCGCCTGAGTCGCGCTCGCAGTCAGACGAGCAGCTGGACGCAGGGATCCGAGATCAAGAACAGTGCGGAAGGCGGGACTTGAACCCGCACGCTCGAAAGCACAGGAACCTAAATCCTGCGTGTCTGCCAATTTCACCACTCCCGCAAGCACGAGCGAACCCGTGTGCTGAAGCCAGTCTAGGGCGGCGCTGGCCGCGCTCGAGGCACGACCGCCGAGCGGATGCGCGGCGGGGTCCTGCTCGGGTGAATCTGCCACGGCCGCGAGCGAGGGGCGTGTCGCCAACGTTGGCACTCTTGGCCGGATCTGCTCCTGGTCGAGTGAGCCCGACAATCCCATTCTCGGGACGAGAGGCAAGCATGTGCGAGCCCGTTTTCAGACACTACGCTGGACCGCATCACCGTGGCAGTGTCGTTGTGCGCGAACGTCACTCCGGCACCGACGACGGGAGCTTCACATGACGCTTCGGAGCATCTCTCGCGGCACGAGACTGCTGCCTGCATCGCTGGCCCTCCTGCTGCTGGTCGGCTGCAGCATCGATACCGGTGAAGACTGGCCGAACGCGGGGCGTCGACATGACGTTTCCACGTGATGTCCTTCACTCTGCGCGGCGACTTCACGTCTGAATCGGTCGATGTGTTCGACCTCGTTGTCGAAGACGTCTCAGCGTTGGAAGCGTCCATCCTCGGCCGTTCCGCTTCGGCCTAATCTCTCCTGACCGTGCGTCCTATAGCTCAGCCCGCCGGCCAAGCCAGAACGGTGATGGCTAGAACAGCGAGGTCTGGGAGATGCGCGATCACGCGCCGCACCGTTTTTTCGATGGCCTTGAGTCGCAAATCCCCATATGCCCGGACGTTCGGCCACAGAACGCGCGCGCCTAGTCTGAACTCAGTTGTCAGAAGTAGAAGAGGGAGACTCATGAAGGCTGTCGATTCGCACCTGCTCAAGCTGCTGAAGAAAAGTAGCCAGTTCGTGGTACCGATCTATCAGCGTCTCTACTCCTGGCAGGAGTCGGAATGCGAGCAACTCTGGGACGACATCTCCCGCGCCGGCTCGACAGAACAGCTGGGGTCGCATTTCACAGGGTCGATCGTCTACGTCGCCAAGGCGCAGTCGACGAACACCTCGGCTGAGCCGGATCTCATCATCGACGGGCAGCAGCGGGTCACGACTGTGACCCTGATTCTGGCGGCGCTAGCCGCGCATCTCGAGAAGCTTCCCGAGGCGCAGCGCGAGCCAGTCGATGGCTTTTCCGCGAAGAAGATCCGCAATAGGTTCCTCCTCAACGCCGACGAGGAGGGGGATCGACAATTTAAGTTGATCCTTTCACAGGCAGACAAAGACGCCTTGATAGCGATCCTGCAGGGTGTCGCGCCTACGAGGAACAGCATCAGCCGGGTCACCGAGAACTACGCGTTTTTCGTCGCGAAGCTCGCCAATCCCCAAGTGGACCTCAAAGCCCTTTGTCAAGGTCTGGACAAACTCGTAGTGGTGGACGTAACTCTCGAGCGAGGTAGGGACAACCCACAACTGGTATTCGAGGCGATGAACTCGACAGGCAAGAAGCTCTCTCAGGCCGACCTGATAAGGAACTACGTGCTGATGGACTTGCCGCCCAAGCAGCAGGAACAGCTGTACTCGGCGTACTGGCGACCAATGGAAGTGGAGTTCATCGGAGCTGCGGAGAACCAGTTCGATGTGTTCGTCAGACAGTATCTGACCCTCAAGACCGGCGAGATTCCGCGTCTTGACGGGATTTACGACGCTTTCAAGACGCACGCAGTGTCTCGTGTATTGGATGGGGAGACCATAGAGTCGCTCGTGATCGAGCTCCGAGACTACGCACGCCGGTACTGTGCGATGACGCTCGGCAAGGAGCCTGACGATGAGCTGCAGGCAGCGTTCTTAGATCTCGACCAGGTCAAAGCTGACGTCGTTTATCCGTTTCTTCTCGAGGCCTACACGGACTACGACCTCGCGATCTTGCGCGTTGAGGATTTCAGGGAGATTGTCTCCGTGGTGACTTCCTACATCTTCCGTCGTGCGGTCTGCCACATCCCCACCAACTCACTCAACAAGACGTTCGCGACCTTCAGCGCTGCCGTGCGCAAGGAACGCTACCTCGAGAGCGTCAAAGCGCAGTTTATGGTACTGAAGAGCTACCGCCGGTTCCCGTCAGACCCTGAGTTTTTCGAAGCGCTGCAGGTCACAGACTTGTACAACTTCCGACGCCGCTCATACTTCCTGCGTAAGCTCGAGAACTTCGGGCGTAAAGAGCAAGTGACGATCGAGAACTACACGATCGAGCACATCCTGCCCCAGAATGACGAGCTTTCAAAGGAATGGCGTGCAGCTCTCGGAGAGGACTGGGAGTATGTCCAAGGCCTCTACCTGCACACGCTTGGAAACCTCACTCTCACCGGATACAACTCCGAGTACTCAGACCACCCGTTCCCGAAGAAACGCGACATGGAGGGTGGCTTCAAACACAGTCCTCTGCGGCTGAACCAAGGACTAGGTCAGCTCGACGAATGGGGTGCAGCCCAGATCGAGGATCGTGCGGCGCGCCTCGCGGGTGATGCGATGAAGATCTGGATGAGGCCGGAACTCCCTGCTGGGGTCATTGCCGAGTTCGAGCGCACGCGGACTGCATCGGAGTTCACGATCAAAGACCATCCGTACCTGATGCAGGCAGATCGACGTGATCTTTTCGAGCGCTTCAGCTCAGAAGTGCAGTCGTTGGACCCTAGTGTCACGCAGCAATACCTCAAGCTGTATGTTGCGTTCAAGGCGGAGACGAACTTCGTCGACGTCATCCCGCAGAAGTCCCGCATGCTCTTGAGCCTTAGCATTCCCTTCGAGGCGCTGCGAGACGAACGGAAACTGGCTCGAGACGTCTCAGGTACAGGCCGATGGGGCAACGGAATGGTTGAGGTGGGGCTCAACGAGGACTCAGACCTCAACTACGTCGTGGGGCTTGTGCGGCAAGCACTCGAGTTCCAGCTCGGCGATGAGTAGTGATCCACGGAATCGGCCGAAGAGTAGCGCCGCTGTTCACATTGGTTCGTTCGATTGGCAACACCATGCCTCATGAATTCGAGGATCCAGAGACGAACCGATTTCCCCCGACCCCGCGGCGGAGGGTTGACATCAGTGTGCTGGGACCTCAGCTCAAGGTCTTCACAGGAAAGAAATGTGTGTGACATCGGTACAGGAGCTCTTCACGCATTCGGGAGCAGTATACGCGGGTGCCGTGAAGTGGGGGAGCGAGGTCCCGCTTACGAAACCCGGTGTGTACGTCGTGTCGACGACACAAAATCCAGATGACGCTAACGGCTTGGAGGCCTGCCCTCTGGATGCGGGAAGTGTCGCCGCGTTACTCGAGCGGCACCCTGGAGCGATGATCAACGGCCAGGTGACCGATCTCCTGAACCTCGTGGAACGCCTCCAGCTGATGTGGCCGGTGGGGGAGCCAGTCGTTTACATCGGACTCGCAGGCGGATCCGTTCGAGCTCGGGTCGCACAGTTCTATTCGACGCCGATCGGCGCGCGAGCGCCCCATGCTGGGGGCTGGCCGGTGAAGATGCTGGAGCCACAACGGCTCTGGGTGCACTACGGCCAGACGATGAATCCCGATGCAGCTGAGACCACAATGGTGGACTACTTCGTACACGGGATACCAGCGGAGGCCCGACAAGCCCTGGTCGATCCGGACGCTCCGCTACCGTTCGCCAACCTAAGATTCCCGGCAGGGCGAAAGAAACGGCACGGATTGGACGGTGTGAAGACCACCAGGTCGAAACCACAGCCCCCCGTGAGCACGCGACCCCGGATTCCTCAGCCGCCTCAGGCCAGCGTCGCTCCCCTGGAGAGGACAAACCCCATGTCGCCTGCCGCAGAACGCCGACGCACGCAGAATGTGACCGATGCGGACCTGCGGGGTGGTCGAATCCGCATCCCGAGAAGTGCGAAGTCGGTCCTTCCTGCCGAGAAGACGCGAATACGCATCGTGATCGGAGGAGAGGCGGCAACCGTGTTGTGGGATCCGCGAACAAGCGGTGCGCAGGAGCGCTCCGGGGTCATCCGCGTTGGTCGCAACCTGCTCACGCGTCACGTGGTCGCTGGAGACCCGCGCGAGATCGAATGTATGTCGGACGGTAGTTTCCTAGTTTCCTAGTTTCCTGATCAGACTCGCGAAGTCCCTTTATCCGCCCTGCGGCAGTTCGTGCGACTGGCGTTAAAGAACATGAGCCGCCGCGGTCGGTAGCTGACGCCATCGGCCTACACCCGTATCTTGGCGAGCTTCGCCTCAGCACCGCATGGCTCCCGTACGCGCAGCACAGCGCCACTCGAGACCAGAGCAACCGGCGCAGACCGCCACGAAGTGCCTTCAGCAGGCGAGAAAGGGTAGAGCGCTTGCGGGGCCCGAAGCGACAGTTGCGAAGACCCCGCATGAGGGGACAAAAGGAAGGCAGATCCGCGAACTGTGTGCTCACAGGCCCGGTCGCCGTCTGCAATTTGCTTTACCTCGCGAGCGTTCGCAGCATAAGAGTCGCGGAGCGAACCTCGTTCGGCTCAAGCGCAAGCTGCGTTGCACAGACAAACACAGCAGCTTCTTGGCCGAGGACGGCGAGGACTCCTGCTGCTGAGTTCGGCGAGGGTGACGCCTGACCGCTGGCTAGAAACGGGCCCTGTGGATAACTTCTGCGGCGTTGGCGAGTCTTGGTCATGCTGTGGCCGTGAGCATCGCGGTAAGCACTATCACTGACCGAATCCGTCGTCGTGTCCTGTTGGAGGGCATCGACCTCGGGGGCGATCGCGCGCGGGCCGCCGACATCGCGCGCGAGGAGGTGCGGGGGTACGCGGAGGAAGCGCTGGGCTCGTCGCTGCCGCTGGTCCACGATGAGGAGTCCACGACACGTGAGGTGCTGGCCCGGGTGACCGGCTTCGGTGCGCTCCAGCCCTACCTCGACGATCCGGAGATCGAGGAGATCTGGATCAACGCACCCAGCCGGGTCTTCGTTGCTCGCGGCGGTGTACCCGAGCTCACGTCGACGGTCGTCCCGGAGACCGACCTGCGCGATCTCATCGAGAGGATGCTCCAGTCGAGCGGCCGACGAGTCGACCTGTCCTCGCCCTTCGTGGATGCCTCGCTGCCGAACGGCGAGCGGCTGCATGTGGCCGTTCCCGAGGTGACCAGGCGCTACCCGTCCGTGAACATTCGCAAGTTCTCGCGCCGCATCCGAGACCTCTCCCATCTCGTCGAGCGCGAGGCGCTCACCGCGCAGGCAGCGGAGTTCCTGCAGCTCGCGGTGCTCGCCGGCTGCAACATCCTCGTCTCGGGCGCGACCCACACCGGCAAGACCACCATGATCAACGCGCTCCTCTCCTCGGTGCGCAGCGAAGAACGCATCGTTACGGTCGAGGAGACCTTCGAGCTCGATCTCGTCGCCCGTGACGTCGTGGCGCTGCAGTGCCGGCAGGCGAGCCTCGAGGGCACCGGTGAGATCACGCTGCGCCGCCTCATCAAGGAAGCCCTGCGCATGAGACCAGACTGGCTCGTGGTCGGCGAAGTGCGGGAAGCGGAGAGCCTCGACCTCCTGATCGCCCTCAACAGCGGAATGCCCGGAATTTCCAGCATCCACGCGAACACGGCGAGGGATGCGCTCGTCAAGCTCTCCACCTTGCCGCTCCTCGCGGGACGCAACATCGACAGCGCGTTCGTGGTGCCCACCGTGGCCAGCTGCATCGACCTCGTCGTGCACCTCGAGATGACAGCCTCCGGAACACGACACGTGGGGGAGATCCTCGCCCCGACCGGAACGGTGACCGGTCAGGTCATCGAGGCGGCCACCCTCTTCAACCGTGGACGCGCGCAACTCGAATCGACCGGATCCCCTCCGCCGCGAACCGCGAAGTTCGAGGCGCACGGCTTGGATGCTGCGCGTGTCCTTCGGCGGTCCCTGTGACCGTTCTGCTGGCGCTGGTGATGGGGGCGGGAGTCTCGATCATCGTGAGCGCGAGGTTGTGGCCGCAGAGCAGCGAGCGACGCGACCGGCACCTGTCCAAGGTTGCCGACTTCGAGGCGGATCTCAGGCGGGCCGGGTTCGAGCGGGTGCCCATCGGCGTGTTCGCGGGTGCTGCCTTCGCGCTCGGGCTCGCGTTGGGTGCTGTGGCGCTCGCTCTCACGGGAGTGGTCGCTGTTGCCCTCATCGCTCTTGTCGGTGGCTCGGTGGCTCCGGTCACGATCGTGCGGGTGCGGTCCGTGCAGCGGCGAAACCGGAACCGGCTCGTGTGGCCGGACGTGGTCGATCACCTGGTGGCGTCCATCCGTTCCGGTGTGGCCCTGCCCGAGGGGGTCGCGGGGCTGGCCGAATCGGGGCCGGCGGTGCTGCGGGAGGACTTCGCCGCATATACCCGCCAGTACCGCCTGACGGGCAGCTTCCGCGTGGCTCTCGACGAGCTGAAGGAGCGGCTCGCCGACCCGACCGCGGACCGCATCCTCGAGACGCTTCGCATGTCCAGAGACGTCGGCGGATCGGAACTCCCCACGGTGCTCAAAAGCCTCGGCAGCTACCTGCGAGAAGAGCAGGCCGTGCGCCACGAAGTCGAAGCCAAGCAGTCCTGGGTCATGAACGCCGCCAAACTCGGCTCGGCCGCACCCTGGATCGTCCTGCTCATGCTGGGAACCAGGCCCGAGGCGGCGAGCGCCTTCAACAGCCTCGAGGGCGCGATCGTGATCCTCATCGGCCTGGGCGTGACCGTAGCCGCCTACCTGCTCATGCTCCGCATCGCGAAACTCAAAGACGACCGCAGGTGGTTCGCATGAACGAGACACTCGGCTGGGCCGTGCTCTGCGGGCTCGGTCTCGGAATCGGCCTCTGGACGCTGCTCGCCGCCGTCCCACGCCTCTCCAAGCCGAACCTCGCGGAGCGTCTCGCCCCGCACCTCCTGGACATCTCGGCGGCTGCGCGAGCCGACGTGCAGAAGACCGCGAGCGATCCGCTCCCCGTCCTCGGCACGCTCGCCGCCCCATTCGCAGCGAGAGGCAGGGCCCTCCTCGATGAAGTGCTCGGCGGCAGCGACCGCATCACCGCGCAGCTGCGCCAATCGGGCTCCACGACCAGGCTCGAACGGTTCAGAGCCGAACAGCTCACCTGGGGACTCGTCGGGGCTGGCCTGGGCCTGAGCGCCGGTCTCTTGCTCGGCGCGACCCGCGGAATTCCGGTCCTCGCCCAGATCCTCCTGCCTCTCCTCCTCGGCTGCGTCGGCATCTTCCTCCGCGACCGGGCCCTCGGACGCGCCGCGCAGCGCCGTCACCGACGCATCGCCAGCGAGTTCCCCACCGTGGTCGAGTTCCTCTCCCTCAGCCTCTCGGCAGGTGAGGGCATCTTCGACAGCCTGAAGCGCGTCGCCAGCGTGAGCACCGGCGAGCTCGCGAAGGAGTTCGCTCGGGTCGTCCACCACGTCAACACCGGCGTCTCGCTGTCCGACGCGCTCCACGAGATGACCAGGGGCGTCCGCTACCTGCCGCTCGACCGCTGCGTCGAGCACATGATCTCCGCACTCGAACGTGGGGCGCCGCTCGTCGAAGTGCTCCGCGCGCAAGCAAGCGACGCACGGGAACTCGGCAAACGCGACCTCCTGGAATCCGCCGGCCGGAAAGAAGTCCAGATGCTCGTCCCACTCATCTTCCTCATTCTCCCCACGACCATCTTGTTCGCCCTCTATCCAGCCGTCTTCGTGCTCCGCACGAGCTTCTGACCGCCACCCGAAAGGCACACCATGCAGTTCCTGCACGCACTCCGAACCCGAGCCAGCTCCGAACGCGGCGACGTCCCCGGCTGGGTCCTCATCACGATCATGTCTGCGGGACTGGTGATCCTCCTCTGGACCGTCGCCGGCGACCTCCTCGTCGACGTCTTCCAGAACGCCATCAGCCGCGTCAGTGACTTCAGCTAACCGCGCTCACTCGCGCGGCGTGATGCGCGACGAGACCGGCTCGGCAGTCGCCGAATGGGTCATGGTGTCGGCGATGCTGCTCCTCCTCACGCTCACCGTCCTGCAGGTCGGCTTCGCCCAGCACGTTCGCACCACGCTCATGGACGCCGCGGGGGAAGGCGCGAGGCACGCCGGGCTCTTCGGCGGCGGCCTCGAAGCGGGGGAGACCCGAGCGGCAGGCCTCATCACGGTCGCCATCGGTGCTGGCTACGCGCAGGACGTGACGGCCACGGCAACCGAGACCGACGGATCACCGACCATCGCGGTCACCGTGCGGTCACCGCTGCCGCTGATCGGCCTGCTCGGCCTCCCCGACGCGCTGGAGGTGACCGGACATGCGCCGACAGAGACGCTCGAGACTGAGTGACGATCGGGGCTCGGCCTCCCTCGAATTCCTGACGCTCGGCACGCTGCTCATCGTGCCGCTCGCCTACCTCATGCTGACGCTGTCCTCGCTCCAAGGTGCGAGCATCGCCGCCGAGTCTGCGGCACGCAACGCGGCGAGACTGCTCGCAGCGGACCCTGCCGCAGCCGACACCCAGGCCCTTGCCGAGGCCACGATCGCACTTGCGGCCGCCGACCACGGATTCGACGCGAAGCTCGTCGAGCAGACGGTGGAGTGCCGTGGCCCGGACCCCAGCTGCACCGCCCCCGGCTCGGTGCTCGCGGTCACTGTCATGATCGCCGTGCCGTTACCGTTCGCAGCCAGCCTCACCGGCGCGGCGGCGCCGCTCTCGGTCCCGACAAGCGCAACCTCCTCGTTCGCCGTCACGCGCTTCGGCCTGTCCACATGATCGGGATGCGCGCGCGAGCACGAGCGGGCCTGCGCTGGACGCGCGGGGAGCGCGGCAGCGTCCTCCCGCTCATCCTCGTCTTCCTCATGATCGGACTCACCGCCGCCTACGTGCTCGTCGCGGCCACTTCGCTGTCCATCGAGCGCAAGCGCCTCCTCACGATCGCCGACGCCGTCGCGCTCTCCGCATCCGAGAGCTTCTCCGCCGCCGACGTGGTCTTCAGCGACGGGGAACTCCAACCGGTCCTCAACCAGACCCGAGTGGAGGACCGCGCCCTCGCGACCCTCGATGACCTCTCCGCGGCGCGCACCGACAGCATCACGCTGGACTCCGCGACTGCACCCGACGGTGTCACCGCGCACATCGTCATCACCGGCGCATGGTCGCCACCCCTCGCCCACGCGCTCCTCCCGACAGGACTTCGGATCACCGTCTCCAGCGACGCCAGAGTCGTGCTGAGCTGACACGATGCGCGCCGGACAGCACCGCCCAGCCCCGACGGCTAGTCTTGGGGGATCATGATCAACCTTGACCTCGCCTCGGAGATCACTGCCCTGCGCAGCACCTTCGGAGACATCAGCGCCGTGCTCAACCCCGACAAGCTCCGCGCGAAGGTGGTGGAGCTCGAGGCCGAAGCGTCCGTCCCGGACCTCTGGAACGACACGGACAACGCGCAGAGGGTCACCTCCGCCCTCAGCCACGCTCAGTCGGACCTCAAGCGCCTCGACGAGATCGAGCAGCGCCTCGACGACCTCGAAGTGCTCGCGCAGATGGCCGTCGAGATGGAAGACGAGGACACGGCCGAGGAAGCCCGAGCCGAGCTCAAGTCGATCACCAAGGTCATCGGCAACCTCGAAGTGCAGACCCTCCTCGACGGCGAGTTCGACCCCCGCCCCGCCGTCATCACCATCCGCGCCGGCGCCGGCGGCGTCGACGCCTCCGACTTCGCAGAGATGCTCCTTCGCATGTACCTCCGCTGGGCGGAGCAGCACAGCTACAAGGTCTCCGTCCTCGACACGAGCTACGCAGAGCAGGCGGGCATCAAGTCGGCCACCATCGAGATCGACAGCCCGTACGCCTTCGGCACACTCTCCGTCGAGGCCGGCACGCATCGCCTCGTGCGCATGAGCCCCTTCAACTCCGCAGGCAGCCGAGAGACGAGCTTCGCCGCCGTCGAGGTCGTGCCGCTCATCGAGCAGACCGAGTCGATCGAGATCCCAGACAACGACATGCGCGTGGACGTGTTCCGCTCGTCCGGCCCCGGTGGCCAGTCCGTCAACACGACCGACTCCGCCGTCCGCATCACGCACCTGCCCACCGGCATCGTCGTGAGCTGCCAGAACGAGAAGAGCCAGATCCAGAACCGCGCCGCAGCGCTCCGCGTCCTCCAGTCGCGCCTTCTCCTGCTCCGCCGCGAGGAGGAGAACGCACAGAAGAAGGAGCTCGCCGGCAACATCACCGCCAGCTGGGGTGACCAGATGCGGTCCTACGTCCTCGCCCCCTACAAGATGGTGAAGGACCTCCGCAGCCAGCACGAGACCGGCAACACCGACAAGGTCTTCGACGGCGACATCGACGCCTTCATCGCCGCCGGCATCCGCTGGCGCAAGCGCGGCGAGGCCGACGCCGCCTAGCTCGGGTCGCCGACCACCGCGTCTGACCACTTCTGCATGTCGCGCCGGGCTGACGCCAGTCCGGTGCCTACCCTGTTAGCGCCATGATCAGATTCGATAACGTCGCCAAGGTCTACCCTGGCACCGCCGCCCCCGCACTCGACGACATCACCTTCGAGGTGCTGCGCGGCGAGTTCGTGTTCCTCGTCGGTCCCTCGGGCTCCGGCAAGTCCAGCGTCCTCCGCCTCATCCTCCGAGAAGACGCACCCAGCAGAGGCCAGGTGCACGTGCTCGGCCAGGACCTGCGGCGCATCTCCAACCGCAAGGTGCCGTACTACCGGCGCAGCATCGGCATGGTGTTCCAGGACTTCCGCCTCCTCGCCGGGAAGACCGTCTTCGAGAACGTCGCCTACGCGCTCGAAGCGCTCGGCAAGTCGCGCGGGCACGTCGCGAAGGCGGTCCCCGACGTCCTCAAGACCGTCGGCCTCGGCGACAAGGCCAACCGGTTCCCGCACGAGCTCTCCGGCGGTGAACAGCAGCGAGTCGCGATCGCGCGCGCCGTCGTCAACAAGCCGGACATCCTCCTCGCGGACGAGCCGACCGGAAACCTCGACCCCGTCACGAGCCGCGGCATCATGCGCCTCCTCGCGCGCATCAACGCCAACGGCACGACCGTCGTCATGGCCACCCACGACGTGTCCATCGTCGACGAGGAACGCAGGCGCGTCATCGAGCTCGACGGCGGCATCATCATGCGCGACGAGTCGGACGGCGTCTACCAGCCCGGGATCGTCCCCCTCACCGAAGCCGAGACGGCAGCCGCCAACCAGCTCGAGCAGGACGACGAAGCCGAAGTCGAATCACAGGCACCCACATCCATCGCCGACTCGATCGCCTCCCGCGTCGCCGGCGAATCGACCACGAAGAACACTGGAGACGTCAAATGATCGGCCGCGTATTCGCCGAGATGTGGCAGGGGCTGCGCCGCAACTCGAGCATGGTCATCTCCGTCGTGCTCGTCACCTTCGTCTCCCTGACGTTCGTCGGCGCCGGAATCCTCATGCAGCAGCAGATCAGCAGCATGAAGTCGTTCTGGTACGACCGCGCCCAGGTCTCGGTCGACCTGTGCTCCTCCGTCTCGAGCGCCCCCAACTGCGCCGGTGGGCAGGCCAGCGAGTCGCAGCGCGAGGCCGTCGAGGCGGCCCTCCAAGGTGCCGTGCTCACGCCGTACATCAACGAGTACGTCTTCGAGGACCAGGACCAGGCCTACGCGAACTTCCAGCAGCAGTTCGCCGGTGACCCGATCGTCTCCTTCGTCGAGCCCGAGTACCTCTCCGAGAGCTTCCTCATCACGCTGACCGACCCTGACCAGGCCGACATCATCATCCAGCAGCTCGAGGGCTACGACGGGGTCGAAGCGGTCACCGACCAGCGGCAGTACCTCGAGAGCATCTTCGAGCTGCTCAACGTCGCGAGCCTCTCCGCCATCGGCATCGCCGTCGTCATGCTCGTCGCGGCCGCCCTGCTCATCGCGACCACGATCCGCCTCTCCGCCATCAGTCGCCGACGCGAGATCGGCATCATGCGCCTCGTCGGCGCCTCGAACCGCTACATCCAGGCGCCGTTCATCCTCGAGGGAATCGTGGCCGCCCTCATCGGCGCGATCCTCGCGTCGGGTGCGACGCTGGCCATCGCCCACTTCTTCGTGCAGGGCTACCTCGGACGCCAGCTGCCCTTCGTCTCCCTCATCGGAGTTCCGGAGGCGCTGCTTGCCCTCCCCGTGCTGCTCGTGGTGAGCGTGCTGCTCGCTTGGGTGTCGGCGCGCATCGCGATCAACAAGTACCTCAAGGTCTGACCCGCACGAAACCCGCAGAGTAGACCGATGGACAGCCCGTGTCGTAAGATAGCGGGCTGTCCATCGTTTGCCGTCGAGAGAGGAAGAGGCCATGCCAAAGGAGCAAGGGACAAAGCCTGTCGCGACGAACCGTCGAGCCAGGCACGACTATCTGATCGAGGACACCCTCGAAGCGGGCATCGTGCTCAACGGGACCGAGGTGAAGTCGCTGCGTCAGGGGCGTGCTTCCCTCGTCGATGGATACGCGTACATCGACCGCGGTGAGGCGTGGCTTGACGCCGTGCACATCCCCGAGTACCTCGAGGGCACCTGGAACAACCATGCCCCGCGCCGCAAGCGCAAGCTCCTGCTGCACAAGGAGCAGATCCGCAAGCTCGCGATGAAGACCAAGGAGGGCGGGTACACGCTCGTCCCGCTCACGCTGTACTTCCTGAACGGCCGGGCCAAGGTCGAGCTCGCCGTCGCCAAGGGCAAGCGCGAGTTCGACAAGCGCCACGCGCTCCGCGAGCGTCAGGACAAGCGCGAGGCCGACAGGGCCGTGGCCTCCCGCAAGTACATGGGGGAGTGACCCCCGGCGCTCCTCGAACGACGAGCTGCAACAGCGATGCGGCCCCCGATCCAGTGGATCGGGGGCCGCATCGCTGTCCGCGCTTCAGGAGGTCAGCGCACGCTCTCGACGAGCGTCGCGATCGAGCTCTCGTGCGCCGAGAGGAGCGTCTTCAGGCTGCGCGACTGCCAGCCCCGATCGCTCTGCCCGTTGGAAGAAGGATCAGCGCTCCACCAAGCCGTCTGCACGGCCGCATCAGCCGCATCGAACGAGTCGAACATCGCCGTGAACAGCGGTGCGGAGTTTGCGAAGGGCACTGCGCCGACGGTGAGGCTGAGCGTCTCCGAACGGTACGAGTCGGAAGCCGCCTGCGCCGCATCCGCTGCCTTGCCGAATTCCGTGCTGTAGCTCGTGCACACGTCGCTGAGCTCATCGAGGAAGCACTCGGACGCGGCCAGGTCGGCGATGCCGCGGTAGAAATCGACGTAGGTCGATTTGATGGAATCGGCGATCTTGGTGCCGATGTTCGGGTCGCTGTAGTCCGGGCAGCCCGTCGACACGTTGCACGGGTAGTACAGGTTGTTCCCGAGGTCGATGTTCTGGCCGTCCGGGATGGTGAAGACCGTGCTGGACAGTGCCGCGAGCTGCGTTCCGAACGTGTTGTAGATCGAGTTGTACTTCGGGAACGCCTCGCAGAACTGCTGCAGGGCGGCGACGTCGGCACTGGCCGTGTCGGCGAAGTTCGCGACGATGTCGCGTCGCTCGCTGAGCCCATCGCTCTCGGTCTGTGCCGCCTTGTACGCCTCGGAGGCGTCTGCGCCGTCTTCGACCGTCAGCGCGGGCACGGTCGAACTCGCGAGGTCGGTGATGGTCGTCTCGGCTGTCGCCACGTTCCCGCAGCGGGTCGAGAAGTCCGACATCTGCGCCGCGGACTGCGAGAAGAAGTCGGTGTTCTCGCCGAGGGATGCGGAGATCGTGACGTTCGAGGCGAGGTCGAGGTTCTCGGTCGTCCAGTCGGCGTAGTGCGCGTCGAGGTCGGTCTGGAACGCCGCCGCCAGCTCGTCGCCGCGGTTCACGTTGTTGTTGTGGATGGTCACGGGGATCGCTACGGCCGCGCCCACGAGGACAACAACTCCGATGATCGCCGGGATCAGGATGGCTGGCTTGCGGAACCAGGGCTTCTTCCGCTGGGCGCCGTTGCCGAAGTCGTTCGGGCCACCCGGTCCGCCGCCCTGGAAGCCGCCGCCTCCGTTGTCGCCGAACGCCGGCGCGCCGACAGCCTGGCCGGGTGCCTGACCCGGCGCGTAGGGGGCTGGAGTCTGATTGTCGGGCGTGCCGTTCCACGCGCCGGCCTGCTGCTGTGCGCCGTAGGCCGCGCCGAAGGCGGGCGCTGCCGCGGCCGACGCGGTGGAGCCGTACGCCGGTGCCTCGTTCGCGCCACCGTAGGCGGGCGGGACATTCGGGTCGCCGAACGCTGGCGCGTCGAAGCCGCCCTGACCGGGGCCCTGCCCCTGGCCGTCCTGGGCGGCGGGGGCGTTCCAGGCCGGTGTCTGCGTCGTCCGTGCGTCCTGGGCCTCTGGGGCAGACTGCCCCCAGACGGGAGCTGACGCCTGCTGGTCCCACGCTGCGCCGGGAGCCGCGGGGCCCTGGTCGTTCCACGCACCCTGGTCCTGGGTGGGGGACTGGTCCCAGCTCGGTGCGGCAGGCGCGCCCGAGTCGAGGATCTCCGTCTGGTTGCTGTCGCCGCGTCCGAGAACCGCCGTCTGGTTCCCCTCGCCGAAGCCGAGGACCTCGGTGCTGTTCTGCTCGGGCGGGGCCGTCTCTTCGTGCGAGGAATCCACGACACGGGTCACGGGTGCAGACGGCACGTCCTGCTCTGGGGACTGCGACCAAGTGGAGGCCGCGGGGGCCTCGTACCCGGTCGCATCCGGGGCAGGCGTGTCGGGCTGCTGCTCAGCGGGTCGGCCGAAGTGCGCGCCGAAACCCTCGTGCCCGGAGGTCGCGTCGGCGTTCCCGGACTGCTCGGTCACCTCTGGCAAGTCCTGCTGCGGTGCTTCACCCGCCTGCGTCTCCTGAGACTCGCCCCCAGACTCCGGGGCGTGTTCGTCGCCATTCTCGGGCTTCTGCCAATTCGGGCGCCCGAATCCTTCAAAGTCATTGCCGCTCATGGGGTTCAGGTTACTGGTCCTCCCGGGAATCGCCTTCAGGCTTGCCCTGAGCAGCCCAGGACGTGGATTTCTCGGCCGACTTGACGTATGTTTAGGAGCTGCCAGTTCTTCTGGCAGCTGCAACTCAACAGTGCTCATGACGTGGAACGCTGCCGAGGAGACTCGGCTCACGGGGATGATCGGTTTCGACATGACTGGTGAATCGGCGTGAAGCGGGTCGAGGATGCGGGGTTATCTCGTAAACGCCCCTCGCAAAACATAGGTGCTAACGCTAAGCGCACCGACTTCGCCCTCGCTGCTTAAGCGAGTCCGATAGTCCGTCAGCCCGGGGGAGTTCCCGCTCCGGTAGCTGGCGTCATTAAGGGAACTTGCTGTGGTGTTGTGTTTCAGGGCACCACGGGACTTGCACTGGAACTGGGCTCGTCGATCAAGGTGTCTGTCCCCATGATCGGAGCCAAGTAGAACAGTAGACAGACTGCACCCGGAGAAGCCGCGGTTTCGTAGTTGTGGACGGGGGTTCGATTCCCCCCATCTCCACGAAACCCACGTCATGAGCAACGCCCCGACTGCCAGGTCATCGACTCGGCAGCCGGGGCACTGTTGTCTCTGCGGGTGACGCCGCTCAGCTCTCCGGCCACACCCCGGAGCTGCCGCGCCTGTGGCTGCCGACCAGGTGCGTGTCCACGACGCCGATGGCTTCCATGAGCGCGAAGAGGTTGGTCGGCCCGACGAAGCTGAAGCCGCGAGCTTTGAGCTGCTTCGTGAGCCACCTGGACTCCTCGCTGCTGCTCGGGACCTCGGCAACGGTCCTCGGCCTCGGCGTGGCCTGCGGCTTCGCGCTCCAGATCAGCTCGTGCAGCGGTTCGCTCTCGCGAAGGGCGATCGTCGCGCGCGCGTTCTTGATGATCGACGAGATCTTCAGGCGGTTGCGGATGACACCTGCGTCGAGCATCAGCCGCTCGAGGTCGTCGTCACCGAACTCGGCGACGGCATCGACATCGAAGCCGCTGAACGCGGCCCGCAGGAGGGGGCGACGCTGCAGGATGAGCCGCCACGAGAGCCCGGATTGGAAGATCTCGAGGCACAGCCGTTCGAACACGCCTCGCTCGTCGGCGATCGGCATGCCCCACTCCGTGTCGTAGTAGTCCATCAGCAGCTGATCCTGGCTGGCCCAGGGCGGGCGGGCCAGCCCATCTTCGCCGATCACGAGCTCTGTCGAGGCACTCGCCGAGGGGAGCGCTGCGGTCGGCTGGGTGGATGCTGGCATGGGTCTTTCCTCTCCGGACGCGGAATCCTGCAATCTCCGCGAACCGGGACGGACGCGAACGGCACTGATCGAGAACCTGCTGTGTCGAGAACGGTACCCGGAGCCTCCGACACCCCGCCGCGCTTGTCCACAGCCAACCGAGCGGAGGAGCTAGCTCCCGGCTGGCACCTGCGAGCCGGTCAGCTCTGCGCCATCGCTGCTCGCGACCAGACAGGCGAGGTCGCGGTCTCCCTCGGCCCAGCTCGCCTCGCTCGGGACGAGGTGCAGGGCGGTGAGCCCCGCCGTGGCATCGGAGCCGAGCCCAGCAAAATCTGCGGCGCACCGCGCGTCGGCCTCGGCGGTCAGAGCCTCCTCACCGGGGAAGCCCTCGCCCAGGTCCGATGGCGTGATGGACAGCACCTGGTAGAGATGCGGGGTGTCGCAGGCCTCAGCGATCGTGGCGACCGTCTGCTCCGCGTTCGACGAGAAGCAGTCACCGGCAGACAGCTCCGTGATCGGCACCATCCGCGGAGCATCGGGCGAAGCAGCGCAGGCCGTCAGAGCGACTCCCGCGAGGAGCGCGGTCAGGATCGTTGCAGGGAATCGGTGAGCCACGCTCCCAGGCTAGCTGGCTGAGCCCGCTGCCGTGCCAGCCGTCGGCTGGCCGTCTACGGGAGTCACGATGCAGAGGACCTCGCGGTCACCGCCACCCCACGACTCCGCGCTGGGGACGATGCCGGTGTAGTTCCAGCTCGTCAGGAAGGGCTCGGCGCCGATGAAGCCGGCAAAGGCGGCCGAGCAGATGTCCTGGAGCGCAGTATCCACCGCAGCGTCGCCAGGGAAGTCAGCTCCGCCCTGCATGTCTTCCGTGTGGTACGCCTCGAAGGTGTGCAGCGAGTCGCAGTTCGGGAACAGCTCGGCGTCGTCGGCACCGGACTCGAGGTCGAAGCAGTCGCCCACCTGAAGATCTTCGATGCCGGTCATCGTTCCTGCGACCGCCGTCGGCGTGGGCGTCGCGGTCTCGCTCTCCGTCGGCGTGGTCGTCGACGACTCCGTCGCCTCCGCGGTGGACGATGTCGTGACCACCGGGTCCGAGCCGCCACCCGCGAGGGTCGTGACCAGCGTGCATCCGCTGAGCAGGAGGAGGGCGCTGAGCCCAAGGGACGCGCCTGCGGCGCTTCGTACGGCGGCGGTTCGCATCGTTGCTCCTCGTGGGGGTGTACGGGGTCCAGAGCTCCATGCCGCTCCCGGAGTCGCGACTGGACCAGTGTATTGCCGCATTCCCGAAGATCACCACTGAGGCCCAGACCAGGTGCAGCGGCCCGTGCGGTTCCGGAGAGCGGCGTAGCATGTGCTCCATATGCCACGAGACGCGACTTCCCCCAAGCAGCGGTCAGACGAACAGCTCGGCGCGACCTCACCGTCCTCCGTGTCGTCGCCATCCACGCAGGAGGCGTCGCGCTGGCCAGCCTTCGCCGTGTGCGCGGCGGTCGCGGTCCTCACGATCCTGGACCTCGCCAAGGTCAACGTGACCCTCGGGCCGATCGAGCACACCCTCGGGGCTGCCTCGTCCGACGTGCAGCTCATCGTGGCCGGCTACGTCCTCGCGTTCGGCATCCTCCTCGTCCCCTCGGGCAGGCTCGGCGACCTCTGGAATCGCAAGCGCCTGTTCCTCATCGGCCTCGTCGCCTTCGGACTCGCCTCGCTGGTGTGCGCGCTGAGCGTCACGACGGAGATGCTCATCGGCGGGCGCATCCTGCAGGGATTCGCGGCTGGCATCCTCATGCCCCAGGTGCTCGGACTCATCCAGCAGCTCTTCACGGGGCAGGAGCGAGGCAGGGCCTTCGGCATCTTCGGCGCCATCGTGGGCCTCGGCACGGCGTTCGGTCCGACCATCGGCGGGCTGCTCATCGGCCTCCTCGGGGAAGAGGCGGGCTGGCGCTGGACCTTCGCGATGAACGTCCCGCTTGCGCTCATCGTGCTCCCGTTTGCCTGGCGTCTCCTGCCCTCGAAGCAGGAGGTGGCTCGAGGCCAGACCCTCGACCTCTTCGGCGTCGCCCTCCTGGGCCTGGCCGTGCTCACGACGATGCTGCCCTTTGTCCTCACCTCGGGACGCGACACCGACAACCCCGCACGCTGGTGGCTGATCGCACCGGCGGTCGCACTCTTCGTCGGCTTCATCCTCTGGGAACGGCGCTATCTCCGTCTCGGCAAGACCCCCGTCGTCGACTTCGCGCTCTTCCGCACGCCCTCGTACCGGTACGGGGTGCTCATCACGACGCTCTTCTTCGCGGCCATGCCGGTCGGCTTCCTGCTCGTGACGCTGTTCCTCCAGCAGGGACTCGGACATCCGGCCGTGCTGGTCGGCGCAGTCTCGGTGCCATACGCCCTCACGTCCGCCGTGGTCGCCGCGGTGTCTGGCAAGTGGACGTTCCACCACGGCGCGACGCTCGTCGCTGTCGGCGTCGCCCTCTTCGCGGTGGGCTACGCCGTGGTGCTCGTCGTCACCCAACTGGCTGAACCGGAGCTCTCGCCGTACCTGGTGAGTGCCGCCCTCATCATCTCCGGAGCGGGGGCGGGGCTCGTCATGGGTGCGAACCAGATGCGGATGCTGCTGCACGTTCCCGTCGAGCAGGCCGGCATCGCAGGCTCGTTCGCGCAGGTCGGTCAGCGCCTCGGGAATGCGATGGGGCTCGCGATCGGCAGCTCCGTCTTCTTCGCTGGCGTCGCGGCACTGCAGGTCGCGGGAACGGGCCCGGACACGAGCTCGCCCGTGGTCCAGGAAGCGTACAAGGCGTCCGTCGCGGGCGGGCTCATCGTCGTCATCGGCCTGTCCTGCATCACGCTCGTGGTCGCCATCGTCGACCTCGCGGGCCACCGCAGACGCCAGCGCGCTCAGCCAGCGGGGGAGTGACCCGCGCGGGCCGGGACCCGGGCGGAGATCAGTGGGCGGAGATCAGCGGGCCGAGATCAGCGCGCGGCGAGCGCCTTGAGCGCCTGCTCGTGCAGGAGCCCATTCGTGGCGAGGGCGCTCCCGTGCCACGGCCCCTCCTCGCCATCCATGCTCGTGAATGTGCCGCCGGCTTCGACGACGATCGGCACGATCGCGGCCATGTCGTACGGCTGCAGGTCGAACTCGCCCGCGACCTCCATCGCGCCTTCCGCGACCAGCATGTACGACCAGACCTCGCCGACCGCGCGCGTGCGCCACACGGCACGGCTGAACTCCAGCAGCTGCGCTGAACGCCCCGCTTCGTCCCAGCCCTTGAGACTGTTGTAGCTGATGGAGGCGCGTTCGAGCTCGTCGACGGCGCTCACCTGGATGCGCCGGTCCGTCGCGACGTCGCTGTCGCTGAGGTCGTCATCGAGGTACGCGCCCTGGCCTGTCGCGCCCCACCACCGGCGGTTGAGACCAGGTGCCGAGACGACGCCCACCTCGGGGACGCCATCGATGACGAGGGAGATGAGCGTCGCCCAGATCGGGATGCCGCGCATGAAGTTCGCCGTGCCGTCGATCGGATCGATGATCCACTGTCTGCGGGAGGTGCCGTGCGAGCCGTACTCCTCGCCCAGGATGGCGTCGCTCGGACGCGTCTCCGCGAGACGCGAGCGCAGCGCCTGCTCGACAGCGCGATCCGCATCCGTCACCGGCGTGCGGTCCTCTTTCTCGTACACCCCGAGCGAGCGCGAGTTGAAGTGCTTCATCGAGATCGCGTCGGCGATGTCGGCGAGCTCTCTCGCGAGACGAAGGTCGGAGGAGAGCGGATGCAGGAGTTCGGTGGCCACCAGCTCAGCCTAGGCCAGCCCGGTGATCAGTAGGCGGTGTCCGCTGCCTGATCGAGGGAGAGGAACAGGCGTCGCAAGGAGTCGAGCCTGGCGATTCCGGCCTCGTCGAGCTCCCCGTCGCGCACGGCGTCGTCGAGCGCGCAGTCCGGGGCGTCGGCCCGGTGCGTGCAGCCTCGAGGGCATTCCTCGGCGATCGCGGAGAGCTCGGTGAAGCCCTGCAGCACGTTGTCGCGGTTCACATGTCCGAGGCCGAAGGAGCGGACGCCAGGGGTGTCGATGATCCAGCCCGTGTGCCCGTCCGAGTCCTCGACGCGGACGGCGAGGGTGGAGGAGGACGTGTGCCTGCCACGACCGGTGACCGCGTTCACGACACCCGTCTCGCGAAGGGTGCCGGGGACGAGGGCGTTGACGAGGGTCGACTTGCCGACGCCCGAGTGACCGACGGCCACGGTCGTGTGCCCGCTGAGGGCGGCGCGGAGCTCCTCGATGGGCTCACCGCCGGGGCGCGACTCGAAGACCTTCACGCCGAGGGGCTCGACGAGCGCACGGAGCTCATCCGCAGGCGCCACGTCGGTCTTCGTCAGCACGAGGAGCGGTTGGATGCCGGCGTCGAGCGCAGCGACGAGGTAGCGGTCGATGAGTCGAGGCCGCGGCTCGGGCTGGGCCGTCGCGGCGACGATCAGCATCTGATCGGCGTTCGCGACGATGACGCGCTCGACCTGGTCGGTGTCGTCGGCGCTGCGTCGGAGCAGCGTCTTCCGCTCGCAGATGCGGACGATGCGGGAGAGGCTGCCGGTGTCGCCGGTCGTGTCGCCGACGAGGTCGACGAGGTCGCCCGTCACGATCGCCGTGCGGCCGATCTCTCGCGCCTTCGCGGCGGTGACCGTGCGTTCCTCTGGTGTTCCCTCGTCGAGGAGCACCGTGTAGCGGCCACGGTCGACGGTGACGACGCGCCCCGTCACCGCATCGCTGTGCTTCGGGCGCTGCTTGGACCTGGGCTTGTTCGCCTTGGGGTTCGGACGGACACGGATGTCCTCCTCATCCCAGTCGCCGTAGGCGTCGAACGCATCGCCGAGTGAGCGGGACACGGTCAGATGGCGAAGGCCGCGAGGTCGACGCTGCCGTCGTCCTCGCCCTCATCCGGGTCGCTGTGGGTGCCCTGGTCGAGCATGTCCTGCCAGAGCTGCACGAACTGGGGCAGCGTCTTGTTCGTCGCGTGGATGTCGTCGACCGTCACCCCCGCGATGGCGAGACCCACGATGGCGCCCGATGTGGCCATGCGGTGGTCCTCGTAGCTTCGCCATTCGTGCGCCGTGCGCGCTCCTGGAACGATCTCGAGTCCGTCTTCGAGCTCTGTGACCTCGCAGCCGATGCCGCGCAGCTCTGCTGCGATGGCCGCGACGCGATCGGTCTCGTGACCGCGGAGGTGCGCGATTCCCGTGATGCGGCTCGTGGTCGTGCACAGCCCGCACAGCGCTGCCAGGTTCGGGGCGAGCTCACCGGCCTCGGAGAGATCCAGGTCGACACCGGGCACCTCAGCTCCCTCGGCGATGCCGCGCTCGACCGTGCAGGTGAGTACGCCGTCCTCGACCGAGATGGTCGCGCCGAACAGGGGGAGGAGATGCTGGAGGTGCGAACCGACCTGCGTGGTCGACTCCGGCCAGTCTTCGATCGAGACGCTGCCGCCAGCGACGATCGCGGCGATCAGGAACGGCTCTGCGTTGGAGAGGTCCGGCTCGATCGTCAGCTCGCGCCCGTCGATGGCGCCGGGCTCGGCACGCCAGGTGCCTGGCGTCGAGTCGTCGATGTCGACGCCGCGGTCGCGCAGCGCCGCCAGCGTCATGTCGATGTGCGGCTGGCTCGGAACCCGATCGCCGGAGTGGATGAGCGTGAGTCCGTCCGTGAAGCGCGCGCCCGCCATGAGCAGCCCGGAAACGAACTGGCTGGAGGCTCCTGCGTCGATCGTGATCTCGCCGCCCGCGACCTCACCGGTGCCGTACAGCGAGAAGGGCAGGCCGCCCCTGCCGTCGTCGCGCACTTCCACGCCGAGCGCCTTGAGCGCATCCACCGTGCCCTTCATCGGGCGTCGGCGTGCGGCCTCGTCGCCGTCGAAGGCCACCGGGCCGAGCGCGAGGGATGCGAGCGGGGGAACGAATCGCATGACCGTGCCCGCGAGACCGCAGTCGATCGAGACGCCGCCTTCGAGCTCACCGGGCGTGATCTCGAGATCGTTCCCGAACCGCCCGTCGCCGGGCACCTCGGTGATCTGGGTGCCGAGCTGCCGAAGCGCGTCGATCATGAGCTCCGTGTCCCTGGCCCAGAGCGGATGCCGGAGCTTCGAGGGCCCCTCCGCAAGCGCCGAGAGCACGAGCTCGCGATTCGTGAGGCTCTTCGACCCGGGGATCTGCAGGCGCGCGTCGATCGGCGAAGTCGCCGTCGGAGCCTCCCACGGACCGTCGCCGAGGGTCAGCGGCTCGCTGCCCTCGTCATCTCGGTACAGGTCGAAGCGTGGTCCGGAATAGCCAAAGATCTCCATTGGTTGACAACGATACCGCCACACACGCGCGCACCACCCGGAAATGCGTTTCCACCTGACATCGAAGAGGAGGGCAGCCCTTGCCGACAACGCTCGCGCCGCCGAGGCGTCAAGCCGCTGAGCGGCGCACGGCAGTACACTCACGCGTAATGAGTGAGCAGAAGTCGCCTCAGGCGACCCCAGACCAGGACGAACTCCGGCAGCTGTTCGAGGAGCAGGCGCTGCAGTACATCGACCAGTTGTACGCGGCGGCCATGCGCATGACTCGGAACCCTGCGGATGCGCAGGATCTCGTGCAGGAGACCTTCGTGAAGGCCTTCGTCGCGTTCGCTCGCTTCGAGCAGGGCACGAACCTCAAGGCGTGGCTGTACCGCATCCTTACAAACCTCTTCATCAACTCGTACCGCAAGAAGCAGCGGGAACCGTACGCGAATGCGTTGGAGGACCTGGAGGACTGGCAGCTGGGCGGCGCCGAGTCGGCGACCGCGCAGACGTCGTCGCGGTCGGCTGAGGCCGAGGCAATCGACCACCTTCCCGATTCGACGGTGAAGGACGCCCTCCAGGCGATCCCTGAGGACTTCCGCCTCGCGGTCTTCCTCGCGGATGTGGAGGGCTTCTCCTACAAGGAGATCGCAGACATCATGAAGACCCCCGTCGGCACCGTCATGTCGCGGCTCCACCGCGGCAGGCGTCTGCTTCGCGATCGCCTCACCGGCTACGCGAGGGAGAACGGCATCATTCCGCCCTTGGACGGGGACGAGCAGGAAACAGGGAGCAAGAAATGACCGATTGCGGTTGCGAGAAAGCGAAGGACGCCCTCGAGGAGTACCTGCGCAACGAGCTCGCCAGTACGGATGCGAGTGACATTCGCGAGCACCTCGAGCACTGCAAGGACTGCGAGAGCGAGCTGCACGTGAATCGTTCGCTCATGGAGGTCGTGCAGCGAGCCTGCAAGGAACGCGCTCCGGAGGAACTGCGGCTGCACGTGCTCGACCAGCTCCGCAGCATCCAGCGCTCGCACGGCACGCCCGTCGCGAACTGAGCCGAGCAGGACCGAGACGCCCACGCGGCAGATGACTGCAGACCCGAACGATCAGGCCTGGCGCGCTCTGTCGGAGCGAGTCGGCGAAGTGGTAGCCGAACTGGACGCGCGGGCTGCCAGGCGTGAGACGCTCGGCGATCTCGTCGAGCGCCGTCCGGTGCTCGGGATCCGTCGCGGGCCCGTCATGCGACGTGTCTCCAGTGTCTGGCGGCTGCGCGAGCTGCTGCTGGACGACCGAGGCTGGCTGTACCGGGTCGGTTCGGTCATTCGCGTCGCCAAGCAGCCCGACCACTACAGCGAGCAGTCAGCCCTCGCCGCCGAGCGTCGCCGCGTCCAGCTGGCCGCGCTGCGCTCGGGTTTCGAGGTGGGCGAGACCGTCAACTACGGGGCGACTCCGATCCAGCTCTCCGACGGCCTGGGGGTCGACGCACACCCTGGGCTGGAGGTCGTCGGCGGCGAGGTCGTGCTGCACTGGGGTGCCGTGCCCGGCGCCCAGGCGGGCCTCGGCGCCGGCAGCTCGAGCGCGCTCGCCGCGTACCTCGACGACGCCGTGGCGCTCCTGACTGGTCGTTAGCCGCGCACGCGCACGCACACGACGAAGACGCCCGCCCGATTGCTCGGAGCGGGCGTCTTCGTCGTGCAGACGAGGCGCGCAGCCTAGTCGGCGAGAACGCCCTCGATGAGCTCAGCCTGCTGGCGCTGGTGAGCCTTCATGGTGCCCACGGAAGGTGCCGAGGACTCCGGTCGTGTGACGGCTCGGATCGTGCGTCCTTCGAGCATTGGGGCGAGGTGCGTGCGGATGAACGGCCACGCACCCTGGTTCTCGGGCTCGTCCTGCGCGTAGACGATCTCCGCGTTCGGGTACTCGGCGAGGAGGCGGTTGATCTCTTCGCCTGGCATCGGGTAGAACTGCTCGAGACGCACGAGCGCGACGCTCGTGTCCTCGCGCTTGTCGAGCTCCGCGCGCAGGTCGTAGTGCAGCTTGCCAGCGTGCAGCACGACGCGGCGCACGGCCGCCTTGTCCGTGATCCGCTCGTCGTCGAGGACGGGGCGGAACGAGCCGTTCGTGAAGTCCTCGACCGGCGAGACCGCGCTGCGGAGACGCAGCATCGATTTCGGCGTGAAGATCACGAGTGGCTTGCGGGGACGCGCGTACGCCTGGCGGCGCAGCAGGTGGAAGTGCGACGCAGGCGTCGACGGCATCGCGACCGTCATGTTCTCTTCCGCGGCGAGCGTCAGGAAGCGCTCGATGCGCGCCGACGAGTGGTCGGGGCCCTGGCCCTCGTAGCCGTGGGGGAGCAGCAGCACGACGCTCGAGCGCTGGTTCCACTTCTGCTCGGACGCCGAGATGAACTCGTCGATGATGGTCTGCGCGCCGTTGACGAAGTCACCGAACTGCGCTTCCCAGAGCACGAGCGCATCTGGCCGCTCGACCGAGTAGCCGTACTCGAAGCCCAGCACCGCGTACTCGCTGAGGAACGAGTCGTAGATGGAGATCGGTGCCTGGTTGTCGCTGAGGTTCGACAACGGCAGCCAGTTCTGGCCGTTGAGGCGATCGTGGAAGAGCGCGTGGCGCTGCACGAACGTGCCGCGACGCGAGTCCTGGCCCGACATGCGCACCGGCGTGCCCTCCATGAGGAGCGAGCCGAGCGCGAGCAGCTCGCCGAATGCCCAGTCGATGCCACCGTCTCGGCTCATCTGCTCCCGCTTGGAGAGCACCGCCTTGAGCTTGGTGTGCACCGAGAAGCCTTCCGGCGGGTTCCCGTGGGCGTCGCCGATGATCTCGACGACCTCGCGTGCGACGGCGGTCGAGTCCGGCTCGGAGCGGTGGTTCTCCTCGCGAGAGCCGACGGCCGAGAGCTCGGCCGCGGAGATGGGCGTCGACTGCGTCTGCGCCTGGTGGGTCTCCGCGAAGGCGCGCTCGAGGCGGTCGTGGAAGTCCTTCTGCGCCGCATCGAACTCGTCCTGCGTGATGTCGCCACGGCCGACGAGGGCTTCCGCGTAGAGCTTGCGAACGGAGCGCTTCGCCTCGATGAGGTTGTACATGAGGGGCTGCGTCATCGACGGGTCGTCGCCCTCGTTGTGGCCACGGCGACGGTACGAGATGAGGTCGATGACGACATCGCGCTTGAAGCGCTGGCGGTAGGCGAACGCGAGCTCGGCGACGCGAGCCACCGATTCGGGGTCGTCGCCGTTCACGTGGAAGACGGGAGCCGAGATGGCCTTCGCGACGTCGGTCGAGTACATCGACGAGCGGGCGTCGCGCGGGGTGGTCGTGAAGCCGACCTGGTTGTTGATGTTCACGTGGATCGTGCCGCCCGTGCGGTAGGCGCGGAGCTGCGACATCTGCATCGTCTCGTAGACGACGCCCTGGCCGGCCATCGCCGCGTCACCGTGGATGAGGATCGGCAGCACGGCGTCGCGGCCGTCGGACTTGCGGTCGATCTTGCCGCGCACGATGCCCTCGAGCACGCCGTTCACGGCCTCGAGGTGCGAGGGGTTGGCGGCGAGGTAGACGGGGATCGTCGCGCCGGATGCCGCCGTGAAGGTTCCCTCGATGCCGAGGTGGTACTTCACGTCGCCGGAGTTGCCGCGCCCGGAGCTCGACTGCACGCCCTCGAACTCGCGGAAGATCTGCCCGTAGGTCTTCCCCGCGATGTTCGTGAGGACGTTGAGGCGACCACGGTGGGCCATGCCGATGGCGACCTCGTCGAGGTCCTCCTCCGCTGCACCCTGGATGATCGTGTCAAGCAGCGAGATGACCGACTCGGATCCCTCGAGGGAGAAGCGCTTCTGGCCGACGTACTTCGTCTGCAGGAAGGTCTCGAACGCCTCAGCCTCGTTGAGCTTGTTGAGGATGCGCATCTGCTCTTCGTGCGTGGGCTTCGTGTACGGGTGCTCCAGCTCGTCCTGGAACCAGGCGCGCTGCTCCGGGTCCTGGATGTGCATGTACTCGATGCCGATCGTGCGGCAGTAGGAGTCGCGCAGGATGCCGAGGATGTCGCGGAGCTTGAGCATCCGCTGGCTGCCGCCGAAGCCGTCCGCGACGAACTCGCGCTCGAGGTCCCAGAACGTGAGTCCGTGATTCTCGATCTCGAGGTCGGGGTGCGTGCGCTGCACGTACTGCAAGGGGTCGATGTCCGCCATCATGTGGCCGCGGACGCGGTACATGTTGATGAGCTGCTGCACGCGCGCCGTCTTGTTGATGGACGCGGCGAGGTCGACGTGCACGTCCTGCGACCACACGACGGGCTTGTACGGGATGCGCAGCGAGGCGAAGATCTCCTCGTAGAAGTTGTGCTTGCCCGTGAGGTGCTCGTGCACGATCTTGAGGAACTCACCGGAGCCGGCGCCCTGGATGACCCGGTGGTCGTAGGTGCTCGAGATGGTGAGGCGCTTCGAGATGGCGAGGTCGTCGAGGACGTGCTGCGCCATGCCCTGGTAGGGAGCCGGGTAGTCGAGGGCGCCGGCACCGATGATGGCGCCCTGCCCCTTCATGAGCCTCGGGACGGACTGGAGTGTTCCCATGCCGCCCGGGTTCGTGAGCGAGATGGTGGTGCCCGCGTAGTCGTCTCCGCTGAGCTTGTTCTGGCGTCCGCGCTTGATGAGCTCCTCGTACGCTCCGAGGAACTCGCGGAAGTTGAGGGTCTCAGCCTGCTTGATGCTCGGCACGACCAGGGCGCGCGTTCCGTCCGGCTTCGGCACGTCGATCGCGATGCCGAGGTTGACGTGCGCTGGCTCGATGGCCGATGGCTTGCCGTCGATCTCGTCGTAGTAGACGTTCATGCTCGGGAACTTGATGAGCGCCTTCACGAGCGCCCAGCCGATGAGGTGCGTGAACGACACCTTGCCACCGCGGGTCCGCCGGAGGTGGTTGTTGATCACGATGCGGTTGTCGATCATGAGCTTCGCGGGGATCTCGCGGTAGCTCGTGGCCGTCGGCACCTGCAGGGAGATGTCCATGTTCTTGGCGATGGCCTTCGCCATGCCCTTGAGCGGCGACACGATGTTCTCGCGCGACGGCGCCTTCTCCTTGTCAGCGGCGGGTGCATCCGCTGGGATGAGCTTCTCCTGGGGGGCTGCGGCAGTCGTCTTCGCCTGCTTGCGAGCCTCGCCGTCGGCCGCTGGCTTCTTCGCCTCAGCCGCGGGAGCCGGAGCCGCCTTGGCGGGCTGAGCCGCTGGCGCCGTCTTCGCGGGAGCAGCGCCCTGCTGCTTCGCGTACTGCTCGAGCGTCGGCCACCAGGCCTCGTCTACGCTCTTCGGGTCCTTGACGTACTTTTCGTACATCTCCTCGACGAGCCAGTCATTGGCTCCGAAATCGGACTTTGCTTCGTCTGTACCCGCACTGGTCAAATGACTCGCCACCTGAGTTCGTCTCGCGTTCGTCTAGTGATGCGGGACGCGCCGAATCTGGGCGGCGACCCCATCGAGTGACAAGCCTAACGCCCTTGGCGAGCGCTCTGCGCGAAAGTGGGGTGTGGAGGGGGCTCCGCAAAGTAATCTGGAGGCCATGCACTTCTCTGGTCCCGCCCCTCACCACGAGCTCACCTACTCCGATGTGTTCCTCATTCCGAGTCGTTCCGACGTGGGCTCGAGACTCAACGTCTCGCTCGCCCCGGACGACGGGACCGGCATGACGATTCCGCTGGTCGCCTCGAACATGAACGCCGTCACCGGGCCCCGCATGGCAGCCGCCATCGCGCGCCGCGGCGGGCTCGGAGTCCTTCCCCAGGACATGTCGCTGGAGGAGCTGGAATCCGCCATCCGCTGGGTGAAATCGCAGGATCCAGTGCTGGACACTCCGTTCACCGCGAAGGGAGAAGCGACCGTCGGTGACGTGCTCGAGCTCGTGCCGCCTGTTGCAGGCTTCGGCGTCTCGGTGCTCGGGCCCACCGGAGATGTGCTGGGAGTCCTGCAGGCCTCGACCCTCGCGCGTGTCCCGAGCGACGCCGTGCTCGCCGACCTGAGCCACCACTTCGTCGACGAGATCCCCGTCTCGCTCGCGCGCGACTCGCGCGCGGTCTTCAACTCGTTCGCCGAGACCGGGTCGAGCTTCGCTCCCGTCCGGACCGAGACCGGCGAAGTCGCGACGGTCACCTCGGGCGGTGCCCTGCGCAGCACGATCTATCGACCTGCGCTCGATTCGCAGGGCCGTCTGCGTGTCGCGGTCGCTGTCGGCGTGTCGCGCAACGCGCTCGAGCGTGCTCGGGCGCTCGTGGAAGCCGGTGCTGACGTCCTCGTGCTCGACACGGCGCACGGCCACCAGGGGAGCATGCTGCGCGCCATCGAGGCGGTCCGCGGCGCTGAGCTCGGCGTTCCCATCGTCGCCGGGAACGTGGTGAGCGGAAGCGGAGTCCACGACCTCGTGTCCGCTGGGGCGAGCATCATCAAGGTCGGCGTCGGACCGGGTGCGATGTGCACGACCCGCATGATGACGGCCGTTGGCCGTCCGCAATTCTCGGCCGTGCTGGAGACTTCGGAGACGGCGCATGCGCTCGGGGCACGCGTATGGGCGGATGGCGGAGTGCGGTACCCGCGCGATGTCGCTCTCGCGCTCGCCGCCGGAGGCTCCGCCGTCATGATCGGCTCGTGGTTCGCCGGCACAGTCGAAGCGCCGGGCACGGTCCGGACGGACGAGTCGGGCAACTGGTTCAAGGAATCGTTCGGCATGGCCTCGACCAAGGCCGTCGAGGCTCGGTTCGGTGACCTCGAGCCCTACGAGCGCGCCCGCAAGCTGCTCTTCGCGGAAGGGATCTCGTCCTCGAAGATCATGCTCGACCCGAAGCGTCCCAGTCTCGACGACCTGATCGACATGATTACGACGGGCGTGCGATCGTCCTTCACCTACGCGGGCGCCGACTCGCTTCCAGAGTTCCGCCAGCGCGCGAAGGTCGGCATCCAGTCGGCCGCCGGCTACGAAGAGGGCAAGGCCCTCCCGGTGTCCTGGTAGTCGCGGTCGCGTGGGGGTGGTCTTCGCTATACTTCGTGGCAACTATGGACGATGATCATCCTCCGCGATCCGCACCTTCACGCGCCGCAGCTGCGCCTGCGCTGAGCGCCTCCTCCTCCCCGGCCCGGCATCCTGGCACCATCCCCGTATCGTGGGGTGAAGGCTCGTGAACGAGTGGGTCATGCTCGGCATCGGCGTGCTCCTGACGGTGGGGACCGGCGTCTTCGTCGGGTCTGAGTTCGCGCTTGTCAACCTCGACCGCAACGACCTCGAGAAGCGTCGGGAACGCGGGGAGAAGCGCCTCACCCCGACCATCAACGCGCTCAAGCACACGTCGACGCACCTCTCGAGCGCGCAGCTCGGCATCACGCTGACGACCCTCCTCACCGGCTACACGATGGAGCCGGCGATCTCGTCGCTGCTCTCGTCACCGCTCGGTGCCGTGGGGCTGCCGGAGGACGCCGTGCGCCCCGTCGGCGCCGTGCTCGCGATCGTGATCGCCACGGGGCTCTCGATGGTCATGGGAGAGCTGATCCCGAAGAACTTCGCCCTCGCCGTGCCGCGCGCGACAGCGAAGTTCCTCATCCCGCTGCAGGTCGCGTTCACAACCGTCTTCCGCCCCGCCGTCGCGGTGCTCAACGGAAGTGCCAACGGCCTCATCCGCGCTCTCGGCATCGAGCCCAAGGAGGAGCTCTCCGGCGCCCGAACGGCGGAGGAGCTCTCCAGCCTCGTCCGCCGCTCCGCGCTCGTCGGGCTGCTCGAGGGCGAGCGGGCGGTGCTCTTGAGCCGCACGCTGCGATTCTCCGACCACATCGCGGCGGACGTCATGACGCCCAGGCCACGTGTGCAGTCCATCGCGGTCGACGCGCCTGTCCAGGACCTCATCGACCTCGCGAAGTCGACGGGCCATTCCCGATTCCCGGTGACCGGCGAGGACATCGACGAGATCGTCGGCGTCGCACACCTGAAGAACGCGGTCTCGCTGCCGCTCGATCGCCGCCGTTCCGTGCCGGTCGGCGCGATCAAGACGGATGCGCTGCTCGTGCCGGAGACGCTGGGGCTCGATGCTCTGCTCGCCGAGCTCCGCTCCGGCGGCTTCCAGCTCGCCGTCGTCCTCGACGAGTACGGCGGCACGAACGGAGTCGTCACCCTCGAGGATCTCGTGGAGGAGATCGTCGGCGAACTCGTCGACGAGCACGACCGAGCGCATCTCGACGTCGTGCGCGCCAAGGGCCGCACGACGTTCGACGGGATGCTCCGACCCGATGAGGTACGGGACCGCCTGAACATCGAGCTCGACGACGACGGGCCCTTCGAGACCGTCGCTGGCTTCATGATGAACGCGCTTGAGCGAATCCCCGCGGTGGGCGACGAGGTGCAGGTCCCCGTCGGCACGTTCCGCGTCGAGCGGATGGAGGGGCGCCGGGTCGATCGCGTCGCGTTCACGCCGAATGAGTCGTACGAGTCGAGGGAGGCGCTCATGCAGCGCCTCGCCGACAAGCACGCCGAGAAGGAGAACCGTGGCTGAGTACTGGTCTGGACTCGCCTGGCTCGTGGTGCTCCTCGCCGCGAACGCCTTCTTCGTCGGTGCGGAGTTCGCGGTCATCTCGGCGAAGCGATCGCAGATCGAGCCCCGAGCCGAGCGCGGCAGCAAGGCCGCGCAGCAGACGCTCTATGCGATGGAGCACGCGACCGGCATGCTCGCGACGAGCCAGCTCGGCATCACCGTCTGCTCGCTGCTGATCCTCAACGTCTCGGAGCCGGCGCTGCATCACCTGCTCGAGATCCCGCTCTCTGCGACGGGACTCGGCGAGGAGATGATCTCCACGATCGCGTTTGTCATCGCGCTCATCGTCGTCTCGTACCTGCATGTCGTGCTCGGCGAGATGGTCCCGAAGAACATCTCCTTCTCGGTCCCTGACCGCGCGGCGCTCCTACTCGCCCCGCCGCTCGTGTTCTTCTCGCGGCTCTTCGCACCGGTCATCTGGGCGCTGAACGGCATCGCCAACACGACGCTGCGCTTGTTCGGCGTCGAGCCGAAGGCCGAGACGACGAGTGCGTTCACCTTCGACGAGGTCGCGGGCATCGTCGAGCAGTCCAAGCGCGAGGGTGTGCTCATGGATCGTGCGGGCACGCTCTCGAACACCTTCGAGTTCACGGCGAAGAAGGTCGCCGCGGTCGCGATCGCGGGCGAGCAGCTCGTGGTGCTGCCGCCGGAGGCGACGCCGGAGATGCTGCAGCGTGCGGTCTCCGAGCACGGCTACTCGCGCTACATCATCCTGGACGAGGAGGGCGAGTTCTCCGGCTATGTGCACCTGAAGGACGTGCTCGACCTCGACAAGCCCGACGAGTTCGACCAGCCCATCCCGGTCAAGCGCATCCGCTCGCTCGACTCGATGCACGACGAGGCCGATCTCGAGGACGCGCTCGCCACGATGCGACGCACGGGGAGCCACCTGGCGCGGGTCCTCGACCGAGAGGGCAACACGCTCGGGGTGCTGTTCCTCGAGGACATCATCGAGGAGCTCGTCGGCGAGATCCGGGACGCGACCGCTCGGCACTGACCCTCGGTCTCCTCACCGGAGCGAGGTGGCGACTTGGCGTGTCGTCGAAGAGCGACCAGTATGGCCGGGTGAGGGAATTCGATGCTCAGGATGCCGCGGCCAGCGTCTTCGCGCCGCGCGAGGACGACCACAAGTACCGCCGGGGTGTCACGGCGTTCGTGACGGGCTCCACGCACTACCCGGGCGCCGCCGTACTGGGCACGAGGGCCGCCCTCGCGACCGGGATCGGGATGGTGCGCTACGCCGGGGGCGAGGCGGAGACCAAGGCTGTGCTGTGGCAGAGTCCGGAGGTCGTCGCCGATCTCGCGTCGTTCGATGCGCTTGTCGTCGGGTCCGGAGTGGATCCGAAGGACGTGCGGCGCACCAGCGAGGCGCGGGAAGCGCTTGACCGGGCTCGGGAGCTCGACGCGACGGTCATCGCCGATTCCGGCGCACTCGGGCAGATCGCCAAGCGCGTGCTGGGAGGACACCACGTGCGCCGATGCATCCTGACGCCCCACGCGGCCGAGCTCGCCGCCCTCATCACGAAGCTCGAGGACACCGAGGTGCACGCCACCGACGTCATCAAGGAGCCGGAGCAGGCTGTCCGCCTCGTGACGGATCGTCTCGGCTGCACGCTCGTGCTCAAGGGGCACCGCACCTACATCGCGGGGGACGGCCCGACGATCGTCGTGGATGCTCCGGGAGCCTGGCTCGCCACGGCGGGGACCGGCGATGTGCTGGCCGGGGCCATGGGGGCGCTGAGCGCCGTCGCCTCGAAGCGAGACGTGGCCGAGCAGCCGGAGCCGCAGCACCTCGCGGCAGCGGCTGTCTGGCTGCACGCGCGAGCTGGCTGGCTGGCTTCGCAACTGAACGCGGGGAACTTTGAGGCGGCTTCCGCGCTGCTTGACCCGATCGACGAGCTCACGAGGTTCGGTCCTGGTGCGCCGATCAGGGCGAGCGACGCGACCGCTGCGTTGCCGCGCCTGGTCGGAGCGCTCGTGGCGTCCAAGCTGCGCGCCTGACCTGGGGTAGCTTGTCCCGCATGACTACGTCGTGGATCGCCCGTCACTGGCCGGGCCCTCTTTCGATCGTGACGCTCTGGCTTGCCTTCGCGGGCGTCCACTACGTGCTGATCCTCGTGAACCTCTACTCGCTCTCGAACCCCATGGGCGACGTGTTCCAGGTGTACCGCGGGTGGGTCGACCAGGCCCAGCTGGGGCAGGTGCCCGGCATCGATGCGACTTTCGTGTACCCGCTGCCCTCGCTGCTGCCGATGCTGTTGGCCGACGCGGTCGGAGGGCAGGCGAACTATGGCCTGGGCTGGCTGCTGGTGGTTGCCGCCGGCAACGCAGTCGCGTTCGCGGCGCTGACACTGTGGCGTCCCTCGTCTCGCGACGCCGGGCTGCGGCAGATCGCCGCCTGGTGGTGGCTCGTGCTCATGGCCCTGCTCGGACCGGTGGCGCTCGGCCGCATCGATGCGGTGAGCGTGCCGATCGCGATCCTCGCGCTGCTGGCGCTTCGGCGTCGTCCCGAGATCGCCGGTGCACTGCTCACGTTCGGGGCATGGCTCAAGATCTGGCCAGCTGCCGTGTTCGCCGCGGCCTTCATCGTGCTGCGACACCGGCTCTGGCTCGTTGCGGGTGCCGTTGTCGTGTGCGCCGCCGTGCTCATCCCGGCCCTCGCGCTCGGTGGCGGGTCGAACGTGTTCTCCTTCGTGACCGAGCAGACGGGACGAGGGCTGCAGGTCGAGGCGGTCGCCGCGACCGTGCCCATGTGGCTCGCATCCATGCAGGTGCCTGGCTACGACGCCTACTACTCGATGGAGATCCTGACCTTCCAGGTCGACGGTCCAGGCACGGAGTTCGTGAGCGCTCTGCTCACGCCGCTGCTGGCCGTCGCCGTGCTCGGGGTGGTGCTGCTCGCGCTGGTCTCCAAGCGCCGGGGCATGCCGTTCACGCGCCTGTTCCCAGCCCTGTCGCTCGCGCTTGTGCTCTCGTTCATCGTCTTCAACAAGGTCGGCTCGCCGCAGTTCATCACGTGGCTCGCGCCGGTCATCGTGTTCGGGCTCATCGTGGACATCAGGCGCTTCGCGCTGCCCGCCGGCATCGCCCTGTGCATCGCCTGGCTCACGCAGATCATCTATCCAGGCAACTACAACTTCGTGACCGACGCCCACTCCGCCGGTGTCGCGCTCCTCGCGGGTCGCAACGGCCTGCTGGTCGTGCTGCTCATCTGGGCGCTCTGGGCCATGTGGCCGCGCAGCAGGCGCACCGTGCGCGGGGTTCAGAGGGGCAGCTCGGCGGCTCGCACCCCGGCGAGCTCAGCCGTTCGCGAGCATGGAGCGGATGGCGTCGCCGACGTGGTGGATCTCGAGCAGGAACCCGTCGTGGCCGAAGCTCGACCTGATCGTGACGGCTCTGTCGCCTGAGTAGCTGTTCTGCACGCCCTCGGCGATGCGGTGCTGCGTCTCGGGCGGGAAGAGCACGTCCGTTGAGATGCCGATGACCATGGTGGATGCGGTGACGCGCGCGAGCGCAGCATCGAGGCCCCCGCGATCGCGGCCGACGTTGTGCGAGCTCATGGCCGTCAGCAGCGTGATGTAGCTGTTGGCGTCGAAGCGCCGCGTGAAGCGGTTGCCGTGGAAGTCGAGGTAGGACTCGACGGCGTAGCGCCCTTCGTCCTGCTCCGGGCTGAGGTTGGACTGCCAGCTGCGTCCGAAGCGGTCGTCGAGCTCGGTGCCCGACCTGTAGTTGAGCATGGCGAGGCGCCGTGCGAGGGCGAGGCCGCGGTGCGGTCCGAACCCGGCGGGTTCGTCCGCGTAGTCGCCCCCGTTGAAGTTCGGATCGAGCCTGATGGCGTCGATCTGCAGGGTGTTCTGCGCGATGGTCTGCGCATCGGACGCCGCGGGGGCACTCATCACGACGAGCCGCTGCGTGCGGTCGGGGTACATGATGCCCCACTCGAGCGCGTGCATGCCGCCCATGGAGCCGCCGATGACGGCGGCGAACGAGGCGATGCCGAGTTCATCCGCGAGCAGCGCCTGCGCTCGCACCTGGTCGCGGATCGTGAGCACCGGGAAGGAGGCGCCGTACGCGTTTCCGCGAGCATCGAGGCTCGCGGGTCCCGTCGAGCCCTGGCAGCCGCCGAGCATGTTGGGGGCGATCACGAAGTAGCGGTCCGTGTCGAGAGGCGCCCCGGGGCCGACGATGCCCGGCCACCAGCCGGCGGTCGGATGTCCGGGCCCGAGCGGCCCCTCCACGTGCGAGTCGCCGGTGAGCGCGTGGAGCACGAGGATCGCGTTCGAGCGGTCGGCGTTGAGCGTGCCCCACGTCTCGTAGGCGAGCCGGATGAGCGGGAGCTCGCCGCCGTGCTCGGGGCTGAACGCCCCGAGCCAGGCGAACTGGCGGTGGCCGACGTCGTCGCCGTCGCGCCACGCGCCCGAGGCGGGCGGCCTCAGCGAGACCGCCCGCAATTCGTCGTTCGGAATTCTGCCGCTCGGCGGCGAGATGCCGTGATCTGTCCAGTCCATCAGCGCCAGGCTAGCGGCTACCCCGCGCCTAGGCGCGAAGCGAGTCGAGGGCCTGCGAGAGGTCCGCGATGAGGTCGTCGACGTTCTCGAGTCCCACTGAGAGCCGCACGAGTCCGGGGTTGATGCCGGATGCGAGGAGCTGCTCTGGGGTGAGCTGCGAGTGCGTCGTCGACGGCGGGTGGACGATGAGGCTGCGGACGTCGCCGATGTTCGCGAGGTGGCTGAAGAGCTGCACGCGCTCGACGAGCTTTCGGCCAGCTTCGACGCCGCCGCGGAGCTCGAACGACAGGATGGCACCCGCGCCGTTCGGCGCGTAGCGCTTCGCCAGGGCATTCCAGGGGCTCGACTCGAGGCCCGCGTAGTTGACGTTCTGCACCTCGGCGTGGCCCTGGAGCCACGACGCGATCGCGGTCGCGTTGGAGACGTGGCGCTCCATGCGAAGGCTCAGCGTCTCGACACCCTGCAGGATCTGCCAGGACGAAGCGGGCGCGATGGACGCGCCGATGTCGCGCAGCAGCTGCACTCGGGCCTTGGTGTGGAACGCGTTGGCGTTGCCGAGGGCGCCCGTGTAGCTGAGGCCGTCGTAGCTCGGGTCGGGCTCGGACAGGCCGGGGAAGCGGTCCTTGTGCTCATCCCAAGGGAAGGTGCCGCCGTCGACGATGACGCCGCCGATCACGGCCCCGTGGCCGCCGAGGAACTTCGTCGCGGAGTGGACGACGATGTCGGCCCCGTGCTCGAAGGGCCGGATGAGGAAGGGGGTGGCGATGGTGTTGTCGACGATGAGGGGCACGCCGACCTCGTGAGCGACCGTGGCGACTGTCTCGATATCGAGGATGTTGACGGCCGGGTTGCCGATCGTCTCGCCGAAGAACAGCTTCGTGTTGTCCTTCGCCGCTGCACGCCAGGCGTCTGGGTTGTTCTGGTCCTCGACGAAGGTGACGTCGATGCCGAGCTTCGCGAACGTGTACTTGAAGAGGTTGAACGTGCCGCCGTAGATGGACGTCGAGGACACGATGTGGTCGCCGGCTCCGGCGATGTTCAGGATCGCGAACGTCTCTGCCGCCTGGCCGGAGGCGAGCGCGAGAGCCCCGCTACCGCCTTCAAGGTCGGCGATGCGCGCCTCGAGCACTGCGGTCGTGGGGTTCGTGATGCGCGTGTAGATGTTCCCGGCGCGCGAGAGCGAGAAGAGATCGGCCGCGTGCTGTGCGTCATCGAACACGTACGAGGTCGTCTGGTAGATCGGGGTGACGACCGCGTTGGTCGTGGGGTCGGGGGCAGAGCCTGCGTGGATCTGCCTGGTCTCGAAGCTCTGGGTCATGGGTAGCCTCCGTGTCGGCCGCGACCCGACTGGACAGCCGGGTGGCACCGAGTGTGGCAGTGGGCGCAGGCGCGGGCAACGGAGCTGGACACAAATCGTCACGCGTGCCAGGCGCGGCGAGCGGCCGCATGCCACGATGGAGGTATGCCTGAAGAACAGAGAACGCGTGTTGTCGTAGTGACGGGAGCGAGCAGCGGAATCGGCCGGTCGACGGTCAGGTCGCTGCGCGCAGAGGGCAGAGTGGTGCTCGCGACTGCCCGCCGTGCCGACCGGCTCGAGGAGCTCGCCGCCGAGACCGGCGCGGAGGTGCTGGCGGGGGACATCACCGACGACGCCTTCGTGGCCGAGCTCCGAGACACCGCGAGCCGACTCGGAGAGGTCGAGGCCCTGGTCAACGTCGCCGGGGGCGCGTTCGGCACCGAGAGCGTCGAGGAGAGCAGCATCGCCGATTGGCAGCTGATGTTCGAGCTCAACGTCCTCGGCACGAAGCGCGTCATCACGGCCTTCCTGCCCCTGCTGCGCGCATCCGCCGCGAGCAGCACGGACGATTTCCCACACGCAGACATCGTCACGGTCACGTCGACTGCCGGACGCGTCATCTACCAGGGCGGTGGCGGCTACGTCGCGACGAAGGCCGCGGAGGCAGCGATGATCGGGGTGCTGCGCCTGGAACTCGGCGGTGAGCCAATCCGGGTCATCGACATCGCGCCTGGGATGGTGCACACGGAGGAGTTCACGCTCAAGCGGATGCGGGGCGACGAAGCCTCAGCTGACAAGCTCTACGAGGGCGTCGATCATCCGCTCACCGCGGAGGACATCGCGGCGACGATCCAGCTCGCGCTCCAGCTTCCCGGTCACGTCAACGTCGACGAGCTCGTCGTGCGTCCGGTGGCGCAGCGGGAGCAGTTCCAGCTGCACCGCGGCCCCCTCGTCATGAAGGGCGCCGCGAAGGAGGCCGGCGAGTGAGCATCTTCCTGGTAGGCGGCGGAGACGGGCCAGGGGTTGAGCTCGCGCTCGCCCAGCTCGCGGGCGAGGCTCGAAGCCGCGCCGACGGAGCGACGCCCGTCATCGCGGTCATCGCGGTCGGGGAGAACCCGGAGCCCGTCGCGGACTGGTTCGCGGACCGACTCCGATCGGTTGACCCTGGCGTCCTGGCGACTCCCGTGCTCGCCCGAAGCACCGCGAGCGGTGAACCGCTCGACGAGATCGATCTTTCCAGCTTCTCGACGGCCCACGGCATCCTCGTCTGCGGGGGCCACACCCCCGCGTATCTCGCCGCACTGGCGCCGCTCGCGACCGACATCCGCCGCCTGGTGGCAGAGGGCGTCTCCTACCTCGGCTACTCGGCCGGTGCCGCCATCGCGGCGGACGAGGCCATCATCGGCGGGTGGCGCATCGGCGGGGTGCCCGTCGCCCCGGAGGAATCCGGCGAGGGACTCGACGAGGTGACGTTCGAGGCCGGCCTCGGGCTGGTCGATCTGACCATCGAGGCGCACGCCGCCCAGTGGGGGCTCGTCGCGCTGTGCGCGGCGAGTATCGAAGCGGGACTCGCGGAGCGCATCCTCGCCGTTGACGAGGACACCGTCCTCAAAGTCGGAGAGGGCGCGCTGGAGATCCTCGGGTCAGGGAGCGTCTGGCAGCTGACCGCGGGGGAGGGCGGCGTCACGGTCTCCTCCAGCCGAGCCTCGGAATGACGGACCTGCGCGGGCTCAGCGATCTGCATCGGCTCGACCCGGGGTGGGCTCGGGCGCTCGAGCCAGCCGCCGGCCGCCTGGAGGAGATCGCGGAGCGGCTGAAGCTGGAGGAGGATGCCGGCCGCGACTTCTTGCCGGCTCCTGAGCACATCCTCAGGGCATTCGAGGCCCCACTCCACGACGTCCGGGTCCTGATCGTGGGCCAGGACCCGTATCCGACCCCTGGCCATCCCATCGGACTGTCCTTCGCCACCGAGGGCCACGTCCGGCCGCTCCCTCGGAGCCTCGCGAACATCTACCGGGAGCTGCACGACGACCTGGGCATCGAAGCGGCCACCACCGGCGATCTCTCGCGGTGGAGCGAGCAGGGAGTCCTCCTCCTGAACCGTGTCCTGACGGTCGGTGCCGGCGCGGCGGGCTCGCACCGCGCGTTCGGCTGGCAGTCGGTCACGGATCTGGCAATCGAGGCCCTCGTTGCCCGCAGGCGTCCGCTCGTTGCGATTCTCTGGGGCAAGGACGCGCAGGCCCTCGCTCCGCTGCTCGGCGAGACCCCAACGCTCCTGAGCGCACACCCCAGCCCGCTGTCCGCCTCACGCGGCTTCTTCGGCTCCCGTCCGTTCTCGCGGACCAACGAGCTGCTGCGCCAGCAGGGTGCGGATCCGGTCGACTGGCGGGTTGTCGAGACGCCCCAGGGCGCCACGCAGCCAGCCCTGTTCTAGCTGGGCCAGACCGAGCGGCACCCGACACGAGCTTCAGAGAGGCACATCATGAGTCAAGAGCTGCACACCCTCGGCGCAGTCAGGCAGAGACAGCTGCTCGCGAGCGGCGAGCTCTCGCCGGTGGCGCTCACGAGCGCCTACCTGGCACGTCTGGACGCGGATGGAGGTGCATCCGGAGCCTTCATCACCGTCACCGCAGAGCGCGCGTTGGATCGAGCTCGAGCGCTCGAGCGGCAACCCTCGTCCACATCTCGCCGCGGAGACCTGCACGAGGCTCCGCTCTGGGGGATGCCCTTCGCGGACAAGGACCTCGAACCGCGCGCCGACGTGCCGACCTCCTTCGGCTCGCGCGCCTTCGCCGGGTATGTGCCGGAGGAGAGCTCGCCGCTGGTCGAGACCATGGACGCGGCCGGCGGCATCAGCCTGGGGAAGACGAACACGCCCGAGTTCGGTCTCCCCGCCTACACCGAGAACGCGGTGGCCCCGCCCGCAGTCACCCCGTGGGGTGCTGGGCTCGGGGCCGGCGGCTCCTCGGGAGGTGCGGCGGCGGCTGTCGCAGCCGGCCTGCTTCCGTTCGCGCCGGGCTCGGACGGTGGCGGGTCTATCCGCATCCCGGCTTCCGCCTGCGGTCTGGTCGGTCTCAAGCCGAGCCGGGGCCGAGTGCCGGATGGGTCGGGCGTCGGCTCCCTCGCGGGGCTCCCCGTCTCGGGCCCCATCGCGAGGAGCACGGCGGATGCTGCGCTCCTGCTCGACGGGATGATCGCCCGGCGCAGGGACGGCAGCCAGGCCGACCGGAGCGCACTCACGGCACCGGCAGGGGAGCGTTCCTACCTCGACGCTCTTGACGTGCCCCTTCGGAAGCTGCGGATCGGCTTCAACTGCTGGTCGCCGTGGTCCACGGAGTACAAGATCGCGCTCGACGATGAGGTCGCCGCGGTCTTCGAAGCCGCCAAGGAGCAGCTTTCGCGACTCGGACACGAGCTCGTGCCGGTCACGCCGACGGACGCGCCCGAGTATTTCGACGCGTTCCGGACGGTGTGGCAGGCCGGCGCTTCGACGATCCCCCTGGAGGGGCCCGAACTGGAGGCCCTTGAGCCCCTCACGCGGTGGCTCGTCGGCGTCGGACGGACGAAGGGCGCCGCGGAGCTGGCTGCCTCGCTCGCGTCGCTCGCCGCGTTCGAGCGGGCGATCATCCGCCAGTACTCGGACGTGGACGTCGTCCTGACACCGACGCTCGCGATGACGCCTCGGCCGCTCGGCTGGTTCGACGCGAGCGACGGGGAGCGGAACTTCGAGCAGCAGTGCCAGTACACGCCGTACACGTCCTACGTGAACGTGACCGGGCTGCCCGCCATCACCATGCCGGTCGGGTTCGCGAATGACCTGCCGGCGGGGGTGCAGGCCATCGGTCGGCCGGGCGACGAGGCGACGCTCCTTCGGCTGTCGCTGCAGCTCGAGCGCGAGTTCGACTGGCCGAGCCGGTACCCGCCCGCCTGGGATCGTGCGGCGCGCTCCTGAGGGTGCTCAGCTGTTCGATGCGGGGCGGCGACGGGCCGGGAGGTAGTTGCCGTCCTCGAGTCCCGCCTCGATCTCGAAGCGGTTCTTGAGCGGGTCGAATCCGGCGAGCCAGTAGAGCGGCGGGAACAGGAAACCGTAGCGCTTCCACTGCTCGACGTGCACGCGCTCGTGGCGGAACACCCGTTCGCCAACGGTGTCGCGAGTGAGGTAGACCCGGCCGACGCACGTCCCGCCCCGGCGGAACGCCCACTTGGGCAGGCCACTGCAGACGATGAGTCCGTCATGGTTCTCGACTCGGCCCGTGGAGAGCGGCACGCCCACTGCGAGCCCGACGGCCGTCGCCGCGTGGTAGCCGAGCCGGGACAGCGGCGAATCGAGGAACACGATCTTCAAGGGGTTCATGGGTGAGGACCTTCGTTCGCTGGTGCGTTGGCGGCTGGAAAGGAGGACGCCGCTGAGACCCGACCGTGTGAGACGGGTCCCAGCGGCGAACACTTGCGCTGGGAGGCCTAGAAGCTCTGCTCCGGCGCGTCGATGGCAGCAGGCGCGCGCTGGCCCTGCTTGAGAGCCGCGAGCCGGGCCTCGACCTCGGTCAGCTTGCCGAGGTCCTCGAGCTGGTTGAACTGCGAGTCGAGGCTGGAGGTCTGCAGCTCCTGCTGGCCGCGCACGAGCGCCTCCTGCCGGCGGACCTTCTCCTCGAAGCGACCCAGGTCGCTGGTCGGGTCCATCACGTTGATGCTGCCGAGGGCTTCGTTGACCTTCTGCTGCGCCTCGGCCGTCTTGGCGCGGGCGGCGAGCTGGTCGCGCTTCGCGCCGAGCTGGCGGAGCTTCTCGCGCATGCCGTCGAGTCCGCCCTTGAGCTGCTCGACGACCTGCGTCTGGGTGCGGATCTGCGGCTCGGCCGTGCGAGCTTCCGTCTCGGACTCGATCTGGCGCGACAGGGCGACCTTCGCGAGGTTGTCGAACTTCTGCGCGTCGACCTCGTCGTTCGCTGCGCGCAGCTCGTCGGCCTTGCGGCTGGCGGCGAGGGCCTTGTTGCCCCACTCGGACGCGGCCTGGACGTCTTCCCGGTAGTCGTCCTCGAGCATGCGGAGCTGGCCGATGGTCTGCGCGATCGCCGCCTCCGCCTCCTTGATGTTCGAGCTGAAGTCGCGGATGAGCTGGTCGATCATGAGCTGCGGGTCTTCCGCGTTGTCGATGAGCGAGTTGATGTTGGCGCGGACGAGCTGGCTGATTCGTCCGAAGATGGACTGCTTGTTGGACATCGAGTGCTTCCTTTTCGCTGGTGATCCGTGATGAATGGCCGTGATGTGTCGGAGTGCCGTGATGTGTCGGAGTAACTGTGGAGCGCTGTCTGCGTGCTGGGTGCGCGTCAGCGCCTTCTGCCGCCGCCCGATGAACGGAAGCCTCCTCCCGAGGAGCGGAAACCGCCCGAGGAGCGGAAGCCCGACGAGCTGCCGCCCGATCGGCGACCCGAGCTGCCGCCCCACGAGCTGCCGCCGCCCCAGGAGCTTCGGCCGGAGGAGCCGCTGTTGCTGATGAGTCCGCCGAGGATCCCGCCGAGGAGTCCCGAGTTGAAGCTGCTGTTGGAGTTCGAACCCGAGGACACGCCCCAGCTCTGCTCGTAGCCGCTGCGCTGCATCTGCACTTGGCTTCTGGCCTGCTCTGTGGCCCGCTCGGCGAGGCTGATCGCGCTCTTGGCTCGCTGCATCGCCTCCTCAGGCTGGGTGGCCGCGAGCTGCTCCGCTGTGCGGAGTTCGGTCTCCGCCTGCTGGATCCGGGCGCGCGGCTCGCTCTCGACGGCACCTCGACGCGCGTCGATGAACTGGAGTCCGCCCGTGACGGCCGAGCGGGCCTGAGCGAGGGCGACATCGAGCTGCCTGCGGAGTCCCGCCAGGCGCTCGTGCTCCTGGAGGAGCGACGCGATCGCAGCGTCCAGGGCCTCGTCCGCCTCCCTGAGACCCCCGAGAGTCCTGAGCGGATCGGCGGCCGAGGCGCTCCCGGAGCGGGCCCTGGCGATCGCCTCTTGGGCGGTGGCCTGCGCTGCGGCGGCCGCGGCAGCCACGTCGGGCTGCAGTGACGCCTGCTGGACGAGCTGCGTGCTGCGCGCGAGACCGGCCTCCAGCTCGCCGATCTCCTGGCGGATGAGCTGCTCCGCGTTCTCGAGGTCGCTGGCGGCGGCGCCAATGGAGCCCAGAACCGAGGTCACCTGCGAGAGCGCGAGCTGCGCGTCGCCGATGTCGACGGCTGCTGGCCCCGTCCGTCCTTCGCGCAGACCGCCATCGGCGTTCTGCGTCTCGGTGCGCGCGAGCGCAAGGAGCTCGCGGGCGTGGCTGGTCGAGTCGTCGACCGTGGAGAGCGCCTGCGGGCTGTAGCGGGCGCGGAGCGCCGTCAGCTGGGACTCGGCACCCTGCATCTGTCCCTCGAGTCGGTCGAGTTCGCCGCGGACCTGCCTGAGCAGCTCTGGCGCGTTGCGCTCCATGTCCCGGAGCTTCTCGAAGCGCGCGGCCTGCTCGGCGACGCGCTGCTCGGCCAGGTTCACGAAACCGAGGATGGCCTCGTTCATCTGCATCTGGGCTGGCAGCGGCTCGGGTTCGGTGTCGAGGTACTGGCCTTGGACGCCGAACGCGCGACGCAGCTGCTCGCGGGCGTCCGCCACCGCTGCTCGGTACTCGGCGACCGGCTCGGGCCCGAACTGCGCCTCGGCGAAGCTGACCTCCTGGTCGGCGGAGTTCACCAGGTTGTCGACCCTGACTAGCTCGCCGGCAGCGCGCTGCGCGAGCTGCTCGAGTTGCGCCTTCTGCTCGGCCTCCGTCGCCTGCTGGCCCTTCTTCTTCCTGCGCCGAGCGCTGAGCACGACGAAGAGGATGATGAGGGCGACCACGACGATGAACCCGCCCACGAAGAGGAAGATCGTACCGACTGCGGCACCCGTCACGAGCTCGCCTCCACCCGCGCCTCCGGTGGTTGCGCCGGAACCGGTGAGTTCCTGGCGGAGCGAGTCCGCCGCTGAGATGGCGGCCTGACCGTACTGCCCGGAGTCGAGGTTCGGGGCGATCGACTGCGTCTCGATGTCGCGCAGCGCACCGTCGCCCAGGGGGAACGCGCTGTCGGTGTTGAGGCCGAAATCGAGCTGGTCGACACCGACGTACAGGATGACAGCCTCGGAGCCGAGGTCGTTGACCGAAGCGAACTCGCTGGCCCAGTCGAACCCCGAGCTCGGGTTGGAGAAGCGATCGACGATCGCGAAGTACATCGTGTAGTCGGTCTCGGCCTCGAGCGTCGAGATCGCCTGTTCGATGTCGGAGGTGTCGCCGGTGACGAGCCCACCCGGGTCGAAGATGTGGCCCTGCGGCGAGCCGGGGCTCTCGGCCGGGGCTATTGCGGTGGACGAGCCGGAGGAAGTGATCGGAGAGACCTCGGCGGATGCTGGCGCACTCGTTCCGAGGAGTGCTGCGGCAGCGATGCCGAGCAGAGCGAGCGCACGACGCACGGAGACCCCTTTCTGGCCGGTCATCGGCCTTCTCCGTAACGCTAGCGGGGTGTAGCCGTGAAGAACGTGATTGTTGTGCGCGTGGTGACGCCACGAGTGAACAGGCGGCGAACAGTGCCCTTCGCAGGTGAGCGCTTCGTGACGATCCGGCGTCGATGTGTGATTCCACATGGAGTTCCGTAGAATTGTCGTGCACCGGACAAGCACTCCTTGTCCGGTTTTCACATGAGACACCGGAGGTTCAACGTGCGAAGTGAAGATGTACGCACCAAGCGTTTCAACGCTCTGAAATTCGACGGATGCTACGACGTCCGTGAGGTCGACCAGTTCCTCGACCAGGCCGCCGCCGCCCTCGAGGCGCACGAGAGGGGTCTGCGGGAGCAGGCGGAGATCGTCAGGTCCCATGAGGTCGAGGCCGTAAAGTTCACGTCCCGCGTCTACGAGCGTGGCTACTCCGCTCAGGAAGTGGATGTCTTCCTCGAGGAGCTCGCAGACGCGCTCGGAAGCTACGAGACCGAGTCCGGCGCCGATGGACGCGCGCAGCGCTGAGCGACAGGCGCGCCTCAGGAGGGCTTGTTAGGCTGGCCTAACTCACCCCGAACGAGGAGCCCATCACCGTGACAGACGTCGTTGCCCAGAAGTCCCGCAAGCGGGGACCCACCGTCCGCCTGAGCGTGGAGCGCACCGAGCGACTCAGTCGCTCACTGGTCCGGGTCCACTTCCTCGGGGCAGACCTCGACGACTTCGACCTCGAGCACGCCGACACCTATCTGAAGCTGCACTTCGGGGGAGGCGTCGGCGAGCTCGAGCTCCCGTTCGATCTCCAAGAGCTCCGCGCGACGCTTCCCAACGAGCAGGTCCCCGTCCGGCGCACCTACACGGTTCGTGGGGTCGACCGCGCGAGCGGCACGGTCTCCGTCGACTTCGTCGTCCATGGCGACGCCGGTGTCGCCGGCCCGTGGGCTCGCGACGCGAAGCCAGGCGACGTCATCGTGGCCACGACACCGCACGGTGCTTACTCGCCGCTCCCCGAGAGCGACTGGCATCTCATCTGCGGTGACGAGTCCGCACTCCCGGCGATCGCGCGCACGCTCGAAGCGCTTGCCGAGGACGCGAAGGGCGCGGTCCTCGTCGAAGTAGCAGGGGATGAGGACCACATCGAACTCTCGGCCCCGACGGGCGTCACCGTTCAGTGGCTCCACCGAGGCGAGCATGGCGGGTACGACCAGCAGCTGATCGCGGCAGCCGTCGAGGACCTCGCATTCCCCGATGGACTCGTGCAGGTCTTCGCACACGGCGAGCGCGAGCAGATGAAGCGACTCAGGAAGATCTTCTCCGCCCGTGGCGTCGAGCGCTCGCAGCTCTCCCTCTCCGGCTACTGGGCCGCCGGGCGCACGGAAGACGCCTTCCAGAGCGAGAAGCGCGAGCCCGTCGGCCAGATCTTCTGATCCCGCGAGCTCGTCCTCCCGCTACCAGGAGCCGGGCTTGTAGTCCTTGAGGAAGACCCCGAAGAGATCCTCGCCAGATTCGCCGCGGACGATCGGGTCGTAGACGCGGGCTGCACCGTCGACGAGGTCGAGTGGGGCGTGGAAGCCCTCCTCGGCGAGGCGGATCTTCGTGAAGTGGGGCCGCTCATCCGTGATCCAGCCGGTATCGACGGCGGTCATGAGGATGCGGTCGCTCTCGAACATCTCCCGAGCGCTGGTGCGAGTGAGCATGTTCAGGGCCGCCTTCGCCATGTTCGTGTGGGGGTGGCCAGGGCCCTTGTAGCCGCGTCCGAAGACCCCCTCCATCGCGGAGACGTTCACGATGTAGGTGCGGCGTGCCGATGACGCCTTGAGCGCGCCACGGAGCCTGCTCACGAGCAGGAACGGCGCGGTCATGTTCGCGAGCTGCACTTCGAGCATCTCGAGAGGCTCGACCTCGTCGACGTGCTGGGTCCACGAGTTGATGTGCAGCTCGTCCGGGAGCAGGCCGCCCGCGTCGATGGCGGTGCCAGCCGCGAGCCGCTCGAGCGACGAGGAGCCGGCGGCCATGGCGTCTGCGGTCAGCTCCTCGGCGGTGCGTCCCGCCGCTGAGGACAGGATCGGGTGCGCGGCGACCGACTCCGCCAGGGCGAGCGGATGCGCGTCGTTCGTGTGCCCGAAGGTCACGAGCTCGGGAAGCGGTCCGTCCGGCAGCGGCGCGAGCTCTGCCTCGACGAGTGGCGCGTAGGAGCCGGGGGAGCGGCGCACCGTCTGGGCGGCATTGTTGATGAGAATGTCCAGCGGGCCAGCGGCCGTGACGGAGTCCGCGAGGCCCATGACCTGTGCGGGATCACGGAGGTCGATGCCGACGATCTTGAGCCGGTCGATCCACTCCGGCGAGTCAGGCAGGGCCGAGAACCGGCGGACGGCGTCGCGCGGGAAGCGCGTCGTGATCGTCGTGTGCGCGCCGTCGCGGAGCAGCCGCAGCGCGATGTACATCCCGATCTTCGCTCGTCCGCCCGTGAGAAGGGCCCGCTTGCCGGTCAGATCGGCGCGCGCATCCCGCTTCGAGTGGCTGAAGGCTGCGCAGTCGGGGCAGAGCTGATGGTAGAACGCGTCGACCACCGTGTACGGCTGCTTGCAGATGTAGCAGGCGCGTGGCTTGAGCAGCTCGCCGGCCGTCGGAGCGGTCGTCGAGGTCGAGATCGGGATGCCGCGAGTCTCGTCGTCGATGCGGTCGGGTGCTCCCGTGGCGGTCGCGGCGACGACGGCCTTGTCGGCGTCGGCGATGCGCTGGCGCTTCGCGGCTCGCCCAACACGCTTCACATCCTTGAAGAACTGCGCCGTCGCCCGACGGACCGTGATGAAGTCCGGGTCCTCGCGGTCGTAGGCGGAGAGCTGCTCGAGCACGCGCAGAGTCGTCGCGAGGTCGGCCTCGGCGATGCGCTCTGGCGCGAACTCCGCTCCGTTGGTCTCGTCTGGCGTCGCCGTGGGCGTCGCCGTGGGCGTCTCGTCTGGGGTCTCGGAAGGCACACGAGATTGTAGAGGCCAGCGGGCAGGCGCGCCACACGCGCCCACCCGCCAGCCCCGCGGCCCTCTCGCCGCGACTAGGAGGCGACTGCCCTCGGCGCCCCCATGCCAGGGTCGATCTGGTGCGGGCCGTTGACCGACGGCCGCACGTCGAAGTCGAAGATCGCCGTGGGGAGATAGACGGTGGAACACGAGTTCGGGATGTCGACGACGCCGGAGAGGCGACCTTCGATGGGGGCCGAGCCGAGGAGCAGGTAGGCCTGCTCCGGTGCGTAGCCGAACTTCGTGAGGTAGTCGATCGCGTGCAGGCACGCCCGCTGGTAGGACAGATGGGAGTCGAGGTAGCGCTGCTCGCCATCGAGCGTGACCGATGTGCCGGAGAACGCGATCCACTCGCTGTAGTTGGGCTCCACATTGCCCGGCATGAAGATGGCGTTCTCCGAGACCCCGTACGTGTCCATGCCTCCCTTGATCAGGTCGACGCGCACATCCATGAAGCCGCCCATCTCGATGGCACCGCAGAAGGTGATCTCCCCATCGCCCTGGGAGAAGTGCAGGTCGCCCATCGACAGGTTCGCCCCGTCCACGAAGACGGGGTAGAAGATGCGGGTGCCCTTCGAGAGGTTCTTGATGTCCTGGTTGCCGCCGTTCTCGCGCGGGGGAGCCGTCCTGGCGGCCTCGCCGGCGACACGATCGAACTCGGAATCCGGGAGCGAGCCGAGCACCGCGAACTGGGGCTCCGGCGGCAGCGCGAGCGGCGGCACCCTGCCGGGATCGGTCGCGATGAGCTTTCCCTCACGCGCGTTCCACTTCGCGAGCAGCTCCGCCGATGGAGCCGTCCCCATGAGCCCCGGGTGGATGAGGCCGGTGAAGGACACCCCGGGCACGTGACGGGACGTCGCCGTCTGGCCGCTGAAGTCCCAGATCGCCTTGTAGGCGTCCGGGAACTGATCGGTGAGGAACCCTCCGCCGTTCTCCTTCGCGAAGATTCCCGTGTAGCCCCATCCCTGCCCTGCGAGCGGCCCCTTCTCCTGGGGAATGGGGCCGACGTCGAGGATGTCGACGATGAGGAGGTCGCCAGGTTTCGCGCCCTCGATCCGGAACGGCCCGCTCAGCTTGTGCACCGTCAGCAGCGGCGCGTTCAGGATGTCCTCCGCGGAGTCGTCGTTGACTATCGCCCCGTCGAACCACTCCCGGCAGTCGACGCGGAACTCGTCGCCGGGCTTCACCGTCGCAATTGGCGGGATCTCCGGATGCCACCGGTTGTGGCCGATCTTCTCCTGGTCCTCGAATTTCTTCGTCGAGTCGAGTGGAAACAGCACGTCGGGCATGGCTCGGTCCTTTCGTCGGTGACCGATTCGCCATCTCTTGCGTCGCGGCAGCCTCGGTCGTCGGTGACCGATACCGCGTCTCTTGCGTGACGGCAGCCTCGGTCGGTGCGTGCCCCGCGACGTCAGTGTCGCGGCAGCTTCGCGTGGAGTGGGTTGCGAGTGATGCCGCCGCCGGGTCTCCGAGGAGCTCCGGGGAGCGAGGTCACGACGTCCGGCTCATGCGCGGATCTCGAGGCGGCATCGATGAGGCCGTAGGCGGAAGAGCCTGCGGCGGAGAGATGCGGGGCAGCCGGGCGGCGCCTCGCGTCTTGCCCGCACTCTGGGCACACGGATCTCTCCGGTACCGAGTGCATGGTGTGCACCTCGTCGAAGCGGTGCGCGTTCTCGCACCGATACGTGTAGGTGGGCATCCTTGCCTCCCCTCGTCGAGGTACTGCCGACCGTAGCGGTGGGGCGACGAGGGTGTCAATGTCCTCTCGGGCGCGTGTCCGGCGCGTCGGCAGGTCGATCCCGGCGTGTGGGCATGAGCGTCTGCACGCTGGGGATGCGGAAGGGCCCGACGCTGCTGAGCAGCGCCGGGCCCTTGCGATGTCACCAGACATCGAGATGTGCCCCCGACAGGAGTCGAACCTGCGACCTTCGGTACCGGAAACCGGTGCTCTATCCACTGAGCTACGGAGGCGGACGCGGAACTGAGCATTCAGCAACGCGGAGCCAATACTAACAGGGCGCGAGGGTGCCCGAACGCCACTCCGCGACGCCGCGCGCAGCTGTGGGGGAAGGCCACGGGAGCGTGACACAATCCGCTGGTGATGCGAAAGATCGAATCTGCCATTGACCTCGAACTCGACGGGGAAGCCGACCTCGTGTTCTCGATCGCTGCCCACACGCTGGCAAACCTCGAGAGCGAGTCGTTCACGATCACGGGCGACGGCGAACCCCTCGACGTCATCGAATCCATCGACCGCTCCGAGTGCCGGCTGCACCGCGTGACGACCTCCGCGAAGCACATCGAGATGCGCTACTCCGCGACGGTGCAAGACCGCGCGCAGCCGAACGAGCCGGAGGAGCTGGACCTCATCCAGTTCCGCCGCCCGTCCCGCTACGCGGAGTCGGACCTGCTCGGACCGACCGCGCGTTCGATGTTCCGCGGTAAGCAGGGCTTCGAGCTCGTCGACGCGGTCGTCGACTGGGTCTCGCGGAACATCAGCTACGTGCCTGGCTCGAGCGCCCCGACCGACGGCGCGCGCGACACCTTCCTGAAGCGGCAGGGCGTCTGCCGTGACTTCGCTCACCTGACGATCGCGTTCCTGCGCGCCAACGACCTCCCGGCACGCCTCGTGTCCGTGTACGCGCCGGGGCTCGTTCCCATGGACTTCCACGCCGTCGTCGAGGTCCTCGTCGACGGAGCCTGGTACGTCGTCGACTCGACGCACCTCGCCCCGCGCCGTCTCATGCAGCGCATCGCGAGCGGTCGGGACGCCGCAGACACGGCGTTCCTGAGCAACACGATCGCGAACCTCCGGCTGTCCAAGCTGCACGTCGACGCGACCTCGAGCGAGCTCATCCTCGAGGACTGGACCGAGCGGGTGCAGCTGGGCTGACGACGGCGCGAGCACGCGCCGCCGACGGCCCTCGAGCGGCTCTAGGATGGGAGGCCTATGACTTCTCCAGCTCTCGTCACGGCACTCACCACCGCTGTCAACGCCGCGCTCGCGCCCCTCGAAGGGGCTGAGGGCATCACCGTCCCCGAGACGGACATCGTGCTCGAACGGCCGCGCAACCGCGACCACGGCGACTGGGCATCGAACATCGCGATGCGCCTCGCGAAGCGCGTCGGCACCAACCCGCGTGAGCTGGCCTCCGGCATCGTCGAGCAGCTGATCCTCGACCCCCAGGTGGCGAGTGCAGATGTCGCGGGCCCAGGCTTCATCAACATCACCCTCGACACGGCCACAGCTGGCGCCCTCGCCAAGGTGATCGTCGACGCTGGCTCTGCGTACGGCAATGGCGACTCGCTCGCCGGCGTCAAGCTCAACCTCGAGTTCGTCTCCGCCAACCCGACGGGCCCCATCCACATGGGCGGTGTTCGCTGGGCGGCCGTCGGCGACTCCCTGGCCCGCGTCCTCACGGCGGCAGGTGCCGACGTGACGCGCGAGTACTACTTCAACGATCACGGGGCGCAGATCGACCGCTTCGCGAGGTCGCTGCTCGCGGCCTACCTCGGCGAGGGCACTCCGGAGGACGGCTACGGCGGCGCCTACATCAGCGACATCGCCGGGCAGGTTGCCGCGGCCTACGGGGACGGCATCGCCGAGCTCGACCGGGAGGCCCAGCAGGAGGTCTTCCGCTCCAAGGGCGTCGAGCAGATGTTCGGCGAGATCAAGCAGAAGCTTCACGACTTCGGCGTCGACTTCGACGTGTTCTTCCACGAGGATTCGGTGCACGAGTCCGGTGCGGTCTCGCGAGCCATCGAGCGCCTCCGCGAGCAGGGTCAGATCTTCGAGCAGGACGGCGCGCAGTGGCTGCGCACTACCGAGTTCGGCGACGACAAGGACCGCGTCGTCGTGCGATCCAACGGCAGCCCGACCTACATGGCCGGCGACATCGGCTATTACCTCGACAAGCGCGAGCGTGGCTTCGACCAGTGCATCATCATGCTCGGCGCCGACCACCACGGCTACGTGGCTCGCATGATGGCGATGGTCGCGGCCTTCGGCGACCAGCCGGGCGTCAACCTGCAGATCCTCATCGGCCAGATGGTGAATCTCGTGAAGGACGGCGAGCCCGTGCGCATGTCGAAGCGCGCCGGCACGATCGTGACCCTCGACGACCTCGTCGACGCGGTCGGCGTCGACGCGGGCCGCTACGCCCTCGTGCGCTCCTCGGCGAACTCGACGCTCGACATCGACCTCGATGTCCTCGCGCAGCGCACCAACGACAACCCCGTCTACTACGTGCAGTACGCGCACGCCCGGACCTGCGCGGTCGGACGCAACGCCGCCGAATCCGGAGTCGACCGCTCGGTCTTCGAGCCCTCCCTGCTCGACCACGAGTCCGAGTCGGCGCTTCTCGGGGCGCTGCAGGACTTCCCGCGTGTCGTCGCTGCCGCCGCCGAGCTGCGCGAGCCGCACCGCGTCGCCCGCTTCGCGGAGGAGCTCGCGGGCCTCTACCACCGCTGGTACGACAGCTGCCGTGTCATCCCGCGTGGGGACGACGAGATCACCGACCTCCACCGCACCCGCCTGTGGCTGAACGACGCCACGAGCACGGTCCTGCGCTCGGCACTCACCATGCTCGGCGTCTCGGCTCCCGAGCGGATGTAGTCGGAGGTGACCGCGCTCGATCCGCCGGAGGAGCGCATCCAGCTCCTGCGGAAGTCGCGCGCACGCGGCTGGGTCACGGCCTCGCTCTGGCTGCTCGGCGCCCTGCTGCTGCTCGTCGGCCTCGACGTCGGGGTTCGCCTCGTCGCGCAGGATCGCATCGCCCAGCAGGTGCAGGACACGCTCCCGCCCGGGGTGGACGGCGAGGTCAGCACGCGTGTGCACGGCTTCTCGACGCTGTGGCAGCTCGCGACCGGTCGGGCGAGCCACGTCACGGTCTCAGCGGATGAGCTCACCGCCTACGGCCTGAACCTGGCGGCGACCGTGGACGCGTACGGCGTGCACATCTTCGACGGGATGCGGACCGAGATGCTGACGGGCACGCTCAATGTGCCGGAGGCGACCCTCGAGGGCGTCGCCGCGCTCCCCGGAACCGATGCCTCGCTCACACTCGGCGACGACGAGCTGTCCTACCGCTCGACGGTCTCCATCCTGGGCCTCACGGGCACGCTCACCGTCGACGCGCAGCTGCGCCTGGTCGACGGCGAGGTGATCATCGATCCGACGGATGTCGAGGTGTCCGGGACGGCGTTCGGCCAGGCCCTCACGCAGGCGCTCCCTGACATCGCCGAGTTCGCGGTGCCGATCTGCACCGCCGACTACCTCCCTGCCGGCCTGCACGTGTCCGAGCTGCGCATCGCGGAGGGGATGCTCACGGTCGGCGTCGAGGCGAGGAACATCGCACTCTCCGCCGAGATCCCTGATTCCGGGGAGTTCTCCACCTGTCGCGACTAGTTTCGAGCTGCGACGATGGGGTCCGTGCCGACGAGGCCGCCCCGACGCGCTCGACGGATCGCACTCCGCGCGACGTCGGCCGGCCGCCGAAGAACTGGAGAACTGAGATGAGCATGCCGCCGAACGGACAGGGCTTCGGTCAGCAGCCGGGGCAGGGTCAGCAGCCCGGGTACGGGCAGCAGGCATCGCAGCCCGGGTACGGCCAGCAGCCTGGTCAGCCGCAGCAGCCCGGACACGGCCAAGGGCCCCAGCAGCAGCCACCGTTCGGCCAGGGCTCCGGGTACCCGCATCCGTCGCAGCAGCCTGGCTACGGCCAGCCGCCACAAGGACCGGGCTACGGCCAGCCGCAGCAGCCGCAGCAGTTCGGCCAGCCGCAGCACGGCGGGGCCCCACAGCAGTACGCGCAGGCGGGCGGTCATCCGCCGCATGGTCAGCAGCCGGGCCCGTGGCAGGGGGGCCAGCCCCCGCAGGGGAAGAAGCCGCGGCCCTGGTACGCGCAATGGTGGCTCTGGACGGGCGTCGGTGTCGTCGTGATCGCCGGTGGTCTTGTCGTGGGCGAGGCCGTGGCGCGGGCGAACGTCACGAGCGCACTCGAGGAGCAGGCGGGGAAGATCGTCATCGACAACTACGGTGAGGCGGCGGCCCCGAGCGAGTACGCCGTCACGGTGGACGGCTTCAGCGTCCTCGCGCAGCTCCTCACCGGCAAGATCGAGCACGCCACCATGACGTCGCAGGGCGACGGCGACATCACCGTCGGCATCGACCTCACGGGCATCGACGCGTCGCTCGAAGGTCCCGTCGACTCGACCACGGTCGATCTCGCCGTCTCGACCGAGGTCCTCGACGGCGTTCCGGCCGCGCTCCAGGGTGAGGAGAGCGAGATCAACACCGACTCCTACGACACGACCATCAGCTACGGCGACAACGTGATCAACATCGAGGCCATCAGCGGCACCGGCGAGTGGCAGGTGAAGGTCGAGTCCGAACTCGGCTACGAGGCGACGGACGGCAAGCTCTTCGTCACGAGCGACAGCAGCATGACGCTCTTCGGGACCAGCATCCCGTTCGGCTCGAACGAGAAGGTCGAGGTGCCGACCTGTGCGGACTCGGAGCTCGAGGCGCAGGTCACCGAGGCCGCCGTCTCCAGCGACGCGATCTCGTTCTCCTGGAAGGTCGACGGCGCGCGGCTGAGCGAGCTGCCCGCGGTGGCCGACTGCCTGTAGTGCGCCCGCGTGCACGCCTGGGCCTCTCGCCTGTTCCGGTGAGGGGCCAGCAGATAGCATGCTCTGGTGCCTGAAGCTCTCCACGAACCCCATGCCACCCGCCAGACGGCTGCCAGCCCGCTGGCGCCCGCCGACCTCGAAGTTCCGTCGGATCTCAACGAGCTCGACGCCCACGTCTGGTCGAGGAGCGCTGCTCGTGAAGCGGACGGCGCGATCGAGATCGCGGGCATCGATGTCCGAGCGCTTGCGGAGCGGTTCGCGACGCCGCTGTACGTCGTCGACGAGGCCGACGCCCGCTCGCGTGCAGCGGAGACCGTCGCCGCGTTCGCCGACGCCTTCGAGCCCCTCGGCGTCACCGCCAAGGTCTACTACGCGGGCAAGGCGTTCCTGAGCGCCGACGTCGTCCGCTGGATGCTCGAGGCGGGCTGCGCCATCGACGTGTGCAGCGAGGGCGAGCTCGCCCTCGCGCTCGCCGCGGGCGCGCCACCCGCACGCATCGGCTTCCATGGCAACAACAAGTCGACGCGCGAGATCGGCATCGCCGTCGGCGCCGGTATCGGGGCGATCGTGCTCGACAGCGCCCAGGAGCTCGACCGTGTCGCAGCAGCCGCCCTGGCCGCGGGCGTTCGGCAGCCCGTGAGACTGCGCGTCAACTCCGGTGTGCACGCCTCGACACACGAGTTCCTCGCCACGAGCCGCGAGGACCAGAAGTTCGGCATCCCCCTCGACGAGGTGGATGCATTCGTCGCCCGCATCCGCGAGCACGACTCCGTGGAGTTCCTCGGCCTGCACTCGCACATCGGCTCGCAGATCTTCGACGCCGACGGGTTCGGCGAGGCCGCCGACCGCCTCGTCGAAGTCCACGCTCGCCTCCTCGACGGGGGACCGGTTCCGGAGCTGAATCTCGGTGGCGGCTACGGCATCGCCTACCTGCCACGCGAGACGCCCACCGACATCCGCACGATGGCCTCCCACATCGCCTCCCACGTGGCAGCGGCCTGCTCGAGGCTCGGCGTCGCAGTGCCGAACATGGCCTTCGAACCGGGTCGGACCATCATCGGCCCCGCAGGGACCGCCCTGTACGAGGTCGGGACGACGAAGACCGTTCGAGTCCCGCTCGACGAGGGCGGCAGCGCCGAGCGCCTCTACGTCTCCGTCGACGGCGGCATGAGCGACAACGTCAGGGCGGCCCTCTACGAGGCCGAGTACAGCGTTCGCCTGGCCTCGCGGGCCTCCACGGCCGACCCAGCGCTCGTTCGTGTCGTTGGAAAACACTGCGAGTCCGGCGACATCATCGTTCTGGCAGACTATCTTCCGAGCGATGTCGCCCCTGGCGACCTCGTCGCCGTGCCAGCGACCGGCGCATACTGCTGGTCGCTCTCGAGCAACTACAACATGATCGGCCGACCGGCCGTCGTCGCGGTTCGCGACGGCGAGGCGCGCACGCTGATCCGTGCGGAGTCCGTGGCCGATCTGCTTGCCAGAGACGCGGGACTCCCAGCTGCCGTGACCGATGAGCGCCCGTAACCGAGGAGAACCGATGAACCAGAACCGACCCATCCGAGTCGCCCTGCTCGGCGCGGGATCCGTCGGGTCGCAGGTCGCCCGCATCCTGATCGAGAACGCCGACGAGCTCGCCGCTCGCGTTGGCGCTCCGCTGCTGCTGACCGGTATCGCCGTCCGCAACGTCGATGCGAAGCGGGACGTGGACCTGCCGAAGGAGCTCTTCACCGACGACGCGGAGCGACTCATCCTCGGCTCCGACATCGTCATCGAGCTCATGGGCGGCATCGACCCGGCGAAGGGCCTCATCTCCCTGGCGCTGTCGACGGGTGCCGACGTCGTGACGGCGAACAAGGCGCTCGTCGCGGCGCATGGCCCCGAGCTCTTCGACCAGGCAAGGCGCGTCGGCGCTCAGCTCACCTACGAGGCCGCCGTCGCGGGCGCCATCCCGATCATCCGCCCCCTGCGCGACAGCCTCGCGGGCGACCGGGTCGAGCGCATCCTCGGCATCGTGAACGGCACGACGAACTTCATCCTCGACCGGATGCACACTCGCGGCGACTCGCTCGAGGAAGCGCTCCGCATCGCCACCGATCTCGGCTACGCAGAAGCCGACCCGACGGCCGACATCGGCGGCTACGACGCCCAGCAGAAGGCGGCGATCCTCGCCTCCATCGCCTTCCACACCGAGGTCCCCGTCGAGCTCGTCCACCGCGAGGGCATCACCGAGATCACGATCGAGCAGATCGAGCGCGCCAAGGCGGCGGGCTTCGTCGTAAAGCTCCTCGCTATCTGCGAGCGCGTCACGACGGCCGATGGAGTCGAGGGCATCTCAGCGCGCGTCTACCCCGCGCTCGTCGACGCGCAGCACCCACTCGCGTCGGTGCACGGCGGCAACAACGCCGTCTTCGTGCAGGCGCAGGCTGCTGGCGACCTCATGTTCTACGGCGCTGGCGCCGGGGGAGTGGAGACCGCATCTGCAGTGCTCGGCGACCTCGTCTCCTCCGCCCGCCGACGGGTCAACGGTGGCCCTGGCCTCGGTGAGTCGACGCACGCCGACCTGCCCGTCCTCGACGTCGGCGAGATCACCACGCGCTACCAGATCATCCTCGAGGTGCACGACCGTCCAGGCGTGCTCGCCGAGATCGCGAAGGTCTTCAGCGACTTCGGCGTGTCCGTCTCGACCCTGGAGCAGCGCAGCGCCGACACCAGCGATGCGACGTCCGGTTCCGGCGCACCCACGACCGTTGAGGCCGAGCGGGGCGCCACCCTCGTCATCGGCACGCACTCAGCCACCGAGCGAGCGCTCTCAGCGCTTGCAGAGGCCCTCGCCGCGCACGAGGCATCACGGCGGGTCACCGGGGTGCTCCGTGTCGAGGGCGCGCTCTAGCGCAGGGCAGCTCGACGCCGCCGTGGGAACCGCGTCGGCCGTCGTGCCCACCGATATCAATCCAATCGCAACAGTCCTCTGCCTAGGAGTCGCAGCATGAAGCAGGTCGAACAGGCGCGTCGCGTCGAAGTCAAGGTCCCCGCGACGAGCGCCAACCTCGGTCCGGGCTTCGACACCCTCGGACTCGCGCTTGCCGTCTACGACACGCTTGTCGTCGAGAGCGCGCCAGCGGGCGTGCTCGAGATCGAGGTCGAGGGAGTGGGCGCGGAGAGCGTGCCCCGCGACGCCTCCCACCTCGTGGTGCAGTCCATCGAGCACACGCTGAACGGACTCGGCTACGAGCTGCCCGGTCTGCGCATCAGCGCCGTCAACACGATCCCGCACGGGCGGGGCATGGGCTCATCCGGCGCCGCCATCGTCTCCGGCGTCATGGCAGCTGCCGCGCTCGTGTCGAACGACGTCGATGTGGACGCCGACACGCTGCTCCGCTTCGCCACCGAGCTCGAGGGGCACCCCGACAACGTCGCGCCCTGCCTCTTCGGCAGCCTCACGATCGCCTGGGTCGGCGAGAACGGCCCCCGCTCCAAGCAGCTGCTCGTGCACCGGGGCGTCTCGCCTATCGTGCTCATCCCGACGGAGACGATGTCGACGAAGCTCGCCAGGAGCCTCCAGCCCGAGAGCGTCCCGCACGCCGACGCGATCTTCAACCTCTCCCGCTCGGCGCTGCTCGTCGCCGCCCTCGTGCAGAGCCCGGAGCTGCTCTTCGAGGCCACGGAAGACCGGCTCCACCAGAGCTACCGCGCATCCGCGATGCCCTTCACGAGCGGCCTCGTCGCCGAGCTGCGCGCTGCCGGACTGCCCGCCGTCGTCTCCGGCGCGGGTCCGAGCGTCCTCGTGCTGTGCTCCAGCCCTGAGCAGCGTCTGCAGGCGGCCGCCGTCGCCGAGGCCAACACGCAGACGAAGTGGAACGCCATCATGCCCGCCGTTGATTTCCTCGGTGCTACAGTTGAGGTGCTGTCGGGCGACGCGGCCACACTCTCGGTGTAGGCACAGCGCGATAGCTTCAACTCTCCGAGCAGCGGAGTACGCACCCCCCTCGATTTCTGTCGATGTGGTTCAGAGTGTGTGAGAAGTCCCGCTCGCTCGATCTGAACACCGCAGAACGCGGTAGAGGTAAGGACTCACAGCAGATGACTGACACAACACCCACTGCGGAGCAGGAAGCTCCGCTCACCTCCATGAAGGTCGCCGACCTCCAGGCGCTTGCCGCCGGACTCCAGATCCGCGGCGCTCGCAGCCTGCGGAAGGGAGCGCTCATCGAGGCTATCGAGGCCGCACGATCGAGCGCCGAGCCCGCGGCTGTCGCAGCAGAGGCTCCGGCCGAAGCGGTCGAGGAGCAGGCAGCACCCGTCGAGCCCTCCGCCCCCGAGGCTGTAGCACCGACGTTCGCCGTCGACGAGACCCCGGCCGTCACCGCGGACGACCACACCGAGGCGCCGGCGTCCGAGGCCACCGAAGCCACCGAAACCGAGCATTCCTCGTCCCCGAGCGTCCCCGAGCTCTCCCTCGACGACCTCGTCCTCCCGCCCGCACGCGGCGAAGCCTCCGAGCAGGACGACGCACGCGACGAGGACCAGGGCCGCGCCGGTCAGCGCAAGCGCGGACGCGGACGCGGACGCCGTGGTCGCGGAGCCGACAACGAGCAGAGCACGGACAACGCCGAGCCCGCCGCCAAGCAGGAAGAGGCGCCCGCGGAGCAGAGCGGCGACGCGCAGGACGACGAGCAGCAGGGCGGACGCCGCCAGCGCGGACGCTCTCGCGGACGCGGCGGCGAGCAGGCACAGGGCCGCCCAGAGACCCCGCAGGCCCAGGACGCTCCGTCCGACGACGAGACCGACGAGCAGCGTCGCAGCCGCGGCGGACGCTACCGCGACCGCAAGCGCGGACGCGGAGGCGCTGAGGACACCGAGCCGGAGATCGCGGCCGACGACGTCCTCCTGCCCATCGCCGGCATCCTCGACGTCCTCGACAACTACGCCTTCGTCCGCACCAGCGGCTACCTCCCGGGACCCAACGACGTCTACGTGTCGCTCGCGCAGGTCAAGAAGTACCAGCTCCGCAAGGGCGACGCCGTCGTCGGCGCCATCCGCCAGCCGCGCGAGGGCGAGAACCAGCACGGCCGCCAGAAGTTCAACGCGATCGTCCGCTTCGACGCCATCAACGGCCAGTCGCCGGAGGAGCCGCGCCAGCGTCCCGACTTCGACTCGCTGACCGCGCTCTACCCGCAGGAGCGCCTCCGTCTCGAGACGAGCGAAGATCGCGTCGCGACTCGACTCATGGACCTCTTCGCGCCCATCGGCAAGGGCACACGTGGCCTCATCGTCGCCCCGCCCAAGTCAGGCAAGTCGATCGTCCTCGAGCAGGTCGCGGCTGCCGTCGCGAAGAACAGCCCAGACGTGCACCTCATGGTCGTCCTCATCGACGAACGTCCCGAAGAGGTGACGCACATGCAGCGCACCATCCAGGGCGAGGTCGTCGCGGCCACCTTCGACCTCCCGGCCGACGACCAGACGACGGTCGCGGAGCTCGCGATCGAGCGAGCCAAGCGCCTCGTCGAGCTCGGCCACGACGTCGTCGTGCTGCTCGACGGCGTCACCCAGCTGTGCCGCGCCTACAACCTCGCGGCACCCGCATCCGGACGTATCCTGCCCGGCGGCGTCGACGCATCCGCACTCACCCCCGTTCGACGCTTCTTCGGCTCCGCCAAGAACGTCGAGAACGGTGGCTCGCTCACGATCCTCGCCACGGCGATGATCGGCACCGGTTCCAAGACCGAGGACACCATCCTCGAGTCGTTCGCGGGAACCGGGAACATGGAGCTGCGCCTCTCGCGCGACATCGCCGACAAGCGAGTCTTCCCCGCCATCGACATCTCGCACTCGCAGACACTCCGCGAGGAGCAGCTGCTCACGCCGCAGGAAGTCGAAGCGACCTGGAGCATCCGCCGCGGCCTCACGGGAGGCAACGCGCTCCTGTCGCTCGAAGCCGTCCTGGCGCGAGTCGCCAGCACGACCACCAACGCAGAGTTCCTCGCTTCCGTCGCGAAGCAGCCCATCCGCGCAGCCAAGGCGTAGCCGTGGCCAGACACGAGATGGCCGACTCCGTTCGGCAGCTTCGCGCCGAGCACGAAGACCTGCAGGAGCAGCTCGCCGACCCCGAGCTGCACGCCAACCCGGCGCGCGCCAAGAAGGTCAACAGGCGCTACGCGCAGCTCGCGCAGATCCTCGCGGCCGACGCCTCACGGGCAGAGCTCGAGGACGACCTCGAGGCGGCGCGAGAGCTCGCGAAGGAAGACGAGTCGTTCGCGGAAGAGGTTCCCGTACTGGAGGAGAACCTGCGCGTCGCGCAGGAGAAGCTCCGCCGCCTCCTCATCCCGCGTGACCCCGACGATGGACGCGACGTCATCATGGAGATCAAGGGCGGTGAGGGCGGTGAGGAATCGGCGCTCTTCGCCGCAGACCTCCTCCGCATGTACTCGCACTACGCAGAGCAGCGCGGCTGGAAGACCGAGATCATCTCCTCGACGGAGAGCGACCTCGGCGGCTTCAAGGACGTTCAGGTCGCCATCAAGGGCAACGCGAACGACCCGGCACTCGGCGTCTGGGCCAGCCTCAAGTACGAGGGTGGCGTGCACCGCGTCCAGCGGGTGCCCGCGACCGAGTCTCAGGGCCGCATCCACACCTCGACGACGGGCGTGCTCGTCTTCCCCGAGGTCGATGAGCCCGAGGAGATCGAGGTCAGCCCGAACGACCTCAAGATCGACGTCTTCCGTTCCTCTGGCCCTGGTGGCCAGTCGGTGAACACGACGGACTCGGCGGTGCGCATCACGCACATCCCGACCGGAATCGTCGTGTCCATGCAGAACGAGAAGAGCCAGATCCAGAACCGTGCTGCCGGCATGCGAGTGCTGCTCGCGAGGCTGCTCGCGCACCAGCAGGAGCAGATCGCCGCGGCTGAGTCGGAAGCACGCTCGGGTCAGATCCGCACCATGGATCGCTCTGAGCGCATCCGCACGTACAACTTCCCGGAGAACCGCATCGCGGATCACCGGACGGGGTACAAGTCGTACAACCTCGACCACGTAATGAACGGGGCCCTCGGTCCTGTCATCCAGTCGGCCATTGCTGCCGACGAGGAAGCCAGGCTCGCGGCGCTCTCGGGCAACGACGACTAGGCGCAGCACCACCGCAGCGCGAGACGGCGACCAGCAGTTCTGCTGGTCGCCGTCTTTCGGTCTGCATCGCGGAGTCCTCGTCTGTGCTCAGACCTCCGCGGTCCGCTGCACTCCGCGGGGGAAGGGGCGAACAGGGGGCGAAGCTTTAAGATCTTTTAGATCTCGTAGTACCCGACCAGATCCTGTTCGGCGGAGGTCCGCTGGCGGATGCGCGCCGGAACGCCCGTCAGCACGGAGTTGGGCGGTGCGTCTCGCGTGACGACCGCATTCGCACCGACTCGAGAGTCGTCGCCCACCGTGATGTTGCCGAGGAGCTTCGCCCCGGCCCCGATCAGGACGCGGCTGCCGACCGTGGGGTGGCGCTTGACTCGGTGACCCGAGGTGCCGCCGAGCGTGACGCCGTGATAGATGAGGACATCGTCCCCGACGATCGCCGTCTCGCCGATGACGATGCCCATGCCATGGTCGATCACGACTCTGCGGCCGATCCGGGCGCCGGGATGGATCTCGACCCCGGTCGCGAAGCGATTGAACTGTGACAGCGTGCGCGCGAGCAGTTTCGTGCCTGGGCGCATCCAGAGCGTGTGGGCCACGCGGTGCAGCCACAGAGCGTGGAGTCCCGAGTAGTTGACGACGATCTCGAGCTTCGAGCGGGCCGCCGGGTCGTTCCGCCGCGTCGCCGCGATGTCCTCCCTGACCCGACGCCAAACGCCGACACCAAGCGGTGCCGGCGTTCGACGAGGTGTTGCCGTTGCCACTCGCTAGTCGCGCAGGTCGTCGAAGAGCACCGTCGAGAGGTAGCGCTCGCCGGTGTCGCAGATGATGACGACGATGTTCTTCCCGGCGTTCTCTGGACGCCTCCCGATCTCGAGAGCAGCCCAGAGGTTCGCTCCGCTCGAGATGCCGCTGAAGATGCCCTCCGTCGAGGTCAGCGCACGGGAGACGCGGATGCTGTCCTCGAGTGTCGCGTCGAGCACCTCGTCGATGACGTCACGGTCGAGCACGTCGGGAACGAAGTTCGCGCCGAGTCCCTGGATCTTGTGCGGCCCGGCCTTGCCCTCCGTCAGGAGGGGCGAGTCCTTGGGCTCGACGGCCACGATCTTGACGTCGGGCTTGCGCTCCTTGAGCACCTGTCCGACACCGGAGATGGTTCCGCCCGTGCCGACGCCGGCGACGAAGATGTCGACCTCGCCGTCGGTGTCCGCCCAGATCTCCTCCGCAGTCGTCTCGCGGTGGATCTGCACGTTGGCTTCGTTCTCGAACTGGCGGGCGAGAATGGCGCCAGGCGTCTCGTCGACGATCTCCTTGGCGCGGGCCACGGCCCCACGCATGCCCTCTGGGCCCGGCGTGAGCACGAGCTCCGCGCCGAAGGCCTTCAGGAGCTGGCGGCGCTCGATGGACATGGTCTCGGGCATCGCCAGGATGACGCGGTAGCCACGGGAGGCACCGAGCATCGCAAGCGCGATACCCGTGTTCCCCGAGGTGCCCTCGACGATCGTCCCACCGGGCTGCAGCTCGCCACTCTGCTCAGCTGCACGGATGATGCCAAGGCCCAGGCGGTCCTTGACGGAGGAGCCAGGACCGAAGAACTCGAGCTTGGCGAGGATGTTCGCGCCGGTGTCGTTGATGCGGCCGAGCTTGACGAGCGGGGTACGGCCGACGACCTCGGTGATGTCGTTGTAGATCTTTCCAGTCACTTCGTGCCCTTCTGGGATGCTGTGTGAACTTCGTGGGTGTCGCTGGCTGCGTTCGCCCGCGGCAATCGTCCCAATCATCTCCCTCGCAAATGCTGTGGATGACGCCGCGAGTCGATGTGCGGAAGACTCTACCCATGATCTTGTACATGGACGAGCTGCGAAAGCGGGTTCGCGAACAGCTGAAGACGGCCGGTATCGCGGACGAGCGCACGGAGGCGGACGTCCTCCTCGCGGCAGTGCTGCGCGTCTCTCGCGGCGAGGTGCAGATGCGTTCGCTTCTCGGTCGAGCGGTGTCCGAGGCGGACGCTCTGGCCGTGGGGAAGGCGGCGTCGCGTCGTGCACGGCGCGAACCGCTCCAGCATGTCACCGGACGGGCTCCGTTCATCGACATGGAGCTGGCGGTGGGACCCGGGGCGTTTGTCCCGCGCCCTGAGACGGAGTCGCTGGTCATGGCCGCGGTCGAACACCTCGGCGGCGCCGAGTCGACGCCCGCGAAGCTCACTGGCGTTGATGTCGGATCCGGGACCGGGGCCGTCGCTCTGGGCGTGGCTCGCCTCCACGGAGGCATCACCATGACGGCGATCGAGCGCTCCAGTGCCGCCTGGCCCTGGCTGCGGTCCAATGTCGAGAGCTACGGCGAGGGAGCGGTGGCCACGTTCTTCGGGGACGCCGCTCGCGCGTTCGCGGCGCTCCCGTCGGCCTCGCTCGACCTCGTGGTCTCCAACCCTCCCTACGTGCCAGCGGCGAACCGCCCTGAGAGCAGGGAAGTCTGGCATCACGACCCCGAGGCGGCCCTCTACTCAGGCGCGGACGGACTCGACTTCATCCGGAGGCTCGCGACCTGGTCTGCTCGTGCCCTGCGACCAGAGGGTGTCCTCGTCATCGAGCACGAGGACTCCCAGGGTGCGGAGATCCGGGAGATCTTCGCAAATGCGGGCTTCAGCGGCGCAGCCACCGCCAGAGACCTCACCGGCCGTGACCGGATCACATCTGCCGTCCGCTCCGCGTCGAACGGGGATGCCCCCGGCCGCCCGGCTATCATGTGACGAAGAATGGGACAGATCTACGCCACCACAGACTCACTCGACCTCCTGGCAGCGGTCCGTGCGGCACGCACGGCCATCGCGAGCGGCGAGGTCATCGTCATGCCGACCGACACGGTCTACGGCATAGCCGCCGACGCCTTCTCGGCGCAGGCGGTCCAGCGTCTTCTCGACGCCAAGGGGCGCACCAGGGCGACACCGCCGCCAGTGCTGGTCGCGAACCACGAGACGCTCGACGCGCTCGCTGAGAACGTGCATCCACTCGCCCGTCAGCTCTTCGAGCGCTTCGCGCCGGGCCCGCTGACCGTCATCCTGCAGGCCAGAGGGTCGCTGCAGTGGGACCTCGGCGACACGAACGGGACCGTCGCCCTCCGCATCCCCGACAGCAGGCTCGCTCGAGAGCTCCTGAAGGAGACGGGGCCGCTCGCAGTCTCCAGTGCGAACAAGCACGGCGAGCCGGCGGCCACAACAGCAGAAGAGGCGCTTGCAGCGCTCGGGGATGACGTGGGAGTCTTCCTCGACGGCGGCCCCGCCGGGGGAGAAGCATCGACGATCGTGGATGCGACCCCGCTCACGCGGGGCGAGCCAGCGCGCATCGTGCGGCAGGGGGCTCTCTCCCGGGCACTCATCGAGGAGGTGCTCGGCGACAAGCTGGCCCCGGTCGACGCCGTCGAGCCCGCTGGCGACCCGAGCGAGGAGACCGTCGCGCTGAGCTCGCCGGCAGCCGAGCCGGCCGAGGAGACCCCGTCGCGATCAGAGCCGGCAGCGGGGCACGAGTCCTAGCGTGCGGATCTATCTCGCCCTCGTCGTCGGCACAGCGCTCGTCACGCTTGTGCTCGTCTACGTGGTCTGGCGACTCGCCATGCGGTTCGAGTGGTACCCGCCGGTGCGCGAGCGCGACGTCCACACGACCCCGAAGCCGCGCCTCGGCGGTGTCGCGATGTTCATCGGCATGCTGCTCGCCTTGGCGGCGGCATCCCAGATCCCCTTCTTCTCCCTCGTCTTCGAGCAGCCGGGGCGCATCTGGGCGCTCGTCGGCGCCGCATCCCTCATCGTGCTCATCGGGGTCATCGACGACTTCATCGACCTCGACTGGATGACGAAGCTCGCGGGGCAGATCCTCGCAGCCATCCTCCTCGCCTGGCAGGGAGTCGCCATCACGTCACTGCCGATCGGCGGCATCACCGTCGGGTCGCAGTGGATGTCGATCGCGATCACGGTGCTCGCCGTCGTCCTCGTCATGAATGCCGTCAACTTCATCGACGGCCTCGATGGCCTCGTGGCAGGCGTGGCCATCATCGCCAACGGCGTCTTCCTCGTGTACAGCTACGTGCTCAGCGAGTTCGCGGGCCAGACCGGCCGCTTCACGATGGGCGCGCTGCTGTCCGCCATCGTCATCGGCATCTGCCTCGGCTTCCTCGTGCTGAACTGGTACCCCTCCAAGATGTTCATGGGGGACGGGGGCGCGCTCCTCGTCGGACTCCTCATGGCCGCCAGCGCGGTCGCCGTGACCGGCGAGGTCGACCCGCAGACCATCAGCCGGACGGAGCTCTGGCCGGCCTTCCTGCCGATGATCATCCCGTTCGCTGTCCTGATCGTGCCGCTGCTCGACTTCTCTCTCGCCGTGTTCCGGCGGATGAGGGCGGGCAAGTCGCCGTTCACCGCCGACCGGAAGCACCTCCACCACCGGCTGCTCGACATGGGCCACTCCCAGCGCTGGGCGGTCGTCGTGTTCTACTCCTGGACCGCGGTCGTGTCCGTGGGTGCGCTCATGGCCTTCGCCGCCGATCTCATCTCGATCCCCATCGGCATCGTCATCGGCTTCGTCGTCGTCGGCTTCGTCGCCTGCACCCTGGTCACCATGGCACCGCTCAGTCGACGGAAATCCCTCGAGCGTCGGGCGCAGAAGGCGCCGGGGGAGAACGCCCACGACGAGCTTGCCGACGCAAACGCCTCGCTGCTCAAAGCAGCACCCGAATCCGGAATGGACGCATGAACTCCTCCACGACCCCCACCTCCGTGCCGATCTTCAAGAGCATCCTGAAGTGGTCCGTCGTCGTCGCGATCGCCGTCGCCGTGCTCGGCGGCGCCATCGGCTTCCTCGCGGTCGGCATCAACGGACTCTGGAGCGCGCTCTTCGCCGCTGCCATAACGCTCCTCTTCACCGGCATCACCGTCGTCTCCGTGATCCTCGCGTCTCACCTTGATCAGATCTTCTTCATGGCGACGATCCTCGGTGCCTGGATCCTCAAGTTCATCGTCTTCCTCGGCGCGCTCTTCCTGATCAGGGACCTGCCGATCGTGCACCTCTTCACTCTCTGGCTGTGCCTGGTCGTCGCCGTGATCGCGACCGTGGTCGTCGATGTGGTGTGCGTCGTGCGCGGCCGCATGGGGAACGTCAGCGACGTTCGACTGCCCGGCGACGACAAATAGTAGAAAAGTTCTGCCGGGAGGCCCGAAGTGCACTCCTGCCTGGGGATTTCTTGATAGGCTGATCCAGGTGCGCCGAGAAGGGGTCCTTCCCGTGTGTGCACCCGCCCGAACTCATCGAAGCGCAGCAACGACAGCTGCGCCCCGAGACAGGAGAGTGCTCTGTTCGCCTCAGCCCTGAATCTGCCAGTTTTCATCGCTGCCGCGGAGGACAACAGCATCTTCCACCCGCCGTCGCTTGACCACGAGTTCTTCCTCGAGGCGGTGGCGTTCGCCGGCACGCCGTTCGAACTGAACCGCATCATCCTGGTCCGGCTCCTCGCGATCGCCGTCCTGCTGCTGCTCTTCTGGCTTGCTCTGCGCAGCCCGAAGGTCATCCCGGGCAAGGGCCAGTCCCTTGCCGAGATCGCCATCGGCTTCGTGAAGTCGCAGATCGCCGACGGCATCCTGGGTGAGAAGCTCGGCCACAAGTACCTGCCGCTGCTGTCCGCAATGTTCTTCGGAATCTTCGCGATGAACATCACGGGCATCATCCCCGGACTGAACATCGCCGGAACCGCGCTCATCGGCATGCCGCTCGTGCTGGCCGTGGTCTCGTACATCGCCTTCATCTACGCAGGCTTCCGTGAAGCCGGCCCCGGCACGTTCTTCAAGAACGCCCTCTTCCCGAGCGGTGTGCCGTGGCCCATGTACATCCTGCTGACGCCGATCGAGTTCATCAACATCTTCATCGTGCGCCCGGTCTCGCTCGCTCTGCGACTTTTCCTCAACATGATGGTCGGCCACCTGCTGCTTGTCCTCACGTTCAGCGCGACGAACTTCTTCGTCATCACCTACTCGATGCAGGGCCCAGGCGGCCCGCTCGACATGCTGTTCGGCATCCCCACGCTCCTCGGCGGCTTCGTGATGACGCTCGTCGAGATCCTCGCGTCGGTCCTCCAGGCCTTCGTGTTCACGCTCCTCACCGCGGTCTTCATCCAGCAGGCCGCTGCCAAGAGCCACTAAGACCCACCTGACTCACGCGAAGCATCCTGCTTCACCACCCATACGGAAGGAAACCCCTGTGGAAACCACCACGCTCGCCGAGATCTCCGGCAACATCGCTACCGTCGGCTACGGCCTCTCTGCAATCGGCCCCGGCATCGGCATCGGTATCGTCGCCGGCAAGACCGTCGAGGCCATGGCACGTCAGCCCGAGATGGCTGGCCGCCTCCAGGTCACCATGTTCCTCGGTATCGCCTTCACCGAGCTGCTCGCCTTCATCGGCGTCGCAACGTTCTTCATCTTCCAGTAAGCGGGTCCGCACATGAGCACTTTCGCACTGTCGGCGGTTACGTCGACTCTCGCAGCGGAAGAGGGCAACGTCCTCCTTCCCGCTACGTATGACATCGTCTGGTCGGCGGTCGTCTTCGTTGTGCTCGGATTCTTCTTCTGGAAGTTCGCCATCCCGGCGCTCCGCAAGGTACTCGATGAGCGCGAAGCGCAGATCGAGGGCGGCATCCGCAAGGCGGAGATCGCTCAGGCCGAGGCTGCTGCCAAGCGCGACGAGAACGAGAAGCTTCTCGCTGCGGCACGAACCGAAGCTGCGGAGATCCGCGAGCAGGCTCGAGTCGATGCAGATCAGATCAAGGTCCAGAAGAAGGCCGAGACGCAGGCTGAGCTCGACCGCATGACCGCCTCCGCCAAGGCTCAGATCGAGGCGGAGCGCCAGACGGCGATCGTCTCGCTCCGCGCCGAAGTCGGCACGCTTGCACTCGACCTCGCCTCCGGCGTCGTCGGGGAGAGCCTGCGCGAGGACAACCGCTCGACGGCTTACGTCGACCGGTTCCTGAGCGAGCTCGACAACGACCAGAAGGCAGGAACGCACAGCTGATGGGAAGCGCGACCAGACACGCACTGGCAGCCCTCAAGAACAGCGTCGACGGCTGGGGCCAGGCAGAGCTGCAGGATGCTGAGCAGGTGTTCGCCGCGGTCAACGCTGCGGTTGCCAACCAGCACCTCCTCGTTGCACTGTCGAACCCTGCCGCCGACGTCAGCGCCAGGCGCGAGCTCGCGGGGAGAGTCTTCGGCTCTCACCTGAGCCCGCGCGCGCTGCAGCTCCTTCAGGATGCTGTCAGCCAGACCTGGTCCAGCAACCATGAGTTCGCGCTCGGCCTGCAGGAACTCGCAGTCCGTGCGACGGCACAGACCGCAGGGGAGCAGTCGGCTATTGCCGCCGAGCTCACCACGGTTGCCGACACGATCAGCGCCAACCCCGAGCTAGAGCTCACCCTCGGGTCTCGTCTCGGCGACTCGGCCGTGAAGTCGAAGCTCATCGAGCGTCTCTTCGCGGGCAAGATCAGCGCGCCTAGCCTGCTGATCCTCCGAGAGCTCGTGGGAAACCCGCTCGGTCGACGCACCCGCCGCCTCCTCACCTGGGCAGGCGGAGTGGTTGCCGATCAGGCAGGTCGCTCCGTCGCAACGGTGACCGTCGCAAGTCCGCTCGCCCCCGAGCAGCTCGCGAAGCTCGAGGCCGGTCTGACACGTCGATTCAACCGACGAGTCTCCGTCACGACGATCATCGACCCGAAGATCATCGGCGGTCTGCGCGTGCAGCTTGGCGATGACGTTATCGACGACAGCGTCGCCGCTCGACTCAACAACCTCCGCCTGCAGCTCGCCTGAGCCTCACGCACTGAAACTCTCGGGGCGAGGCCCCGGACGACAAGGGAAGAACATGTCAGAACTCACAATCAATCCGGATGAGATCCGCGACGCTCTCCAGCAGTTCGCTTCCTCATACCGTCCGGAAGGCGCCACGGCGACCGAGGTCGGCACCGTGGTTGACGCCTCGGACGGCATCGCGCACGTCGAGGGTCTTCCTGGCGTCATGGCCAACGAGCTCATCACCTTCGCCGATGGAACGCTCGGTCTTGCACAGAACCTCGACGAGAGCAGCATCGGCGTCATCGTCCTCGGCGAGTTCCAGGGCATCGTCGAAGGCATGGAAGTCCGCCGCACCGGTGAAGTCCTCTCCGTGCCCGTCGGCGAGGGCTACCTCGGCCGTGTCGTCGACCCACTCGGCAACGCCATCGACGGACTCGGCGAGATCGCCACGTCCGGTCGTCGCGCACTGGAGCTCCAGGCACCTGGCGTCATGGACCGCAAGTCGGTTCACGAGCCGCTCGAGACCGGCATCAAGGCCATCGACGCGATGATCCCCGTTGGCCGTGGCCAGCGTCAGCTCATCATCGGCGACCGCCAGACCGGCAAGACGGCGATCGCGATCGACGCGATCATCAACCAGAAGGCCAACTGGGAGTCCGGAGACGTCAACAAGCAGGTTCGCTGCATCTACGTCGCCGTCGGCCAGAAGGGCTCGACCATCGCCTCCGTCAAGGGTGCGCTGGAAGACGCCGGTGCGATGGAGTACACGACGATCGTCGCGTCCCCCGCCTCTGACCCTGCCGGCTTCAAGTACCTCGCCCCGTACACGGGCTCGGCCATCGGCCAGCACTGGATGTACGAGGGCAAGCACGTCCTGATCGTCTTCGACGACCTGTCCAAGCAGGCTGAGGCCTACCGCGCCGTGTCGCTCCTCCTGCGCCGCCCGCCGGGACGCGAGGCCTACCCAGGTGACGTGTTCTACCTGCACTCCCGCCTCCTCGAGCGTTGCGCCAAGCTCTCCGATGCGATGGGTGCCGGCTCCATGACCGGACTTCCGATCATCGAGACCAAGGCGAACGACGTCTCGGCGTACATCCCGACCAACGTGATCTCGATCACGGACGGCCAGATCTTCCTGCAGTCCGACCTCTTCAACGCCAACCAGCGTCCAGCGGTCGACGTCGGAATCTCGGTTTCGCGAGTCGGTGGCGACGCCCAGCAGAAGCACATCAAGAAGGTCTCGGGAACGCTCAAGCTCGAGCTCGCGCAGTACCGCTCGCAGCAGGCCTTCGCGATGTTCGCGTCGGACCTCGACGCGACGACGCGCCGTCAGCTCGAACGTGGAGCGCGCCTCACGGAGCTCCTCAAGCAGCCGCAGTACTCGCCGTACCCCGTCGAGCAGCAGGTCGTCGCGATCTGGGCTGGAACGAACGGCAAGCTCGATCTCGTGCCGGTCGACGAGATCCTGCGCTTCGAGAACGAGCTCCTCGAGTACCTCGAGCGCAACACCGACGTCCTCAGCCGCCTCCGCGACAGCGGAAAGCTCGAAGACGACACGCTGAAGGCCATGGCCGAAGGCGTCGACGGCTTCTCGAAGACGTACCTCAAGAACGACGGAACTCCGCTCGTCGCTAGCGCCGAACAGGTCGCCGCTGACGAGATCGAGCAGGAGAAGATCGTCAAGAAGCGCCGCTAGGCGCCCTCGACGACTTCGACGACGAGCACAGGAGAAGCATGGGAGCACAACTTCGGGTCTACCGGCAGAAGATCAAGTCTGCCCAGACGATGAAGAAGGTCACCCGCGCCATGGAGCTGATCGCCACTTCGCGCATCACCAAGGCGCGGAAACGCATGGCCGAGTCGAACCCGTACGCGCAGGCGATCACCGAGGCAGTCTCGGCAGTCGCCAGCTACACGGACATCGATCACATCCTCGTCACCGAGCGCGAAGAGGTCCGCCGCGTCGCGGTTGTCGTCTTCACGAGCGACCGAGGCCTCAACGGAGCCTTCTCCTCGAGCGTTCTGCGCGAGGCCGAGGGCCTCACGAACACGCTCGAGGCTGAGGGCAAGGAAGTTGTCCACTACCTCGTCGGGCGCAAGGCGGTCGGCTACTTCGCGTTCCGCAAGCGTGCCAGCGAGAAGCAGTGGACGGGTGCCACCGACCTTCCGGTCTTCCAGACCGCGAAGGAACTGGGCGAAGCCCTCGTCGATCGGTTCACGATTCCGTTCGAAGAGGGTGGCGTGGAGGAGATCCACTACGTCTACAACCGGTTCCAGTCGATGGTCACGCAGACGCCGACCGTCGTCCGGCTCCTGCCGCTCGAGGTCGTCGACAGCGAAGACGTCGCCGAAGCCGACGAGGCCCCGCTGCTCCCGCTGTACGAGTTCGAGCCGGATGCGGAGACCGTGCTTCACGCACTGCTTCCGGACTACATCCAGGCGCGCCTCTTCAACGCCATGCTGCACTCCGCCGCATCCGAGCACGCTGCCCGCCAGCGCGCCATGAGCGCGGCTTCCGACAACGCAGACACCCTGGTGCGCGACTACACCAGGCTCGCGAACAACGCGCGCCAGGCAGAGATCACGCAGCAGATTTCCGAGATCGTGGGCGGCGCGGACGCGCTCGCAACCGCATAACCGCGCGAACACGCAAGAAAAGGACAAGACATGACGACGCACATCGTCTCCGACAGGGAAGACACGACGGCTCCGGCCGGTGTCGGCCGGATCGCCCGTGTCACGGGTCCCGTTGTCGACATCGAGTTCCCGCATGACGCCATCCCCGGCATCTACCACGCCCTCGAGACCGAGGTGAGCCTTGGCGACCAGTCGCTCAAGCTCACGCTCGAGGTTGCACAGCACCTGGGCGACGACCTCGTCCGCGCCATCGCGCTCAAGCCCACCGACGGACTCGTCCGCGGCCAGGAAGTTCGCGACACCGGAGCTCCGATCTCGGTGCCCGTCGGCGACGTCACCAAGGGCAAGGTCTTCAGCGTCACCGGTGAAGTGCTCAACGAGACGATGCTCTCCGAGCCCTACGAGATCACCGAGCGCTGGCCCATCCACCGCGAGCCCCCGGCCTTCGACCAGCTCGAGTCCAAGACCGAGCTCTTCGAGACCGGCATCAAGAGCATCGACCTCCTCACCCCGTACGTCCAGGGTGGAAAGATCGGTCTCTTCGGTGGAGCCGGCGTCGGCAAGACCGTCCTCATCCAGGAGATGATCCAGCGAGTCGCGCAGGACCACGGCGGCGTCTCGGTCTTCGCCGGTGTCGGCGAGCGCACCCGTGAGGGCAACGACCTCATCTACGAGATGGAAGAAGCAGGCGTCTTCGACAAGACCGCGCTTGTGTTCGGCCAGATGGACGAGCCGCCGGGAACGCGACTCCGCGTCGCCCTCTCGGCCCTCACCATGGCTGAGTACTTCCGTGACGTGCAGAAGCAGGACGTGCTCCTCTTCATCGACAACATCTTCCGCTTCACGCAGGCGGGTTCCGAGGTCTCGACGCTGCTCGGCCGTATGCCGTCCGCCGTCGGCTACCAGCCGAACCTCGCCGACGAGATGGGTGTGCTCCAGGAGCGCATCACGTCGACGCGTGGCCACTCGATCACGTCGCTGCAGGCTATCTACGTGCCCGCCGACGACTACACCGACCCGGCCCCCGCGACGACGTTCGCCCACCTCGACGCGACGACGGAGCTCTCGCGAGAGATCGCGTCGAAGGGCCTCTACCCGGCCATCGACCCGCTCACCTCGACGAGCCGCATCCTCGACCCGCGCTACCTGGGCGCCGACCACTACCGGGTCGCGACCGAGGTCAAGCAGATCCTCCAGAAGAACAAGGAACTGCAGGAGATCATCGCGATCCTCGGTGTCGACGAGCTCTCCGAGGAAGACAAGATCACCGTCTCCCGCGCACGCCGCATCCAGCAGTTCCTCTCGCAGAACACCTACATGGCGAAGAAGTTCACCGGTGTCGAGGGCTCCACGGTTCCCCTCAAGGAGACCATCGAGTCGTTCGACGCCATCGCCAAGGGTGACTTCGACCACGTCGCCGAGCAGGCCTTCTTCAACGTCGGTGGAATCAACGACGTCGAAGAGAAGTGGGCGCAGATGCAGAAGGACAACGCATAGTCATGGCAGGCAAAGGCGAACTGACCGTCAAGGTCGTCGAAGCAACCAAGCTCGTCTGGGAAGGCGGCGCGACCATGGTCGTCGCTCGCACCTCCGAAGGCGAGATCGGAATCCTCTCCGGCCACGAGCCCATGCTCGCGTCCCTGGGGTCCGGCCAGGTTCGCATCACGACCACCGACGGATCGAAGATCGTCGCCAACGCTGAGGGCGGGTTCCTCTCGGTGAACAGCGACGTCGTCACGGTCGTCGCCGGCGAGGCTGAACTCGTCTCCGGGGAGTGACCGAACGTCTCCTGCTGCTGTTGCCGCCGTCCGAAACCAAACGGGACGGCGGCAACGCTGCGTTCAGCGACGATCTGGTGCAGACACCGGAAGCAGGCGGACTCAGCTGGGCGGAGAACTTCTCGGATGTGCGCGAAGCCGCCGCCAGCGAGCTGCAGCGGCTCTCCCACGACGCCGACGCCGCCCGCAAGGTATTGAAGATCTCGGAGAAGCAGGCCGAGCAGGAACTGGAACGCAACAGGAACCTGCGCTCCAGCCCTCGGATGGCGGCGCTTCTGCGCTACACGGGTGTTCTCTATGACGCCCTCGACGCGTCCTCGCTGAGCGACCATCAGCTCGGCTGGGCCGCGCACCACGTCGCCGTTCACTCGGCCCTCTTCGGGCTCGTCGGCGGGGGAGAAGGCATCCCCGCCTATCGTCTCTCCGCTGGGTCGCGCCTCGGAGGTGTCGCCCCAGCGAATCGCTGGGCCCAGGCGACAGCTCGGGCGCTCGCCGAGCACGAGGGGCTCGTGATCGATCTGCGTTCGAAGGCCTACTCCGCGCTCGGTCCGGTGGAGTCTGCCGAGCGACACGTCACCATCGACGTCGTCTCCCGGACGCCGGACGGCGAGGTGCGATCGCTGAACCACTTCAACAAACGCGGCAAGGGCCTCTTCACTCGCGGTCTCATCGTGCTCGCCGCAGAGCAGGCGAAACGCGCCGACGCGATTCGCGATGCCCACGAGCTCGCTGACTTCTGTCGTGATGCCGGCTGGGATCTTGAGCCTACGGAGCCCGGATGCGCCCGCCTGATCGTGCCCGAGGGCCTCTGACGGCGACACGCCTCGCCCGCCCAGGTGAGCAGATACGAGCCCCGGGGAGGTCTCCCCATCGACAAGGGGCTCGAAACGCCGCTACTTTGTACCAAGTCTGCCTACGCTGACTCGCGTGCACATCGAGCACGCGACGCAGACGTCGACTGAATATCAGAAAGTGACTCCTCAATGGAAATCTTCTCCTACGGCGATCAGACCGCAGCAGGAATCGGCGCGCTAGGAATCCTGCTCTACTTCGTCATTCTCCTCGGCGCCTACGCCCTCTCCTCGTGGCTGATGTCGAAGGTGTTCACCAAGATGGGCATCGACGCTTGGAAGGCCTGGGTCCCCGTCTACAACCAGTGGACCTTCGTCGAAGCAGCGGGCTTCCCCGGATGGTGGGTGCTCGTCGGTTTCATTCCCGGTGTGAACATCGCCCTGGTCGTGCTGCTCGCTATCGCGGCGTACCGAATCGGACAAGGCTTCGGCAAGGGCGGCGCGTGGGTCGTCCTCTACATCTTCCTGCCCATCGTCTGGTTCGCCATCGTCGGGTTCGACAGCTCCCGCTGGAACCCAGCGCTCATGAACCTGGGCTCGCAGGCCTACGGCCAGCCTCAGGGTGCCGTCGGATACCCGCAGCAGGGCGCTCCCGTCCAGCAGCCCTACGGCCAGGCTCCTGCTCAGCAGGGATACGGCCAGGCTCCGTCGCAGCAGCCGTATGGTCAGGCTCCGAACCAGCAGGGGTACGGTCAGCCGCCTGCGCAGCAGCCGTATGGTCAGGCTCCGAACCAGCAGGGGTACGGTCAGCCGCCTGCGCAGCAGCCATATGGTCAGGCCCCGACGCAGCAGCCGCCCCTCGGGCAGAACCCGGGAAACCAGCAGCCGTACGGACAGCAGAACCCGCCCCAGCACTGATAAGCGGGCAGTCGTCTGAGAGAGCACGCCACGTGGATTCGTTTCCACGTGGCGTGCTCTTCTCACTCCGGTGTACCTGTGCCTCGACTCGTGTCGTTCTCCACAGCCTGATGTCTCGGAGATCTCGGCAGGCCGGCGTCCATCTAGCTTCTGCCTATGGAACGGATTCGACTCAGCACGCCCAAGCAGATCCTCGACGCGGTCCCCAAGCTCCTGGGGTACTCGCCTGTCGGCTCGCTCGTAGCCATCCCGCTCAGCGGCCGACGAGGGGGTGTGGTTCTGCGATTCGACCTGCCCAGTCCGTCGGAGGCGCACGCAGTCGACACAGGAGCATACGCAGGCGCCGTGATCGGTCACCTGGCATATCTCAGCAACATCGAGCGCGTGGTCTTCGTGCTCAGCCCGAACCTCCCGTTCGGCAGCGGCCCGACGCCGCCGCACTCGGAGCTGGCGGAGGCGCTTGTCGAGTTCGGTGACCGAGCGGGCATCGAGGTTGTGCTCTGCCTCTGCAGAGCGTCGGACGCTTGGGGCGTGTACGGCTGTGATGATCCCGATTGCTGCGATGTCGGGCCGAGGGCGCTCGGCGCTCAGGATGCGTGGCGTGAGGCGGCAGAACCGGCGATCCACGCCGAGATCGAAGCAGCCCCCGCCGGACGGAGGAGGGCGTTCGCGGAGGCCGACGAACAGCACGCCCAGGTGCACGAGGGCGAGGAGGATTTCTCCGGGATGCGCCAGGGGTGGCTCGCAGCCCTCGCGCCTGAGGGCGGCGGCTCCGGACTGAGCGACGCTGAGCTCGCAGGGCTGCTCTGCATGCTGCGCGGGCGTCGAACGTCAGAGCTCCTCCTGATAACGGTCGCCTTCGGTGATCGAGACGACCTCCTGTCGCTGGCGCCGATCTGGGCGAGTCTGCTGCCGGGGGAGAGCGCCGGGCCACAGCTGCCGACGTTCTCGCGAGAGCGAGTTCGCACGACTGTCGCCTGCCTCCGCGAGCTTGGCGCACTCGTGGACCTCGACGAGGAACCCGGTCTGCTCGCCGGGATCGCCTGGCTCGAATGGGCTTCGGGCCGTGCCAGCGCCGGGGCGGCGTTCGCTCAGCGTGCTCTTGCTCGACGCCCGGATGACCGGGTGGCCGCGAGTGTCGCCTGGCTTGTCGAGCGCTGCGTGCTGCCGCCGTGGCTCTCGGATGTCCATGAGTGGCTCACCGAGACCGAGACCGAGACCGAGACAGAGACCGAGACCGAGACCGAGAGCGAGAGCGGGTCTGCGGTCTGGCGTGAGTGCTAGCGAACCGGTCGGGTCGGCGTCCCCCGACGGATTCGCAGCAGCTGACGGATCAGCACCGGCGGACGGAGTCGTCCACCTGCCTGCCAGCGTCGCCGGTGAACGCACAGTCATCTTTCCCACACTCATGGCCGTCGCACCCGTCGTCGTCGCGCTTGTCCTCTGGGCGGTGCTGTCCTCGCCCGTGATGCTGGCCTTCGCGGTGCTGGGACCGGTGATGGCGGTGGCCAGCTACGCAGAGTCGAGACGTCAGTCGCGCGCAGAGCACCGGCGAGCCGAGGCGGTCTTCGAGAGTGAACTCGATGCTTGCGTGCGCGGCGCACGGGCGCTCGCTCACCACGACCTCCGAGAACTCCATCGTTCCGCGCCTGGAGCTCGGGCGCTCATCTCGGGTTGCTCCGATGCCCGGGAGTCGCAGTTGATCCTGGGCTTCGGGCGCGTGCGCACCCGGTTCAAGATCCAGGGAGAGCTCCGCGAGCTGCCCGACGACGCGCAGGCGCGCCTCGAGCCCTTCCTCGTCCTCGATGATGCTCCTGTCGTGGCCGACAGCGAGAGGGTCAGACTCACCGGCAACCGGCACCTGATTCTGGCGGCCAGTCGCGCGCTGCTGATCCAGCGTGCCGCATCGGTCGGGCGCGTCGCGATCGGGAGCAGCGCGGTGGGGGAGGCATTGAACGGCGAAATCCGAGGGCACCGAGGAGACTGGCGCCCTGTCCTCACGGCGGATCATGGCCCGGGGATGCTCCTCGACTTCGGCGTCGACTTCGACCCCCGAGCCGATGGACTTGGCCCCTCGCAGCGTCAGCACACACCGCCCCGTGAGCTCCACATCCGGATGCTGAGCCCGGCGCAGGCGACCGTGGAGCTTGCTGATGGGCAGCGTCTGACGGTGCGACCGGAGCTGGTCACCGTCGAGGAGCTGCGCGCCTTCGCTCAGCTCAGAGCGCGGGCCGAGTCCGGTCAGCTGCTCGCGGGCCGTGACGGTGACGCCTCTGCAGCGTCGACGCTTCGCCTTCGGAGGCTGCCCCATCACGCATCGCTCGCAGCTCAGATAGGCACCCAGAACGGTGTGGCGTTCGAGGTCGACCTCGTCGCTGACGGACCCCATGCCGTTGTCGGCGGGACGACCGGATCCGGCAAGAGCGAGCTGCTTGTCACCTGGGTCCTCGCGATGACGGCCACGAGGTCCACTCGTGACGTGCAGGTGCTCTGCTTCGACTTCAAGGGCGGTGCGACCTTCGACCAGATCGCCGCCCTCCCGCACTGCGTTGGCGTGGTCACGGATCTGGACGACCACGAGGCGCGGAGGGCGGCGGCGAGCCTCAGCGCCGAGATCCGCTTCCGTGAGCGGGCACTCCGTGCTGCCGGTGCGAAGCAGGTGGCCGAGGCGCCGAGCCTTGCCAGGCTCGTCGTCGTCGTCGACGAGTACCAGGCACTCGTCGACTCGGATGCCGAGCTCCAAGCGGTGTTCTCCGACATCTCCGCGCGAGGGAGGAGTCTCGGTGTCCATCTCATCCTCTGTGCCCAGCAGCCAGCATCCGCGGTCAGGGGAGCGACGCTCGCGAACTGCAGCATCCGCATCAGCCTGCGCGTCATCGCAGCGGCAGACAGCACGGCCGTCATCGGCAGCGGGGCCGCGGCCAACCTGCCCGTGTCGACGCCTGGACTCGCGATCGTCGTGGCGGGAGAGGGGGCAGCGCAGGTGCAGGTGCAGCGATCCTCATCTGACACGATCGCGGCGTGTATCCGAGCCGGCGCAGAGCGCGAGGCTCATCTCGGCGGGACGCCCCCGCAGCCTCCCTGGCTTCCCGCGCTGCCGGCGGAGATCGCTGCCAGGGCCCTCCGAGAACCGAGTGCCCTCGATGAGCCCAGTACCTTCGAGGAGTCCGGCCGACGAGGCCTCGCCTTCGGTATCGCGGACGACACGGAGCTCCGACGTCAGCCGACCGCCGTCTTCACTCCGCGGCTCGGGGCGATGCTGGTCATCGGCGGGCCGCGCACGGGCAAGACCGGGTGCCTCGCGATGCTCGCCGAGACAGCACGGACCGTGCAGGGAGCCGAATCGCCGGCTGTCGTCGTGCTCAGCGATGATCTGGAGACGGCCTGGGATCAGCTCCGGAGCCCCGAGCTCACGTCTCGCCCTGGACTGCTCCTCGTCGATGATGTCGACTTGTTCCTGTCGCAGGTCGACGAACCGTATCGCTCCGCCTTCGCCGAGCGACTGACGCTGCTCGTTCGCCGCTCCGCAACCGGATTCCCCGCCGTCGTGTTCACCACGAGCAGAGCAGGCGGCCACGCTTCGGTGCTGGTGGGTGCCGCAGCTCAGACGCTGCGTCTGGTCGGCGGCGATCGCGCCGCCTACGTCATGGCAGGCGGCGAGCCCTCAGATCACCGCAGCCACGCCGGACCGGGGCGAGCGACCTGGCACGGTCTTCCTTGCCAGGTCGCGCGTGCGACACGACCCCTCCGAGCACCTCGAGCACGCTCCGATGACCCTGGAGATCCGCGAGACGCCCTCGCACAGACCGGCGCTGAGAACCTGCTGGTTGCTGCGCGTCGTATCGAGCCCCTTCGCCGCATCCTCGAGGCGCGGGGCTTTGCCTGCACGACTCTCGGCGCCTGGCTCGCCGATCGCGCAGCTGACGCCGGTCCGGCGCAGGCGCCGGACACGGATGCCGCGCCGAGGCGCGCTGTCCTCGGCGTCGTCGAAGACTGGCAGGCGCAGTTCGGACTGCTGTCTCGACTGGCCGCGGAGCATCCGGTCCTGCTCTCAGGTCTGAGCACGGGGGAGCACCGGACGCTGCTCCGGGGTGATCCGCTGCCGCCACCGGTCCTCGATGCCCGGCGGGGCGCTGTTCTCCGAAGTCTCACCGGTGAGACGACCCGGGTCGGCTGGACTGACGAAGAGGCGCGCCTGGACGGGCCCAGCGCCCTTCGAGCTAGAGACTTGTCGGCACCGCCGACCCCACCATGATCTCGCCGACGAGCACGCCCCCACCCAGAACCTCGAGCCCGAGGCGCGGCAGCAGCTGCTGCACGCGGCTCACATCGGCCGCTCCAGCTGCGACGAGCAGCTGCAGGCCGACGAGGGTACTGGCACGGTTGGAGCCGTCGAGCATCTTCATGGCCACTGCCGTGCCGTCGGGAGCGGCCATGACGAGCACGCCCTCGGCACCGGACTTCGCCAGGACACCCAGTTCCGAGATGACGATCGAGTTCGGTCGTCCGTGGCCCTCGATGAGCCAGCCGTTCGCGAGGACCGAACGCCAGACGGACGCAGCGGCCTTGAACAGCGGGAACGGAGAGGCTGCGCTCGATGTCGCGAGGCGGCTCGCGGCGGACGCCAACCCGACGAGGCTCACGGCGAAGACGGGGGCGCCGCATCCGTCGATCCCCACCGCGCTCGGGCGTTCCCTGGTCATCCGCTCGATCGTGTCCTTGATGGCGAGCTGCAGGGGATGCTCGGCGGCGAGGTACCCCTCAACCGGCCAGCCCTGCGCCACGCAGGCAGCCAGCATGGCGGCGTGCTTGCCGCTGCACTCCATGTACACGGCCGCAGAGGCCTCGCCGGCTCGAACGAGTGCGTCCCTCGAGGCGCGGTCTCTTGGCCAGGAAGCCGGACAGGCGAGCGCACGGTCGTCGAGACCCGAGGCATGCAGCATCTCGCGCACGTGCGCGACATGAGCCGGGGAGCCCGAGTGGCTCCCGCATGCGATCGCCGTCTGCTCATCCGTCAGCTGCGCGCCGAGCGCGAGGGCAGTCTGCGCCTGGAACAGCTTGAGGGTCGATCGGGGGAACACAGGCTGGTGCCCGTCGCCGAGCTCGGCCCGCAGGGTGGCGTCCGCATTCGTGACCACCGCGGCTCCGATGTGCCTGGATTCCACGAAGCCTGATCGAGTGACGATGGCGAGTTCGACGGCGGCTTCAGCCGGCAGGGTTGATGCTTGGCTCATGATCGGGCAAGCCTACGGGGTGCATGACGCGCATCGACGGCAGTCCCCGGCCCGGCGGCCAAGGCGGATCGACAGCAAGAGGGCGGCTCAGCAGGTCTACGCTTGACCCCCGTGGAATCTGTCTTGCTCTTCATCGTCGGCGTGCTGGCCGCAGTCATCGGCCTCGCGGCGTCGATCGCGCTGCACGAAGTCGGCCATCTCGTGCCCGCCAAGCGCTTCGGCGTTCGGGTCACGCAGTACATGATCGGCTTCGGGCCGACGCTGTTCTCCCGTCGACACGGCGAGACGGAGTACGGAGTCAAGGCGATCCCGCTCGGCGGCTACGTCGCGATGATCGGCATGTACCCGCCCGCCAAGGCCGGCGAGGCCGCTCGCACGGGCGGCACGGGGTTCATGTCGAGCATGATCGACGACGCCAGGCTGGCTTCCGCCGAGGGAGTCGAACCCGGAGAGGAGGGACGCACCTACGCGTCTCTGCCTGTCTGGAAGCGCATCGTCATCATGGTCGGCGGGCCAGCCATGAACTTCGTCATCGCCATCCTCGGATTCATGATCGTGTGCTCGGGGTTCGGCCTCTACCAGCCGTCGACCACGGTCGGCTCGGTGTACGAGTGCGTCGTCGCCGCCGGCGCGGTAGCGCCGGCCGAGGGGGAGCCCTGCGAGACGCCCGCGCCAGCCTTCGAGGCCGGGCTCTTGCCTGGGGACACGATCACGAGTGTCGACGGCGTGCCGGCGGACAACTGGGACGTGCTGCAGGACGCGATCCGAGTGAGTCCAGGTGCGTCGATCTCGCTGGGCGTCGAGCGGGCCGGTGAGCAGCTGCAGCTCGAGCTCACTCCCCGGGTGAACACCGTCTACGAGCTCGACGAGCTGACGGGAGCGCGCGTCGAAGCCGCGGATGGCTCCTACGTGACCGAGGAGGTCGGCTTCGTCGGCATCACTCCAACGCAGGAGCGCACTCGTCAGTCGCCGCTCTACGCGTTCACGATGGCAGAGGCGAACGTCCGCGCCGTCGGGAACTTCATCATCACCATGCCTGAGCGCATCGTCGAGATGTGGAACGCCGGATTCGGGGGAGCCGAACGAGACCCGAACGGGCCCATGAGCGTCGTCGGAGTCGGACGCATCACGGGGGAGGTGGCCGCCGAGACCAGCATCCCGGTCGTGGACAGGATCGCGACGATCGTGCAGCTGGTCGCATCCGTCAACATCGCGCTCGGCGTCATCAACCTGGTGCCGTTGCCGCCCCTCGACGGCGGTCACGTGCTCGCAGCGCTCATCGACGGGATCCGTCGTCGCCTCGCGAAGCTCTTCGGACGCCCAGACCCCGGCCCCTTCGACACCGCCAAGCTCCTGCCGGTGACCTTGGTCATCGCGGGGTGCCTCATGGCGATGAGTGCGCTGTTCATCTACGTTGACATCGTCAATCCGATCCGGCTGTTCGAGTAGCCTCCGGAGAGCTGAACGCGTGGCATGGGCGAGATCATTACGCTTTCCCTTGGAAAACACTGAAGTGCACGAGGCGAGATCACTAGAGTCGGCAGGCAGACCCCGCCGCAGGAAGAAGGATCCGTGACGATTGTCGGCGGTCAGCAGCTCAAGCTCAGCCAGCAGGAGCTCCAGGAAGCGGGCCGGTCCATCGGCGCCGTCTCGCGGGCCTTCGCCCACAAGGTCGTGGGGCAGACACAGCTCCGCGAGACGCTGCTGGTCGGGCTCATGTCGGGCGGACACGTGCTGCTGGAGTCGGTCCCCGGCCTCGCGAAGACAACGGCGGCGCAGACGCTCGCGCAGTCGGTGCGCGGTTCCTTCAGCCGCATCCAGTGCACCCCCGACCTGCTCCCGTCCGACATCGTCGGCACCCAGATCTACGACGCGGCGGAGCACCGCTTCTCGACTCAGCTCGGGCCCGTCCACGCGAACTTCGTGCTCCTCGACGAGATCAATCGCTCGAGCGCCAAGACCCAGTCGGCCATGCTCGAGGCCATGCAGGAACGCCAGACCACCATCGGCGGCACGCTCTACCCGCTGCCAGACCCGTTCCTCGTGATCGCGACGCAGAACCCGATCGAGCAGGAGGGAACCTACGTCCTGCCTGAGGCGCAGCTCGACCGGTTCATGCTCAAGGATGTGCTCGAGTACCCGAATCCCGCCGAGGAGTCCGAGATCCTGAGGCGCATCGACGAGGGTGTGTTCGAGCACGGCGAGCCCGCCGCCGTCGATCTGCAGGACGTCACGCGTCTGCAGGACCTCACCTCCCGGGTCTACGTCGACAAGGCGATCACGGAGTACATCGTGGGCCTCGTCTACGTCACCCGCCACGCGGGCGAGTACATCGCGCCGGAGCTCGCACGCCTCGTCGAGGTCGGCGCCTCGCCGCGCGCCTCGATCAACTTCGCCAAGGGCGCGCGAGCCGTCGCGCTGCTTCAGGGGCGCGACCACGTGGTCCCCGAAGACGTGCGCAGGCTCGCGCACCGCATCCTCCGCCACCGCATCATCCTGGGCTTCGAGGCGGATGCCACGGGTGTCCGCGTCGAGCAGATCATCGACGCCGTCCTCGGGGCTGTCCGCACTCCGTGACCATGGCAAGCGAGCGACCCCTCCTCTCGAAGGTCAAGTCGAAGATGTTCCTGCACGCGCGACGGCGCGTGCTGCACATGCTCGACGGCCAGTACTCGTCGCACCTGCGTGGCCGGAGCATGGACTTCGATGACCTGCGGGAGTACGTCCCGGGTGACGAGATCAAGGACATCGACTGGAAGGCGAGCGCGAGGACCGGTCAGCCGCTCGTGAAGCGCTATGTCGCGGAGCGGCGGCACCGGGTGCTCTTCGCGGTCGATGGCGGGCGCAACATGGCGGCGCTCTCGGCGAGTGGCGAGCCGAAGCGCGAGGTGCTCGTCTCCGCCCTCGGCATCCTCGGCTACCTCGCCATCCGGCACGGCGACGAGGTAGGGCTCGTCACGGGCAGCTCTGACGGCATCAGGCAGCTGCCGTTCCGCAGCACGTCGTCGGCGCTCGAGCGCATGCTGCACGCGGTCTACGACGGCGTGGGTCTTGGAACAGCCACGAGCGACATGAATGCGATCCTCGAGCGGGTGCGCCTCACGGTTCGTCATCGGGCGCTCCTCGTCGTTATCGCCGACGAGTTCGACTGGGACGAGGAACGAGCAGCCCTTGTCCGTCGTCTTGCCGCGCAGCACGAGATCGTCTGGCTCCAGATCACGGATGCTGAGCCGCACCTCCGAGGGAGGCGCGGTGAGCTGGCCTTCGATGTCGAGGGCAACTGGGCCATGCCGAGTCTCTTCGGCGGCGACCGGCTGCTCGAGCGCGAATTCGAGTACGCGGAGCAGAAGCGCACCATCGAGATGGAGCAGACGTTCGAGGCGAACGCGGTCTCCTACGCCGAGGTCGCGAGCGAGCAGCAGGTCGCTCCAGTTCTCCTGGCCCTCCTGAAAGCGAGGGCGAATGTTCGCCGCTGATGTGCAACCGCCCGAGGGGACGATCATCCCCGTCATCGACTACGCCCAGTTCTGGCTTGTGCTCGGGTTCCTGATCCTCGCGGCCATCGTCGCCTACTACTTCCTGGCCGTGTACCTGACGCGTCCGCGGCCTCCCAAGGCCGCGCCCGTGCTCCCGCCGGCCAGGCCTCCCGTGCGTGCGCTTCAGCAGGAGTACCTGGAGCGTGTGGACGACGTGGCTTCGAGGGCGGCAGCGGGGGAGCTCACTCCACGTCGAGCCCATGCCGAGCTGAGCGTGCTGGTCCGCGGCTTCGTCGCGGCTGTCTCGACCGTGCCGGCCGACAAGATGACGCTCACCGACCTCAGGCGCACGGAGCTGCGCGGTGTCTCCCACACGGTGGGCCAGTACTACCCGATGGTCTTCGGGGCGCACGATCCGAGCGGTGCTGAGGCCGGCGTGGCGGCGGCACGGGAGGTGATCGCGACGTGGCGGTAGCGATGTGGTGGCTGAGTCTCTCCCTGATCGCCGCCGCGGCGATCGTCGCGGGTGTCGCCTGGTGGAGGATGCGGAGGAAAGGCCAGGTCAACGCGATCCCGGTCGCGAACTCCCGGCGTCTCACGAGACTCCCGGCCTACCGTCGCGCGGTTGCTCGGTATTCGAGCCTCATGACCGCGGTCGGTGTGGTGCTCGCGATCCTCCTGGCGGTGACGAGCGTCGCAGCGGGCCGCTGGGTCTACCAGCGCGTCGAGTCCCCGGAGAAGTTCAACAGGGACATCGTCCTCTGCCTCGACATCTCGGGCTCGATGGTGGAGTACGACGTCGAAGTCCTTGATCGGTACCTCGAGATGCTTCCCGGCTTCGACGGGGAGCGGATGTCGCTCATGCTGTGGGATGCAACCGCGGTCCAACTCTTTCCCCTGACCGATGACTACGCCTTCGTCGAGACGCAGCTGCAGCAGGTCCGAGATGAGATGGAGTCCGCCTCGGGCGGGTCCAACGCCGAGTACTCGTTTGCCCAGGGCACGCAGAGTGCGGCCGGCGCGTCGCTCGTGGGAGACGGACTCGCGTCCTGTGCCATGACCTTCGGCGAGTTCGATCCGGCGGCCGATGACGGCCGGTCGCGGTCGATCATCTTCGCGACGGACAACGCCGTGAACGGGGATCCGCTCGTCTCGTTCCCCGAGGCGGCGGAGTACACCGAGGCGCGTGGCATCACGATCTACGCGCTCGACGCGAACCAATTCGAGGACGCGTTCGCTGACCAGTTCCGGACGACGGTCCTGCAGGCAGACGGGAGCTATTTCAAGCTCACCGATCCTGCGAGCGTCTCCGGCATCGTCGACCAGATCACGAGCGAGCAGACCTCGCTCATGGTCGGTCAGCCCCAGCTGCTCATCACTGACCGGCCGAACGTGTGGCTCATGCTCATGCTGGTGTTCGCGTCCATCTACGTCGTGCTCGCCTGGAGGCTCCGACTATGACCTGGAATCCGATCCTCCCGGCGTTTGTCCTCGTCCTGCTCGGCATGGCGCTGCTCGGCTTCTGCGTCTTCGCGCTCGTCCGGGCGGCAGACCGGCGTCGGCGAATCAATTGGGCGCTCCGGCTCGCTGCGTGCGCGCTCGTGGTGCTCGCCGCGTTCCGGCCGGGCATCGGGAGCGCCTCGGCGCCGAACCTCGAGAGCGACGTGGACGTGCTGTTCGTCGTCGACACGACGGCGAGCATGGTCGCGGAGGACTGGGAGGGAGCGCCGAGGCTCGACGGGGCGAAGGCGGATATCTCGGCACTCGCGGCGGCTCACGAGGGTGCGCGCTTCGGCGTGGTCACGTTCGATGCGGCCGCCGTGCAGCGACTGCCGTTCACCGCGGATACGACGGCGCTCGACTCGCTTGTGCAGACGCTTCGTCCTGAGGTGACGCAGTACTCGCGCGGCAGCTCCATCTCGATCGCGGAGCCGCTGGTCGAGGACGTCCTCAAGGCCGCAGCTGAGGCTGAACCCGAGCGGGCCCGCATCGTCTACTACCTGGGTGACGGGGAGCAGACCGCCGACACCGAGCCGGATTCCTTCCGAGGGCTCGCCGGGTATCTGGCGGGGGGTGCGGTCCTCGGCTATGGGACGGAGGCAGGTGGTCCGATGAAGGAGACTGCAGGCACGCTGGATACCGGCGAGCCGAGCTACATCGTGGACGCGCAGGGCCAGCAGGCGCTCTCGGTCATCGACCCGGCGGCTCTGCAGACCATCGCCGACGATCTCGTGGTGCCGCTCGAGATCCGCGAACCCGGCACTGAGGTCGTCGCCGCCGATATCGACAGCAGCCGGGTGACGCAGACAGGCGGGAGCGCGGAGACCGCGTTCGAGGTGTACTGGATGCTCGCGGCAGCGGCGTTCCTCCTGCTGCTCCGTGACGTCTGGGAGTCCATTCGCCACTTCATCGAACTGAGCAGGGCAAGGGGAGGTTCCGCATGAGTCGACGTGCCAGGACACCGCGATCTGCGCTCCCGGACGCGGCTAGAGCCGTGAAGCGCCGTCGGCGCTTCATCGTGTTCAGCATCCCGTTCGCGCTCCTCGCGGCCGCGTTCGCGACGAAGCTCATCAGCATGTCGGTGATCGCTGATCGTACGGTGGCCCTCTATTCGGAGGCCGACTACGAGGGCAGCATGAACTCGGCGCAGCAGCAGAAGTTCGTCAACATCCTCGAGGGCTGGAAGGCCCCGTACAACACGGGCACCTCGATGCTGCAACTGGGGCTGCTCGATGAGGCTCGGAGCGAGCTCGAGACAGCGCTCCCGATGGCCGAGCCGCCTCAGCAGTGCCCGATCCGCGCCAATCTCGCGATCACGATCGAACGCCTGGGCGACGCGCGGCTTGCGGCAGACGACAAGGCTGGCGCCGTGGCCCTCTGGCAGGAGGCGCTTGCCGTCGTGGATGCGCGTGACCCGAGCTGCGCCTCCACCGAGTTCGAGCCTCCGACGGCCGAGTCGACCGAGCGCATCCAGCAGAAGCTGCAGGAGCAGTCAGAGGCGCAGGAGCCGAGCGAGGGGGAGGAGCCCCCGGAGTCGACGCAGTCGCCCGAGATGACCGAGCTCGAAGAGAAGCTGGAGCAGAACCAGCAGGATCGGCAGGATGAGCTCGACCAGGAGCGCGGCGAGACCGAGGGCGACTCGTCGTACGACAAGCCATGGTGAGGCACGGCCGCGCCGTTTTCGGCGCGGCCGTGCGCCCGAACGACGAGACAGCGCACTGCCTCGTGCACGACTAGCATTGGCCGGGTGACTACTCGCCTCTCCAAGCTCTTTGTCCGCACCCTCCGCGAAGACCCCGTCGACGCCGAGGTCGCAAGCCACAGGCTCCTCGTGCGCGCCGGCTACATCCGTCGTCAGGCGCCTGGAGTCTTCGCGTGGCTGCCGCTCGGCCTGAAGGTGAAGCGGCGCATCGAGCAGATCGTCCGCGAGGAGATGGAGACCGCCGGCGCCCAGGAGGTCCACTTCCCTGGAATCCTGCCCGCGGACTTCTATGAGGCCACCGGGCGCCTCGACGACTTCGGTGACGGCATCTTCCGTCTCGAGGACCGGAAGGGCGCGCCGCTCGTGCTTGCGCCCACCCACGAGGAGGCGTTCACCCTCGCGGTCAAGGATCTCTACTCGTCCTACAAGGATCTGCCCCTCGCGATCTACCAGATCCAGGACAAGTACCGCGACGAGGCACGGCCCCGCGCTGGCCTGCTGCGCGGCCGCGAGTTCACGATGAAGGACGCCTACTCGTTCGACATCGACGATGCCGGGCTGGATGTGAGCTACCAGGCGCAGCGGGATGCCTACGAGCGCATCTTCGACCGCCTCGGTCTCGAGTACGTCATCGTCGCGGCCAACGCCGGAGCCATGGGCGGCTCGCGCAGTGAGGAGTTCCTGCACCCGACGCCCGTCGGGGAGGACACCTTCGTGCGCTCGCCTGGCGGCTACGCGGCCAACGTCGAGGCCTACGCGGCACCGACCCCTACGCCGATCGATGCGGCCTCCGCCGGCCCTGCCACGGTCTTCGATTCGCCGGATACGCCGACCATCGCGACGCTTGTCGCGCATGCGAACGAGACCGTGCCGAAGATCGACGGCCGCGACTGGACTGCCGCGGACACGCTCAAGAACGTCGTCATCGCCCGCCTGAACACGGATGGCACCCGAGACGTTGTCGTCGTCGGCATCCCCGGTGATCGAGAGCTCGACCTCAAGCGCCTCGAGACCGCACTGCAGCCTGCAGAGGTGGAAGCCGCGACGGCGGAGGACTTCGCGAAGCACCCCGGTCTCGTTCGCGGCTACATCGGTCCGTGGGCTGCCGAGGGGCAGGTGCTCGGCGAGGAGTCGAGCACGGGCCTCGCCTACTTCCTCGACGAGACGGTCGCCGAGGGATCGAGCTGGATCACCGGCGCGAACATCGCGGGCAAGCATGTGCACTCGCTGGTCGTCGGGCGCGACTTCACGGCAGATGCACGGGTCGGGGCAGCCGAGGTCCGCGATGGCGACCAGGCCCCCGACGGCAGCGGCCCCATTACGACGGCGCGCGGCACCGAGATCGGGCACGTCTTCCAGCTCGGCCGCAAGTACGCGGAGGCGCTCGGGCTCAAGGTGCTCAACGAGCAGGGCAAGCTCACGACCGTGACGATGGGCTCCTACGGCATCGGGGTGACCCGCAACCTCGCGCTCATCGCAGAGGCGAACCACGACGACCGTGGCCTGATCTGGCCGGAGCAGGTGGCTCCGTTCGATGTGCAGATCGTCGCGACGGGACGCAACGAGGAGCCCTTCGCCGTGGCGGAGGAGCTCTCGGCCACGTTCGATGCCGCTGGTCTCGACGTGCTCTACGACGACCGCAAGAAGGTCTCGCCCGGCGTGAAGTTCGGTGACGCCGAGCTGCTCGGCGTGCCATGGATCGTCATCGCGGGCAAGGGCGCAGTCGACGGGCAGGTCGAGCTCTGGAACCGCCGGACGAACGAGCGCGACGCGGTCTCCAAGGACGACGTGCTCGAACTGCTGCTGTCCAAGCGCGGCAACTGAGCTCACGGCGGGATGGGGCCTCGGCTCGCCCCATCCCGCGTGCCCGACGGGGAGCTCCGTGCGCCAGCATGCGGTAAACTCGTTCTTTCATCTGAATAGAGGGAGCGCCATGAAGATCGACCTTGCTGTCCTGAGGATTCTCGAGCGAGAGCGTGAGATTCCATTTGAGGAGCTTGCCAGCATTCTCGAGCAGGCGATCCTGACCGCGTACGAGAAGCACGTGTCGCAGGAACTCGGCCAGGACGTGCCGCCGGCCTCGACCCGCGTGCACCTCGACCGCAAGAGCGGTGAGGTCAACGTCTTCGTGCCGGAGATGGACGACGAAGGCGAGATCATCGGCGAAGCGCAGCTTCCGGCCGATGACTTCGGACGAGTGGCCGCGTTCGCCGCCAAGCAGGTCATCAATCAGCGCATCCGCGACATCGGCGACGACAAGGTCCTCGGCGAGTTCCGGGGGCGTGAAGGCGACATCGTCGCTGGCGTGATCCAGCAGGGTCCGAACCCCCGCATGATCCACGTCGATCTGGGAACGGTCGAGGCCATCCTGCCGCCTGAGGAGCAGGTGCCGGGTGAGGACTACTCCCACGGACGTCGCCTCCGCGTTTTCGTGACCAAGGTCGAGCGCGGCAGCAAGGGCCCGCAGATCACGGTCTCTCGCACCCACCCGTCACTCGTGCGCAAGCTGTTCGCGCTCGAGGTTCCCGAGATCGCAAGCGGCGTCGTCGAGATCGTCTCGCTGGCGCGCGAGGCCGGACACCGCTCGAAGATCGCCGTGCGCGCCACCCAGGAGGGGATCAACCCCAAGGGGGCCTGCATCGGTGAGCTCGGTGCACGCGTTCGCGCCGTGACCAACGAGCTCGGCGAGGAGAAGATCGACATCGTCGACTACTCCGACGACCTGCCGACGTTCGTGGCGAGCGCCCTCAGCCCGGCCAAGGTCTCGAGCGCGTTCGTGATCGACCGCGCCACCAAGGCGGTTCGTGCCCTCGTTCCCGACTTCCAGCTGTCGCTCGCGATCGGCAAGGAGGGGCAGAATGCGCGCCTCGCGGCCAAGCTCACGGGGGCGAGAATCGACATCCAGCCCGACTCGATCCTCGAAGACGGAGACGAAGCGCGCGCAGAGGGGTAGTATGTCGTCTGTACGAACGTGCGTTGGATGCCGTTCGCGCTCAGAACGAAGTCAGCTCCTCAGGGTTGTACTTCGTCAGGGAAGCCTCGAAGTCGATAGCTCGGCGAGTCTCCCCGGGCGCGGAGCCTGGATCCATCCGACCGCGGAGTGCACCAAGCTGGCAATTGAGCGGCGCGCATTCCTGCGGGCCTTCAAGACAGGCAAGGTGGACACCGAGGCGCTCAGCAGGCACGCGAGCACATTGGAGCAGGGCGAACGCACTGCTCCGACCACGAGAAAAGGCTGATCGGACCATGGACAACTCATGAGTGACTCACGATGAGGCACATCCGACTTTTTTAATGGTCCGCTCCTATCTGGGCGGGCCCCAGACAGGAGAAAAGTGGCAAAACCACGCGTACACGAAATCGCCAGCGAGATGGGCGTCGATTCCAAGACCGCCCTCAAGACTCTTCAGGACATGGGCGAGTTCGTTAAGAGCGCTTCGTCGAGCGTCGAGCCCCCCGTGGCCCGTCGCCTCCGCGAGGCACTGAAGTCCAACGCCGCCGGCGGCGCGCAGCCTCAGGCTGCTGCTCCCGCGGCTTCGAAGCCGGGCGCTCCGCGTCCCGGCGGAGCGACGCCGTCGAGCGTGCGTCCGGGCAGCAAGCCAGGACCATCCGCTCCCTCGGCACCGGCAGCCCCCGCCGAGCCGGCCAAGAAGGCCGCTCCCGCAGGATCGTCGGCTCCGACTCCCGGACCCAAGCGCAAGCCTGAGCCAGCTCCCGCACCGGCACCGGCGGCTCCCGCCGCTCCGGCCGCTGCAGCTGCTCCCGCCGCGCCGGCCGCACCCGCGGCTGACGCCGGTGAGGCAAAGCCGAGCGCGCAGCGTCCCGCTGCGCCAAGCGACGCGAAGCCGGCTCAGGCCGATGGTGGCGCAAGCCCCTCGATCCCACGTCCCCGTGGTCCTCGTCCAGGACCGCGTCCGGGCAACAACCCCTTCGCGTCAAGCCAGGGCATGGGCCGATCGCGCCCGGGCAACAACCCGTTCGCTTCCAACCAGGGCATGCGCCCAGGTGGCGGAGCAGGCGGCGGACCCCGTCCCGGTGGCGCAGGCGGGCCTCGTCCCGCGAGCCCAGGCGGACCCCGCCCGGCAGCTCCGCGCCCGGGTCAGCCCCGCGTCCTCCCCGGAGCTCGTCCAGCGGGTGCCGGTCGGCCAGGCGGCCGTCCCGGTGCCGGCGGCGCCGGCGGTGGACGTCCAGGCGGCGCCCCCGGTGCAGGTGGCGGCTTCGCCCCACGCCCAGGTGGCGGTGGCGGTCGTCCAGGTGGCGGTCGCGGTCGCGGCTCGACCGCTGGTGCGTTCGGTCGCGGTGGCGGAAAGTCGAAGGCACGCAAGTCCAAGCGGACGAAGCGCGCAGAATTCGAGATGCGGGAAGCCCCGAGCGTCGGCGGCGTCAAGGTCCGTCGCGGAGACGGCAGCACGCCGATCCGTCTGCGGCGCGGCGCTTCCATCTCGGACTTCGCTGAGAAGATCGACGCCAGCCCCGGCGACCTCGTGACCGTGCTGTTCCACCTCGGTGAGATGGCGACGGCGACGGAGTCGCTCGACGAGGCGACGTTCGAGGTCCTCGGTGAGGAACTCGGCTACCGCATCCAGATCGTCAGCCCGGAAGACGAAGACCGTGAGCTCCTCGAGGGCTTCTCGATCGACCTCGACCAGGAAGCCGAAGACGAAGGCGACGACGTCCTCGAGATCCGGCCGCCGGTTGTCACCGTCATGGGTCACGTCGACCACGGAAAGACGCGCCTCCTCGACGCGATCCGCAACGCGAACGTCGTCGACGGCGAAGCGGGCGGCATCACGCAGCACATCGGTGCCTACCAGGTCTGGCACGAGCATGAGGGCATCGAACGCGCCATCACGTTCATCGACACGCCAGGTCACGAGGCCTTCACGGCCATGCGTGCCCGTGGTGCCCAGGTCACCGACATCGCGATCCTCGTGGTCGCGGCGGACGACGGCATCATGCCGCAGACGGTCGAGGCGCTCAACCACGCCCAGGCCGCGAACGTGCCGATCGTCGTCGCAGTGAACAAGGTCGACAAGGAAGACGCGAACCCGTCGAAGGTCCGCGCACAGCTGACCGAGTACGGACTCGTCGCCGAGGAATTCGGTGGCGACACGATGTTCGTGGACGTCTCTGCCCGCAACAACGTCAACATCGACAGCCTCATCGAGGCCGTCCTGCTGACTGCAGATGCTGGTCTCGACCTGCGCGCCAACCCCAACAAGGAAGCGCGCGGTATCGCGATCGAGGCGAAGCTCGACAAGGGACGCGGTGCGGTTGCGACCGTGCTCATCCAGTCGGGAACGCTCCGAGTCGGAGACCCGATCGTCGCCGGCACGGCCTACGGTCGCGTCCGGGCGATGCTCGACGAGAACGGTCAGGTCGTCACCGAAGCTGAGCCGTCGCGCCCAGTCCAGGTGCAGGGCCTCTCGAGCGTTCCTCGTGCAGGCGACACCTTCATCGTCACGGAAGAGGACCGCACCGCGCGTCAGATCGCCGAGAAGCGTGAAGCTGTGGAGCGCAACGCCAGCCTGGCGAAGTCCCGCAAGCGCATCAGCCTCGAGGACTTCACCCGTGCACTCGAAGAGGGCAAGGTCGAGTCGCTCAACCTCATCATCAAGGGTGATGTCTCCGGTGCCGTCGAGGCACTCGAGGAGTCGCTGCTCAAGATCGATGTGGACGACTCGGTGCAGCTGCGCATCATCCACCGCGGTGTCGGCGCCATCACGGAGTCCGACGTCAACCTCGCCACGGTCGACAACGCCATCATCATCGGCTTCAACGTGCGCCCCGACACGAAGGCGCGCGAGCGCGCTGCTCGTGAAGGTGTGGATGTCCGCTTCTACTCGGTCATCTACGGGGCACTCGAGGACATCGAGAACTCGCTCAAGGGCATGCTCAAGCCCGAGTTCGAAGAGGTCCAGTCGGGTGTCGCGGAGATCCGCGAGGTGTTCCGCTCCTCCAAGTTCGGAAACATCGCCGGATGTATCGTGCGCAGCGGAACCATCACAAGGAACGCGACAGCTCGCGTCATCCGCGACGGCATCGTCATCGCCGACAACCTGGCGATCGACTCGCTCCGTCGGTTCAAGGATGACGTCACCGAGGTCCGCACGGACTTCGAGTGCGGTATCGGCCTCGGCAAGTACAACGACATCCAGATCGGCGACGAGATCGAGACGACCGAGCTCGTCGAGAAGCCTCGCGTCTAGCTGTTTGACCGAGTCGCTGCGCTGAGCTCGTCTCAGCACGGACTCGCGGGCGGGGTCCTGGCCAACTGGCCGGGGCCCCGCCTTCAGCTTCTGAGCAGTATCGACACGGCAGACGCATTTGACGCTCTGCACCAGCACACGAGAAAGTAGCCATCATGGTCGATCATTCACGGGCACTGCGACTCGCAGACCGCATCAAGGTCATCGTCGCGAAGACGCTCGAGCGCGGCGTGAAGGACCCGAGACTCGGGTTCGTCACCATCACCGACGTCCGCGTCACTGGGGACCTCCAGCACGCCACCATCTTCTACACCGTCTACGGTGACCAGAAGGAACGCCGCGATACCGCGGCGGCGCTCCGGAGTGCGACGGGCATGCTCCGCACGGAGGTGGGCAAGAACATCACCTCTCGCCTGACGCCGAGCCTCGAGTTCGTTCCCGACGCGATTCCCGAGAACGCCGACGCCATTGCCGCGTTGCTCCGCGAGGCGCACGACCGTGATGTGGCGTCGGCGCAGCAGGCGAAGACAGCGAGCTACGCCGGCGACGCCGACCCCTACGAGAAGAAGGACGAGCCAGAGGAGTCCTGAGCCTCAGCTCCGCGGCTCGAGTGCTCGCCGGCGACTGGACGGTCAGTCGCCGGCGAGCGCTATCTGCGCCTCAGCTCTACGCACGATCAGACCGTCGCTCTGCAGTGAGGAGATGGCGCGTTCGAAGCGGGGCTCATCGAGCCCTCCTGGGGCGAGGTGGCTGCGGAGGAACTCGATCTCCACGCCCCCGGGGATGGCCCTGAGCTCTCTGAGGACGAGGCCGCGCATCTCGCGGTCCGAGCCGGCGAACTTCGCCTGCCGCTTCTTGACCGCGCTGGAGCGTGGCTTCCCGGCCGCGAACCAAGCGCAGCTGGCGACGATCGGGCACACCTCGCAGTCGGGACGCTTGGCGGTGCACACGAGGGCACCGAGTTCCATCGATGCGGCGTTCCAGAGGTTCGCGGCCCGCGTCTCGCTCGGGGAGATGGCTGTCATCTCCGCCGCGTCTCGGACGGCCGACGGACCCCACGGGGTCTCTTCGCCGAGGAAGGCGCGGGACAGCACACGTCGGACATTCGTGTCGACGACGGGTTCGGGCACACCATGGGCGAAGGACATGACTGCGGAAGCCGTGTACGGGCCAACGCCCGGAAGGGCGAGGAGCGCATCCCGTGTGCTCGGCACGACGCCGGCGTGCTCGGCCGTGATGGCGCGTGCGCAGGCGAGGAGCCAGAGCGCTCGCCGCGGGTAGCCGAGGCGATCCCAGAACCTCAGCACCTCAGCCTCGGACGCCTCCGCCATCGCGCCCGGCGTCGGCCACCGCTCCATGAAATCGAGCCATTTGGGTTCGACGCGAGCGGCCTGCGTCTGCTGCAGCATGGTCTCGCTCACGAGCACTCCCCACGGGGTGGTCGTCGGCGCCCGCCAGGCGAGGGCGCGCTGCTCGCGGGCGAACCAGTCGTTGACCGTCGACGTCAGGACAGTCCTCCGCAGCTCGGCGGGGGAGAGGCTCGGTTGGCCCTGCTCGATCCGGTGGACCAGCGAGGTGAGCGCTGCATTCACCGGGGTTGGGACGCCCTGGGCGCTGCCGTGGGCGACGACGGCGCCGTTGAGCGCATCGATCTCCGTGGCCTCGCCGCGGCGGATGCTCTGCAGCGTCGACGCGTAGTTGGGGGTCGCGCCGAACGCAGCGGTGAGCTCTCCGGCGAGCCGGGTGTTGCGAGCGATGGTGGCCTCGGCGTCCTTCGGCACGGAACGCGCGAGCTTCACCAGCGTCTCGTCGAGTGGCCCGAGAGCCTCGAGGTGTGCACCCTCGGCTGCGACCACGGCGAGTAGCTCGCCGATGCTCGCGGCGAGGACCGCCGACAGATCGCCGTCCAGGCCGGTCTCCTGCACGCTGGCGCCGGTCACGGCCGGGACCGCGTTGACCTGGTTGATGAGGAGCTTGCTCCACTGCGCGGAGCGCAGGTCACTGGTGACGACGCAGTGGACGGCTGTCTCGAGTGATCGCGCGGTGGCTGTCAGCCCGCCGGTGTCTTCGGGGGATGCAGCTCCGAGCATGAGCAGCCCGGACGCGGTGGCTTCGATCTCGTCGGGAGCCGGCTTGTTGACGGCGAAGGTCGCGAGGCCGCCGCCGACGATTCCCGACCGCTGTTCGTCGGGCACGACCGAGAGCATCTGCTCGAGGGTCGACACTCCATCGAGGCCGTTCTGCACGATCACGGTGGTGGTCGCCGCAACGGTCGGCAGGTGGGGCTGGACGGCGTGCTGGGTGTCCTGCGCCTTGACCGCGACGAGCACCAGATCGAACGCCCTGTCGAGAACGGAGACCTGTTCGAACGTCGCGCTGTGCTCCCCGAAGGCGCCCCGGAGCACAAGACGGCGTTCAGATGCCTGCTCGGTTGGCTCGCGCTCGACCGGAGACCGCCGCGAGGTGAGGACAACCTCATGGCCCGCCCTGTCCAGGAGGAGGGCCAGTGTGCCGCCCACAGCACCGACACCGATGACCGCCACTCGCATGCCGTTCTCTCCTTCGCCCGTCCCGAACCAGTCGCGTTCCCGGTCGTCACTGCGCTCGACGACCGGGAACGAGCCTACGGGCACCATAGAATGTTGGGGACATGACGACTCCACCTCCTGGCCCGAACGGCATCCTCCTCCTCGACAAGCCGCAGGGCCCGACCAGCCACACGCTCGTCGCGATGACCAGGCGGGCGCTCGGCACGCGGAAGGTCGGCCACGCAGGCACGCTCGATCCCATGGCATCCGGACTCATGATCCTCGGCGTCGGGGGCGCGACCCGCCTGCTCACCTACTTCGTCGGCGACGACAAGGAGTACTTCGCGACGGTTCGCCTCGGCGTGTCGACGAATACCGAGGATGCCGAGGGCGAGCTCACGGCGACAGCACCGCTAGGGGCGGTCGCTGCGGTGACCCCCGAGCGCATCGAGGCGGCCATGGGCGCCCTGCGAGGCCCGATCAGTCAGATCCCGTCTTCCGTCAGCGCCATCAAGGTCGACGGGGTTCGCGCGTACAAGCGGGTGCGCGACGGCGAGGAGGTCAAGCTGGCCGCGCGCGCTGTGACGATCTCCGAGCTCGAGCTGCTGGCCTCGCGGAGTGAGCTTTCCGGGGAGACGCCGGTGCTTGACCTCGACGTCCGGGTCGCCTGCTCATCTGGCACCTACATTCGCGCCCTCGCACGGGACCTCGGCGACGCACTGGGCACGGGTGCGCACCTCACCGCGCTCAGGCGCTCTCGCGTGGGGGACTTCGGCATCGCCGACGCGGTCGCGCCGGACGTCCAGGACCTCGGGCTCCGACTGCTGGGTCCGGCGGCGGCCGCGCTCCGGCGCTTCCCGGCCTTCGAGGCGACCGGTCAGCAGGCCGCGGATCTTCGCAACGGCAAGAAGCTCCGAGTGGCAGACGGCGCCGAAGACGGCCTGCTCGCGGCCATCGACCCGGAGGGCAGCCTCATCGGCATCGCCAGGGCATCCGCCGGCGTGCTCAAGACCGAGTTCAACATGCCGACGGGAACCGGCTCGTGATCGAGTGGTTCACATGGGTTCTCTGCCTCGTGAGCGCGGGAGCCGGCATCCTGTGCCTCATAGCCGGCGCGAGTGGTCGCAAGCCGGGAGACGTCACGGTCGGCGCGGTCGCACTCGTGGAGCTCCTGCTCGTGGTGCAGTTCGTGATGGCGCTCATCGCGCCTGCGACCGGCAACGCGCCAGTCGGCGACGCGCTCGAATTCTGGATGTACTGGGTTGTGGCCGTCATCATCCCCCCGGCTGCGGTCTTCTGGGGGCTCGTCGAGCGCACGAAGTGGTCGACCTTCATTCTGGGAGTCGCTGCGCTCACGATCGGCGTCATGGTGTTCCGCATGCACCAGATCTGGATCGGCGCCAGCCCGTTCATCGGAGTCGCGTCATGAGCCGCACGCGTGGATCGAGCGTCGAGGGGAGCGCCTATCGAGGCGCTCACGGCGCCGGTCGTGTGCTCGTCGTGGTCTACGCGGTGCTGGCGCTCGCGTCGATGGGACGCAGCTCCTACCAGCTGCTGTCGAAGCTCGACGAGGCGCCCCTCGCCTACTCGCTGTCGGCCGCGGCTGCACTCGTCTACCTGCTTGCCACCATCGCACTCGTGCGGCACGGCCGGGCGTGGAACCGCGTCGCGTGGTGCACGATCGTGTTCGAACTCGTCGGCGTCCTCGTGGTCGGGTCGCTCACCGAATTCCACCCGGAACTGTTCCCTTCCGATACCGTCTGGTCGGCCTTCGGGGTCGGCTACGCGTATATTCCTCTTGTGCTCCCGATCCTCGGCATCGCATGGCTCGAGACGGGACGATCGAGACGAAAGAGGGAACGTGCGGCTGTTCACTGACCTGGCTGAGCTGCCAGCGGAGCCGACGCCGAGCGCTGTGACGGTCGGCAAGTTCGACGGAGTCCACCGGGGCCACAGATGGCTGCTCTCGAGGCTCGTCGAAGAAGCCTCCGCCCGCGGACTCGAGCCGGTTGCGGTCACCTTCGACCGGCATCCGCTCTCGCTCATCAAACCCGGCGTCGAGCCTGAGCCGGTCACCTCGCTCTCGCAGAAGATCGGGCTCCTCGAGAAGACGGGCCTCAGCGCGACGCTCGTCCTGCCGTTCGACGACGAGCTTGCCGGGATGAGCCCCGAGGCGTTTGTGCGCGAGCTGCTCGTGGGCGCTCTGCACATGCGCCTCATCGTCGTGGGCAAGGACTTCCGCTTCGGGGCCAAGGGCGCAGGAGATGTCGATCTCCTGCGTGAGCTCGCCGCGACGAGCGGATTCGAGATCGTCATCGCCGATGACGAGATGGCCGAGGACGAGCGCTCGCACCTCGAACGACGTGCCTCATCGACCTGGGTTCGGGAACTGCTCGCCATCGGTGACGTCCGCGGGGCAGCCGAGGTGCTCGGCCACCATCACTCGCTTGTCGGCGAGGTCGTGCACGGTGCCAAGCGAGGCCGCGAGCTCGGGTTCCCGACGGCCAACCTGTCCCCGGAGCTCGAAGGGCTCATCCCAGCAGACGGCGTGTACGCGGGATGGTTCCGCGGCGGTGACGTCGAGGCTCCTGCTGCGATCTCCATCGGCAACAACCCCACGTTCGACGGGGTGCCCCGCAAGCAGGTCGAGGCGCACCTCATCGGCGAGACCGTCGACCTCTACGGGCTCGTCGCAGAGCTCGAGTTCGTCGAGCGCATCCGAGGCATGGAGAAGTTCGACAGCATCGAAGCGCTGAAGGACCGCATGGCCCTCGACGTCGAAGAGGCTGCCGAGACGCTCGGCGGGAGCTACGTCGTCTGACTCGGCTGCTCGTCGAGCTCGACCTCGCGACCGAAGAGCCGCAGCACGATGCGCGCGGCGGTGGCCTCGAGCACAGGGCCCTTGTCGCCGATCTGCCAGCGGGCGTCCGTGGCACGGAGTCGGTTGCGCTTGGCGAGCGAGGCCGCCGAGGTCAGCGGAACTCGTGTTCGGACGAGTGCGACCGCGCTCGTCGACCGCGGGCTGAGGCGGATGCGCAGGCCAAGCGCCTCGGTCATGTCGTAGGTGTGGACGACGGCTTCCGTGAGCTCGGAGATTCCCGCGCGGTTCGGCGAGACGACCTTCTCGGCCGCGATCGCACGGATGCGAGCGACGAGCTCGTCAGTCGGGGCCGCGCCTTCGCGCTTGGCGACGTCGTCGAGGTAGGAGTCCACGCGCAGTCCCTTGCGGAACACGCCTCGGGAAGCGTCACGGAGGAGCGCAGAGGTGGGGGAGCCGAGTCGCCAGGTGAGGTGCCCCGCGACGTCCCGGACGCTCCACCCCCCGCACTTGCTCGGCGAGTCCCACTGCTCGGGGGTCAGGCCGGCGAGGAGAGCTGCAGTGCGGTCGAGCGTCGTCGCGATGTGAGCGCTCCAGTCGCCTGCGACCCGCTTCGACGGCGTGAAGTACGGCCGGTCGGGATCTGGGAAGGGGCGTTGAGGCACTTGACGATTATCGCACCAGAGCGGAGTCTGTGCGGGGCAACGACACGTCGTTCCCGAGTCGAAACCTGCGGGTTGCCTGGCGTACACTGTGATCGCCGGTGCCTGAGGGAATCTGAACTCTCCTCGTCACCTGCATGACATCCGGGAGCTCGTCACTCGAGTGGGCCGACGCCCGCCTCACTGCCGGTCGCCGCGTTCGGCGCCGATGCTGCGACCTCCGCCCGGCTCAACTTCCCGATCCCTGCCACGTTGCATAAGGAGGGGCATGTCTCGTAGGACACGCGCCCAAGCCGGCGGTCGCGCCGGCGTTCACACGCCGCCGCGGAACCGCAAGCCGGTCGATAACACCGGTGTCATCCCACAGCTCGCGAAGGCGGCGCGGGAGGTCGAGGCCTCGGCGCAGCGCGGCAAGGTCTCGCCGTCGAATCGCACCAAGTTCCAGGTGATCGCGCTGCTGATGCGCGAGGAGCGCGCGAAGGCCAAGGAGACCAGCGAGTTCAGCGAGCACGACCGCGCAGAGGCGCTCAAGCGCCTCGACGGCCTCGCCTCGATCCTGGCCAAGACGGCTGCCCGCGACACCTCGCTCATCAGTCTGCTGGAGCCAGGGGCTCCGGTCAGCGAAGCCGCGAAGGCGCTACGCAAGCAGATGCTCTTCGCTGGTGGCATCGAGATGGTGGTCGACGAGCAGCCCGAGCCCGAAGCCCAGGCTGAGAAGCTGCCGCCGGAGATCGCGCAACGACAGGTCCTTCCCGGCTCGGTCAAAGCGCGAACCCGATCGAACCCGTTCCTGGCGCCAGTGCTCACGAGCGTCAACTCCACGGCTCCGCACTACTCGAGACTGTCCAACTGGGAGCTCCTCGGCCCACTCCTTCGCGCGTTCGAGACGGGCGCGGGCGGCAACGCGGCATCGATGGAGCTGCCTCCGGCCCCGCGCTGGGACCGCATCTCGCCTCCCGGTCAAGAGCTCATGGATCACCAGGCGAGACTGCTCGCGAGCGTCGCCGACGGACACCGGGCCTACCTGCTCGCGGACGAGCCCGGGCTCGGCAAGACGGCGCAGGCGCTGCTCGCCGCGTCGGTCGCCGATGCCTACCCGCTGCTCTGCGTCGTCCCGAACGTCGTGAAGACGAACTGGGCGCGAGAGGTCCAGCGGTGGACCCCGAACCGTCGGGTCACGGTCATCTCCGGAGACGGTCAGGGCATCGACGCCTTCGCCGATGTCTTCGTCGTCAACTACGAGATCCTCGACCGCCACCTCGGCTGGCTCACGTCGCTCGGCTTCAAGGGCATGGTGCTCGACGAGGCGCACTTCATCAAGAACCTGCAGTCGCAGCGTTCGCGGCTCGTCATGCAGCTCGCGAACAGCATCAGGGCTCGCGTGCCCGGCGCCGACCCGCTGCTCATGGCGCTCACCGGGACGCCGCTCATCAACGACGTGGACGACTTCAAGGCGATCTGGCAGTTCCTCGGGTGGCTCGAAGGCGACCGGCCCTCGCAGCTGCTGCTCGACCGTCTCGACGAGACGGGCCTCGTGCCCAGTGATTCGGGCTTCCTGGCGGCTGCACGGCAGGCGGTCATCGATCTCGGGATCGTCCGCAGGCGCAAGATCGACGTGGCCGCGGATCTCCCGGCGAAGCGCGTCGTGGACATGCCCGTCGAGCTCGACTCGGATGAGGGCAGGAGCATTCGCGCAGCGGAGGCGGCACTCGTCTCGCGTCTGCTCGAGCGGTACCGCCGGATGGCGTCCGCTGCCGGGCTCGAGCCCGGCGCCGTCGACCTGGATCGCGTTCGCATGATCGCCCGCCAGGAGGTCGAGGAGTCGAAGGCCTCATCGACGGGAGCGAGCATCTTCACGATGCTTCGCACCATCGGTGCGGCGAAGGCCCGGCTCGCGGCCGAGTACGCCGGTCAGATCGCTCGCTCGGCGGGCAAGGTCGTGTTCTTCGCCAAGCACATCGAGGTCATGGATGCGGCGGAGCGGACGTTCGCGGAGAACGAGATCTCCTCGGTCTCCATCCGAGGCGACCAGACCCCGGCAGCCCGCCAGGCGGCGATCGATGCCTTCCAGAACGACCCGAGCGTGCAGGTCGTCGTCTGCTCGCTCCTGGCCGCAGGAGTCGGGTTGAACCTGCAGGCGGCGTCTGACGTGGTGCTCGCGGAGCTCAGCTGGACTGCCGCGGAGCAGACCCAGGCCATCGACCGCGTGCACCGCATCGGCCAGGAAGAGCCGGTCACGGCGTGGCGCATCGTCGCGGCGCAGACCATCGACGCGCGCATCGCCGAGCTCATCGACAACAAGCAGGGCCTCGCCCTGCGTGCCCTCGAGGGAATCGACGCGGGCGAGCTGTCGGCTGACAGCATCCAGGTCGATGCGCTCGCGAGTCTTCTCGAGGCGGCGATCCGGGGAGCGCGTCGGCAGTAGGCTGAGGTCAGCGCGGAAACTCAGACGACGAAGTTGGAGGACCATCAGGTCATGTCAGAAACGCAGGAATTCCGTGTCGAACGCGACTCGCTCGGCGAGATGCGGATCCCCGCAGGTGCCTACTGGGGTGTGAACACCGCCCGCGCGCTGGAGAACTTCTCGATCAGTCGACGTCAGATCAGCGTGTACCCGGACTTCATCGTCGCCTACGCGCAGGTCAAGCAGGCGGCAGCGCGCGCCAACCTCGAGATCGGCGTGCTCGACCAGGAGCGCTCGTGGCTCATCGATCGCGCGTGCCAGGACATCATCGACGGCAAGCTGCACGAGGAATTCGTGGTCGGTGTCATCCAGGGCGGTGCCGGGACGAGCACCAACATGAATGTCAACGAGGTCATCGCGAACCGCGCGCTCGAGCTCGCCGGTCGCGAATTCGGAGACTACGAGTTCCTCTCGCCGAACGACCACGTGAACCGATCGCAGTCCACGAACGACACGTACCCGAGTGCGGTCAAGGTCGCGCTCGTCCACGCCACCGAGCGCCTCATCGACGAGTTCACGCTGCTGCAGAACGCGTTCCGCGTGAAGGGCAGCGAGTTCAAGCACATCCTGAAGATCGGCCGCACGCAGCTCCAGGACGCCGTGCCGATGACGCTGGGCCAGGAGTTCAGCGGCTTCTCCACGACAATCGGCGAGGACATCCAGCGCCTCCGTGACGTGCTGCCGCTGCTGCTCGAGCTCAACCTCGGTGCGACGGCGATCGGGACCGGCATCACGGCTGAGGCGAGCTACGCGTCCGCCGTCATGCGCCAGCTCCGCAAGATCACGGGCTACAACGACCTGCAGACGGCGCACGACCTCATCGAGGCCACCAGCGACACCGGCGTGTTCATGTCGCTCTCGAGCGTCATCAAGCGCACCGCGATGAAGCTGTCGAAGATCTGCAACGACCTCCGACTGCTGTCCTCTGGCCCACAGGCTGGCCTCGGCGAGATCAATCTGCCAGCGCGTCAGGCTGGCTCCTCGATCATGCCCGGCAAGGTCAACCCGGTCATCCCCGAGGCGGTCAATCAGGTCGCGTTCGTCATCGCGGGGGCGGATGTCACGGTCTCCATGGCATCCGAGGCCGGGCAGCTGCAGCTCAACGCCTTCGAGCCGGTCATGCTCCACACGCTCATGCAGAACTCCGCCTGGCTCCGCCGCGCCGCGCGCACCCTGCGCGTGAACTGCATCGACGGCATCACCGCCAACGAGGAGCTGCTCGCGTCGCGCGTCTCCAGCTCCGTCGGCGTGGTCACGGCGTTGACGCCCTACATCGGCTACTCGGAGGCGTCGAAGCTCGCCAAGGAGGCCCTCACCACCAAGTCGACCATCGCCGACCTCGTCGTCGAGCGCGGGCTCCTGAGCCGGGAGGAAGTCACGAGCATCCTCTCGCCCGAGCGGCTCTCCGGCATCCAGGCCGTCACGAGCGCGATTCCGATCATCACGCAGGCGCAGGCCACGGCTCTCGAGGACAGCCTCGACCGAGCCGATCTGCGTGACTTCTCGTAGCGCTGCCGGCGTCCGCACGTAGCGGGCGTCATCGCAGCAGATCGGCCCCTCCGGTGCAGTGCACCGGAGGGGCCGATTCGTTCCCTGCGCTGTCGCTCGGGGCCCGCGTGAGCCTCAGAGCTCGACGGAAGACGAGCTACTTGGGGTGCTTCTCGTCGGGCTCCGCCGTCGACTCGCCGTCGACCGCTGCGTGGCGTGGAGAGCCCGTGTCGCCGGGGGAGACCATGGCGTCTGCGTCGTCGTCCTCGAAGGTCTCGAGCACATCTTCGCGAGCCTGGCCAGCACGCACCAGCGTCTGCACCTGCGACTCGATGCTCTTCTCGACCTCTTCCTCGACGCGACGCTTGACGTCGTCGAAACCATCGTCGACGCGCTTGCGCATGTCGTCGAGCTGCTCGTCGACGCGCCGACGCATGTCCTCCAGCTGGGTATCGCTGCGGCGGCGCAGGTCTTCAGCGGACACCGTCATCCGCTCTGCGAAGGCCTTCGACCTGCCGCCGATGTCTTTCGCGACCTCTTCCGCGTGCACTCGACTCGTGCTGATCCCAGCGATGAAGCCGACAGTGGCACCGAGAAGGAATCCGAGACGCATCATGCTCCTAATCTACCGTGCGCTGAGCCCGGACGACTGGTCGTTCGCCTGACCCGCGTCCGCTTGGCTATGCTGACCGCAGCGAGCCGACGAGGCGGGGAGACCCGTGCGCGCCGCGAGGCCCGAATGTCTCTGCTTCGGGCAGCCACCCCAATGCACGGAGGACCATCGATGAGCAGTGCCACGTCAGTCGCGCCGAAGCGGCGCAGAAGGCTGACTCGGGGCAGGCTCACCTGGCTCCTTCTGCTCGGCTTCGCGGTGCTCCTCTCCGTCGGGGTCGTCGCCTGGCTCTTCAGCGAGCTGCGCTTCGCCGCGCTCACGATGGCGATACCCGCTCTCGTGCCGCTCGGGCTCGTTCTCACGGCTGTCTGGTGGCTCGACCGCTGGGAGCCCGAGCCTCGGATCCTGCTCGCCTTCGGCCTGTTCTGGGGTGCAGGGGCCTCGGTCGTCGGAACGCTCGTCACCGGCGGGATGATGCTCGACGTCGCCCGCTCCTACCTGGCAACGGAGGGCGACGTGAGCAAGTTCTCCGTGCTGATCCAGTCGCCGATCTCCGAGGAGTCCATCAAGGCCGTCGGCCTGTTCCTCATTCTGATCTTCGCGCGGCGGCACTTCGACAGTCCGCTCGATGGCTTCAGCTACGCGGCCGTCATCGGCGCTGGCTTCGCCTTCACGGAGAACATCATCTACTTCTCGCAGGCCGCAGAATCGGCCTCAGGCTTCGCATCGACATTCATCGTGCGCGGAATCCTCTCGCCGTTCGCGCACGCTCTCTTCACCGGCATCACGGGCATGGCCATCGGCTGGGGAGCCCGCAGAGGCGGCTGGCGGCGGCCGATCCTCATGGGCCTCGGCGGGCTCGTCATCGCGATCCTCGCCCACGCCTTCTGGAACGGCGGAAGCCTGCTCATCCTCCCGCTGCTCGGGGTCGACCCGAGCAACCAATTCGGCTGGCTCATCTTCTACCTCGTCGTGCAGCTGCCGATCTTCCTGCTCCTGGCCTGGTTCCTCGTCAAACTGCACGACCGCGACCGCCTCATCATCGTCGACCGTCTGGGCGAGTACGCGGATGCAGGATGGTTCACGACGTCGGAGGTCGCCATGATCGGGGACTGGAGCGCGCGAGAGCAGGCGTTCGCGTGGGCCAAGTCCGTGAGCCCGGAGGCGGACCGCGCGATGCGCGGCTTCGTCCAGGACGCGTCGAGGCTCGCCTTCGCCCGCGAACACGCCAGGGTCAACAAGCGAGACCCGAATCGGAGAGTCGTGGAGAAGCGCATGCTCGACCGCGTCAAGGAGCACCGGTCGCAGCTCGCGGCCTTCGGCGCAGCCGGCCCCAGGGTGGCCACCTCGTGACCGGACCCATGCACGCGGACGGCCGTTGGGGCGCACCAGCCGCTCAGCGCCAGATCGACCCCCAGTTCGTCATACCGCAGGCCCCCACGAAGGGCGAGCTGGCGATGCGCATCACGACGATCGTCGTCATGTGCCTGGCCGCGCTCATCATCGCCGTCGTCCTCTTCCTCGCGTATCTCGGCAGTAGCGACGTCGTGCTGCTCGGCAGCGTGCTCGCCGCACTCGTCCCGCTCTTCGTCGTGTGGATGGTCGTGTGGCTCATCGACCGGTGGGAGCCCGAGCCGCGCATCCTGCTCATCGGTGCCGTGTTCTGGGGAGGCGGCATCGCGGTCGGTGGCGCGCTCCTGACAGGCCTGGTCCGCGAGTTCCTGCTTCCGGGAGCCCTGCCCGCCTGGTGGGGGCCATCCGTCGAGGCGCCCGTCGGCGAGGAGATCTGGAAGGGGCTCGGCCTCGTCGTCATCTACGCAGTCGCGCGTCGTCACTTCAACGGACCGACGGACGGCCTCGTCTACGGAGCTCTGCTCGGCGCGGGCTTCGCGTTCACGGAGAACATCCTCTACTTCTCCTCGATGTGGCAGGAAGCCGGGGTCGGGGGCTTCGTCGCCCAGTACTTCATCCGCGGCATCGCCTTGCCGCTGCTGCACCCGATGTGCGTCTCGCTGACCGGCATCGGAATGGGCATCGGCGCACGTCGCGGTGGCTGGGGCTCGGCGCTCGGCGGCTTCGCACTCGGTCTCATCCCAGCCATGGCCCTTCACGCTCTCTGGAACGTCGGCTCGGGTCTTGTGCAGCAGTCTGCCGGGATCCTTGGCCTCATCGCATTCTTCGCGCTGGTCATGGTGCCCATCTTCATCGCCTGGATCGTGACGATCCTCCTGCTGCGAAGGAAGGATGCCCGCATCATCGTGGAGCGTCTGTCCGAGTACGCGGCTGTCGGCTGGTACTCGCAGGCTGAGATCAGGATGCTCTCCACCATGCGCGGCCGATCCAGCGCGAGGGCCTGGGCACGCCGGTCCGGGAAGCGCGCGGACAAGGCCATGCGCGCCTTCATCACCGAGTCCACGCGTCTCGCGAGCGTCCGGCACCAGGTCGTCCTCGACCCGAATCGAACAAGCAAGCTGCTCGATGAACGGCTCCTGCTCCGGCATCTCGGGGAGCTCCGAGGCGAGCTCATCCAGGCCCAGGCACAGCCGCAGACACAGCCGCACGGCGCGTCATCCGGGACTCGTCCAGGCTCCGGCGCTTGGATGTAGACCATGACAAACACTGATCGCACCAAGCCAGAAGTCGACTTCCCGGGTGGAGAGGCACCAGCAGAGCTGGTCATCGAGGACATCATCGTGGGCGACGGGGCAGTGGCGGAGGCGTCTTCGACGGTCGACGTGCACTACCTCGGCGTGGAGTTCGAGTCCGGCGAGGAGTTCGACTCCTCGTGGAACCGGGGCGAGTCGGTCAACTTCCCGCTGAAGGCGCTTGTTCGTGGCTGGCAGGAAGGCATCCCGGGCATGCAGGTCGGCGGTCGCCGCAAGCTGGTCCTCCCGCCGCACCTCGCCTACGGCGCCGCTGGTGGAGGGCACCCGCTCTCCGGCAAGACGCTGGTCTTCATCATCGACCTGCTGGGCGTGAGCTGACCGCTCCCGATCTGCTATGCTCTTTCGGTTGCCGTGAAACGGCCGCGGATGAAGAGAGCTCGCACATTGTGTGCCGAGCGCCGCGCAACGAAAGAGAAGGGGGTCTGTCAATGGCACTAAGCGCTGAGGGCAAGAAGGCCATCATCGAAGAGTACGCAACGCACCCGGGTGACACTGGTTCCCCTGAAGTTCAGGTTGCCATCCTCACCACGCGAATCAAGGAGCTCACCGAGCACCTCAAGGAGCACAAGCACGACCACCACTCGCGTCGTGGTCTCCTCCTGCTTGTGGGTCAGCGTCGTCGTCTGCTCGGCTACCTCGCCGACGTCGACATCTCGCGCTACCGTTCGCTCATCGAGCGACTCGGCCTTCGCCGCTAAGCACTTTCTGCGAAGAGCCCCTGCCATCGGCAGGGGCTCTTTTCGCGTTCGGCGGTGCATGGTCAGCGCCCTGCGGTGAGGCGTCGCGGCCTCGGCGCTAGGCTGTGCGACATGGCAGCACCTCGAACTCCAGCAAAGTCGCACGCCGATGCCAAGGCTCAGGCGAAGGCCTCAGAATCGGGCAATGACGCCCTCCTCGAGGCCAACGCATCGGACTCGACCTCGACGAGTCGCGCTCGGAAGCAGAGGGCCGGCGTTCAGGCCGAGTACCGGCTCAACCGTGCGGGCATCCCGGACATGACCCCAGAGGTCGATGAGCTCGCCGAGCTGCGTGACGAGGATCCTCTGGGCGAGGCCTGGCGCCACGGCTACCCCTACGACGCCAAGCTGCCGCGCAAGGAGTACGAGAAGCAGAAGCGCGCGCTGCAGATCGAGCTCCTGAAGCTCCAGACCTGGACCAAGGAGACGGGGCAGAAGGTCGTCATCATCTTCGAGGGCCGGGACGCGGCAGGCAAGGGCGGTGCGATCAAGCGCTTCATGGAGCACTTGAACCCCCGCGGTGCGCGTACGGTCGCGCTCGAGAAGCCGACGGAGAAGGAGCAGACGCAGTGGTACTTCCAGCGGTACGTCGAGCATCTGCCTTCTGGGGGCGAGATGGTCCTCCTCGATCGCTCTTGGTACAACCGCGCGGGCGTCGAGCGCGTCATGGGGTACTGCACCCCGACCGAGTACCTCGAGTTCACACGTTCCGCTCCTGAGTTCGAGCGGATGCTCGTCAACTCCGGCACGACGATCATCAAGTTCTGGTTCTCGGTGGGCCGGGCGGAGCAGCTTGCGCGCTTCGCTGCTCGTCGCGACGACCCGGTGCGCCAGTGGAAGCTGAGCCCAACCGACCTCGCATCCCTCGACAAGTGGGACGAGTACAGCGAAGCCAAGGAGGCGATGTTCTTCTACACGGACACCGCCGAATCGCCGTGGACGGTCGTCAAGTCGAACGACAAGAAGCGGGCGAGGCTCGAGGCCATGCGCTACGTCCTCTCACAGTTCGACTACCCCTCGAAGGACGAGAGCATCGCCCACACTGCCGACAAGAAGATCGTCGGGTCGCCCAGCAAGCTCTATGACGAGGGGGAGAAGCCGACCGGCGAGTTCCCTCTCCTGAAGGAGCTCCCTCGCGCGTCTCGCAAGAAGTAGCGGCGCCCGTGCGGCAATCGCCGTGCGGGTTCCAGCTGCTCGTCGCCCTCCGCTGGTAGAGTCAGCAACGCAATCACTCAAGATACGCGGGGCGGCGAGTAGCTGGTCCTCGGTGGTGGGTTCCTGCCGCAGCGCTAGAGGCGCTCATGCGACAGTGGTCTTCTACTGACGATCAGCCCGGGAAGACCCGGTCGCGCTTGCCCTTCGCGTGCAAACACGCATAAGGAGGAGACCTCTTGGAAGGTCCCGAAATCAAGTTCTCTGAAGTCGTTCTCGACAACGGCAAGCACGGCCAGCGCAAGATCCGCTTCGAAGCAGGGCGTCTCGCCCAGCAGGCGCAGGGCTCTGCCGTCGCCTACCTCGATGACGAGACGATGCTGCTGTCGGCAACGAGCATCTCGAAGAACCCGAAGGAGAACTTCGACTTCTTCCCGCTCACGATCGACGTCGAAGAGCGCAGCTACGCCGCCGGCAAGATCCCCGGATCGTTCTTCCGTCGTGAAGGCCGTCCGTCGACGGAGGCCATCCTGGTCTGCCGCCTCATCGACCGGCCGCTGCGCCCCTCGTTCGTCAAGGGTCTCCGCAACGAGGTCCAGGTCGTCGTGACGGTGCTCTCGATCGCTCCTGGCGAGTTCTACGACGCTCTCGCGATCAACGCCGCTTCGCTGTCCTCACAGCTCAGCGGTGTGCCGTTCTCCGGCCCCATCGCCGGTGTCCGCCTCGCGCTCATCGACGGCCAGTGGGTCGCGTTCCCCAAGTTCGAGCAGCTCGCCGACGCCGTCTTCGACCTGACGGTCGCTGGCCGCCTCGTCACGAAGGCCGACGGCACCGAAGACATCGCCATCATGATGGTCGAGGCTGAAGCCACCGAGCACGCGTGGGGCCTCATCCAGGCTGGCGCGCAGAAGCCCGACGAGGCTGTCGTCGCACAGGGCCTCGAGGCTTCCAAGCCGTTCCTCACGCAGCTCGTGAAGGCACAGCAGGAGCTCGCCGACCAGGCCGCGAAGCCCGTCGTCGAGTACCCGGTCTTCCTGCCCTACACGCAGGAAGCCCTCGACGCGGTCACCGCCATCGCGCACGACGGACTCGTCGACGTGTACCAGATCGCTGGCAAGATCGAGCGCCAGGACGCCGACGACGCGCTGAAGGCCAGCGTCAAGGAGCAGATCGCCGCCAAGATCGAAAGCGGAGAGCTCGACGCCTCCGTCGCCGGTCAGGTGTCGGCCGCCTACAAGACCGTCACGAAGGACGTCGTCCGCGGACGCATCCTCCGTGAGGGCAAGCGCATGGACGGTCGCGGCGTGGCCGACATCCGTCAGCTCGATGCAGAGGTCGACGTCGTGCCACGCGTGCACGGATCGGCGATCTTCCAGCGCGGCGAGACGCAGATCCTCGGCGTCACCACGCTGAACATGCTCAAGCTCGAGCAGCAGATCGACTCGCTCTCGCCGATCACGTCGAAGCGCTACCTGCACCACTACAACTTCCCGCCGTACTCGACGGGCGAGACCGGACGCGTCGGTTCGCCGAAGCGTCGCGAGATCGGGCACGGCTTCCTCGCCGAGCGCGCCATCGTTCCGGTGCTCCCGAGCCGCGAGGAGTTCCCCTACGCGATCCGTCAGGTCTCGGAAGCGCTCAGCTCCAACGGCTCCACGTCGATGGGCTCGGTCTGCGCCTCCACCCTGTCGCTGCTCAACGCCGGTGTGCCGCTGCGCGCACCCGTCGCGGGCATCGCCATGGGTCTCGTGTCCGACGAGGTCGACGGCGAGACGCGCTACGCGGCGCTCACCGACATCCTCGGCGCAGAAGACGCGCTCGGAGACATGGACTTCAAGGTCGCCGGTACCGCGGAGTTCGTCACGGCCATCCAGCTCGACACGAAGCTCGACGGAATTCCGACGTCGGTCCTCGACGGCGCCCTGACGCAGGCTCGCGATGCTCGCATCCAGATCCTCGACAAGGCCATCAACGCCGTCATCGACACGCCGGATGAGCTCGCTGCTACGGCACCGCGCATCATCTCGGTCCGCGTTCCGATCGACAAGATCGGCGAGGTGATCGGGCCAAAGGGCAAGGTCATCAACCAGATCCAGGACGACACCGGAGCCGACATCTCGATCGAGGATGACGGCACCGTATACATTGGCGCTGTCGATGGTCCGTCCGCTGAGGCCGCTCGTGCAGCGGTCAACGCCATCGCGAACCCGACGAACCCTGAGGTCGGCGAGCAGTACCTGGGAACGGTCGTCAAGATCGCCTCCTTCGGTGCCTTCGTCTCCCTGCTCCCGGGCAAGGACGGCCTGCTGCACATCTCTGAGGTGCGCAAGCTCGCCGGTGGCAAGCGCGTCGAGAACGTCGAAGACGTGCTCGGTGTCGGCCAGAAGATCCTCGTCGAGATCACGAAGGTCGACGACCGCGGCAAGCTGTCGCTCGCACCTGTGCTCGAAGAAGCAGCTGCTGAAGAGGGCGTCGCTCTCGAGGCGGGCGCTGAGTAGCTCAGCTCGCCTCTGCTCTGAAGGGCCCCGCGCATCCGTGCGCGGGGCCCTTCGGCGTCTCGTGAGGTCTCGAGCCGCTGGGAGTTGTCTCGCGGCTGCCGCCGGGACGGCCAACACGCTCTAGGCTTGACTGGTTATGCGCGATGCCATTGAACTGCCACTTGACCTTCCCGAGATCGAAGCACGAGTGTCGAACGGCGGTTACTTCCGCCGTTCGGTGCTGCCGAGCGGGGTGCGCCTCCTGACCGAGGAAGTCGTCGGCGCGGCGAGCACCAGCATCGGCCTGTGGGTGCCGGTCGGCTCCCGCGACGAGCGCCCGCACGAGTACGGTTCCACGCACTTCCTGGAGCATCTGCTCTTCAAGGGGACACCGACACGGTCCGCCTTCGAGGTGTCAGCGGCCTTCGAGCGCGTCGGTGGAGAGGTGAACGCGCAGACCGCGAAGGAGCACACGCTGTACCACGCGAAGGTCCGCGATGCCGACCTCCCGATGGCCGTCGAGGTCCTGAGTGACATGATCACCTCGAGCGTGATCGACGCCGCCGAGTTCGAGATCGAGCGCGGCGTCATCATCGAGGAGCTCGCGATGGCGGACGACGACCCGAACGACGTGGTCTGGGAGCGGTTCTATGAGACACTGCTCGGCGCACATCCGCTCGCGAGGCCCATCGGCGGCACACCGGCCTCGATCAGGGCCGCTGACCGCGATGCCGTGTGGAGCTCGTACCGCCAGCACTACCGCCCGGAGGAGCTCGTCGTGACCATCGCGGGGGCCGTCAACCATGACGTCGTCCGTGAGCAGCTCGAGCGCAACCTCCGAGCCGGGGGATGGGACCTCGACGCACGCGCCGTCCCCGTCTCCAGAAGGGCCACGACACTGGAGCCAGGATCCGCAGTGCCTACAGGACCGCTCTCGGCCATCGAGCGCCCGCTGGAGCAGCTGGCACTGGTCATCGGCGGACAGGGAATCACGCAGCTGGACCCGCGCAGGGAGGCGTTCGGCCTCATGCATCGGATCTTCGGTGGTGGCATGTCGTCCCGACTCTTCCAGGAGATCCGCGAGAAGCGCGGTCTCGCGTACTCCGTGTACTCGTTCGGTGGCAGCCACTCCGACGTGGGGGTGACGGGCATGTACGCGGGATGCGCTCCCGACAACGTGCTGGAGACGGTCAGGGTGCTGCGCCAGGAGGCGGAGAAGCTCGTCCAGGACGGGGTCACCGCGACGGAGCTGGCCGACGCGAAGAGCGCGAGTGCCGGCGGCTCGGCTCTTGCGATCGAGGACGCGGACACACGCATGTCTCGCCTCGGGCGCGCGGAGATCCACACAGGTCGCTTCTACGACCTCGAGGCAGCGCTGTCGCGGGTCGAAGCCGTGTCGCTCGACGAGGTGCAGTCAGTCGCCGCCGACATGTTCAGTGGGGAGCTCGTCGCGTCTGCGGTCGGTAAGCTCTCCTCGGAAGCAAGGACCGAACTGGAGCGCCGCTGATGTCGCACTACCTCTACCTCGTCAGGCATGGCGAGCAGGAGAATGCCGAGCACGGAATCACCGACGGCCCGCTGTCGGAGCGGGGTCGGGCTCAGTCTCATCTGATCGGTCGCAGGCTCGCGAGCGTCCCGCTCAGCGAGTCCTACACGTCACCGCTGGATCGCGCTGTCGAGACGAGTGCGGTCATCGACCAGTACACGAGCGGTCCCGCCGCGCTCGAGTCCACGCTGCTCTTCGACTGCATCCCCACGGGCCAGGACGGCGCGCCGTCGACGTACGACAGCTTCTTCGGTGGCATCGCTGACGAGGTCGTCGACGCCGGCATGGCACAGATGAACGACGCGTACGACACGTTCTTCAGCAAGAGCCGCGACGACCGCCACACCCTGCTCGTGACCCACAACTTCGTGATCGGCGAATTCGTGCGTCGGGTCCTCGACGCCCCCGACTGGCGCTGGCTCGGGCTCAACTCCGTGAACACCGGCCTCACGGTGATCCGGGTGCGGACCAGGAAGCCGGCTGAGCTGCTGCTCTTCAACGACCTGTCGCACCTGACGCCGGAACTCCGAACGGGAGTCAGTACCTCGATCGCCGTCTGAGGTTGACGGGCCCGCCGCCGGCAGCCCCCTGCGTCGTCTGCTCGGCCTGGCGATGGCCGTACGCTTGTGGACATGGAAACAAAGGTCGCCGTTCTGGGCGCTTCCGGCCGCATGGGAACACTGATCGCACGGATCCTCGAGACGACCGAGGGGCTCCGCCTCCATTCGGGGCTGACGAGTGCCTCTTCGCTCGATGAGATGCTCGGCGCGGATGTCCTCGTCGACGTCTCGCGGCTCGAGGCGTCGGAGACGGCTGTCCCCTTCGCTCTGGAGCATGGCATCGACGTCGTCGTCGGGACGAGCGGTTGGGATGAGCAGCGGATCGCTCGCATCTCTGACCTCGTGCCTCCGGAACGTGCCGTCGTCTTCGTCCCGAACTTCTCCCTGGGCTCGGTGCTCGGCACCGCGCTTGCGAGCGTCGCAGGGCGCTTCTTCGAATCGATCGAGATCGTCGAAGCGCACCACGACAAGAAGGTGGATTCGCCGTCAGGGACCGCCGTGCGGACCGCGGAGCGCATCGCGGCCTCGAGGGAACGGCCGCTTGCCGCTCCGAACAGCGAGCAGGACGCTCGGGGACTGCTCGTCTCGGGCGTGCCCGTCCACAGTCTGCGGCTGCGCGGAGTCGTGGCAGATCAGCAGGTGATCTTTGGGGGAGAGGGTGAGGTGCTGACGATTCGCCACGAGACGATCTCGCAGGAGGCCTATGTGCAGGGCATCAGGCTCGCCATCACGCATGCCGTCGAGACGCGGGGCACGACAGTCGGGCTCGACGGCGTGCTCGGCCTCGCGGGACTGTCGGGTCGCTCGTGAAGAGCAATCTCGCCACGAAACTCGGCGTCGCCGCCGTGACCCTGCTCCTCCTGCTCTACATCGTCTTCGTCTCGGGCATGGCGGTCTCCCTGTTCGCGGGCGATATCGTCGCCAAGGTGATGGGTGCCGCACTCATCGTGTTCCCGGTCCTCGCGGTTGTCTTCGTCGCCCGCGAGCTGCTCTTCGGGCTGCAGACGGAACGACTGCTCGGACGCATGGCCGACGCCGGAGAGCTGCCCGAGGACGACCTGCCCAAGCGACCGAGCGGACGCGTCGTCCGCGAAGCGGCCGACGAGGACTTCCCGAGGTGGAAATCTGAGGTCGAGGCCGCTCCGGAAGACTGGAGGACGTGGATGCGCCTCGGTCTGGCGTACTCGGCTTCGGGGGACCGAAAGCGAGCCAGGGCTTCTCTGCGCGAGGGCATCCGCCTCGAGAAGGCCGCTCGCGCCGGGGCGTGAGCGACCCGACTCGACGGGTCAGACCCCGGCGCCGGGCTCTGGCTCGAACTCCGGCGACTTGAGAGCCAGCTCGACCGCCTGACCTGCGGTGCGGTCCTTGAAGGTGAAGCCCGCGTCGAGCAGGCGCTTCGGACGGATCTGCTGGTCGGCGAGGAACAGCTCACGGCCCGCCTTCTGGAGGGTGAGGTCGATGAGCGTCGACGGCGCCTTGAGCTTGTAAGGTCGCCCGAGCTCGTCGGCAAGCTGCTGTTGGATCTCGTCGGCGGTCGCGGGCGCGGGCCCGACCAGGTTGTATGGCCCCTGCGCGTCGTCGGACTCAAGCAGGAAGCGGAGCGCGCGCACTTCGTCGCGCAGGCTCACCCACGGCCAGTGCTGTGTGCCGTCGCCCAGCTGCGAGAGCAACCCGACGCTTGCCAGGGTCTTCAGGACGGTCAGGACTCCGCCGCGCCCCAGGACGAGACCGGTGCGCGCGAGGACGACCCTGGTGCCTTCCGGGGCCGTCTGCGCGGCCCGCTCCCAGCGGTCGACGACACGAGGAAGGAACTCGTCGGTCTCGGGCAGCGCCGAGTCCTCGTCGAGCACCTGCCCTGGACGGTCGCCGTACGCGCCCGACGCCGAACCGTTGATGAGCAGCGCCGGGGGTGTGGACGAGGCCGCCATTGCACCGGTGATCGTGAGCGTCGCGTTGACGCGAGAGCGAAGGATCTCCTTCTTCACGTTGTAGGTCCACGGCAGCTTGCTGAGCGGAGACCCGGAGAGGTTCACAACCGCATCCACGCCGTCGAGGACCCGCGCGTCCAGGGTTCTCTGGGCGGGGTTCCACCGGAACTCGCTGGCGTCCTTCGGGTCGCGCCTGACGAGCCGCGTGACGCGGTGGCCGTGCGCGTGCAGTTCCTCGATGAGACGGTGGCCGATCATTCCGGATGCGCCGGAGACGAGAACGTGCTTTGGGGAGGTCGCCTGAGTGCTCATGACCTCGAAGGTAGTCGTGTCAGTTGGGCGCGAGCGCAACGCGGGGCCGTGCTCGGCTGATCGCGCGCCTGATTGCGCCTAGGCTGTGCGGGTGCATCACGAGAACCTCGCCCCGAGCCGGGCCCAGCCGAACGGCCATCTTGGCGCCTAGCGCCCTGCCGCTCGGTGAGCCGGTGCCGCCGAGCGGAGAGCTCCCCGCGCAGGCCCTGGTCGGCGCCGAGTCGCGAGACTTCGGCGTCTACATCCACGTGCCCTTCTGCCGCGTGCGGTGCGGCTACTGCGACTTCAACACCTACACGGCGGAGGAGCTCGGTGGGGTCTCGCGCTCCAGCTATGCCGGCGAGGTCGAGAAGGAGATGGTCATCGCCGAGCGGGTGCTGAGCGGTGCCCCTCGCCAGGTATCCACCGTCTTCTTCGGGGGCGGAACACCGACCCTCCTGCCCGTCAGCGACCTTGCAGGGATGCTCGAGGGAGTGCGCAGTCGCTGGGGCCTCGCTCCCGACGCGGAGGTCACCGTCGAGGCGAACCCCGACTCGGTTGGCGAGCGTGAGCTCGCCGAGCTCCGGGCTGCGGGAGTGACCCGAGTCAGCTTCGGGATGCAGTCCGCGGTCCCGCACGTCCTCAGCGTTCTCGAGCGCACTCACGATCCGGCGCGCATCCCGATCGTGGTCGCCGCGGCGAAGCGAGTCGGGCTCGAGCCGAGCCTCGACCTGATCTACGGCACTCCCGGCGAGTCCATCGACGACTGGCGCCGATCGCTCGACATGGCGCTGGCGCAGGAGCCGCTGCATGTGAGCGCGTATGCGCTCATCATCGAGGAGGGCACGAAGCTGGCCAGGCAGATCCGCCGCGGGGAGGTGCCCGCCGTGGACGACGACCTGCAGGCTGACATGTACGAGCTCGCAGAGGAGCGACTGTCAGCGGCCGGGTTCGAGTGGTACGAGGTCAGCAACTGGTCGCTCGACGGCAAGCACGCTTCTCGCCACAACCTCTCCTATTGGCGAGACGCGGACTGGTGGGGCTTCGGCCCCGGCGCGCACAGCCACGTGGGCGGCGTGCGCTGGTGGAACGCCAAGCATCCGAGCGCCTACGCATCGAGGCTGGCCGAGGGCATCACGCCGGCCATGGGGCGAGAAGTGCTTGACGAGGAGACGAAGCGCTTCGAGCGGATCATGCTCGGCTCACGTCTGCGGGAGGGCCTCGCGATCTCCGAGCTGGATGACTCCAGTGTCGTCGCCGAGCTCATCGCCGAGTCGCTCGTCGACGGGAGGGCCGCGTTGAAGGGCCGGCTCGTCCCGACGCTCCGCGGGCGGCTCATGGCAGACGCGATCGTCCGCCGAATCGCCGCCTGAGCCGGCTCAGCTCACGAACCGGAAGGTGACCGGGTACCGGTAGGGGAGTCCCTTGTTCGCCTGGACCGCGCCGAGAATGGCGTAGACGACGACGGCAACCCAGAGCAGCGGGTAGAGGAGCGGAACGATCAGCGCCAGCGGACCGCCGATCAGTGACAGCAGCGAGATGACGCCGATGCCGACGTACACGATCGCAGCCGTGATGCCGAAGTTGAGCGCCTCGCGGCCCTCGCTGTCGGCAAGAGGTCCCCTCCGCCGTGTGACAAGCCAGAGAATGAGCGGCCCGACAGCCGGGGCGACGATGTTGAGCAGGTGATCGAAGGTCCCGACGAGGCGGTCGCCGTCTCGTGTCAGCGGCGGTTCTGTCCCATTCTGCGGGCCAGACTGCTGGTACTGCACGCCCTGTGGGTGCCCGTAGGGAGCCTGCTGTCCGTACGGGACCTGCTGACCGTTGGGAGCCTGCTGCCCGTACGGTGGCTGCTGCCCGTAGGGTCCCGGCTGGTCGTACGGCGGCTGTTGAGGCAGATCCTGGTGTCCTGGCGGCGGGGTCGGTGCGTTCTGATCTGACACGGGGTTCCTCTCGTCGGTTTCGCTCACGCTACTGCGCGCGCCCTGCGAGGGCCTGGCATCCTGCTGGTGGCACGAGCGGAAAGCGGTAGGATTGGCAGTCTCAGGTTCAGAGTGCCAGTCCGGCTCGCAGCAGCTCGTCGAGGGAGGAGCATCGTGGTTTCAGACAGAAGCATGCAGGTGCTCCGCGTCATCGTCACCGACTACGTCACGAGTCGTGAGCCGGTGGGCTCCAAGTCGATCGCAGACCGTCATGATTTCGGCGTCTCCGCGGCGACCATTCGCAACGACATGGCGCAGCTCGAAGACGCCGAGCTCATCGTGGCCCCGCACACGTCCTCCGGGCGCATCCCGACTGACAAGGGCTACCGACTGTTCGTCGACCGGCTCGCCGAGTTCAGGCCGCTCTCCGGAGCGCAGCGTCGGGCGATCGAGACCTTCATCGAGGGCAGCGAAGACGTCGACGAGGTGCTCGGACGTTCGGTGCGACTGCTGGCGCAGCTCACCAACTCCGTCGCGATCGCGCAGTACCCCTCGCTCGCGAACGCCGCCATCCAGCATGTCGAGTTCGTCCTGCTGTCGAGCATGCGCGTCCTCACCGTCCTCATCACCGACTCGGGCCGCGTCGAGCAGCGCATTGGACATCTGCGCGCCGAAGTGAGCGTCGAGCAGCTGCACGTGCTCCGCGATCGGCTGGCCGGCCGCCTCGTCGGGAAGACGGTCGCGCGCGCTTCAGCGGAGCTCAGGGATGTCAGCGGCATCATGGGGGAGCGAGACGCGGAGCTCTTCGCTCCCGTCGTCGCCAACCTGCTTGAGCTCGTCCTGGCGCACCGTCAGGAGCGCCTCGTCATGGCGGGCACCGCGAACCTCGCTCGGACCGAACGCGACTTCCCGTCGAGCATCCTGCCCGTCCTCGAGGCCATCGAGGAGCAGGTGGTCCTCCTGCGGCTGCTCGACGAGCTCCACTCCAGCCCCGAGGCCTACTCGGTCAGCATCGGCCAGGAGAATGTCGACCTGGGCCTCGGCGAGACGGCTATCTTGACGAGCGGCTACCGCAGCTCTGGCAGCGACGCGCGTCTCGGCGTCGTCGGGCCGACGAGAATGGACTACCCGAGGAATATCCAGGCCGTTCGAGTGGTTGCGAGTTACCTGTCACGGGTGCTCGACGAGCAGCACTCGGACGACTGACCGACACCGCCAGATCACTCGGCGGATGCACCCGGCGCCTGACAACGCAGGCGTGACACACACAGATGCAAAGAAGGAGTCGCCACTCTTGGCAGACCACTACGACGTGCTCGGCGTGAGCCGTGAGGCGTCCCAGGACGAGATCAAGAAGGCCTACCGCAAGCTGGCACGCCAGCTGCACCCGGACGTCAACCCGTCCGAAGATGCCGCGGAGCGCTTCAAGTCCGTCACGCACGCCTATGACACGCTCATCGACCCCGAGCGGCGCCGGCAGTACGACCAGGGCGGCCCAGATGGGCAGTCCTTCGGTGGCTTCGGCGACATCTTCGAGACCTTCTTCGGCCAGCAGGGCTCCCGCGGGCCTCGCTCGCGTGCGGAACGCGGCCAGGACGCCCTCGTGCGCGTCGAACTCGACCTCGACGAGGTCATGTTCGGCACGCACCGAGACCTCGAGGTCACGACGGCGATCGCCTGCGAGAACTGCCAGGGCACCTGCTGTGCGCCCGGCACCTCGCCCACGACGTGCTCGGCATGCGGTGGGGCCGGGTCCGTGCAGCGACAGGTGCGCTCGATCCTCGGCATGGTCGTCACGAACCAGCCGTGCGCGCAGTGCCGCGGCTACGGCACGGTCATCGAGCACCCGTGCGACACGTGCCACGGCCAGGGGCGTGTTCGATCGAACGTGAGCATCCCGGTCGACATCCCGTCCGGAGTGGACTCCGGGCTGCGCATCCACCTTCCCGGTCGGGGCGAGGCCGGGCCAGCCGGGGGAGCGAACGGTGACCTCTACCTCGAGATCCGCGTGCGCCCGCACGAGGTCTTCTCGCGAGACGGCGATGACCTCCAGTGCGTCGTGGAGGTATCGATGGCCGACGCCATCCTGGGCACCTCGACCACGGTCGGTGCGCTCGACGGCGACGTCGACCTGCAGATCCCCGCGGGCGTGCAGTCGGGCGAGGTGCTGACCGTTCGAGGTCGGGGCATCACGCGGCTCCGCTCGACGCATCGCGGCGATCTCGACATCGCCGTACAGGTCGTGACTCCGGCGAAGCTCGACGGCAAGTCACGCAAGCTGATCGAGGAGTTCGCTGCCCGTCATCGCCACGAGGCCCCTCGCCTCGCGCGGGAGAAGCAGGGGATGTTCTCGAAGCTTCGCGACCGATTCGGTCGCTGACGTGGCGTGGCTCTACCTCGTCGAGGATCTCGACGAGGCGCTGCGCGTCGGTGACGTCGTCGAGGTGCGCGGCGCGGAGGCCAAGCACATGGCGGTCGCGCGGATGCGCGTGGGCGAACGTGTGCAGCTCGGCGACGGGCGCGGCCTCATCGTCGACGGCGAGCTCGCTCTGACTGAGCGCGACCGCGCACTCGTCACAGTCGTCGCCGCGAGACGAGTGGCGCAGTCGGCTCCGCGTGTCACGGTTGTCCAGGCGCTGGCGAAGGGCGGCCGAGACGACCTCGCCGTGCAGGTCGCGACGGAGCTCGGAGCGGCGGCGTTCGTGCCGTGGCAGGCGAAGCGCAGCGTGAGCCGCTGGGACCAGAAGGCCGAGAAGGGCCGCGAGCGGTGGTCATCCATCGCCAGGGAAGCCAGCAAGCAGAGCCTCGCCGCGTGGGTCCCGGATGTGGCTCCGCTGCACTCGACGGGTGAGGTCGCATCGCTCGCCGGTCACGCGCCGATGCTGGTCCTCGACCCGCTCGGCGACACCTCGCTGCGCCAGGCCCTCATCGAGCAGGTCCCGGCAGGCGCTTCCGGACTGACGCTCGTCGTCGGGCCAGAGGGCGGCATCGACCAGAGCGAATTCGAGGCCTTCGAGGCGGCCGGTGCCAGGCGCGTGCACCTCGGCGCGGGGGTTCTCCGAACCTCGAGCGCGGCTCCCGCCGCGATCGCGGCGATCCTGGCGCTGAGCGGTACGTGGGACTCTCGGTCCCGCGCGAGTGCCGAGTCGTAGGCTGGTCTCATGTCGAGTTCAGAGCCGTCCATCTTCACGCGCATCATCAACCGCGAGATCCCAGCCGACATCGTGTTCGAGTCCGAGCGGGTCATCGCCTTCAAGGACATCAGCCCGAAGGCGCCCGTGCATCTCCTCGTGGTGCCCAAGACCCAGGAGTACGCGAACGTCGCCCAGCTCGCGGCTGGCGACCCGGAGCTGCTCGCCGAGGTCATCGCGGTGGCCCAGGGACTCTCCGATCAGCACACCGACAGCGAATTCCGGCTCATCTTCAACTCGGGGGCGGCAGCAGGCCAGACCGTCTTCCACGTTCACGCACACGTCCTCGGTGGAGGACTCTCGGAAGGATCCCTTGCCTAGTCAAGACAGTTCACCGTCCCACGGTCCCGGGGAGCCCGGTACCTGGACAGATTTCGTCGAGCAGACCACCACGGTCGAAGGCGTCGCCATGGTCCGGCTCCTCGGGCCCGGCGACCGGCTGCTCAAATCCGTGGAGCGCGAGCACCCTCGCGTGCGCGTGCTCGCGCGCGGCAACGAGATCACCTTCAGCGGCGAGCGAGACGACGTCGTCGCGGCCGAGGCGCTCCTGCGCGAGATCACTGCGATGGCGCGCAGCGGCGTCGACCTCGAGCCAGCCCAGGTCGAGCGCTCCCAGCGGCTCATCGACCGTGGCGAGGAGACGCCCACGGACGTGCTCGGCCAGGCCATCGTGCAGTCGCGTGGCAAGGTCATCCGTCCGAAGACGCTCGGCCAGAAGCAGTACGTGGACGCGATCGACGACAACACGATCGTCTTCGGCATCGGCCCCGCCGGAACGGGCAAGACCTACCTCGCGATGGCGAAGGCCGTGCAGGCACTGCAGCGCAAGGAGGTCACGCGGATCATCCTGACTCGCCCGGCCGTCGAAGCTGGCGAGCGCCTCGGCTACCTGCCAGGGACCCTCAACGACAAGATCGACCCCTACCTGCGGCCCCTCTTCGACGCGCTCAACGAGATGCTCGACCCGGAGGTCGTGGTCAAGCTCATGGCGAGCGGGACGATCGAGGTGGCGCCGCTCGCCTACATGCGCGGGCGCACGCTCAACGACGCCTTCGTGGTGCTCGACGAGGCGCAGAACACGACGCCGGAGCAGATGAAGATGTTCCTGACGAGGCTCGGGTTCGGATCGAAGATGGTCGTCACCGGGGACATCACGCAGCTCGACCTGCCGATGGGGGCTTCTGGTCTGAAGCTCGTGACCCACGTGCTCGGCGGCATCGACGAGGTGCACTTCTCGCACCTCACGAGCGACGACGTCGTCAGGCACACCCTCGTGGCCCGCATCGTCGACGCCTATACCGAGTACGACCAGAAGAAGCAGGCGGACGATCACCGACGCCAGGACAGGAACGCAAGCCGATGAGCATCGAGGTCAACAACGAGGCCAGCTACGAGGTCGACGAAGGGGCCCTGCAGCGCGTCGCCGCGTACGCGCTCGACCAGCTGCACGTGCACGCCGAGTCGGAGCTCGCGATCGTGCTCGTCGAGGTAGGCCCAATGGAGGAGCTGCACGTCCAGTGGATGGGCGAGCCCGGCCCCACCGATGTGCTCAGCTTCCCGATGGACGAGCTTCGGCCCGGCAACGTCGATCGGCAGACGCCTCCTGGACTGCTCGGAGACATCGTGCTCTGCCCGCAGGTCGCGACCGATCAGGCGAAGGCCGCCGGGCACAGCATGATGGACGAGCTCCTGCTGCTCACGACCCACGGAGTCCTGCACCTGCTGGGCTTCGACCATGCAGAGCCCGAGGAGGAGAAGCAGATGTTCGGCCTCCAGCGCGATCTCCTCGTCGGCTTCCACCTTCAGGAGAGGAAGCGCGCCAGATGACCGCGGCTCTGCTCGTCGCCGCCATCGTCCTGATGGTAGCGATGAGCGGGTTGCTCGCCGCGACGGAAGCGGTCATCGCGCGTCTCTCCAAGCCAGAGCTCGAGCACCTCGCCGCGGGGAGCCGCGCGAAGCGCTCGATCGAGGCGATCGCCGCCGACCCCGGTGCCCACAGCAACGCGTTGACGTTTGCACGCGTGCTCTTCGAGAGCATGTCGGCCGTCCTTGTGACGCTCATCCTGACCGATCTGTTCGACGTCAGGTGGCAGGCGTTCCTCGTCTCAGTAGCCATCATGATCCTGGTCTCGTTCATCATCGCCGGCACGAGTCCGCGAAGCGTGGCGCGCGCGCACCCCCAGCAGGTGATGGCGTTCGCGGCACCCATCGCCCGCGGAGTTCGGCTCGTCATCGGGCCGGTCGCAGATCTGCTCGTGGTGCTCGGCGATCGAGTCACCCCTGGCCGTCCGCAGCGCCTCGGCTCCGTCTCGAGCGAGGAGGAACTCCTCAGCATGGTCGACGAGGCAGCCGACCTCAAGGTGCTCGAGCACGGCGATCGGGAGCTCATCCACTCCGTCTTCGAGTTCTCGGACCGGCTCGTGCGGGAAGTCATGGTCGCTCGAACGGACATGGTCACGGTCGACGGCGACGCGGGGGTGCGAGAAGCGCTCGAGCAGTTCCTCGAGACCGGCATCTCTCGTGCTCCGGTCATCGGCCGGGACAGCGACGACATCCTCGGGATCCTCTACCTCAAGGACCTGGTGCGGCATTCGCTGCAGGACGAGGCGGAGTCGAGCCCTGCAGTCGAGCTCGCCCGGCCCGCCGACTTCGTTCCGGAGTCGCTGCGCGCCGATCTGCTGCTTCGCCGCATGCAGGCGTCCGCGACCCACCTTGCGATGGTCGTCGACGAATACGGCGGCATAGCGGGCCTCGTGACCCTCGAAGATCTCATCGAGGAGCTCGTCGGAGAGATCAGCGACGAGTACGATCGACCGAATGACGAGCCGCGGAAGCTGCTCGACGGGCGATACCGGGTGTCGTCTCGCCTCGCGACAGGGGAGCTCGGCGATCTCTTCGATATCGAGCTCGAGTTCGACGACGTCGACTCCGTGGGCGGGCTGCTCGCGAAGTCGCTGTCCAAGATCCCCGAACGCGGGGACAGGGCCGTCGTCGACGGCATCGAGCTCGTCGCCGAGCGAGTCGGACCCCGCAAGCGCATTCTCACCGTCCTGGCGCGTCGCCTGGAACCACTTCAAGAGTCAGGAATCGAAGCATGACGAACTACCGAGCAGGATTCGTGACCTTCGTCGGTCGCCCGAACGTGGGCAAGTCCACTCTGACGAACGCGCTGGTCGGCGAGAAGATCGCCATCATCTCCGACAAGCCGCAGACCACTCGCCGTGCGGTGCGAGGCATCGTCCACCGCGAAGACGGACAGATCATCATCGTCGACACCCCCGGCATGCACCGTCCGCGCACGCTCCTGGGGGAGCGACTCAACGACGTCGTGCACGCGACGGTCGCGGAAGTGGATGTCATCGGGTTCTGCGTGCCGGCCAACGAGCCCGTCGGTCCAGGCGATCGCTTCATCAACGAGCAGCTGGATGAGGCCCCCAAGGCTCGCAAGATCGCCATCGTGACGAAGGCGGAGACCGTGAGCCGGGACGTCCTGGCCTCACGCCTCGTCGATGTCCAGGGTCTTCGCGAATGGGATGACATCATCCCCGTCTCGGCAGCTGAGGACATCCAGCTCGACACGCTCACTGGAATCATCCTCGGGCTGCTCCCGGACTCCGAGCCCCTGTACCCGAGCGATATGAAGACCGAGGAGTCGTTCGAGCAGCGTGCGGCGGAACTCGTGCGCGAGGCGGCGCTCGAGGGTGTGCACGACGAGCTCCCGCACTCGATCGCGGTCACGGTCGAGGAGATCGTGACGCGGGACGACGGCGTCACGCGCGAGCTGTACGTCAACATCGTCGTCGAGCGCGACAGCCAGAAGGGCATCATCATCGGGCGGGGCGGCGAGCGGCTGAAGCGCATCCGCGAGCAGGCGCAGCGTGAGATCTCGCAGATCACCGAGGGGCGTGTCATCGTCTCCATCCGCGTGAAGGTGGCGAAGGAGTGGCAGCGTGACCCGAAGCAGCTCGGACGCCTCGGCTTCTGAGCCGCGGTCCGTCGATGCTCTCGCGGCTGGTGGACAGCCACGGGAGTCCTTCTTCTCGGCAGTTGGCGGGCTGTGGAAGGCGCACACCTACCGCCTGACGTGGCTGCAGTGGGTGACCGACATCATCCTCGGCCTCCTCTTCGCGCTCACGTTCGGATTGCCCCTCGACTACGACGGGGGAGACGGCACGACGCTGACCTGGCTGCTCCTGCCGTCCTGGGTGCTCTTCACGGTCGCCATGATCATCCGGCGCTATGCGCCATGGCCGAGCTTCCTGATCGTCGTGCTCGCGGCACTGCTGAAGTCGGTCTTCGCGTTCGGTCCGCATCCGCAGGATGTCGCGATCTACCTCAGCATCTACGCCGCGGTCGCCTACGGGAGCCGTGCTCTTGTCATCAGCTCCGCCGTCTACGGCGTCGTGGCGCCGACGATCATCGTGGCGCTCATCCCGCACTGGAACCCGACCAGCTTCAGCTGGGAGTCCATCGCCACGAATGTCGAGGGCAGCCGCGACGCGTTCCTCTTCGCCGCGGCGTTGATCTGGCTGCTCTTCGTGGGGGCTGGAGTCGTGGCCTGGCTGGCCGGGCTCCTCCGCCGCGCGCATCTGCGAGCCCAGGAGGTCAAGAACCGGGCGGCGATCGTGGAACTCGAGCGCATTCGAGCGCAGGAGCAGCTGGCCGCTGAACAGGAGCGAACGCAGATCGCCAGAGACATGCACGACGTGGTCGCGCACTCTCTTGCCGTGGTCGTCGCCCAGGCCGACGGAGCCCGGTACGCGATGAAGAGCAACCCCGATTCGGCGGAGGCCGCGCTCGGGACGATCTCGTCGACGGCCAGGAGCGCGCTCGTCGACGTCCGTGGCCTTCTCGGGCAGCTCAGGCACAGCCAGGAGGCCGGTCCGGAACCGGGCCTCGAGGAACTGCCCGCACTGTATTCCAGGATGCGCGCGGCCGGCCTTGACCTGCAGCTGGAGACGAGAGGCGAGCCTCGGTCCCTCACGACGCAGGCGCAGGGCGCCGTGTTCCGCTTGGTGCAGGAGTCGTTGACCAACGTGCTCAAGCACGGTGATGCCACGCGGCCCGTCGTTGTGAGATTGAGCTGGGGGCAGGTCTTCGAGGCGACGATCCTCAACTCCGTCGCGGTGCCTCCGCACCCGCGAGGCGAGGGCGGGCACGGGCTCGTCGGCATGGCGGAGCGCGTCGGCATCGCAGGCGGTAACGTGCAGGCTGAACGGCTTGGTGCGCAGTTTCGCGTGCACGCGTGGCTGCCCATCGCTTCGCCGCAGGGGGCCGCTGGGGCCGAGCTCGACAGCGACGACACTCGCTCCACGACCGAGAGGCACACATTTTGACCAGTTCCCAGATCACCGTCGCGCTCGTCGACGATCAGCCTCTCTTCCGCAGCGGAATCCGGATGCTCATCGACAGCCAGGAGGACATGCGCTTCATCGGGGAGGCGAGCGACGGAGTCGCGGCGGTCTCGCTGGCCAAGGCGCTCAAGCCCGACGTGATGCTCATGGATGTGCGCATGCCGGGGCAGGACGGCCTCGAATCGACGAAGCAGATCGTCGCGAGCGGGTCGTCAACGCGCATCCTGGTGCTCACGACCTTCGATCTCGACGAGGCAGTCGCGAAGGCGGTTGGGGCGGGGGCGAGCGGGTTCCTGTTGAAGGACGCAGATCCGGAGTTCCTGCTCGCGGCGGTCCGGACCGTGGCGACAGGTGCCGAGGTCTTCGCCGCTCAGGCCACAGCCGACCTGATCAGGCGCTATTCGGCCGCAGTCCCGGCCTCGCGGGCCGTGCCGCAGCAGTTCACGACGCTCACCGAACGCGAGCGAGAGATGTTCGCGCTCGCCTCTCGCGGCCTCTCGAACGGGGAGATCGCCCGTCAAGAGTTCCTGAGCGAGGCCACCGTGAAGACGCACATCTCACGGGTGCTCGCGAAGCTCGGGCTCCGCGACCGCGTGCAGCTGGTCGTCTTCGCCTACGAGCACGGTCTCAACTGACCGCGCGGGTGAACGCAGCGCCTCGGTGCTACGCTTGGCCAATGCTGTTCGGCACCCTCCTTCTTCGTTGCCGCGGCGAGGCTTCGCTCTAAGCCCCCTCGCCGCGGAGTCTGCTGTCGGCTTAGCACGACAAGAAGAAGTGATCCGGAGCAAAAAATGAAGAACATGCAGCAGCCGTCATCGATGCCAGCGCACCGTTACGTCCCGCACCACGAGCAGATCGCCGTCGACCTGCCCGACCGCACCTGGCCCTCCAAGCGCATCGAGCGCGCACCTCGCTGGTGTGCCGTCGACCTGCGCGATGGGAACCAGGCGCTCATCGACCCGATGTCCCCGGAACGCAAGCGCGCGCTCTTCGACCTCCTGGTCCGCATGGGGTACAAGGAGATCGAGGTCGGGTTCCCCTCGGCCAGTCAGACAGACTTCGACTTCGTTCGCTCGCTGATCGAAGAGAACGTCATCCCGGACGACGTGACGATCCAGGTCCTCACGCAGGCGCGTGGCCACCTGATCACCCGCACCTTCGAGTCGCTGAAGGGTGCGAAGCAGGCGATCGTGCACCTGTACAACTCGACGAGCGTCCTGCAGCGCGAGGTCGTGTTCCGCAAGGACCGCCAGGGCATCATCGACATCGCCCTCGAGGGAGTTCGTCTGTGCCGCGAGGCCGAGGCGATCGTTCCCGACACGAAGATCTACTACGAGTACTCGCCAGAGAGCTACACGGGCACGGAGCTCGACTTCGCGGTCGATATCTGCAACCAGGTCATCGAGGGCTTCGACGCGAGCCCAGAACGTCCCGTCATCATCAACCTGCCGGCGACCGTCGAGATGTCCACACCGAACATCTACGCGGACTCGATCGAGTGGATGCATCGCAACCTGACTCGGCGAGAGAGCGTCGTGCTCTCCCTGCATCCCCACAACGACCGCGGCACGGGTGTCGCCGCCGCCGAACTCGGCTACCTCGCTGGCGCCGACCGCATCGAGGGGTGCCTCTTCGGGAACGGCGAGCGCACGGGAAACGTCGACCTGGTCACGCTCGGCGTGAACATGTTCACCCAGGGCATCGACCCGCAGATCGACTTCTCCGACATCGACGGCATCCGCCGCACGGTCGAGTACTGCACGCAGCTGCCCGTCGGGGAGCGCGCCCCCTGGGGTGGCGACCTGGTCTACACGGCCTTCTCTGGCTCGCACCAGGACGCGATCAAGAAGGGCTTCGAGGCCATGGCCGCGAAGGCCGACGCGCTCGGCGTGTCTGTCGACGAGCTCACGTGGGAGGTTCCGTACCTGCCCGTTGACCCTCGCGACCTCGGCCGGAGCTACGAAGCCGTCATCCGCGTGAACTCCCAGTCCGGCAAGGGCGGAGTCGCCTACCTGCTCAAGGAGCACCACAACCTCGACCTGCCGCGACGTCTGCAGATCGAGTTCTCCGGGGTCGTCCAGAACAAGACCGATTCGGAGGGCGGCGAGGTCTCGACCGACGCCATCTGGCGCATCTTCAACGACGAGTACCTGCCCGCGGAGAGCGAGCAGCACAAGTGGGGTCGTTTCGAACTGTTCCGCACGGCGACGAGCTCAGCGCTCGACGGAGCCGTCGATCTGAGCGTCTCGCTGCGCGACGGGTCGGGAGTGGCCGAGCACGCCTCGCAGGGCAACGGGCCGCTTGACGCCTTCATGAAGCTGCTGGGGCAGCAGGGCCTGCAGGTCGAGCTGCTCGACTACGTCGAGCACTCACTGTCCGTCGGTGGCGACGCACGCGCCGCGGCCTACATCGAGCTCGACGTCGCGGGCGTGCGCCTCTGGGGAGTCGGTATCGACAGCGACATCTCGACGGCGTCGCTCAAGGCGATCGTCTCTGGCGTGAATAGGGCGCTGCGTGGCGAGACCGAAGCCGAGCTCGATGCTCAGCTGACGACGGTCGCGTAAGCGCAACCGTCACGTTCAACGGGCGAGCACCCGGCCGGAGGTCACTCCGAGTTCGGGTTGCTCGCCCGTTTCTGTTCGATGATGTCGATCGGTCGGGTGTCGGGGGCGTGCAGGCCCGACGCCTCGAGAATCTCCTGGTCGGTGAAGGGCAGCTCCCGTTCGGGCCTGCCCGTCCGGGGTGACCTTCGTATTCGCGGCATCTTCAGCGCGATCTGCTCGGGCAGACTGAGCCCGAACCAGACGCTGGCCATGCGCACGGCGAAGGTCACCGCGACGCAGATCACGATGCCGATGATCTGGGAGACGCCGAACGCGTCGGCGAGCACAAACGCTGCGCTGCCTGCTGTCGCGGCCACGGCGTAGAGGGAGCCGACGAAGAGGATGCCGACGGGCATCCCGAGCAGCATGTCGCGGACCACGCCGCCGCCGGCTGCGGTCACGGTTCCCACGAGCAGCGTCGGCAGGATCGGCAGGTCGAAGTTCATCGCCTTGAGCGTGCCGACCGCGCAGAAGAAGCCGAGCGCCGCGGCGTCGAGGACCGAGACCAGGCCGTCCATGCGTCGGAGCAGTCGCTGCAGGAGCATTCCGCCGAGTGCCGCCGCGCCAGCTGTGAAGAGGAACCATTCCGTCTCCATGCTCACCGGACGGATGCCGAGAAGGAGATCGCGGATGATGCCGCCGCCGAGGCCGACGGTGATGCCGATGATGACGACGCCGAGCCAGTCGAGCTTCTTGTCGCGGAACTGCTCGGCGACCATGGCCGCGGTGATCGCGCCGATGGCGATGGCCGTGAGGTCCAGCCAGAGGGGGAGCGTCGTGGCGGGCGAATCCATGGTCCCAATGCTCCCACAGCGCCGCGATGGGCCCAGTCACGCGTGGTTCACGGCTCTCGCTGCTCGGAGGGCCATACTGGGTTGATGCCCACCTATCGTGACGAGGCGGTTGTCCTTCGAACCCAGCGTCTCGGCGAAGCCGACCGCATCGTCACACTGCTCGGCAAGGAGCGCGGCAAGGTGCGGGCTGTGGCTCGCGGGGTTCGCCGGACGTCGTCGAAGTTCGGCGCTCGGCTCGAGCCGTTCATGGTCGTGGACGTGCAGTGCTACGCGGGTCGCAATCTCGATACCGTCACGCAGGCTGTGACGCTCGCCGCGTACGGTCGGGACCTGGTCGAGGACTACTCCAGATACTCGGCCGCGTCCGTCATCGTCGAGGCCGCCGAGCGAGTGGCCGAGGCTGAGCCGTCGCCCCAGCAGTACACGCTTGTCATCGGAGCCTTGCGAGCGCTCACCCTTGGCGCGAGGGCGTCCCAGGACATCCTCGACTCGTACCTGCTCCGCTCGCTCTCGCTCGCCGGCTGGGCCCCCGCGCTCGATGACTGTGCGAGGTGCGGGGCAGCAGGGCCGCATGAGCGGTTCAGCGTGCAGCTCGGGGGAGTCGTATGCCAACGATGCACTCCTGCGGGGATCGTGCGAGTGGACGAGCCCACGGTGCAGGCGGTGCGCGCGTTGCTGTCCGGCGATTGGGCCATGCTCGATGACATCGAGGTCTCGGCCAGGGCACGTGCCAGTGGGATCGTCTCGGCCTACTCGCAGCACTATCTCGACAAGAAGCTCAGATCGATGCAGGTCCTCGAACACGACCGCCTGCTCGGACGACTGGAGCCGGCGACCGCGGTCACTGCGAGCGGTGCGAGCGGCGGGGCAAGCAACGCAGACAGTGACCCGGGCGCTGAGCCCGGCACGGAGGAGATGGCATGAGCCGGAGCAGGCAGACGCAGAAGTTCAAGCCGGTCGACTGGACGGGCGTCTATCCGCCGGAGTTCGAGGCGTCAGAGGTCCCGTCGCATGTGGCGGTCGTCATGGATGGCAACGGTCGCTGGGCGAACCAGCGAGGTCTCCCACGGATCGAGGGCCACCGAGCGGGTGAAGCGGCCCTCCTCGACGTCGTCGCGGGCGCGCTGCAGGTTGGGGTGAAGCACCTCAGCGCCTACGCGTTCTCCACGGAGAACTGGAAGCGCTCACCCGAGGAAGTGCGCTTCCTCATGGGGTTCAACAGGGATGTCCTTCATCGGCAGCGCGATCAGCTGAACGAGTGGGGTGTGCGCATCCGCTGGGCTGGCCGTGAGCCGCGCTTGTGGAAGTCGGTCATCAAGGACCTGCAGCTTGCCGAGCGCCTCACGAAGGACAACACGCGGATGACGCTTACGATGTGCGTGAACTACGGCGGGCGCCTTGAGATCGCCGACGCCGTGAAGCGCATCGCGGAAGAGGTTCGAGAGGGCAGGCTGCGACCGGAGCGCGTCACGGAGCAGACCATCGCCAAGTACCTCTACGACCCGGAGATGCCGGATGTCGATCTCTTCGTGCGATCGAGCGGCGAGCAGCGGACGAGCAACTTCTTGCTCTGGCAGGCTGCCTACGCGGAGATGTGCTTCCTCAATACGCTCTGGCCGGATTTCTCTCGCACCGACCTCTGGGAGGCGATCGAGCGCTACGCGGGCCGGGAGCGCAGGTTCGGGGGCGCCGTGGACGCGCCGACTCGTGTCGACGCCCCCGCCCCGACCGAGGTCAGCTGAGACGGCGAGGGCGGGCGCGCCGCGAGATCAGCGGAATTCGACGGTGACCTTCTCTCCGTCGATCGCGAAGCTCCCTCGCTCCCAGATCGTGTCCGAGCCCTTCGTCGTTCGCCCACTCTCTCCTGTCGAGGTGTAGACCGCGAGACCTCCCTCGATCTCGAAGGAGTCGGAGGCACCGCTGATCGTCACGGTCGGATAGGTGGCGATGCTCCAGTTCACGCTTCGATTCGCGCCGTAGACGTAGGTGCTGAAGGGGCATCCGACGGGAGCCGCGTCCGTTGAGGAGGCACACTCGTCGATCCTGGCGGTGACCGCGGATTCCACCGCGGTCTGCAACGCCTCGGTCGGCGTGTAGACGACATTGCGGTCTGCGACGTGGTCGTCGGCAATGGTGCCGACTCGTACCGGCTGGTTCGAGGTGGAGTAGAACTCGGAGGTCGTTCCCGTGACGGGGTAGATCGCCGGGTAAGCGTCGAACTGCACCCAGCTCACCGGCTGACTGCCCTCCCAGGTTCGTGAGGAGACGGGGTCCGGGGTCACCGTGGCGGAGCCGATCGTGAGATCCATGGCATGGCTCGTGCCGACGGCCGAGGCGAAGACCAGGGGCGTGCGGATTTGCCAGTGCTCGAGCACCAGGAACTCGTTCTCGACGCGTTCGGCAACGAGCACGGCGATCTCCGTCGTCCCTCCAAGCCTGTAGGTGACCTGCAGGTTCTTGGTCTCGCGGGCTGACCCAACCGCTGCGGGCGTCGACGGCGCCAACCAGGCCTCGGTGGCGGGTGTCGTGGCGGCTTCGAGCTCGATGATGTCGAGGACGGTGATCCGCTCGGTTGCCGCGGCCAGCATCTCGTCGCTCAGGTACGCTCGCTGAGCGCTTTCGATGTTGGGGTCGACGAGTTCACCGGCCAGGCTCGCGTCGCCGTCGGCGATGGCCTGCACGTAGCGGCGGGCCTCCGCGATCGCGCCGCGTTGGTGGTTGACGGTGGTGACCGCAATGGCGGTTGCCGCGATGATGACCATCGCGACGGCGAGAGCGGCGCCAGCGCGACGCAGCCTTCGGCGCGCGGGCGCCCCGAACTGCCGAGCAGTCCCTGCAGGTGGGGCGGATGCGGAGGGCTGCGCGATCAGTGCTGGACGTGTCTCCGAACCGGTGGCATCAGGCGCACGCCCACGGTCGAGACGCGCGCGCAGGCTGACCGCACGGGAATGGAGCTGCGGTGCGATGATCCTGAGTCGGCGCGGCAGTGCCCACGCGAGGAGCTCGACTGCCAGCGCCCAGATCGCGAAGAGCGCCGGAGTCCAGAACGCCGGCCTGACGCTGATCGTGAGGTCGCCGAGCGAGAATCCGAGTGCCGATGCCGATCCGCTGAGCACCACCGGCAGAAGCATGGACGTGAGGATCGTCCAGGTGAGCAGGGCGGCGGCCGGCAGGCGCCAGAGGCTCGACCAATGGGGGAAGCGTGTCTCGGGCCGACGGACCCCGATGAGCATGGCACTCGCGACTGTCGCGGCGACAACCGGGAGAAGCGCGAGCCAAGCGTAGGGGAGCTCAGGCGAGAAGACCGACGCGACTGTGCTCGGCGTGAAGGGGATGCTCACGGCGACGGCACCCAGATGACCGAGGATCAGCGCGGTGAGGGCGACGTGCGGTGCCGCGGCCAGAAGTACCGGCACCGCCGTCCATGGGCTCTCCGACTGTGCGACGCCGAGGATCATCGCGACGATGCCGAGGAGCGAACCGGCCACTGCGAGCGCCCCGGTGTAGATGCCGAGCTCCGTGCGGAGGAGGCGCAGCTCTCGTGACCGCGAGCCGAGCGGCGGCGTCTGAGGTGCTTCACCAGGACGGCCTCGTGCGGCAAGAGATCGCCCGAGCCATCCGGTCACGAAGACCGACGTGAACGCGACAGGCGCGAGTGCCGGGCTCAGTGCAGTGACGGTGGCAGCCGCGCCCGCGGTGTCGAGACGCAGGCCGGGTGCTGCGACGCAGAGGAGGAGGACCGCGAACGTTCCGCTCGAGACTGCGGCTGCTGCGAGCCTGCCGCGCCTGCCTCGATCCGTCCCGCGCCGCTCGAGCCCGTAGGCCGTCGCGAGGCTCACGGCCAGGACGAACGCCAGGGACGCCAGAGGCCACAGTCCGAGCACCAGGCCGCTCTCGCCCGTCATGGAGAAGCCGCCAACTGAATCGACGGCCACTCGAAGCTGGCCTGAGAAGGGGAGCGACGTGAGCAGGAGGACGAATTGCCAGAGCAGCTCGAATCCCGACGCCGCGTTCGAGGGGCCGGGCTGACTATCCGGCGCGAGATCGCTGACAAGGAGGGCCGACGCGGAGCTCAACGCGGCTCCGCTGAAGAGCGCGGCGACGACGCAGGCTCCTGCGTGCAGTGCACTCGAGGTGATGAGGTTCTTGTCGACAGCGCTGGTCAGCGCTGATGTGGGAGTCACAGTGGGTGCCCTTCGGATGCGCGACGTCCTGGGGGACAACGCCATTCGAATGTTCAGATGATTCGCGACATCGTTGCAGACCTCCGAGCAGGCGAGGTGCCCCAGAAGCGGATCTGTGGACAACGTCTCGCGGACGGCCTTCCGGCATGGAGCCGCTCACGAGCCTGGCGCTTGACTAGACTGGCGACTTGCGGCGGACACGACCCTGGGTTCGCCTTCGACACCTCAGCAGGAGTTTCTCTCAATGGCGCAAACCACGCTCGACAAGGTCATCGCTCTCGCGAAGCGGCGGGGCTTCGTCTTCCAAGCGGGCGAGATCTATGGAGGCACTCGCGCCTCTTGGGACTACGGCCCCCTTGGCGTCGAACTCAAGGAGAACATCAAGAAGCAGTGGTGGCAGACGTTCGTCCGTGGCCGTGCGGACATGGTGGGACTCGACTCCTCGATCATCCTGCCCAAGGCGGTCTGGGAGGCATCCGGCCACGTCGCTACCTTCACCGACCCGCTGGTCGAGTGCCTGAGCTGCCACAAGCGCCACCGCCAGGACCACCTCATCGAGGCGTTCGAGGCGAAGAAGAACCGCGCGCCGGAAGGCATGTCGGACATCGTCTGCCCTGACTGCGGGACCAAGGGGCAGTGGACCGAACCTCAGCTGTTCTCGGGCCTCGTCAAGACCTACCTCGGTCCCGTCGACAACGAGGCGGGACTGCACTACATGCGTCCCGAGACCGCTCAGGGCATCTTCGTGAACTTCAACAACGTGCTCACCACGTCGAGGAAGAAGCCTCCCTTCGGCATCGGTCAGGTCGGAAAGGCGTTCCGCAACGAGATCACGCCAGGAAACTTCATCTTCCGCACGCGTGAGTTCGAGCAGATGGAGATCGAGTTCTTCGTGCACCCGGATGAGGCGCAGAAATGGTTCGAGGACTGGGTCGAGGCGTGCTGGAACTGGTTCACGGACCTCGGGTTGAACCCCGACAACATGCGGCGCTTCGATGTCCCCAAGGAAGAGCGCGCGCACTACTCGGCCGGAACGATCGACTTCGAGTACCAGTTCGGCTTCAAGGGAACCGGCTGGGGCGAGCTCATGGGTGTCGCGAACCGCACCGACTACGACCTCACGTCGCACTCGACCGCGTCGGGCACCGGCCTCAACTACTTCGATCAGGCCTCGGGAGAGCGCTACACACCGTTCGTGATCGAGCCGAGCTTCGGCCTGACGCGATCCATGATGGCGTTCCTCGTCGACTCCTACGTGGAAGAGGAGGCGCCGAACGCCAAGGGTGGCGTGGATATCCGCACCGTTCTGCGGCTCGACCCGCGCCTCGCGCCCATCAAGGTCGCGGTGCTGCCGCTGAGTCGTGACGAGCGCCTCAGCCCCGTCGCGCGCGAACTGGGCGACAAGCTCCGCAGGCACTGGAACATCGACGTCGACGACGCGGGCCAGATCGGTCGCCGGTACCGCCGCCAGGATGAGATCGGCACGCCGTTCTGTGTGACGGTCGACTTCGACACACTCGAGGACAACGCTGTGACGGTCCGCGAACGCGACTCGATGGCCCAGGAGCGAGTCGCCCTGGACCAGCTCGAGATGTACCTCGCGGGTCGTCTGCTCGGAGCTTGACCGCACCTTCCAAGTGGACCAGGACTCAGTGAGAACCGGCGAGCGCCCGTCCGCGAAAACGCGGGCGGGTCGCTCGTTGCGGCCCGGGCTCCTGGCGATCGCGGCAGTGCTTGTCCTGCTCGCGGTGGTCAGCTATGTGTTCATCTCCGCCCGAGCTACCGACCGAGGATCCGCCACCTTGGATGCCCCGGCGGCGATCCCCGATTGGCGGGGACCGGCGTCGGAGCTGCTCCCACGCGGCTCGGTGAGCGTCGGTGGTGTGCAGCTGTCGGCAAGCGAGATCCAGTGCGGCCTGCCGCGGCACGATTGGCGGGGCGGCAGCGCGAGCGCCGCTGGCCAGTTCTGCGTCGTCGACGTCGATCTCCGAAATGGGAGCGGCGAGTCGATCTCCCTCGCGCCCGACGTCTTCGAACTCGCGGACGCGGCGGGGGAGACATCGATCGCAGACGACGAGACCACCGCCTACGGCACGGACCTGTCTGCTGGACCCGCGGCCGAGAAGCAGCTCCCACCGTTCACCTCCACCCGCGTCCACCTGGTCTTCGATGTCTCGACCTCGGCGGTTGGTCCGATGGAGCTGCGGTTCGAGCTTGCTCCCGAGCTGAAGATCGTCATCTGAGGCGACGAGCATCTCCTGTCCGAACGTGTCGGGGCGGGCGTGCGAAAGTCGCCTCGACCTGCGAGAATTGATCGGTTATGACCTTGACTGCACTCGACTCGAAGCCGCTGCGCATCGGCCCTCTGGTTCTCGACGTTCCAGTTGTGCTCGCGCCCATGGCGGGCATCACGAATTCCGCCTTCCGGCGCCTCTGCCGTGAGTACGGCGCGGGCCTCTACGTCTCGGAGATGATCACCTCGCGCGCGCTCGTCGAGCGGACGCCCGTGACCATGCGCCTCATCGAGCACCACGAGTCGGAAGAGGTCCGGAGCATCCAGCTCTACGGAGTCGACCCCAAGACCGTCCGCGAGGCCGTCACGATGCTGGTGGCCGAGGACCGAGCGGATCACATCGATCTCAACTTCGGGTGCCCTGTGCCCAAGGTCACGAAGCGAGGAGGCGGGGCGGCGCTGCCTTGGAAGACCTCCCTCTTCCGGGCCATCGTCGAGGGAGCAGCAGAGGCCTCCGGTGACATCCCGCTCACGATCAAGATGCGCAAGGGCATCGACGACGATCACCTGACCTACCTGGAAGCCGGCCGTATCGCGGAGGGCGCTGGCGTCGCAGCCGTCGCGCTCCATGGGCGCACGGCCTCGCAGTTCTACTCGGGGCAGGCTGACTGGGATGCCATCGGCAAGCTCAAGGAGACCGTCACGAGCATCCCGGTGCTCGGCAACGGCGACATCTGGGCGGGCGAGGATGCCTTGCGGATGATGGAGCAGACCGGATGCGACGGTGTCGTGGTCGGGCGCGGCTGCCTCGGACGCCCCTGGCTCTTCGGCGATCTCACTGCTGCCTTCCGCGGCGACGCGACGCGCATCCAGCCGACACTCGGGGCCGTGGGGGATGCGATCCGTCGACACACCGAGCTCCTCGCCGAGTTCCACCAGGAGGAGGCTCGTGCCTGCCGCGAGATGCGCAAGCACATGTCGTGGTACCTCAAGGGCTACCCAGTGGGCTCCGATGTACGCTCCGGTCTCGCGCTCATGTCGACGCTCGAGGAGCTCGACGGGCTCCTGGCTCAGCTGGACCGCGACCAGGCCTACCCGGGGCAGGACGCCGAGGGCCCTCGCGGGCGAGCGGGAACCCCCAAGCGGCCGTCGCTGCCGGACCGCTGGCTCGAGTCTCGCGAGCTCAACGAGGACCAGAAGGCGAACATCGCCGCCGCCGAGCTGTCCCACTCGGGAGGCTGAGGGTGACGCTTCCCCCTGAGCCGATCGACCGGAGTCCCTACGGCGACCACGATCGAGAGCGATTCCTTCCCGAGCACCACGAGAACCGTCGACGTTCGACGTTCGCCAGAGACCGGGCACGTCTCGTCCACTCGAGCGCTCTGCGCAGACTGGCGGCCAAGACGCAGGTGCTCTCGCCGACGGCTGGTATCGACGCTGCCCGCAACCGTCTGACGCACTCGCTCGAGGTCGCGCAAGTTGGACGCGAGATCGCTGGCACGCTCGAACTCGATCCCGACATCGTGGACACGGCGTGCCTGGCCCATGACCTCGGGCATCCGCCGTTCGGGCACAACGGCGAGAAGGCGCTCAATGAGTGGGCGCAGGACATCGGCGGGTTCGAGGGCAACGCCCAGACCCTCCGCATCGTCGCCCGCCTCGAGCCGAAGGTGTTCGGTCCTGACGGTCAGCACTACGGACTCAACCTCACTCGGGCGAGCCTCGACGCGAGCTGCAAGTACCCGTGGACGCGGGAGGCGGGGGCGGAGCGCGGCACTGGGAAGTTCGGCGTGTACGCCGACGACCGCCCGGTCTTCGACTGGGTGCGACAGGGCGCGCCTGAGGGGCGAACCAGCATCGAGGCCCAGGTCATGGACCTGAGCGACGACATCGCCTACTCCGTGCACGACCTCGAAGACGCCATCGTGGAGTCGTTCGTCTCGCTCCCCGAACTCGACGACCTCGCCAATCGTCCGGCGATCCTGTACGCGGCCGCCGACTGGTCGGGCTCGAAGTTCTCCGAGGAGGAACTCGACGAGGCGTTCACTCGCCTGCAGGCGCAGCCCTACTGGATGCGCGAGTACGACGGGTCGAGGGTCGCGCAGGCGGGGCTCAAGAACCTGACGTCGCAGCTCATCGGTCGCTTCGCGAAGGCCGCGACGGCCGCCACGTGGGCCGCGCAGCCGGGCGAGTCGCTCATCCGGTACCGGGCCTCGCTGGTCGTGCCACGTGAGATCCGCGCCGAGATCGCGCTGCTCAAGGGCATCGTCGCGGGCTTCGTCATGTCGCTGGATGCGCGTCGGCCGATCTACGAGCACCAGCGGAAGATCCTGGTCGAGCTGTCGGACATGTTCTGGCAGACCGGTGATCAGCACCTCGACGCGGCGTTCGCCGCCGATTTCCGGGCGGCCGGTGATGACACCGAGCGCAAGCGGGTCGTCGTCGACCAGGTCGCGAACCTCACCGACAAGGGCGCTCTCGTCTGGCACGACCGGCTCGCTGCAGCGTCGGAGGTGCCGTCTAGGGTGGCTTCATGGCACTGATCCGCAAGAGCGATATCGAGGAAGTTCGCTCTCGCACGGACATCTCCGAGATCGTCGGCGACCATGTCACCCTCAAAAATGCGGGGATCGGGTCGAAGAAGGGGCTCTGCCCGTTCCACGACGAGCGCACGCCGAGCTTCCACGTGAGGCCGCAGCTCGGCTACTACCACTGCTTCGGATGCGGTGAGTCCGGTGATGTCTTCACGTTCCTGCAGAAGATCGACCACGTCACCTTCTCCGAGGCCGTCGAGCGCCTCGCGGGGCGCCTCGGGTACGCCCTCACGTACGAAGACGGCGGTCATGCACCAGACCACTCGAAGCGTCTCCGGCTGCTGCAGGCGCACACGGCTGCCGAGACCTACTACCGCGAGCAGCTGCAGGCGCCCGGGGCAGAAGCGGCTCGTGAGTTCCTGGGCGGGCGTGGGTTCGATCCGAGTGCCGCGGCCATGTTCGGTGTGGGGTACGCGCCACAGGGTTGGGACTCCCTGTCGAAGCACCTCGCGGGCCTCGGCTTCACGACGCCGGAGCTGAAGGAGTCGGGGCTGCTCTCGACCAACGAGCGCGGATCGAGCTACGACCGCTTCCGCGGCCGGGTCATGTGGCCCATCCGCGACACCTCTGGTCAGACGGTGGGGTTCGGGGCGCGAAAGCTCTACGAGGACGACAAGGGGCCGAAGTACCTCAACACCCCCGAGTCGCCGATCTACCACAAGGCGCAGGTCCTTTACGGACTCGATGTCGCGAAGCGTGAGATCGCCAAACAGCGCCGGGTCGTCGTCGTCGAGGGGTACACCGACGTCATGGCCGCGCATCTCGCGGGGGTGCAGACGGCGGTCGCCACGTGTGGAACATCGTTCGGCGTCGACCACATCAAGGTGCTGCGCAGGATCATGGACGATGAATCCGCCGGCGGACAGGTGATCTTCACGTTCGACCCGGACGAGGCGGGCAAGAAAGCCGCGATGCGTGCGTTCGCGGAGGAGCAGCGCTTCGTGGCGCAGACGTTCGTCGCCGTCGCGCGTGACGGGCTCGACCCCTGTGACCTCCGTCTCGCGCGGGGCGATGCTGCCGTGCGCGAGCTCATCGACCATCCCATGCCGATGTACGAGTTCGTCATCTCGCAGCAGCTGCTCGGGCACGACCTCGACACCGTCGAGGGGAGGGTCGCTGCCCTCCGGCAGGCGGCTCCCGTGGTCGCCGGCATCCGCGACCCTGCGATGAGGCCCGGCTACTCGAGGCGCCTTGCGGGAATGCTCGGGATCGACCTCGTGCAGGTGGAGCAGGCCGTGCGCGCGGCGAGGGGGGCCAGCAAGAACGCGCCGCGCGGGCAGGCGGCGACCCGCGCTCCGGCTCGTGCGCCCGACCAGCGCTCTCGGCCGGGTGGGCAGCGCGGTCCGTCCTCCGGTCACTTCGAGGAGGAGCCGCCGTTCCCAGACGGTGAGGGGTACGACTTCCCGCCGGACACAAGCGACTTCGGCGGCGGCGCAGTGCGCGCGGTGCGCATGAGCGACCTGCCGAACGATCCCGTCACTCGCCTCGAGCGCGACACGCTGATGGCGGTGCTGCAGCACCCGAGACGACTCTCCGACGAGCGCTTCCAGCAGGTCATGGCTGCGGGCTTCACGAATGCGTCGCTCTCGACGGTGCGCGATGGCATCGTCGCGACCCGAGACTCCCTCGGCTCGATGGAATGGATCACGCGGATCGGGGAGGAAGTGCCGCAGGCGTTCACGACGCTCGTGACCGAGCTGGCCATGGCGTCGATTCCCGCGGGGAGCAAGGACGAGCAGATCGACCTGTACGTCCGGTCGCTGAGCGCATCGCTGGTGGAACGCGACCTCCTGCGGAGGAAGGCCGAGCTGCTGGGTGCGCTGCAGCGAACGGATGGGCGTGCAGAGCCGGAGCGCTTCCGGTCGCTGAACGAGCAGCTCATGTCGATCGAGAATCAGAAGCGCGAGCTGCGCGAAGGCTAGGCTCGCACGGTGGGCTCGTTGCTCGAAGGCCGAGCGACGGGTGTTCCGGCGGGTTCGGAGAACAAAAGGGGAGACCAGGCATGGCAACGAGCGCAGATCATCAACGGGCCGTCGTCGCTGACGACCTGTCGATCTCCTACATCGAGCACGGGTCGAATCGGAAGCACGAAGCCGTCAGCGGCATCTCGTTCGAGCTCGAGGCCGGTGAGATCCTGGGCGTCGTGGGCACCGCAGGGTCCGGCAAGTCCGCCCTGGGGCGCATCCTGTCCGGCCGTCGCCGCCCCGGCAAGGGGGAGTGGCCGTTCATCACGGGCGGCACGCTCGAGGTCGTCGGCATGGACCTGCGTCACCCGTCGCGACTCGACCGCCGGCGCATCGATCTGGACATCGGCTACCTCGCGCAGGACTCCGGCGACCAGCTGCGCAACGACCTGACGGTTGCCGAGAACATCGCGGAGCCCATCCTGTCGCGTGATCGCTCGTTCGACCGGAAGCGTCTCGGGCGAGCTGCGGCCATGCTCATCGACGCGGTCGACCTCGAGCTCGGCATGCTCGGCAAGTTCCCCTTCGAGCTGTCGAGAGGTCAGCGTCAGCGCGTCGCGTTTGCGCAGGCCCTCATCGTGGAGCCAAGCGTGCTGGTCGTCGATGAGCCGGCGCAGGGCGTCGACATCATCGCGAGGCCGGCGCTCTTCAGCTTGCTCGAGCGCATCAACGTGGCCCGCAACTGCACGATGATCCTGCTGAGCCACGATCTCCGCGCGATCGAGCGTCTGACGAAGAACGTGCTGGTGCTCGATCGCGGCTTCGTGCTTGCCCGTGGCACCATCGACGAGGTCCTCGCCGACCCGCATCACGCCTACCTGAAGCGCATGCGTGAGGCGCGCGAGTACGCGCTGACGCCCCTACCAGGGCTTGTCGAGCGAGAGACGCTCGCAGCGATGGATCTCGTGGCTGATGGCCTGTTCGGCGACCCCGACGTGGAGCAGCAGAGCGCGGATGCCGAGCGCACCGCCCGCGAGCAGCTCGTGTCCCAGCGCGCGGAATTCGCGCGCTTCCAGACTGACGAAGACGGCACCGAGAAGGAGTAGCAGCGGATGAGCGCGAGCAGCACGCAGGTTCAGCACACGGCGAGGTTGGCTGAGGAGGCGACCCAGCTCGAGGGGGATGCTCGCCCCGAATCCGGGGCAGTGACGCTGCTCCCCGAAGGGGATGCTGCCCCGTTCGCTGACGCGGTCGTCGCGAACGGCGGACGACTTGTGGACCTCGGCCCGGAGACTCGGGGGATCGTCTACCTGTCCGCATCCAAGGTGCAGGGGCTGATCGACGCTCTCGAGGCGAACCCGCAGGTCACCTGGGTGCAGCTGCCCTTCGCTGGCATCGACAACTTCGCGGCCAGGCTGAAGCCGCACGCCGAGCGCGGGGTGCTCTTCACCTCTGCGAAGGGGGCGTACGCCGAGCCTGTCGCGGAGCATGCGCTTGCGCTGACGCTCGGCCTGCTCCGTGAGTTCCCTCGGCGCCTTTCCGCACACACGTGGGAGAAGAAGACGGGCACCTCGCTGTACGGCAGGCACGTCGTCATCATCGGTGCTGGCGGTATCGCGCTCGAGCTCCTCGACCTGCTCAAGCCCTTCCGCGTGACGACGACGATCGTCCGGGCTCGCGACCTGCCGGTTGAGGGTTCCACTCGCACCGTGACCGCAGACAGGCTCGATGAGGTGCTGCCTGATGCGGACGTCGTCATCGTCGCCGCGGCGGCGACCGACGAGACGCGCGGACTCATCAACGAGCAGCGCCTGCGTGCCATGAAGGAGACCGCTGTGCTCGTCAACATCGCCAGGGGGCCGCTGGTCGACCCTGACGCGCTCCAGGTGGCGCTCGAGGAGTCCTGGATCGCTGGGGCCGGTCTCGACGTCACCTCGCCCGAGCCGCTGCCGGACGGGCACCCGCTGTGGACCACGCCGCGTCTGATCATCACGCCGCACGCGGCGGATACGCCTGAGATGGTGCAGCCGCTGCTCCAGGAGCGTGTGCGACGCAACGTGGAGGCGTTCGTGTCCACGGGCCGGTTCGTGGGCATCGCGGACCCGGTTCGGGGCTACTGAGGAGGGCTCGAAGACGGCAGCTTCGCGGCACGCGCGACACGCCAGCGGCTCGATTTCGCATTCGGGCGAAGGTGTTGCTAGTCTCTTCGAGTTGCCAATCCCTGATAGCTCAATTGGCAGAGCAGCCGGCTGTTAACCGGCAGGTTGATGGTTCGAGTCCATCTCAGGGAGCTGAATGAATCTGCTCGCGGAAACGTGGAGCGGTTCGGCGTGCATCACCAGGTCGGCGGGCGCGAGCGGAGCAATCCCTCGCGTCCGCCGATTTTCGTCTGTGCACGTCACGCGCTGTGCCAGGAGCGCCCGGAGCAGCTGTGGCTGCAGGGCAGGACCAATGTGGCGGAGCCTGAGGACAGCAGCCACACCGTTCCGTGGCGCCAGGTGAGACCCACCCCAACCAGGGTCGCGAGTCGCCGGCAACGGGCGCTAGGGTTCAGAACTATCCCCAGTGGGTGTTCCCCTGTGGCCCGCATCTCTCACGAGTTTCCGGCCGCTGCTTGTCGTCGTCCGCCTGGCCGAGACGACCAAGACGCGCAGTCCGGGTGCCGCTCCCCAGACGAAACGAACGGAACCCGACATGCGAAGCGCAACTCGCCGCCGGCTCTTCGCTCTGGTGCTGAGTGCCGCCCTGTTGGGTGCGGCGGTGAACCCGGCGATTTCCGCATCCCTGCCACCGACGCCCCCAACGGTCACCACATCCGTGGGCAGCGCTGCTGTCGATGTCGAGCAGGCGCTGAGCGCGAGTCCGCAGAGCGTCCAGTGCTACGGCTCCTCGAGCCTGAACTGGATCTGCAACGGCGCCCTCCAAGACGCCATGCCCGGGTGGAATGTCATCAACAACTCCGCTGGCGGAATGACCTCGACCGCAATCGCCACGGCGGGAGGCGTGCACCAGATGTACCTGAGCCGCGACGTCACGATCCCATCGTCCGGTTCTGTGCAGCTCGGCATCCCCGTCGGCAAGGCGTACGGCGACGAGAAGCTCGGGCGGGTTGTCATGGACGCGCAGATCGGCGCCATCAAGGGCAAGCTGAGCACCCGACCTGACTTGGATGACCCGAGCCAGCTCTGGGTGTTCACCCGAGATGAGGCCGGCACCGCAGTGTCAGTCGCGAAGAACACCCCCATCGTCTCCCTCGACAAGCCGAGCCCCGGCGCTGTCTCGATCTTCTGGCTCGGGTCGAACGACCTCGACGACCCCGAACGTGTCAAGGACGATACGGCCCGTCTGATCAAGCTGCACCAGGCCACCTCGAACGCGCCGTTCTACGTTGTCGAGCTCCCACCGGCATGGGGTGGAAACGAGCATCCCCTCACGGCGCACCGCAAGAACATCAACACCTGGATCAGGCAGCACTATGGACAACGCGTCATTCCCCTTGCCGACTATCTCTCGAACGGGGCGCTCTACGACGCGGGTCTCGTTCCAACTCAGGCCGACCGCGACAGCATCGCCCGTGGCCTCAATCCCCGTTCGTTCTGGATGTCGGAGAGCGACCTGACGCACATGAACAGCACCGGACAGAAGGTCGCGGCAAGGTACTTTGCGACGTTCGCGCGAGACGGCAACACGTACAGCGCCGCGGTCAAGCAGTTTGAAGCACGGTCAACCGTGAGTATCTCGGTGAATGGGAGCATGATGACCGTCTCCGGCCACGCATTCGATTCCTCGGACCTCTTCAGGTCGATTCCCGTCGGTATCACCGTGAATGGAGTCTGGAACACCACCATGGCCTCACGCGCTTCGACGCATCTCTACGAGTACGGCATCCCAGGGCGACACACCTATTCGATGACCTTCGACCTGAGACCCGGCGAATACTCCATCTGCACGGTGGGCATCAACTTCGGCGCAGGCAGGGATTATTTCCCGCCCTGCCAGACCGTGACGGTGAGATAACCCGCCGCAGTCCTCGGGTGCCGCGGGAAACTTGGTGTCCGAGGTGATGGAGTTCTGGTCAACGGACTTGCGTGGGCACGTCGACACGTGGTCCTCTTGAGACGCCCAGCAACAAGACTCACGAAGGCGTGCAGCTGATGACGAGGAACAGCCCAGAACAGCGCCGTCTGAACTGGGCCGGGTCGCTGACCTACTCGGCACGAGCGATAGTCGAGCCCCGGTCGATCGACGAGACGGCAGGCATCGTGGCTGAGAGCGACCGTGTGCACGCACTCGGCACTCGCCATTCCTTCAGCGATGTCGCTGACTCCTCGGGCGTCCTCGTCGTCCTCGGTGGCCTCAACGCGGATCTGGTCATAGATGCGCCCGCAATGACCGTCACGCTGAGCGCCGGGGCCACCTACGGGGAGGTTGCGCCCGAGATAGACCGGGCAGGATTTGCGCTCCACAACGAGGGGTCGCTGCCGCACATCTCCGTTGGCGGAGCCGTCGCCACTGGGACGCACGGATCCGGGACTGCTCTCGGCTCTCTCAGCACCGCGGTACGCGCTCTCGAGTTCCTCGGTCCAGACGGCTCGCTTCGGACCATCGAGCGGCACTCCGCAGACTTCAACGGCGCAGTCCTCAACCTCGGCCTGCTCGGAATAGTCACGCGGGTCACCTTGGATATTCAGCCCCGCTACAGCATGCGACAGGACGCCTACGGGCCAATGCCCTGGCGCGTCTATCTCGAAAATCTAGATCAGGTTCACCGGGCGGGCTATTAGGTCAGCGCATTCACGACCTTCGACGATGCCGTCAGCGAGGTGCTCGTCAAGTCTCGAGTCCCGGAGTCCGCGGATGACATCGATGTCGAGGACGATCTGTTCGGTTCCCCCCGTCTCCCGGGCGAGCCAGACTCCGAGACCGTGACCGCCCGGGACGGCTCGGTGGGACCTTGGTGGGATCGACTTCCGCACTTTCCTATCGGCTCAGCACCGAGCGTCGGCTCGGAGCTGCAGAGCGAGCACTTCGTGCCGCTCCGCCATGCGGGGGCGGCTCTCGAGGCGATCCGTGCGCATTCCGCACGCCTGCAGCCGCTGCTGCACGTCTGCGAGCTCAGGACAATGGCGGGGGATGAGCTGTGGCTCAGCCCGACCCAGGGCGAGGACGTCCTCTGCGTGGCGTTCACGTGGAAGAAGCTCGCGGCACCCGTCCTGGAACTCCTGTCCGTCATCGAGCGCAGTCTCAGCCCATTCGAGGCGAGGCCCCACTGGGGCAAGCTCACCTCGCTCGACCGCGATGAATTCAATCATCTCTATCCGCGCCTGCCGTCATTCCGGCGCCTTGTCTCCGAGGCGGATGCGGATCGGAAATTCGTGTCCCCGTTCAGTGAGCGTCTTCTTGATATCTGAGGGGATTAGCGACGTTCACTGTGGGTAGAGCGTGCTGGAATGCGCGTAATAAGCCCCCTCGTACTGAATCGGCACTTCCGCATTCGCGCGAGGGTCCTTAGACTCGGACACGTTGCCCGTGAAGCACCAACTTGCAGAATTGCAGGAGACTCCCTTGCCGAAGTCACCCACCGCCACGTCAGACACCCACCTCGACGTCCCGGGTCGACGCGCGCGCAGAGCGAAGGAACGCCGTCGCGCCAGACTCCTCGCCGTTCCAGTCGTCGCCGCGACTCTCGGCCTCATCGCCGCCGCATCGATCGGCGCAGCTGCCGTGACGGGCGCAGTTGACGACGGCCAGTCGACGGTGCCGGTCGTGAGCTCCAAGGAGCACGACGGGGTCACCTACACCGTCTCCGGCAGCGTTCCCGGTCAACTCATCGACGCCCGCGATGTTCCTGTCGTGCAGAACACCGCCGCCGTATCCCCTGATGGCACCGTGGCACCAGGCGTCCAATGGCCCGTCGACATGAGCCTCGTGCGGATCAGCGATGGCTTCGGGCCCCGCAACTCACCGTGCTCTGGATGCTCCTCGAACCACCGCGGCCTCGATATGGCCGGCCCGCAGGGTACGCGGGTCGGGACCATCGCCAACGGCATCGTGATCGAATCCGTTCCGACCGACAGCGGCGGCCTCGGGGCCCACGTTGTCGTCGAGCACCGCATCGATGGCCTGCAGGTGCGTTCCGTGTACGCCCACCTCGTCGCAGGTTCGCCCGCGGTCAAGGTCGGCGACGAGGTCAAGACCGGACAGCTCGTGGGCCTGCTCGGCAACACTGGCGCTTCGACCGGGCCGCACCTGCACCTGGAGACCATCGTCGATAGGACCCACGTCGACCCCCAGAAGTTCCTCAATAAGTACGCGGACGGGGCTGCCGTGGACATCTTCGGTGAGGCACCGACGTGGAACCCGCCGACGAACGACCAGTCGGAGAAGGAATTCTGGGAGGAGAACGAACAGACGCTCAAGCCGCCGGCTGACAAGGTGCCGGACACGCCTTCGCCCGCGCAGACCGCCCAGCCCTCGACGCCCCCGAAGAACACGACGTCGCCGGCACCGTCTCCCACGGAGACCGAGTCGTCCACGCCGCCGCCATCGACGTCGCCGAGCGAAGAGCCCGAGTCTCCCAGTCCAGCTCCCTCGCAATCGCAGGAGCCGGCATCCCCGACATCGCCGACGGAGTCCGAATCGGCCGCACCGGACCAGTCGACGGCTCCCTAGACACGGAGACAGGCCACGGCCGGGAGTCGGTACGGCCAGGGCATCCTCTCAGCGCCTTTTCTCCGGGTATTCTCGACCCCCTGCCCCTACTGTTGCTGGGGATGCTCATCGGCAGTTCAGTCGGTGAGTGGAGAGATCCGAGGATGGACGAGCTGTGATTCGCACGTACAGTGCTCCGCGAGCCGATTGGCGAGCGAGGTTCGATTCCATCGGCTTCACCTTCTACGACATGGAGTCCGAGGGCGGGCGGCCGTACTGGCAGGAGGAGGCCGCCTACGGCTTCACCGGGGCCGAGATCGATGCGTTCGAGGAGGCGACGGCTGAGCTGTTCCGGCTCTGCATGGAGGCCTGCGAGCACATCGTGCGCGATCGTCGCTTCGCCGAGTTCAGCATCCCGGTCGAGCTCTGGGACCTCGTCGAGAAGTCCTGGGACGAGGACGATCCCACCATGTACGGACGATTCGACCTCGCGTACGACGCTGCAGGCACGATCAAGCTCCTCGAGTTCAACGCGGACACACCGACGTCGCTCGTGGAGTCCGCCGCCGCGCAATGGCAGTGGCTCGTCGAGACACGGGGTGACGGTGCCGACCAGTTCAACCTCCTGCACGAGCTGCTCGTGGAGCAGTGGGTGCACCTCCGAGTGCAGCGCTGGTTCCTTCCGCAGGGCGCGCGGCTCCATCTTGCGTCGCTGCACGACGGCGGCGACGGGCAGCTCATCGTCGAGGACGCCGACACCGTTGGCTACATGGCGGAGACGGCGCGTCTCGCCGGTTTCGAGGTGAAGCAGATCTTCATGGAGGATGTGCAGTTCGATGAGGACGCCCACGGCTTCGTCGATGGCGACGGGGAGCGCATCGAGCGCATCTTCAAGCTGTACCCCTGGGAGTGGATGGTGCGTGAGGAGTTCGCGCAGTACTTCCCGACGACGCGAGCGACAACCGCCTGGGTCGAGCCGATCTGGAAGATGATGCTCTCCAACAAGCAGCTCCTGGTCGTGCTCTGGGAGCTCTTCCCCGATCATCCGCTGCTGCTCGCCGCCTACCAGACCCCCGATCGACTCCGTGGCAGGCCGTACGTGGAGAAGCCGAAGCTCGGACGCGAGGGAGCCAACGTCACGATGTACGACCTCGTGGGACGCAAGACGGCCGAGAACGGCGGCGATTACGGCGCGGAGGGCTTCGTGTACCAGGAGCGGGCCACGCTCGCGAACATCGATGGCAAGACGGTCATCGTGGGTTCCTGGGTCGTGGGAGAGACGCCGGCTGGCATCGACGTTCGGGAGACAAGTGGGCCCATCACGGGCGACCTCGCCGAGTTCGTGCCCCACTACATTACCGACCATGAGGAGCGACCATGACGTACGAACCGAAGCTGCGCCGCAGCCGTGGCGTGACCCTGTCCGGAATCGCCCGCCCGTCGACGACGAAGACCGTCGGTGCGATGGGAGTCGCGGCCGCCATGATGTTCCTCGCCGGCTGCAGCACCGTCCCAGATGATGGGGTCGTCGTCGAAGGAGCCGACGGCGAGAACTACGTGCTGCCCGACGGTGCGGAACGCCCGACCTACACGTCGAAGGAAGACTGCCTCGCCGACGTGAACGAGCAGATCCAGCTTCTCGAGCAGCAGGGTGAGCAAGTCGAGGGAGACGCCGAGTCCCTGTGCGAGTCGTCGAGCAGCTACGGAACCCACTACAGCTCCGCGCTCTGGCTGGGGCCGGTGCTCTTCGCGTCCTCCCGCTGGAACAGCACTCGCGTGAGCTCGTGGGCGCCCGTCACCTCCGGCGGCTTCGCGGCCCCGGGCTCGTCGGCTCACTCCGACGTCGCGCAGAGGGCGCCAGCGGGAGCGACCGTCGGCTCGAGGGCACCATTGAAGAGCGGCTTCGGGGCGACGGGGAAGTCCGGGTTCGGCTCGACGGTGAAAGGCGGCGGCGGAAGCGGCGGCTCGACGGGCGGCTGACCTCTGCCAGTCTGATCGCGGGGCTGGAGAATGGGGCCATGACCTCCGCCGACGTGATCCGCTACGACGACCTCCAGCCCGCGCCCTGGCAGAACGGTCTGGGGGTGACGCGCGCCATCAGAGCCATGCCGACCGGAGGTGGCTGGTCGCTGAGCATCGCGACGATCGACCAGCGTGCCGAGTTCTCGCTTATCCCGCGAACGCAGCGTGTGCAGCTCGCGATCGACGCGGTACGTCTCGAGATCGACGGCCGGGAGGTGGTGCTCGGCCCGGGGGAGCAGGCACGGTTCGCCGGCACGCAGCACGTCGTCGGGGCATCCGTCGCTGGCAGCTCGCAGGTGCTGAATCTCATGTACTCCGATGCGAGTCCCGCTCTCGAAGTGGCCGTGGTCCGAGATGCTCGGGAGCTGTCACTCGATTCCGAGGCAGTCGTCGTTCTCGACGGTGAGCTGATCTGCGGACCGCTTGTCCTCGCCCGCTTCGACACGGTGGTGCTCGAGGGATGTGCGACGGCGGCGTTCTCCGGCGGACCCGGGCTGTTCGCGGTCGTTCGAGCAGCGTCTCGAGACTGAAGAGAGTATTGCCATCTGATGGCAGGCGAGTTTTACTAGGTGGAAACAAGCGCGGTCGATCCGCGTAACGCTCCACGTCTACGGTTGCCTGCAATGAAGGAGGCAAGATGGCCGAACCCTCGACTCGAACAGTCGAACGGGCGCTCTCCCTGCTCGCGATCGTCTGCGAGCACGGCAGCCTGAGCCTGGCCGAGAGCTCGCGCCTCGCGGAACTCTCACCCAGCACGTCGCTCAGGCTCCTGCGCACGCTCGAATCCTCCGGTTTCGTGCGCCGCGACGAAGCCGGTGATTTCCGCGCTGGGAGCAGGATCATGCAGCTCGGGGCGCGAGCGCTCTCGAACGACAACCTGGCGCTGCTCTGTTCGCCAGCTCTGCGCGACATCGCAGAGTCGACCGGCGAGTCGGTCTACCTCAGCGTGCCCGGTCACGCGGACCAGGCCCTCTACATCGCCATCCACGAGGGCACCCACTCCGTCCGGCACGCCAACTGGGTCGGACGCACCATTCCGCTCGAGGGCTCGGCCACCGGCCGGGTGCTTCGAGGTGAGACGCCCGCCGTCGGCTACGTCACGCTCGAGAGCGGCGTCGAGAAGGACGTCACCGCGGTCGCCGCCCCTATCGTGCTCGACGAGCGCATCATCGGCTCGCTCAGCGTGCTGGTTCCGAGCTACCGCATCACGACGAGCAAGGTCGAGCGCTACGGCACTCTCCTCAGCGGCGCGGCCGTCAGCATCCAGCACTCACTCAGCGCGACGACGTCAGCGCGCTCCGGCCCCGCCTGAGCGGTCCCGGGCAGCAGTCGTCCCCATTCCTCACTCTTTCCGGTCACCAAGGGATCACGCACATGAACGCACACGAGAACATCAGGGCCCCACGCGGGTCGAAGCTCACCGCGAAGAGCTGGCAGACCGAGGGACCGCTCCGCATGCTCATGAACAACCTCGACCCCGAAGTGGCGGAGCACCCGGAGAGCCTGGTCGTCTACGGCGGCACGGGCAAGGCGGCGCGCAACTGGGAGGCGTACGACGCCATCGTCCGCACCCTCACGACCCTGGAGGACGACGAGACGCTGCTCGTCCAATCAGGCAAGCCCGTCGGCGTCTTCCGCACCCACGAGTGGGCGCCTCGGGTCCTCATCGCGAACTCGAACCTCGTTGGGGACTGGGCGAACTGGCCCGAGTTCCGCCGACTCGAGGCTGCCGGCCTCACGATGTACGGCCAGATGACGGCGGGTTCCTGGATCTACATCGGCACACAGGGCATCCTCCAGGGCACCTACGAGACGTTCGCGGCCGCCGCCGAGAAGCGCTTCGGCGGCACGCTGGCGGGCACCCTGACGCTCACTGGCGGCGCGGGTGGCATGGGCGGTGCGCAGCCGCTGGCCGTCACGATGAACGAAGGCGTGGTCCTCATCGTCGACGTGGACGCGAGCCGGCTCGAGCGCCGCGTGCAGCACGGCTACCTCGACGAGATGACCCACGACCTCGACGAAGCGGTCGAGCGAGCGCTTGCCGCGAAGGAAGCCCGCGAGCCTCGCTCCGTTGGCGTAGTCGGCAACGCGGCGACGATCTTCCCGCTCCTCCTCGAGCGGGGCGTCGCCATCGACATGGTCACCGACCAGACGAGCGCGCACGATCCGCTTGCCTACCTCCCCGAGGGCGTGAGCGTCGAGGAATGGAAGGCCGAGGCAGAGCGCGACCCAGTCGGCTTCACGGACCGTGCCCGCGCCTCCATGGCCAAGCAGGTCGAGGCCATGGTCGGGTTCCAGGATGCCGGGGCCGAGGTCTTCGACTACGGCAACTCCATCCGTGCCGAGGCGAAACTCGGCGGGTACAAGCGAGCCTTCGAGTTCCCGGGATTCGTGCCAGCGCACATCCGACCGCAGTTCGAGGAGGGGCGCGGACCCTTCCGCTGGGCGGCGCTCTCCGGCGACCCGGCTGACATCGCCGCCACCGACCGAGCGATTCTCGAGCTGTTCCCCGACGACGAACGACTGAACCGCTGGGTCACGGCCGCGAGCGAGAAGGTGCACTTCGAGGGCCTTCCCGCCAGGATCTGCTGGCTCGGCTACCAGGAGCGGCACCTCGCCGGGCTCAAGTTCAACGAGATGGTCGCGTCCGGCGAGCTCTCCGCGCCCATCGTCATCGGCCGAGATCACCTCGATTCCGGGTCGGTCGCCTCGCCGTACCGCGAGACCGAGTCGATGAAGGACGGTTCGGACGCGATCGCGGACTGGCCTCTCCTGAACGCGCTCCTCAACACAGCCTCGGGGGCGACCTGGGTCTCCCTCCACCACGGCGGCGGCGTCGGGATCGGCAGGTCGATCCACTCCGGTCAGGTCATCGTGGCCGACGGCACCGACCTCGCCGCACAGAAGATCGAGCGCGTGCTCACCAACGACCCCGGCACGGGCGTCATGCGGCACGTGGACGCGGGCTACGAGCACGCCGCCGATATCGCGAGGGAACGCGGACTGCGGGTGCCCATGTGGGAGGGCGAATGACCGAGCGGCGCACCGCGCTCCGCGAGGTCTCCGTCACCGAGGAGTCCTCCAGCAGCGAGGCCCGCTCGTGAGCGTGGAGTGGGTCTGGATCGAGACCCTCGTCCGCGGCGATGAGGTCCTGCGCGCTGTCAGGCTCGGCTGCGAATCCGGAGAGGTCGTCGAAGAGCAGCTCGGGGTGCCCGCCGCCGAAGGCGACCTGGTCCTCGGCACCGTCTTCCCTGCCTTCGGCAACGCGCACTCGCACGTCTTCCACCGCCTGCTCCGCGGGCGAACGCACGCAGACGGCGGGAACTTCTGGTCCTGGCGCGACAAGATGTACGCCATCGCCGAGCAGCTCACGCCCGATTCGCTGGAGCGGATCGCCACGGCCTGTTACACCGAGATGGTGGCGAGCGGATGGGGAGCCGTCGGAGAGTTCCACTACGTCCACCATCAGCCCGACGGCACGCCGTACCCCGACCACGACATGGAACTGGCTCTCGCGCGTGCCGCCGAGACCGCTGGCATCCGCTTGACCCTGCTCGACACGTGCTACCTCGCCGGTTCGATAGGAACGGGGCTCTCGGCGCAGCAGCGTCGGTTCGGCGACGGTCGCGCAGCGCAGTGGATCGCGCGGTGGTTCTCGCTCAGGGAACGCCTCAGAGCCGATCATCCGCAGGTTGTGCTCGGCGCGGCCCTCCATTCCGTGCGCGCTGTGCCGGCGGCCGAGATCGCCGAGGTCACCCGCGCTCTCCCGGACGACGTTCCCCTGCACGTCCACCTGTCGGAGCAGGTCGCGGAGAACGAGCAGAGCCTGGCAGCCTACGGGCGCACGCCCACCGAGCTGCTCGCCGACGCCGGAGCGCTCACCCGCCGCCTGAGCGTCGTCCATGCCACGCACCTGAGCGAGCACGACATCGCGCTCCTCGGTGCAGCTGGCGTGCACGCGGTCTTCTGCCCGACCACGGAAGCCGATCTCGGCGATGGCATCGGCCCCGGCATCGAGCTCACCGCCGCCGGCGCTCTGCTGGCGATCGGCTCGGACCAGAACGCGGTCGTCGATCCCTTCCTCGAACTGCGCGGCCTCGAGGCCGGCGAACGGCTCCGCTCGCAGGCGAGGGGACGGTTCTCGCCCGGTGAGCTCACCGAGATCGGCACGACGGCCGGGTACGCGTCGCTCGGCCTCGCGCCACCCGCGACGCTTGGCGGGCCGTTCGACCTCGTCGAGGTCGACGCCGCCTCGGTTCGGACCGCGGGTTCGCACCCCGCACAGCTCGTGCTCACGGGAACGTCGAGCGACGTGCTCCGCACCGTGGTTGCCGGCCGGGTCGTCTACGACCGCGAGAACGACGTGGCGCGAATGGCGCAGGCGGCCGCCGAGCTCGCCGTGCTCTCGGCGGATCCATCATCCAGCGCCGACGGAATCTCAGCAGGGAGCAGCACATGAGCGCGACGGTCTTCAGGAACATCGGCGAGCTCACGACCAACGGGGACCTCGGAGTGCTGCACGACGCGGCGCTTGTCCTCGACGGCCAGCGGGTGGTGTGGGTCGGCGCGGACGCGGATGCGCCGGCGGCCGACAGCAGCTTCGACGTTGGCGGCCGAGCCGTGCTGCCTGGGTGGGTCGATTCCCACACCCACCTCGCCTTCGCGGGGGACCGGTCGACGGAGTTCGGTGCGCGAATGGCGGGGGAGACGTACACGGCGGGCGGCATCAAGGTCTCCGTCGAACGCACGCGCGCAGCGAGCGGTGGGGAGCTGCGCTCGCTCATGGCTGAGCGCATCCGCACCGCCAATGTCAACGGCACCACGTGGCTCGAGACCAAGACGGGATACGGCCTCGATGTCGAGACCGAGGAGCGTTCCGCGCGCCTTGCGGCGGAGTTCGGCCAGGATGTGACGTTCCTTGGTGCGCACGTCGTGCCGGACGGCTGGGACGCAGACGACTACGTGGCCCTCGTGACGGGCCCCATGCTGCAGGCGGTTCGTCCGTACGTGGCCTGGATGGATGTGTTCTGCGAACGAGGCGCTTTCGACGAGGCGCAGTCGAGGGCGGTATTGCAGGCCGGCCTCGACTCCGGCCTCGGACTGCGGGTCCACGGCAACCAGCTCGGTCCCGGCCCCGGGGTGAGGCTGGCCGTGGAGCTGGGGGCGGCGAGCGTCGACCACTGCAATTTCCTGGACGACGAGGACATCGACCGACTCGCCGCGTCGAGCACCGTGGCCACGCTCCTTCCCGCCTGCGACCTGTCGACTCGCCAGCCGTTCCCCCCGGCTCGGAGCCTCATCGAGGCCGGGGCGACGGTTGCGCTGGCGAGCAACTGCAACCCGGGAACCTCGTACACGACGTCCATAGCCTTCTGCGTCGCCACGGCAGTGCTGCAGATGCATCTGAGCGTCGAGGAGGCAGTCTGGTCGGCCACGATGGGCGGTGCTGTCGCGCTGCGTCGTCACGAGGGCGAGCTGCCGATCGGAGGGCTCATGCCCGGCTTCCGTGCAGACCTCCAGGTGCTCGACGCCCCCTCGGTCACGCACCTGGCGTACAGGCCGGGGATGCAGCTGACGCACGCGGTCTGGCAGGCGGGGGTCCGTCTCGTCTGAGCTGCGCGGCTCCGCACGAGGAAGAACAGGGCTCACTCCCATCGGAGCACCAGCCGCCAGCCGTCCGGGTCTCTGCGCAGGTCGTAGAGGCACGCGTCTGCGTCGTGCCCGTCGCGACTCGCGGTGACCCGCCAGAACTCGGTGTCGAGGCGCGACGGGTCGCCCTCGCCGGCCCACCAGCGCTGCTGGACCCGCCGGTAGAACGACTGCGGCAGGCCATGCACGATGTAGGCGAAGCGCTCCCACCAGAAGACGGAAGGGAGCTCGTCGACGAGTTCGACCTCGATGGGGTCGTCAAGCGCTGTGGTCATGTCGGAACCCTCGCAGGAGCCACCGACAATGACCGGGCGGTTCAGCCTTCGAGGTCGTCCACGCCTGGCATCCAGCTCTTTCCCGGTCCGCCCCAGCTGCGCTTGCGCATGACCTTGAACGCATCCTTGTACCAGGGATGCTCGAGGCGGTCTGCGTAGATGATGCCGTTGAGGTGGTCGTACTCGTGCTGCAGGATGCGCGCGAACCAGCCCTCTGCCTCGATCTCGTACTGCTCGCCGTCCAGGTCAGAGGCGCGCAGCAGCGCACGCTCTGACCTGCGGAGAGGGTAGCGCTCGCCGGGGAACGAGAGGCACCCCTCCGACTCGAGCTCGTCGTCCAGCTCGAGCAGGGACTCGGGCTCGGCCGGCGTCACGTACAACTCAGGGTTGATGGCCACGCCACGCCGCATCGTGCCATCCGCCTCCTCGTAGGAGTAGACGAAGAGGCGCTTGCCGACGCCGACCTGGGGGCCCGCGAGGCCGACACCGGGGGCCGCATCCATGGTCTCGAACATGTCCGCGACGAGCTGGCGGATCTCTTCGGTGATCTCGTCGACCGGGTCTGCAGCTTCGTGGAGGACCGGCTCGCCGTAGATGCGAATTGGGAGAGTTGTCATCCCATCAGCGTATCTTCGCGGCAACATCCCTTCACGACGCGCGCCGCACAATAGGATTGCCCATCATGACCATCGCACCCCTCAGTGATCTGGCAGTGCTTCCGGGGCTCTCCCCGGTCCAGATGATCGGCATCCCCCTCGCACTCGTCGGCGCGGTCTTCATGTCGCTGGGCGCCATGTACCAGCACCGCGGTGTCAGCAAGGTCGAGGCCGCGAGCGGCACGAGCGGTGCCGCTGGGCTCAACCTGCAGCACCTCCTGGCGCTGCTGAGCCGACCCTCCTGGGTCATCGGCACCGTGATGCTCGGTCTCGCAGTGGTCATGCAATTGGCTTCGTTCGTCTTCTCGCCGATCATCGTGGTGCAGCCGCTCGGAGTCGTCTCCCTGCTGCTGACGACGCTGCTGACGGCGCGGGCGATCCGCCAGCGGCTCCCGAACGTGAAGATCTTCGCGGTGGCGCTGTGCATCATCGGCGTCGGCGCGTTTGTCACCGTGGCGGCGCTCTTCGCGAAGGAGGGGGCGATCTCCGATGAGCAGGTCTCGACGGTGCTTGTGCTCCTCGCGGTCGTCGTGGTCGTCTTCGGCACGGCGTTCTTCCTGCTCCGCAAGCGCTTCAAGGCCCTCATCTACGTGCTGGGTGCCGGCATCATCTACGGCTTCGTCGCGACGCTGGCCAAGATCACGATCAACCGCATCCAGCACGACAACTTCGAGTGGCTCACGCTCATCTGCCTCGTCGCGCTGCTCGTCGCGACGGGCGTCGGCGGCTACTTCGTGCAGAACGCCTATGCCTCGGGACCGCCGGACATGGTCATCGCGGGACTCACGGTCATCGACCCGATCATCGCCGTGGCCATCGCCATCGCCGTGCTTGGCGAGGCGAGCGCTGCACCCTGGTACGCCTTCGTGATGTTCATCGTCTCTGGCGCCATCGCCGTGACTGGTGTGTTCGTGCTCGAGCGGGGGCAGACCGAGGATGAGGTCGAGGCGGTCCGTCGGAGCGCAGTGGAGGGCCGTGGTGCACTCGATCTCGAGGGTCGCCGCCACGACGCCGAGGGCCGAGCTGCGGGCACGCCGTCCGACGATGGGGACCGAGTCGAGCAGCGGATCGAGGCGCCGGGCCGTGGCGCGGCCTCGAAGCACGGGCCCGCCCGCACCATCGACCAATAGCAGAGCTTCAGCGTGTGCTGCGGCTCCGCCTCAGCGCTCGGCCAGTAGCATGACGTGAGATTCCGTGAGCGACGACCACCACCTGTCGCGAGCCCAGATGAGATCGAGGTCACCACCCCGTGCCGAATGAAGGTCGTTCACCAAGCAGCACCGCCGTCGCAGCAGATGGCGAGCGGCCGCTCAAGATCCTGATCGCGGGGGACACCTTCACGCCCAACGTCAACGGTGCCGCCAAGTTCACCGAGCATCTCGCCTCCGGAATGGCCGCGAGAGGGCACGACGTGCACGTCATGGTCCCTGCCGCCAGCAGGCGTCACGGCACGTGGACCGAGCAGTACGACGGCCAGAACATCACCGCCCACCGTCTCCGTTCGCACCGCTGGTGGGCACACGACTGGCTGCGTTACGCGCCGCCGTGGCGCATCCGCGCAGAGTCGCAGCGGGTGGTCGACGAGGTGCGCCCGGATGTCGTGCACTTCCAGTCGGCGGTCATCATCGGCCGCGGTGTTGCGATCGAGGCTGAGAAGCGCGGCATCCGGATCATCGGCACGAATCACCTCATGATCGAGAACCTCGTCGATCATTCGCTCCTCCCGCAGGCCCTGCGCGGGCTCGCCGCGAGCATCTGGTGGAAGGACGCGCGTTCCACGCTCGGCCGTGCGACGGCCATCACGACGCCGACACGTCGCGCCGCGGACTTCCTCGAGGCCAACGGCGGCATCTCCGATGTGCTCGCGATCTCGTGCGGCATCCGAACCTCCGACTACACCTTCGACTTCTCACCGCGCGAGGCGAAGCGCATCCTCTTCGTCGGTCGTGTGACCGGTGAGAAGAAGATCGACGTGCTCCTGCGTGCCCTCACCCTGCTCCCGGGCGACGTGCACCTCGACATCGTGGGAGGCGGCGACCAGAAGAAGAACCTGCAGTCGCTCGCGAAGCAGCTCGGGCTCGCCGACCGGGTGACCTTCCACGGCTACTTGAGCGACAAGGAGCTTCGCCGCATGTACACGCGCGCCTCCGTGTTCGCGATGCCATCGATCGCCGAGCTGCAGTCGATCGCGACGATGGAGGCGATGGCCTCCGGCCTGCCGGTCGTCGCGGCCGACGCGATGGCGCTGCCCCACCTGGTGCACGACGGCGAGAACGGCTTTCTGTTCGAGCCCAACAACGAGCGGGACCTCGCGGAGAAGCTCTCGAGAGTGCTCTCCCTCTCCCACTCCGAGCGGGAAGAGCTGGGTCGCGCCGGCCTCGACCTCGTGCGCATGCACGACATCGACCGCACGCTCGAGCTCTTCGAGCGCCTCTACCGGGGAGCCTCGGTCAAGGACGTCGCCCGCGACTCCGTCAACGAGCAGGATCACTCGCTCGACTGACTCGCTGCGACGGCTCTCCGTCGCCGCCGCCCGCCTGCCTCACTCTGTTTGCGGCTCGGGAACCTCTTGCGGCGCTGGCAGGGTCAGGATGCGCGCCCCGCTCGCCGTGATCGCGATGGTGTGCTCGGTGTGCGCGGTGCGGCATCCTGTCGCGCTGCGAAGCGTCCAGCCATCGTCGTCCGTGACGAGCGTGTTGGTGTCGGCCATGACCCAGGGTTCGATCGCGAGCAGCATTCCCTGGCGGAGGCGAACGCCGCGGCCGGGGCGGCCGTCGTTCGCGACGTGCGGGTCCTGATGCATCGTCGAGCCGATTCCGTGCCCGCCGAACTCCATGTTGATCGTGTAGCCCGCGCTCGAGAGCACCGAGCCGATCGCGTGCGAGATGTCGCCCATGCGAGCATCGGGTCTCGCGATGGCGATGGCGGCCTCGAGTGCACGCTCGGTGGTGTCGATGAGGGCTTCATCGCGAGGGTCGCGGGAAGGCCCGACGATGAAGCTGATCGCGGCATCCGCGGCGATGCCCTCGGTGATGATCGCGAGGTCGAGCGTCAGGAGGTCGCCGTCTGCGAGGCGGTAGTGGTACGGCTTGCCGTGGAGGACAGCATCGTTCACCGCGGTGCAGATGTAGTGGCCGAATGGGCCACGCCCGAAAGACGGCTCATAGTCGACATAGCAGGAGGTGGCGCCTGCGTCGAGGATCATCGCCTTCGCCCAGCTGTCGATCTCGAGCAGGTTGGTGCCGACTCGGACGCGAGCCTTCAGCTCGTGCAGGATCGTGCCGACGAGTCGGCCCGTTCGTGCGGCGCGCTCGACTTCAGCCTCGTTGAGGATCTCGATCATCGGGGGACGTCCTTCCGTAGGTGCTGACTGTGCCAATAAGTATCCCGGTAAAGATATACCGGATTAGTATCGGGTCATGGTCAGACTCCCGCTCAGCCCCGAGGAGATCGAACGAGGGGAACGCCTCGGTCTTCTCCTCCGACGATCACGAGGCGACCGCGCCATGTTGCGCGTCGCGCTCGACGCGGGCGTATCGCCCGAGACCCTGAGGAAGATCGAGTCAGGGCGAGTCGCGACGCCTGCGTTCTCCACGATCGCCGCGATAGCCGGTGTGCTCGGCGTCTCGCTGGACGACGTCTGGGCTCAGATCAGCGCGCCGGAAGCCGCGGGCGACGCACCGGAAGCCGGGGCGCAGATCCGCGCCGCCGGCTGACGGCTCCTAGCTCGACTGTGCGGAACGCGCTTCGAGCGCGGATTCCAGACGCTCGACCTTGCCGTCGAGCTCGCCGCTGTGGCCAGGGCGGATGTCGGCCTTCAGGACCAGTGAGACGCGGCTCCCGAACTGCCCGACCGCTTCGGTTGCGGCCTTGACGACGGCGAACACCTCGTCCCACTCGCCTTCGATGGTCGTGAACATCGAATCGGTGCGGTTCGGGAGGCCGGAGTCGCGCACGACAGCGACCGCCGCGGCGACCGCGTTGTGCAGTGACGCATCGCCCTCTCCCGGAGAAGGGGCGTCTGGACTCGGGGTGCCGCTTGGTGCGACGGAGAAGGCAACGATCATGCTGACCATCGTGCCACGAGGGGGCCTCGAGGTGGCCTGCAATCGAGACCTGAGTAGGGCGGGTGGGACTCGAACCCAGATCCCCGACGACGTGCTCGCACACTTCCAAGCCCTCATGGAGCAGCTCGGGAAGGCCGAGGCGTCGCCCGAGTCGATCCAAGCTCTCGCTGACAAGCTCGCTGATGTCATCGACGAGCGCAAGGCCGAAGTTGGCGCGCGCATGGGGGTCAGCCAGGCCACTGTCTCGGGTTTCGAACACTACGACGCGAACCCCACCCTGTCGACGATCCGCCGCTACGCCATGGCTGTCGGTGCTCGCCTGGAGATCAAGGTGAACGATGACTGCGACGCCCACCGCGCTGCTGATGATCCAGAGAGTATTTGGCGCGTGGTTGGCGGGTATGAGGCTCGACGCCCTCAATGGAGCTCACGCAAGATGGTGAGAGCTCGTGAATTCACAACCGTGAACGAGCTGCAGAGTGTCTGAGGTCAACCCGTCACTCACCGTTGAGGACCTGCTTCAGGTAGTTGAGCTTGATGACATTGTGTTGCTGGAGGTCTTCGCCCAGCGGTCAAACAAGCAGCTGAGTACCTCGAAGTTCTCCGATCTGCTCGGCGGCGACGTCGACCCCGAGTACGAGCTCGGATGCGAGAGCGAACTCAGCGGCCGCGGCTTCCGCGTTCGACTCAGGGTCACGATCGAGACAGAGGCCGGACCCGTTCGGGTTGAGGTGGCTGCGGAGTACACGCTTCAGGAGAGCCTCTTCGAGGAGTACCAGCCGTCGGTCATTCGAGAGTTCGCGCAATTCGTGGGTTTCTTTGCGGTCGTCCCGTACGCGCGCGAGGCTGTCGCGTCGGTCACGCAAAGAGTTTTTGGGGCCGGATTGCTGATGCCAATCATCAAGCGCGAAGAGATCGAACTCATCCAGGAATCAGCTGGAGACAGCGAAGCAACACCCGGCGACTCGATCACCCCCGAGGGAGACTGAGGCAGTTCCCTGTCGCCGCCTCATCTCCTTCGGGAGGTGGGGCGCTTTCGTGCGTCCAGGGCCTGAAACACACCCTGCGGTGCCTCTATGATCAGGTCAGCTCCATCACTGCTGATCGGCTTTCGCCTCCCCCCGGAGGCGCACAACAGAAAAGACCCCATGGCTGAGAATTCCCCCATCTCGCGTCGCTCCGCGCTCACCGTCGGTGCGTGGACCATCCCGGTGCTCGCATTGACGGTGGCCGCTCCGGCGAGAGCCGCGTCTGCCGAGGAGGAGTTCACTCTGAACATCCTCACGCCCCAGGCGACGAATGGGCAGGGCACGCAGGTGCGCGTCAACATCCCGGCAAGCGCCGCTCAGGCGTTGGAATTCGGAGGTGTGCAACTCACCTATTCGCGGACAGCAGGAACCGGAGCGCTGTCAGCCAGCAGCGGGCCGGTTGGGTGGGAGCAACAGCAGCTTTCGCCGACTTCGCTCCAGTTCTACAGCACCTTCGAGGCCGTAGTTGGCGAGGGCACGTTCCAGTGTCAGCTCTTCGGGCCGTCCGTCTGGGATGTGGAACTTGCATGGCAAAGCGAGCCGTCTGGCACGCTGACTGGCCAGATCAACGTCGCCGCCCCCGCCTGACCAACCCGGTCGGTCGCTCGACGTCGATTCCGCCCCTTCCGGACTGTGGGGAGGGGCGGTTTCGTGAGTTCACCACCCCTTCTTCCTCGTCGCCCGCTGGGCCATGTAGAGCAGCGCGATCGAGAGCTCGGAGGTCAGGCGCTCGGCGGCAAGCGCGTCGCCCTCTAGCGTCACCGTGCCGCGAATCTGCGCGTTGCCGTGCGAGATGGCCGACTCCTTCTCGCTCATGGTCCCGACCTCGAGGGCGTGCCGCACCTCGGCGCGCACGCCGCCCTCGGTCACCCACTGCAACATGTCCAGGCACTCGTTGAACACCTCGACCGGCTCGTGCAGGATCGGCTCGTACGTGTCGCCGTCGACGGTGGCTGGCGCCGGCACGAGTTCGCCGTCGACCTACTGGATCGGGGGAGAGGCACCCCACAGGAGCCACGACACGCCGTCGACGGGCCTCGTCGCCACCGGGCACCAGCAGACGATGCGCTTCGAGCACTTCGAGTCGACCCGCTCCCGGACCGTCTCGCACCGCACCGCCAGCGAGTCGAGGGTGACTTCGGCGGTGAGCTGCACGGCTGGTTCGTTCATGCCGTGGATGCTCGCACGGGCCACCGACTGTGACCTCTCCGTGCATTGTCGGTGGTCGGTCGTAGCCTGCCGGCATGCTCACTCACCTTGAGCGCAGCCTCCTCGAGTTCGAGGCAGCGCACCTCAGACACACAGTGGCGAAGCAGGACGCCATCCGCCAGCACGGCTTCGCGTCGTCGCCCACGGCCTAGTACACGATGCTCAGGGCGGTGCTCGCGAACTCCGAAGCGGTCGAGGTGTTCCCGCAGCTCGCCGCCTGGCATAAGCCGGCCGCCGACGCTCGCGCCGGGACGAAGGAACGACGACGCATCGAGCGGATGGAGAGCGCCTCGCAGAGAGTGAGGAACGAGCTTGCGAGCTAGCGCCGTTTCAGAGTGCGGGCAAAATGTGGGCAGAGGCTCTTCTGCTGCACCAGCGAAGGCCCCCGACTTCCGCGCTATTGCAAGGGAGTGGAGGCCTTAGTACGAAGTAGGGCGGGTGGGACTCGAACCCACGCATCGTCCAGTTATGAGCCGGATGCCTTAACCAGCTTGGCTACCGCCCCAAGCGCTGTCGATTGTATCCAGAATTCGCGCACACGTGCGGTGGGCGACGGGCTCGACGGGCGCAGGTCTAGACTGATGCCCCAGAAGCGGGGTCGGAGCCGACCTCGGATGCATGAAAAGCAGGGGATGATGAAGCGAGCTGAACAGCGAGCGCAGACGAGGCAGGCGCTGCTCGAAGCGGCTTCGCTCGAGTTCGAGGCCAATGGCTATGCCGCCACGGTCCTCAGCGATATCTCGGACCGACTCGGCATGACCAAGGGAACGGTCTATTTCCACTTCCCGACGAAGGCGCTCCTCGCCAAGGCCGTCTCGGCGACCTGGACTGAGATGTGGGATGCGGAGATCACTCGCTCCCGCGACCGCGGGCTCTCGCTCGACGAGCTCGAGTCACTGATGATCCGGATCGCAGAGCGGTTCCAGTCCGATTCGCTCATGCGGGCCACGATCCGTCTGGTGCGCGAGCGCGAGCTCATCGAGGAAGAGCTTCCGAGGCCCTTCGACGCCTGGCTCGAAGTGACCAAGGAAGCGCTGCAGGCGTCGCGGGAATCGGGGGTGCTCCGCGACGACATCGACGTCGACGCGGCCGCCTGGCAGGTGCTCGCGAACCTGGTCGGCATCCAGATGCTCATGCAGGACCTGAACGACGGCAGGAGCATCGTCGAGCGCGTTCGAGAGATGTGGGCGGTCCACCGCGTGACACTCGCGAACCCGGGCCGAACGGCTGACGTCGCGTCGTCGTGAACATGTGATCGAGATGGTGCGCTGACCTCGTCGCCAGGAGCCAGCGATGCGGACAAAGATCAGTCTCGAGTAGGGCATGAAACTCCCGGAACCAGTCCTTTCGGGTGATTCCGAGGATCTTCACGGGCGACAGTATGGGAGAGCGTCGGGTCGTCATCCGGCGCCCTGTCGCGTCGAAAGGTCCCTCTGTGTCTGTGCTCACCCGTCTGAGTCTCAAGTATCGAATTCTGATCGGACTGCTGACCGCGGCTATCGCTGCGGCCGGAATCATCTCGACGGCGCAGCTCAAGCAGGAGCTCATGCCGTCGGTGGAGGTCCCGCAGGGGTTCGTGACGGCGACACTGACTGGGGCCTCGCCCGACGTCATGGTGACCGAGGTCACCGAGCCCATCGAGAACGCACTCCGAGGCGTCTCGGAGGTGCAGTCCGTGACGTCGACGACGTCTGAGGGGTTCGCCCAGATCGTCGTCTCTTGGAGCTTCGACGCCGACAAGACGCAGGTCGAGGCCGAACTCCGATCCGCCGTCGAGTCGACGAAGTCGCTCCGCCCCGAGTCCTCCACGGCAGAGCTCAACACCTTCTCGCTCGATGCGCTGCCCGTGCTGACGCTCGGCGCATCCTCCGACACAGACACTGCGACGCTCTCGAAGACGCTCACCGACTCCGTGCTGCCCGCTCTCTCGCAGGTCGATGGAGTGCAGAACGTCGAAGTCTCCGGCACCCGCGAGGAGCGAGTGGAGATCAGCCTCCGACAGGCGGACGTCGAAGCGCTCAAGATCGACACCGCGTCGATCGAGCCGACGCTCTCTGCCGCTGGCATCGTGCTCCCCGCAGGAGACGTCACGAGCGGCACCGGTGAGATCTCCGTGCAGGTCGGTTCGCAGCTCAGCTCCCTGGATGCCATCCGCGCCCTCCCGTTCACGACGGAGGACTCGACCGTGCTGCTCTCGCAGTTCGCGGATGTCGACATCAAGGAGATCCCCGCGACCTCCATCTCCCGGGTCAACGGCGCGGAGACCCTGACGCTGAGCGTCACGAAGGCGTCCGACGCGAGCACGGTCTCCGTCGCGCACGGCGTCACGGAGAAGCTCGCAGAGGTCACGCCCGCGCTGCCCTCGAACGTCGTGTTCACGGAGATCGAGAACCAGGCACCCTACATCGAGCAGTCCATCCACGACCTCTCGGTCGAGGGCGGGCTCGGCCTCATCTTCGCTGTGCTGGTCATCTTCCTGTTCCTCGCCTCGTTCCGGTCGACCATCGTCGCGGCGATCTCGATCCCGATGTCCCTGCTCATCACGATGGTGGGCTTGAACGTGGGGGAGTACTCGCTCAACATCCTGACCCTCGGAGCGCTCACCATCGCGGTCGGACGAGTCGTGGACGACTCGATCGTCGTGATCGAGAACATCAAGCGTCGGCAGGGGAACGGGGCTCTGACGATCGAGGGGATCGTGGGCTCCGTCGGCCAGGTCGCGGGCGCCATCACGGCCTCGACGCTCACGACGGTCGCGGTCTTCCTCCCGATCGCGTTTGTCGGGGACATCGTCGGCCAGCTCTTCCGACCGTTCGCGGTGACGGTCTCCATCGCGCTGGTCGCGTCCCTCGTCGTCGCACTGACGATCGTCCCGGTGTTCGCGTACTGGATGCTGCGTCGCCCCTCGAAGCCCATGAAGCGCGAGCGATTCGTCCGTGCCCGCGCAGCCCAGGCCGCCTGGACTGCACGCCAGGAGGAAGCAGCCGAAGCCCGTTGGGCTCGTCAGTCGGCGAAGCTCGAGGCGAAGAACGAGAAGCGGGAGCAGCGCGGAAAGTCAGCGCTGCCGGTGCCCGGCGCCGCGCCCGGTGTCGTTGCCGCACGTGGCGATGGCGAAGAGGGCTCGCCCTACGACGGGCTGCAGCGAGCCTTCGTGCCCATCCTCGACGCGACCCTGCGACACCCGCGCCGCACGATCGCCGCCGCGCTCGCCCTGCTGCTGCTCACTGGCATCGGCGCTACCGCGCTCCGCAGCGACTTCCTCGGCAGCATGGGCGATGAGACGGTCCTCGTCCAGCAGGAGCTCCCGCAGGGCACGACCATCGACGAGAGCCTGGCGGGCGCCGAGAAGCTTGAGGCCGTCCTCGCCACGAAGGGGAGCGTCGAGACGTTCGTCAGCTCCATCGGGACCGGAGGCGCCGGCGGATTCGGGGGCGGTGGCGCAGAGAGCACCTCGATCACCGTGATCCCCGCAGAGGGGCAGGATGCTGAGACGGTCGCCAACAGTCTGCGCGCGGACTTCGGCGGACTCAGCGACGTCGGCGAAGTGACCGTGACCACGGCCGCTTCCTCGGCTCTGGCGTCGGACGTTCAACTCGCCATCCAGGGGAACGACGCAGACTCGCTGAGCCAGGCGGCGACGCAGCTCGGCGATGCCGTCAAGGACCTCCCCGGTGTGACGGCGGTCTCGAACGACCTGAGCACGGGCGGCAACGTGGTCATGGTCGACGTCGACCGCAGCAAGGCGGCGGGCTATGGCTACACGCAGGCAACCGTCGGCCAGGCGGTCTCCGCCGCGCTGACCGGTACCCCGCTCGGCACGGTGCGCCTCGAAGGCGTCGACCGTGACATCGTGATCGCGCCGACGCAGGGTCCAGTCGCTCTCGATCAGCTCGCCCTCATGCAGCTTCCGGTGACAGCGGTGCAGCAGCAGCGGGCCATCACGGACGCGACGGATGCGTTCACCGAGGAACAGGAGACGAAGGCCGAGGAGCAGGAGGCTGAGGCGGTCGCGCAGATGCAGGAGACCGTCGACGATGCCGTCGAGGCTCGGGACACGGTGTCCGCGCAGCTCGGCGAGCTGCAGACGCAGCTCGCGACGTTGCAGACGGCGCCGCTGACCCCAGCGGTTCCCGACGCCGGCTCCAGCATGACTCCGGAGCAGGCGGCGCAGGCGGAACGGGACGCGCAGATCTCCGCCCTAACCGACGCGATCGCGCAGGCGGAATCGGGCATCGAGCAGGCCAACGCCGGTGTCGACGCGGCCGTCAAGGCTCAGGAGGACATGGCAGCTCAGTCGCTCGAGGCCAAGGAGCTGCAGGCCAGGCAGGAAGGGCTCGCCGACACGAAGGCGACGCCCATCCGGCTCGGAGACATCGCGGAGGTCCGCGAGGAGGCGACCCCTGGCGCGATCACCCGCAACGACGGCGCACGCCAGGTCACGGTCTCGGTCACTCCGGCAGAGGGCCAGTTGGGAACCGTCACGCAGGCCGTCTACGCGGCGACCGACGGTCTCGAGCTTCCCGCCGGTGTCACGTTCGTCGTCGGCGGTGCGTCCGCCGATCAGGACGAGTCGTTCCAGCAGCTCGGCATGGCGATGCTCTTCGCCATCGTGCTCGTGTTCCTCATCATGGTGGCGACCTTCCGCAGCCTGATGCAGCCGCTCATCCTGCTCGTCTCGGTGCCGTTCGCCGCTACGGGCGCGGTGGCGCTGCTCCTGCTGACGGATACGCCGCTCGGCCTGCCGTCGCTCATCGGACTCCTCATGCTGATCGGGATCGTGGTCACGAACGCCATCGTGCTCATCGACCTCATCAACCACATCAGGGAACGTGGTTCGAGCGTGCACGACGCAATCGTGCACGGGACGAGGCTGCGCCTCCGACCGATCCTCATGACCGCTGCGGCGACGATCTTCGCGCTCGTGCCGATGTCGCTCGGGCTGACCGGGGGCGGCGTGTTCATCTCCAAGCCGCTCGCCATCGTCGTGATCGGCGGCCTGATCAGCTCGACGCTGCTCACGCTGGTGCTGGTTCCCGTCCTCTACTCCAGCGTCGAGCGCCGGAACGATCGACGGGCTGCCAAGCGCGCGGCTCGCAAGGAGCGCAAGGCCGAGGCGGCCGCCGAGAAGACCGCGCTCGCCGCGGCTCCCGCCGGAAGCTGACGCAGGGTGGCGCCGCGCAGCCGCGCGGCGCCACCCAGCGCCCGATGTGACGCGAGCCGGCGCCAGAATTCGGCAAGCTCCGAGGATCGGGAGAGAATAGCCGGATGCATCCGATAGCCGCCCGTGCCCAGCTCGCGACCGCCCACCGCATCGTGGTCAAGATCGGCTCCTCATCTCTCACGGGCGCCGACGGGCACCTGAACCTCGAAGCCCTGCGCTCGCTTGTGCAGGTCATCGCGGATCGCCACGACAAGGGACTCCAGACGCTCCTCGTCACCTCGGGCGCGGTCGCCGCCGGCATCGGGCCGCTTGGTCTCCCGTCGAGGCCGCGTGACGTGGCGACAGCCCAGGCTGCCGCCTCCGTCGGTCAGGGGATGCTTGTAGCCCGGTACGCAGAGGCGTTCGCGGATCGCGCCATCACGGTCGGGCAGATCCTGCTCACGGCAGAGGACACCGTACGCCGCACCCGCTACAAGAACGCGCAGCGCTCGCTCGAGCGCCTGTTCAGGCTCGCGGTCGTTCCGATCGTGAACGAGAACGACGCGGTCGTGACCGATGAGCTCCGCTTCGGCGACAACGACCGGCTCGCAGCGCTGGTCGCCCAGCTCGTCGGGGCCGACGCGCTTGTCCTGCTCACCGACGTCGACGGTCTGTACGACGGTCCGCCCAGCCGCGAGGGCACGCGGCGCATCTCCGAGGTGCTCGGTCCGAGCGACCTTGAAGGCATCGAGGTTTCCGGCAGGGGCAGCGACGTCGGAACGGGTGGCATGCTCACCAAGCTCGAGTCGGTCTCCATCGCCACGGGGTCGGGCATGCCCGTCGTGTTGACGAAAGCGGAGAACGCTCGCGCGGCCATCGACGGCGAGCGTGTCGGCACGTGGTTCGCACCGACCGGGAAGCGATCGTCGCGCAAGCGGCTGTGGATCGCCCACGCCGCACGGGTGCAAGGCAAGATCGTGCTCGATGACGGCGCCGTCGACGCCGTGCTCGGTGGGCGAGCCTCGCTGCTCGCGGCGGGAATCGTGGGCGTCGAGGGCGAGTTCGTCGCCGGCGACCCGGTCGAGCTGGTCTCGAAGGAGGGCCTCGTCATCGCACGAGGCCTCAGCGGCTTCGATGCCGTCGAGATCCCCGACATGCTCGGGCAGTCGTCGAGTTCGCTGCGCGAGTCGCTTGGGACCGGGTACGACCGCGAGGTCATCCATCGCGACGACCTGGTGCTCGTGCGCCCGAAGGGGATCCGCGTCGGCTGAGGGCGACCGCTCGCGGCGTAGAATGCTCTGTCATGACGATCTTGCAGGGTGAGCGCGCGGACACGGCGGACCAGGGCGACGCGGACGAGCTGGCGAGCACCGCCATCATCGAGCTCGCCGGACGAGCACGGGCGGCGTCGCGCGTGCTGGCTCGGTCGACGCGTGCGCAGAAGGACGGGGCGCTCGTCGCCCTCGCGGAGGCCCTCGTGCGTGCGACGCCCGAGATCCTCGCCGGCAACGCGCAGGACCTCGAGCGCGGTCGTGTCTCGGGCATGTCCGAGGGCCTCCTCGACCGTCTCGCGCTGGACGAATCCCGCATTCGGGCGATCGCCGATTCTCTGCTCGAGGTCGCGGCGCTGCCCGACCCGGTCGGCGCGGTCGTCCGAGGATCGACTCTGGCAAATGGGCTCCGACTCCGACAGCTGCGTGTCCCCATGGGGGTCATCGGTGTCATCTACGAGGCCCGCCCCAACGTCACCGTCGACGTCGCCGGGCTTGCGCTGAAGAGCGGCAACGCCGTGCTCCTCCGCGGCGGATCCGCCGCCGAGAACTCCAACTCGGCCATCATCGGCACCCTCAGGGCGGCACTGGACGCGTACGGGCTGCCCGCCGATCTCGTGCAGTCGATCGACGAGCACGGCCGCCCCGGGGCTCGCGCACTCATGCGCGCCCGCGGCCACGTCGACCTCGTCGTCCCTCGTGGCGGTGCCGGTCTCATCCAGACCGTGGTCCGTGAGTCTCGCGTTCCCGTCATCGAGACGGGAGTCGGCAACTGCCACGTGTTCGTCGACAGCACCGCCGAGCTCGACATGGCACTCGAGATCCTCATCAACTCCAAGACGCACCGGGTCGGCGTCTGCAACGCAGCGGAGACCCTGCTGGTGCACTCGGACGTGGCGGAGGCATTCCTCCCTGGTGCCCTCGCGGCGCTTGCTGAGCGCGGGGTTCGTATCCATGGCGACGACCGCACTCGGGCCATCGCGCCGCAGGGCGTCGAGGTGCTCGAGGCGACACACGAAGACTGGGCGACGGAGTACCTCGACTACGAGATCGCAGTGCGGGTCGTCGACGACTTCGATCAGGCGCTTGTGCACATCCGCGAGTTCAGCACTGGCCACACCGAGGCGATCGTCACGAGCTCTCTGCAGGCCGCTGAGCGCTTCACCGCTGAGGTCGACGCCGCAGCCGTCATCGTGAACGCGTCGACGCGCTTCACGGATGGCGGCCAGTTCGGGCTCGGCGCCGAGCTGGGCATCTCCACCCAGAAGCTGCACGCTCGTGGGCCGATGGGGCTCGAAGAGCTCACGACGACGAAGTGGGTTGTCACGGGCGACGGCCAGATTCGCGCCTGAGCTGCGGCACCTCCTGCGCGAAGATCAGACCAGGTGATGACGCGGTCCGTCAGGCTCGCCGCGTAGCCTCATCGGAGACGTTGAAGGGACGATCATGACCAGCACCCCACTGCCCATCGAGAACCAGCCGTCGAACTTCGACCAGCACGACGCCTTCCCCCAGAAGCCGACCGCGGAACGTCCCCAGGGCCTCGACCGAGTCTTCCTCGGTGAGCTCGAGGTGTCCCGAGATCGCATCTCGGGTCCGTATGGCTCCCTCCCGACGGAGGGCTCGACCGTGTTCGTCACGAACATGTCGCGCGTCGAGCGTGCCATTCCGACGTGGGCGATCATCGTCGCGATCGCCGGGTTCTTCGTCCTGACGATCTTCAGCCTCCTCTTCCTGCTTGTGAAGGAGGATCGCGTCGTCGGCGGATACGAGGTCCGCATCTCGAATCCGACCGGAACGCTCACGAGCTTCGTGCCGGTCGATGCGCGCTCTGCTGCCTGGATCTGGCAGGACCTCCAGGGTCGTGCGGCCGCCGCGCGGGAGCTCATCGCGTCAGTAACTTCCACCATTCGCTGACGTTCATCTCGGCGACGCGGCGGCGCCGCGTTTCGGGGCTACGCTGTACCGCGTGAAGGCCTACGACTCGCTGTCCGTATCCACCGTTCTCCCTCCTGAGCTCGCGCCGCTGCGCACTCTCGCCAAGAATCTGCGCTGGTCCTGGCGCTCGAGCGCCGAACGGCTCTTCGCCGGCATCGACGAGCAGCTGTGGCGAGCATGCGGCCGCAATCCCATCGTGATGCTCCGCTCACTTCCGGCCTCTCGCGTCGCCGAGCTCGCGGCCGACCCCGAGTTCGTCGCGCTGCTGAGCCACGAAGCTGAGGATCTCTCTGCTTATCTCGACAGCGACCGCTGGTTCCGCAAGCACACGCGGGGTACCGCCGACGAGGCGACGAGCGTCGCCTACTTCTCGATGGAGTTCGGGATCACGGAGTCACTCCCCGTCTACTCTGGCGGTCTCGGTGTGCTCGCGGGCGACCATCTCAAGAGCGCCAGCGATCTCGGCGCGCCGATCATCGGCGTCGGCCTGCTCTACACCTACGGGTACTTCTCGCAGACACTGTCCCGCGAGGGTTGGCAGCAGGAGGCCTACTCGGAGCATCCGCCGAAGGACCTCGCCGTCGATCCCGTGCTGGACGCTTCTGGTGACCAGTCCCGTGTCTCGCTCGCCTTCCCTGACGGGCGGACGCTCGAGATCGCACTCTGGGAAGCGCAGGTCGGCAGTGTGCCGCTGCTCCTCCTCGACACGAACCTCCCGGACAACCCCGAGGATCTCCGCGCGATCACGGATCGGCTCTACGGTGGAGACTCCGAGCATCGCATCCGGCAGGAGCTGGTGCTCGGCGTCGGTGGGGTGCGCGCCGTGCAGGCGTATGCGGAACTCTCCGGGCGCCGTCAGCCGACGGTCTTCCACCTCAACGAGGGGCATGCGGGCTTCTCGGGCGTCGAGCGCATCGGCCAGCTCATGGCTGGCGGTGAGACGTTCGAAACCGCACTCGCCACAGTTCGCTCGAGCACCGTCTTCACGACGCACACGCCGGTCCCCGCTGGCATCGATCGCTTCGACGCGCATCTCGTGCAGCGCTACCTCGGCTCGTCCGGCGGCCAGACCCTGGTGCCTGTCGTTCCGCTGCCACGCATCATGGAGCTCGGGGCCGAAGACGACCCTGGCCGCTTCAACATGGCGCACCTCGGTCTCCGCCTCGCGCAGTACGCCAACGGCGTCGCGAAGCTGCATGGCGTCGTGTCCCGAGGCATGTTCGCGAAGCTGTACCCGGGTGTGGCTGCAGAGGAAGTCCCGATCGGCTCGATCACGAACGGCGTCCACATCCCGAGCTGGACCCGGCCGTCGATGCTCCGTGTCATCGAGGCTATGAACGGCGGACGCGACCTCGCGACCTCCGGCATGTGGAACCACCCGGAGGCAGTCGGCGCCGAGGAGCTCTGGCGCATCCGCGGCGAGCTGCGGGCCGAGCTCGTCAGGCGGGCCCGCGAATCGGTTCGCGCCTCGTGGAAGGCGCGAGGCGCACAGGACGCGGAACTGGGCTGGATCCGCGACGTGCTGGATCCCGAGCGGCTCACGATCGGCTTCGCTCGCCGAGTCTCGACCTACAAGCGCCTCACCCTCATGCTGCAGGACCGAGATCGGCTCGCCCGAATCCTCAACAATCCCGATCGCCCCGTCCAGTTCGTCATCGCGGGCAAGGCGCATCCCGCCGATATGGGCGGCAAGCAGCTCCTGCAGGAGCTTGTGAACTTCGCCGATGAGGCAGGGGTTCGCGACCGCATCGTGTTCCTCCCCGACTACAGCGTCACGATCGCGAAGCACCTCGTGGCCGGCAGCGATGTGTGGCTGAACAATCCCGTGCGCCCGCAGGAGGCTTCCGGAACCTCCGGGATGAAGGCCGTCATGAACGGATGCCTGACGTTCTCGATCTCGGATGGCTGGTGGGACGAGATGGCGGACGACGCCGTCGGGTGGACGATTCCTGACACCAGCGGCGTCGATGAGCGCACGCGTGACGCTCTCGAGGCCGGTGCGCTCTACGACATCCTCGAGCACGAGATCGCACCACTGTTCTACGCGCGCGACGAGCGGGGCCTCCCCATCGAGTGGGTGGAGAAGGTCCGCCGCTCCGTGTCGGTTGTCGGCCCGAAGGTCGCGGCCGAGCGCATGGTGCGGGACTACGTCACCGACCTCTACCTGCCCGCGGGGCGTTCGGCACGCGTGGCGTCCGACCTCGTCTTGACCCGCGAGTTCGCGACCTGGCTCGGCGACGTGCGCGCGGCCTGGCCGAGCGTCCGCGTCGAGTCCGTGGTCGCGGAGAACCGCGAGCCGAAGGCGGGGGAGAGCGTGCGTCTCTCGGCGAGAGTCGAACTCGGCCGGTTGAGCACCGACGATGTCCTCGTGGAAGCCGTCGTAGGCACTCCCGACGCCGAGGGTGAGCTGCTGAGCACTCGGATCGTCGAGATGCGGCCTGCCCACGAGGGGGAATCCACGTTCGTCGTCGACGTCCCGATCGACGAGCCTGGACGGCTCGGCTACACCGTCCGGGTGCAGCCGAAGCACTCGTTCCTGCAGGCTTCGGCCGAGCTCGGGCTGGTCCGTCTCCCCGCGTAGGAGACTGCTCCTGGACGGCGGCGCCGAAAGTAATGACAGGCTTGTCATTCGGCGTCGTCGTCGGGCATAATTCAAGTGACGACAGAAATGTCGACGTCTGGTAAACGATGCAGTTCGCATCCATTCATCACGTGATCGTTGGGGAAGACGAATCACCAAACGAATGGAGGAGAACTCATGGTTGCACCGAACGCAGGAGGGGTGCTCTACGTGCACTCCTCTCCTAAGGCGCTTTGCCAGCACGTCGAGTGGGGTGTCGGTCGCGCCCTCGGGTACGCCGTCAACCTTCCCTGGATCGACCAGCCGGTCATTCCAGGGCAGTTGCGTGCGGAGTTCACCTGGGAAGGCGAGCCTGGCGCTGGGGCGGCTATCGCGTCGCACCTGCGCGGCTGGGCCCACCTTCGCTTCGAAGTCACCGAGGACGCGCGTCCTGGCGTCGATGGCGGTCGTTGGATGCACACGCCTGAGCTTGGTATCTACTACGCCCAGACGGATGCCTCTGGCGGCGTCGTGGTTCCGGAAGATCGCGTTCGGTACGCGATGGAGATCGCTGGCGGCAATGCCTCCGAGCTCCACCGCGAGCTGCGCCTCGCGCTTGGGCAGGCTTGGGATGACGAGTTGGAGCCATTCCGCATCGCCGGCGACGAGAGTCCCGTCGTGTGGATGCACCACCGAGTCGGCTAGGTCAGCCATGCGGATGGTCCGCTGAGAGGTGGACCGGAAGCTGTTCTCGACACTCCAAGACTGTGGCCCCTCAGGTTCTCACCTGAGGGGCCACAGTTCTTGCTGCAGGCCGTCGAAGCGGCCGGCAGGAGTGTCTACACTCCGCGGAACGCGACGACGGCGTTGTGCCCGCCGAAGCCGAACGAGGTCGAGATGGCGACCTTGCCTGATGCGTCGAAGGGGCGCGGCTCGGTGACGACGTCGAGGTGGATCGCAGGGTCCTGCTCGTTGAGGTTGATCGTCGGGGGCAGTGTTCCCTCAGAGAGCGCCAGCACGGTGAACATGGCCTCGAGGGCTCCCGCGCCGCCGAGCAGGTGGCCGGTGGACGCCTTGGTCGCGGAGACGGGGATGGAGGCGAGGTGCTCGCCGAAGACCGACTTGAGTGCCGTGAACTCCGCGATGTCGCCGACGGGTGTCGAGGTGGCGTGCGCGTTGATGTGGGTGACGTCCTCGACAGACACCCCGGCCTGGCCGAGTGCGGCCGTGATTGCGCGTGCCGCGCCGGTGCCCTCGGGGTCCGGTGCCGTGATGTGGTGTGCATCCGCCGTGACGCCCCCGCCGATGAGCTCGGCGTAGATGCGCGCGCCGCGAGCGAGCGCGTGTTCCTCGGTCTCGAGCACGAGAGCTGCGGCACCCTCTCCGAGGACAAAGCCGTCTCGGCTCACGTCATAGGGTCGTGACGCGTGCGATGGGTCGTCGTTGCGTTTCGACAAGGCCTGCATCGCCGCGAAGGAGGCGACGGGGAGTGGGTGGATAGCCGCCTCGGAGCCACCGGCGACGACGACATCCGCGAGGCCCTGCTGGAGGTGCTCGTAGGCATCCGCGATGGCTTCCGTGCTGGATGCACACGCTGAGACGACCGTGCGGACACCGGCGCGGGCCTTGATGTCCATGCCGATCGCAGCTCCTGGGCCGTTCGGCATGAGCATCGGAACGGTGAGCGGCATGACCCGGCGTGGGCCCTTCTCGCGGAGCGTGTCCCAGGCGTCGAGGAGCGTCCAGACTCCGCCGATGCCGGTTGCCCAGTCGACGAGGAGGCGTTCGGCGGGGATGTCGCCGACGGTGAGGCCTGCATCGGCGAAGGCCTCACGGCCCGCGATGAGCGCGAACTGGCTTGAGGGGTCGAGGCGCTTGGCTTCGTGGCGGGGGAGTACCTCGCTTGCCGGGACCTTTGCGGTCGCGGCGAATTCGATGGGGATCTCGTACTTCGCGACCCATTCGGCCTCGAGTGTGCGAGCTCCTGATTCACCGGCGAGGAGCGCTTCCCAGGTGCTGCGGGCGGTGCCGCCCAGCGGGGAAGTCGCACCGATGCCGGTGACGACGATTTTCTTGGTCATGACAACTGCTCCTGAATGAACTGGGGCGAAGGTGAGACAGTCACTAAGAGTGGGCGGCAGAAGCCGCCCACTCGAAGTGGAGGATCGTCCTTAGGACGCTGCGACGATGAAGTTGACGGCGTCGCCCACGGTCTTGAGGTTTGCGACCTCGTCGTCCGGGATCTTGACGTCGAACTTCTCTTCAGCGTTGACGACGATCGTCATCATGGAGATCGAGTCGATGTCGAGGTCGTCGGTGAAAGACTTCTCAACGGTGACCGTGTCAGCCGCGATTCCGGTCTCGTCGTTTACGAGCTCAGCGAGTCCCGCGAGAACTTCGTCGTTGGTAAGTGCCATGGTGTTTCTCCTTGATTGTCAATGACCGAGCCAAGTGTATTGGTCGGCGGGGGTGCGTGGGGGAGGCGTGCGGGGACTTCTGGGTGCCCGTTAGGGCAGGACAACGACCTGAGCGCCGTACACGAGGCCCGCGCCGAAGCCGATCTGGAGGGCGAGCCCGCCCGACAGCTCGGGGTTCTCCTCAAGCAGGCGATGCGTCGCGAGGGGAACCGAAGCGGCCGACGTGTTGCCGGTCGTCGCGATGTCACGGGCGATGACGACGTGGTCGGGCAGCGCGAGTTGCTTCGCGAACTCGTCGACGATGCGCATGTTCGCCTGGTGCGGGATGAAGGCGGAGAGCTGATCGGCAGTGACGCCAGCCTCTTCCAGCGCGCGTCGCGCGACCTTCGCCATGTCCCAGACAGCCCAGCGGAAGACGCTCGGCCCGTCCTGGCGCAGCGTCGGCCATTCGGAGCCGCCCTGGCGGTAGTCCTGCAGGCTCGCGTTCATGGAGACCGCTTCCCAGCGGGACCCGTCGGAGCCGAGGATCGACTTGGAGATGCCGGGAGAGTCGCTCGGGCCGATGATCGCAGCCCCCGCGCCGTCGCCGAGCAGGAAGGAGATGGTGCGGTCCGTGGGGTCGATGAGATCCGACAGCTTCTCGGTGCCGACGACGAGGACATGCTCGGCGACTCCTGTGCGAACCAGGGCATCCGCCTGCGCGACGGCGTAGCAGTAGCCGGCGCACGCGGCGTTGAGGTCGTAGGCAGCTGCCGGCGTCGCACCGACGAGGTCGGCGAGGCGCGCGGCGAGCGACGGGGTCTGCATCTCGTTGCTGATCGTCGCGACGATGACAGCGCCGATGCGGTTCGGATCGATGCCCGAGCGTTCGATGGCCTCCCGTGAGGCGTCGACAGCGAGGTCGAGCGCACTCGTATCCTCGTTTGCTCGCACGCGGGTGATGACTCCCGTGCGCTGGCGGATCCACTCGTCAGACGAGTTGATCGGCTCGATGATCTCCGAGTTCGGGACGACGCGCTCGCCGCGGGCGGCACCCATGGCGAGGATGCGCGTGTACTGCGCGCCCGTCGACTGCACAAGGGTCGGTGTTGCTGTGGTCATGCGAGTCCTCTCGAGGATGCTCTTGGCAGTTCGGTGTTCTCAGACGTCGGCCGCGATGCGTTCGCGTGCCACGTCGAGGTCTGCGGGAGTGGAGAGTGCGAGGGTCGGGGTTCCCTTGAGCGCTCGCTTGGCGAGTCCGCTCAGGGTGCCGGCTGGTGCGAGTTCGATGAGTGAGGTGACGCCGGCGTCGGCGAACGCGCGCATGCAGGCGTCCCAGCGCACTGGTTGCGCGAGCTGTCGGATGAGGGCGGCACGGAACTCGACTCCGTCGGTCACGACCGAGCCGGTTTCGTTCGACCAGATCGTGCGCACGGGGTCACGGACCTCGAAGTGCTCAGCATCCGCGGTCAGTGTCGTGCGGGCCTGTTCCATGTAGCGGGTGTGGAAGGCACCAGCCACCTTGAGCGGGATCACTCGTGTTCCCGGTGCGGGCTCGCTGCGGAGTGCTGCGAGTGCTTCGGGTGCGCCGGCCGCGACGATCTGCCCGCCGCCGTTGAAGTTGGCGGGGGTGAGGTCGAGTTCCGCGAGACGTGCGAGGACCGCGTCCTCGTCACCGCCGAGAACAGCGCTCATGCTGGTGGGAGTGGCGGCGGCGTCCTGCGCCATCAGCTGCGAACGCCGCGCGACGAAGCGCATCGCGGTGTCGGCGTCGAAGATGCCCGCCGCGTAGGCGGCCGTGATCTCGCCGACGGAGTGGCCAGCGACCCCACCGATCGCCGCTGCTGCGCCGGGGATCTCCATGAGGGAGTTCCAGGCGAGGATGCCGGCCGCGACGATGAGGGGCTGCGCAACTGCGGTGTCGCGGATCGTGTCTGCGTCAGATTCGGTGCCGTGCTTGACGAGGTCGATGCCGGAGGATGCGGACAGCTGCTCGAGGGTGTCTCGGTTCCTGGTGTCTTCGATCCAGGGGAGCAGGAAGCCTGGAGTCTGTGAACCCTGGCCTGGGCAGGTGACGACAATCATGGATTCCATCATGACAGCACCTGGGCGTTCAGCCCTGTAGCAACAGTCCCAAGAAGTCGAAAGATCATTAGAGGTTTTCTAGTGCGAGGTGCGGCGGCTGCGTCGAGCCACGTTGCTGGCAGGGGTGCCGCTCGGCTGGCGGCGGGGCTCTGGCTGCTTCGGCTCGGCGATGTTCCCGAGGATCAGCGCGCACTGGAGTATGAGCGCCTCTCGCGGTCCGGTGGCGTCCCAGCCGATGACTTCGCTGACGCGCTTGAGGCGGTAGCGGACGGTGTTGGGGTGTACGAAGAGCTCGCGGGCCGTCGCCTCGAGCGAACGTCCGTTGTCGAGATAGCACCAGAGCGTCGTCAGCAGATCGCTCTGGTGATCCGCGAGTGGCCTGAAGACCCTCGCGACAAGCGTCTGGCGTGCGAGCGGGTCGCCGGCGAGGGCACGTTCTGGGAGGAGCTCGTCGGCCAGCATGGGGCGCTGCGCCTTCCTCCACGCGCCCGCCACGGCGAAGCCGGCGAGCGCGGCGCGGGCGCTGCGAGAGGCCTCGACCACGCTCGGCACGGGTGGGCCGAGGACAAGTCGGCCGTCGCCGAAGCTGGGCTCGAGCCGCTCGGCGATCTCCATGAAGGGCACCTGCTCGGCTTCGTCACCTTCGCCGTCGGGGTGAGCCCGGCCGATGACGAGCACCAGCCGGCCTCCCTGCACGCCAACGAGAAGGTCGACCTTGTTGTGGCGGGCCGTCCGGCGGATCTGGTCGACCTCGAGGATCCTCGGAGTCGTCCCGACGAGCACGCTGACCTCGCCGTGCCCATGCCAGCCGAGCGCGGCGATACGGCTCGGGAGCTCGTCGTCGTGCTCGCCGGTGAGGATCGAGTCGACGACAAGCGCTTCAAGGCGCGCATCCCACAGGCCTCTCGCCTCGGCTGCGCGTGCGTACACGTCGGCCGCGGCGAAGGCGATATCTCGCGAGTACTTCAGCACCGCTTCACGCACGTCGCCGTCGGTCAGCTTCGTGCGCTCCTCGACGACCTCCACGACCACCCGGATGAGCTGCAGCGTCTGCTGCAGGCTCACCGAACGAAGGAGCTCTCGAGGCGCCGAGTCGAAGACGTCGGCCGCTACCCATGGGGTGGCTGTCGGGTCTTCGAACCAGGCGATGAAGGATGAGATGCCCGACTGGGCGACGAGGCCTACGGCACTGCGTCGCCCAGGGGGCATGTCACCGAACCAGGGAAGGGTGTCTTCCAAGCGCTTCACTGTTGCGGTCGAGAGCTCTCCCGAGATCGATCGCAGCCAGTTGAGCGTCTGTTCCTTCGTGCGTGGAGCGGGCATGATTCCGAACTGTGAGGAGGCGAGCAGGGGTGGAGCGCTGTTAGGCGTCTCCGCCCGCGCTGCCGCTCGTGCCGGCCTTCGGGTTGTGGAGGTCGTACTTGTCGATGGCCTCCTGCACGAGGGAACGGTCGATCTTGCCCTGCGTCGCGAGACGCTCGAGAGCGCGAACGACGACGGAGTGGCTGTCGATCAGGTAGTACCGACGTGCGGCGGGACGCGTGTCGGAGATGCCGAAGTCATCGGCACCGAGCGTCGTGAAGTCGTTCTTCACGAACGGACGGATCTGGTCCTGAACCGCGTGCGAGAAGTCGCTCACGGCGATGACGGGGCCTTCCGACGCCTGGAGCTTGTCCGTGACGAACGGGACCTTGGGCTCCTCGTTCGGGTGCGTCCAGTTGTACTCCTCGGCACGGAGGCCGTCGCGACGGAGCTCGTTCCAGGACGTGACCGACCAGACTTCAGCCGCAACACCCCAGTCCTTCTCCAGAAGCTCCTGCGCTTCGAGGATCCACGGCACACCGACACCCGAGGCGAGCAGCTGCACGCGCGGTCCCTGCGCCTCGGTTCCCTTGAGGTAGTAGATGCCCTTGAGGATGCCCTCGACGTCCACGTTCTCCGGCTCAGCTGGCTGGGCCATCGGCTCGTTGTACACCGTGAGGTAGTACATGACGTTCGGGTCCTGCTTCGGGTTCTCCGACTGGGAATCCGGGCCGTACATCCGCTCGATACCCGCCTGCATGATGTGTGCGAGCTCGTAGGCGAAGGCGGGGTCGTAGGTGACGACTGCCGGGTTCGTGGCTGCGATGATCGGCGAGTGGCCGTCCATGTGCTGCAGGCCCTCGCCGGCGAGCGTCGTGCGCCCAGCCGTGGCTCCGATGAGGAAGCCGCGCGTGAGCTGGTCTGCCGCCGCCCACATGGCGTCGGCGGTGCGCTGGAACCCGAACATGGAGTAGTACATGTAGATCGGGATCATGGCCTCGCCGTGCGTCGAGTACGACGATCCGGCTGCCGTGAATGCGCCCATGGCGCCGGCCTCGTTGATGCCGACGTGGTTGATCTGCCCCTGCTCGCTCTCGCGGTAGGCGAGGAGCAGTTCGCGGTCGACCGACATGTAGTGCTGGCCGTTCGGGTTGTAGATCTTCGCGGTCGGGAAGAACGCGTCGACGCCGAAGGTGCGGGCCTCGTCCGGGATGATCGGGACGATGCGCGACCCGAAGTCCTTGGACCGCATGAGGTCCTTGAGCAGGCGGACAAACGCCATCGTCGAAGCGATCTCCTGCGTGCCGGAGCCCTTCTTGATGGATGCGTAGGTCTTGTCGTCCGGCACGGCGATCTGCGTGAACTTCGAGCGACGCTCCGGCACGAACCCGCCGAGCTCACGGCGGCGCTCCTGCATGTACTGGATAGCCTCGTTGTCAGGGCCCGGGTTGTAGTACGGGGGCTGGTAGACGTCGGCCTCGAGTGCTGCATCCGAGATCGGGATGTGCAGCTGGTCGCGGAACGCCTTCAGGTCCGGAAGCGTGAGCTTCTTCATCTGGTGCGTCGCGTTGCGGCCCTCGAAGTGCGGTCCGAGACCGTAGCCCTTGATGGTGTGCGCGAGGATGACGGTCGGCTGACCCTTGTGCTCGGTCGCCGCCTTGTACGCCGCGTAGACCTTGCGGTAGTCGTGGCCGCCTCGCTTGAGGCCCCAGATCTCGTCGTCGCTGTAGTTCTCGACGAGCTTGAGCGCCTCGGGGTCGCGTCCGAAGAAGTTCTCGCGAACGAACCCGCCCGACTCGGTCTTGTACGTCTGGAAGTCGCCATCTGGCGTCTCGTTCATCAGGGTGCGCAGCGCGCCCTTGTCATCGCGCTCGAGGAGGGAGTCCCACTCGCGACCCCAGACGACCTTGATGACGTGCCAGCCGGCGCCGCGGAAGAAGCTCTCGAGCTCCTGGATGATCTTGCCGTTGCCGCGAACCGGGCCGTCGAGGCGCTGCAGGTTGCAGTTGACGACGAAGGTGAGGTTGTCGAGGTTCTGGTTGGCTGCGACCTGCAGCTGTCCTCGCGACTCGACCTCATCCATCTCTCCGTCGCCGAGGTATGCCCAGACGTGCGAGCCGGAGGCGTCCTTCATGCCGCGGTTGGTGAGGTACTTGTTGAACTGCGCCTGCCAGATCGCGTTGAGCGGTCCGATACCCATCGAGACCGTCGGGAACTGCCAGAAGTCCTTCATGAGGCGCGGGTGCGGGTACGACGGCATGCCGTGCGGGGCAGCGGACTGCTCCTGGCGGAAGCCGTCGAGCTGCTCGGCGCTGATCTGACCCTGCAGGAAGGCGCGCGAGTAGTTGCCGGGGGAAGCGTGCCCCTGGAAGAAGACCTGGTCGGGCCCATCCGCGTGGTCGTAGCCCTTGAAGAAGTGGTTCAGACCCACTTCGTAGAGCGTCGCCTGCGAGGCGTAGGAGGAGATGTGGCCGCCGACGGCGACCCCTTCGCGCTGTGCGCGCTGCACCGTCATGGCCGCGTTCCAGCGGATCCACGAGCGGTAGGTGCGCTCCAGCGACTCGTCACCTGGGAACTCTGGCTCGTCCTCGGGCGCAATCGAGTTCACGTAATCGGTGGTTGGAACCATGGGAACGCCGAGGTGGCGCTCCCGAGACCGCTCAAGAAGGCTGAGCATGATGTCTCGCCCGCGCTGGTGTCCCTGCGCGTCTACGACCGCATCGAGCGATTCGCGCCATTCGGCGGTCTCCTCGGGGTCGCTGTCAACGTAATGCTCTGAGTACGGATCCTGGTTGTTAACAGCCACCGTCGACCTCATTTCGTTCCGGGTTCGTCACGTCTATGGCGCGCGCCAGGTTATGACGCGCAGTCCACCGGCTAGCCTATCTTTGGTTTGTGCGATGCACACGCAGGTTGGCGTGAATGCTTGTCGAAGCGCGCACAACCGAACATCGCCGGCGGAGAGGGCCTGATCGTGAGCGAATTCGCGCCGCCGCTTGAGTCGATTTCTCTGGTCGACCACCGGGGTGGGATGGGCGTGGTGGCCGGGCCGGCACCATCATCACGGCTGGTCGTGTTCGTTCCCATGGCGTTCACGCCCGTGTGCGCCGACGAGATATCCGACCTCGCCCAGCTGGTGAGTGAGGCCCGCGATCGGCGCGAGTGGGGCTCCGCGCCCGAGACTCCCGAGGTGCTCGTCGTCTCGACCGACAGCTCAGCTGCGCTGCGAGCGTGGCTCGTCGAGCTTGGCGCGGATGCAATCCTCACCGGCTGCAGCGACTTCTGGCCGCATGGTTCGGCCGCCCGTGCGTATGGTGCGTTCGACGAGGCTGCTGGCACCGCGACGCGACGCTCCTTCCTCGTCAGGGCTGACGGCAGCTACCGGGTCGCCGCATCCGCTCGCCCGGGTGAGGCTCGCGTTCGATCGGACCACGCGGCCGCGCTACACTTGTTCGCCGAGGGCCTTTAGCTCAGCTGGTAGAGCGCCACGTTTACACCGTGGATGTCGTCGGTTCGATCCCGGCAGGGCCCACTCCCGCAGCAACGATTCCCCCGACTGGTCCACCTGGTCGGGGGTTTTCTGTCTCCCCAAGCAGGTACGAAGTCGTGGTGTTCAGGGCGCGGGCCACGGTGCGCAGCTCGTCGAGCGTCCATTTGCGCTCGCCACGGAGCTTGCGAGACAGAGCGGTCTGCTGGATGCCTAGCACGGGTGCGAGGTCGCCCTGCTTGAGCTTCTGGTCCCACATGAGCATGTGGACGGTGCGTCCCACAACGACGTCGAGCGACTCTTCGACTGACTGGGGTGAAAGTTCCGTGCTGGTAGGCATGTGCCGATAGTAGGACAAAACGGACAAGATGTGCAAGTGGACGGCAACTTGGTCGACTTAGCCCATTTTGGCATGTATGGTCATCGCATGACAGAACGGCATGTAGTTACCGAACCGGAGTTGATGACTCCGAAGGAAGCTGCCGAGGCGTTGCACGTTTCGACGAAGACCGTGCAGCGTATCGCAGATCAAGGGAGCGTCGGCTTCGTGCGATTGCCGTCCGGGCATCGACGTTATGTTCGCGCTGAGATCGTCGAACTCGCGAATGCTCAGCACGCGACGACCTCAGGGGTGGCCGCATCGTGAGCCTCACCGTCGCACTCGTGCTCATTGCTCTGGTGTTCGTCGTTCTGCCTCTGCTGCTTGCGCCCTCTGGACTGCTGCCGTTCGTTGTCGTCCTCGCTCTGTGTGGAGCGCTAGTCGTCTCCATCGGCGGAACACGCGAGGTAGCTCGGTGGGTTCGATCATGCCGACTGGCAGAGGCATCGCTGAATCGAATTCCGACAACGACACCTCGCGGCTACGCCGAGTGGCTGCAGTCCACCAGCGGCCAGGCCAAGGGGTCCAGCGAATGACGAGCTTTGCGCTGGGATCACCGGCGACAACGGACGTGGGGAAAAGTACTCGGGCGAGCACGGTCTCCCCAGCCTTGAGCACCGGGCGCCGCTGTGCCCAGTTCGGGGCGAGGCCTGGCGCGAGTCGTTCTCCCTCGAAGGCCGCCTCGCAGAGGTGCCCGTACATCTCAAAGTCGTACGCGTCGCCGTCGCCAGCGTTGGTGATGGCGATGACCCCCCACCTCGAAGTCGCCGGCCCTCTCGGCGCTGTACGAGTGCTCGCGCTGCTCGAGCTGCGACTCGAGCACGATCACGGGTCGTGGCTTGTCTGCATGCCGGATGAGCAACGTAACGCTCGCGGACACGAGCGCGGCGACGGGCACGAACTGCAGCCACGTCAAGTCGATGGGTTCCATGCGCGAACCCTATCCAGCGCTGGAGCACCTCACTAGCTGACCAAAGAAGTGAGCCCCCGCGGGTGCAACCGCGGAGGCTCTGAACGAAAGGCAATCCAATGTCCTTCTGCAGGAACTCTAGCCGAAGGGTCCGTCATCTGGCGGGTCTCGGCAACATCGCAGGTGGTGCTCTCGCGCTCGCGGTGTTGATTCAATCCGCGCAGGCCGCTGGTGCGTTGCGTCGGATCGCTCGCAGGGTCGCGCCGCCCGCACCGAAGCAGCCTCCCGCTTCGTGCGCTGCGCACTTTTCGTGGTCGCAGGCATCGAAGACGTGCCGGCAATGCCATGCGGCTCGTGTGCGGCTCGCGGCCTGGGTGGAAGCACACCGCGAGGAGGTGTCCCGATGATCGAGATCGATCGCCGCAGGAAGCGGCACGCTCACCGCTGGACGCTGATCACGCGCGTCGAGGATTTCTTCGGTCGGTGGTTCGCATGAGCTACGTCGACTCTCCTCTGCACGGCGCGGCGCAGGTGCTCCTGATCGTCGCCATGGTCGTGCTCGCACTTCGGGTTCGCAGGATCGTGCGCATGCGAGCCGCCCACAAGGCGGCGCTCGCAGAGCGCGACGTCATGCACACGTCACCGATCGGTGAGCCGGTCGAGTTCAGGCCCGGCACGTGGATGGTTCGTCTCTCGGACTCCGAGGCGGTCTTCGGCCGCTCGCGAGATGAGGCGATGGTCCGTGCCTTTCGGCCCCGGAAGATCGGAGCCCTCGCATGACCAAGGCAGCTGAGCAGCACGCCGCTGCAGACCAGGTCGCGGTGTTCTTCACACGGGCCGAGATCCAGGCGCTCGCGAAGCAGGCCCGCCCGAAGGATGGATACCCCACGGCCGAGGAGCTCGCGCTGCAGGACAAGGCGTGGAAGCGACTCCTCAAGGCCGAGTCTGTCGATCGCAACGCGCAAGCGAAGGCGGCGGGGAAGTGATCGCGCCGACGTCGGACGTCCGCGCAGAGACCTACTTCCGGGACGGCAACCAGTGCGCCTCGTGCGGCACCCACGCGCTGCTCACCTTCCAGCACCGCGGTGCGGTGGGCATGGGTGGATCCAAGATCATGCCGCTCGTCGTCGAGGGACTGACGCTCTGCCTCGAGTGCAACGACCGCACCGAGCGCGACCTGCAGACGAAGGCGCTGCTGCACGGCTGGAAGGTACGCCGTTGGGTGCAGCAGCAGGGGCGATGCCAGGACGTGCCGGTGTTCTACGCGCACCTCGGCGTCTGGTTCCGCCTCGATGACTTCGAGCGCATCCGAATCACTGAGGCGGATGCGCTCGCCATGATGCACGCGGTCTACGGCCGCGTCGAGTACGAGAAGTGGGGACTGGCCGCATGACCGAGACGATGAAGGCGAGCGCGTCCCGCCGCGATGTGATGAGGACGGGTGCTTGGTCTGTGCCGGTGATCGCTGTGGCGATCGCCACGCCGGCGGCATCCGCGTCGAGCCCGCGAGGTGAGACGGTGTGCATGGGGTCGGCTGGCACCTACACGGTCACCGCGGATGTGCTGACGGTCAGGTTTGCCCGGGTGCCGGACATCTACGAGGCGAACGTGCGCACGGCGTCGGGCACTCGCGGGTACGGCACGAACTACGGCACGGCGCCGAAGCGTGGCTCTCGGGTGTGGGTGATCCCGCTCGCGTCTCGTCCGGAGTGGGCGCATGTGCACCCGTTCAACGAGCACTACGGCGAGTCGACGTGCCCTGCTGAGGGGGTGCCTCGTGGCTGATCGTGACGCGCTGGTGAAGGCCGAGGCTCTGGACGACGCCGCCGACCTCCTTGGGGACACTCAGCTCGACACGATGTGGGAGGCGCTCGCGTGGCTTCGTGGCCAGGCGCACTCGCTGCGCGCGACGGGCGAGCTGGCCGACGACGTCGAGCCTCGCCCCGCATCCGACGCCGCGATCGCGGCCGCGGCTCGTGCCATGTACGACGAGAACCGCTCGCCGTACTTGAACGCTGACCAGCACGACGCCGGGTACACCGACGTCGTGGAGGCGGGGTACACGGAGCTTGTCCTCGCGGGGTTCGCTGCTGCTGAGCGGGTGCGCCATGTCCAGGACTGATCTGCGGACGACCTACGTGGCGTGGTGGCCGGAGTCGGGCGTGCTGAAGGTAGGGCGCGCGGTGCCGAGCGGCTCGCGGATCCGTGAGCTCGTGGAGCACGGCGCGCGGATCCTCTTCGCGTTCCGGCGCACGCCGGCGTCGTGGGAGGCGGCTGCTCTTGCCGAGCTTCGTCGCGTCTTCGAGCCCGCGTTCCGCGACAACCTCGACGCGTGGGAGCACATGCCTCGCGGTCATGGCTGGTCGGAGTGCGTTCACGTTTCGGCTCGGCAGATTGACCGCGCTATCGACTTGATCTTGAAGGGAACGCAGGCATATGCAGATGCGGAGGCAGAGGACGGTGAAGCCCTCGTTCTTCCGCGATCCGCGGGTGACGGCGGTGCCGATGGGGATGAGGTTCTTCGCGACCGCGTTGATGGCGTGGGCGGACGATCACGGGCGGGGGGAAGTTCTGCCGCGCCGGATGCAGCGGGAGATGTTGTCGGACGACGACGTCGTGTCGCCGGATCGGATCGAGGAGGTCATGTTGCACCTCGCCGAGTCCGGGTTCCTGCTGTTGTGGGCGGACGAGGATGGCCGGTCGTTGTTCCAGATCGCTCCGGATCTGCTGGGCACGGTGGACCGGCGCAATCCGTCGACGTACCCGGAGCCCCCGTTCGCGAATTCGTTCGCGAATTCGTTCGCGAATCGTGTCGCGAATCGTGGCTTAGGGGAGAGGGAGAGCGGGCGGGTCGAGTTCGGGAGCGAGCGAGGGGGAGGCGAGCGCGAGAGCGTGAGGCTCCCACCGGAGCCCTTCTGCCATCGTCACCCCGCTGGGGCCGAATACGACTGCAGACATTGCGGCACTGCTCGCTCGAAGAACCGTCAATGGGAGCTGCTCCGCCGCGCAGGCAGGGACAACTCGCACCTGGAAGGTCCAGCTGATGCCTTCGACGATGACTTCTCCGACGTCCCAGCTTTCTGATCACCGAGTCATGCGCTCCTGCTCGATGGACGAGTGTGGATCTCCTGCGGTGGGCCGTGGCTTGTGTCGAGCGCACTACCAGCAGGCGTGGAGACAGGGTGACCTCGAGCAGCACCCGAAGCACGCACCCGTAGAGGCATCGTTCGTGTGTCCTGCTGAGCACAAGCACGCCGAGTCGACCACCTGTTACCGAGCGCATCGGTGCCGGTGCACGCCGTGCCGGAAGGGGCACGCTGCGCGTGCTGCTGAGCGGTCGCGGTTGGAGGCGTACGGCCGATTCGACACAGGCCTGACGGATGTTGCCCCGGCTCGTGCCCACCTCCTGCGGCTTCGTGAGGCGGGTGTCGGCTACAAGCGAGCTGCCGAGCTCGCGGGTGTGAGCAAGACGTCGGTGCGGAACATCCTCTATGGGCGTCAGGGGTCGGGTCCTCGAGCTGGCCAGGTGGTGCATCGCGTCAAGCGGGAGACGTCGGCGGCGATCCTCGCCGTGCCGGTGGAGACTGCGGCGCTCGCGGATGGTGCGTTGGTGTCGGCGGTCGGTTCTCAGCGCCGTGTGCAGGCTCTGGTGGCTCGTGGCTGGTCGTTCACGTTGATCGCTCAGATGCTGGATGAGGCGCTGGGGAACTTCGTCACGAGCATCCGCACACCTCACATCACGGCTCGTCGCCATCGGGCCATCGTCGCGGTCTACGAGCGCGTCTGGAACGTCGAGCCGCCGACGGATACCCCGACGCAGCGTGCCACCCGCTCTCGAGCCCTCAACTACGCGGCCGCGCACCGGTGGCTCCCGCCCATGGCCTGGGACGACATCGACACCGACCCAGAGCCACCCGTCGCGGAGGCGGACACGAACGACGTCGACGCCGCAGCAGTCATCCTCGCGCTCGCGGGTGACGCTGTCCGCCTGTCGACGCCGGAGCGCCGGGAGTGCGTGCGTCGTCTCACGGAGAGCGGGTGGAGTTCGTCCGCGATCGCTGACCTGCTCCGCTGCACGCCGCGCACTGTCGTCCGTCTCCGCAGTGAACTGACCAACTCAGCAAGCAAGACCACTCAAGCCGCCTAGCCGGCGCAACGAAAGGACATGACCATGACCCCTACGACTACCCCTCCGGGCACGCTCGAGCATGTGGCTCCCGCCGACCTGGTGATCGAGGAGAACGTCCGCCAGTCGGCGCCGCTCACTCCCGATTTCATTCGCAGCATCAAGGAGAACGGCGTCATCACCCCGGTGCTGGCGCATCGCCGCGATGGTGTCCTCGTGGTGCGTGCGGGTCAGCGCCGCACCCTCGCGGCCCGCGAGGCGGGCCTGGAGACGATCCCGGTGTACGCCGTCGAGGCGGGCGACGAGGTCACGGAGCGCATCGTGCAGCAGCTGGTGGAGAACGATCAGCGCGAGGAGCTCACAACGGCCGAGCGCGTCGCGTCGTACAAGCAGCTCGAGTTCGCTGGCCTCTCGCTCCGCACGATCACGAAGCGAACCGGCGCGAAGGCGTCGACGGTGAAGACGGCGCTGGCGGTGGCTCACTCGGATGCGGCGTCGAAGATCACGGCGGAGCACCAGCTCACGCTCGAGCAGGCTGAGGCGCTGGTCGAGTTCGAGGACGACGCCGAGGTGCTGGCGACCCTGACCGATGTCGTCTCGCGCACGCCTGGCCAGTTCGAGCACGAGCTGCAGCGCCAGCGCGACGACCGCGCCCGCCGGATCGTCAAGGAAGCGGCGGAGGAGAAGCTCCGCGCCGAGGGGTTCGAGATCCTGGTGGAGCGCCCGCACTACTCGGGGTCGGCTTGGCTTCGCACGTACGAGGTGGCACGCGAGGATGGCTCGCAGGTGAAGGCCGCTGATCTCGCCGGAGTACCCGGCGTCGCGGTGCACGTCATGTCGTATCGCGGCAACGAGGACGCGAGCGTGGAGCACTATCTGCCTCGGGATCTTCCGGAGGGCTTCAAGCTCACGGCAGGTTCGGCAGCCGCGGCCAAGGGCCCGATGTCGGAGGCGCAGCTCGAGGAGCGCCGCACGGTCGTCGCGAACAACAAGGCTTGGGACTCGGCGGAAGTCGTGCGTCGTGCGTGGCTGTCGGAGTTCCTGGGCCGCACGAAGTTCCCGACCGACGCCCTGCAGTTCGTGGCGATAGCTTCCACTCGCATGCACCGCAACCTCGAGGCCGGCATGGCGACGGGCAACGACCTCGCGCACAGGCTGATGAGTATCGAGCGCAAGCACGGCGGGCAGGATCTGCTGGGCGCCCTGGTGTCGACGGCTCCGAGCAAGGCGACGCAGGTGTTGGTCGCTGTGGCGCTCGCGGGTATCGAGTCGACGACGGGTCGCAGCACGTGGCGCACGAAGTCGTCGTTCGTCGCGGAGTACTTCGAGCGCATCGAGGCGTGGGGGTACACGCTCTCCGACGTCGAGCGCCTGGTCGTGGAGATGGCGAGGGAGTCATGAGCCAGCCATCCGAGCTGCAGGTCGTCCACGCCGCCCGTGACGTACTTCGCCGCACGCGGTCGACGGATGCGACCTCGACCACGCTGCGCATGTTCGCGATCGTGGAGCTGAACCAGGCCGTGCACGACGCCGAGCAGGGGCGCCCGGTCCGCCCGCCTGTGGCGACTCTTGCCCGCCGTATCACGAAGGACGAAGGCTGATGGGCGCCTGGCCTGACGAGCTCACCGTCGATCCAGTCGGGGAGTGGCCCGGCAAGCTGACGCCCGTTCGCCGCCGCTCCGCGTTCGGCTCGACGTGGACGACGACACTCGAGCTGCTCGATCGTGAGACGCGCGCGCTCGGCGGCAAGAACGTGCGTCTGCAGGTCGCGATCCCGCCGCAGCACTTCCGTCTCGATGGTCGACCTCGTGCGACTGCCAAGGCCGAGCACCCTGGCGTGATCCTCACGCTGGATTCGAAGCACGGAGCGCTGAGCTACCCATGCGACACCTTCGACGACTGGCAGGACAACGTCCGTGCGATCGCCTTGGCCCTCGAGGCGCTCCGCAAGGTGGATCGCTACGGGGTGACGAGGGGTGGTGAGCAGTACCGCGGCTTCCTTGCCCTCGAGGTGTCGCCGGCCCAGCGAATCGATGCTGCGTTGGCCGCGATCTGGCTCGCTGCCCACGACGAGCCCACACCTGCAGGTTGGCGCCCGAGTGAACCCCAGGCACGCCACGCGCTGGGCCGGGCAAAGCGTCGGACCCATCCGGACGCCGGTGGCAACGCTGAGGCCTTCCAACGTGTCACCGAAGCCGAGAAGTACCTACGAGAGAAGCGAGTCATCTGATGGTCGAGAACGTCTATCCGGAGTCCACCCCCGAGGTCGCTGTGCTGTCGACTGATCTGGCTTCCGCGCTCGCGGTCTTCCAGCGGGCGATCGCGAAGTCGGAGCGTGCTGCTGAGGGGGAGAGCAGCGATGCGGAGTTCGCTGCGGTCGCTGAGGTGCGGGAGGCGGGGGAGCGCTTCGTGGCGTTGGCGCAGTCTGCGCTGGCGCATCACCCGCGGCCGGCGAAACTCGGCTACCTGTTCCGTCCGGTGCTGCCGGTGTTCCTGGTGGTGGGCAATCGCTTCCATGCGGCGGCGTTCCGTGACGCGCATGGCTTGAGGGCTGCTGACGTGGTGTGTGCGTTGGCGTCGCCGGAGTCGGGGGATTGGTTCCGGGTGCATGAGGTACGTCGGGTGGAGCTGGTTTTCCCGGATGACTGGGTGCCGATGGCGGCGAAGGACGTTGCGGCGGCGAACGTGTCGTTGGCTCGTGCGGCGACGTTGAACGAGCGGAATGGGTGGCCCGTGCTGGAGGTGTCGGCGTGAGCGGGGATCAGGTGGAGCCTCGCCAGTCGCTGGTGGGTCGCTGTCGGGTGTCGTTGGCGTGTGAGCGCGGGGAGGGGCACGACGGGTTGTGCGCTGCTCGCGTGGTGACGCCTCTGGCGACGGTGGCGCTGGTCTTCTCGGAAGATGAGCTGCTGGAGTTCGCCCGCTATCACGAGGGTCTGCCGGTGATGATGCGGCCGGATGAGGAGTCGCCGGCGGCTGCCACGGCTGATCGTCTGGTCGCTGCGGCTCAGGAGCTCATCCACGCGTCGCGTGCGTCTCGTCGGGCGGTTCGGCGATGAGCGGGGAGGTGCTCGAGCGGGTCGACCTCGACGACCTGTTCGAGGGGTGGACTGTCGCCGTCGTGATGCGGGGGATGAAGCCGGGGCCGCGAGCTGATCGCGGTGAGGTTGCCCGCCATCAGGGTGAGCTCGTCGTGCGCATCGGGCCGGATAGTTTTCCGGTCCCGCTGGCGGCGCTCGCGGACTACTGGGTGTACCGCGTGCATCCGCCGCTGCCGGGAGCGCTCGGCTACTACACGACTGAGGACCCGGACCACGAGGTCATCGAGCGCACGTCGACGGGGTGGCGCTCGATCGACACGGTCGGGACGCCACTCTCGGACGCGGAGGTGCGCGAGTTGGGTGAGCTCGAGCACTACGTGCGGGCGTCGGTCCTGGAAGAGGTCAGAGCTGAGCGGTGGGAGTTCCGCACCTTGGCGATGGACGCGAACGTCGAGGTCGCGTTGCTGCAGGGCGACCTGGCGCAGGCTCGCGCCGCGCTCGCGCCGGCCCGCGCAGACGCTCGCAGGTTCGCGCTCGCCCAGGTCAACGCTCTGCTGCGCTCGCGGTGGTGGGTGTGGCCGGTTCGTGTGGTGTTCGGTCGCCGGTTTGGTGCCGAGCTGTTGGAGATGGGAGAGGGACGATGACGGACAACGTGAAGCAGCTGAGGGGTGTGGAGGTGTTCCCGCTTGGCGAGGATGGCGGTGCGTACGCAGTGCTGGGTGCGACGTCGGAGGCTATGGCTCGCGACGCGGTTGCCCGCTGGCTCTTGGACTCGACGCCGACCGAGCTCGTCGATGAGCTGAAGGCCCTGGCCACGGCGTCGGCGCAGGTGGGGACCGGCTGGTACTTCGAGGAGCTTCCGGGTGGGGACGCCGCGCTGCGTCGCGCCTCGCATGAGGCTGCCTCGACGACGCTCACCTCGTACGGCGTGGTCTTCGGAGTTCCGGCGGTGCCTATGACGGGTAGGCCGGACCTGCTGCCGGGTGCTCGTCGCACTCGCCGTCGCTTCGCGCACGAAATCTACCCTCACGGCGCGGAGCACGAGACACGACCGCTCGAGGTTGAGGTGAAGTACCTGCTCGCTCGCGCCCAGGGCATGGAGGTCTGGGGTACGGGCTGGCGGCAAGCGGGCAACGAGTACCTGGACCGGCTGCACATCCTGATCGAGACGCGGCGTCTCGCGTTCCTCGCTGATGCTCTGTTGCAGGGCATGGCTGGGCAAGAGGCCTGGGTGTGGGCTCAACGACACGCTGGGCAGGAGTCGGGCGAGCTGGTCTACGAGCGCGCGATGCACTACGGCGTGGAGCTCGACAACATCAAGCCGTATCCGTGCGGGCCTGCTCCTCAGGTTCACGACCACTGGGAGTCTTCCGGCTATTCGGCGGGCCACGGCATGGGCACTCGCATAGAGGGACCCGAGGGGGCGTGCGACGTCTGCACCGAGCCTCTCGTGCTCGCGGGTGGTGATGACCGTGCCTGAGCCCCGTGTGCTGACAGAGGAGGAGCTCGTCCGCGGTTACGGCCAGCTCGGCGCATCCGGGCAGCAGCAACGCGACCGCGACGACATGGCCCGCCGTGCGATCGAGGCGATCAAGGAGACGGCGCGGCTCGCGGAGCGGGTGCAGGTGGCCGAGGAGATCGAGGCGGAGCGCCTCGACGCGGGGGATGGCATCGACTTCGACGCCTACATCAACGGGCTGTCACGGGCCGAGACGATTGCGAGGGAAGGACGATGACCGTGCAGGGGACGACGTACAGGCTGCGGGACATGGATAACCGCGGTGATGATGGCGAGCCGTGGGAGACGAAGGGGTCGCTGGCGAAGCTGGCTGGCTACGTGGATGGCCCGTTGCGGGGTGATCTGCGTGATGAGGCGAAGGCGAATCTGGATCCGATCGTGGCTGAGATGCGGGAGGGGCGTCTGAGTGAGGCTCACCGTGAGGAGCTGCGCCGGCGCACGGGTGTCTACATCTCGGAGGTGGAGGAGCGGGTGCAGGCGTGGCAGCACTCCCGGAAGGGGTACATCGAGGGTGTGGTCCTGCGCACCAGCGAGACGTGGACGACCATCCGCTGCTCGAAAGCGAACCGCGGCGCCGACGTGGGCGAGCGGTTCACGTTCCGCAATGAGCTCGCGACGGAGGTGGAGGTCGATGCCTGAGCCGGAGAAGGTGAAGTTCGCTCGTCAAGTGATCGCGCAGCAGTTGGTCGCTGATCTGGTGGCCAAGGCTGACGATGACGGGTTCGTGTGGCGGTCGGAGCTCGCGCGGATCTCGGAGGAGGACCTTGATGCGGTGAAGGTGCTGGCCGCTGCGGGGGCTCCGTCGGCGGAGCAGTTCGAGGCGGCGTGCGACTTCCTCTCGCCGCCGCCCGCACCAGAGGATGACTCTTCCCGCGCTCGCGGTGGGGTCGAGCCGCATCTGCACCTGCATCTTGTGCAAGGTCTTGCACCGGTCGCGCGCACATCCATCGGCGAGCGGTTCACGTGGCCTGTCCCTGAGGGGTTGCTCGTCTTACCGAGTGGGCCGTTCGATCGGGGGCCTGTGGTCGAGGCCGGGGAGGTCACGTACGAGGAGACAGCAGCTGCTCTGGCGCGCTTCGAGAAGGAGAGCGAGCTGGGCTCGCCGATCGAAGCCATGTGGCAGGTACTCAAGACCGACCGAGAGGAGGCCCGTCGTGGCTGAGCAGGAGTACACGCCGACCGAGGCAGAGATCCGAGCGGCCCACGAGGCGTTCTGGGCATCGGGTGATGTGACGGGCGGTCACGAGGCTATCGGTGCGGCTCTCCGGGCCGCCGCGGAGGTCAGGGACGCCGGGAGGTCGAAGCGAGTCGACCCGGCGCAGATTGCCGCTGCTATCGCCGAGGCGCGCCTTCCCGACGACTGGATGGTGCCCGCTTCCGATGCCATCGTGGTCACCGGCCGAGCGCGGCTTGTGGAGATTGACCTCGAGCCGGACGGAGCTTATCTGTTCGGTGTCTCGAGGGGTGGAGAGTTGCAGGTTCCGAAGTCGCTTGTCGCATCATTCGCCACTGCGGTGGGCATGGAGATTCGGGGGCACGAGTCTCTGGTGGCTGATCTGGAGACGTTCATGGCTCTGGTCGATGGAACCAAGGTCATTGACGCGCGAGGTTCATTCTTTCAGAAAGACGCGGAGCATTTCGATCCGGAGGAGAACCCGTTCGTGGGCCGTGACGAGCATCACAGCGGGGCGCTGGCGGATGACATCGTCTTCCCGGTTCGGGTGGTTTGGGTGCCCGAGGAGAAGTCTCGTGCCTGAGTGGGTGCTGCTGCTGTACGGGGGGATCGCGGTCGCTTGCTGGCTTGCAGCTCTGCTCCTGCACGGAGAGCCGGGTGTGCCGAGGCGTTGGCCGGCGCGGCTCGCGCTGGCGGCCCCGGTGTGGCCGGTTGCGGTGGCGCTCGCCCTGGTCTGGGGTGGTTGCGCTCTGTGGCGGGCTGCTGAGTGGCGGGGGTTGTTCCGTGATTGAGGCGCAGCAGGCGCAGAACGAGCGGCAGATGAACTTCAAGTCGTTCAGGGTGACGTTCCGTCTCGGTGTGCCGATGACACCGAACTGGGGCCTGTCTGATGCTCACCGCAGCAGGCATGGGAGTGGAGTCCGGCCGAACCGGGCTGCGCGGAGGAAGCAGGAGCGAGAAGCGGCTCGGGCCGCGGATGGGTTGGTGGATCGTGGGTAGTGGGCTGAAGGCGGCAGAGGTGGCGTTCGCGGAGGGGAGTCGGCCGCGGGAGTTCGAGTCAGTGCCGGTGGTGGTGGAGGCTATGCAGTTCAAGGGGTGGCAGAACGCGACGGAGATCCAGCGTTGGGTGCGTTCGGCGTTCGTGCCGCGTGGCTATGACCATCACCTGCGCACTGATCGGGAGCGCGATGGGGGATACATCGAGGAGCATGCGCCGAATTTCCTGGTGCTGTTCGCCGCTGAGGGGCCGGGCGAGGTGCGGGTCGATCAGGGGGACTGGATCGTGCGGGATGCGAGTGGGCAGGTGTCGTCGTACTCGTCGGAGGGGTTCGAAGCAGCGTTCATCCCGAGGAGGGTGTCATGAGCAGTGGTCAGAGGCGTCGTGTGCCGGCGGAGTTCCCTCGGATGAAGTACCGGGGTCGGGCGAGGGCTCGTCATGAGCGGATGCAGCGTGAGCTGGTGCAGCGCTTCTTGAGGTTGGGCGCCTCGGGCGGTTCGTTTCAGCTTGGAGTGTTGCTGGGGGAGGCGTTCAAGGGGTTTGCGGCTGAGGCGCTGCGGGCGGCAGGCGAAGTTTTCGGTGTCTTCGGGGACGGGTTGAGCGATATGGCGGATGCGATTGACCCGCCCAAGCGCTCCGACTTCGCCCTGATGCCCGCGCCCCGCGGCCCCGGGGCAGGGGCGGTGTTCATCGACGAGATCCAGAGCTTCCCACCGGCACCGCTCGACTCACCCATGGCGAACGTTTGGACACTGCCCGCCGCTGAGCAAGCCGCGATCGAGCACAACCAGGCTCGCTATCACGAGCTCGGGAAGCTGCGCCGCGGGCAGCCGAACACGTACAACGAGACGGAGTACCGATGAGGCGCAAGGCTCGGGGCTCGGTCCCGGAGACAGCCGCTGGTCGTCGTGCCCGCTATCTGCGTCAGCCGATCCGATTTGCGATGGACACGAAGAACGTCTTTGAGAAGCGCGGGCGCAGGGAGGCGGCGGTGATCGCGGCCATGGCCGCCCAGTCCCTGTCGGAGGAGCAGTGGAAGCTGTTCGAGAAGCGCCTGATCGTGTTGGGCGTCGATCTTGGAGGGTCATCGTGATGAGCACGACCGCAACACCACACCAGGCACGCATGATGGCTGGTCCCGCGCTCGCGGTGGGCGCACGAATCGTCGGCGAGGTGCACGAATGAGGGCGCCTGAGCTGTACCTCGCGAAGCTCCAGGCGCTGCCGGAGTTGTTCGTCCACCTCGCGGCTATCGCCCAGCCGACTCGACAGCAGGCGGACGGTCTGCCGGTCTCGCGTGACATGCAGTCGACTCCCGTGCGCCTGGTCCCGCTCGATGACCTTTCGCAGATCTTCATCGACCTGTGGCGAGCGGAGCGGGTGTGGCGAGAGCGTCTCGGGCGCCGCGACCTGATCGACACGGCGTACATGGTGAGCTTCGACGAGTGGGGCGACTGGACCGAGGGTGCGCTCCATCCTCGAGGCATTCTGACCGACGAGCGCTGGTCCGAGCAGGTGAAGGTCTGGGCTCAGACGCTGGTCAACAGGTTCGTGGTCTTCTGGCCCGACGTCGCCCGGGATCCGGGGTGGCCCGCGTTCGCGGCCGAGCTCGAGGAGTGGGCGGTCAAGATGCCCGCGCGCTGGCCACTTGAAGGGCGCCGACCGGTGCCGGTGAAGCCGAGGCCCTGCCCTGAGTGTGAGCGTCTGCAGGTGTACGCCGATGGCTGGTCGGAGGACGAGGACGGCATCCGGTGCTACTCCTGCCAGTGGACCTACCGACCGGAGCTGTGGCTGCCGATCAAGGAAGCAGCCGAGCGCCAGGGGGTGACCGTGCACACCGTGCAGAACTGGATAGCTCGCCCGCACTCGCCGCTGATCGCTCTGCCGATGCGGAAGGACGCGCAGCGCCGCCGCATGGTCGAGCGCGACCAGGTGCGCGACTACGCGGCCCTCATGGCCCAGCTCCGAGTCAAGTGCAAGCCGCTCGAGGTGCCGTTCGTCTTGAGTGGCCTCCCGCGCGTGCGCGCACACGCGGGTACGTGATGGTGGTCATTTACCACTTCTGGGATAGGGTGCACCTGTGCGAGTGGTGGGCCTACTGCCTGTCGCTCGCTGAGTCGCTTCGATCCGAAACCCCCGCCATGTGCGGGGGTTTCGTCGTTTGAGGGGGTGCTGTGGGCAAGAACCACAAGAGCACCCGCCGGATGAAGTCGCTCCGGGCGAAGTTCCGGGAAGCGTGCGCAGCGCAGGTCAACGACGACGGCAGTGTCGGCGCGCCCTGCTGGCTGTGCCCCAGGCCGATCGACTACGACGCCGCCTACGACGACTGGAAGAACGACTGGCGCTTCCAGCTCGATCACTTCTACGTCGTCGACGAGCACCCCGAGCTCCAAGAGGACTGGGACAACTTCCGCGCCTCGCATGCCGGGTGCAACAACCGCCGCAGTAACAAGCCGCCCAGACCCGCGATCGGCAACCGGTCGCAGTCCTGGGTCTGATGGAAGGGACACTCCACATGACACAGAACAACATCGCCAAGCTCATCACTCTGAGCTCCGAGCCGAACGTTGACGGCACCCCGCTGCCCGCCATTGGCCCAGCCGTCACCATTACGCAGGTCGCGACCGACCTCAAGCGGGTCACCCTCGACGTGTTCACCGAGGGGGTCGACATCCGCGACCTTCCGCCTCACGCGGTCGTCAAGTACGCGGACGAGACCAGCGACCTCGTCCTCCTCGGCCTGTCCAACGAACTGCACATCCGGATCAGCGCGCGCGTGTTGGGCGGTTCCGACGTCGAGATCATGACTGCCTCGCAGGATCTCGGGGTCGAGGTCGCGGCAGTGGGGGACACCGCGAGTGTTGCCGTCGACGTGCGGGCGGACACCATCCGCATTCTGCAGAAGGCCATCGATCATCTGCAGGACGGGGCAGACGAGGCGACGATCGCGGCAGTGCGGTCGCGTACGAAGTCGTCTGATCGCCTCACCGTGCACGACGCGAGCTTGATCTGGCAGCTTGAAGATGGTCCAGCCATCTTCGACGCACTGGGTGACGCGCTCGGCGTCGATCCGCAGCACGTGCAGTTGTCCGCCATCCCGCAAGGCGTGGTCAACTTCTCGCTGCTCGCCCGAGCACTGCACGTCGCGGGGCACACCGGTGAGTGACCGGATTACCGGTCTGCCTCATCGCATGCTCGGCATGGCGCTCGACGTCGCTCCATCACCAGAGCGCGAGGCCTTCCTCGACGAATTCCGCAACGACCCCTCGTTCGTGGAATGGGACAACTACTTCTCGGACGGCCCAGAGCACGTCATCCTCGGCCGCAGGGCAGAGGGCAAGACTCGCCTCGTCACCGACTGGCTCATGCACCCACCCGAGGGCGTGAAGCGCGTCCTCCTCGTGGCGGATGAGAAGTACGCCGCACACCTCAAGCGTGAGCTTGGCCTGCGTGGCAATGACGACCGCATCCGATCGTGGAACTCGAAGCGTCTCGACGCGGAGAAGAGCGACCCCGCCATCGAGTTCGCCGTCGACGACACGCAGATGCTGCTGTTCTCGGTACTCGGGGTCAAGCCGACGCTCCTGTCCATCTGCGTGGCCCAGCCCTACCAGGGTCGACAGCCATGACTGCCGCCTTCACTGGTAGGGCCTGGCGCTACTGGGTGTGCGATACCCACACCGACGAGCGTGTGCACGAGGTGGCGGTCAAGGGAGAGGAGCACCGACATGCGTGATCTGGACAGGGTCATCCTCTGGCGAGTCAGGCAGCTGGTGCTCTCGGTGCTGCTGCATCGTGCCTCGGTCCATCGCAACTGGTGGATGCTGCGCAGGCTCATCTGGCTGCGTGCGCGGGCTAAGGGGATGCAGGCATGAGCGAGCGCCGCCGCCGCGACATGGCCGCAGCCGTCGACATGGCACGCGAGGGGCATCGCGTGCTGTGGCTGGACCAGCGCTCGAGCGGCACGCACGCGGCCTTCCTCGCCGCTGTCGAGCTCGCCCCCGATGCTCACCGGGTGTCTCACCTCAACGGTGGCCAGCGCATCGAGTACGGCAACGGTGGATGGTTGCGTTTCCAGAACGCACAGTCGCACGCGCTGAGGACCACGCACCTGGATGCCGTGGTCATCGCCGCCCACACGCTCGAGACGAGCATGCTCCTGCACCTCTTCGAATGCTTGCGACCTAGCAACCTACCCGCGGGCCTCAGCAGGCTTCGAGTGACCGCCTGAGGGCCTGCAATCGATGGTCTACGGCCTCGCGTGACCTCGAATCGTCAAAAAATCCAGCGACCCCGGCTCCGCGGCCCGGCTCCCGCCTCCGCAGGTCCTCTCTCCCCGGCTCTCTGAGGGGGGTCGCGCGCGCGATAGGAGGTATCACCTTGGCTAGACGAGCCTCAAATGCGATCTATAACGCCACTAACAAGGCAATTCGAGCCGCAAATCACCTCAAACCAGAGCATGGTGCAGCTGTCGCGGCGCTCCGGTTCCTCGCGAAGAAGATCGACTCGGAAGCGACGCTGCGCGACCTCGTGTTCGAGCGCATGAAGACAGCGGACCCCGAGAAGGACGTGAAGCTCCCGCCGATCGACAACGTCTCCCTGCCGACGTTCCTCCGCTACCTCGAGGCGCTCGGCCTCACCCCGGACTGGCGGCCGGACGGCACAGCGAAGGGCGCCGCGCCCAAGGCTGCGCCGGTCGATGACCTCGCCGAATTCAAACGGCTGAACGGCATCGCGTGAAGTAGACGGGAGGGCCCGTGGCGATCCACTACGGGCGCACCGAACCGCGCCTCTGGACCAAGCCGCTGCGCGAGCTCACCCCGGAGACGTCCCGCGGCTTCGAGGTCATCCAGTTCGCGGCCGTCATGCTCGGCGTCACGCTGTACCCCTGGCAGCAGTGGCTGCTCATCCACGCGCTCGAGCTGCTCGAGGATGGCCAGTACCGCTTCCGCCGCGTCATCGTGCTCGTCGCCCGCCAGCAGGGGAAGACCACACTCGCCTCGGTACTCGCCGCATGGTGGCTCTACGCGGACTCGGCCCGCCACCCCGACCGGGTGCCGCCGATGAAGTTCAAGGTCGTGGGCGTCGCCCAGAACCTCGACATCGCCCGTGAGCCCTGGAACGCCGTCAAGACGTGGGTCGACCCGGACCCGGAGACGAAAGAAGAAGCCGAGCTCGCGATCCCGTCCCTGCAGCGGGCGACGGCGAAGGCGCTCGAGACGAACGGCAACTTCAGCATCATCGCCCGCTCGCGAGCTCACTACGAAGTGCGCGCCGCGAAGAACGCCCGAGGCAAGCCCGCCGCCCGCGTCCTCATGGACGAGATGCGCGAGCAGAAGACGTGGGAAGCCTGGAACGCCGTCTCCCAGACCCTGAAAGCGTTCTGGGCCGGACAGCTCTGGGGCATCTCCAACGCCGGCGCCACCGACGCGATCGTCCTCAAGGCGCAGCGCGACGCCGGCCTCGCCATTCAAGACTCCTGGGCCAAGTACGTCGACGACGGCATCATGTCCGCCGAAGAGTGGGCCAACTCCAACGACAGCAGCCTCGGCCTGTTCGAATGGTCCGCCCCCGAGGATTGCGCCCTCGACGACGTCGACGGCATCCTCCAAGCGAACCCCTCCATCGGCTACGGCGCCATGACGGTCCAGTCCGCGCTCGCGGACATGCCGCCGAACATGGACGAGGCCGGATACCGCACCGAGGTGCTGTGCCAGTGGGTGACCTCCCGCGTGAAGCCGTTCATCGATAACGACGAGTGGAACGACCTCGCCGACCCACCCCTGCTGGACGAGGACGGCGAGCTGGTCCTCGACGAGCTCGGCGCGCCCAAGCAGATCGGGTCCACGCTCGCGCCGAATACGCGCCGCGTGCTGGGCATCTCCCAGTCCGGCGACCGATCTATGAGCTTCATCGGCTTGGTCGGTGAACGCTCGGACGGCATCAAGCACCTCGAGCTCGTCGAGCAGGGCTCTGGCAATCTCTGGGTCGTTGACTACGCCGTCCGGATCCGCGAGAAGACCGGCATCACCGAGATCGCGATCCAAGCATCCGGATGCCCTGCAGCGGACTTCATCAAGCCGCTGACCGACAAGGGCTTCACGGTCCACGCGATCTCGAAGACCGCGCTGCTCAACGCCGCCGGTCGCTTCCGTGACCGCACGAGCGGGGCCGGCTTCCGGCATCTCAGCCAGCCGCCCGTGAATCTCGCGATCGCCAACGGCACGACGAAGCTCATCTCGAAGATGCCCGTCTGGGATCTCTTCGATTCGCCCGTCGACGTCGCCCCGGTCGCCGCGCTCAGCGATGCGCTCTACGCATTCGAGATGTTCGCGCCCCCTCCACCCGAGGTGATCCCACCACCCCCGCCACAGGCGGAGATGGTGCGGCGGACCGACGTAGCACCCTCCGACGCCAACTTGGCGACGGTCGACTTCTAGGAGGTGTCCGTGACCGAGATCGGCTACCAGACCGGCGGCAACCTCGCCTCGTGGGACGAGCTCGGCCAGGACGCGCACGAGACCAACCCGGCACTGCGCTGGCCCATGTCCATCGACGTGTTCGACAAGATGCGTCGCGAGGACTCCCAGGTCGGCTCAGTGCTCCGAGCTGTCACGATGCCGATCCGCTCCACCTCGTGGCAGATCGACCCCAACGGGGCACGAGACGAGGTGGTCGAGCTCGTCGCCACCGACCTCGGCCTCAAGATCAAGGGCCGCGAGCAGCAGCCGAAACTGCGCACCCGCGGATCCTTCTCGTGGGACGAACACCTCCGTCTCGCGCTCCTCGAGCTCGTGTTCGGGCACTCCGTGTTCGAGCAGGTCTACCGGCCAGAAGGAGACAAGGCGCGCCTGCACAAGCTCGCCTGGCGTCCCCCGCGCACGATCTCCACGTTCAACGTCGCCCGCGACGGCGGCCTCGAGGCAATCGAGCAGCACGGCGTGCAGACCGGTGACGTGCGCATTCCCGTGGACCGCCTGGTCGTCTACGTGAACGAGCGCGAGGGCGGCAACTGGGTCGGCCTCAGCCTGCTTCGCAACGCCTACAAGAACTGGCTCCTCAAGGACCGCATGCTGCGCGCCCAGGCCCTCACCGTCGAACGCAACGGCCTCGGCGTCCCGGTCTACACCGGCGCTCCCGTCCCGGATGCCGCGCAGATCGAGGACCACGACGCGTGGAACAAGTCCGAGAAGGAAGCCGGCCTCAAGCTCGCGACCGGCTTCCGGGCGGGAGACGCCGCCGGTGCCTCCATCCCGCACGGCGCCACACTCGAGCTCAAGGGCGTCACGGGCAAGCTCCCCGACACGGACCAGCCCATCCGCTACCACGACGAGCAGATCGCTCGAGCGGTGCTCGCGCACTTCCTGAACCTCGGCACCGAGACGGGATCCTGGGCGCTCGGCTCCACGTTCGCGAACTTCTTCACCGACTCGCTCAACGCTGTCGCGGACCACATCGCGGCGGTGACGCAGCAGCACGTTGTCGAAGACCTGGTTGACATCAACTGGGGCCCGGACGAGCCAGCGCCTCGACTCGTGCCGTCGGTAATCGGCGAGGAGCAGCCGGCGACTGCCGAAGCCGTGAAGGCACTGATCGAGTGCGGGGCACTCACGCCCGATGAAGGCCTCGAGGCCTACCTCCGCACGCGCTACCAGCTGCCCGTCAAGCCGAAGGACGCCGAGGTGGTTCCCGTGACGGACGACGGGACACCCCAGCAGCAGGGCGATGACCTGAACGTGGGCACCGACGCCCGAGCCGCACGGTTCGCCGCCGAGACCGTCCAGAAGGTCTACCTCGGCGTCAGCGGCAAGTTGCTCACCCAGGACGAGGGGCGCGAGCTCGTGCGTCGTGCCGGGGTCGTGCTGGGCACTGAGCCACCGCCCCCGCTCCCAACACAAGAGCTCGCTGACCCCAGCGAAGAGACCGAGGAGACGCCATGACGGCGACGGTGGTCGTGGGCCCGCCATGCGCCGGCAAGTCCACCTACGCATGGGCCACCCGCACTACGACGGAGCTCGTCGTGGACTACGACCGCATGGCGCAGGCCCTCGGATCTTCAACAGCACACGCAGCGACGGGGGCGATCCGAGAGGCAGCTTTCGCAGCTCGCGAGGCCGCAATCGGGGTCGCTCTCGACACCTCGCAAGGCTCGTGGGTTCTGCACACATCGCCGTCGGCTGAGCAGATCAGCACCTACGAGGACGCGGGCGCGGAGTTCGTGCTCCTCGATCCGGGCGAGTCGGTGTGCCTCGAGCGAGCTGAGGACGACGACCGACCAGAGGGCACCGAGGACGCGATCCGGGCGTGGTACGCGAACCCGCCCGAACTCCCTGACAGCACGACGACGGTCTCAGCGACCACCGGAAGGACCATCATGGCGAGCGACAACCCACGCGGGAACCGCTACTGGGGCGACGTGTCCCTCCCGAAGACGAAGGCGGAGTTCTTCAACGCCGTCACCGCGCCGGCACCCGCCGGAACGGGGACGGTCGCCACGCTCCGTCTCTACGGGCCCATCGATTCGTACGGCGGATTCTGGGGCATCTCGGCGAAGGATGTCGGCGCGGTCCTGGACGCGCTCCCGGACACCGTCACGCAGATCAACCTGCGCGTGAACTCCCCGGGCGGCGAGGTGTTCGAGGGCGTCTCGATCCTCAACATGCTGCGCTCGCACAAGGCCTCCGTGACGGCGGTCGTCGATGGGCGGGCAGCGTCCGCGGCGTCGATCATCGCCGCCGGGTGCGACGAGACGGTCATGTCGCCCGGCACGCAGATGATGATCCACTCACCCTCGGTGATCATGTGGGGCAACGCCGCCGAGCTGCGCAAGCAGGCCGAGGTGCTCGACGGCATCGAGGCCTCCATGGTCGAGATCTACACCGCGAAGGCCGGTGAGAAGGACTGGACCACGCTCCTGGCCGACGAGACATGGCTCACGGCTGCTCAGGCCGTCGACATGGGCCTCGCAGATCGCACCGCCGTCATCCCCGACGCGGGCGAGGCGACCACGGTCGGCGAGGACGACGACGCCGACACGCTCGTGATCCCCGACGAGGACGACGAAGACGCCAGCGCCAAGGCGCGCGTCGTCGTCATGACTTCCAGGCCAGTCCTGGGCACTGAACTCCCGAGCTCGTCCGAGCCGGGTGAACCCACCCGAAAGGAGGACGTCGTGGCTTACGACGACCTTAAGGCTGGACTCCGCGAACGGCTCGGCCTCACCGACGCCGCTGCCTCCGACACGCAGCTTCTCGCTGCCGTCGACGAGGTGCTCGCTGAGCAGGTCGAACCCACCACCCCCGCACGTGCCGCTGTTCAGGACGGCACGCTCGTCGTCGACGCGGCTGTCTTCGAGCAGCTGCAGTCTGATGCCCGCGCCGGACGCGCTGCACGCGAGGAGCAGGTCACGAGCCGGCACGAGGCGCTCGTGACGGCCGCGGTGAACGATGGCCGCATCGCACCCGTGAACCGTGACCGTTGGCTCGCGAGCTTCGGCAAGGACGAGGAGAGCGCATCCGCGCTGCTCTCGACCCTCCCCAAGAACTCCATCCCCGTCGCCGAGCTCGGTCACTCCGACCCGCACGCGAACGCGGACGACTCGCTGTACGCCCAGGTGTACGGCTCGACCCCCGAGGAGGCCTGAGATGGCTGACTACCTGCCCAAGTACACGCCGGGGGCTGCGGTTACCTTCACCGCCTCCGCAGACGTGATTGGAGGTCGCCTCGTCGCGATCTCGGGCAACGACTCCGTCGCTAACGCGCCGGCCGACTCCTCGGCTGTGGTCGGCGTCGCCGGCTTCGACGCCAAGGCGGGCGAGCGCGTGACCGTGTTCACCCGCGCCGGCGGAGTTCAGCGGCTCGTCGCGTCCGGCGCCATCGCCGCGGGCGCCAAGGTCTCCTCGGCTGCCGCCGGGAAGGCCCAGACGGTCGGCGCGACGACCAATCCCATCGGTCTGGCTCTCGAAGCCGCCGCCGCCGCCGACGACGTCATCGACGTCCTGTTCATCTAGGAGAAGACGTGTCCTACACCTACCCGGTGGCGCACCCCACGGGGACGCTCACCAAGGAACAGCTGCACCTGTTCCTCGCAAACAAGGCCCTCATCGCCCGCCGCGTGGCCGACATCACCAAGATGAAGTTCATCGCCGACTGGCTGCTCCAGGGCCGCTTCGACGCGACCGGCGGCGGCATCTTCTACGAGACCGGCGAGCCCGTCTTCGCCGGCGACGACCCCGCGTCGATCGGTCCGCTCGGCGAGTACCCGCTCGTCGTCCTCGACGACGGCACCATCGCGTCGGCCAAGACCGACAAGTGGGGTCTCGACACGATGATCTCCGACGAGAAGATCGCCCGTCAGGGCCGAGTCCCCGTCGACCGCGGCATCCTCCGTGTCAGCAACACGATCATTCGCCACGTCGATCGCATCGCGATGGCCGTCATCGCCTCGCGCGTCACGAGCACGTTCACCTCTGCAGGAGAGTGGACCTCTGCCGGCAACGCCGTCGAGTCCATCCTCACGATCCAGGCGGAGCGCACGGAGCTCGGTCTCGGCTTCGAGCTCGACACGGTCGTTCTCCGTCCCGCGCAGTACGCGCGCATCATCGGCATGCTCATCGATGACAAGTCGCTCCCGCGTGAATCGGGCGAGACCGCCATCCAGGGCAACCTGCCGGTGAACGCCCTCGGCCTCACCTGGGCCACGACGCCGCACTTCCAGGGCAGCAACCCGCTGCTGCTCGATCGCGACAACCTCGGCGGCATGGCCGACGAGAAGATCGGCGGCCCCGGGTACGCCTCCGCGGGCACCTTCGGCGTCGAGGTGAAGTCCATCCGTGACGACGACAAGGAAGGCTACAAGGTCCGCGGCCGCCGTGTCACGGTGCCCGTCGTCACTGAGCCGCTTGCCGGCGTGCAGCTCCTCGGAACGGGGATCAGCTGATGGCCGCGCCGACCGCTGAGCAGAAGGCAGAAGCCGCGAAGGCCGCTGCCGACCAGAAGGCAGCGGAGCAGCAGGCCGAGGCCGCCGCGGCCAAGGCAGCACAGGACAAGGCCGAGGCCGACCGTCAGGCGCAGGAGCGCGCCGAGGCAGCTCAGGCTGCTGCGGCGACCGAAGCCGCCCGGGTAGCGGCGGCCGAGGAGGCTGCCACGGTCCTGCAGGTCATCGGACCTGTCGCCGTGCTGCCGCTCGTCGCAGGGGGCGAGCGGTACGTCTACCGCGGCACACCCGTCGGCGAGGGCTTCACGGCGGAAGGCGTCGCGCACGCCGTCTCCGTGGGCCTCGTCGGCATCCCGAAGAACCCGAGCAAGAAGTAGCGAGAGGGGCGATGGAGTGATCACCTACGAAGCACTGACCGGAGTCGAAACCCGACTAGCGCGGCGCGTGCTCTCGGCGGCTCGCTCCATCGCCCCAGCTCTCGACACGCTCACCGGCGAACGCCGCGCCGAAGCGATCGCGATCCTGCAAGGCGTGGCTGACGATGCCGCCGTGATCCGCCGCGGCATCAAGTCACAGTCGGTCGCCGGCGCCCGCGTCGACTACACCCCGACCGATTCGTGGTTCACCCGCGACGACCGCTCCTCGCTCCGGGCGCTGTGCCTGGCGGAGTCGAAGAGCACCCCGAGCGGCGCGCATCCGATCGGCAGCTTTCCCAAGGCCGGTCTCATCACCAGCATCTGGAAAGAAGACGGGAGCTGCCGATGAGCCTGCACATGCCGTTCGCGCCGGGCGTCGTGCGGCTCCGAGCGAAGACCAAGACGGACCCCTACAGCAAGGCGCCCGTCGGCGAGGACTGGAAGAACCCGGACCGCGAGGTCATCGCGGGTGCCGCAGTCCTCACGGTGAACAGCACCGACCCAGCCGACCCGCTCCGCAAGCGCGTCATCTCGACCAAGAACCTCACACTGCCGCCCACAGCCGACGTCGTCGACACCGACCGCATCGAGTACGGCGGCAAGGTCTACACCATCGACGGCGAAATCCAACGAGACACAAACCCGTTCACCGGCGACACCCTCGCGGCCACCGCGATCCTGAGGGGGAGCAATGGCTGACGGCGAGATGGACTGGAACGAGGACGTCTTCCGCACGATCCTGAACATGCCCGTCGTCGACAACCGCGTCGACACCGTCGCTGCCGGTGTCATGGGCACCGCGAAAGCCACGGCGCCCTACGACGAGGGCGACTACGAGCGCGGCATCGAGATGCGCGAGAAGCAGGCCCAGTACCGCAAGGTCAAGCGCGTCACCGCCACAGACCCGAAGTCGCTCATCATCGAGGCTCGCACCGGCAACATGGCGCGCGCCGCGAGGTCCGCTCGTGGTTGACGTCGTCCACGAGGACATCGAGCTCTGGCTCTGCGAGGACCTGCGAGCCCAGTACGCCGAGCACCCCGAGTGCGGCGCCGTCGTCTGGGTCTCGAACAAGGAACGCCGCCAGCCCGCCCAACCGGGTGAGCTGCACGTCATCGTCCGCGACGACTCCGGCCCTCGCCACGACTTGCTCCTGCAGGACCTGCAGATCGGCGTCTCGGTCATCGGCGACGACCTGGCGCTCGTGAAGCGCGTCGCTCGCATCACGCAGGCGCTCCTCAAGCGCACCGCGCGCATCGGCGCGGGCAGCCCGGTGGTGAACGTCCCCGACGAAGACATGCGCGGCCCGTACCTCGTGGACGAGGACAACGACCTCCACCGCGCCTACCAGACCGCTGGCCTGTCCGTCGTGGGGCAGCAGCTGTAACCCGAATCCACGGCATCCACCAGCGCTCCCAGATGGGGGCGTTTTCCATTTCACGGAAGGCAACAGCATGGCCCCCATCACCGATGGCTTCAACCTCGAACAAGTCGCGATTCCCATCTCCGGAAACTTGGCGGTCGCCGACTTCGGCACACCCATGATCGCCAAGACAGAAGGCTCCGACCCGGAGCTCACGCTCAGCAGCGCCTGGAAGCTCCCCGGCCTCTGGAAGGAGGACGGCGCCCCTGACTGGACCGAGGAGCCAGACGGCGACGCGATCAACCTCTACCAGGACGGCTTCTCCATCCCGTCTGGCCTGGCAAACGTCACGGTCGCGATCATCCTCGCCGAGTCCAGCATCCTCGCCCACGAGATCACCCGAGGCCAGTCGTTCGACGAGAACGGCTACATGGAGGTCGACGGCGGCGGCACCTCCAAGCGGTACTCGATCTTCACCGAGGAGATCTTCAAGAACGGCCTCATCGAGCGCAAGCAGGCCCCGAACTGCAACGTCGCCACGGTGAAGCTGCAGAAGGGCGAGAAGGGCGCGCCTCGCGGCATCGAGGTGACCTTTAAGGTCAACCGCTCGCCCCTGGTCAACAACAAGCACTACGGCTTCTGGGTGCTCCCCGCACCCACGTCAGGCGCACCGATGATCGCTTCCGTCAACCCGACATCGGCGGCCGAGGACGCGTCGGTGACGATCACGGGCACGGACCTGACCGGGACCACGCAGGTGCGTTTCGGATCCACGAACGCGAAGGCGTTCGAGGTCGTCTCGCCGACGCAGGTCACCGCCGTCGTCCCTGCAGGGAGCACCGGCTCCGCGCAGATCACCCTCGTTCACCCGAACGGCAACGCCACGGTCGCGTTCTCGCGCTCGTAGCCAGAGACCCCTGTGGGGCGCGGCGTGTCCCCTGCGCCCCACAGGACCAACCCCGGGACACACCACGAAGGGACACACCTCATGGCAACCACCAGGACCACCAAGACCGCGACTCCACCCGAGAAGCCCCGCTTCATCGTCGTCGAGTACAACCTCCACTACCGCACCAACGCCGGCGAGGAGATCGTCTTCAACTTGGACGTGCCCTCCGGAGTGATGGAGAAGGTCGCCGGCGGCGATCAGGGCGAGGCCGAGATGTTCTCGGCCATCCTCCAGGGCATGGGGGACGAGCACACGCTCGACCAATGGCGCAAGCTCGGCTTCCTATCGGAGGGCTTCCCCGTCGTCATGCGCTTCTTCGAGGAGTTCGCGAAGCTGACGGAGGCCTCAGTGGGGGAATCACAGCGCTCATCCGTCTAACGGATGAGCACAGGCACGCGATCCGCATGGACTTCCGCAAGCTGCACCTCGCGTGGAGCGACGTCGGCCGCGCGGTCACCTGGGGCGAAGCGATCTCCCTGGTTCGCGAATTGCAGCGCGACACGGGTTCGCACCTGTTCGCCTCGATCCAGGGCTTCTCCTACATCGCATCGCTCCCGCAGATCGCCTCGGTGCTCCTGCTCGAGCACGAGAAGAACAAGTACCGCGAAGAGGGCCAGGAGCGCTTCAAGTTCCCGCTGCCGATGAGTCGCGGTGACGAGAAGCCTGTCGTCACTCCCGAAGAGCGCGCCGCCGGCAAGGCGGAGCTCGCGAAGCGGTCGGTGTTCCGCGACAGATAACTCAACAGGGGGTGCGGCTTGTCCGTTGAAGCTGGCTCCGTCCACATTGCCGTCCACGCGGTCATGCCCGGGTTCCGATCCAAGGTCAACCGCGAGGTGCAGGGCACGTCGCGTGAGGCGGGCTCTCGCTTCTCGAAGAGCTTCGGCAAGCACGGCTCGGACGCGGGCAAGGCCTTCACCTCCTCGTTCTCCTCGGAGCAGCGCCGCGGGTTCCTGGCCCCGTTCAATGCGGAGATCGCGAAGTCAGCTCAGGCTGTGTCTGCAGCTCGCCTCGTCGAGCAGACCGCCGCGGGCAAGGTCCGTGTCGCTGAGGCGGCGCTCGCGGAGGCTCGCAAGAAGGGCGTCGCTGGGTCGTCGACTGTGGTGCGCGCTGAGGAGCGCCTCGCGGTCGCGCAGCGTGGTCTGACGACGGCGCAGGGCAAGACGCTCGCCGCGACGACATCGCTCGCCACGGCGAAGTCTCGGCTCGCGGATGCGGTCAAGTCCCTGGGCCCGTCGACGGCGGCCGCGACGACGGCGTTCCAGCGGTTCGGCAAGGCCGTGCAGCTGGGGTTCTCGAGCTCGCGCGCTGCGCAGTCCTCGCTGACGGGCCTGGGCGGCACTGTGGGCGGTTTTGCGCGCACGGTGGTCACTCATGTCGGCACGGCCACGAACGCGATCACAGGCCGCTTCTCGTCGGCCGTGGGGGCAGTCGCGGCCCGCTTCCCGATCCTGTCCTCGGTGGCGTCGTCGGTGTTCTCCGGCGTGGGCCGTGCAGCGTCTGCTGTGGCGTCCACGATGGGTCCGATCTTCGCGCGCGCTTCGGTCGCTGTGGGGGCGGCATTCCAGTCGGTGGCCACGATCGCGCAGACGACGCTGCTCGGCACGGTCGTGGGTGCGGTCGCGATCGCCGGCAAGGCATTCGCCGGCGGCTTCTCTCGCCTGAACTCGATCGAGACGGCTGCCGCCCGCATGAAGGGGCTTGGCCTCTCGGCTGAGGAGACGGCCGCGGCGATGAAGATCGCCGACCAGGCCGCGCAGGGCACCGCCTTCGGCATGGACGAGCTCGCCTCGGCCGCGGCGATGGCGCTCACCTCCGGCGTGCAGGCTGGCCCTGAGCTCGTCGCCTACCTGGACTCCATCAAGGGCGCCGCGATTGCTTCGGGTCGACCGATCGCAGAGATCGGTTCCATCTTCGGCAAGGTGCGCGCCAACGGGAAGGCGTACACCGGCGATATCGCGATGCTCGCGGACCGCCAGATCCCCATCTGGAAGGCGCTCGCTGAGCGCATCGGTGTCACCACCGAGGAAGTCCAGAAGATGGCGACCGAGGGGAAGATCTCCGCGGCCGACCTCGAGGCCGCGGTGACCGACGCAACGGGCGGCATGGCCGCTGCCATGCAGAACACCACGGGCGTCTCGCTCCGCAACATGTCCGCCGCGCTCAAGCGCTTCGGCGTTGCGATGATCGGCGCAAAGCTCGAGGGTGACCAGGTCGTCGGGGGCCTCTGGCCGCTGTTCAAGATCCTCTTTGACACCATCAGGGCGGGTCTCGACGCGGCGGGCGCAGCCATCATGCCGTTCACGGCGGCGTTCGGCAGCAAGCTCACGGAGACTGTCGGTGGTGCGCTCACCCGCATGGGCGACAGCTTCCGCGCCTTCAAGGAGTCGTTCACCGGCTTCGACGTTTCGGGGATCACGAGCACCCTCTCCGCGTTCGCGCCGGCGCTGGGTGCGATCGTCGGCGCGCTGGCCCCACTGCTCGCCTCGCTGCTCTCGAAGCTCCCGCTCATCGGCGGCGCATTCGCCGGGCTCACGGGGCCGGTTGGTCTAGCCATTGGTCTCTTCGCCGGCGTCCTCGCGACGTCGGATGAACTCCGCGCCGCTCTCGGTGGCTGGTTCGAGATGCTCGGCGGTATCGCGACCCAGCTCATGACGGCTCTCGCTCCCACGATCGAGACCCTCACCGGACTCGTCGGCGGGGTGCTTGCGAGCCTCGGGCCTGCGCTTGCGGGTCTCGCGACTGCGATCACCGGAATCATCGGTCCAGTCCTGGAATCGCTGATCCCGATCGTCGCCTCGGTCGCTGCTGTTCTCGCAGATGTACTGGTGGCAGCTCTGGATGCGCTGTCCCCGCTGCTGTCCAGCCTGGGTCCAGTCATCACCACGCTGGGTGAGGCGCTCGGCACGTCACTCGGCGCGATCATCACCGCGATCGCACCGATCATCACCCTCCTGGCGGAAGCGCTCGGCGAGATCCTCATCGCGGTTATGCCCCTCGTTACGGCGCTCGCGGGGCTTCTGGCTCCCGTGCTGGGGCTGCTGTCGCCGCTGCTTGGGTTGATCGCAGCGCTCCTCACGCCGCTCGTCGAGCTGCTTGTGGTGATCCTGGACCCGGTGCTCGGTCTCGTGACTGGCCTGGTGGGTCTGCTCGTTCCTGCCCTGACCTGGGTGGCCGATGTCCTGGCCATCGTGGTGGGGGCGGTGGCGACAGCGATCAGCTGGTTCGTGCAGCTCATCACCGGCAGCGAGTCGGCGGCGGGGGATCTGCAGTCGTTCTGGGAGCCGATCGGTGCGTTCTTCTCCGAGCTGTGGGCGGGCGTCGTCGCGATCTTCTCGACGGCCTGGTCGACGCTGAGCGAGGGTGTCTCCTCGGCCTGGACCGGAATCTCGACGTTCTTCACGGACGCCTGGACCGGGATCACGGAAACGCTCGCCGCCGGGTGGGCGTACATCTCCGGGATCTTCCAGACCGCGTTCGCAGCGATCTCGCTCGTCGTGCAGACGGCCTGGACGATCATCTCGACGATCTTCCAGACCGCGTTCGCGATTGTGCAGCAGGTCGTCGCGGCCGCGTTCCTCGTGATCGTCTCGCTGTTCACCGGCGACTTCGCCGCGATCGGCGAGATCGTGACGGCCGCCTGGACCAATATCCAGGAGCTGTTCCTGAACGCAGCGACGTTCATCATGGACATCCTCGCGAACGCCTGGCTGACGATCACGACCGGCGTCAGCACCGCCTGGGCGTGGATCCTCGGATTCCTGACCGTCACCGTCCTGCAGATCTGGGGACAGATCCAGCAGACGTTCAACGACATCGTCTTCGCGATCGAGGGTGCCTGGGCGCGAGCTCAGGGGTTCGTGGCGACGGCGATCGCCATGATCGTCGCGTTCATCACGAACGGGTTCGCTCAGGCGAAGCAGTTCATCAGCGACACGATGACGAACATCGGCACATTCGTGAGTGACGGCATCAACAACGTGGTGACGTTCTTCACCGAGCTGCCGACGAAGATCCAGGAAGCTCTCGCCAACGCGGGGGAGTGGCTGGTGCAGACCGGCAAGGACATGATCGCCGGGCTCATCAACGGCGTCACCGACGCAATCGATGGGGCCGTGACTGCGGTGCAGGACGGCGTCGGCTCGATGATCGATGGCGCCCGCGACATCCTCGACATCAACTCACCGTCGAGGAAGACCCGCGACCTCATCGGCAAGCCGTTCGGTGAAGGCATCGCGGTCGGCGTGGAGAAGTCCATGCCGGACGTGCGTTCCTCCATCGACGATCTCGTGAAGGCGCCTGATGTGCGCGCAACGGTCGGCGTTTCCGCTGACGGGACCGCGTCGGCCACGTCGCCACTGCAGCAGATAATCATCCAGGTCATGGGGACCGAAGGCATGAGCCCCTCGGCGCTTGCCGAGGAGATCAAGCGCGTCGTCGGCGAACTGATGAGATAGGAGATCGGATGATCGGCTCGCTCACCATCCGTGCCGGGGGGATCGCATTCCGCGGTCACCCCGGCGCGACACCGGATCACGGTTTCTTCATCGTCCGCGAGGGCGTCACTGGCTTGAACGGCGCCGGGGTCGGCATCGAGCGGGAGAGTGCACGCAGGCAGGGCGCTCACGGCACCCTCTACGCCAGGGGGTGGCGAGACGGTCGCATGATCACGATCCGTGGCCTGGCAGTGGCGCGGAGCATGGCCGAGCTCGCCAAGATGGCCGACCAGTTCGCGGGGTGTCTCGCGGACGGGTATGACGCACCGATCGTCGCGACCCTGTACGACGGCACCACGCGCGAGTACTTCGGCGGCCTCGCGTCGACGCCAGAGTGGCAGGAGCTGAGCGGCGGATTCAAGGCGAGCTTCCTCATCCAGTTCTGGTGCGGCGACCCGCGCGCCTACGGGGAGCGCCGAGCGTTCACGCAGTCGACGCCCGGACCTCTCGAGGTGTACAACCGCGGCAACTTCGAGGCGCGCCCGGTCGTCTCAGCCCTGGCGACGGCCGCGATGGGCGGCTACCAGTTCAAGCTCTTCGACGGCACGGAGCAGCTGGGCAACCTGCGCATGAACGCCATCGCCACTGGCCACCTCGTCGCGGTGGACATGGCCTCTGGGCGCTGCACGCTCAACGGCGTCCCCACGAACGGCCTCATCTACTCCGGCGATCGCTGGCACATCCCCTACGGCCGCAGCTACGACGTGGTGCTCGAGTCCGGCGGCGTCACCGGCTCCGCGCTGCTCGGCGTCACCTTCCGCGACCCATTCATCTAACGACTGCTGGCCGGCGCCGGAACGGGGGATCCTGTGTGGAAGTTCTGGATCTGCGACTCGATCACCGGCGTGAAGCTCCGCGAGGTCTTCCCCGAGGACGGCACATGGAAGACCCTCATGAACGGGGTCGGGTCCGGCAACCACACCTTCTCGATGGCCGACGAAGTGGAACGCCTCGTCGCGAACGGCATGCCGCGCTCCGCGGCCACTGAAGAAGTCCGAACGGTGTGGCCGGAGCTCCTGGACCCCGACGGGTGGAAACCCGCGCTCGTGGTGTGCTGGGGCGATGTGCCGGTGTACGCAGGGCTGCTGCAGCGCCAGGTCGGCGCCGGCGCGACGAACAAGGTCACCGTGAACCACGTCGAGGTGCGCGCGCTCATGGACGAGCGCCTCATGCACCCGGTCGGAGATCCGACCCGAGGGAACTTCGTGCTGTTCGGCGTCAACGCGCGCACGGCGGCCGCGCAGATCATCCGCAAGGCGCTGGGCCCCTACCTCAACGGGTGGGACTTCCGTCCTCGCTGGGACGTGCGACTCACTCCGTACACGCCTGAGCCCGGCACCTTCGAGATGCCGGTCAAGGCCTTCGAGGTGCAGAACGGCGAGCAGCTGCTCACGCTCATCCAGGACGACGAGGGCGGCCCGGACATCCACTTCCGGCCGCGCTGGCGGGAATCCGATCAAGGCCTCGAGTGGGAGGACCGCCGAGGCTCGCCTCGCCTGTCCGCCGGCACGCACGAGTTCGTGATCGGCGCCGAGGAGAACGGTGCCTCCGATGTCTCCTTCATCACCGATGCCAAGAACCAGGCCACTGGTGCGCACGTGGTCGGTAAGGGCACCGAGGAGGACATGCGCCGCGGGTGGGGGACCGAGCAGCTGCCCCTCGGCACTGGCTGGCTGCTCGACAAGGTCCTGTCGCTCAAGCACATCTCGGATCCGCTGACGCTCGACTCGCATGGCCGAGCGTTCGTGAAGGCGCACAAGCACGCGACGCGTCAGTTCTCGATGTCGGTCCGAGCTGATGGGTCGCCGAGCGGTGGGCTTCTCGGGCCGACGGCGGCGCAGATCATGCCCGGCACGGTCATGCGAGTGCTGCCCTCGAACTCGCTGATCCTCCGCGACGAGTGGCTGGACGGCTACGTCATTGGCGTCTCGGGCGATATGGGCATGGATCTCAAGCTCGATTTCCAGGAGGTCTAGATGACGCGCATCGACAACCTCACCGATCCGAGGGCCCCCATCCAGGAGCTCAAGACTCGCGTGCTGGTTGTCGAGACTCAGGCCCCGCTGGGGTATTCCTCGGTGACGGACGGTCAGATCCGCATCGCCTCACCGCAGGGCCTGTGGGTTCAGGGCGAGGGCGGCATCCGTCTCGACGGGCGCATGGATGCCGACGGCGTGATCGACGTGACCGGCACGCTCACCGTGAAGGGCCGCGACGGCGGCACGGGCGGTGTGTTCACTGCTCAGGGCACGAACACGCTCTCGGGAACGAACCTCCTGTCCGGCCCTACCCGGGTGACGGGGACGCTCGACATCGAGGGTGCCACGTCGGTGACGGGGGCGTTCACTTCCACGGGTGACGTGATCCTGAACGGCACGACCCGGCTGAATGGGAATAGCTTCGTCACGGGGCAGCTCACGATCACGGGCGCCACGAAGGTCATGTCGTCCTTCGAGGCGCTCGGTGACACCACCCTCGGCGGAGCGCTGACCATCTCGGGCGCGACGGTCGTGAACAACACGTTCCGCACGAACGGCGCGGTCACGGTGGCCGGTTCGATCACGGTGACGGGGAGTGCGAGCTTCCAGAGCACGCTCACGATCTCGGGCGCCGCGACCCTCTCGAACACGCTTACGGTGTCGGGCGCGATCGTCTCGGGCGGCGTCCGCATCGAGAACAACCGCATTCAGGTAACCGCGGGCCTGAACTCGACGACGCTCTCGGCTGCTGGCCTTGATGCCACCGTGGGTGTCTTTCAGAGCCTCGGTACACGTCAGCTCACAATGGATGCGATCGACGAGGTGTCGTCCATCACCGGAATCAGGTGGCTGGGGATGACATCTGGCGGCAAGGTCGTCGCGGTTCCGCAGAACGTAGGTGGGCCAATGGGTGACCTCGAGTGGCCCTTCGATCCTGAAACCAACACCGATGAGTACGGGCCGCGCGAGAGCCCGGGCGGTATCGGCTCGACCTTCCATCGCGGCATGGACTTCGGTATCGGCGTCCTCGAGGGGACACCGATTCCGGCAGCGGGCTCGGGAACGGTCATCGAGACCGGTACGGGCGTGGTCGGTGGCACTGGGTTCGGCAACTTCGTCGTCATCCAGCACGCCAACGGCAAGCGCACTCTTTACGGCCACATGAACGCCGCCCCCACGTGGTCCGTGGGTGACGGCATCGCGAAGGGCGCGACGGTCGGCTACGTCGGAAACACGGGCTCGTCGACTGGGGCACACCTCCACTTCGAGACGCACATCCTCGACGAGGGCGGCTACACGGCCGTGAACCCTCGCGACGTGATCACGAAGGCGTGGGGGAGCTGATGCTGACCTACGAATGGCCCTTCGAGCCTGACGACGTGATCGTTCCGCAGTGGGGCGAGTTCGGCAAGCGCCCCCGCGGGCCGGTCATCGTCGCCCACGACGGCATCGACCTCAACGCCCCACAAGGCGCGACCGTTCGAGCAGCTGCTGCCGGCGTCGTCACCCTCATCCGAGTCGAGGGTGACGGCGACGACGGCGAAGGCAACGCCGTGTGGATCAAGCACACCGAGCGATTCATGACCCGCTACCTCCACCTGCAGGCCGCCCTCGATGTGAGGGCAGGCGAGTTCGTGGAGCTCGGGCAGCCGCTTGGCAAAGTCGGGCAGTCCGGCAACGCCGACGGCCCGCATCTCTGCTTCATGACGCTCGTCGAGGGCGTCGCCTTCAACCCGCGCACCTTCATGCGCGATCGCGCCAGAGAACACCAGGAGGCCACCCGTGGCGACAGAACAGCCCAGTAAGCGCGTCCGCTTGACGCACGTGGTCGTGCAGGCGCACTTCGTCGTGGACCACGACGGCGGCAAGCTCGAGCGCAAGCAGGTCGACACCGTCGAGCTCGAGGCCGACCAGATCCAAGCGTTCTTCGACGAGCGACTACCCGCCGCGCTCGCGGAGTTCGAGGCCGATCTGAACGGAGGCGGCGATGCCTAACGTCCCTTTTACTCTGAAGACCTTCGGCCTCGAGACCACACGTGGTCTCCGTGCGCAGGTCGTCTTCACCCCGTCGACACCGGGAGCCATCGGCCCTGACGGCATGCTCATTCGCCGTGTAGTTGTGCCCTGGTCTGCGATAGACCAGATCACGGGGATCGGAGTGGCAGTCCTTGCGGCAACGACCTCCCTCCGACCAAAGACCCACTACATCGTGTCGGTGGAGTGGCTGGACGGTGTCCCTTCCGGGTGGGCGGAGATTGCCTGGCCCGTCAGGGTGCCACCGGGGGGCGGAACGCTGTCCGAGCTCATTGAGCTCCCTACTGAGACCGGTGTCGTGCGCGTGGGTCGCGGAGTGGCGAAAGCCATCCCGGGAGTTCTCGTCGTGGACATCGCCGGAGATGGTGCAGGCAGGGCCGAGCTGGTGTTCGAGAAGGGAGCCTACTTGTGAGCGAAACAGTACGCGTGCCGATCGAGGTCGCGACCGACTACTCGATGGAGCAGCAGCTCCGAGCTGAGGGGTCGCTCACCCAGGAGGCGACGAAGGACCTCATCACGCCCGCCTTGGCCGAGTTCCCCGGTGTCGTCGATGCAGCGAAGGGTGCCGTTGAGGGCGCTCTGGCTGGTGCGTCGGTGATGACCACGACGCCGCGGACGACCAGTGTCTACGAGGTCGCTGTCGGGGACCAGGACGGCAACATCACGTGGTTGCAGGCGGACAAGGCCGGCGCCCCAACCACTGACGCGATCGCCGCGCTCGAGAGCAAGGGCGTCCCGACCGCTACGCCTGCGGCCGGTGACTACGAGGTGGCCGTTGGTGACGCGGACGGCAACCCGACGTGGTTGCAGGCGAACGCGAATGGCCTGCCGACGTCGGACGTGATTGACGTGCTGCATCGCTTCCTCGGTATTCACATGGGGCCGAATCTGCCCCCGGAGCCGCCCGCTGGGCGGCCTGCTATCTGGTTCGAGACCGACGGTTTCGGGAACCTCATCGACATCAAGGGAGTTGCACTGTGACGGGATTCGAGAGCCTCCTCGGCGGCGGCGGGGGTGCTGCCGCGCAGGCGATGAACCTCGACGTGCTCGCCCCGGAGGGTGGGCTGCTGCGCAAGCGCGGCAAGGTCATGTTCCACTCGACCTTCGAGGGTGGTGACTTCCAGGGGTGGCGCGACCACTACGGGACAGGCTCGCCTTCCCCTGCTGTCGGGCTGACGAAGTACCCGGTCATGTCGGGCTCGCACGCCATGATGCTCTCGACGGGGTCGGTGCCCTACTTCGCCGACAACGTCTCGAACTCCTCGGGCACCTACAAGAACCTGTCGTTCCCCCGAGAAAAGGGCCTCGTCTCCTTCTCGGGGTTCTTCGCGCAAGCCTCCGACGCCTCGAACACGGCGGGCTCGCAGGATGTCGGATTCGACAACGTCGGCCTGTTCTTCGACACGCAGTCGTGGGCGGACGTGCGTCGCTTCTACCGGGCGTCGCTGACGACTCGGGCGGGCTCGGCGACCCCGGCCTGGATGATCACCACCCGTGAGGGGCAGATCGTCGTCCCGAACACGGGCAACATCACAGGTGGCATCAACGAGCGCAAGTGGAACTTCAACTACTGGCGCCTCACGATCGACCTGGCGGGTGGCCCTGACGGGCTCGGCGGGTACGTGGAGCTGCAGGTCAACTCCCGCACCTTCGACCTGCGCGCCTACGCACCACCGATCGACGCCCCGCAGGCAGGCTCGGCGATGGACTCCTTCGCCGGCGGCTTCAACCCGGGACTCGCGATCGCTCGCTCTTACCGCGTGCCGGAGTACACGGAGAACGCGGTCGTGTTCGACGACCTGGTCGTGACCTTCAACGATGTGAGGAACTACTGATGTCCGGCAAGACCCACATTCTGATCTCGCAGTCACAGGGCATCCTCCGCCCCGAGGGGCACCCGATCCACCTCGTGCAGCCCCCGAACCGCATCGAGTTCGCGGCCTACGGCTCCGAGGTGTCCTGGCTGGTCGACATCGTCGAGCTCGTCGGGGCGCCGACCGCGTACGAGATCAAGCTCAAGTTCCAGACCTGCGTCGAGACAACCTCCGGGTTCCAGTACCAGCGCCCCCGCTGGGTGGACCTCGACGAGGTGTCCATCAAGTCGGACGTCGCCGAGGGAGTCGGCTGGCACGCAGCCGGAAAGGCCGCCCCGGTTGGTGGCGCTGCCGGTGTCGTCGCGTCCACGGGTGACGTGCTGCCGATCGTCACGCGCCGCACGATGCGCTGCCGCGATCTCCGGCACCGGGTGGTGTTCGAGCTGAACTTCACGGGTGGATCGAACCCCGGCATCCGCCTCAACCTCTTCGCGACCGTAAGGAAGTAGCTCATGCCTGTTGTCATCAAGACCCCCGGCGCGTCGATCAGCGGCGAGCTGACACCGGCCGACCCGATCCTCACGAACGGGTCGCTGCTCCTCGTGGAGCCAGCACACCCGCGGCGTGCGTGGGCGTCGGGTGTGCCCGCGCAGAACGCGACGATTCCGAACGTCGCCCGCACTCAGGCGTCCGCGCTGCTGGGCGTCGCCCCGTCCGCGGTGGAGGCGATCGCGAAGAACACGATCACCGCCACGGAGGGCGTCGTCGAGCGCACCGCGAAGGGCGGCGTCAACACGGTCGTCTCGCAGACGGCCGGCACGTTCCCTCGCCAGTTCGGCATCGCGATCCCTGAGTCGATTCGCACGTACATCGCGACGAACAAGGCGAACCGCTTCTACATGTCGCTCTGGTTCCGACCGACCAAGAATCCGGCGACCGGTACTACCTGGCGCTACGCGTTCATCATCCCGACCTCGTCGGCGACCACCGCATCCATCACCGGCATCGCTCACGACGGCGCGGGGACGTTCTTCTCCACGCCCACAGCGTCGGATGCGCGTCGCCTCGGGGCGACCGAGGTTCGCGTCGGCGTCAATCGCTTCCAGGCGGTCGCCGCAAACGGAGCGCCGTCCAGCGGATGGACGGCCGCCGTCACGAGCGCCTTCGAGCAGATCGTCCAGTACGGCGCCCGCCTCTCCGGCGAGGAACAGAAGTCGCCGTCGGGCTGGTTTTACCGCGTCTACATCGAGGACCTCACCGTCTCGGGTCGGTCCTTCGACCAGGTGCGGCAGCGCGATCAGGCGCTCTGGACGGGCGCCTTCGGCACGGGGGGCCGCTACGAGGGTGACAGCGCGCCGACTCCGTCCGTGTGAGAGGGAGACACCCATGCAACTCGATCTCCCTGTAGAGGCACCCGTCCTCGAGCTGTACGCCGGCGACGACTTCGAGGTGACGTACACGCTCGAGGGCCCGGATGGTCTGTTCGACTTCGAGCCGTTCGATCTGGCCTGCCAGTGGCGCGGTGGAGGGAACGTCGAGGACGTGCCTGTCACCTCGCCCGCGCTCGGCACGCTGCGCCTCAAGGGCAGCGGCACGCTCTCGCGGGCCATGCTCGACGGCGGTGCCCTCGACATCGAGGGAGTCCGATCGGACGGCGTCACCATCACGTTCGTGCGCGCCGAGGTTTCGTGCACGAACGACGTCACCAGGAGGATCGCGTGAGCGACGTCGTGAAGTTGACGGTGGGGGAGAAGCAGCCTGTCAAGCTCACGACCGAAGTGGCCCTGCCCGATGAGGTCATCGACGGCATCCCGCCCGACACGATCAAGCAGTGGGACGAGGAGACGCTCGCAGCTGCTCAGCGGTACGCGCGCGATCGGATCGCGGAGATCCAGTTCCCGCCGGCGGGAGTGACCAAGACCTACGTCGACGAGGCGAACACCGCTCAGGACGAGCTCACGGCCGAGATGCGAGAGCAGATCGACGTGGCCCTGCTGCAGATCATCCAGGGGTACGTCGCCGCCGACCAACAGCTCGACACGTCGCTCCGCGCGCACGTTGCGCAGGCCGTCGGCACGGTCGCATGGTCGAACCTCCCCGGCCGACCGAGCACCTTCCCACCGTCGACACACAGTCACCAGTTCTCGGAGCTCGCCGGAGTCATCGGGAACGCCCAGATGCCGGCCGCGGTGTGGGACGACATCACCGGCTTCCAGGACCCGGATTGCTTCGACCCTCTGCAGACCGGCGTGCGTGCTCTCATCTGCAGGATCGGCCCTGACGTGACGGTCGTCTTCAAGGGGCGCACGACCGCCGGCACGGGGACCGTGACGGCTCGTGTCGTGATCCCCGCCAAGTACAACTTCCACGTCTCCTCGACGAACCCACCGGTGAACGACTTCACCGTCGGGCTCGCTCGAGTCGGCAACGGCACGACGAACATGAACATCAACTCGCTCGCGCTCTACAACGGGCACCGCTGTCTCATCGGACAGGGCATCGGCCGCGCTGCTGACTGGTCCGGCACGTTCAACTGGAAGACCATCGCACCCCTGACCTAAACCCGAACTCACCCCGGCCCTGCACTCACCGTGTGGGGCCTTTCCCATGCCCAAGGAGGCACCTCTATGGCTATCGCCAAGAACATCGGCTTCTCGAACGGGGACAGTCGCAACGCTCAGGGATCTTCGCTCGGGGTCGCGCTGCGCCCCGAAGCTGCCCGCGCGCTCGACCGTCTCAACGACGCGTTCAAGCAGCGCTTCGGGCGGGACATCCGCGCGCTCGAGGGTATGCGGTCCATCGCCATGCAGCAGCACTACTGGGATCTGTACCGGGCAGGCAAGGGCAACCTCGCAGCAGTGCCCGGCACCAGTAACCATGGCTGGGGTGTCGCGATCGACTTCGGCTCGCCACTCGACAACCGGTACAGCGACGAGCACGTGTGGATGCGCGCCACCGCTGCCGCCTACGGGTGGTGGTGGGCCGGTGGGACGTTCGGTCAGATCGAGCCATGGCACTGGGAGTACCAGGGTGGTGGGCACCTCGAGAGCATCGAGCGACCCGGTGGCCTCGAGGAGACGCACGGCATCGACATCTCGTTCCACCAGGCGGGCCTCCCGTACGACGCGGTCCTCTCCGGCGACGTCGACTTCGTGATTCTCAAGGCCGGCGGCTCCAACACCGGATCCGCATACACGGACTCGCAGTACGCGAACCACGCCACCGGCATCCGCAACCGGGTCCCCGTCGGCTCGTACTGGATGAACGGCGCCGGCGACCCCGTCAAGGACGCCGAGCACTTCCTCGCAAACCTCCGCGACGACGCCGACGACGTGGTCGTCCTCGACATCGAGACCATCGATGGCTACACCGCGTGGACGCCCACGCAGGCGCTCGCCTGGATCAACCGGGTGCGGCAGTCCTACTCCGGCCCCGTTTACGCGTACATGAACACGGCCCTCGCCGGGGTGCACGACTGGACGCCCCTGCAGAAGGCGGGGGTGCTCCTCTGGCTCGCAAACTATGGCGCCGACAACGGCACCCTCTCGAACGCGAACCCCGGCACTGGCAGCTGGTCTGCCTGGTCCATCCACCAGTACACACAGAAGGGCACGATGCCCGGCTGGGCGCGTGGCCTCGACCTCAACCGCGCCAAGCCCGGCGTGTTCAACCATGAAGAAGGAGAGCTCAGCATGGCCGACGTGCAGCAGATCGTAAACGCGATCAACGACCTCAAGAACAAGAAGAACATCCGCCTCATCCGCGACGTCTCCAACGGCAAGGTGTTCGCGATCAACGAAGCTTCCGGCTCGTACATGCACGTCGAGAGTCCAAGGGACCTCGCGGCCATGGCACAGCTCGGTATCGTTCCGGACCCGAACGTGAAGGGCAACATCACGGACATGCACCCGCAGAACGCGGCGTGGACACTCAAGCTCTACACCGACCTCGGGCCCGCCCCGAAGCTCGCGAGCTGACCTTGTCTGCTCGCCCCTCGTTCGGGCGGTGGGCGCTGGGCGAGCTCGCTGCCTATCCGTACTTCAAGGCCTACTTCCTTGCTAGCTACATGGTGGCGATCGGCCTCGGGATGGCGGCGCTGCTCGCACCGCCGACGTCGATCGAGGTGGAGATCGGCCCTGCGCTCACGACTGCCTGGGGGTGGTTGGCGCTCGTCGCTGGCGTCGTCGGTGCGGCCGCCATCCTTCCCGGGTACTGGTGGGCGGAGAAGCTCTGCTGCGGTCTGCTCCTCATCGGGCTCGGCATCTACCTCAGCACGGTCGTCTATCTGCAGATGACCGCGACTGGGAACCGATGGGCACAGATGACCCTGTTCGGTTGGGGAATCCTCACGGCGATCTTTCGTATCGCCCTGACGTGGAAGCACGCCTACGAGCCGAGAACGAAGTTGGAGTCATGAACGGATGGACATCGAAACGCTGCGCGCCTGGGGAACTCTCGCGACGGCGCTCGGCGTCGGGTCCGTCATCTGGCCCGCCACCAAGCACATCTTCCAGCGCATCACTGGTCGAGCTCGTCACGTCCGCGACGAGGTAGACGAGGCCTACAAGCAGGTCAACGCGGCTCGTCGAGCCGCAGACCGAGAGGCGCGCTTGCGTCGAAAGCTCGAGGAGCACGCCGGCTGGCTCACGAAGCGCATGATCGCGTCCGACTGCTTCGACGTCGCCGACATCCCCACCTGGCCGGAATACCCGCCAGACACAGAACCAACCCCCACAAAGGAGTAACCCCATGTCCCTCATCTCTGAGCCTGCTCGCCGGGCATCCCGAGGCGCGCGCGTCCTGCTCGCGCTCGCGGCGTTCGCGCTGCTCTACCTGCTCACGATCGCGTTGGCCCCGTTCGCGGCCGCGGACGCGGTCACGGCCGCCGGCGACGCCCCGCAGCTGAGCTTCACGTTCTCGTGGGTGCTGTTCCTGCAGCTCGCCACGGGAGTCCTGATCCCCGTGGTGGTGGGCATCGTCACGACGAAGGCCACGAACGCCGGCACGAAGGCGATCCTGCTCGCGTTCCTCGCGCTCGTGTCGTCGCTGCTCCTGGAGATCCTGAACGCTGCGCAGACGGGCACGGCGTACGACGTCGGTCAGGGGCTGTTCCTCTTCCTGCCTACGTTCGTGATCGCGGTGGCCACGCATTACGGCTTCTGGAAGCCGACCGGCACGAGCGCCGCGGTGCAGGATCTCGGCACGTCCAAGCACATCGCCTGACCCTTCAAGGCAGGTCATAATATGACCAGTACACGCGCGTTGCTCATAATATGACCAGCGATGTAAGACGACTTCGCCCCCTCCCGCACATGCGGGAGGGGGCGATTTCGCCGTGGTCAGATCAAGCGTAGGGATCGCTCGTATCCGCCTCCACGGTGACCGATCCATCGGCCGTGGTCACGGTGAGCTTGTTGAGTTCAACGGTGCCGACGTTCTGAATGAGTCGGTACTCTTCGGTGGCGAACCTTCCGAGCGCGTCGGCGTCGATAGGGGCCGCGGCGTCGAGCACTGCCGTCACTTCACCGGGAGCATCGGAGCGGACCTCGGTGATGTAGCCGGCGTACTTCGGGGTGCCGGTTTCGGGTTGCACGATGTCGCTGAACTCCTGCATACCCCACCCTTCGAGCCAAGCGGCCTCGACCTGCTCGGCGTAGGTGGGCTCCGCGACCTCTGACGGCGTGACACTCGGTGCGGCCGTCTCCGCAGCTGGTGTCGCAGTCGCGGCGGGCGGGGCTGCCTCGTTGGAGGCGCTGCAGCCGGCGAGGGTGAGGGCGATTGCGGCGACAGCGCCGGCGACAGCGAGGCGGGGTGATGGGGTCGGCATGGTCGGCTCCTTGTTGATTGTCACCGGCCCCGGGTGCCGGTGGTGACAGATTACCGATGCTTGGGACATCGTTGTCCCGGGATGCGCGAACGCCCCGCGGTTGCGGGGCGTTCGGCTACGACGTGAGAGCGGCGGCGATGCCGAGGATCTCGTGGCGGGTGAGTGCGAGGAGTAGGGGCGGCGCGTCACGGTTGCTGCGTTGCCACGTGATCGCGACGTAGTCGCCGTCCGAGTGGGCTTCGATGGTGATGTCGACGCCTGGCATCGTCTCGGCGGGCCGTGTGTTCGTGTAGGTGTTCATGCTGCGTTCCTGTTCTCGGTCGCGAGTGGTCGTCCGGATCGCTCGGGGATGCGGACGAGCGGCAGGAGGTGCTTCGCCTCTTGCTTGCGGCGCAGGCTGACGCCGGTGTAGATCTGCGTCGTCTGGAGGCTCTCGTGCATCATGAGCTCTTGGATGACGCGGGAGTCGATGCCGGCCTCGGCGAGCTCGGTGCCGTAGCTGTGCCGGAGCGAGTGAGGGGTGAGGGTCGGGTCGGTGATGCCAGCTCGTTTCTTGGCGAGGGTGATGAGGTTCGTCACGGATGCGGACAGGATGTGCCCCTGCCCTTGCCGCCCGCCGCGGGCCTTGAACCACCAGTCGTCTTGGGGCATGTAGAGCGAGATCTCGGCGATCAGCGGGTCGAGCGGGAGGTGTCGATCCTTGCCGCCCTTGCCGATCGTGCGGATGAGTTCGGAATCGCGGTCGATGTCCTTGCCGTGCACGCGGGCGATCGAGGAAGCACGGAAGCCTTGCCGGTAGCCAAGCAGGATCATGATGCGGGTGCGAGTGTAGGAACCGGAGAAGAGCAGCGACTCGATCTGCGCCGTCGTGAATGGCCGGGGCTCGCCCTTGACGGCCCGCACGGTCGGTAGCCGTAGCGACGGATCGTCGTCGCGCAGCCCGTCGAGGACCAGCCACGAGTAGAAGGCTCGTAGTACCGTGCGCGTGGTGACTCGCGTGTTCGGCGAGATACCCTCGCGTCCCATAAAAACCCGGAGATCACGGACGGTGAGCTCGTCGAGCGGCGCGCCTGCCTGCTGCTGCAACGTGATGAGGATACTCTCGCGGTTCTTGATGGTGGTTTCGGCGAGATCCTGGGACCGCTCGTAGATTGCGAATTCGTTGAGTAGTGACATGGTCACCGGGTACCACGCCCGCATGGCCCTGTCTTCGGCTTTGTAGGTCACGATGCGCTAGCCGCCATGGTGGGGAACGGGATGACCTCGGCCGGGTGTTCCTGGGTTTCAGTGGCAGACTGGCCGAACCGCCCGAATTTCACCGTGGATGTCGTCGGTTCGATCCCGGCAGGGCCCACCACTTCTTTCCCTTGGTCAGGATCATCTGCGTTTCCGTCGACTTGAGTAGCGCAGCGATGGTCGCCAGCGGGAACGTGACCTCGGTCGAGGAACCTGACATCGACTTCACTCCGCAGAGGAGTGCACCCTGGACGGCCAGAGCCGTGGCCCTCTCAACACGAGAGCGCCGATGGCTCAACAGGTGAGAGTCGGTGGCGCTGTCGTGGTGCTGTCGGCTAGTAGGACAGCGTGACCTTGGACTTCCACACGTTGCCGCTCTTTGCGCAGGTCGATCGGAACGCGGCGTCGTAGCCGTTGCCGCCCTGGCTGGCCATGTAGCGGTCGGCGTAGTGCTCGCACAGCTGGAACGAGGGGCCCGTCACGTAGGCGTATGCGACTCCGGCCTGCGCGGGGGCCGCGGCGGTGACTGCGCCAGCAGCGAGCATGATCGCTCCAACGACCCCGCCGACGATCTTCTTTGTTGTGGGTCCCATCGTGTCTCCTCACTCGGCTTTGTCCTGGCGCCACGACCATATCGGCGCCCAGCGATCCGTCGCCAGGGAAGTTCTGCCCGTTCCGCTGGGGACTCGCCCGGAGCCTGCCTCGACTTCTGGGACACCGCGCGTAGGGCAGGGCGCGGCGGATTGGTCGTGCCCCTGTTGTCGTTTGGAAGGCCGCTCCGCATGAACTTGCTCGAGAAGATGCCGCTCGAGAACGGCTGCAACCTCACCAGCGATGTCGGCCTCATCACCGGCGTCCGCCCAGGCCGAGGACGCTGGAACTGCCAATCGAAGAGGGCTTGACGTTCCTCCGAATTGCCGGCGAGCAGCAAGACATGGACGCCATCCTCGACTGCTCGGCGCGCGCCACAGGCGGTGCGCCTCACCTCGTTCCTGGGGCGAGAGACGCCTGCCAACGCTCCATCTGGCACGGAGTGCCGCGTTCAAGGGGAAGGGCGTTGTCTCGTCGCGACCTGCCACAAGACCGGCGACGAGGCCTCGATGGCGCTCGCGAGTCGCGACTGGGACGGCTTCACCGGGTGGCTACAGGACACCGACATCTAGGTGCGCTCAGTGATGGTGACTTCGCGGCGCGTCCGGTTTGAGCTCCCGCGCAGGCCACACGACGAGGAGGAACACCGCGATTGGACCGGTGAAGAGGGTGAGCAGGCACCAAGTCCACGCTGACCGATTTCGCGAGCGCGCATACGCAGCTGCGAGCAGAGCGATGCTGAACCAGATTGCCGAGAGCGATGCTTGGTCTGCCGTCATCTCCTCGACGGTACGCGGCCCGGCTGTCGCGTGCGTTCACGAAGACCGGCCCCGCGTCTCGAGGCCCGCTGATGCTCATCACCCGCGACTTCGCGATGAGTGCCGGTAAGACCGCGGCCCAGGTCGCACAGGCCATCACGTTCTGGCTCGTTGAGCTTCGCGCAGCCGACGACGCTGGGTCTCTCCGGGGACAGGAGTCGACCCCAGCCGTGTGCACGGCTGACCTTGACGACCTCTCCGCGATTTCCCTGCACCCCAGCGCGGTCGTCTACTCGGGCCTGACGGAGATCGCGCTGAGGACCGCGACTGTGCGCACAGGACCGGCCGTGACAGCGGCGCGCACACACCCATGGCACCCCGAAGGAGAAAGCTCATGGGGCACCCCTACTCGCTTCGGACATCCGACCTGTACCGTCGAAGCATGGATCTCGAGGCGGGGGCAGAGAACGCGGTCCCAGACCTGCCACCTCACTCTTCGGTGCCGGTGGGGACAAAACGCACCGACTCGTCAGGCATCGTCTGGAGGGCGGGAATCGACGCCTGGGAGCGAGTCCCGGAACGCCACGGAATGGGACTCTTGTTGAACGGACGCCGCGCCGGGATATTCCGTGCTGTGGCTCTGGTGTCCGTGCTGGCAGTCATCTTCCTCGTGCCGCTCGTCGAAGCATGGTGGCTGAGGGTCCTGGTCTTCGCCCTCTGCGGCGTGCCATTCTTCCTCGCAGTTGGGGTCACCCGATGGGCGATCGCCAGAGACTCCAGGGGCCGGGCGGACGAGCAGCGCTCCCCGTAGTGAGAGTGCCGAGCTCAGAAGCGGCCATCCAGTGCATGTCGCTCGTCGCGCTGATGCTGTCGAGCCTGACTGCGAGACAGGCGGGGACTGGCCGCTCGGACCCATGCGAACGCACATTTAGCGCCGACTTGAGGTCATTTGGCGTCAGCTTAGGACTGACTGCGGAGCGGTTGGCAGAAGAGCACGTAAGTTGCCTGTGATCGCGCACGCTTCGGCGTTGAGAGTCGGGGACTCTCCCAGGATGTTGGGGAACAGATCCTGGGGCGCGTGTCGATGGAGGCCACGCGGATCTGGGTGCACCACCCCGCGTGGCATTCATCGTGCCTCGCTGCGCCCCGGGGCCCTCGGTGATCGAAGATCCCGTCCGGCTCGATCGGCGGAAAACGATGGAATGCGCGGCAGTTGGTCGTTCACTTCCCGACCCGCTCTGAGCTGAGGTAGTTTCACGTCGATCCCGCGACAGGGAGGTTCTATCCTGCGACAGGGCAGCTTGGAGAAGTCTCTTGCGTGCTGGACTCGTGCACAAGAGAGCGAAACGAGTTCCACGTGCCCAAATCATCCCCACTCGGGTACGCCCGTCTTCAGGCTCGAGAATCCAAAGACGACGTTCACTTTGCTGCGCTGCTCAACAGCACCGGGATCACGCTGGTCGACATGGAACGCGCCGAGAGCTACAGCATCTCTGCGCTCCGAGGTCCATCCTTCATCTGTGCGTGGGCGAGCGTCCCCGCATCGAGCTACCGAGTGCATCGGACGGGAACCTCGCTCGAGTCGCGGACGCTGTTCGTCTTCGCGAACGCTGGTCAGGTCCACGTCGGGGTGGACGGGCGAACGGTGCCGCTCGCCCGCGGAGAGGTGTCCGCCGTCGCCTCGGGCAGCTCAACGATCGAGCTCGTCGCCGCGGGTGAGCGGACCGAGGTCATCCTGTTCAGTATCGACCTGCCGGTGGCCGGTCGCGGCGATTCTGGTTCTCCCGTAGAGGGCATCACACGACTCGTCGACCCGACGCTCAACACGTTCGTCTTCACCGCGTGCTATGGCCTTGCCCAGGCACCAGCACCGGTGTCCAAAGCGACCGCCGACACCCTTGAACACGCGGCCGCAACCCTCGCCCGAGGCTTGCTGGCGCGCATGGCTCACCTGCAGGAGCCTGACCTCTACCTGGCATCCTTGAGGCACATCCGTCTGCATGCTGCTGACGCCAACCTCACCCCCGTGTCTCTCGCAGATCGCTTCAAAGTCTCGCCTCGCAAACTGCAACTTCGCTACAACCAGGAAGGCGACACCGTCGTCTCCGCCATTCGGAGAAGCCGCGCGGTCATCGCGCACAGCATCTGGAAGCAGGATCCGTCACTCGCCGCATCGATGATCGCCTCCCGGTCGGGATTCGCCTCGGCTCGGGGCCTGCGGCGCGCGCTCGCCGAATTCCCCGACTGACATTGAACGATGGCACGAGTATCGAGGACGGCATGGGCCACGGCGCGCTCAGCGATGAGCCGTGACCGGCCTGGACCGCAAGTGCAGTTCGGGCTTGGGCTCGAGAGCATACGTGGCGTTCGCCACTCGAGCGGATGACACGGAGTGAGGCGAAGCCTCATGCAGGCGGCCCACCCGTCACCCGAGGGGCGCGTTCACACTGGTCGCCCAGTTGCGGATCGCCTGACGCTCACTGTCGCCGCAGATGTGCCGAGGCGCTTTCAGTGATCCCATCGCTCAGAGTCCATTCATCGAAGTACATGAGCGTGTAGCAGTCGGCCATGACTTCTTTGCTGCCCTGGGACAGGCCCTGAAGGAGGAGCGGTTGATAGCCGCCGCTGTCGTCCGTGTAACGGATGTCGTCTGGTTTCTGGAACACAGGCGCGAGCTCGTGCACGGTCGTCATTCTGCTGTGCCATGCGCCGAGCTCGGCTTCGGGGGGGGGGAAGACGCACCGTGAGGGGGCTGCCGCCGTTGACGCATCCGGTGGTTCGCCAGCCCTCCTCCGCGTTCGAGTCGGTCTTGCAGGCTGTCGCCGCATCCCACTGAATGTCAATGAATCCGTTTCCAGCCGCGTCGACGATACCTTCGCTGACAGACCCGCTCGCATTCACTCGAAGGGCCTGCGCATCGGCAACGCTCTGCTCCAGCTCCGAGCGGAACGTGCTTGTCTGGGTGACGATGCTCTCGGCGGAATGCACGCTGAGGCTCGGGTCCGTCATCTTGGCGTCCTGTTCCTCCATCCAGTCGAACAGGTTCACGAGGGGCTTGACCGGGTTCTCGTCGAGAGCGACTGACAGCTCGGCGATCTTCGTCCGCTCCTGCTCGTAGAGCTCCAGGTGCGCGGCGATCTCGGTTGCATCCGTGCTCTCCGGGTAGGTCTGCACCGAGAGGCTCGGGGCGGTGTCTGAGTCGCTCAGGCCAAGGACTGCGCTGAGACCGGCGAACGCTAAGAGACCCATGGAAAGCGCCACCCAGAGGGGGATACTGGGCACCACCCGGGCGAGTCGTCAGCTGGAGAGGCGCCCGCCGGGGCGGCAGCGGTTGCGGACGACCGCTCGGCCGCACACTGTTCATTCACCGAAGTAGCTCTGGCGTCGCTCCCGGCGTCAAAGTGATGCTGGGGCGCAGATCCGGACGGCGCATGGCGATGTCGGTCAGCAGCTGCGGAGGTGTCCCGATGGTCCTCGTCGCGATCCGATCTCGATCCGCGTCCGTCATCGCCCTCCTGGTCGTCTGCTCGAACCCACGGGAGCCGAACCGTTGTGCGCTCCCCGCGGGGCACCGCCAGCGGTGAGCGCACAGTAAATAACATATGGGGATGACCTCTCCGATGCCGTTCACTCGAGCCACATTCTCCGGTGCCCTCGTCAACCCGGCAGGGAACGGGTACGTGCCAGGAAACGTGGAGGTCGGCGACGGTTGGGTGACGCTCTGGGCTCTCACGCCGGACGGCTGGACGGCTGTGTTTCGCGCGCAAGCACCAGAGGTGAGCGTCAGGTCGACTGCTCAGAAGATCCGTCTCTCCGTCGGCGGACAGCAGTACCTGCTCCTCGCTGACCCCGATGCCGTGACTCGCGCGCTCGGGTACAGTACGGCCGGGGCCGTCGCGGCCGTCCTCGACCGACCGGTTGCGGGAGCCGCAGCCGACGTCGGAGCCCTCCGGAACCAGATCTCGGCTGCCAACTCGTGGAATGTGGGCGGAGGTCCGCAGTTCCTCGATGCCGCACGGCAGTCCGGAGCGCGCGTCTCACGGCTCGGGTACGGGGCGATCGCAGCGATCGGATGCGGAGCCGGCATCGCCGTGGTGCTGCTCGTCACCGTCATAACGGTCCTCATCATCACGCTCTGACGGATTCCTGTGCTGCCCCGTGCGGTAACGCCGTCAGGCCTATGCTGAGCCGGTGCATATCACCGAACGTTTCGCGGGGCTCGTCGAAGCCGAACTTGCCGACAAGCCCTTCGCGGTCGTCCGTGTGCCAGGTGGCTTTGACGTCGGCTTTGCACTCGCCGATGCCCGGTGGGTGAGCATCCTCGCGGTCAACGACGTTCGCGACAGCATCACGTACAACGTTCGAGTGAACGAGCGCGCGGGGAAGTTCAGCATCAACGACACCCTGCGTCGGATCAGCTGGAGCGCCGGGGTGTCCGGAATGGTCCCTCGACTCGGTTTCTCGATGTCCTACCAGTCGGGTCGGGTCAAGTACGGCCGCGTGATCCAGCTCGGCCTTGCGCCCGGTGGGTTCGAGGTGGCGTTCAGTCCCGAGGAGGAACGGGCTCGCATCAGAGGGATCGGGCAGGAGCTCGGTCTGAAGCCGGGGTTGAGCAGGTCGGTCCTGATCGGGCTCTGGACGGCTGGCGGGGTCGTCGGTCTGTGCATCCTCGGTGCTGCGATCGCGCTCATCATCCAAGCGTTCTTGGGGTAGCGCCGCCGACTTCCTTGTGCGGCCCTAGCTCGGAGTTGCCTCACCACTGTGCGGAATCGCGTTGTCGGTGACGGATTCCGAGAGCGTTCCGAATTGCTCGTAGAGGCGTCGAGCTGGAGGGAAGCGGCGGTAGTGCGCGAACCCGAGGAGCCCTTCATCGTCCTCGACCACGATTGCCTGCGACGCCTGGTCGGAGTTGATCCAGGACCACACGACCTCGTTGATGCTGGCATCCGGAGAGTAGCCGGCCGTCTGTCGGTACGAGTCGAACATCTTTGACCAAGCGACTCGATCACCCACTCGGATTTCACGAAGAGTCAGCGCCTCGGGCATGAGCGGACTCGATCTCTGTCCGATCACGGCAGGTCGAGTTCCCACTCGCCCCGCTGGGAGACGAAGATCAGCGAAGGGCCAGCCGCGAGCTCCCCTCGGAAGTCGGCATCCCTGCGCTGCTCGCTGACAGCCTCGTACGGTGTCTCTCCACCGCCGATGCCGTCGGCGCCCGAGCGGTACTCCGTCATCGACATGCCGACCCCGGTGTCAGGCTTCACACCCGTGAACGCGCCGCCCGGGCCGTCGTAGAGATACGCGCCGTACCCCGTCCCGGATTCGGGGAGCTGAGGCGCAGAGTCGATGGGGCGAACGGTGACCTCCCAGGCTCCGTCGGCTTCGACGAGCAGTGCCGAGGGCGGCTCGTTCGCCGCCCACCACATCGTCTGGCCGTTGAAGGAAGTCGGGTCAGCTGTATAGCCCTCGATGCTCGTGTCGAGCAGGATCATCCCGAGCGCGCCCGCGGAATCCTCTGACCACAACGTCAGGGGTGCGCCGCCGTCATAGGCGATGTCGATGATGCCGGAACGTGCCTTGGCGACCTCGGCGGGCAGCTCGACGCGCAGCTCGCCGGTGCCGCTCGACGTGTACTCATCGAACGTTCCGAAGGTCTCGGACGCCCACTCGGCCGAATCGGCCGGGGGTACGAGCGAGGATGACGAGGGAGGTGCGGAGTCTGTTTCCTGATTCTCGACGGGTGTCACCGACGCGCATCCGGTCAGCACAACGGCTGCTGCGAGCAACGCGATCGAGAGATGAGGACGTGCTCCGGCGCTTCGTCGAGAACTCGCTTCTGGACTTCGGCGCATGCTCTCAGCCTAGAGAAGATGGAGCATCGTGGCGAGAACCGACGTGTCCGCCTGCGCTCGAGAATCGTCGGCTCTCCTTCAGTCCTGGCCTTCCGGCCTTCGTTAGGGTGGCACCGAGCTGCATGGGCAGCAACCGCTCAGGAGAAGATCATGCCGAATCGAGCACACCGCGCCGAGGAAGAATCGCTCGCCGACTTCCTCGCGGATTACACCCCCGTCGAGGCGAAGTTCGCGCTGTCCACCGGCGACACTCCGCTCCTTCGAGCGATGATAAATGCCGATGTGCTCGCCCGTGTCGGCATCGCGGAACGACTCCTCGACGATGGCGCGGATGCAGCGGTCACGCTCGGTTCGGGGCTCAACGCGCTGCACCTGCTCTTCTCGAACCGAGAGCACGACCTCGCCACAGAAGCGGGTCTCGTCGGCCGACTCATCGCGGGCGGCGCCGACCCGAACGCGGTGTCGAAACGCCAGGGGCCTCCACTGCTCGTCATGATCGAATCGGGGATGGCGTCGCTTTCCGGGGTGGGCGCTGTCATCGACGCGATCACCGAGTCCACGACGATCGACCTCGAGGTGCTCGTCAATCGCAAGGGGCTACCACGCAAGACGCTGCGCGACGAGATCGCGAGCACTCCGTGGCACATTCCCGAGGTGAGGGAGCGCTTGGGGATTCCGCAGGATCAGTGAGGGTAGCTGTCACCCTGATCGGAGAGACCAGCCGCGCTCGTAGGAGTTCGACTTCCGTCAGGTGGCGAAATGAGAGCACTTCGGAGGGCGTGACATCTCCCGTTGCTGTCACGGTGTCCCTCGGCGGCTCGCCGTGTGATCCCATGGCGACGGAGGAGATGGCACGCGCACCGCCGAAAGGCTGAATTCAGGCCAAGCGTGGTTCTCCACGCCTCAGCGCCTCGAGGTACCGCCGCGTCATCCTTGTCTGCACACGCCGGGCGATCGGACCCCCGATGCGCGTGAACCAGCGCCCCGGAGCCGAGAACGCGACGATGCTGAACACAACCGCACCCGTCTCGGTCAAACGGACCTCGAACCGTTCCTCACCCCGCTCCGGATGCCCGGGCAACGTCCCGTACGCGAAGCCGCAGGAGGTCGAGGTGCGCTCGGCCCAGACGACGAGGCAGGGGATTCGAAACCGCAGCGGCCCGATGCGCAACCGCATGACCACGCGCGAACCCTTGCGAAGCGGGACATCCGACAGCTGAACGTCCGTTCCCGCTCGGCGCTGCGCCTGCCCTTCGAGCAGCTCGGTTGCTGCCCGCTCGAACGTGCCGCGCCCGTGCCCGATGACGAGCGACTCGCGGACGTGGTGATAACCGCTCGGCAGCCTCTTCTCGGCGGTTGCGCCGACCTCCGCGTAGGTGAGCTCAGACATCGGGCGTCAGTAGTTCGCGGGCTCGTCGACCGCGGCCTCAGAGACGACCGCGGCGATCTGCAGGCCCTCGGTCGCGCTCGTGAACAGCGCCACGATGAGGTCGTCGCCGGCTGGCCAGAGGTCGACGTGCTCGATCGACGTCACCACCAGCTTGTTTGCCACCCAGGAGTCCTTCGCTGGCGCTGCACCCCGAGGGGCGCCCCATGCCGCGATGAACGCGGACCGCACGTCACTCATCAGGCTGGCGAGGGCAGTCTCTTCGTCGAGCCCGGCCGGCTCGCGCTCCTTGACGATCTCCAGTTCGTGTCCCCAGGCCGCGGTTGTCAACCGCAGTCCATCGAGTCGACGGAAGCGGAAGCCGTCGATACGCGGCTCGTAGAGCAGCTTCCGGCAGGCCGAGACAACCGCATCGATGTCGACGGACGGCAGGACGAACGGGGTGGGGTCCGGCTCCGGTGCGGGACCCCCGACCGGGACTTCCAGCTCCTCGCCCTTGACCTCACCGACCCAGGCGGCGAAGGGATCCGGCTTTCGGACCGACCACTTCGGTGGCACGGAGACATCGAACTCCTGCTCGACCCAAGCGCGGAAATCTGAGAGCGCAGCCACCGACTCCTCATCGTCGTCGATCGGCGTTTCGCCGATGGAGTAGCTGTTCAGCTCCAGGTAGCCGACGGCCAGGAGACGGAGGAAGTCGATGGCGTCGTCAGCGACGTAGAGTCGCTCGCCCTCTGAACCGAGGACGACCACGCGCACCTCGTCAGAGGGGTCTCGCCAGAGCGCTGCGGAGCCCCCGGTCCCGTCGGTCTGGCCAAGGGGGAAGAGTCGGTCGTGTCCGTTCTCTCCTGCCTCGAACCATCCGGTGAGCGTCTCGGTGGGGGAGAAGACGATGCCAAGCTCTGCCGTTCCGGCGTACGGGGTCAGGAAGTAGCCGTGCTTGTTCTCGAAGCCCCACCCCTGGGTCTCCATCCACGTCCAGGCCCGTTCGAGGGGGTCCGGGATACTCATCCCCGGCGGGAGCTTCGGTGACAGGAGCTGTGAGAGTTTCGACATGGCTCAAGCATGCCTGCGTCGTTTGAAGGAGTCCGGAGAGCGAAGCTGCGTCCAGACGACGAGAGCCCCGCCCCACACTTCGTGGGACGGGGCAAGATCTCGGCGGGAGCTACGGGCGGAGCAGCACCTTGCCGACACGGCCGGATGCGAGGCTCGCCTCGACCGCAGCCGTGATCTGCTCGAATGGGAACACGTCGGCTACAGGAACGGTCAGCTGACCAGATCCGAGGTGCTGGAGCAGCTCCCCGAAGAGACGCTGCTTGAGGCCGGCGTCGATGGACTGGCTGACCTTGCTGCCCCAGAAGCCGCGCACCGTGGCCTGCTTGAAGATGACGTCACCTGAGGACAGTTCGAGCGTGGGGGACGCCATGGCGCCGAACACGACGAGCTCGCCGTTCTCGGCGAGGAGCGAGAGCACCTCGCCAGCGGACTTGCCGCCCACCGACTCGATGCCGACCTTGATGGGGGCGCCACCTGTGATCTCGGCGACCCGGTCCCGCCAGCCTTCGGAGCTGGTCGCGACGATGCGCTCGATGCCCTGCTCGCGCAGCTCCTCGACGCCCTCGTCACGGCGCACGAGGCCGATGACGTTCACGCCCCGTGCGGCTCCGAGCTGCGCGACCATCCGGCCGACCGCGCCATTCGCGGCATTCTGAACGAGCCAGTCACCGCGCTCCAGACCAAGCGACTCGAGCAGGCTGATGGCGCTGAAGGGCATCGCGACGAGCTGCGCGGCCGCTTCGTCCGGGACCGAATCCGGTACCGGGACGAGGCCGGCAGCCGGGGTGGTCACGTACTCGGCCCAAGCGCCGAATGATCCGCCGGTGGCGACCCGCTGACCGACAGCCAGCGAATCGACCTCGGGGCCGAGTGCGTCGACGATTCCGACGGCCTCGGTTCCTGCCCGCGCCGGCAGCTCCGGCTTGAAGCCGTAGGTTCCACGCACCGTCCAGAGGTCGTGGTTGTGGATGGGGGAGAGGAGGATCCGCAGGCGCACCTCGCCGGGGCCGGGCTGCGGAAGCTCGTGATCCTCGACGGTCAGGACGTCCTGGGGCTCTCCGAAAGTGGAGTGGGTGATGGTGCGCATGTTCAGTCCTCCGAGACTGTGATCGTGACGTCGATGTTGCCGCGGGTGGCGTTCGAGTAGGGGCAGACCTGGTGGGCGGCGTCGGCGAGTGCCTGTGCTTCGTCGTGTCCCAGGTTCGGGATCACGACCTCCAGCAGCACGGCGAGCTGAAATCCGCCTTCGCCGTTCGGCCCGATCTGCACTCGGCCGCCGACGCTCGAGTCACGAACATCGACCTTCTTGCCCCTGGCGACGGCGTTCAATGCCGAGTGAAAGCAGGCGGCGTATCCAGCGGCGAAGAGCTGCTCGGGGTTCGCACCGCCGCCTGGTCCGCCCATCTCCTTTGGGATGGCCATCGTGAGGTCGACGGTGCCGTCGCTTGTGACGACGTGACCATCTCGCCCCTGACCGGTCGAGAGCGCTTCCGCGGTGTAGAGCACGTCCACAGCTAGTCCTTCTTTCCTTGTGATTCCGCCTGTGCGGCGGTGGTTTGCATGGTCTCAGTCAGGTGCTGCAGCGTGCGCAGGAGCGCCGCCGCTGATTCCTGGCTGTCGAGGCCGGTCCCCGCTGCGATGCGGGCCGGGATGTGCGAGAGCTGTCCGCGCAGTGCGGTGCCGCGCTCGGCGAGTGTGACCACGACGACTCGTTCGTCGCCTCGACGTCGTTCGCGAGTGATGAGTGCTGCATCAGCCATGCGCTTCAGGAGCGGTGAGAGGGTGCCGGAGTCGAGCTGTAGGAGCTCCCCGAGGGAGCTCACTGATTGCTCGCCGTCGTTCCAGAGGATCACGAGCACGAGGTACTGGGGATACGTGATGCCGACTGGCTCGAGCAGCTTGCGGTAGGCCTGCGTCGTGGCGCGGCTTGCGGCGTAGAGGGAGAAGCAGATCATCTCATCGGTTACCGGCATACAGAAAGCATTGCACACAACTGAATTGTGCACAACTTAATCTCGGAGGGAGATCAGTTCCTCCGCTCGGACGAGCTCTCGCCCTCAGTCATCGCCGTCGAACAGTCCGCCGTCGAGCACCCAGTTGTAGCGCAGGCGGAGCGCGCGCTCTGAGCTCGCCAGCAGGGCAGCGACAAGCAGGGAGACGTTGAGCCACGACGGCAGATGGATCGGCGAGGAGAAGGTGCCGACGCGTTCCGCCACCAGCGGGATGTTCGTCACCTGCTCGACGATCTGGGGGAGTCCGAGCACAAGCGCGACGACGAGCATGCCAAGCGACGCCGCGCCGATGAGGCGGCTCAACCCGGGCCTGGTCTGTCGGAGCCGGGCCCGGCGACCCTCGGCCGAGGCCCTGTCGGGGGTGAGCTGCAGCTCGCTGCCATCCGAGGAGACGAAATGGCAGCGCTTCAGCCCGTACCCGCTTACCGCGACCTCGATGGTGCCGCCCGGCACCTCGAAGATGGCCGGCAGCTTCGAGTGGGCGACGTGGTGCCCGTCCCGGTACAGATCAGCGACGACCTCGCCGTCGGAGTCCCCCCAGAGCTTCACGTTGACCGACCAGAGATGTCGCAGCCCATCGCTCTCCGCGAGCCGCAAGTGGAGGAGCGCGCGCGAGAACGGCTGCCACCAGCGATACCGCCTCAGCGCGTGGCCGTCTCCGGCGGTCACCTTCCCCGCGGCTCGCTTGCGCTTCCATTCGGAGAACATCGGCGACACGATAACAAGGCCGTCTGCGCGACCGGGGAACCGTGACCTGAACGTAGCCGTTCGGCCCGATCCGAGGGGATAGATTGATGGCTCCCCAACACGGAGGAGCGCCTGTGGCCCGCCCGTCGTCGAACAAGCGTCGCAGCCCCGGATCGAGCGGAGCGAAGCGGGTCCGAACGACCCCGCGGGCAGGTAGCGGGAAGACCCGTCCGGCGCGTGTCGGCTCGACGACAGCGAAGCGGAGTCAGCCGCCCCGCCGACAGACCTCATCCGCGCGGACTGCGACGCGTGCGAAGCGTTCGCCGAGCTCGCGCCGCGCGACTCCCTGGTGGACGCAGCCGACGAACGTGACCTCGTCGCTCCGTTATCCCCGCCTCGCGGCGGCCGGCTTCCTGCTGGCCGTCACCGCTGTGACGCTCGTCGCCACGTTCGGAATCCTGTGGCTCTTCGTCCCCGACGTCGCTCGGCGCACCCTCGAGCAGTGCGTCCAGTTCGGGGCAGGCCTTGTGAGTCTCGTCCAGGCGTTGGTCGATGCCCTGACTCGGCTGCTCTGACCGATTGCGGCCTTCGGCTCCCTCGATGTGCTCGTGCGACCGCGAGGGGGTTCGACGAGCGGCTGGCATCAGCGATGGGATGTCCGCAGCTCAGCGCCGAGGACGGATCGCCGCCCCGACTCGGGGCTGAACCGTCGCCCAGGGCAGGCCGCGGAATCGCGAGGCCCACCAGACGAGCGCCGCGGCCGCGATGAGGGCGACGAGGAGGCCAACGACGTGGAGCGCTAGGAGAGCGACGCCGCGCTCCGGCAGCAGGAAGCCGTACGGCACCCACCCGTCAGTCGCCCCTCGCAGCAGCACGACGAGCATCCACAGAAGCGGGTAGGGGAGCACGAGCCAGATACCTCGCCACGGGAGTGGGCGCCGATCTCCGACGAGCAGCCAGTCGAGGACCACGTAGACGGGGAAGACCACGTGCAGGATGGCGCTCACCCAGGGAGGTGCTGAGCCCGTTCCAGGGACGAGGGTGTTGTAGATCACCCCGACGATGATCATGCAGCTTGTCGCGACCGCACGCAGCACGGTGAGCCAGGGCGGTGCCGGGCGGCCGCGGAACGAGAGGGCGCCGGTGGCGATGAGGAGCAGGCTCGTGAACAGGCTCGTCTGATTCGTGAAGTAGCCGAAGAAGTCGAACGGGTTGTCGTCGCCGACCTCGATTCTGCTCGCGTAGGTGAACCCGAGCAGTCCGATGATGCCGAGCCCGACAGCGATCCGCAGCGCAGCGACATGGGCAGGCGCCCTCGCGGTCGTCGTCTTCAGAGTGCTCGTCACCTGCGTCAGCCTAGGGCCGCGCGGCTGACACACGACTGCGACCGGCCCATCTACGATCGGGACCGTGACCGACGACTCCCTCCTTCGCGACGAAGCAGCCCCCGACTCGCCCGAAGCCGGGTTGGCCGATGCCATCGATGAGATCCTCGAGACGGCGACGACGCTGCTTCTCGAGCGTGGCGACGCCGCCGTCGAGGATGGACAGCTCGATCCGGTGTTCCGAGCCCACGTCGTCGGCATCCTCACGGAGGCGTGGACGAGGCTGGCCGGACTCCGCGACTACGGCCACCTGCAAGCGCCCGCCACGATGGATCTGGGCCTCATGCAGGCGACCGCCGATGTCCTCCTGTCGCAGGGATTGCACCCCGCGCAGCCCCTCGTCTCGGCGAACCTGCTGTTCGAGACCGCGCTCCCCGTCTTCGCGGACCGCCTGCCTGTGCCGACCGTGACCGTCGCACTCGTCCTGCACTCGAGTGTCTTCGGCAGGTTCGTCCCCGGTGCGCTTGCCTACGCCGAGACGCTGCGCACCCAGCTCTCCGGCGTCCAGCGAGTCTCCGAGCTCAGGTTGGCTCGCCAGCTTCGCGAGACCGTGCTCCCCTCGCTTGCCGGCGATGACGCTGCCCTCGTGGATGCGATCGCCTGGGATCTCGAACGGCCCGCCCCCGCAGGCTTCCCGGATGCCCTCATGGACTACGCCGCGCATGAGCTGGCTGGCGCGGCTCCCGTCGAGGTCACGGAGATCGGGACCAGGGGAGCAGTATCGGCGCCCGCCGCCGCTGAGCTCCACGCTATCGCCGTCGAGGCGATCCGGAACGCTCGGCGGCACGCAAGGGCAAGCCGGATCGACGTGGTCGTGCTCTGGCGCCCCTCCACGCTGGTGCTCACGGTCACCGATGACGGCACCGGCGCAGCCGCGCCCCTCGAGGAGCTCGCGGCAACCACGTTCGGGGTCGCATCCATGCGTCAGCGCGCCGCGCTGGTGCACGCCCGCATCCGCTTCGAGACGCACGAGACCGGAACGACCGTGACCCTCACCTGCCCGACCACCGCGGGTGCGGAGACAGACCGGGAAGCGAACACGGACGCCCGAGCCTGAGGCCCGGGCGTCCGCTTCCGTAGGAGAGGTGAGCCCTACGGTGTCGGCATGCCGCCGTTCACGTTGAGCGTCTCGCCGAGCACATAGCTCGACTCGGGCGACGCGAGGAAGACGTAAGCGGGCGCAAGCTCAGCTGGCTGACCCATGCGGCCGAGCGGCGTGTCCTCGCCGAACTCCTCGACCTTCTCCGGCGGCTGCCCGTCGGTGACCTGCAGTGGCGTCCAGATCGGTCCGGGGGCGACGGCGTTCACGCGGATGCCCTTGGGCGCGAGCTGCTGGGCGAGCGCCTTCGTGAAGGCGTTGATGGTCGCCTTCGTCGACGCGTAGTCGACGAGGATGGCCGCGGGCGAGTAGGCCTGGATGGACGTCGTGTTGATGATCGTCGAACCCGGTGGGAGGTGGGGGATCGCCGCCTTGGAGATCTCGAACATCGCGTAGACGTTGACCTTGAACGTCTCGTCGAACTGCTCGCTCGTGAGCGTCGTGAGGTCTTCGTTGAAGATCTGCTTGCCCGCGTTGTTGACGAGGATGTCGAGTCCGCCCAGCTTCGCGACCGCCGCATCCGCGAGGCCCTTGACGTACTTGTCGTCGGTCAGGTCGCCGGGGAGCTGCACTACGTTGACGCCCGCGTCCTGGGCGATGGCGGTGATCCGGTCTGCGTCCTCCTGTTCCTCGGGCAGGTAGGCGAGCGCGACGTCGGCGCCTTCGCGGGCGAACGCGATGACCGTGGCGGCGCCGATGCCGGAGTCACCGCCAGTCACGAGTGCGCGACGCCCCTTGAGGCGGCCGGATCCCTCGTAGGTGCTCTCGCCGAGGTCCGCCGTGTCACGGAGCTTCGAGTCGAGGCCCGGCTCGGTCTGGTCGTCGGAGTTCGGCGTGATCTCGCTGTAGAGCTTGGTGGGGTCGGTGAAGGTGTACTGATTTGCCATGTTCGTCTCCTGTACGTGGTGTCTGTCGTGGTGTGCGGGCGCCGAGCGGCGGCTAGATCGTCGCGACCGAGCCCGAGTCGACCCGGTAGTTCGAGCCGTTCACGAACGAGGCCCTGTCTGAGCAGAGGAAGGTGATGACGGAGGCGACCTCGCTCGGCTCGCCGCGGCGGCCCAGCTCCATGTACGGTCGCTCCTCGTCGAGGAACGACTCGATCGCCTCGTCGATGTCCGTGCCGAGCTCCTTGGCGCGCTTCTCCATCATCGCGTCGGTCATCGGCGTCGAGATGAAGGCCGGGGAGACCGCGTTCACGAGCAGTCCCTCCGACGCGTAGCTGCGCGAGAGTCCCTTGGAGAGCGCGAGGATGCCGGCCTTCGCCGCGCAGTAGGGGAGCTCATCGTCGTAGGGCTGCACCGCATCCTCGGAGGCGAGGAACACGATCCTGCCCCAGCCGCCCTTGCGGAGCGAGGGGAGGAACTGCCGGACGAGCCGAACGGGACCGAGCAGGTCGATCTCGACGGTCTTCGTCCAGCCCTCGTCGTCGATCTCGTGGAACAGGCCCTGCGCCCCGGTGATCCCCGCGGACTGCACGAGGATGTCGATGTCGCCCACGTGCTCCTGGACGAAGCCGTGCAGCTCGGCGAGCTCATCGAGTCGGGTGATGTCGGCCGCGTGCGCGAACAGCCTGCCTGCCGGCGCCTCGAGCTTGGCGGCCGCCTCCGCGAGCGCGTCCGGGTCCTTGTCGCTCAGGACGACGATCGCGCCCTCGTCGAGCAGCTGCCTGGCGGTCTCCCAGCCGATGCCGGAGTCCCCTCCGGTGATGAGCGCCTTCTTGCCGGTGATGCCGAGATCCATGTGCGTGTCTCCAGTCTTGGTTCGAGAAGTGACGTGCTTGGGGAAGAGAAGAATGAAGGGGTCACCGCGGGCTTGCGGATGCCCCGAAGAGGTTGGCGGGGCGGCCGTGCCCGACGCCCTCGATGGCGAAGATCGAGCCGCTGAGCGGTGCATCGACGAGGTCGCTCTCGGTGAGGTTCTCGCGCGCCGTTCCGACGAACAGCGTCGAGAGCCCGTCGCCACCGAAGGCGACCGACGTGACGTTCGGCGCCGGAAGGCTGAGGTCAGCCAGCGGCGACGCGCTCGCGTCCCAGTGCGCCACGCGTCCAGCGCCGTAGATGCCGTTCCAGAAGGAGCCGTCGACGTCCCTGGCCAGCCCGTCCGAGTTTCGCCCGTGGATGAACGGCTCCAGCTCGCCGAGGTCGTCGGGGCCAGGGCCGTAGCTCGCCCGGTAGACGGTCTGCGTCGACGTGTCGGTCACGAAGATCGTGTCGCCGGAGTCGCTCCACTCGAGGCCGTTCGTCGTGTGGAACCCGCCGAGGAGCAGTCGGACGGTGCCGTCGGCGTCGAAGGTGTACAGGGCTCCATCTGCGGCGGGCGACGTGGTGTTCATCGACCCGACGACGAAGCGACCGAACGGGTCTACTTTGCCCTCGTTGAAGCGGATGCCACCGTGGGAGTGCACGACGGAGGCGATGGTCTTCTGCAGCTCCCCGTCCGGCCCGAGCACGACGATGCGGTCCTGGAGCGATGCCACGAAGCCACCGCCGGCGGCCGGTTGCACGGCGCTGACTGGGGCGGGGAGAGCAGAGACCCGGTCGTCGCTGCCGTCGCGAGCACCGTCGAGCCTCGCCCGATGGAAGGTGCCCATCGTGATGTCCACCCAGGCGAGTTCGGAGGTGCGAGCATCCCACCAGATGCTCTCGACGAGCACCGAGCGCAGCTCGCGGAAGACGGTCGGTTCACTGGTCATCTGCGGCTTCCTCCGGTGCGAGCTGTCTGATCAAGAGGGCGGCGTTGATGAGCGCCAGGTGGCTGAGTGCCTGCGGGAGGTTGCCCCAGAAGGCGCCGTCGCCGGTAGCGATCATCTCGGCGAGCAGCCCGACGTCGTTGGTCTGCTCGACGAGCTCGTCCATCGCAGCGATCGCCTCCGAGGAACGGCCGACGCAGGCGAGCGCCGAGACCCGCCAGAAAGCGCAGGCGACGAAGGTGTGCTCTTCGCTGGCGACTCCCGAGTACCGGTAGAGGAGAGCGCCGTGGCCGAGTTCCCGGGTCAGGGCGTCGATGGTGGACGACATGCGCTCACCGCGGTCGAAGCCGCTCGGCGCGTGCAGCAGCACGGAGGCGTCGAGGCGATCCGAGCCGGGATGCATGACGTAGCTGCCGAGCTCCTCAGACCAGCAGTGCTCCAGCGTCCACGCTCGGATGCGCTCACGTTCCGCTCGCCAGCGATCGACGTCTCCTTCGATGTGCGCGCCCTCCGCGAGCGCGATCGCGTCGTTGAGCGCCTGCCAGCACCCCATCTTTGAGGAGGTGTAGTGCTGTTCGTCACCGAGCTCCCACATTCCTGCGTCTCGCTTGCGCCAGTCGTCACAGGCCTTGTCGGCGACCTTGGCGAGGAGTCGTGCGGTTTCGACGTCGAGGAGATTGCCGTCGTCGACGTAGGTGCGGCTGATGGCGATGAGGTCGCCGTAGATGCCGAGCTGCAGCTGCCCTTGCGCGGGGTTTCCCGTCACGACGGGGCTGTTGCCGCGCCATCCGGGGACGTCGTACTTCTCGACGCCCGCGCACGTCTCGCCGTTGAGCGTGTACATGACGTAGATATCCGGGCCCTGCTCGCGGATGGTGCGCAGCAGCCAGGAGATTGCCGCGTGCGTCTCCTCCCTGAGGCCGAACCAGACGAGTGCGTGGGCGGTGTAGGCGAGGTCGCGGATCCAGGCGAACCTGTAGTCCCAGTTCTTGCCGCCGGCTGGGTTCTCGGGAAGCGACGATGTCCCCGCCGCGGCGATAGCCCCTGTGGGGCTGTAGATGAGGAGCTTCAGCGCCAGCGCGCTGCGCTGGACCTGCCGGGACCATGGGCCGTCGTAGGAGAACTCCTTGGACCAGCTCAGCCAGCTCTCGATGGTTCGGTCGATGCCCTTGTCGACGTTCTCCGGCTCTGGAACGCGGAGGGGCTCCCCCTCGGTTGCGGTCAGGACCAGCAGGTGTCGCGAGTCGGGCACGGTCGTGAACCCGCCTCGGAGCTCGGCCTCCTCCGTGCCGCTGCGCGGGTCTGCGCTCTCGGGGCCGTGCTCGCTGCCGACGACGGCGAGGGAGAGCTCGCCGCAGCGGATGATGGTGTGCCGACCGACGCGGTCGAGCCACGGGGACCTGGTGCCGAGCATCGTCCCGGGAACGACGCGCCAGGTGAACTCGACGCTGCCTTCGATGCCGTCGACTCGCCGGGCGAACTCGGCCCAGGGGAGGCGCCCGGCGACGCCCGTGACCATGGCGTCGGTGACGCGTGCCACACCGCTCTCGCTCGTGTAGGTGGTCTCGAGCACGTTGGTCTGCTCGATGTACCGCCTCGTGGACGTGAAGTCGCCCGCGGGGGTCAGCTCGACGTACCCGCCCTTCTTGTCGTCGAGGAGGCGCGCGAAGACGGGGAGCGAGTCGAGGTTGGGCAGCGGCAGCCAGTCGACGCGTCCATCGGGCGTGACGAGGGCGATGGTGCGCCCGTCGCCGATGGCGGCGTAGTCGCGAAGGGGGAATCCGGGGGGAGTCTGCGTCATGAGGGTCACGACGCTACGGGAAGGCTCGGTCTGCTCCGTGGGAGTTTCCTCCGCGTGCCTGAGCGCCTGCCGCTACTCGGGAGCGCGTACGGTTATCGGCTCGCTCGCCTGGTGTCAACCCTCCTGTGACCTCACGGTCGGCGTGCGTAGCGTGCTGTTGACCAGGGAGTGCAGCATCCCGCCGTTGGGTTTGGCTGGAGGGAGACAGGGTGCTCGAGTTCATGGGCAGGATCGGGGTCGACGCCGACTTCTGGGACGGCAGCGCCCGGCTCCTCGCGGCCGCCGAGGAGTGCGCAGGGGACGCCTCGCAGATGCTCGGCGTCCTGCGCGAGCTCCCTCCCGTCCCGTTGCCTGGACGCGGTCGCACTCGCTCGCTGCTGCATCTGCTGTCGAGCATCGCCGCGATCGATCTCACAGCCGCCCGTGTCGTCGAGCCGCACTTCGACGCCGCAGCGATCCTTGCGCAGGCGGGCGCGGAAGTCGGACGCGGTGAGGTCTGGGGCGTCTTCGCTTCAGCGTCGCCGGTGGCTGTCCGATGGGTTCCGGAAGCGGACTCGCACAGCGTCGCCGAGGGTGCCGACGCTGAGCTGACCGGGGCCAAGCGCTGGTGCTCGCTCGCAGCGAAACTGGATCGCGCCCTCGTCACCGCGTCGGATTCGACGGGGGAGTGGATGTTCGTGGTCGACCTCCGGCAGGCGGCTGTGGTGCCGCGCGAAGGCGGGGCCCCCTTGACCGGCCTCCGTGGAGTGCCGAGCGGGCCGGTCGATCTCCACTCGGCGGCTGCCAGAGCCGTAGGGGACGACGCCGGCTGGTACACCTCGCGTCCGGGGTTCGCCTGGGGTGGGATCGCGGTCGCCGCCGTGTGGTTCGGGGGAGCGGTGGCCCTCGGGCGTGCGCTTGAACGCGCTGTGGGCGGCAGGGAACCGGACCAGCTCGGGCTCGCCTGGCTCGGTGAGGCGGATCGTCTGCTGCACGGCGTCCAGGTGCAGCTCGACGACGCCGCCGACCGCATCGACGCGGGGAGCGCCGACTGGGCGCTTGCTCAACGGGTGCGCGGGAACACCGCCTCCGCCTGCTGGCGCCTGCTGGCACTCTGCGGAGAGGCCATGGGGCCTGGCCCCCTCGCCTTCGACGCCGCGCACGCACGACGGGTCGCCGATCTCACCATGTACCTCAGTCAGCATCACGGAGCCCGCGACGATGCAGCTCACGGGCAGCAGCTCGCGGCCGCACTGCACCGCTCCTCCGAAGCCCCATCGATCTCGGGGGTCGGCTCGTGATCGGCGCCGCTTCGGTGGAGTTCACGCATCTGGACACGGGGACACCAGAGGCAGCCTGGAGGGAAGCCGGTATCGAGCACCTGCCGACCCTCGCGCTCGAAGATAACCTCGGCCCGGAGACGCTGCTCATCGTCGGAGCCGCGCACCCCGACGACGAGTGCCTCGGCGCCGCTGGCCTCATCCGCCGGGCACTCGCCGCCGGAGCCGTCGTGCGCGTTCTGCTGTGCACCTGGGGCGAGGCCTCGCACCCGGCCTCGCCGAGCGTCCAGCCACCGGCGCTCGCCGAGCTGAGACGAGCAGAGTTCCACGAGGCGCTCAAACGGCTTCGCGCGAATCCTCCCGTGGGGTCCGAGACCACCGGCGGGCAGTCGGGCTCCATCAAGTCGATCGAGCTCGGCCTCGGCGACGGCCAGCTCTCGGAGTCCACCGACCTCATCGCAGACGCCGCAGCGAAGATGGTCCGGGATTCGCCGGCACAGCGTGTCGTCATCGCCGCGCCCTACCGGAGAGACGGACACACTGATCACGACACCGTCGGTGCCGCGCTCGCGCGGGCCGCCGCCGAGTCTGGCGCGCTGCTCCTCGAGTTCCCGATCTGGTTCTGGCACTGGGCTCACCCCGCGCGCGACAGCGAGTGGCGTCACTGGATGAGGCTGCCGCTCTCGGCTGGGGCGATCAAAGCCAAGGCGGACGCCCTCGAGGCGCATACCTCGCAGCTGCACGCGCTGTCCGACGCGATCGGCGACGAGACGGTGCTCGGGGCGAGTCAGCTCGAGCACTTCTCGAGGAGCTTCGAGGTCTTCCGGGTGACAGCGAGCGCGACCCGCGACGCCGGCTCGGCGAGTCACACGTTCGATGGCGTCCATGCAGACGCGGACGACCCATGGGGCCTCCGATCCAGCTGGTACGAGCGGCGCAAGCTCGCCCTCATGGTCGGGATGCTGCCCAACGAGACGTACCGGTGCGCCCTCGAGATCGGCTGCTCCATCGGCGAGAGCACTGCGGCGCTCGCTGAGCGGTGCGATCACCTCCTGGCCGTCGACGCGAGCGCCACCGCCCTCGGTCTCGCCGCGGCGAGACTCGCCGATGTCACGGGGGTCGACCTGGCCAAAGCGACTCTGCCGCACGACTGGGACAGCCTCGGTCTCGGGCCCGGTCAGCTCGATCTCGTCATCGTCTCCGAGACCGGCTACTACCTGGCGGAGGACGAGCTCTGCGAGCTCCTTGCCAACTCCCGTCGGGCCCTCTCACCGACCGGCGTGCTCGCGCTCTGCCACTGGCGTGGTCCGATCGACGGCTGGCCGCTCGACGGCGATCGAGTGCACGCCCTCGCAGCACGACTCGGCATGCGCAGCCTCGCCTCCTACTCGGAGGAGGAGACCCTCATCGAAATCTACGAGAACGGGACGCCGCCGCGTGGTGGTTCCTGCTTCGCCTCTGGTGCAGCTTCTGGTGCGCAACAGTCCGCGAGCGCGGCCGGATGACGATCGCGAGTCCGGTGAGCGGCCCGGCGACCGGTGAGGGGAGCTCGCGAACGCCCATCCGCGACCTGCGGATCGTCGTGCCCGCCCGCGATGAAGCCGAGACGCTCGCTGAGTGCCTCGACGCGTTGACCGTCGCGATGGACTCGATGCGTTGTGCGGGCGCAGGCGTGCGGGTGCAGCTTGTGCTCGTCCTCGACAGCTGCCGCGACGCGAGCGCGCGGATCGCGGCACGAGCTGCCGAGCGCGACCCCCGCATCCACGTGATCGAGGGTCTGCACGGCTCTGTCGGCAAAGCCAGACGAACGGCGGTGAGCGTCGCGCTCAGCCTCATCTCCGAGGGCGACCCCACAGCCGGCGACCCGACCTCGACGTGGATCTCTTCCACCGATGCCGACTCCGCCGTGCCGCCGGGCTGGCTGCTCTCGCAGCTCGAGTTCGCCGACGCAGGCACCGACCTCCTGCTGGGGACGGTGAACGTCGAACCGCAGACGGATGCGCCGCACATCGAGGCCAGGTGGCGACGGGACTACTCGAGTATCGAAGGGCACCCGCACATCCACGGAGCGAATCTCGGCGTCCGGGCCTCGGCCTACCTCGCCGCCGGCGGATTCCCTCCGCTCCGGGAACACGAGGACACCGGCCTCGCCGCCGCCGTCACCGCGTGCGGCTTCGCCGTGCACTCGACGGCCAGCTCACCCGTCCTGACCTCGGCGCGGCGACGCGGACGCACGCCGGGCGGTTTCGCTGGATATCTCGAAGACCTGTGCGCCCCGAATCTCGAGCCACGAGACAATCGGGACACGGCAATCGAGAGGAGCAGGGCATGACAACGGCACGCGGATTCGACCACGACGTCTACGCGGGGTATCTCAACGCGCACCTTTTGGCCTCGGAAGCGGGGCTGCGCGCATTCAAGTCAGCGAAGGCGACGTGGGCCGGATCGCCGCACGAGCAGACGATGCGGCTGCTCATCGCCCACATCGCGGCTGACCGCCGGGACCTCGCATCGCTCATCGACCAGCTCGGCTACCGCGAGTCGTTCCTGAAGCTCTGGCTCACGAATGCGGCGCGCGTGGCCGGAACGTTCAACCCGGTGAACATCCTCCGCCTCAGGCAGCGCCCGAGCACGCAGCTCGAACTCGACACCCTCACCGGCATGGTGCGCGCGAAGCTCTCGATGTGGGAGGCGCTCATCGCCGTGCAGCCCCGGGACCCGCGACTCGTGCTCTCCGGCTTGCAGGAACTCGAAGCCCGTGCGCACACCCAGATCGAGCTCATCCAGAGCATCAGCCGCGACTCCGTCGAGGAACGATTCCTCGAGCATGACCCGCGGGCAGGTGCTGGGCGGTGAGCCGCCGGGCGGTCGTCGTCGGCGCGGGCCCGAACGGCCTCACGGCTGCGGCACTCCTTGCGACGCGCGGCGTCGAGGTCACTGTGTACGAGCGCGACGCCCAGATCGGCGGAGCAGCGAGGTCTGCCGAGCTGTTCGGGCCTGGTTTCGTGAGCGACCTCGGGGCCGCGGCGCATCCTTTCGGCGTCGCGAGCCCGGCGTTTCGCGAGCTCCAACTCGAGCAGAACGGGCTCGAATGGGTGCAGCCCGAGATCCCGATGGCGCACCCCCTGCCGGGCGGCCGCGCGGCGATGCTGCACAGGGACATCGAACGCACGGTTCAGGAGCTCGGCGTCGACGGTCCCAGCTGGCGGCGCCTGCACGAGCATTTCTCGCACCATCCTTTCGAGACGGTGGAGAACGCGATGGGTCCGCTCCTTCGAATCCCCCCGCATCCCGTCGACATGGCGCGGCTCGGGCTCTTGGGGGCGCTCCCGGCGGCGACGCTCGCGAACCTCGTCTTCCGAAGCGGCGCAGCCAAGGCGCTCCTCGCCGGTTCCGCGGCGCACGCGACGCTGCCGCTCACTCGGCCGCTGACATCGGCGTTCGGCATCGCCTTCGGAGCCCTCGGCCACAGCACCGGGTGGCCCGTGGCGAAGGGCGGCTCGGCGAGCATCACGGATGCACTCGCCAGAGTGCTGCTCGCCAACGGCGGACGCATCGAGACCAATGCAGAGGTCACCGACCTCCGCGACCTCCCGCGGGCAGACGCCGTCCTTCTCGACCTCACGCCGAAGCAGATCCTCCGCATCGCCCCGGAGCAGCTGGAGTCGCGCTACGCCGCTCACCTCGCACGATGGAAGTACGGGGCTGGTGTGCACAAGATCGACTACCTGCTCGACGGACCCGTGCCGTGGGAGGACGCGCGGGTCGCGTCCGCCGGCACCGTGCACGTCGGCGGGGAGTTCCGGCAGATCATCGAGGCCGAACGCGACATCAACCGCGGGCGCATGCCGGAGAAGCCGTTTGTCATGGTCACGCAGCAATCCGCTGCCGACGCGAGCAGGACACACGATGGCAGGCAGGTCCTCTGGTCGTACGCACACGTGCCCAACGGCACGGCGCTCGACGTGCGCCCGGCCCTCGAGGCACAGATCGAACGCTTCGCACCCGGCTTCGCCGACGTGGTCCTCGAACGTCGAGAGTGGTCGCCGAGCGCGCTCGAAGCGTGGAACCCGAACCTGGTCGGCGGTGACATCGGCGGCGGCTCGATGGCGGGCACGCAGCAGCTGTTCCGGCCTGCGCCCTCGCTGCATCCCTACCGCGCCGGACGACGGGGACTCTACGTGTGCTCGTCGTCGACGCCGCCTGGGGGCGGGGTCCACGGCATGCCCGGCATGCACGCTGCACGAGCTGTGCTGCGCGATTGGGCACGGCGCGACTGAGCCGTCGGCGCCTCCCGCTACGGTGGACGCATGCAGCCACCTGTCACCGGTCCCCAGCACGAGGTTGAGAGCGCACGAGTCCGCGTCAAGGTCGGCCGGGTCGCTGCGGTGCTCCGTTCCCTCGAGGTCGGCGGCGTGCAGCTCGTCGAGGACTTCGGCGACGACGTCCTCCCGCCCTTCGGCGCCGGCTTGACGCTGTTCCCCTGGCCGAACAGGGTCAGGGATGGCCGATGGGCGCACGACGGGAAGACGCAGCAGCTCGACATCACGGAGCCCAGCAAGGGCAATGCCTCGCATGGTCTCCTGCGCAACACGGAGTACGCGGTCGTCGCAGAAACGGGCTCAGGCCTCGAGCTCTCCGCAACCGTGTTCCCTCAGCATGGCTGGCCCTTCACGCTCCGCCACAGGGTGCGCTACGAAGCCGTCGACGACGGCCTCGTGGTAACGCACACCGTCGCCAACCTCGGCACGCAGCGGGCGCTCTTCGCAGTCGGTGCTCACCCGTACTTCCGCATCGGAGAGGAGCCGATCGCCGATCTCATCGTCAGCGCCGACCTCGTCGAGCGCGTGCTGCTCGATGATCGACTGCTCCCGGTGGGAACCGAGCCCGTCGTGTCGGGAGGAACGTTCGACCTTCGTGGTGGTCGCAGGGTGGGCGATCTCGACCTCAACTACGCCTTCCGCGTCCGCCCTTCCGGCGACCGCACGCTGCTGACCGTCGAGTCCGCGGCCGGGGCCCGCCTCGAGCTCTGGGGCGACGCCGAATTCCGGCACCTCCAGCTCTACACGCCCGCCGACTTCCCCCGCCCCGAGGGGCACCACGGAGGCACTGGCCTTGCGTTCGCCGCGGAGCCGATGACGTCCCCACCGGACGCCCTCAATTCGGGCGTCGACCTCATCGAGCTCGACGCCGCGCAGGTCTGGAGCAGCTCGTGGGGAGTGCGCTTCTCGCCGGCAGACGAGAGCTGAGCTCAGACGCCCTTGCCCGAAGAACGGCGGACGACGAGCCGCGGTTCGACGAGCAGTTCCTGCGGCAGCGAATCCTTGCCAGCCTCGGCGTCGATGAGCCACCTCGCGGCCTCTCGTCCGATGACTCCGTTGTGCGGGTCGACGGACGTGAGCGAGACACCGGCGATCGAGGCGAGGAACGAGTTGTCGTAGCCCGTGAGCGCCACGTCGTCCATCGTCAGTCCGCGCTCCTCGAGCGCACGCTGCACGCCGAGAGCGGCAAGGTCGTTTGGCGCGATGATCGCGGTCGGCGGGGTCGCACGGGACAGCACGCTCGTCGCGGCGACGTAGCCTCCGAGCTCGGTGAAGTCGCTCTCCTGGACCTGCACGTGGCCTGCGAGTCCGTGCGCCGTCATCGCTTCCTCGTACGCTTCCGCCCGGCTGCGGCCGGCGGCGGCAAGGCCTCCGAGATGCGCGATGTCGCGGTGGCCGAGGGAGGTGAGGTGCTCGACCAGGAGCGCGAGGCCCTTGCGGTCATCGGTTCGCACGCAGCCCGCGTTCGGCAGCCCTTCGGCCAGGCCAGAAGCCACGACGACGGGGCGATCCTCGGCGAGAGCACCGAGCGAGGCAGCGTCCGGAAGAGAACCGGCGATGAGGACGCTCCTCGGGCGCAGATCGCTGAGCGTCGCGATCGTGCCCTCGTCGAGCTGGCGCACGGTCCCCGACTCAGGCAGCACGGCGGTTGTCATCAGCCCGCGCCGACCCGCGCGGTCGAACTCCAGGCTCGCCGCGTCGATGATCTCCGCGAACACGGGGTTGACCGGGTCTGCGACGAGAATCCCGATGAAGTCGCTCATGTTCGTCGCCAGCGATCTGGCCAGCAGATTCGGTCGGAACCCCAGCTCGTCGGCCGCCGCGAGCACGCGGCTCTTCCTCGCCTCGCTGACCTTCTCCGGATCGCTGTACACGAGCGAGACGAGCGACTTGGACACGCCGGCAACCGCCGCCACGTCGCGAATCGTGGGACGCTTTGCGGGATTTGGGACAGCACGACGCTGTTGCTCTGACAAGAGGTCTCCTGGGGGAAACTCTGGGAGAAGGGCTCCGGGGGAGGGAGCTTCGGAGTGCTAACACTACGCGGAAAGTGCGGCACCCGACGGCAGTACCGCCGGTAGAATCGCCCCATGGTGACCCGACTGCGCGACGTGCTCATTTTCGGAGAGCGGAACTGGCCCTCGTCAGGAGCGGAGTCCTGGGACTCGGTCGGTCTCGTCTCCGGCGCGCTCGACGCTGAGGTGGGCCGCATCCTCCTCGCAGTCGATGCCGCCCAGCTGACCGTGAGTGAAGCCGTCGACACATCCGCCGACCTCCTGCTCGTGCATCATCCGCTGCTTCTGCGCGGTGTCACGACCGTGGCGGAGTCGAGCGCGAAGGGCTCGCTCCTCGCGCAGCTCATCCGCGCGGACTGCGCGCTTCTCGCAGCACACACGAACGCCGATGTCGTGGAGACCGGCACCTCGGCGGCGCTCGCTTCTGCGCTCCGGCTCGAGCAGGTCACGCCGATCGTGCCGTCCGCAGACAACCCCGACCGCGGTCTCGGACGCGTCGGCGTTCTGCCGCAGCCCATGACACTCGGGGCGCTCGCACGGGCTCTCGCGGGCATCCTGCCGGCGACCGCGACTGGGATCCGCGCAGCCGGCTCCTTCGACCGCCTCGTCGAGACCGTCGCGCTGTGCGGCGGAGCCGGCGACTCGCTGCTCGAGGACCCGAAGGTCATCGGGGCTGACGTCTACATCACGAGCGATCTTCGCCACCACCCGGCCTCGGAATCGCTCGAGCAGTCACTCGCACGCGGCCGGGGGCCGGCACTCATCGACACCTCGCACTGGGCGAGCGAGTGGCTGTGGCTCGACCATGCTGCTCGGGAGCTGCGCGCGGAATTCCCTCAGCTCGACATCGAGGTGTCCGAGCTCCGCACCGACCCGTGGGAGTTCGCCATTCCCCAGTAGTGCGCGGCGGGCCACATGCGCGCCCTGCTCGGGCGGCACACGACTTCACGACAGAATGAGGGAACTATGAACGACTACCAAGACATGAACCGGGGCCAGGCATGAAGGCCAGCGAAGCAGACCAGCGCCGTCTGCTCGACCTGGCCGAGGTCGACACCAAGCGCCGCCGTGTGCAGCACGTCGCGAAGAACCTGCCAGAGCAGCACCACCTGAACGCCCTCGACGAGGAGCGGACGAAGCACCGTGCCGAGGTCGTGCAGCTGCTCGGGCAGCTCGAGGACTCGCGCAGCGAACTCAAGAAGATCGAGTCGGACGTGGAGACCGTCGAGGCACGCCTGAAGCGCGACAACGACAGGTTGCAGGGTGCATCGAGCCGGAAGGACATCGAGGCGCTGCAGCGCGAGATCGAGGTGCTCCAGCGACGCCGGACGATTCTCGAGGACGGCGAGCTCGTAGTCATGCAGCGCGTGGAGGAGCAGACCGCGGCTCACGAGGGTGCACTCGAGTCGCAGCGAAGCGTGGAGGACCGTGCGCGGGAGCTCACTGTTCTGCGCGACGCCGCTCGCGACAACCTCAAGGGCGAGTACCGTGTCCTCTCCGAGCAGCGGGCGAGCGTCCTCGCGAGCCTGCCAGCTGAGCTCGTCGCGCTGTACGAGAAGCAGCGTGAGCGCTACGGCGTCGGCGCTGCCGAGCTGATCGGCAACATCACGACGGGAACCAACGTGGCCCTCGACCGGCCCGAGCTCGAGAAGATCCGCCGCGCGGCGCCGGATGACGTCGTGATCTGCCCGGACTCAGGCGCCGTCCTGGTGCGCACGGAGAAATCCGCGCTCTGATCTGAGAAAGTCGAGCGCCCGCCGCTGAGTTCTGACATACTCAGTGGCGGAGCGCCGACGGCGTCGCTTGAAGTGAAACGCATCGTTGCTCCTCACCTATTACTACGGATCGTCCGGCACGTACCTGCCGGTAATGAGGGAGTACTCCTATGGCAACTGTGACCTTTGAAAGCGCCTCGCGCGTCTACACCGAGGGCGCTCGTCCCGCGGTCGACAGCCTGGATCTCGAGATCGACGACGGAGAGTTCCTCGTCCTCGTCGGCCCATCCGGCTGCGGCAAGTCCACATCGCTGCGCATGCTCGCAGGCCTCGAAGAGGTGAACCACGGCCGCATCCTGATCGGCGACCGCGACGTCACGCACCTCCCGCCCAAGGACCGCGATATCGCCATGGTGTTCCAGAGCTACGCGCTCTACCCGCACATGACGGTCGGCGAGAACATGGGCTTCGCGCTCAAGATCGCCGGCATCAACAAGGAAGAGCGCGCCAAGCGTGTCCTCGAGGCCGCCAAGATCCTCGACCTCGAGCCGTACCTCGACCGCAAGCCGAAGGCGCTCTCCGGTGGTCAGCGTCAGCGTGTCGCCATGGGCCGAGCCATCGTGCGCAGCCCTCAGGTCTTCCTCATGGATGAGCCGCTCTCCAACCTGGACGCGAAGCTCCGTGTGCAGACGCGTACGCAGATCGCGAGCCTCACCCGTCGCCTCGGCGTCACCACGGTCTACGTCACGCACGACCAGACCGAGGCCCTCACGATGGGTGACCGCATCGCGGTCCTGAAGGACGGTGTCCTCCAGCAGGTCGGAACCCCGCGCGAGCTCTACGCGAAGCCGAAGAACGTCTTCGTCGCCGGCTTCATCGGCAGCCCGTCGATGAACATCTTCGGTGCTGACCTCACCTCCGAGGGCGTGCGCTTCGGAACCGACGTCATCCCGCTCGAGCGTGCCACCCTGGCAAAGCTCAAGTCCGGTACCGCCACGGTCGGAGTCCGCCCCGACGACATCATCATCTCGCGCGAGGAGAAGCCGGGCCTCAAGGTCGAGGTCGACCTCGTCGAGGAGCTGGGCGCTGAGGGCTACCTGTACGGCCACTCGATCATCGACGGAACGCGCACGGACATCGTCGCTCGCGTCGACGGCCGCAGCCACCCTGAGGTTGGCGAGACGATCTACGTCACGACGGACAACGACCACATCCACATCTTCGACCCGGAGACCGAGCAGCGCATCAGCGGTGCGCTCACGGAGGCCATCCGCCTGCAGGAGGCGAACGACGCTCTCGCGAGCGGAGCCGCCAACTAGCACTCTTCTCCTGAGCTGCGAACGCCCTCCCCAGATCACTGATCTGGGGAGGGCGTTCTGCTGCGCCAACGAGGAGACGCGTCGCAGTGATGGAGCAGGGGAGCGGGCACCGCGAGCTGCTGTGTCACCGCACGACTGAGGGGGAGCCAGCTGGCTCCCCCTCAGTTGTGATGCGGGCGCCGAAGGCGCCGACGTGACTAGCCCTTCGTGGAACCTGCCAGGAGGCCGCGGACGAAGTAGCGCTGCAGCGAGAAGAACACGATGAGCGGCACGAGGATGGAGAGGAACGCCCCAGCCGTGAGCAGCGGCCATTCCTGACCACGCGAACCAGTGATCTCGGCAAGCAGCTTCGTCATGGGAGCCACCGCACCGTCCGCGAAGACGAGCGCGACCAGCAGGTCGTTCCAGACCCAGAGGAACTGGAAGATACCGAACGAGGCCACGGCGGGCAGCGTCAGCGGGACGATGATGCGGAAGAAGATCTGGCCGTGGCTCGCACCGTCGACGCGCGCTGCCTCGATGACCTCACGCGGGATCTCCGAGATGAAGTTGTGCAGCAGGAAGATGGCAAGCGGCATGGCGAAGATCGAGTGAGCGATCCACACCTGCGCGAAGCCGGCGTCCGCTCCGAACGCGGCGATCACGGGGACACCGAAGATCTCACCGCGGGCGAAGAGCTGGAGCAGCGGCACGAGTGCCATCTGGATCGGCACGACCTGGAGGGCGAAGACGAGGATGAACAGCCAGTTCTTGCCCTTGAAGTCCATCCACGCGAATGCGTACGCGGCGAGCAGTGCGATCGCGAGCGGGATGACCGTCGCGGGGAGCGCGATGACGATGGAGTTCAGGAACGCCTGCGCCATCGTCAGCTGCGTATTGCCGGAGGCGAGCACCTCGACGTAGTTGTCGAAGGTCAGACCCCAGTTCTGGAAGATCGTCCACCAGCCGGTGCTGACGACCTCCGCCTTGGGCCGGAACGAGGAGACGAAGAGCCCGAAGGTCGGGATGGTCCACACCACGGCGATTGTGATCGCCGCGATGGTGGCCCAGCGGCTGGTGAGGTTCTTCTTCACCTTGCCGCTTGTGCTCTTCTCGCCTCGCGCGAGCTGTTCCGCCGTCTTCGTGTCGACGGGCAGTTCGACTGGAACGATGGCGCTCATCGGATCTCCCTCTGCTTCTTCATCTGGTTCGCGTTGTAGATGATGATCGGCAGCACGAGGATGAACAGCACGACCGCGAATGCGGCCGATCGTCCGGTCTCGAAGGTCTTGAACTGCGTGTACATCTCGTTGGCGATGACGCTCGTGTCGTTCGCGCCTGCGGTCATCGTGCGAACGATGTCGAAGACCTTGAGCGAGGCGATGGAGATCGTCGTGACGACGACGACGAGCGAGGAACGGATGCCGGGGACCGTGACGTTGATGAATCGCTGCCACGGGTTGGCACCGTCGAGGGATGCGGCTTCGATCTGGTCCATCGGAACGCCCTTGATGGCGGCCGAGAGCACGACCATTGCAAAACCGGTCTGCACCCAGATGAGCACGATGATGAGGAAGAACGTGTTCAGGGGCGACTCGGCGAGGAAGTCGTAAGGCTGCCCGCCGAACCAGACGATGATCTGGTTGAGAAGGCCGATCTGGTCCTGATCGGCTGGTCGTGCCGTGTACATGAACCTGAAGATGATGGATGCGCCCACGAACGAGATCGCCATGGGCATGAAGACGAGTGCCTTCAGGAATTTCTCACCACGCGACTTGTCGATGAACACGGCGTAGGCGAGGCCCGCGACCGTCGACAGGATCGGCGTCACGACGACCCAGATGATCGTGTTGAGGACCGTCCGGATTCCGCTTGGCTGCGTGAAGATCCAGATGAAGTTCTCGAGGCCGACGAAGTCGCCGGACTTGTTCGTGAATGCCTGGCCGGTGGTCTGAATACTCGGGACGATGAGTCCGATGATGACCAGGATCAGGGCAGGTGCGAGGAAGCCGATGAGGCCGATCAGGTAGCCGGCGCCTTCACGCGACCTCTGGTCGAACCAGAAGAGCAGGGCACCGAGGAGGATGGCGACGATCGCCGCCCAGGTGTAGGTGCCGAGGATGAACACGAGTGCGACTGGGACTGCGATGCAGACGACGAGCCGCAGGATCGTGTATTTCTTGCCGGGTCGAGGTGCGAGCTCGACGAAGTAGACGATGAGCGCAACCACCGCGAGGAACGCGATGATGACGATCGGGACTTGCAGGAGTGGCGGCAGTTGGGCCAGCCACGTGAAGAAACTTGCCATTGTGACCTTCCAGGGTGGCAGACAAGCACGTGCGCGGGGGACGTCGTCGTCCGTGCGGTGGAATGCGTGTGGAGCACCCGACACGAGGCCGAGTGCTCCACAACACGGTGCTTAGCTGGAGGGCCAGCCTGATTCGATCTGGGTGGTCACGGTGTTGACGTCCGTGCCGTTGATCCAGTCGATGATGCCCTTCCAGAACGTTCCTGCTCCCACTGCCGAGGGCATGAGGTCAGATCCGTCGAAGCGGAAGGTCGTCGCCGGGTCCTGGAGGATCGCGATGGACTCCTGCAGGATGGGGCTGGAGGCGCTTGCCGGGTCGAGACCCGTGTTCGCGCTGATCACGCCTCCGAGCGAGACGCGGCTGTTCGCCCATTCAGGGCTGGAGAGGTACTCCTGGACCTTGACCGTGTCCTCGTCCGAGTTGAACGATCCCACGATCTCGCCGCCGCCCGTGACGGCGAGTTCCTTGCCCTCGACGGGCGGAGTCATGAAGGCCCAGACGTCGCCGTCCTCACCGACCGTGCCACCCGCTTCGGTGATGAAGCCGTCGTAGAAGGAAGCCTGGTGGTGCAGCGCGCACGTGCCGTCGACGAGCTTCGCGGCTGGGTCGCCGAACGCGGTCGAGTTGATGGAGCGCACGTCGCCGAAGCCGGCATTGACGTAGTCGGGGTTCGTGAGGATCTTGCCTGCTTCATCGAACGCGGCCTGGATGCGCGGGTCGGTGAAGGGAATCTCGTTCGCGACCCACTGGTCGTAGACCTCTGGTCCCTGCTGGCGGATGACGAGGTCTTCGATCCAGTCGGTGCCCGGCCATCCGGTTGCGGCGTCGGAGCCGAAGCCTGCGCACCATGGCGCGGTTCCGGTCTTGGCCTGGATCTCGCCGGTGAGCGTGATGAGCTCTTCCCACGTCTTCGGCACTTCGTATCCGTTGTCCTTGAAGAACTTCGGCGAGTACCAGACGAAGCCCTTGAGGTTCGCCATGAGTGGCGCCCCGTAGACCGTGCCGTCGTACGAGGAGTACGTCTTCCAGTCTTCCGACCAGTACTGCTCGAGGTTGCTGACGACGCCTTCCGGTGCCTCCGTGAGCAGGCCGCCGCTGGCGAGGTCGCCCATGAGGCCGGGCTGCGGGAAGATGGCGATGTCCGGCGGGGTACCGCCCTGGGCTCGAACGGAGATCTGCGTCTCGAACTCCTTGGAGCCTTCGTAGACGATCTCGATGCCGTTCTCTTCCGCCCAGCCTGCCCACGATTCCTCGAGGAGCTCGGCTTCGGCGTCGACGATCGTGCCGTAGATCGTGACCTTGTTGTCGCTTGGGCCGCCCGAGCTGTCCTGCACCCCGGGGCCACCGGAACAGGCGGTCAGGGCGAGACCGGCGACTGCGAGTGCGGCAACCGATGTTGCGGCACGTCGCTTCGTGGATGTTGTCATTGAACTCCTCCTTAAGTCCTTGACTGCGAGCGAACCGCCGTTCTGGGCAGTCATTGCCCAGATTCGCTGCGAGAGCGCGTCGGTTCGGCTACGACATTCCTGAGAGCTGCGTGTGGAAATGCCGTGCGCTTTTGGAGCGTACACGAACTCCTCAGTTGATCCACGCCGTTCACTAAGTCGTTATCAATGGATGTTCAGGTGCGGTGAAAGTGGCACGATCCTCGCTCTGGTCACTGCCGGAAGAAGCACTCCTGCCCATCCAGAGTCAAATTGTCGTGACAACGTCCGGCGGTTTCTCCAGGCAGTACGATGGTGCGTGAGCAGGTCGACCAGGCGGTCGCGTCATGGGAAGCCATGCCGAGGAACGTCCGGGCTCCGCAGAGCAGGACGGTGGGTAACGCCCACCCGGGGAAACCCGCGAGACAGTGCCACAGAAAGCAGACCGCCCCGCCGTGTCCTTCGGATGCTGGGGTAAGGGTGAAAGGGTGGGGTAAGAGCCCACCGGGCGCCTGGTGACAGGCGCTGCAAGGTAAACCTCGTCCGGAGCAAGGCCATACAGGGGATGACGACGCTGCTCGCCGAGTCCCCGGGTAGGCCGCTAGATGCACGCGGCAACGTGTGCGCGAGAGAGATGGCCGCCCCCGATCCAGATCGGGACAGAACCCGGCGTATCGGTCGGCCTGCTCACCTTCGTGGTCGCGATGCCGGGCTTGAAGCTGTTCTGGCTTCCAGCCCGGCCGCTCCCGTCCGATTCTGCGCGTGCCGAGGATCGGAGTTGTTAAACCCAGTGCTCAGCTGCGAGGCACGCTGAGCCGACGATACCGGCGTTGTTCATGAACTCGGCGACGACGATGGGGGTCTCGACATCGATGTAGTGCAGGAACTCGTCTGCCTGCTTGGAGATGCCACCCGAGACGATGAAGACATCGGGGGAGAAGAGGGCTTCGAGCTGGCGATAGTAGGGAGTGAGCCGCGAACCCCATTCCGAGAATGACAGCTCATCGCGCTCGCGCACCTTCGACGAGGCGAACTTCTCATAGTCGCTATGGTCGCCGATGCTGATATGGCCGAGCTCTGAGTTCGGGAACAGATGGCCTCCGTAGAACATGGCCGTCCCGATGCCGGTGCCGAGCGTCGTCATGATGACACTGTCGAGTCGCCCGTGCGCGACGCCGAATCGGACCTCCGCGATGCCGGCTGCGTCTGCATCGTTCGCGAGCGCCACTTCGCGCCCGACTGCCTCGGAGAACGCCGCCCTGGCGGCGAAGTCGATCCAGCGCGGCGAGATGTTGGCCGCGGAGCGCGTCACCCCGTGCTTGACGATCGCGGGCACGCTGATGCCCACCGGAACGTCCGTGTCGCCGTCCAGGTCCTTGTCCCAGATCTTGCGGACGATCTCCATGGTCGCGTCGATGACCTCGCGCGGGTCACCGCCGACTGGCGTCGGCACCTTGCGCCGCTTGGAGAGCAGCTCGCCGGTGCGGAGGTCGACAAGCGCCCCCTTGATGCCGGTGCCGCCGATGTCGATGCCGATGGCCTTGGTGGCTCTGCTCTTGCCCATGCGTGTGAGCATATCGGGAGCGGGGTTCCCGTTCGTGCCGTCAGGCCGATGGCACGGTGAGGAGCCGCGCGCCGTCAGAGGTGACGACGACGGTGTGCTCCCACTGCGCGCAGCGAGAGCCGTCGGAGGTCACGACGGTCCAGCCGTCATCCCAGAGGCGCCAGTCCGAGGTTCCGAGCGTGAGCATCGGCTCGACGGTGAAGACCATCCCCTCTTCGATGACCGTGGTGTGCTGCGGGGAGTCGTAGTGCGGGATGATCAGGCCGGAGTGGAAGGCTGCGCCGACACCGTGGCCGGTGTAGTCGCGCACGACCCCGTAGCCGAACCTCCCCGCGTACTTCTCGATGACGCGTCCGATGACGTTGACCTGCCGTCCCGGCTTCGCAGCGGCGATGCCGCGCATCATGGCCTCGTGCGTGCGCTCGACGAGCAGCCGCGACTCGTCGGCGACGTCTCCGACGAGGTACATGCGGTTCGTGTCTCCGTGCATGCCCTCGAAGTAGGCGGTGATGTCGACGTTGAGGATGTCTCCGGATTCGAGCACCGTGTCGTCTGGGATCCCGTGACAGATCACCTCGTTGAGCGAGGTGCAGCTCGACTTCGGGAACCCGCGGTAGCCGAGCGTCGAGGGATAGGCGCCTCGCGCGGTCACGAAGTCGTGCGCGATGCTGTCGAGCTCATCGGTGGTGATGCCGGGGACGGCGAACTGCTCGAGGTGCTCGAGGGCATCGGCGGCGATGGTGGATGCCCGCTCGATCCGGGCGATCTCCTCCGGCGTGTAGACATCCCCGCCCGTCCACTTGTCCGGCGCCTGCTTGCCGACGTACGGCGGGCGGGCGATGGCGGCAGGGACGGATCTGGCCGGGGCGCTGCGGCCAGGGATGAGGAGTCCTGTGTTCGGGTCTTTCGGCATACGCTTGAGCCTATGACCGATACGCATGCACAGGAATTCTGGTACAACTCGCGCACGGGCGAGGTCGAGGTCGGACGGCAGTCCCTCGGCTCTGAGCTCGTCGGCCCGTTCGCATCCGAGGCAGAGGCGAAGCGCGCCCCTGAGAAGCTTCAGGAGCGCGCGAAGGCCTGGGCCGAGGAAGAGGCCGAAGAGGACCGCTGACCGACGGCGTTCCTTCTCGTTCCCGGAGCGGCCCTAGCCGGACTGGTCCTCGAAGCTCTCCGCCTCCGATGGGAACGCGCCTGACTTGACCTCGTCGCGGTAGCTCGAGGCGGCGTCGAGGAGGATGCCCCGCAGGTCGGCGTACTTGCGCACGAAGCGCGGCATGCGACCGGTGCCGAGGCCCATCGCGTCGGTCCACACGAGGATCTGACCGTCGCACTCGGCACCGGCGCCGATGCCGATGGTCGGGATGACGAGCTCCCGCGTGATCTCCGCGGCCAGGACGGCCGGGACCATCTCGAGGACCACGCTGAACGCGCCGGCGTCCTGCACGGCGCGAGCGTCTGCTCGAACCCGCTCCGCCGCGTCGCCTCGGCCCTGCACGACGTGCCCGCCGAGGCCGTGCTCGCTCTGCGGGGTGTAGCCGATGTGGGCCATGACCGGAATTCCGGCCTCGACGATGCGCTTGATAGTGGCCTGCGAACGCACGCCGCCCTCGAGCTTCACGGCCTGCACGCCGGCCTCCTTCATGAACCTGACCGCGGTGTCCAGAGCCTGCTCGGGTCCGCGCTCATAGCTGCCGAACGGAAGATCTGCGACGACGAGGGCTCGCGACACGCCGCGCGCGACGGAGCGTGCCATGGGAATCAGCTCGTCGACCGTGACGGGCAGCGTCGAGGTCTCACCGAGCACCGTGGTGGCCGCGGAATCTCCGACGAGGAGCACGTCGATGCCTGCCTCGTCAAACACCGCAGCGGTCATGGCGTCGTAGCTCGTGAGCGCGGTGATGCGCTCGCCGGCGGCCTTGGCCGTCTGAAAGTGTCGAATTCGGACTCGCTTCGGTGCACTGGCCTGAGACATGCAGGCCATCATACGGCGGGGCGGCCTCAGGCCCAGTAGCCTAGGGGGAGGCGCACAACAAGAATTGGAGCCCGAGTGGACAAGCAGCAGGACTTCGTACTCCGCCAGATCGAGGAGCGCGGGATCAAGTTCATCCGCCTGTGGTTTACGGATGTTCTCGGAACACTGAAGTCCGTGGCAATCGCACCGGCGGAGGTGGAGGGTGCCTTCAACGAGGGCATCGGACTCGACGGCTCTGCCGTCGAGGGGTTCACGAGGCGGTCTGAGGCCGACATGCTCCTGCACCCGGATCCGTCGACGTTCCAGATGCTCCCGTGGCGTGGTGAGATCGATCCGACCGCTCGGATGTTCTGCGACATCTCCACTCCGGACGGCCAGCCCTCGGTCACCGACCCGCGCCGCGTGCTTCGCCGGGCGCTGGACGTGGCATCGGCGCAGGGCTTCACCTTCTACGTGCACCCCGAGATCGAGTTCTACCTGCTAAAGTCCGACGAGGCGCTCAGCGGCGAGCCGGTGCCGGCAGACAACGCGGGCTACTTCGACAACGTGCCAGGCGGAACCGCTCACGACTTCCGTCGTCGCGCAGTGCGCATCCTGGAAGACCTCGGCATCTCGGTCGAGTACAGCCACCACGAGGCGGGCCCGGGACAGAACGAGATCGACCTCAGGTTCTCGGATGCGCTCAACACGGCCGACAACGTCATGACGTTCCGCACCGTGGTCAAGGAAGTCGCCATCGAGCAGGGCGTGTACGCCACGTTCATGCCCAAGCCGATGTGGCAGCACCCTGGCAGCGGTATGCACACGCACGTCTCGCTCTTCGAGGGCGACACGAACGTGTTCCACGAGCCGGGCGCCGAGTACCAGCTGTCGAAGATCGGTAGGCACTTCGTCGCGGGTCTCCTCAAGCACGCGCCGGAGATCACGGCCGTGACGAACCAGTTCGTCAACTCCTACAAGCGCATCTGGGGCGGAGACGAGGCCCCGAGCTACGCGTGCTGGGGTCACAACAACAGCTCTGCACTTGTGCGCATCCCGACCTACAAGCCGAACAAGGGTGGCTCGGCTCGGGTCGAGTACCGCGGCATCGACTCCGCGGCCAACCCGTACCTCGCGTACGCGGTCCTGCTCTCGGCTGGCCTCAAGGGCGTGTCGGAGGAGTACGAGCTTCCTGCCGAGATCGAGGGAGACATCTGGGAGATGTCGCCGCGTGAGCGCAGCGTGCTCGGCTTCGATCCGCTGCCGTCGAGCCTCAACGAGGCCATCGCCATCATGGAGAACTCGGAGCTGGTCGCCGAGACGCTCGGGGAGCAGGTCTTCGCCTACTTCCTCGCGAACAAGCGTGCGGAATGGAAGCAGTACCGCGCTCAGGTGACGCCTTTCGAGCTCGCCTCGAACCTGCACTCCTTGTAAGTCGTGCGCTCTGACGGTCTGCGAACGCGCCTCGCGAGGGCGGGTTTCGCCGCGCCCAGTGAGGCCGAGCCGCGCCTCGTGGAGCTCGCCGAGCTGACCGGGGTGCGGGCAGACGACGTGTTCTCCGTCGTCGACGAGCGGGTCGCCGATCCGGACCAGGCGCTCCAGTGGCTCGTGTATCTCGCGCGTCAGCACCCGAGTGCCGTCGACTCGCTGTTCGCTGAGCGACCGAACGCCAAGACGGTCGTTCGTCTGCTCGGGGCGTCGACAGGGCTAGCCGAGTTCTTCCTGCGCCACCCGCGCACGATGGAGGTCGTGCAGTCCGGCGAGTCCGAGCTGCCGACCCGTGCCGAGCTGCAGCGCCGGATGGCGGCGAGTGTCGGCGTCGACGCCGACCAGGCAGACGCCGACGGCGGATTCGGCATGGCCGTCGCGCAGATCACGGGCTCCGAGGCGATTCGGTCGCTCCGCATCCGCTACCGCACCGAACTGGCCCGCATCACCGCCTTCGACCTGGCCCAGGACGACCAGCGCGGGTGCGTCCGCGAGGTGAGTCGTGCTCTTGCCGACCTCGCGGGGGAGACGCTGGATGCGGCCATCATGGTCGCCCGCGCCGAGACACAGGCGCCGCCGAGCGGGTTCGGACGCTTCCCGGCCGAGGACGTCGAGTGCGTTCGCCTCTCGGTGATCGGCATGGGCAAGGCCGGCGCCGAGGAACTCAACTACATCAGCGATGTCGACATCATGTTCGTGGCCGAATCGTCCGACCCGGAGCGTGTCGCTGTACCGAAGGCCGTCGAGATCGGCACGAGGCTCGCGAGCCTCACGATGCGGGTCATCGACTCCACGGACATCGAGCCGGCACTCTGGGAGGTGGACGCGAACCTCAGGCCAGAGGGCAAGGACGGCGCGCTGGTTCGAACGATCGACTCGTACGCGCGCTACTACGAGCGGTGGGCGAAGAACTGGGAGTTCCAGGCGCTCATCAAGTCGAGGGCCATGGCGGGCGACTTGAGGCTCGGAGAGGAATTCGAGCGCCGAGTCGAGCCGCTGATCTGGGCGAGTGCCAGCCGCGCGGACTTCGTCGATCAGGTGCGGGCGATGCGCGAGCGCGTGACCGAGCACATTCCTGCTGAGGAAGTCGACCTGCAGATCAAGCTCGGACCTGGCGGGCTCCGCGATATCGAGTTCACCGTCCAGCTCCTGCAGCTCGTGCATGGCCAGCACGACGAGACCGTGCGGGAACGGTCGACGCTGGCGGCGCTCGAGGCGCTCAGCGAGGGCGGCTACATCGGGCGCGACGACGCGAATCAGTTCTCCTCCGACTACGAGTTCCTTCGCCTGCTCGAGCACCGGATCCAGCTGCGTGCCCTGCGGCGCACGCACCTCATGCCGACGAGCGACATCGAACGTGGCGTCTTGGCTCGCTCAGCGAGCTTCGCGAACTCACGCGAGCTCACCGACGAGTGGCAGCGGGTGAAGCTCCGTGTCCGCGGTCTGCACGAGAAGGTCTTCTATCGCCCCCTGCTCTCTGCGGTTGCGGCGCTGCCCACCGAGGGGTTCGCGCTGAGCTCGGACCAGGCAGAGGCTCGCCTGCGTGCCATCGGCTTCCTCGACCCGCGGGGCGCGCTGGCGCATATCACTGCGCTCGTGAAGGGGGTGTCCCGCAGAGCGATCATGCAGCGCACGCTGCTGCCGGTGCTCATCGACTGGTTCTCGCAGGGCAGCGACCCCGACAGCGGCTTCCTCGCCTTCAGGAAGCTCTCGGAACGGCTCGGCGACACCGCTTGGTACCTCAGGCTCTTGCGCGACAGCTCGGCGGCGGCCAAGCGGCTCACGCAGCTGCTCTCCGGCTCGAAGTTCGCGGCTGAGTTCTTCGAGCTCTACCCCGAGGCGGTGAAGTGGCTGGACGACGACGCTCAGCTGAAGCCCCGCACGCTCAACGCACTGCTCGACGAGGTCGCGACGACGATCCGCCGACACGACGACGAGGTTGCCCTCCGGAGGGCTCTTCGCACGTTCCGTCGACGCGAGGTCCTGCGCCTGGCCATCGGCGGTCTCCTCAGCCTCATCGACATCAAGCAGACGGGCGCGGGTCTCTCCGACATCGCAACGGCGACGCTCCACGGTGCGTACGACGCGGTCCGACGCATCGACAAGGTCGAGTACCCTCCGTTCGCGATCATCGCCATGGGCCGTTACGGCGGTCGCGAGCTCGGCTTCGGCTCGGATCTCGATGTCCTCTACGTCTTCGAGAAGGGCGACTTCGAGAACCCCGACCTCGCGAGTCGGCGAGCGCTTTCGCTGGTGCACCGGATCGTGGAGTTCACGGCCGACCCGCGTATGCCGATCGACCTGGATGCGGGGCTCCGCCCTGAGGGCAAGTCCGGGCCCCTCGTCCGGTCGCTGTCCGCCTACCGCAGCTACTACGCCAGGTGGTCGCTCGGCTGGGAGACCCAGGCGCTGCTGCGCGCGCACGACGTCGTCGGGGATGCCAACGTGCGTGATCGGTTCATGGACCTCGTGGACGAGGTCCGGTACGGCAAGGAGCTGTCCGAGGACGGCCTTCGCGAGGTGCGGCGCATCAAGGCGAGAGTGGAGAACGAGCGGCTGCCGCAGGGAGCGGACCCGACGCGACATCTCAAGCTCGGACGCGGCTCGCTGAGCGACGTCGAATGGCTCGCCCAGACCCTGCAGCTGCAGCACGCGACGCACCGCACGTCCCTTCGGACGACGTCGACGCTCGGCACCATCGACGCTGCACAGGACGAGGAGCTGCTGACGCCAACTGACGCCAATCAGCTGCGCGACGCCTGGCTGCTGGCCTCGCGGGTGCGCTCGGCGCTGTACCTGGCGACGAACAAGCAGTCCGACCTGCTGCCCCAGGACGGCCCGACGCTCGATGCCGTGGCACGCGCACTGGGCTACGCACCGGGCTCGGGCCCGCATCTTGAGGACGACTACCTCGGCGAGACCCGCCGCGCTCGTCGTGTCTTCGAGCGACTCTTCTACGGCGAGTAGCCGCCCGCACCTCGCACCTGCAGACGCGGGCGAGGACCTAGGACTGCTCGGACTGCTGCTCAATGATGGCGCGCTCGAGGCTGTCGGCGATCAGGACGGCGTCGAGGCCGGACTGCCTGCCGATGCCGACGGCGTGCTGGGCCTCATGCGAGGCGAGCGCCTGCAACGCGGACTTCGGCGTCGTGAACTCGTGGGCGAGCAGCTCGTCGATGGCGCTGTCGACGTCGGCGTTGTGCCGGTGCCAGTCCACGCTCTGCGGCTCGGACGAGAGCCGACGGACGGCCGCGGCGTGGATGCTCGCGGCGAGCCGCTTGTGGTGGTCGATCGCGGCCAGAGCCTGCTCGTGGAGTTCTGCTTCATCCATCCACCCAGCCTGCCATGCCATCCGGCGCCTACCTGGACGGAACGGAGGCGCGGACGCACACACCGTCAGATGCAAAAACGCCCGGCCCGCCTCGCAGAGTGCGAGACGGGCCGGGCGTGGAGCTACCGCGACGAGTTAGACGCCGTAGTAGAGCTCGAAGGCCTAGAGGGGTGACGGTGATGATGGGCTGTGCCCGTCTGCCCCGCCATTCCGGGCGTGCAGGTGTGGGCAGTGGTGGGCCGTGCGAGTGTCGGAATGGGACTGCTGCGGACACCGCTCGGACACACGGCCTCAGGATCGCGCGCCGAAGCGGTCAGTGTGCGTGCGCTGCTGCGCCCGCAGCGACGAGAGGTGCTCCGCCCTGTCGTAGACCACGGTCTGAGGTGTCGGGGTGTAGAACGAGGGACCGCCGGGGCGCTGACGTTGGGACGCGAGCTTGCGGACCGTGAGGCCAGGGACTCGCTCGCAGGGCTGAGCGGGCGAGAGCAGTTCGGAGTCAGGCACGCAGCGAGCGTAGCTGCCAAGAAGGCGGCTGATCGTCGGTACCCTGGGCGCATGCTCAGTCACTCCATCGCTCAAGCCTCTGTGCTCATCGACGCCGGCACGCTGGCCGTCGGAGCCGTCGGCATCGCGGTTGGCTTCCTCGGCACGATCATCGTGCAGAGGATGCAGACCAAGGCGTCCGACAGCCGGCTCGAGCGTGAGGATGCACTGCGCTTGACGCACTGGCACCGAGAGCAGAAGTTGAGCACGTACGCCGAATATCTGACGTCGGCCAGACTCACGGCGTCGGCGATCAGCACCGCCGAAGCCGCAGCCGCCGACCAGCACTACCAGGCTGAGGAGCTTCGAGGAAGAGCTGGTGTGCGTCTGTCAGCGCTTGAAGAGCTCGAGTCACAAGTCGAGTTTCTGGCGCCGACCAATCTCTCTGCGTTGATGATCGACCTTCAGACGCAGTGCAGGGCCACACTGGATGCCCTGTGGGACGTCGAGGAGGATCCAGGAGTTGAAGTGCCGAGCACGCGCGAGTTGCCGGGGCTGGTGCTCCGCATCCACGCTGCCATGCAGGAGGAGCTGGGGCTGTCGACTTCCTCAGCCTGAGCGACGACCTTGACCCGGAAGTCCGCCGCGCACCGTGCTGGGGTCGGTGGCATAGATCCGCCTGTCGAAGCGCTGGACTTCGCGCTGTGAGGGCTTCTTTCGCTGTCCGGCGAGGCTGAACGCCTCCTGCAGCTCCGAACGAGAGGCGTCAGGGGCGGGCACGGGCCGATGCGGCCTCCTGTCGCGGTGCTCAGCGAGCTTGTCCGGCTTCCGCGACTCAGCAGAGGGTGAAGCCGGCGCGCAGCGGGCGCCTGCGACGGTCTGGTGGATTGACATGGCACCGCTGGCCTGCAGCGCGTGCTCCTCTTCGCAGCGGGGGCAGATCGCGAATCGCAGAGACATGAGCTGAAGCTACGCGTCGCAGGAAGTCACGCGCGCCGGCCGCTGCCTGGCTGGCCGCCCTCGAAGTTCTGCTGCACGATGCGGAAGTCGGTCAGCGGTTCGGGCTCGGTGCGAGCGTCTCGCCTCCTCGCTGGGAACGGCTCACATCGCATGCGGTGCTTAGTGTCGTGGGCTGGCATCGGCCCGTCGACGTGACCCTTGTGCCGCTCGCCGCAGCGCGTGCACACCCTGCTCTCCATGCTCATGAGCTAAGCGTAGGTTCCAGAGCGCCTCCACCACGAGAGGCGAAGCGACGCAATGTCGGATGCGTCTGACACTGTGTTGTTCTGCGCGCATCAGGTGCGCCGGGACGAACGGAGTTCAGCATGACCACTGATCCACGCCTCACCGACATGCAGGCCGGGAAGCGGCTCGTCGAGCTCTTTGGCCGGCACCCCTCCTGGGACGAACCGCAGCACGACGTGTGGGTGCGGACGCAGGGCGCCCTCGCGTTCGCCGCCAGAGACGAGGAGATCCACGCCGCGGCCGTCGCCTACAGCGGCAAGCGCAGCAGCTTCATGGTGCTCACGGGCGCGCTGCTCCTGCAGGCATCCTTCGAGCTTGCCCCTGATCAGCGCCCGAGCGTGCACGTGTTGCCGCTTAAAGCCATTCGGAGCCTCGATGTGGCGACCGACCACATGCTCTTCGTTGACAGCTTCGGCGGCACGCCGTGGCCTCGCGGTGCTGAGATCCGCGCGACCTTCGTTACCGAAACGGTCGACTTCACGCCGTTCGTCGCGGGCCTGAACTCCCGCGACGGTGCCGAGCTGGCGACGGCTCTGTACATGACCCTGCGTGCAGCTCTCGTCTAGACGAACAAGAGCAGGGCACCTCGAGTCGCGTGCCCGGAGTGCCCCGCAACCAGGCCCAGGTCTGAGTCGAGACGAGCGGCTTATGCTGCACCCGATACTGCAGGAGGGCGGGTCGATCAGTTAACGTTCGACGTCGACCTCGTTGGCTCTCATCAACGCATGTACAGCTTCATGTCATAGCGCACGAGCGTACCGATCTTCGAGTAGGGGAGGGGCTGGTGGTCGACCCGCCAATCTCGGATCGTGGCCACGGGCACGTTGATCATCTCGGAGACTTGCTCGTCAGCCATCCAAGTGGGGCGATGGGTGGGATTCGCGATGCTCCGCATACTTCATAATCGCTCGCCGTACCGGTCGGTTTGCTCTCGCTTCGTGGTGTCGAGCCAAGCGAGGTACTCGCTCCACTCGTAGAGCACAACCCGCGCGTTCGCCTTCCGGAATGGCGGACCGCCGCCGCGAGACCGCTGCTTCGCGAGCGCGGCGACGGTGAGTCCGGGGATGCGATCGCACAGCTTCTGCGGCGTCGGGAACTCGGGGTCGCTCACGGGTTGTGCCCACCGATCCACGCCTCTAGCTCACTGAGTCGGTAGCGGACAAGCCGCCCAAGCTTGATCGCTTGCGGGCCGCGGTCGCCGCCGTCACGCACGTCGAGGTACTTCCACTCGCGCAGCAGGTCGGGGCGGATCGCGAGCATCTCGGCGGCCTGTTCGGTCGTCAGGAGCGGGTCGTTTGGGAGTCGAGGCATGCACTGATCATGCCCGTTGGTGAAGTAATGCCTGCCATGATGCTGGTCTTGTCGGCCGCCGAGACTCAGTGTGCTGCACTGCAACGCACGACGATGGGTGTTTCAGCCGCTTTTGACGCCCAGGTAGTAGCGCCGGCCTCCGGAGCGGGCGGCCGTGACGCCGTGCGCCTTGATATCTCGCCCAAGCGCAGCTTGATTGCTAAGAGCCATGCCCATGTTTCCCTGCCATTCGTGGAAGCTGGTGAGCCAAGGACTTCCAACGTGCCACCGAAGCCGAGCAGCACCTACGAGAAGCAGGAGAGCTCAATCGGCCGAGCTGACCCGACGCAGGAGGCCCGAGTCGGCATCGATATGGGCCTTCGCGGCCAGCTCCGAATTAGTAGACGAAATCCAACGAGCGGAACTCCAGGTCATCCCATGCCCACTCGACCGTGATCCGAAGCGGGCGAACATTCTTGTGAGCGATGGACACCCAGTGCTCCTTGACGATGGGCGGGGCCGATCCGGTGATGCCTCCCAGCTGGACCGGGTGGTTGGCAGTCACCTTGAGTGAAACGAGCCGCCGGTCGTCCATGTACTTGAGTTCAAGGAGAGTGGGGCCACCCTCACGCAGATGCCAAGGTGAGTCAGGCGTTTGCGGGACCAGGCCACAGAGCGCTTTATCCAGTACCAATCCAACGGCGGCGCCGAGTGTCGCATCCCTAAGTGACCTCGCGATCTCCGCACTGGTTCTGGCGTCGGGGTTGGCATCATCAGTCATAGAGCGAGCGTATCCTCGTCCGTAAGACTCCTCGGTGTGTCTTGCCCGGCCAATAAGCACGAGCGGGTCAAGCAGTCCGGCAACGTCGTCACCCCACCAGGAGCGCGCGACCTGTTCGCTGCCGGCGCCGAATCCCTCACCCTCGCGGCCTGACCCGAGCAAACCAGTGACGGATCTATCCTGAGGTCGTGATCTTTCGAACCGTGGGACGCATGGAGGCCGCATCGTGGACTGGACGATGATTCTGACCGTAGCCGGACTCGCCGTGGGCGTCGTCGGCCTCATTGGTATTCCGATTTCGATTTATTCGCTTAGGAAATCTCATCCCAGACGAAGCCTGCGTTACGCCGTGACCGTCACGCCCTTGATTTCTAATCACGCGGGAGTCGCTAATCTGGAAGTCAGCATCGGTCAGACCAGAATCCAGAACCCTTATCTCCTCGAGATAGTCGTCGTGTCGCATAGTCGCGCTGACATCGTGAGTGCGAGTTTCGATTCCGGTGTTCCCATCCAATTTAGAGTGCACGGCGCGGACGAAGCAATCGTTACGAGCCAGTCGTCGTCCGACGGGATCGTGATCGAGGAGTCGTGGTCGACTGTCAGCAGCGAAGCCTTGCTGGAGATTCACCCACAACTCATTCGCCCTGGGGCCCTCGGCCGTGCAACGGTGGTGACGGCAGGGCCGGCGGAAGTTGATGTCTCCGACAAGCTCATCGACATCAAGGTGCGGGACCGCAGCACGGATGAATTTATCGGAGTGACGTCCTTCTGGCTTCGCAATGTGTCATGGCTCCTGCCGTCAGGAGCCGCATCAGTGGGTGTTGTAGCGGCTCTCATCGCGGGGATTCTCGGGGCGACGCAATGAGGCGCCTCACCTGGGATAATCAATCCCATGGAAGCCGAACTAACCTACCTGACCACCCGTGCAGCAGCACGCCGTGTCGGGAGGTCCGTTCGCACGATCCGCAGATGGCGTCGAGCGGGTCTTGCGTGGCGCGTGCACGACCACCTCATCGAGATCGAGAAGGAAGAACTCCTCCGCATGTGGAGGCGCATGACCTTCCAGAACCCCATCGTGCTGAAGAAACTTCGAGCTCGTGGAGAAAAAGTTCCCGATTTGGTTTGACACGCCTAGATGTCCGCTCTCAAAGTAAAGATCGACACAGTTTCAGAAGCCCCGGCAGCGCATCGCGCACCGGGGTTTCGTCGTATCCGGACAGTGCACCCGCCCCCGCGTGAGACCGGGCCGAGCGGGACGGCCGCGGGACGCCAGCTCAGCGTCGTGTCACAGACGAGCGGTGAGAGGGAAGCGGGCCCGTCACCTCGGGGGAGGCGACGGGCCCCGACCTCGAGGGGAGTGATGGGGAAGAACCACAAGAGCACCCGCCGCATGAAGTCGCTCCGAGCCGAGTTCCGCGAGCAGTGCGCCGCGCAGGTCAACGACGACGGCACCGTGGGCGCTCCGTGCTGGCTCTGCCCCAAACCCATCGACTACGACGCCCCCCTGGAACGACTGGAAGAACGACTGGCGATTCCAGCTCGATCACTTCTACGTCGTCGAGCAGCACCCAGAACTCCAGGAGGACTGGAGCAACTTTCGCGCATCCCACGCCGGATGCAACAACCGCCGCAGCAACAAGCCGCCCAGGCCCGCGATCGGCAACCGCTCGCAAGCCTGGGTCTGATGGAAGGGACACTCCAATGGCACGCATCCAGATCTTCGAACTCCCCACCGAAGTGGTGGGCGAGTTCGTCAAGACACCGTTCGTCTTCGTCATCGACCAGGTGGCGGACGGGGGCGATATCCAGGCATGGGATGGATCGCTCGCGAGCAGCCCTCGCTTCAACTCCGGGACAGACGACTTCAAGGCGCTCGACAAGGACGGCTCAGAGTCACGAGCCAAGGTCAAAGAGATCACGGGTGAAGCGCTCGCCGACTCTCCAGAGGTGATCAGCCAGGCCGCAGCGGCTGCCGCGGAGCTCGCTCTCAACGACGCCGGCTTCCTCAAGTCCTCCGAAGCTGCACCCGGCGACACGATGTTCAAGTCCCTGTCGGGCAAGAAGTCCTGGCTCGGCGTCTCGGCAACTGGTGGTCTCGCGCGCATCACGATCCGCGCGATCGAGAACGCGCTCCACATCTCAGCTCGGACCGAGCGTCCCCGCCCGCTTCCGGGCAACTTCATCATCTGGCTCCGCGTGGATGGCAACGAACTGACTTTCACGATTGTGAGGAACACATGACGGTGACAACGACGGATCTCTCGGTGGGCGGTGGGCGGTGGGCGGTGGCGGCCCCATCATGGATCCGCGACGCTTCGACCAGACCAGCGGCGTGCTCAAGAAGCGCGGCACCGTACTCGCGCACAGCACGTTCGAGACCGGCACAGACGGGTGGGTGAACCACTTCCACTACGCGGACGCGGCGACGGTCATCTCTCGCACGCGCCGCCACCCGTTCCACGGAAGCCGGGCGCTGCTAATCTCTGCGTCCGAGCTTCCCTACAACCAGGCGAGCCGCTACCACGGCGCGTCCGCATACAAGCGCCTCGGATGGCCGAAGGAAGTCGGCCCGCAGTCGCTTTCCGGGTGGTTCGCGATCCGTGCAGGGACGGGGACCAGCCTCCTGACGGAGCGCAAGTACCCGTTCTCGCAGATGTGGCTCGGAATGGACTCGCAGCTGCCCGATGGAACCTCTCGTGCCTTCGGTACGGTCTCCCTGCGGGATAACGGTGACGGAACCTGCTCTTGGTGGCTCAAGGGTGGGAAACGCGGCACGGGGGCCAACGCGGAGACGCGGCCCGATGTGGAGACCTCTGGCACCCGCGTGTGGTTCACGGGCCTCAACGAGAACAAGGCGAACGGCTTCTACCCTCGGCTCACGACAAACCGCGCGGCAATGTTCGCCGGAGGCGACTACTACCTCGAGTTCCAGGTGAACGGCAAGGCGTTCGATCTGCGTGGCCTGACCGGTATCCCGTATGACCTGCTGCTCAACAACGGTTCGCACGACATGTTCACGGGCGGCAACAACATGGGCATGGGCATGGGCATCGCTCGCTCCTCGCTGAACCAGGACCAGAACGTCGTGCAGCTCCTCGCTGACGAGATCCTGTTCACCGTCAACGACAAGATCGGAGCCGGAGCATGGGCGCAACACACGTCATCGCGGCCGCCACGCAAGGAAACCGCCTCTACCCTGACGGCGCCCTCAACGGGCTGATCTTCCCGCAGAACCACGTCGAGTTCGAGGGCCGATCGGTCACGCACCTCATATCGATCCGTGGCGTCATCGGGGCGCCGTCCGCATGGACGCTTGAAGCGCGATTCCTGAGTGTCATCGAGCACTCCGCGGGTCCACAGTTCGGGGCGCCAGAGACGGTGCCGTTCTCGGAGCTTGAGACAGCGAACTTCGTCGCGGGCGGAGTTGCGTGGGGCAAGCAATCCGCGGCGCTCACGGCCCTGGGGAAGAACGCCGGAGAGTTCCAGGTGATCGCTGACAACACGGACAACCCCACGGGCGGGAACATCCTTCGCTTCTCACGCACGGTGACGAACTTCACCCTCCGGCACAAGCTGCAGCTGCGCCTCACCACGACCGGGGGCACCGACCCGAACCTCGTCTGGACCTACCTGATTCAGGAGAACGACTGATGTCCCGCGAAATCCGAATCCCCGGCGTCGAGTTCAGCGGGCCCGGCTTCCAGGATCCACCCGTCGATGATCTCGCCGACTCGGCCGGCGCGTTCCTCTACATGGACCTCTCGCACCCTGAGCTGCCCGTGACGGGTGTCCCGGCGAGCGTCCCGAACCTGGTGGCGGAGACCGCTGCAGCACTCGCGGCTGCCAGCACTCCAGCCAGCATCACCCTCACGAGCGCGTTCACCAGCTCGTCCGGTCGGACGGAGCGCACCGCCAAGGGTGGACTGCACATCGTGCCTTCCAAGGTGAACGACGTCGCCGCGCAGACCTTCCAGGCGCAGATGGCGCCGGCGCTGGCGACGTGGGCGCGGACTCAGCAGACGGACTGGTGGTTCCTCTCGATGTCGGTTCGTGTGACGCGGGCAGGCACCGCGGGCACCGAGCAGCAGATGGCACGCCTCGGGCAGAACACGTCGACCTACATCGCCAGCGTCTCGGAGGGGTCAGCCGGTACGTCCTCGTTCGGCCTGCCACTCCCCAACCGGACGTCCTCTCCGACGCCGGGGCTCGCGAATCTCTGCGTCGCCGCGCAGGGGTCCGGGTCGATGACCAACATCGCGCAGTCGTTCCTGCTCGGCGGTCCGGTGAATGCGACGTACCTGCACAAGGCTCCGTCGTACATCGTCTACAACCTCTTCATCGACAACCTGACGTCGTCGGGTCGGTCGTACGCGGAGTCTCGCGCGCTCTCCGGCGCCGTCCACAGCGCCGGCCATTCCATCGGCGGACGCTGGGCTGGGGACACGTGGAGTGCACCCGCAGACCTCATCGCCTAGCGCTTCGACCAGGCGTAACTCGGATGGGGCGAAGCGAAGGTATTCCGAGCTGGACTACGAGGTCTGTGCCGACCACGACGCCAGAGCGTTCAACTCGGACCAAGGGGTACACGCCGTCTTCGGGATCGTGCCTCGATGGGCCACCCTTGAACTCGATCTCTACGAGGTCACCTGGGAGCGCGATGATCCGCATCCAACCCATGTCTGTCGGCCTGACAGGGAGGATGCGTTTCATCCGCGCGTGCAGGGGAGAGCCCTGAGCGATCAGCAGCTCCCCGAGGCAGTCTTCGACGATCGTGGCGGCGCGCTCGAGCATGAAGTCGGTCAACGTAAGTCCGCTAACGCCGTGGAGCGCGCTCTGGTCAATCCAGGGGGCGAAGTGCTCGGTGGCGTGAGAGCCCCAAGTGTTGCCGATCGCGCCGATGAGCTTCGCCCATGTCATGGACGTGGTCCGGCCGTTCTTGTCAATGAAACAAGCGGCCGGCGTTGTGAGCCAGTTCAGAAGTGAAGAGCCCACTGCTCCGTTGTCGGGCCGCAGGTTGGGGAACGAGCCGACGACCACTTGGACTCCACTCGAGGCCTCCGGGGCTTGGGAGAGGAACAGCGGCACGTCCGCGAGTTCGAATCGCTTGATGAAACGCCGGAGAAGGTCGTCGCCCTTGCCCTGCGCGCAGAGCGTGCGCATCACGGCGGCGATGTCGTCGATCGCGGCATAGTCGCCCGCGAGGTGGCTATCTATGTGTCGCGAGAGACGGTGCCTGGCGCGGATGACCGAATCGAGAAGCTCAGCCTTGCTGATTGGGCGGTTGGGATCTCCGGTCTTGGCATTCACGAACGAACCCTATCGAGATGGAGATCACATGCAGGGCTTTCCGTACGACTTCGGCCGATGCTTCTCGGCGTACGGCTCGGATGTGTGGTCGCGTCAGTTCCAGATCAAGCGCAACGGGCAGCCGTTCGACTTCTCGGCGTGGTCGAACTTCCGCGGCACTGCGAGGTACGGCGATCGCGTCGTCGCGCTCACTGTGGACGACTCGGAGAAGGCTCAGGGCATCTTCCGTATCTCGGCGCCCTCCGCCGACGACTTCGCCGACGACCTCAGCGAGCTCGAGTGGCGATGGGACGTCAAGGGCGACGGCCCTGCCGGGGCGATCTCCCCGGGCAGGGGCATCATCACGTGGGGCGAGGGGGTCACGGAATGATCGAGGGCAACGTCGTCGACGCCGGACTCGTGTCTGGGGACGTCTCAGATATGCCAGTCGCGGCCGGGGCGCCTGAAGTGACGGCGGAGCAGGTGCAACGGTGGGACGAGGATGCTCTCGCGGCCGCGCAGAAGTACGCGCGCGATCGCATCGCGGAGATCCAGTTCCCACCGGCAGGCGTGACCAAGTCGTACGTCGACGAAGCGAACACAGCTCGGGACGAGCTCACGTCTGAGATGCGGGAGCAGATCGACGCGGCCCTGCTGCAGATCATCCAGGGGTACGTCGCCGCCGACCTGCAGCTCGACACGGCGCTCCGCGCGTACGTCGCGCAGGCAGTCGCCTCCGTCGCTTGGTCGAACCTCCCGGGCCGGCCAAGCACGTTCCCACCGTCGACACACAGTCACCAGTTCTCGGAGCTCGCAGGGGGTCATCGGGAACGCGCAGATGCCGTCTGCGGTGTGGGACGACATCACCGAGTTCCAAGACCCGGACCTGTTCGACTCCGCGACCGGATCGCGGGTTCTGATCTGTCGCATCGGCGCCGACGTGGAGTGCGTCGTCAAGGCGCGCACCGTCGCGACGGGCACTGGCGCGATCACGGCTCGCATCGCGATCCCGGCCAAGTACAACTTCCACGTCTCTCCGACGAACCCGCCCGTCAACGACTTCACGATCGGAATGGCTCGCGTCGGAAACGGCACGTTGAACATGAACATCAACGCGGGGGCGCTCTACAACGGCCACCGCTGCATCATCGGGCAGGGCGTCGCACGCAACACCGACTGGTCCGCCTCGTTCAAGTGGAAGACCGTCGCACACCTCACCTAGACCCGATTTCGTCTCGGTCCTGCACTCACCGTGCGGGGCCTCTCGCATTCCCGCGGGATCTGATCGTGGGCCCCGACCGTGGCAGCGAATGCGGCCAGTGAGATACCCCTTGGCGACACGCCGCGACACGCCTGGGATGAGTTCGAACCGAGGGGCCTGAAGTCTCCAATGTCGGTGGCCAGCGCGAGTCTTTTCTCGTACATAAGTACGAGCTTCGCGAGGGTCACACACCTCTCCGATGCGGACAGTCCACTAGGAAAGGCCCACCATGACCGAGAACACAGCAACCCCAGCAACACCGGGTGAGAGCTCGAAAGTCCAGTCCACGCCTCCTGAGCCGAGCCGAGCCGCGTCCGTTGACAGTCTTGAGGACTACGTCTACGACGTGTGGGCGACGACCGCTCGTTACCCTGGCCTCGACCCCACCGGCGTCAATAACAGTCGGGCGGCGATCCAGCAGGCAATCATGGATACCCCAGTCGGTGGAACGTTGCACTTGAAGGGAAAGTTCTTCCTGAGTGGCGGCTCCTCGCTCGCCAACGTGGGCCCGGATAGCTTCCGCAAGAGTGTCTCCATTGATTGGTCGGGGGCCGAGATCATCTCTGACTCCACTGAGGCACCATTCGCGCTTCTTAACACGACGCCCGTTCCGCGTCCAGTCTCTAACGTCGCGGTGACGAGCATCCTGATGGAGAACACTCTCTCGGTTGCCGGCGTCGCGTTCACCGTCGCCGATACAGCCTTCGCGAACGAGTGGAAGCGCGGAGATATTGTCAAGGTCATTGCGGATGATCCCATCCCGGGAGCTGAGCCTGGTTCGGGTGGCCGAGAACCGCGCGTCGGCGAGTACCTGCCCTTCCACAGCATATCGGGCTCGACCATTGTGCTTATCGGTTCATTGGTCGATACGTTCTCGACCAACGTCCGTCTCTGCAAGATGGACGAGTCAATGAAGATCTACATGAAGTGCGGCAAGATCGGATTCTCCGACGCGGTCATGGCCAGCGGGGCGCCCCGCAACGCCATCATCCTGCGAAACCTCACGAACGCCGTGATCGAGCAGCCCGTGATCCAGGCAACCACGGGGCCGATGATCCTCAACGAGGGCTGCTACAAAACCACGATCAGCGATCTGAGTGCCAACTACGGAATTGACGCCCCGAGCATCAACTACTCCTACGGCGTCTTGGACAAGGGGTCTGCGTACACGCGAGTCGTTCGGCCGCACGGTCGCAACATCCGTCATCTGTACACCGACGACACGTCAGCGATTGCGGCGAACTCGGGCAGCACGCACGCCTACGGGGCGACGATGTTCGCGAAGATCATCGATGGCAGCGGTCAGGGCTCGAGCGCATCCATGTTCGACGTCCATCACGCGTCATACGGCGTGGAGTTCATCAACTGCACCGCGCGCGACTCCTACTTTGGGTTCCAACTGCGCGGTCGCATGGGTCGTCTCGTCAGTCCACGCGCATCGAACTGCGTCGTCGGCGGTCGCATGTTCAACCAGTCCATCGGCGGGGAAACCTACGACTCCACGATCGTCGACTGGGAGAGCGACAACTGCCGCACTGACCTGGAAGTGACGATCCACCCGCCCGGACACCCACTCGCGGAACAGCGCCAGGACAGCTGGTTCGTCATCGACGGGTTCGTCACTCGCAACACGAAGTTCAGAGGCATCAACGCTCGGAACGCGTCGGTGAAGCTGCTCGACTACCTGTTCTCCGCTGCGCCCGACATGGTCGACGGAGGAGGGTCCATCGCGATGCGAAACAGTCGCATCTCGCTCGGAGCAGGAATTGAACACGATTTCTCACGAAACACTTCCGGCACGGCCCTCACGGTGATCGAGCTGAACACCTTCGGGTTCTCCGTGTTCGAATCCGGCCCAGCGAAGTACCGCCACCCCGGGACGTCGCCGACGCGAGTCGAGGCGTACATCAACTCGGCGGGCGGCGACCTCGTCCGGTGCCACAACCAGGCACTGACACAAGCCCCAGCCACGATCATCGCGGCCGCTCCGGTCACCGGAAGCTACGTGGACTGGTCGTCGGAGGCCAACACCAGGTCGTCAGCCGCCGTGCTGCTCGGAACGACATCGATGGCGTCGGCCGTGTCTCTGGCGCCCCTCGGGCGGAGCATGAAGGCAGACCTGACGGCGTTCATCGACCCAAGCGGCGGCAACGGGTCTCTGGCTGGCTTGCCCGCTCCGCAGTTCGACGGCCAACGACTCGCGATCATCCATCACGGATCCTCGAACACCGTGTCGATCTCGCACGACACATCAACCGCTGTCCGGCGAGCTCTGATCGGCAACACAGGCAAATCACTGACTCCTGGTCAGTCAATGCTGCTCGCCGCTATCCCAGGCGGCGTCTGGAAACAAGTCACTCCCGTGGCCTGATCGTCTCGCCATTCTCGTTCCCGAGCTCCGAGGCCCTGCGCGCACCGCGCAGGGCCTCCCTCATGCCCTAGGGGGCAATGCATGACGTTCTCCAACACCGCCACCGGCACGTCCGGCAACGGCGGCCAGTTCTCGAACCGCGCGGCTCGCGTCGATCGGTTCATCGTCCACCACGCAGCGACCGCGTCGCTGTCCGCCGTGCTTTCCATGATGAGCACCGGCTCCCGACAAGTCTCAGCCAGCTACGTCATTAAGGACGGACAAGTCATCGGCGTTGTGCCCGAGGAGAAGCGCGCGTGGACCTCCGGCTCCGCGGCTTGGGACGGCCGTGCGATCACTGTCGAGACCTGCAACTCGCAGACCGGCGACGCATCCGGCTGGCCCATCTCGGAAGCCTCGTACGAGTCGCTCGCTCGCCTCATCGCGGACTGCGCCACTCGGTACGGCTTCCCCATCAACCGCGACACCGTCATCGGGCATCGGGAGCTGTACTCGCGCTACGGCGCAAGCTACGCGACCGCCTGCCCCGGCGGCATCAACCTCGACCGACTCGTCACCCTGGCGATCGGCTACCAGAAGAACCAAGGAGAGAAGAAGATGACCCCAGAACAGGCCGCACTGCTCGCCGACGTCGCCAACAAGGTGAACGCCATCCGCGACGGACAGCTCCAGCCGCACAAGAAGTGGACGATCGACCAGGAGCTCAACAACAAGTTTGACACCCTCATCGGCAAGCTCGATGAGGTCATCAAGGCGCTCGGAAAGAAGTAGCCCGGTGACTGCTCGCGTCTCGTTCGGGCGGTGGGCGTGGCGCGAGCTGTCCATCCACCCGCACCTCAAGGCGCTGTTCCTGTGCGCCTACGTCCTCGCGATCGGCCTGGGTCTCGCGGCGCTGATCGCTCCGCCAACGTCCATCGAGGTGGAGATCGGCCCCGCCCTCACCACCGCATGGGGGTGGCTGTCACTGCTCGCCGGCATTGTCGGCAGTCTGGCGGTCCTCCCGGGGTGGTGGTGGGCGGAGAAGCTCGCCTGCGGGCTCCTGCTGCTGGGACTCGCCATCTACCTCGGAACCGTCGTCTACCTGCAAATCACTGGCAGCGGCAACAGGTACGCGCAGATGACGCTCTTTGGCTTCGGCATCATCATCGCCGCGTTCCGCATCGCCCAGACATGGAAGTACGCGTACGAGCCTCGACCGAAACTTAGGTAGCACCCGGATGGACATCGAAACGCTGCGCGCCTGCAGAACATTCGCGACGGCGCTCGGCGTCGGATCAGTCATCTGGCCCGCCACGAAGCACGTCTACCGACGCCTGACCGGCCGAGCCCAGCAAATCCGCAACGACGTCGACAAGGCGCACGAGCAGGTCGAGAAAGCACGGAAGGCCACCGACCGCGAAGCGCGTCGCCGCCGCAAGGTCGAGGAGTTCGCATCGCTCCTGCGCCGCCGACTCATCGCCGCCGAGTGCGTCGACGAGAGCACGATCCCGCCCTGGCCGGAGTACACGCCAAACACCGACACGAACCCCACTCAGAAGGAGTAACCGCATGTCCCTCATCTCAGAACCCGAAACGCACGGCGAGCGCACCACGAAGCTCGCCAGTGACCAGTCCGACTCCACGATCTGGACGGCCCCGTTCTGGCGCGGCACCGGGGAACGCGCCCTGAAGACCGCCACTCAGGTGGCAGTCGCTGCCATCACCGTCTCAACCGGCGCGGACCTCATCCCCGCCGTCGGCGTCGAAGGCATCAACTGGGCCGGCGTCGCGTCCGTCACAGCCGTCGCGACGATCCTGTCCCTCTTCACGTCGCTCGGCAACGCCAGCTTCACCGCCGGTCGGTGACCCGCGGCTCCAACGACTACGCCCCTCCTCGGTCGCCCCTTACGCGTCCCGGGGAGGGGCGGTTTCAGTCTCTCAGCGGTCGAAGCAATCGCTCAGCGCACATCTCCTGCACGCCGACTCTCGGAGGGTGGTACGTAGAATGAGCACTCATTGCTTGTACTGTCAGGTCAAATTAGATGCGGGAGGTGGCAACGTGGTCGATTCCAATCTGTCCTACCCTGAGATTCGTGCGGAGGCCCGCAAGGCGGCGGCGGCAGTCATGGACCTTTACTGGACCCCGGGGCGATTCCCGGTCGACCCCGTGCAGGTGTCTCGCGCCGTCGGCGTCGAGGTCTACTCAGCGCAGTTGGGGAACGATACGTACGGCATGCTGCTCAGCGCCAAAGCAGGTGCCGACATGTATCTCGACGTCGACCAACCGCCGAACCGTTACCGGTTCTCTTGCGCCCATGAACTCGGACACTACGTGGACCGCACGAGCAGTCTTGACGCTCCTCTCGAAGCTGGATTCGTCGAGGTCGACAAGCGCAGCGACGATGGGCGCGGTAAGCCCGGCGAGGTCTACGCAAACGAGTTCGCTGGCAGTCTCCTGATGCCAGAGGACGAACTGAAGTCTCAGCTCGACGCAGGCACGAGCGGCGTCGCTCTGGCTCGATACTTCGGGGTTTCGCTGTCTGCTCTGCAGTACCGGCGGCAGGTGCTCGGAATCTAGTGGAAGATCCAGAGGCGCTCCTGGCGGAGGACGACGGACCCGAGCGCAAGCGCGCGGAGGCCGAGCAACAGCTCGAGGCCACCAAGGAGAGCATTCGACCTGAGACACAGCTGCCGGGGCCGCCTCCACCGCAGGAGATCGGGCATGGCGGTCAAACAGTCGGTTACCTTCTGGCGCGCCACACATTCATGGATTATTTCGCGCACATAGCCAGCCGGCGGTACCAGCACAGCACGCCCGAGGGCCGCATGAACAAAATGATCACCGATCACAAGTGGTGGTACCGCCTGTGTTTCGGGCTGGACATCTGCGTGAAATCGGTGGTAATCGGAGGCCTCGTCACCGCTGCCGTCTTCGTCTTCGTCAAGGCAATCGCGTAAGCCTCTCTCGCCCCACCTCCTACGGGAGGTGGGGCGGTTTCCTCGTGTTGTCTAGGAACTCTGCGGGAGAGGCAGGGTAACTGGGGGCAGCTCGAGGAGGTTCGTCACTGGCTGGAATAGCAGGATGCCGAGGGAGGTAAACAGGAGGAGTACCGCGAACGTGTAGTAGCCAGCGATCCAGCTCGTGGCGTGTCGGGCAGCGCAACGGCGGCCGCCAGCGATGACGTTGCGGCAGGGACCACCGCGCCGTGTGGGAGCTCCGCAGTGCGTTCGGTTGGGCTGTCCGTAGATCGCAGCCTGACCCGCAAACAGCAGCGCACAGAGGATGGCGAGCAGAGCGAAGATCACGTCGAAGCTGATAGTCATGCCCCCTTTTCTAGCGCACGACTGCGCCCCCTCTCGCTGAAGCGATCCCGGAAACCCAGGACGACGCTTAGCGGGAGGGGGCGGTTTCTTCGAAGCAAGAGGCCGCGTGATCGGGTTGCTTCGTGGGTCCTGCCTATGATCAACCATGGCCAAGCATAATGACCTCGAACGACGGACGTCCGCGGCAGCAAAAGTCGGACGGACGCCGCCCGCCCATGTCGTCGCGAGCTACGACGAGAGGTCGGGTTCGGGTGTCCGGTCCGAGACTGTCGAAATCCGTACCTTGAGTACCACCACTTTGACCCGCAGTGGCATGTGAGAAATCACCACAATCCCAAGGGCATGATCGCCCTCTGCGCAACGCATCACGAGAAAGCAGGTTCGTTCACGGTCGAACACTGCCGCTCCCTCAAGACGAAAATGCCAGGGTCTGACGTCGCGGGCAATTTCGAGTGGATGCGTCGTCAGATCGTGGCCGTCGTGGGCGGCGCGTGTTACATCGACGTGCCAATGATGGTGCAGTTCAGGGACGAGCCAATGATCTGGTTCGACCGAGACGCTGAGGGCCACATGCTCTTGAGTTTCAAGATGGCAACGGCCTCAGGCGAACCTCGCGCCCAGATGATCGCGAACGACTGGGTGATCGCAGGGGACCCGACGGACGTGGAGAGCAAACCGAATGGCAATTTCCTGCGCGTTAAGTACGAGAACGGGGACGAGCTGAAAATCGAGTTCAAGGAGTGGCCCGACGCGGACAAACTCTTCGCTGCCTATCCTTCCCTCGCTGGTCACACGGACGTACTCAACATCCCCTTGGTTACTGCAGAGCTCACAGGCGTCATCGCCGGAACTCGGATTAAATTCGCGCCAACAGCGACCCATGTGGGGTCGACGGTCATCCGGGGGCTTGTCATTAGAAATACTCCCGTGGGCCTCGTGCTGTAACCGCGCTGCCCTCTCGGTCGGCGATCACACGGCCACGAGACCACGGGGCTAGCCTCCCATCTGTTTCGGCGGCGGGCACCGATGGGATGCTTGGGCCGGCCGATCTTGTTGTCCACCCTGAGCGAAGTGCAGGGGTCACCACGCTTTCTTCTGCGTCGCCCGTTGCTGCATGTAAAGGAGCGCGATCGAGAGCTCTGACGCAAGGCGCTCGGCGGCGAGCGCGTCACCTTCGAGGGTGACGCTGCGCGGGAGGGGCGTGTTTCGTCGTTAATGGGACGATGCACGTATGACGAAGAAGACATACACGTCGCTGGCCATCAACCGTGCCGTGGTTGAGCTGCGAGAAATGCGGGACCGTGAGCTCGCCCTGGTGGCAGGAGCACTCCTGGACACGTCGCTCGAGACAGCGCTGCGATTGCATTTCGTTCAGGTGAGCTCGCGAGTCCACGACCGTCTGTGGGAGTCACCCGGAGTGCTGGCGGACCTCGGAGCGAAGATCGACATCGCCCGCGCCTCAGGCCTCATCGGCCAAGCCGCCCACGCAAGGATGCACCTCATTCGCAAGGTGAGAAACGAGTTCGCGCACTCCATCGAGCCGCTCACTATGGATGATGGGAAACAAGCGCGTTTCGTTGATGACTTGATCCGCCGAGGATTCGACGCGGACATGTCGACGGCCGATGTCGCGGCGACCTATGAGATCGAGCACGGACTGCGCTTCTACGACATGGACTTCTACCCTGACGAGATCGAGGATCAGATCACGGACAATCGCGGCGTGTTCGGCTTCATGGTTCCAAAGATCCCCGGGCGGGACACCGTCAGAAATGCTGCTTTTCAGCAGGTGGCCATGCAGTGTGTAGCGTCAGCCGTCGCGCCGGTGCTGCATCTCTGGATCGACCGGAGTGACTTCAGTGCTGAACTCCACGAGGGCGCCTACCCGTTTGATGAGTTCGTGACTTCATCACGCACCAGGCCCACGAGCGCAGCGACCGACCAAGAAGCGTCGACGGACCCGTCGTAGGGGTCACGTAGCACGAGCCTACTTTCCGGGGAGATGTGAGCCAGGATCTCGGGATCGGCGTTGAGATGCTCGAGAACCCCTGGTGAGCGTCCGTTGCGTTTCATTGGCCATGCTTCGACGGTAGCACCGGCCTTTCGAGATCACAGCGGCTGTTTCGGATGCGAAGTGCCGTCCTGCCTGGTGGTGCAAATGAGATTGTTCGGCGTCCACTTGCAAGGGGAACGCCCCATCTCCTCAGGGAGGTGGGGCGGTTTCGTGCATTCAGGCCGTTCCACGGTCCTCCTGACGTGGTTGCTCTCGCGCGTCGATCATGTGTGGACCTAATGTCTATGTCGTGCGAACATCCGCCGGATGCGTATCGGGTGTCGTTGTCAGCTCCCCGCTCGATGAACTAAGGAGAACCGCCTGTGGAAACTGGACCTGACCGATCGAGTGACGGGCTGACTAGGAGATCGCTGCTCTGGGGTGCTCTTGGCGCTGGTGCAATGGGTGGCCTGACGCAAGTAGCGCTTCCGGCACCGGCGGCCGCGTCGTCGACGTTCCCTCCGCTTGCAGATGTCATCGGCGTAGCCCCACCGGGGCGTGGTCTCTTCGAGCCGAACGAGCAGGTCATGGCGAAGTACCTTATGACCGTGCAAGGCATAGCGAACGACATCGTTGACGACGACGACGAGACCTACGGCTTCATGGCGGGTATGCGTTGGCGGCCTCAGGACGAACGGAACCAGCATCCAGGCAACGCTCGCGTCATGGAGCATGTCGTCACGCTGAGCCACGTCTACGCGTTCTGGACAAAGTGGAACAAAGGTTACAACGAGTCCCCACGCGGGTACGTGAACGACCCGAATCTCCTGAAGCGGCTCGAGGCTGCCATTCGTCACTACTGCAATCTGCAGCTTGTCGCTCCAGATGACCCTGCCATCAATGGCGGCTACCCGGAGTACAAAGATCGTCCGGGTGTTCCCTCGCTTGCGGCGACCACGTTCGGGATGGTGGCCCAAGCCGATACGTACTACGCGCTACGGAGCCGCGGCGTGGCGGAGGCCAGCCGGGTCAAGCTACGAGTCAGTCTCGTGCGTGCGGCGAACTGGTTCATGAACCAATCAGCGAGCCACTGGAACACGCCGATCTACGCGTTCAATCAGGTCGCTGCGGGCCTCGTTGGGGTCCAACGAACGTTACAAGTTCTTAACCCCGGAACGTTGTCCTGGACTCAGGCGGATATCGACGAGCGAACTGCCTTCCTGTGCGCGAACGGCCAAGCGCCGGCTGGTTTCTTGCACGAACCCTACGGCGCAGACTTTGGCTACAACTTCACGGTCACCATGCCGGACCTGGCATGGCTGCATCGAGAGACGGGACACTCAAGTATCGTCCCGCTCGTTCAGCGGTATGTGGAGTTCATGCGCCATGCGGTGATCCGTGAGCCTGACACGGGAACCCTCTCGCACGTGCCAGCTCTACACGTTCGCAATGTCGTAAGGAATCTGGATCGAGACCCAGCAGACCTGCAGGACAGAGGTGCACTAGCAAAGCACTTTCTGGAACACGTCCCAGATATCGCGCTCTTCTTCCCAACGTTGGAGGAGAAGAATGCAGCTCGGAAAAGTTTCAAGGAGAACCCCAGCGCGGTCACGGAACTAGACCCAACGAAGATATCGACGTCGCCTCGGACCTGGATGTACGGTCTCCTCGCTCCTGATGGGCCACCGCAAGCCACGCGAGCTCAGGTCGAGGCGAACCTGCCGCTGCTGACGAACGATCGCTTCACCAAGATCGAGGACGGGTCGAAGAACGACCAGTATCTCTTCGTTCGTCGACCTTCGTACTACGCAGTGAGTGTCTTCGGTGATTGGATCGAGACTTACCGTTCGACTCGACAACTTGGTACTCTCTGGAATCCGGCGATGGGCACTGTGCTTGTCGGGACGAACGACCCGGAAAGCCCTGAAGGCTGGGAGACTTTGGGGCCACTGAGCACTTTTTCGACGCGCCAGTCGAGCTCGACCTCGCAGTTCTTCGATAATCGGACCTCGGCCGCGGGGCAGATCAACGTGGCAGCTGTTCGCTCGAAGACGGGTTTGTTTTCGCAACGCACACAATCAGTAGCGGGGTTGCCCGACTACGTAACGGGCTGGGGGTATTGGGACCAGGGCCTCAGGTTTACGTTCCGCACGCAGATGGCCGGTAGCTGCACGCAACGACTACCCCTTCTGCTCAAGAATGGCGACACGATCACATTCTCGGACGGTACCGTTTTCGTGCCCGGAAACGCCGATCTGGAGGTGCAAGCGACGAGCTTCGTCTTGGCTCGCGGGGGCAAGCGCGTGCTCTTCAGTTATGGCCCCACGGCGCGTAGGACGTTGATCAAGCGGAATCCTTCACCGCCGCCGGTCGCTGACATCGCCGATGGGACCATTCATCGAGTTGGAGTCCTCTTCGAGACGCAGATCGATGTGAACATCGTGTTCTTGAACGACGTCGCATCCGAACCTGTCCAAGCTGAAGCGCACCGGCGAGGCAGCAGCGAGGTCTCCCTAAGGGCCACCGTCTACCCGGCGTCGCCAAAGGCTGTTGCCGAGCTGCGAATCTCGGGGACGGGCGTGAGCAACACACTGGTGCTTTCCGCATCCGGCTTCCAGGTGTTCGAGCGAACTCTCTCCCAAGTTCCTGCTGCAACTACCGCCTTATTAGTGGCTGCACACGCGTCCGACGGTTCGCTGACCGGCAGCACAACCATCGAGATTCGCTAGCACGTCCGGCACTGGACGCCCACGTCGAGTCGCCCAGCCTGAACCGCCCCATCTCAAAGAGGTGGGGGCGGTTTTGTGTGTTTAGAACGCTCCCTCCCAGCGGTGAACGCATCTCATCGCCGTCAAGGATGAGTCGTGCCATGTCCCTGCCGATGTCGACAGGCAGGCGAAACACGACAGTCTGTGAGATCACACCGTCGTGTCCGAGCTCGAAAGTCCAGCCTCCGTCGCTGTAGATCTGAAAGTTGATGAGCCCAGTAGGCAAAGAGTCGCCGAAGAGGAGGCCATCGTGAGCCTCCATGTAGGCCATCCCTCCGCTCAGCGCGACTCCGTGTAGGTTGCAGACGCTGTATTGGCGAACGAAGGACTCGCTGGGAGTCTCGAAAATGTGGCGGAGCCTTCCTGACAACCAATATCGGCGCATCTTGAAGTAGTCATGCCGAGGATGCTCGCACAGACCACCGAAATCGGACTCATGGGGCAGGATCGGGGAATGACCCGCCTGACCGACGACGAGCTCCTCACCACTGGGCAGGCAGCTGCACTCCTCAACATGCAGTCGAGCACGCTTCGAAATTGGAAGTACCTCGACGTCAAAGACGACGGTCACCGGGGCCCGAAGGCCACCAAGGTCGGCCGGCTCGTCCGCTACCGCCTGAGCGACATCGAGGCATGGATCGCCGAGCAGAACTCGTGACCGCACCCGAGTTCCTGTCCCCACAGCAGCTGTGCGAGCGCATCCCCGGGCTGACGATCGCGTCGCTCGCAACCCAGCGATCGCGTGGGGGAGGTCCGCCCTTCCGCAAAGCGAACGCGCGCGTGGTTGTCTATGTCTGGTCTGAGTACTTGGAGTGGCTTGATTCCACGAAGACAACTCGCGCTGACCGCTATAGGGGGCGCCCGTGAACTGCAGTGCGTCATTCGACAGAGGGGCCCCCGGAATATCGCTCGCCCGTACAGCCGTGTGAACGCGTACCGGGGCTCACCGTGCGAAAAATCGCCTCGCAACGCCAGCGCTCAGGCGGTCCGCGGTTCTTCAATCCCACGCCGCAGACAATGCTGTACGAGTGGGGGGGGGAGTACATCGACTGGCTCGAGAGTCAGAGGACATCTCAAACCGACAAGTTTGGCTCCCGCCCGAGCTAAGAGGGATCTCGCCCCCACGGACGCGAAGAGAGCCCAGCACGCTCGGGTGCTGGGCTCTCCGTGCGTGCTCTAGGAGCCTGAGGCCCCCGCGATGATCTCGCGGATGACGTCGTTCGCATGCCCTACCGCCCCAAGCAGCGCGTCGACGTTCTCGTGCGACACGGACTCGGGATCCAGTGGCCGGCGGAACCGCTCAAGACTGACGAGTCGAAGAACGCGATCCCGATCCCCGCCGAGCTCGCGCTCGAGCTGAACCGAGTCCCGCAGAAGTGGGGGAGCGAGACGCTCGTCGTCGGCGCGTTCGGCCGCACCGTCTCGCCCTACCGCATCGAGGAGGAGTTCCGGCGCGTGCGCGTCAACGTCGAGTGGCTGCCGGATGGCTTCCGCATCCATGACCTGCGGCACTACTTCGCGAGCCTCCTCATCCATGAGGGGCTCAGCGTGAAGGTCGTCCAGGCGCGTCTGCGGCACTCGTCCGCAAAGACGACGCTCGACACCTACGGCCACTTGTGGCCGGACACAGACGAGTCCGCACGAGCGGCGATCGCGAAGGCGTTCACTGCTCGTGCGGACACGGTGCGGACACAAGGCCCGGAATCGTTGGTATCTAGCTACACCCCGTAGTAGAGCTCGAACTCGTACGGGTGCGGACGCTGCGCGAGCGGCTGCACTTCGTTGACCGTCTTGTAGTTGATCCAGTTCTCGATGAGCTCCGGCGTGAAGACGTTGCCCTTGGTGAGGTACTCGTGGTCAGCCTCGAGAGCTGCGAGCGCCTCAGGCAGCGAGGTGGCGAGCTGCGGGATGCTCTTCGCCTCTTCCGGGGGAAGCTCGTAGAGGTCCTTGTCGACGGGCTCGTGCGGCTCGATGCGGTTCTGGATGCCGTCGAGGCCTGCCATGAGCTGGGCGGCGAACGCGAGGTACGGGTTGGCCGAGGCGTCCGGTGCGCGGAACTCGATGCGCTTCGCCTTCGGGTTGGAGCCCGTGATCGGGATACGGATCGCAGCCGAGCGGTTTCCTGCCGAGTAGACCAGGTTGATGGGAGCCTCGAAGCCCTTCACCAGACGGTGGTAGGAGTTCGTCGTCGGGTTGGTGAACGCCGCGAGCGAGTTGGCGTGCGCAAGCAGACCGCCGATGTACCAGCGAGCCGTGTCGGAGAGCGAACCGTAGCCGGCCTCGTCGTAGAAGAGCGGCTCGCCATCCTTCCAGAGCGACTGGTGCGTGTGCATGCCCGAGCCATTGTCGTTGTAGAGCGGCTTCGGCATGAACGTGGCCGACTTGCCCCACTGCTCAGCGGTGTTCTTGACGATGTACTTGAACTTCAGGATGTCATCTGCAGCGCTGACCATCGTGTCGAAGCGGTAGTTGATCTCCTGCTGCCCGCCGGTGCCCACCTCGTGGTGCGAGCGCTCGAGGATGAAGCCAGCCTCGATGAGCTTGAGCGTGATGTCGTCGCGCAGGTCTGCCGTCTTGTCGACGGGGGAGACGGGGAAGTAGCCACCCTTGAACGGCGTCTTGTTGCCGAGGTTGCCGCCCTCTTCTTCGCGGCCGGAGTTCCAGGCGCCCTCTTCGGAGTCGACCGAGTAGAAGCTCTGGTTCGACGTCACGGAGTAGCGCACGTCGTCGAAGATGTAGAACTCGGCCTCGGGAGCGAAGAACGCCGTGTCGGCGATGCCCGTCGAGGACAGGTAGTCGACAGCCTTCTTCGCGACCTGGCGCGGGTCGCGGTGGTAGATCTCACCGGTGCGCGGGTTGTAGATGTCGAAGACCATGATCAGGGTCTTCGCGTCGCGGAACGGGTCGAGGTACGCGGTCGTCACGTCGGGGATGAGCTGCATGTCCGACTCGTGGATCGACGCGAAACCGCGGATCGAGGAGCCATCGAAGAGCTGGCCGACGGAGAAGAACTCCTCGTCGACGGTCGACGCGGGGATGTTGAAGTGCTGCTGCACACCCGGGAGGTCGGTGAAGCGGATGTCGAGGAACTTGACATCGTTATCGGCGATATAGGCGAGGACTTCAGACGGTTCTTTGAACATGGCTTCTCCGGGTCGTGTCGAAGGTGTTGGCGGACGGGGTCCTGTCACAAGCTAACCACTCGCTGTTGCCCCTTGGTCACTGTTATGTTTCGTGCACGTTACGCAGAGCGTGATATGTGGGGCTCGGGCACCGAGCAGGCTCGGATGGCGAAGGTAAACTGTTCGGATGCCCGCACAGTCAAGCAGTCCGGAGTTCGCACGGCCGGAGAACAACCGCTACCCGGGCTACCGCCTCGGCTACCCCGAGGAAGGGCGAGGCTCGATCGGGCCCATGCGTCGACGCGTCCCTGCCCTCATCGTGGACTACGCCCTCGCTGCCGGCGTTGCGTTCCTCTTCTTCGACTACGAGTCGATCGCGATCCTGCTCCTCTTCTTCTCCATGAGCTCCGTCGGCATCATGCTCTTCGGGGGATCGGCGGGACACCTGCTGTTCCGGATGCGCGTGACCAGACTCGATGGCTCCGCACCCGGGTACGTGCGTCCCCTCGTCCGCCAGCTCCTCGTGACCCTCGTTCTGCCCATGCTCGTCTGGGACAGCGACCAGCGCGGAGGCCACGACATCATGACAAAACTCGCCCTGCGGCTCGTGTAGAGCGACAGGGCGAGTCTCTGGCGGGGATGCTGCGGATCAGCGCATCTGCGAACGCGACGAGCGCATCCGCATCGGGTCAATGCCCTTGGGGATCGGGAGCGCGTTGCTGCCGAGCGCCTTGAGTCGGCTCGTGACGGCGACGATCTCCGGCTTGGTGAGCTTCTTCGGGAGCTTGTTGAGGGTCTTGCGCACCTTGACGAGCTTCACGTCGTCGGCGCCAGTCCCCACATGGAAGTGGTGGATGGGCACGTTGGGCAGGATTCGCGCGGTCTTGCGCCGCTCGTCGTCGAGCAGTCGCTTGGTGCCGGACTTGCTGCCTTCGGTGAGGATGACAACGCCGGGCTTGCCGATCGCACGGTAGACCGCATCCTGCGTCTTCGCGTTGAAGGCGACCGGCATCTCGCTGGTCTGCCAGGTTCCGCGCATGGCGCTGGTGAGCACCTGGCCGGTAGCACCGGCACGTCCTTCGAGCTGCCCGAAGGCCACCCGCTCGGCGCGCCAGTTGAGCGTGAACATGAAGAGGAGCACGCCGACCATGAGGCCGAGGATCATCGTGAGGATCCAGATGAGCGCGTTCGATCCGGGCAGGAAGATGCTCACGAGCGCTGCGATGATCAGGGGGACGAGCACGGCAGCGGCCATGATCCAAGGTGCGGTCTTGTCGTACTTGACCGTCATCTTGAGGACTTGCCAGATCTGCTTGAAGCGACCTGGTTCTTTTTCCGCTGCTGCGCTGGCTTGTGGAGAGTTCGCCATAGTGCATCCAGAATACCGGCACTTCACCCCGTATTCACATTCGGACTCGTGACGACTTCTCCACAGACGATGAAGCTGGTGCACTCCGCTGGTGTGGGGACCGTCAGACTCCCGTTGTGCGAGCCAGAAATCTGCCGGGAACCGACCGCCTCGACCGCCCCGAGTACTTCGACGTCGTGGGCTGGCGGGTCGTCGAGGTGCTCGACGATACCGGCGCCTGGCATCGCCTCCTGGCGGTGTCGAGGGAGCAGGCGGCACCGGATGAGGAGGAATGGCTCTCCGGGGCAGCAGACGTCTCGCAACCGCAGCTTCCTGCCGCAGCTCTCGACGGCACGGTTGAGCTTGTCGTGGAGGTCGAGGCGAGCGGGGGACCGACGCTCACCGAGCTCTGCGAGGTCTTCGACGAGGTCAGCGCCCCGAGCATCCCCGTGCTGCTCGACATTGGTCTGACGGATCGCCGAGAGGCCGTGGCGGTACTCGAGGCGACGATCGGATCCAGCGTGGGGGAGCTGCTCGACCGGCCATACCCCCTCGCGACCGGTGAGATCGTGACGATCCTCGCCCCGCTCGCCGAGACGCTCGCCGAGCTTCACCGAGCGGGCCTCGCTCTCGGCGGCTTGGGCCTCGAGGACGTTCGGCTCACCGCTCAGGGGCGACCCGTCGTCAAGAGGTGGGACACGCTGTCACGCCTCGAGGGGTTCGACGACCGGCTGCAGCCCGGCATCGTCCGCGACTGGAAGGCCTTCGAGGGCTTCGCCGATCTGGTCCTCGCGCAGCTGCCGACCGAGCTCGAGCTGCCGGCGGCACTCGAGCGCGAACTCGACAGGTGCTTGAGCGGTGATGTGGATGCTGAGCTGCCCGAGCGCCTGCTCGACGCGCTCTTCGCCTGGCACGATGCCAGTGACATCCAGGACCCGGCTGCGGGAGAGCGCTCTCCACGTCGGGCCTTGCTGGCGCACGAGTCGACGCTGCCGCACGTGGCTCCGGCTACCGGCGGGCACGATGACTTCGATCCTGCGGGTGCCGACACACGCCGCTTGACCAACTCGCTGCTCGACGGCGATGACGACGATGCAGACGAGGCAGACGGCGACTTCGTGGACGCAGGAACAGGAAGAGTCGTCCGCCGCGGGCACCCCGTGCAGGCCCGTGGGGAAGCCAGACGTCGAGATCGCCCCGAGACTCCCGATCGGCGGGTGTCTCGCGGCGGGCCAAGCAGGAGGAGGCAGCTGGCGCGTCGGCAACCCGGCTTCCTTCGCCGCACGCTGGGCACCATCAGGCTCCCCTTTCGCATCGCGGCAGCTGCCGCAGTGGTCCTGTGCATCTGCGCCGCGGCCCTGGGGCTGCTCGGTGAGGTACCTGGTGGGGGAGAGAGTTCGGCGTCGACCGTGCCAACGAGCGATGCCGGGCCCGCACACACCGCTGGGCCGGACTCTCCGAGCTCCGGGAACCCGCCGGTGAACGAGACGATACCCGTCGCCGACTCAGCTGCGGCCCCTGACTGGCGCGCACGCACCATGGCGGACGATCCGACCGTCGCCGTGCTGGCCCTGGTCGAACGGCGGGCCGAGTGCCTAGCCAGCGCGACGGTGGGTTGCCTCGAGGAGGTCTACCAGAGTGACGCGCCGGGTCTGCACGCGGACCTCGCCCGCGGTGGGGGCACATCAGACCAGCTCGCAGGGCTGACAGCAGCGACGCTCAGGGATCGCTACGGCGACCTCGTCGTGGTTGATCTGTGGCCAGCGGACGCGGTCCAGGCCGCAGAGACACCACCGGCCTCCCTCACGATCGCTCGTGGGGAGGCCGGTTGGCGTCTGCGGGATGTCCGAGGAGCGGCAGCTCCTCAGTGACGGCTCTAGAGTCCGAGCTGCCCTTCGAACGCGCCCTCTTCGAGGCGGTTCTTCACCTGCGAGAGGAAGCGAGCCGCGTCGGCACCGTCGATGATGCGGTGGTCGTAGCTCAGCGCGAGGAAGACCAGCGAGCGAATCGCGATGGACTCCTGGCCGTCCGCGGTCTTCACGACAGCCGGACGCTTCGCGACGATGCCGGTACCCAGGATCGCGCTCTGCGGCAGGAAGACGACTGGCGTGTCGAACAGCGCGCCGCGCGAGCCCGTGTTCGTGACCGTGAACGTTCCTCCCGCCAGCTCGTCTGGGAGCAGCTTGTTGTCGCGAGTGCGCTCGGCGAGATCAGCGATCTGCCCTGCGAGGCCGGCGATGTCGAACTGCGACGCCTTCTTGATGACCGGCGTGAGCAGGCCGCGCTCGGTGTCGACCGCCATCGCGATGTTCTCGGACTCCGGGTAGACGATGGAGTCCCCGTCGACCGTGGAGTTGATGATCGGGAAGCTCTGGAGCGCTTCGGCGGCCGCGAGAGTGAAGAACGGCAGGAACGAGAGCTTGTTGCCCGTCTTCGCGTGGAAGTCGCCCTTGACGCGGTCGCGCAGCTGCGCAATGCGAGTCACGTCGACCTCGACGACCGTCGTGAGCTGTGCCGTCGAGTTCATCGAAGCGACAGCACGCTCGGCGACGACCTTGCGAAGACGCGACATCTTCGCCGTCGTGCCACGCAGCTCGGAGACCTCGAACGGAGTGGGCTCGCCGGGGGTGCCGGCCGAGGCTGCCGCTGCCGGAGCTGCGGACTTGCTCGACTCCGCGAAGGCGACGACGTCTTCCTTGCGGATGCGCCCGCCGACTCCGGTGCCCTGGACCTTCGAGAGGTCGACGCCAGCGTCTGCCGCGAGCTTGCGAACGAGCGGCGTGACGTAGCGGGGGTCGGAGCTCGAGGCGGCCTGAGCCGTCTCCCCAGCCTGCTTGGGCTGCGAAGGCTGCTTGGGCTGCGCCGGCGGCTTCGGAGCGGAAGCGGACTGCTGCGCCGTCTGAGCGGCGGGGGTCGCTGCCTGCTTGGCGGGAGCCTCAGACGTCGTCTCCTTCTCGGGAGCCGGCTCTGCGTAGCCCTCGTCTTCCTTGTCTGCAGGGGCCTCTTCGGCCTCGGGAGCCGCGGCGGGCTGCGAGGTCGACTCGGCTGCTTCCTCGACCTCGGGCTCGGCCTGAGCCTCTTCGGCCGCAGGGGCGCTGTCGTCGGAAGACGACGCGCCAGAGCCGTCGCCGAGGCGAGCGAGCACTGCGCCGACCTCGACGGTCTCGTCTTCGCCCACGAGGATCTCCTCGAGGACGCCGGCGATGGGCGACGGGATCTCGGTGTCGACCTTGTCCGTCGAGACCTCGAGCAGTGGCTCGTCGACCTCGACGGTGTCGCCGACGCTCTTCAGCCAGCGGGTGACGGTTCCTTCGGTGACACTCTCGCCGAGTGCCGGGAGCGTTACGTCTTCGCTCATGATGTGGGTTCTCCTTGAGTGGTTCTGGCTGGTCAGAGGGCGTGCAGCGGGACTCCGGCGAGCAGACGCGCTGCCTCGCCGATCGTCTCACCCTGCGTCGGGTGGGCGTGGATGAGGTGCGCGACGTCCTCTGGGTAGGCCTCCCAGTTGACGATGAGCTGAGCTTCGCTCACGAGCTCGCCGACGCGGCCGCCGATCATGTGGACACCGACGATCGGGCCGTCGTTGACGCGCACGAGCTTGACGGTGCCACTTGTGCCGAGGATCGAGCTCTTCGCGTTGCCCGCAAGGTTGTACTCGGCGGTGGAGATGGCGTCGTCGCCGAACTTCTCCTTCGCCTTCGCCTCGGAGTAGCCGACAGAAGCGATCTCCGGGTCGGAGTACGTGATCTTCGGGATGTTGATGTCCTCGACCTGCACGGGGTTGAGGCCGGCGATCTGCTCGGCCACGTAGATGCCGTGCTGGTAGCTGCGGTGCGCGAGCTGGAGGCCGGGAACGATGTCGCCGATGGCGTAGACGCCGGGGACATTGGTCTGCAGCGTCTCGTCGACGGGCACGAAGCCGCGGTCCGTCGTGACGCCGACCTCTTCGAGGCCGATGCCGTCGGTCACTGGGCCGCGACCGACCGCGACGAGGAGCAGGTCGGCGTCGAGCACGTCGCCCGACTCGAGCTCGACGTGCACGCCGTACTCGTCCTGCGTGACGCCCTTGAAGCGGACGCCGAGCTTGAAGTCGATGCCACGCTTCTTGTAGGCGCGCTCGAGCTGCTTGGAGACGGACTCCTCTTCAGCCGGAGCGAGGTGCTTGAGGCCCTCGACGATCGTGACCTCGACGCCGAACGAACGCCAGACGCTGGCGAACTCCAGGCCGATGACGCCGCCACCGAGGATGACGACGCGGTTCGGGAGCCATTCGAGCTCGAGCGCCTGCTCGCTCGTGATGACGTTGCCCGAGATCTCGAGGCCTGGCAGTGAACGCGAGAAGGACCCGGTTGCGAGGACGACGTTCTTGCCCGTGAGCGTGTCGTCTCCGACCTGGACGGTCGTGGGGGAGACGAGCTTTCCCTCTCCCTGGAAGACGGTGACGCCCTTGGCCTTCAGGAGGCCCTGGAGGCCCTTGAACTTGCTGGCGACGATACCCTCGCGGAAGGCGTTGACCTTCACGATGTCGACGCCCTGGAACTCGGTGAGCACACCGACCGATGATGCCTCGTGTGCGTTGTCGGCAAGCTCTGCCGCGTGGAGCATGGCCTTCGTAGGCACGCAGCCACGGTGGAGGCAGGTGCCTCCGAGCTTGTCCTTCTCAACCAGAGCGACGGTTGAGCCCAGCTGAACGGCGCGGATAGCTGCGGCGTATCCCGCACTTCCTCCGCCAAGGACGACGAGGTCGAAATTGTGTTCTGACACCCGGAAAACTCCCTCAATGGAATTCATAGAGAAGCGGCGGCCGGTTTCTGGTCGCCACGCGCGGCGAAATTACCCCTCAGGGAAGCCTACACGCGTCGAACTGGCAGGAATAACCAGCTCAGGAACGGGACTCGAGCAGTGCGATGAGCGTTCGCACCATCACGCCGGTGGCGCCCTTGGGGACGTAGCCGTAGGCGGCCGAGGTGTTGTTCGAGGGGCCCGCGATGTCGAGGTGCACCCAGGGGATGGCGCCTTCGCCGTCGGCTCGTTCGCCGACGAAGCGCTCGAGGAACGCGGCCGCGACGAGCATGCCGGCCGAGCGGTTGCCGGAGCGCATGTTGGCGAGGTCCGCGACGGGGGACTTGAGCGTGTCGCCGACCTCCTCTGGGATGGGCATCGCCCAGGAGGGCTCGCCGATCGAGCGCGATGCCTCGACGACACTGCTGATCCAGGCGTCGTCGTTGCCCATGACCGCGGTGGTGCGGTCGCCGAGGGCGACGATCTGGGCGCCGGTCAGCGTCGCGATGTCGATGATGAGGTCGGGGTGCTCCTCGCTGGCAGCGGCGATGCCGTCGGCCATGACGATGCGGCCCTCCGCGTCGGTGTTGGTGATCTCGACGGTCTTGCCGCCGTAGATCGTCACGACGTCGTCGGGCCGTGTGGCGGTGCTCGAAGGCATGTTCTCGGCGATGCAGAGCCAGCCCGTGATGGCGACCTTGATGTCGAGCTCCACCGCGGCCTGCAGCACGCCGACGATCGTCGCGGCTCCGGCCATGTCGAACTTCATGCCGACCATCGAGCCGGCAGGCTTGAGCGAGAGCCCGCCCGTGTCGAAGGTGATGCCCTTCCCGACGAGCGCGACGTGCAGCTGGGCGCCTTCCGGCCGGTAGTCGAGACGGACGAGACGTGGGCCGCGCGAGGAGCCCTGTCCGACGGCCGTCAGACCGCCGAAGCCCCCGTCGCGCAGCTGCTCGGCGTCCCAGACCCGTGACTCGATGCCCTTCGACTCTGCGACTCGCACCGCGATATCGGCGAGGGCGGCGGGCGGGAGGTCGTTCGGTGGCGTGTTGACGGCATCCTGGACCAGAGCGACGGACGACGCGATGGCGCTCACCCTGGCGATCTCGGCGGATGCGCGAGCCTCATCGGCAGTCACGACGCTGATCGTGGCCAGCGCGGCGTCATCTTCCTCGGACTTGTATGGCGTGAAGCGGTAGCTGGCCAGGACGGCGCCGAGGAGGACCGCCTCGCGGATCGCGGGTTCGAGGGCGTCGACGTCGACGGAGATGGCCGAGGTGGCGACCGCGCGAGCCAGTGCGCCTCCTGCTCGCCTTGCCTGCTCCTCGTCGCTCGCGTCGCCGAGACCGAGGGCGATGGCCGCTCTGACGCCGCCGTCGACCGGGATGGCGATCTTCTGCGTATCACCGCTCTTGCCCAGGAAGCCCGTGGCCTCGAGATACGGCTCGAGGTCTGGCAGACCGGCGGGAGCCGAGACGGTGAGCGATTCCTCCAGTCGGGTCACGGGGAGCACCAGCAGCTGTGCATCGGGAGCGGATTCGGCGAGTTCCAGGGTGGCAAGCGTCATGCAGGCCAGCATATTGCGAGCGCGCGGGGCCAGGCCTGCCGTCTCGTGCGCCAAGCGCGAACGCCCGTACCAACGTCAGCCTTCCGACCTAGCATTGGAGCCATGAGCGAGACTGAGCGCATCTTCCGAGTGGCTGCCGCATGGCATGACGTCCCTGCAGGCCTGCCCCTCATCGTCGCGCTGCGTGGCGGTCACGACGCCGGAGCCGTGGCGGCGCAGGTCTCCGACGAGATCATCGGTCTCGACGAGGACGCCCGGATCGTCGCGGAGTTCGATGTCGACGAGCTCTACGATTACCGTGCGCGGCGCCCGATCGTGTCCGTCTCGAACGGTCGAGTGAAGTCCGTGTCGTCACCTCGTCTCGACCTCAGGCTCGTCGCAGATGAGCTCGGCCAGGAGTTCCTGTTCCTCTCGGGCTTCGAACCCGACTACCGGTGGCGGCTCTTCAGCGAGGCGCTCGTGGATGCCGTCGACGCGCTCGAGGTCTCGTCGACGACCTGGGTGCACGCTGTGCCCATGCCGGTTCCCCACACGCGTCCCATTCGCATCGCCGCGACCGGCAATCGCGAGGAGCTCGTGGATTCCCTCTCCGTGTGGAACCCGACGACCGAGGCGCCGGCTCACGTCATGCAGTACTTCCAGGTCCGGGCTGAGGAGCTTGGCCATCCCGTACTGAGCCTCGCGATGCTGATTCCGCACTACGTCGCAGACTCCTCCGTGCCGGCAGGGGCAGTCGCGGCGCTGTCCGCTCTGGGGAGCGCGACGGGGCGAATGATCGCAACCGAGGCGTTGCGTGAGCGCGATCGCACGTTCCGTGCTGGCGTCGATGCCGAGCTCGAGTCCAATCCCGACGGGCAGAAGCTCATCCACGCCCTGGAGACGCAGCACGACGCCTACCTCCAGAATCTTGCGGTGACCAACGACTTCGAGGACGCGGCCGGCGAGCTGCCCTCTGCAGACCAGCTCGCCGCGGAGATCGAGCGCTATCTGGCGCTCGGCCGCGACGACGACGCCTGAGGCGCTGCCCGGGTTCTTCCCGGTGGCCGTTTCGGTGTGACGGTCTTCTCGTCTGTGCCGTGTGGCGTTTCCTGGCGGCGGGACGCGAGACAATAGCTCAGATGAACCGCCGCCTTGCTCCCGCGATGTTCGCCATCACGGCGATCGCCTACATGGTCGCCGTCACGCAGCGATCGTCACTCGGGGTCGCCGGCGTGCTCGCCAGTGAGCGTTTCGAGGTCGGGGCCGCTGCGCTGTCGACGCTGGCCGTCGCGCAGCTGGCGGTCTATGCCGCTCTGCAGATTCCGGTCGGCATGCTGCTCGATCGATTCGGGCCGTCGAGGCTCATCCTCGTCGGCGCACTGCTCATGTCCGGAGGGCAGCTGATCGTGGCGCTGGCGCCGGAACTCGGTGTCGCGGTCATGGGCCGGATGCTCGTCGGGGCCGGGGACGCGACGACCTTCGTCTCAGGACTCCGGATCATCGCCGCGTGGTTCCCGCCGCGGCGGGTGCCGGTCTTCGTGCAGTGGTACGGCAACCTCGGCCAGCTGGGACAGGTGCTCTCTGCTGTCCCGTTCGGCTTCCTGCTGCGGTCCACGTCCTGGACGCCGGCGTTCCTCTCCGTCGCGAGCCTTGCACTGATCACCTCGGTCGCGGTCGCGGTGTTCCTGCGGGATAGCCCGGAGCTGCGCAGAGCCGGCGAGGCGATCAGCGTCCGTGGCGTCATGGGGAAGGTCGCCCAGGCCGCGCGCCGCCCGGGGACGAGGCTCGGCTTCTGGGCGCACTTCACGACGCAGTTCCCTGGAACGGTCTTCGGCCTGCTGTGGGGGTTCCCGCTCATGACGCAGGGCATGGGGCTGGAGCCGGCACTTGCTTCGTCGCTGCTCCCCGTGATCGTGCTCGCGGGAATGGTCCTAGGCCCATTCCTCGGGGTGCTCACGGGGCGATACCCGCTCCGGCGCTCCAACCTCGTGCTGATCTGCGCCCTACTCATCTTGGGCGTCTGGGTGACGGTGCTCCTGTGGCCCGGCCTGCCGCCGCTCTGGCTCCTGATCGTGCTCCTCGTCGTGATGGGCATCGGCGGCTCGGGCTCGGCGATCGGCTTCGACTACGCCCGCACCTTCAACCCCGCTTCGAGCCTCGGATCGGCGTCCGGCATCGTGAACGTCGGAGGTTTCGTCGCCAGCTTCACGACCATGTTCCTGATCGGCATCTCGCTGGATGGGCTCGGCATCGGCGTCGCGGGAGCAGTGGACTGGCAGCAGTACAAGCTCGCGTTCTGGGTGATCCCCGGCATCATGCTCATCGGGCTGAGCGGCCTGCTGCTCAGCAGGCGACGCACGAGGGGCCGCATGGCGCGCGATGAGGGAATAATCATCGACCCGCTCTGGGTTGCAATAGGCAGGAGATGGTTCGGGTCGGGCAGGCGTGGGATGTGAATCTCACGCGTGAATCCAAGGTTTCTCCCGAAACCGTGCCATAATCAACGGATGGACCCTGCGGGTCTGCCTCTGCGCAGACTTGACAAGGGCCTTCCTTATGCCCGCACCGTGACGAGAGGGGTCTGAACATGGCGACACGCACGGGAGCTACCACGGCTACTGCAGAAGCAACCGAGGACATCAAGAAGGCGCCAGCGCGCAAGCGCGCAGCGCCGGTCAAGAAGGCGAGCGCCGAATCGAGTGCCGCTGTCGAGACCGAGAGCGCAGCTGACGAAGCCGCGGGCGCTAAGAAGCCTGCCGCGAAGCGCGCACCCGCGAAGCGCAAGGCAGCGACTGCCTCGGAGGGCGCGCCAGCTAAGGCAGCGCCCCGCAAGCGCGCGGCGACGAAGAAGAAGGCTGAGGGCGACGAGCCGGAAGACGGCGTCGAAGAAGGCGAGATCGAAGAGGTCGATGTCGACGCGGATGCGTCCGACGCAGCCGACTCCGACGACGATTCGGTCAAGCCAGCCGACCCGAAGGACGCGAAGGCCGACTCTGAGAAGGCGCGCGTCAAGGGCGCCATCGTGCTCACGCCGAGTGACGACGAGGAGGAGACCCCGGTCTACTCCGCTGCGATCACCGGTGCGACGGCCGACCCCGTCAAGGACTACCTGAAGCAGATCGGAAAGGTCGCGCTGCTGAACGCGGCCGAAGAGGTCGACCTCGCCATGCGCATCGAGGCGGGGCTGTTCGCCGCCGAGAAGCTCAAGGAGCAGGAGGGCGAGCTCGACAAGCAGCTCGTTCGCGAACTCAAGTGGGTCTCCCGCGACGGAGATCGCGCGAAGAGCCACCTGCTCGGCGCCAACCTCCGACTGGTCGTGAGCCTCGCCAAGCGGTACACGGGTCGCGGCATGCAGTTCCTGGACCTGATCCAGGAGGGAAACATGGGTCTCATCCGTGCAGTCGAGAAGTTCGACTACACGAAGGGCTTCAAGTTCTCGACGTACGCCACCTGGTGGATCCGCCAGGCGATCACGCGTGCCATGGCCGACCAGGCCCGCACGATCCGCATCCCGGTGCACATGGTCGAGGTCATCAACAAGCTGGCTCGCGTGCAGCGCCAGATGCTGCAGGACCTCGGTCGCGAGCCCACGCCTGAGGAGCTCGCCAAGGAGCTCGACATGACGCCCGAGAAGGTCGTCGAGGTGCAGAAGTACGGTCGCGAGCCGATCTCGCTCCACACGCCCCTCGGTGAAGACGGCGACAGCGAGTTCGGTGACCTCATCGAGGACACCGAGGCTGTCGTTCCAGCCGACGCGGTCAGCTTCACGATGCTGCAGCGTCAGCTCGAGTCACTGCTCGACTCGCTTGCAGAGCGCGAAGCTGGCGTCATCCGCATGCGCTTCGGCCTCGGAGACGGCATGCCGAAGACGCTGGACCAGATCGGCGACACGTTCGGCGTGACCCGCGAGCGTATCCGCCAGATCGAGTCGAAGACGATGGCGAAGCTGCGTCACCCGTCACGCTCGCAGTCGTTGCGCGACTACCTCGAGTAGGCACGAACCCAGCACGACGAAGGCCCGGATGCATGCATCCGGGCCTTCGTCGTTCGCGGTCGGACCGCGGTGCTGTCTCGGTGGCGGCTACTCCGCCGGCTGACCAGCCGCAGCCTTGTCGCCGTGCAGACGCGAGGTCTCGTCGTGCCAGGCGACCGCCTGCTGGCGGAGCTTCTCTTCGTGGCGCGTCGCGTGGTGCGCGCAGAAGAGGAGTTCGCCTGCGCTCAGCTGGACGCGGACGTAGGCCTGAGCTCCACACGCGTCGCAACGGTCTGTTGCGGCAATTGGCGCCGAGTCGGTGCGCAGGGCCGTTGTGCTTTCCGTCATGATGCCTCCAAAGCTTCAGTGATCTGCCGATCAGGACAATTAGAGCACGGGCACCGGATTCCCGTGTGCTTTCCGCGGTCAGGTTCGCCCTGCGCGTAGCAGTGTTTCGCCCGCGTGACGACCCGGGGTCCGTCGTGGGCGCGTGAGATACTGGCCGCGGTCGGCGAGCAGGGGGATCCTCGCCGCAGACGCTGACGCGCACGTGGTTGCGCAGGATGAGGAGTGTGCATGGGTGGCAAGCTGCGGCGGATGATCGCCGTCGGTCTCGGACGGAGCGCGCGCGGAGCGATGCGTCTCCGCGGAGGCGGCTCAGCAGTCCCCGGCAGGGTGGCGCTCGCCATCTCCCCGGACTTCCTCGAGACGGCCGTGGCGAAGCTCCCGCTCGGCGTCATCTTCGTCTCCGGGTCGAACGGCAAGTCGACGACGACGCACTTCCTGACCCGGATGCTTCGGCGGCACGGGCTCAGGGTGTTCACGAACTCCTCCGGCGGCAACCTGCCGCAGGGCATAGCGTCGTCGATGCTTCCGGATGTGGACGTCAACGGCAACCTGCGAGCGGACATCGCAGTCCTCGAGGTCGACGAGGCGTACGGGCCCCGCCTCCTCCCGCACCTGCACCCACGCGGGGTGCTGCTCCTCAACGTGCAGGTCGATCAGCTGAACCGCTTCTACGACCCGTCTCGGGTCACTGAATTCCTCAGGACCATCGCGGCGGCGTGCGGCGACTTCAGCGTCCTGAACGCCGATGACGCATCGCTTCGCGGCCTTCCCGTGTCTCTGGATGCTCCGGTGACCTGGTTCGGGGTCGCTCCTGAGCTCATCGAGCAGTCCCCGAACGGTCTCTCGAACTTCGATGACATCTCAGCCGCGAGCGTTGAAGTCGCTGCTGGCGAGCGCGCTGTGCAGGTCGTGGCACTGCAGGGGCGCGATGCGACCCTGAGGATCGGCGACGAGGAGCTGGAGATCCGTCTCCCGGCGCGTGGCCTCCACTACGCGCTCGACGCTGCTGGTGCCGCAGCAACTGCTCAGCGCATTCTCGGCGATTCCTTCGTTCCCGCCCTCGTCGCGGAGGCGCTCGGCGAGTCGCAGACCGTGTACGGCCGTGGTGAGGTGATGAGTGTCCGCGGGGAGGACATCGAGATCATCATGATGAAGAACCCGCCGAGCCTGCAGATGAACCTCGATGCTCTCGAGGAGGCTCCGGAGCAGGTGTTCGTCTCCGTCGACGAGGGAACCCCCGACCCGTCCTGGATCTTCGGTGCCGATCTCAGCCGCCTCGAGCACGTCGACGTGGTCTCCGGTACGAAGGCCTGGCAGATCGCCACGAGACTCGGCTACGGCGACATTCCGGTCGGTCTCGTGGAGCCCAGTCTCGGGGAGGCACTCGACAAGTTCCTGGCGCTGCCCAAGCCCAGCCGTGGCATGAAGACCATGATCGTCAACTACGAGCAGATGATGTCGATTCGCCGACGACTCGGGCAATCGGGTATCGAGGGGAAGGTCAACTCATGAAGCTGCGAATCGCTCACCTCTACCCGGTGGAGCTCGGGATCAACGGAGATGTCGGCAACGTCACGGTGCTCGCGAAGCGTGCGCGCGTGCGCGGCTTCGACGTCGAAGTGGTGAACGTCGGACGTGGGGCGGCCTCGCTGCCCGGCGACATCGACCTGCTGCACGTCGGCTCCGGCCCCCTTGCTGCTGTTCAGACCGTGCAGGCTGACGCGCTGCAGCACGCTGAGCAGCTCCGCGACCTCGTCGCTGCCGGCCTGCCGCTGCTCGCGATCGGCGGAGGGTGGGAGCTGCTCGGATCGAGCATCACCCACGACGACGGAGAGCTCACCGGTCTCGGCGTCTTCGCCTCCAGGGCTGTCCGAGAGCCGGCGCAGAGCGTCGCGGAAACGGTCGTGCGCACCCCGGGTGGACTCCTCGCGGGGTTCGCGAACCACAATGCCGTCACCTCTCTCGACGCGGGGTCGGAGCCGCTCGGCGAGGTTGTCCGTGGCTTCGGCAACGGCGGCTCAGCTTCGGAGAACAGCGGAGTCGAGGGCGTACAGCACCTGGGCGCGATCGGGACGCACCTGCACGGCCCCATCCTCGCCTTGAACCCCACGCTGGCAGACCAGCTCCTGCAGCAGGCCGTGCATCGTCACGATGCTGATCGCACGCTCGGAGACGGCGGGGCGGAGCTGGAACGACTTGACGGCTGGTCGCAGAACGCACGCCACGCGTTGATGCGGAGAATCGGCGTCTCTGCTCCAGCAGTCTGACCCAGTGGCCTGACGGTCTGAGCGTCTGAGCGTCTGAGCGGGGCGCTGGCGTGCTTCATCGCATGCCAGCGCGTCGCTCAGCGGCGGCTGAAGCTCCGTGGGACCCGGGAGGTGAGTCCCGTCACGATCTCGTCGCCGACAGTGTCGCCCCACACTGCCCATTGCTCCGCGGTCGCCTCTCCCTGCGAGCCGTCGCCGAAGACGAGGCACGGTGCGCCCGCCGAGATGCCATCTGCATCGCTCGGGAGCGCGACGACCGTCTCGTCGACGCCCACCTCGACGACCGGTGCGACGTGCCCGTCGACAACCATGTAGGCGCCTGAGTCTGGGTCGGACTGGATCCCGTCACCGAAGCCCACGGCGATGCTCGCCAGCCCGTGGCGTGCATCCAGGACTGGGGCTCGCAGCTGCATGGCCGGCCTCAGCCCGAGGTCCGCAGCACTTCGATCGCCGAACGGCGAGATGCCGTAGGCGGCGATGCCGACCCTCACGAGGTCGAAGTGCGCCTCAGGAAGATCGATGACGGCCGCGCTGGCTCCGAGATGGAGCAGCTCGAACTCCGCGCCAAGGCTTCTGGCTTCCTCGACGGCCGCCTCGAACAGAGCCGCCGACGCGAGGTCGGCACTGTGCGAGGTGTCAGAGAGATGGCTCCACGCGGCGACGACCTCGAGCTTGCCGAGCGACTGCAGCCTGAGCGCCTCGGTGACGAACTCGGCCCAGCGTGGCTGGTCGGCGCCCCCGCGGTGCAGGCCGGTATCGATCTTGAGGTGGACTCGCGGCGTGCGCGCCGCGCCGCTCGCCGCAATCGCCTCCAGCTGCCAGAACGTCTGCACGCCGAGGTCGACTCGCGCTTCTGCCGCGGCCGCGAAGTCGGTGTCCTGGCCATGCATCCACGCGAAGAGGGGGACCTCCACGCCTGCAGCGCGAAGGTCGATGCCAGCGGTCGACTCCAGAACGCCGAACGACGAGACCCCAGCTTCCAGCCCCGTGCGCACGACCTCGTGGAGGCCGTGCCCATAGGCGTTCGACTTGACGGCCAGCATGAACTGCGAGCCGCAGGCGAGCTTCTGCAAGGCGCGGATGTTGTGGCTGATGGCCTCGAGATCGACGTGCGCCGTTGCGCGGCTCATGTGTAGCTCCGTTCGAATCGGGAACTCATCCGGCTCGCGATGGCTGCAGCTCTCAGGCCGGTCGCATGTTGCCAGTCGAGGATGCTCGGCTCGCCGACGGCCGGGTCGCCGAAGAGGGTCGCCAGCTCGCCTGGCTGCGCTTCTGCGCCGAGCAGGTCGACGGAGAACTGGTCCATCGAGATGGCGCCGACGATGGTGCGCGTCTTCCCGCCGATGAGCACAGACGCGGTGTTCGAGGCGCGGCGGACGACCCCGTGGGCGTAGCCGACGCCGACGAGTGCGAGCTGCGTCGCCTCCGTCGTGACGTAGCTGTACCCGTAGGACACGCCCTCGCCGGCTCCGACATCCTTCACGGCCAGGATCTCCGCGCTCACGCGCATCGCGGGCCGGTAGGCGCGATCGGTGAGCCCGAACAGGGAGCCGCCCGTGATCCTGTCGGAGTTCACGGAGTCCGCGTCGAGCAGCTTCGTGCTCAGATGCGACAGGGAGGCGCGGTCGAGCCCAGGGGAGACGATGAAGCCGTCGTATCCCTCGCCGTCGAGTGCTTCAGCGACGCGGAGCGCACCATGGCCGTAGGCGTCGGCGCGCAGGTCGGCGTAGCTCGCCGTCTCCGAACCGAGGAGTCGGGTCGAGTTCTCGCGGATCGCGCGGAGGTCGATGTGGATGCGTCTGCGCACCGGCTCGGGAGTCTGCACGTTGTGCCCTCTCTGGTCGTCGCTGGCGTGGTCAGGCTAGCACCGGCGGTTCCGGGGGCCGCTGAGGCGCGCGTGGGGGGCGCTGTGGTGTGGGAGCCGCGAGAAAGCCCGCATCCGGTCTACGCTCGAAGGTGGCCTGCCGCTGAACGCGGTTGGGCCGAGATCACAGGCACGATGACGCAGAAGAAGGACGAGGACCTCGGTGGCGAATTCCGGAGACGCATACTCAGCCAGACACCTCTCGGTGCTCGACGGGCTCGATGCGGTCCGGAAACGGCCGGGCATGTACATCGGCTCGACCGACTCGCGTGGCCTCATGCACTGCCTGTGGGAGATCATCGACAACTCAGTCGATGAGGCTCTTGCCGGTCACGGCTCACGCATCCGAGTCCAGCTGCACAGCGACGGATCCGTCAGCGTCGATGACGACGGGCGAGGCGTCCCCGTCGACATCGAGCCGAAGACCGGTCTCAGCGGCGTCGAGGTCGTCTTCACGAAGCTCCACGCGGGTGGCAAGTTCGGTGCGAGCAACTACGGGTCGGCGGGAGGCCTCCACGGTGTCGGCGCCTCGGTCGTGAACGCGCTCTCCGCGCGCCTCGACGTCGAGGTCGACCGGGGTGGGAAGACCTACGCGATGAGCTTCCGCCGCGGCGAGCCCGGCATCTTCGAGGATGGTGCCGGCGGGCCCAGCCCGACGTCGAACTTCGTCCCCTTCACCGACACGAGCGAGCTCCGCGTCGTCGGCAAGGCGAAGCGCGGCGTCACCGGCACGCGGGTTCGCTACTGGGCTGACCCGCAGGTGTTCATCCGCGAGGCAAGCTTCCAGACCAACGACCTCGCCGAGCGCGCGAGGCAGACGGCGTTCCTGGTGCCGGGCCTCGAGATGGTCATCGAGGACGCCCGCGACGATTCGGTCGCGCCCACGACGCAGCAGTTCCGCTTCGACGGCGGGATCACGGAATTCGCCGACTTCCTGGCACCGGACGCTCCGACGACCGACACCTGGCGCATCGAGGGGAGCGGGGAGTTCACGGAGACCATCCCGGTGCTCGACGACGAGGGCCTTCAGCTCGTGACGAAGGAAGTCGCGCGCACGATGCACGTCGATCTCGCGCTGCGCTGGGGCACCGGCTACGAGACCACCGTGAAGAGCTTCGTGAACATCATCTCGACGCCCAAGGGCGGATCTCACCTCGCCGGGTTCGAGCAGGGGATGCTCCGGTTCTTCCGCGCCGAAGTGGAGAAGAACGCGCGGCGCCTCAAGGTCGGCAACGACAAGCTCGACAAGGACGACGTCCTGGCGGGCCTGACTGCCGTCGTGACGGTCCGCATCCCGGAGCCCCAGTTCGAGGGGCAGACGAAGGAGGTCCTGGGAACGCCAGCGGCCAGGGCGATCGTCCAGAAGGCCGTAACAGCAGGCCTGACCGAGAAGTTCTCGTCGACCAAGCGCCAGGACAAGGCCGAGTCCAACCTCCTGCTCGACAAGGTCGTGCAGGAGATGAAGTCACGCCTCTCCGCTCGCGCCCACAAGGAGACGCAGCGACGCAAGAACGCACTCGAGAGCTCCTCACTGCCGACGAAGCTCGTCGACTGCCGATCGAACGATGTCGCGCAGAGCGAGCTCTTCATCGTCGAGGGTGACTCCGCGCTCGGCACCGCGAAGCCGGCGAGGAATTCGGAGTTCCAGGCGCTGCTCCCCATCCGCGGCAAGATCCTCAACGTGCAGAAGGCCTCAGTCTCCGACATGCTCTCCAACTCGGAGTGCGCGTCGATCATCCAGGTTGTCGGTGCCGGGTCGGGACGCAGCTTCGACATCGGCCAGGCTCGCTACGGCAAGGTCATCCTGATGAGCGACGCCGACGTCGACGGCGCGCACATCAGGACGCTGCTGCTCACCCTCTTCTTCCGCTACATGAGGCCCATGCTCGACGCGGGTCGCGTCTTCGCGGCCGTTCCGCCCCTGCACAGGGTGGTCATCATGCATGCGGGCAGGAAGCCCAACGAGACGGTCTACACCTACTCGGAGAAGGAACTGCACACGCTGCTCTCGAAGCTCGAGAAGCAGGGCAAGCGGTACCAGGACCCGATCCAGCGCTACAAGGGCCTCGGCGAGATGGACGAGGACCAGCTCTGGAACACGACCATGGACCCGAGCGCGCGCCTGCTCAGGCGCGTCACGAACGCGGACGCGCACAACGCCGAGCGGGTCTTCGATCTGCTCATGGGCAGCGAGGTCGCACCTCGCAAGGAGTTCATCATCGAAGGATCCGAGCAGGTGGCTCGGGCGGACATCGACGTCTAGCTGCACGTCTCGGCGGCCAGGACGCCGTGAGCAAGAGGCCGGCACCCGATCGGGGCCGGCCTCATGCATACTGCGCGCAGCAGCTCAGTCTGTCGCCGGTGTCTCGGGGCTGCTCTGGGCTGACGACGCGTCGGCGGCGTCGGCGACCGGCGTCGGGTCTCCGATGCCGCGTCCGATGAGGTCGACGACCTGGTCGAGTGGCGTGCCAGACGCGTCGCGCTTCGCGCCGCCCGTCGGGAGGGCGCGGATCGCACCGTCACGCGCGTTGCCGAACGGGGCGCCCGGGCCGACCCAGGCAGCGCTGAGGCGTCGCTCCCCGCGCAGGAGCCGCTGGGCCCGGACCCCGCCGGTCGCGCGTCCCTTCGCCGGGAACTCGCTGAGGCTGGAGACCTTCGCCGTGCCCGAGTCGGTGCCCTCGAGGGCGTCCTCGTTGCGCGCAACGCTCGCGACCTCGCAGATCTCGACGTTGGCGGCCGCGACGACGGAGAACGCGAGGACCACGGCGCCCTCGGAGACCTTCATGCCGGCCATGCCGGCAGCGGAACGGCCCTGCGGACGAACGAGCTTCCCGGAGAAGCGCAGCAGCTGCGCGTCATCGGTCACGAAGACGAGCTCATCCTCGTCTGACGCGAGCGCGGCTCCGACGACCTCGTCCCCTGCCTTGAGCGTCATGATCTCGAGCTCACGGTTCTTGCCGAAGTCGATGCCCGTCACCCGCTTGACGACGCCCAGCTTCGTCCCAAGCGCAATCGGCGTCTCCTGGTCTATGGGCACGAGCGCGACGACCTGCTCCTTGGGGCTCGTGAGCCCGATGAAGTCGTGTGCCTTGACTCCGGCGGAGAGCAGCACCGACCCCTGGGGGCTGGAGGGGAGGGCTACGACGGGTACGCGGATCAGCCGCCCGAGGTTCGTGACAGCGCCGAGCTCGCCTTGGACCGTCGTGGTGACGTGGGAGCGCACAGCGTCGTGCTTGCTGCGCCGCGACGGCTGCTGGAGGCGCGCATCGGCGTCGGCCGTGTCGACCCTGAGGAGCCGCCCCGTGGTCGAGAGCAGCACCTGGGTGGGCGAGTCCGCGAGCTGCAGCTGCGTGGTCTCGACCGCCTTGCCGCGCTTCGGCGGGGCGCCCTGACCCTCGGTGAGCAGCGTGCGTCGCGGTGTTGCGAAGCGATCGCTGGTCTCCTGGAGCTCGGTGCCGACCCGCGCGCGCAGCAGCTTCTCGTCGCCGAGCAGACGCTCGAGCTCGGCGATCTCCTGCTTGAGCTGGTCGCGCTCCGACTCGAGCTCGATGCGCGAGAACTTCGTGAGGCGGCGCAGGCGCAGCTCCAGGATGTAGTCCGACTGCAGCTCCGAGAGGTCGAAGACGATGCGCAGTCGCTCGCCAGCCGCCGAGGCGTCGTCACTCGACCGGATGATCTGGATGACCTCGTCAATGTCGAGGATCGCGACGAGGAGGCCTTCGACGAGGTGCAGGCGCTCGAGCCTCCGCGCGAGCCGGAAGGCGCTTCGCCTCCGCACCACCTGGATGCGGTGGTCGAGGTACACGCGGAGCAGCTCGATGAGCCCGAGCGTCTGCGGACCCCCGTTGACCAGCGCCACGTTGTTGATGTGGAACATGTCCTCGAGGGGCGTGTGCCGGTACAGCTGCTCGAGCACGGCATCTGGGTCGAATCCGGTCTTGATCTCGATGACGAGGCGCAGGCCGTGCTTGCGGTCGGTGAGGTCGGCGACGTCGCTGATGCCGGCGAGCTTCTTCGCTTGGACGCCGTCCTTGATCTTCTCGATGACCTTCTCGGGGCCGACCATGTAGGGAAGCTCGGTCACGACGATGCCCGATTTGCGGGCCGTCACGCGTTCCACACTCGCGGTGGCACGCGTCCGGAACGATCCGCGACCTCCCGCGTACGCATCCCGGATGCCATCGAGGCCCGTGATCCGCGCGCCGGACGGGAGGTCCGGGCCCGGGATGAACTGCATGATCTCCTCGAGCGTCGCACCGGGGTTCTCGAGCAGGTGCAACGCCCCGGCGATCACCTCTCCGAGGTTGTGCGGCGCCATGTTCGTGGCCATGCCCACCGCGATGCCACTCGCTCCGTTGACGAGAAGGTGCGGCCAGGCCGCGGGAAGCACCTCGGGCTGCGTGGTCGAGCTGTCGTAGTTCGGCACGAAGTCGACGACGTCCTCGTCGAGCTCCGCGGTGAGCGCGAGGGCGGCGGCATCGAGGCGCGCCTCCGTATATCGCGGGGCTGCAGGGCCGTCATCGAGCGAACCGAAGTTGCCGTGCCCATCGATCGTCGGCACGCGCTGGACGAAGCCCTGGGCCATGCGCACGAGCGCATCGTAGATAGCGGTGTCGCCGTGTGGGTGGAGGCGTCCCATGACCTCGCCGACGACGCGCGCCGACTTGACGTGCCCCCGGTCGGGTCGAAGCCCCATCTCAGCCATCTGGTAGAGGATGCGCCGCTGGACCGGCTTGAGGCCGTCGCGTGCATCCGGGAGCGCTCTCGCGTAGATGACCGAGTACGCGTACTCGAGGAATGAGGACTGCATCTCTGTCGAGACGTCGATGTCCTCGATGCGCTGCTCGCTCATCGAAGCGGAGCTGTCGTTGCGTGTTGTACTCATGTCACCTGTCGGGAGGGTCGTGCTTCGGCGCCCCTGTGGGAGACTGGGACGGATGTCGTCCATGCTATTCAGCGCGGCGAGCGGTCGCCCGACGCTCTCCGACGTGTTGCCGAATTCGCTCGCTTCTCTGCGGGGTGAGACCGGTTCCCTCGGGCTGCCGGAGACCCGCTCGGTCGTGGTCATGCTCGTCGACGGGCTCGGAGCCTCGATGCTCCGCGCCCGCACCGGGCACGCCAGGCGCCTCACGGCGGACTGGCGCAAGAAGGACACCGCCTTCTCGTTCCCATCGACCACCGTCGCCGGGATCACCTCGCTCACGACGGCGACTCGAGCTGGTGAGCACGGGCTGCTCGGCTACTCCCTCTTCGACCGGGCTGCTGGTGTCATCCGCAACCAGCTCTCGGGCTGGGGGGACGGGATGGACCCCGCGACCTGGCAGCTGCGCCGCACGATCTTCGAGGAGCTGCGTGACGGGGGCTCCGAAGTGCAGAGCATCGTCGTGGGTATGCCGCAATACCGCGACTCAGGCCTCACGCACGCCTCCCTTCGCGGTGCCCTCTACCTCGAGGGCGGCACGATGCAGGAGCGGGTCGAGGTGACGCTGCGGGCACTCGACGACCACCCGCGCGCGCTCATCTACCTGTACAACGCGGAGCTCGATCAGGCGGGGCACGCCCACGGCTGGGAGTCGGACGCCTGGCTGGCACGCCTGGAGGAGCTCGACGCGGCCTTCGACGGACTCGCCAGGGGAGTAGATGCCGGCACCGGCATCCTCGTCACCGCCGATCACGGCATGATCGACATCCCCAGGCATCGGCAGATCGATGTCGACGACGACGACCCGCTCTTCGACGGCGTACTCGCCATGGCCGGCGAGCCACGGCTCCGCCACCTCTACCTCGAGCCGGGATCGCCGGCGGACGCGGCGGGAGAACTGCGCGACAGGTGGACCGCATCCCAGGGTGCACGCGCCACGATCGTCACGCGGCAGGAGGCGGTCTCCGAGGGGTGGTACGGCCCGAACGTCGACCCCGTCGCAGCCGAGCGCATCGGCGATGTCGTCGTCGCGGCGACGAAGGGAGTCACGTTCTACGCCACCTCGATGCAGTCAGGTGCGAGGCTCGTTGTCGGACAGCATGGATCGATCACCCCGGAAGAGACGATCGTTCCGCTCATCCGTGCCGGAGCCTTCACCCGCTAGCCGCGCACCTACTCGTCGCTGCGGGTCCCGAAGACGATCTCGTCCCAGCTGGGCATCGCGGCGCGCCCTGAGCGTTTCGGCGAGTGCTTCGACGGTGCTGGTTCGTTCGCCTCGTGCTTTGGGTCATCGAGTCCGTCGAGCGGCACGTCGACCGCCCGCACCCCACCTGAGCCGAGATCGCTCGGCTCGATGGTCTCCGTCTCGAAGCTGTCCTCGTCCCGAACTCGGGGAGCGAAGAGCTTGACGGGCGTCTGCTCGGACGCTGGCGACTGATCATCGTCACCATCCTGCGCTGAGCCCTGGTCGTCGCCGTCCTCGGCGTCATCCTCGAAGGACTGCGGGACGCGCTCTCCGCGACGCCGCCGGAGGGCCTCAAGGAGATCGGCCGTCTCGTGGTGCTGCTGCTCGGTCGCTCGCTCGAGTCGCGACGCCGCGGCACCGATCCAGGAGACCGGCTCCTTGCTCACCGGCTCCACGGAGGGAGCTGGTGAGGGCTCACGCTGCGGGGACTCCATGACGGCGCGGAGCCGCGGGCTGCCGAGCGACGCGGGTTCACCCTGCTGCGAGAGCATCGTCGCTGTCGGGTTCAGGGGGGTGAGCGCCTGAGTCTTCGGCTCGAAGCCCCACAGCGCCTCCCGTGAGATCTCGTCGACGGCGAAGGACAGGCCGATTCTCCAGCCCTCTTCATCGTCCTTCCAGGCATCCCAGATGACTGCGGCAGCAGAGGACGCCTCAAGGCGGTCGTCGATGACCTCGCCGAAGCTCGTTCCGTCCTGGCCAAGGGGGTCGGTGTCGGTCTTCAATCGAACGGTGACCGCGCGCGCCTGGCGCACGAGGTAGTCGCGCTCGGCGCGAACAGGTCCCTCGAAGCGGACCACGTCCTCACGGGCTGCCCCCGTGAGCTCAATGACCTCGTCGATGGTCTTCCCGGCGCGGATGAGCTGCTGGATGGCGCGCGGAGGCACCTTCGGCGCGTCGACGCGAGTGGAGATGCGCGGGCGCAGCGCGTCACGGAGCGCTTCGTCGATCACGACGCGGAAGCGCTGGCCGTCATCTCCGGACACGACGAGGGCACCTTCATCCAGGTCGATGAATCTGAGCTCATGCATGCTCGTACTCCTTGGCGTTGCCGATTCCTGGGCCACAGCATCACACGCGACGAGGGTGGAATCGGGGAGCCCCGGGGCGCGCCGTCCAACTCAGGCGTGGATTCGATCTCGCTCCGCGCGAACACTGCTCACTTCGGTTTGAGTTTCACCCCTGAGTCGTGCACAATTGCCGCGCCTGGGGGAGTTCCCCCCCATTGAAGAGATTTGGATAGGTATGGCGACCGACTACGACGCACCTCGCAAGACCGACGATGACGCAGAGTCCATCGAGGCGCTGAAGGAGCGAGTGCCGGATCGTCTCTCCGGCAGCGTTGACGCCGAAGATGCGGACAACCCCGGCAGCTTCGACCTCTCTGCGGCAGACCTAGCAGACGTTGAACTCGAGACCGTGGTGATCCCGCCGCAGGCCGACGAGTTCACCTGCGTCGAGTGCTTCCTCGTCAAGCACCGCTCGCAGCTCGAGAAGAGCTCGGCCCTCGGGCCGATCTGCCACGACTGCGCAACCGCCTGATCGTAGGCAGAGCACACGACCGAAGCCGCATCCCGAGGGGTGCGGCTTCGGTCGTTTGTCGGTGAGACAGGGGAACGCGGCTCAGTGTCGTGCGACCGGCGCGTCTCTCCGCATCAGCTCGTCTGACGTCTGTTCACAGCCCGGGCTTCGGTGATGGCGGCCGCGAGCTCGGTGGGTCGACGCGTGGAGATCAGCCAGTAGGGGACTGGGTCTGCGTCGTCGGTGATCTCGATCGTGAGTGAGGTCGGGATCCAGCCACGGATGCACAGCCATGCACGCAGGTCCAGCTGGGGACCCGCGGCGAGACGAGCACGCTCACGGGTCGTGTGCGGGAGGCACTGACCTGTGAAGCTCAGCGGCACGTGGGCGCCCGCGACCCGGACCTGGGTCGCCGTGACCTCGATGATGGGCGAGTAAGCCAGGACGAGCGTGAGGAACGCGGCGTAGAGCGTCACCGCGATGGCCGCGCCGATCCAGAAGTTGATCGGCGTGAACACGAGGATGACGGCGGGCACCATGAGGAAGCCGACGGCGTACACCCAGGCGGCTGGCCACAAGCGCTCGTGGAAGACAGGCATGGAGATATTGCATCACGCTTTGTCGTGCGCCGCTGTCAGATCACGATCCGGTCACGCCTCGGCTAGGCTCGTACGGTGAGCATTGCCATAGATGTGCCCGTCTCGGGCGTCCTCCCCACGTTCGCCCAGCCAGGCGACGCCGGGGCCGACCTGATCGCGACCGAATCCGTCACTCTCGCCCCCGGCCAACGCGCCGTCGTGGGCACGGGGGTTCGACTCGAGCTTCCGGCGGGAACCGTCGGCTTCGTGATGCCGCGCTCGGGGCTGGCCGCGAAGCACGGCATCACGCTCGTCAACGCGCCTGGCACCATCGACTCGGGCTACCGGGGTGAGGTGAAGGTGATCATGCTCAACACCGATTCGTCCGAGAGCTACGCCATCGCGGCAGGCGATCGGATCGCGCAGCTCGTGGTCATGCAGCTCGCGCCAGTGCGTTTCATCCAGACCGAGCAGCTCTCCGCCTCGCAGCGTGGAGAAGGCGGCTTCGGCTCCACCGGCTATTCGTCTGACCAGGAGGCACCCAATGGGACTGTTTGATTTCCTCAAGAAGGAAGAAGAGAAGCCTGAGAAGGCCGACAAGCTCACCGTCGACGACGAGGGCATCGAAGAGGAAGAGCTCGACGACGCGGTCGATCTCGAAGACGACGATGACATGGATGCGAAGTCCGCGCCTGACGATCGCGAGACCCGCGGACCGTTCGACATCTCCGAGGCGAGCCCCGCGAAGCGCTACGTAGACCTGGGCGCGCTGCGCATCCCGGCTCGTGAAGGACTCGGGCTCCGGCTCGAGGTCGAGGAGAAGACGAAGCGACTCGTCGCCGTCGCCCTCGACTACAAGGAGTCGACCATGCAGATCCAGGCGTTCGCTGCGCCTCGATCCACCGGACTCTGGCATTCGATCATGGCTCAGCTCGCAGAACAGGTCCGCAAGCAGGGCGGAACGGCGGAAGAGGTGGAGGGCATCCTCGGCCCCGTCCTCGACACGAAGATCCCGGTGGTCATCAAGGGAGCCGCGTCGAACCAGACCAGGTCCGCGCGCTTCTTCGGCGTCGATGGTCCGCGCTGGTTCCTCCGAGGCGTCCTGACGGGCAAGGCATTGCGCGACGAGGCCACCCGTGTCGAGCTCGTGGAGCTGTTCAGGAGCGTCGTCGTCGTCCGCGGTGAAGCCCCGCTGCCTCCGCGCGAGCTCCTCACGCTCGTCGTCCCCAAGGCAATGGCCGACCCGACGTCGAAGACGGCAACCGAGGACGCCGCATCCGGGGAGGCAGAGCAGGCATGACGCTGCCCGAGGACGACCGGCCCGAGCAGGCGGAGCCCTCCGCCGACGCGCCGAACAGGCGCAAGCTGGAAGACGTCGCGAAGTCGTCGTCGCTGGGCAGACTCACGGAGGGCGGCATTTCTGGTGCGTCGCTCCTCGCTGCCATGGGCGGCGTGCGCGGCCTGATCGAGACGCTCCTTCCTGGCATCGTGTTCCTCGTGCTGTTCACCCTCGGTACCGAGCTGTGGATCGCCGTCCTCGCGCCGGCGGTCCTCGGTCTCCTGTTCATCGTGGTCCGCGCAGTGCAGAAGGAGCCCGTCGTGCCCGCGATCTCGGGCCTCGTCGCGCTCCTGATCTCCGGCATCCTCGCTATGACGACGGGCAGAGGCGAGAACTTCTACCTCGTCGGGTTCTACACCAACGCCGCCTACGGTGCGGCTCTGCTCGTCTCGGTCCTCGTCCGCTGGCCCGTCATCGGGCTGGTCACGGGGCTCATCACCGGGCAGGGGTCGAGCTGGCGCCAGGACCGCGCGATGCTGCGGTGGATGTCCGTCATAACGCTCGTCTGGGTCGGCTTCTTCGCGCTGCGACTCGTCGTGCAGCTGCCGCTCTACTTCGCCGGCAACGTCGAGGCGCTCGGCCTCGCTCGACTGCTCATGGGAACCCCCATGTATGCCGTCGTCCTCGTCGTGACGGTGCTCTTCGTCCGGGCGCTCCTGAGTGCGTCACGGTCGGGAACGCAGAGTGAACCAGGTAAAGTATCTTGATGTCAAGATAAAAGCGTCTCGATCAACTCAGGATCACCTTCGAGGCAAGCCACGGCGAGACGCGAGATGATTGCTGGGCGCGGGCCGCGCACCCAGAGTTGCAAAGAAGGAGCCGAGACGTGACCGCAGTCAACAGCTTCGGAGCCAAAGACACGCTCAGTGTCGACGGCACCGAGTACGAGATCTTCCGCATCGACAAGGTTGAGGGGTTCGAGAAACTCCCCTTCAGCCTCAAGGTTCTCCTCGAGAACCTCCTCCGCACCGAAGACGGCGCGAATGTGACCGCAGAGCAGATCCAGAAGCTCGGTTCGTGGGTGCCTTCGGCAGACCCGGACACCGAGATCCAGTTCTCGCCTGCGCGTGTCGTCCTCCAGGACTTCACCGGTGTTCCCTGCATCGTCGACCTCGCCACCATGCGCGAGGCCGTGACCCAGCTGGGCGGTGACCCCGAGAAGGTCAACCCGCTCGCGCCCGCTGAGCTCGTCATCGACCACTCGGTCATCGCCGACCTCTTCGGTCAGGCCGACGCGCTCGAGCGCAACGTCGAGATCGAGTACCAGCGCAACGGCGAGCGCTACCAGTTCCTCCGCTGGGGCCAGACCGCCTTCGAAGACTTCAAGGTCGTCCCCCCGGGAACGGGCATCGTCCACCAGGTCAACATCGAGTACCTGGCGCGCGTCACCTTCGTCCGCGAGGTGGGCGGCGTGCTGCAGGCCTACCCGGACACCCTCGTCGGCACCGACTCCCACACCACGATGGTCAACGGACTCGGCGTGCTCGGCTGGGGCGTCGGCGGCATCGAGGCAGAGGCGGCCATGCTCGGCCAGCCCGTGTCGATGCTCATCCCGAAGGTCGTCGGCTTCAAGCTCAAGGGCCAGATCCCCATGGGCGTCACCGCGACCGACGTCGTCCTCACGATTACCGACCTCCTGCGCAAGCACGGCGTCGTCGGCAAGTTCGTCGAGTTCTACGGCGAGGGCGTCGGCGCAGTGCCGCTCGCCAACCGCGCCACGATCGGCAACATGAGCCCCGAGTTCGGCTCGACGGCCGCCATGTTCCCGATCGACGACGAGACCCTCAGCTACCTGCGCCTCACGGGCCGCAGCGAGGAGCAGGTCAAGCTCGTCGAGGCGTACGCCAAGGAGCAGCACCTCTGGCACGACCCGAGCAAGGAGCTCTCCTACTCGGAGTACCTCGAGCTCGACCTCTCGACCGTCGTCCCGTCGATCGCCGGCCCCCGTCGCCCGCAGGACCGCATCGAGCTGTCCAAGGCCAAGGGCCAGTTCGGCGCCGACCTCAACGACTACACGGCGGAAGACTTCGGACTCGTCGACGTCGCCGGCGAGGACAGCTTCCCGGCATCCGACCCCGCCAAGCTCACGCCGACCTCCGAGGACTCCGACGTCCGCGAGCAGCAGACGGCGCCGACCTTCTCGCACGACCGCAAGCCGGTTCAGGTGCAGGGTGCGGATGGCCAGAGCTACACGATCGACCACGGCTCCGTTGCCATCGCGGCCATCACGAGCTGCACCAACACCTCCAACCCCTCGGTCATGCTCGCGGCCGGCCTCCTCGCCAAGAAGGCGAGCGAGCGCGGCCTGAAGGCGAAGCCGTGGGTCAAGACCACGCTCGCCCCCGGCTCGAAGGTCGTCACGAACTACTACGAGAAGGCCGGACTCACCGACTCGCTCGAGGCCCTCGGCTTCTACACGGTCGGATACGGCTGCACGACGTGCATCGGCAACTCGGGTCCCCTCAACGAGGAGATCTCCGAAGCGATCAACGACAACGACCTCGCCGTCACTGCCGTTCTCTCCGGAAACCGCAACTTCGAGGGTCGCATCAACCCCGACGTGAAGATGAACTACCTGGCGTCGCCGCCGCTGGTCATCGCCTACGCGCTTGCCGGAACGATGGACTTCGACTTCGAGACGCAGGCGCTCGGCAAGGACTCGGACGGGAAGGACGTCTTCCTCAGCGAGATCTGGCCGACCGCAGACGAGGTGCAGTCCACGATCGACACGTCGATCGACACGGACATGTTCACGCGCGAGTACGGCGCGGTCTTCGATGGCGACGAGCGCTGGCGCTCGCTCCCCACGCCCACCGGCGCGACGTTCGAGTGGGATGACCAGTCGACGTACGTCCGGAAGCCCCCGTACTTCGATGGCATGGTCATGGAGCTCACGCCGGTCACCGACATCAAGAGCGCGCGAGTGCTCGCCAAGCTGGGCGACTCGGTCACGACCGACCACATCAGCCCTGCTGGATCGATCAAGGCAGACAGCCCCGCCGGAAAGTACCTGACGGAGCACGGCGTCGGTCGCAAGGACTTCAACTCCTACGGCTCGCGTCGCGGCAACCACGAGATCATGATCCGTGGAACGTTCGCGAACATCCGTCTCAAGAACCAGCTCCTCGACGGCGTCGAGGGCGGCTACACGCGTGACTTCACGCAGCCCGATGGACCGCAGTCGTTCATCTACGACGCCGCACAGAACTACGCGGAGTCCGGCACGCCGCTGGTCGTCCTCGGTGGCAAGGAGTACGGCTCCGGCTCTTCTCGCGACTGGGCTGCCAAGGGCACGAGCCTGCTCGGCGTCCGCGCCGTCATCGTCGAGAGCTTCGAGCGCATCCACCGCTCGAACCTCATCGGCATGGGTGTCGTCCCGCTGCAGTTCCCGGCAGGCGAGAGCTGGTCATCGCTCGGCCTCGATGGCACGGAGTCGATCTCGATCCAGGGCATCGAGCAGCTCAACGAGGGCTTCACGCCCAAGACGGTGCACGTCATCGCGGAGCCCACCTCTGACTCGCCCGAGGGCAAGCAGACGATCGAGTTCGACGCTGTCGTTCGCATCGACACCCCAGGTGAAGCCGACTACTACCGCAACGGCGGAATCCTGCAGTACGTGCTCCGCCAACTCGCCACGGCGTAGCAGGCGCAGTGCAGAACCGAAGGGCGGAGCCGAGAGGCTCCGCCCTTCGGCGTCGTACACGATTCGCGCTTTCACTCGCTGAGAGCGGTCGCTGTGCGCATGCATCTCCGGTCGATACCGTTGGAGCGATTTCCCACGACGAAGGAGTTCCGCATGAGCACTGAGATTCCCATCCGCACCGTACTGAGCCCCGGCCGCTATGTGCAGGGCAAGGGCGCGCTCGCACGGCTCGGGGAGTTCGTCGCGCAGATCGGGTCGACCCCGCTGCTGCTCGCGGACGACTTCGTCTGGGACCTCCTCGGGGAGCGCCTCGCGACCTCGTTCACGGGGGGAGAGGCCGAGGTCCCGCGCGAGCGCTTCAATGGCGTCGCCTCCTCGGGGGAGATCGATCGCATCGTCGAGGTCATCAAGGCGAGCGGCAGCGATGTGATCGTCGCCGTCGGCGGGGGCAGCACGATCGACGCCGCGAAGGCCGCTGGCTACCTCGCTGGCGTCCGATGGGTGAGTGTCCCCACGGTCGCATCCACCGACGCGCCGACCTCGGCGCTCGCCGTCATCTACACGGAGGCGGGGGAGTTCGAGGAGTACCGCTTCTTCCCTCGCAACCCTGACCTCGTGCTCATCGACTCCCAGCTCGTGGCGGATGCACCCGCACGGTTCCTCGTGGCGGGGTTCGGCGATGCGCTGGCCACGTGGCTCGAGGCCCGTGCGACAAGCCGCTCCAACGCGAGCACGATGGCGGGCGGACTGCCCACGCAGACCGGCACGGCCCTCGCGAAGCTCAGCTGGGACGTCCTCTGGGAGAACGCGGCGATCGCGCTCGACGCCGTCGAGGACGGCGTCGTGACGCCAGCTCTCGAGCGGGCCATCGAGGCGAACACGCTGCTCTCGGGGCTCGGCTTCGAATCCGGTGGACTCGCCGCCGCCCACGCGATCCACAACGGTCTGACGGCCGCACCGCAGACGCACGGCCTGCAGCACGGTGAGAAGGTCAACATCGGATCGATCGCTCAGCTCATCCTGGAAGGGGCGCCCGCGGAGGAGATCCGCGATTTCATCGTCTTCACCACGAAGCTCGGACTGCCGACGACGCTCACGGAGATCGGGCTCTCCACCGACGACAAGCACGAGTTGCGGCTCGTCGCCGAGGCCGCGACCGTGGCGGGGGAGACGATCCACAACATGCCGTTCGCGGTGTCGTCCGACGATGTCATCGCCGCGCTCACCTCGCTCGAGCGGCTCTCGCGCCGTATCCGTGCTGAGGCCGGGCTCCCCGAGCCGGTCAAGTACCACGCCAAGCACTGACGACGCCACGCGACGAAGGCGCCTCCTCACCCGAGCTTCGGGGGAGGAGGCGCCTTCGTCGTCAGCTGGCAGGATCGATCAGTGCGACGCGGCTCCGCGGATGGGCGGCGTGTGGAAGGTGCCTCCAAACGCCTTCTGCGAGGCTCCGACCCGGTCGAGGTACGGCGTGATGCCACCTGCCTGGAACGGGTAGCCAGCACCCAGGATGAGGCACAGGTCGATATCCTCGGGCGCCGCAACGACCTTCTCATCGAGCATCCGCTTGATCTCGTCGGCGAGACCGACCTCGACACGGTCCGCGAACGAGGCGGCGGTCATCGGTGTCTTGCCCCCGGCGACGATCTGCACGGCCTTCTTGTCGAAGCCCTTCACACGTCCCTTGCCGTCGCGGTCGTACAGCTTGCCGTAGTCGGCCAACCTGTGCAGGTTCTCCGACTCGAAGAACCGCTCAGGGAACGCCTTGTGATGCGTGTCGAGCACGTGGGCGCCGACCTTGAGCCCGACCAGCTCGAGCAGCTCGAACGGTGTCATCGGGAGGCCGATCCTGTCGAGCGCGTGGTCCACGGTCTCGAACGAGGTGCCGGTGTCGACCGCGTTCATGGCCTCGCCCAGGACCTTGGCGAGGACGCGGTTCACGACGAATCCTGGCGCATCCCTGGTGATGACGGCCGTCTTCTTGAGATTCTTGGCGGTTGCCATCGCCGTCGCCAGCGTCGCGTCGTCGGTGCTGTCGGTCCGCACGACCTCGATGAGCGGCATCTGCGCCACGGGGTTGAAGAAATGGAAGCCCACGAGGCGCTCCGGGTGTTCGAGCTGAGCGCCGATCTCCGCGACCGAGAGCGAGGAGGTGTTCGTAGCGAGAACGGTCTCCGGTCCGACGATCTTCTCGAAGTCCGCGAAGACCTGCTGCTTGACGCCCAGTTCCTCGAAGACCGCCTCGATGACCCAGTCGCAGTCCGCGAACTCTCCCCGGTCGGTCGTGCCGTGGACGAGGCCGATCAGTCGGCCGTATTCGTCGCTCTCGATCCGCCCCTTCTCGTGCAGCTTCTCGAGCTCGCGCCGAATGGCCGCGACTCCCGTGTCGACGCGGGCCTGGTCGAGGTCGGTGATGACGACCGGGACCTTGAGGCGACGCACGAAGAGCGTCGCGAACTGTGTCGCCATGAGTCCGGCACCGATGACGCCGACCTTGTCGATGCGGCGAGCGAGCGCCTTGTCCGGGGCTCCTGCGGGGCGCTTCGCGCGCTTCTGCACGAGGTTGAAGGCGTAGATCGATGCCACGAACTGGTCGCCGGAGATGAGGTCGGCCAGGGCCTCGTCTTCCGCGGGGAAGCCCTTCTCGCGGTCGTCGCCCTTCGCGAGCTTGAGCAGCTCGAGCGCCCGGTAGGGAGCGAGTGCGACGGTGCCGAGCTTCTCCTCGAGCGACTTCCTCGCGATGCTGATCGCGAGATCCCACTTCGCGAGGCGCTCGAGGCGTCCGGGAGCATTCGGCCGCTTGACCTCGATGTCTCCGCCGATGACCTTGTCGGCCCACGCCAGCGAGTCCTCAAGGAAGTTCAAGCTCGGGAAGATCGCGTCGGCGATGCCGAGCTCCGCGACCTGGGGTCCCTTGAGCATCCTGTTCTGCTTGAGCGGATTCTCGATGATGACCTTGAGGGCGTTCTCGATGCCGATGAGGTTCGGGAGGATGCTCGCGCCTCCCCAGCCTGGAACGAGACCGAGGAAGGTCTCGGGCAGGGCGAACGCAGGAACAGTCGCGTCGACCGTGCGGTAGTCGGAGTTGAGCCCGATCTCGACGCCGCCTCCGAGCGCGAGACCGTTGTAGAACGTGAAGCTCGGTACGCCGAGCTTGCCGAGGGAGCCGAGTACCTCATGTCCGAGCCTCGCGAGGAGGAGCGCGACCTCTCGGCTCGGGATCGATCCCACGTTGGAGAGATCGGCTCCGGCTGCGAAGTTGAATCGCTTGCCCGTGATCGCAACCGCGTGGATGTCATGGGAGGAGGCGCGAGCGCGCAGGCCGGAGAGGACCTCGCCGAGTTGGGCGAGGGTCTCCGGTCCGAGCGTGTTCGGGCGCGTGTAGTCGTGGCCGTTGTCGAGGGTGATGAGGGCCAGCGTGCGGCCGCTCGGCAGTGTGACGTCACGGACGAGTGAGTGCGTCACGACCTCGTCGGTGCTCATTGCAAGCAGGGGAGCGTAGCGTGCTCGAAGATCGGTTGCCATGGTGCTCAGCGTCCCTTCTTGCCGAAGCCTCGGCGTGCGTGCGACTTGCCGTTCCAGTTCGGGTTCTCCCAGATGACCGTGCCGCCCTGTCCGAGTCCGACGCACATCGCGGTCAGTCCGAAGCGGACCTCCGGGTGCTCCTCGAACTGCTTCGCGAGCTGTGTCATGAGGCGAACACCGGAGGATGCGAGGGGGTGGCCGATGGCAATGGCTCCGCCGTACGGGTTGACCGAGGGGTCGTCGTCGTCGATGCCGTAGTGGTCGAGGAACGACAGCACCTGGACGGCGAAGGCTTCGTTGAGCTCGAAGAGTCCGATGTCGTCGATCGTCATGCCGGCACGGTCGAGGGCCTTCTCGGTCGAGGGCACGGGCCCGAGACCCATGACCTCGGGCTGGACTCCGGCGAACGCGAACGTCACCATGCGCATCTTCGGCGCGAGACCGAACTCCTTCGCGGCAGCGCTCGAGGCCAGGATCGCGGCGGTCGCGCCGTCGTTGAGTCCGCTGGCGTTTCCGGCCGTCACGCGACCGTGCGGGCGGAATGGAGTCTTCAGCGTCGAGAGCGTCGCCATGTTCGTCTCGGGTCGGAGCGTCTCGTCGCGGGTAGCGAGGCCCCAGCCGGCGTCGGATTCGATGGCGACGGGGATGAGGTCCGGCTGCAGCTGGCCGTTCTCGTAGGCGGCAGCGGCCTTCTGCTGGCTGCGCATCGCGTAGCGGTCGCTGCGTTCGCGCGTGAGCTGCGGGAATCGATCGTGGAGTCGCTCGGCGGTCTTGCCCATGTTCAGGGCGTCACCGCTGACGAGCTGCTCGGCGACGAAGCGCGGGTTGGGGTCTGCGCCGATGCCGAGCGGGTGCCTGCCCATGTGCTCGACGCCGCCGGCAATTGTGACGTCGTAGGCCCCAAAGCCGATGCCGGACCCCATGGTGGTGACGGCCGTCATGGCACCTGCGCACATGCGGTCGATGGCGAGGCCGGGAACGGTGTTCGGAAGTCCCGCGAGGATCGCCGTGGATCGGCCGAGCGTCAGTCCCTGGTCGCCCTGCTGGGTTGTCGCGGCGATGGCGACGTCGTCGTAGCGTTCGTGCGGGATCTGCGGGTTCCGGTCGAGGAGACCCTTGATCGCCTTGACTGCGAGGTCATCCGCACGGGTCTTCCAGTACATGCCCTTCTCGCCCGCACGTCCGAATGGGGTTCGAACGCCGTCGATGAACAACACTTCTCGATTGGCCACACTGCCTCCAAGCATCTATTGACTCGGTCATCCTATGGATGCTCGCCTGATCGGAAGCCAATGCGTCGTGTGAAGCTACGAATCCTCGTCGTCCGGACCGGAAGTCAATTGGTCAGCTTCTACAAAAGCCGAGGCAATTCCCTGTGCAACCTCGCTGGTCTGCCAGGCCCGTGCGCCGAGCTCGCGCAGGTGCTCCGCGACGGCGTCGGCGGAGACAGGCTGGCGAGGGACCCAGGCGGCTCGCCGCAGGAGCTCAGGAGTCAGGAGGTTCTCGACGGGCATGTGGAGAGTCTCGGCGTGGGCCACGAGGAACTCGCGTGCGAGCTTGAGCCGGCGGTCCGCCTCGGGGGAGCGCTGCTCCCACTGGCGGTGGTGCGGCATCCGGTCCGGGTCTCGTGGGGCCTGCGGAGGCAGCTCCTCGGTCGTGAGGCCGCGCTCGACGGCACCCCACCAGCGATCGAGCTGGGTTCGGGATGCGCGTCCGGTGAATTCCTTCAGACGAGCCAGCTCGCCTCGAGTGCGGGGCATGGCCGTCGCGACCGCTGCGAGTGCTCGGTCGGGGAAGAGTCGGCCAGGAGCGGTGTCGGTAGTCCGCGCCGCATCGTCGCGAGAGAGCCAGAGCTCCCTCGCCACAGCGAGGGCCCGCGGGCTGCGAAGCCGGCTGATGCCGCCGATGCGTCGCCACGGGTCGGGCTTCTTGACCCCGAGCTCGCGAGTGAGGATGTCCGCGAACTCCTCGCGGGCGGCATCGAGCTTCTCCGCGTCGATGAGCTCCTGGTGGAGCTGGTCTCTGACGTCGATGAGCAGCTCCACGTCGAGCGCCGCGTACGCGAGCCAGGTCTCCGGCAATGGGCGAGTCGACCAATCGGCCGCTGAGTGCGCCTTCTCGAGTGAGATGCCGAGCAGGCGCTCGATGACGGCGCCGAGCCCGACTCTCTCGTACCCCAGGAGCCTCGCGGCCAGCTCGGTGTCGAAGATGAGGCTCGGGTCGAGGTCGAGCTCGCGGAGGCACGGAAGATCCTGTGTCGCGGCGTGGAAGATCCACTCCTCGTCTCCGATGATCTCCTGCAGCCGCGCGAGTGATCCCGTCGCGATCGGATCGATGAGGAGCGTGCCGCTCCCTCGCCGGTAGAGCTGCACCAGGTAGGCGCGCTCGGAATATCGGTATCCGGATGCGCGCTCCGCATCCACAGCAACGGGTCCCGTGCCGGCGGCGAGACGATCGAGTGCCGCCTGCAGCTGCGCTTCGGTCTCGATCACCTCCAGTCCGCCAGCTTTCAGACGGTCGGCATCAAGCCCCATCTTTCGCCTTCCTCAAGTGCTGAAGAACCTGGACCCCGTCGTCGGCCTCGGTCTCCGGGGGCATGCCCGCCAGCAGACAGAGCAGCTCGCCCCAGGCCTCGGCGTGAGCCGCGAGGTCCGTCTCCCGTGGAGTCCAGGATGCTCGGAGTTCGATCTGGGCACCCTCGCCCTGCTCTTCGAGCTCGCCGAAGCCCCGACCGTTGATGGTCGTTGCCGTGCCGGACGGGTGCTCGAAGGCCGCACCTCTGGACTCGAGGGCATCCATGAGCCACGACCAGGCAACGGGTGCGAGGAAGGGGTCGACGCCGATCTCGGGTTCGAGGGGAGCCTGTGCGAAGCACACGACGCGGAAGGCGCCGCGCCAGGCTTCTGGCTCGCTCTCATCGTGCAGCAGGATGAACCTGCCGGTTCCGAGTTCGGAATCGCTCGCGTGAGCAGTAGGTCGCACGTCTCCGGAGAGAGCGAGCGACTCGGGGGCCAGGTTCGCCGGGGGCCGGATCTCGCTCACCGTGAGGGCAGAGCGGAACTCGGCCGCACGGACCGCCTCTACGGCGGCCTCGAACTCCGGGGCGGATCGATGCAACGGGACAACCACGCGACGAGACTAGGCCTGGCCCTCGGCTCCGCAGATCAGGCGCGCCGTGTCGGAACGTCGCCCGTCCGGCGTGTTCACGGCCGGGTTGCGTCATCATCGACGTGATGTGTGCCGCAAAACGTGCCTCAACCGAGTCGTCGTCGTCGGCGACGAAACTCGCCGCAGCCTCGCTCGGCGCTCTCGTCGTGGGACTCGGGGCCGTCGTCGCGACCGCGTCGACCATGGTCGCGCGCGCAGTCGTCACCCCGCCGCGCCGCCGCAAGGATCCGGTCCGTCTGCTCGGCGTCGACAAGCAGGCGGGGACCGTCACGCTCGCGCGCACGCCGGAGACGGCCGCTCCCGGGCACTACAGCCTCGTCTTCGCGGCCGAGACGGGTCGCGCCAACGTGGGTGCCGTGGTCGACGAGTCGGAGCGCACCGTGACGAGGCGCTTCTGGGGCGAGCAGGGTGCGCAGCTCGAGCGCGTGCGGTCCGTGCGTCTGGCATCTGCTCCGCAGCTCTGGGTTCGAGACCTCAACCTGCCCTGGCGCTGGGTGGATGTGCAGACGCCGCTCGGTGCGATGCCAGCCTGGCTCATTCCCGCGGCCCAGGCCAGCGACTCGTGGGCGATCCACGTCCACGGTCGAGGCGCGGTCATGACGGAGCCCCTTCGCGCTGTTCCGCTCTTCCGCGGTCGAGGCTGGAACTCGCTCGTCGTGAGCTACCGCAACGACGCTCTGGCGCCGCCCTCGCCAGACGGCAAGTTCGGTCTGGGAGCCACGGAGTGGCGCGATGTCGAGTCGGCGATGGACTGGGCCGTGTCCAGGGGTGCACGGCGCATCATCCTCGTCGGCTGGTCGATGGGCGGGGGCACGGTGATGCAGGCGGCCCTCAACGCGCGACACCGGGAGCTCATCGCGGGCATCTTCCTCGAGTCTCCGGCGTTGAGCTGGCGATCGATCCTTCGATATCAAGGGTCGGCCATGCGGCTCCCTCGATTCGTCACCGCCCTCGGCATCTGGCTCATCGGCAGCCCGCTCGCCCGGCCGCTCCTCGGACTGGAGGCGCCGATTCCGCTCTCGAAGCTGGAGATCCTCGATCGGCTCGCAGAGCTGACGGTGCCGATCCTGCTCTTCCACTCGAGCGGTGACACGGTGGTGCCGGTCGAGGCGAGCCGCGAGCTCGCCAGGCGGCGCCCCGACCTCGTCACCTATCGGGAGTTCGAACGAGCGCTGCATACGCGGCTCTGGAACGTCGACAGCGGAAGATGGGAGCAGTCGCTGGACGAGTGGCTAGCGACCTTCTAGGAGAGTCCGGCCGCGGAGAGGCGCTCGAGCAGCTGGCGCTTCGCCCGCGCCTGAAGGGCAACCATGCCGCTTCGTCGCAGCGGCGAGACCAGGTCCGTGAGACCGAGAGCGCTCGGGAGGTCCTCGGGGAGTCGCAGGAGAGCCTCCGGTTCCTGCCCATCCACGCCCTGGACGAGCGCAGCCGCGAAGCCCCGCGTCATCGGCGCGCCGGGTGGAACTGAGATCCTCAGGTGCACACGCCGCTCCGGCGTCAGTGAGACGTCGAAGAAGACCGGTGACTGGCACTCGATCACGCGCTCGAACGACTCGGCGTCGCCGGGGTCGACGCCGGGGAGCTCTGCACCGATCTCGGCAAGGAGCTCGAGGCGATCACGGGGCGACACCTCGAGCAGCTCCTCGCGGAGCAGATCGAGGGATTCCGGAAGCGTGACGTCGTGCATGCCACCACGGTACCGGGCAGGTGCCCTGGCGACGCGCAGCTGAGCGGCTGGCGGTAGGATCTGCAGGAGCCCGCACCGGGCATTACTCACTGGAAAGTACGAGGACTCCGTGGGCGTAGGCCGCTTGCTGCACCTGACCGAACTCTCACCGACCGTCACGGCGGCAGAGATGGTGAAGGACCTCGTGCCTCCCAGGCAGTTCGACGCCGCCAAGTTCGCCACCTACCGGCCCGATCCCGAGTATCCATCCCAGGCCGCCGCCGTCGAGGCGGGGGAGCGGTTCGCGGGAGTCAAGGCGGCCCCCGCTTCCGGGAGCAAGGGCCTCTTCGGGTTCCTCAAGAAGGCACCGCCGGTCAAGCCCGGCATCTATCTCGACGGTGGCTTCGGCGTCGGCAAGACGCACCTGCTCGCCTCGATCTGGCACGCGCATCCTGGCCGCAAGTACTTCGGCACCTTCATCGAGTACACCGCGCTCGTCGGCGCTCTCGGCTATGCCGAAGCCGTCCGTTCCCTGCGCGGAACCAGCCTCATCGCCATCGATGAGTTCGAGCTCGACGACCCGGGCGACACGATGGTCATGTCCAGACTCCTGGGTGAGCTCGTCGACTCGGGTACGAGCGTCGCCGCGACGAGCAACACCCCGCCGAACGCACTGGGCGAGGGGCGCTTCGCCGCCTCGGACTTCCTCCGCGAGATCACGAAGCTCGCTGGCGTCTTCGACACTCTCCGCATCGACGGAACCGACTACCGTCGCCGCGACATGTCCGGCCATGCCGCCGTCACGCCGCCGGAGCGCCTCGACTCGCTGGTGGACGACGCGGTCGCCGACGGCAGGTCTGTCGCGTACGACGGCTTCGACGATCTCGTGCAGCACCTCGCTACCGTGCATCCGTCCAAGTACGTCCGGCTCGTCGAGGACGTCGACCTCCTCGCCCTCCGCGATGTGCACGAGCTGACCGACCAGGCTGAGGCCCTCCGCTTCGTCGCCTTCATCGACCGCGTCTATGACGCGCAGATCCCCATCGCAGCATCTGGTCTCGCCCTCGACCGAATCTTCGGCGGTGGAATGATCGACGGCGGCTACCGCAAGAAGTACCTGCGCTGCGTCTCCAGGCTCATCGCCTCGACCGCGCAGGAGCAGACCGCCTCCGTGTGACGGGTGCGTCTCCTGCCGCGCCTCCGGTGGGGCATCGACGCTCGCGACACAGACTCGTAACACGCCTGGCCGCTCCGAAACATGATGGAAACGGTCCCGCCCCATTGCTGACACGCGCCTTGCGCAGACTCATTGCATCTCCCCACCCCGTGTCACGACGACGCGACCTCCAGGTCGCAGCACGGGTGGCGAAAGCGAGGATGCAATGGATACCGGTGGAACCGCCTGGCTGATGATCAGCGCAGCGCTTGTGCTCTTCATGACACCAGGACTCGCCCTCTTCTACGGCGGCATGGTGAAGGAAAAGAGCGTCGTGAGCATGATGATGCTCTCGTTCGGGGCCCTTGGCCTCGTCGCAGTGCTCTGGATCCTGTACGGCTACAACATGTCCGCTGTCTCGGGAGATTCCTTCTTCCAGTTCGCGGGTGACCCCTTCTCCGACTTCGCGCTGACCAACCTGATCCAGGACAGCAACGCGACCGCCGGTGCGGCATACGGCGGCACCTTCGCCATCATCACCACAGCCCTCATCTCTGGAGCCATCGCGGACCGAGCCAAGTTCGGTGCCTGGATGCTCTTCGCCGGTATCTTCGCGACGTTCGTGTACTTCCCAGTTGCTGCCTGGGTCTGGGGCGGTGGCTGGATCATGCAGCTCGGTGCGCAGCTCGGCTTCGAGGGCGTCGAGGTCATCGACTACGCGGGTGGCACGGCGGTGCACATCAACGCCGGAGCGGCCGCGCTGGCCCTCGCTCTTGTCCTCGGCAAGCGCGTCGGCTTCGGCAAGGGCATCACGCAGCCCCACAACGTTCCTCTTGTCCTCCTCGGAACCGCGATCCTCTGGTTCGGCTGGTTCGGCTTCAACGTCGGCGCGGCCTGGGGCGACCTTGAGGGCACCGAGTTCCCGGGACCCGGACTGCTCTTCATCAACACCATCGCGGCTCCCGCCGCGGGTATCCTCGGCTGGATCATCGTCGAGAAGCTGCGCAACGGCAAGGCGACCTCGATCGGCGCCGCCTCGGGTGCGATCGCAGGCCTCGTCGCGATCACACCGGCTTGCGCCGTGCTGACGCCAGGCTGGGCGCTGCTGCTTGGCCTCGTGTCCGGTGTCCTCTGCGCCTTCGCGATCGAGCTGAAGTTCAAGCTCGGCTTCGACGACTCGCTCGACGTCGTGGGCCTGCACCTCGTCGGCGGCCTCGTCGGCTCCATCTGGCCTGGCCTCTTCGCCTTCGACACCGGTCTCTTCACCGGTGGCGGATTCGAGCAGCTCATCGTCCAGCTCATCGCTTCCCTCGGCGTCCTCCTCTACTCGTTCGGAGTGAGCTTCCTCGTGGCCTGGGTCATCCAGAAGACCATCGGCTTCCGGGTGCGCCACGAGGACGAAGTGGCCGGCGTCGACGTGGTCGTGCACGGCGAAACCGGTTACGCGCTGTCCCGCTGATCACGCGGACGGCCTTCGGGGGCCGTGCATCCACAGCTGTGGATGCACGGCCCCCGTTCTCGTTTCTCGCCCGGGGCTTGCTCTCCCAAGGGAGGGGCTCGGCGACCCGATACGGTTGAGAGCATGAGCGCACCTGTGATCGCAGCAATCGTCGCCGTGATCCTCGCCATCATCGGCATCATCGGCATCATCGTTCCCGTGCTGCCAGGCAGCATCACGATCGTCATCGGCTTCCTCGTCTGGGCGATCTTCGCCGGCTCCTGGCCGGTCTGGGCTGCGTTCGCGGTCGGCGCCGCACTGCTCATAACGGGCATGATCATCGGCTGGGTGCTCACAGGGCGCGGCCTGCGCAAGAAGCAGGTCCCGAATCGCTCCGTGCTCATCGGGCTCGGCGTCGGCATCATCGGGCTGTTCGTGCTGCCGGCGTTCGGGCTTCCGATCGGGTTCGCCGTCGGTCTCGTGGCGTCGGAGTACTGGAGGGTGCGGGAGTTCCGCGCAGCCCTCGACTCGAGTTGGACCGCAGTGAAGGCGCTGGGCCTCGGCATGGTCATCGAGCTCATGTGCGCGCTCGTCGCCACTACGATTCTCGCGATCTCGATCTTCGTCCACTTCGTCTGGCTCTGAGTTTCCTGAACTCGCGGGCAGGTCTGACTTCGCCTTTTGCGCAGATCCCCATACCCTGGGTGAAGCTGTCCGCGTTCTGAGCGCGAGAGCAGATCGTGTTCGGAGGAGCCGTATGTCGAACGGGGAGACCTCGAACGCCGTACTGGCGTTCGTGAAGAAGCGCCCTGGTGAGCTCGCCGCGGCGACCATGAGCGTCATCGCCGTGGGGGCAGTGGTCGCTGCGCTGACGGTCTCGAGCGGTCAGGGTGCCAACGTCGCCGAGCCGATCGACACCGTCGCTGTCCCTGATACGACGAGTATGGCTGCATCGACGGCGAACTCGAGCGATGTCGTGAACCTGCACATGCTCGCGCAGCCGCTTGCCAGCCTGCCCGCTGAGCGCGTGGGATCTGCGCAGAAGACTGCTCTGGAGGACGCCCTCAAGCAGGTCAAGGACGCGCTCAGTGCGACCACTTCGGAAGCAGATTCGCTGCAGACGGCATACACGGCGCTCCAGAACGCAGTGGGCGGGATGGCCACGAGCACGCTCGCGCTGGGTCGTGAGCATCGCCTGCAGGTGACGCTCGCATCGGCGGACATCCTCACGGCCTACGACGCAGCGCTCATCGAACTGGGTGACGCCGCCGACGACCGTGCCCGGACGAGCGGCATCTCAGCGGTCGTGCGCCAGGGCACCGCAGCTCAGAGCTCCCACAGCGCAGCTGTCGACTCCCAGCAGGGGGAGGACACCAACGCACCGGAGCCTCCGCTGGACGATTCTGGAGAAGACGAGCCCACCCAGGCCCCAGCACCGTCCGAGCCAGTACCACCGGCGTTGACGGCCCAGCCCGTCCCGGACGGTCCTGGTGGCAGCACGCCCCCGACGGAGCCCGAAGAGACGCCGGCGCCGACGGATCCTCCCGTTCCGGAGCCGACCGAGGGTCCCAGCGAGCCGCAACCGACGGGGGAGCCGACGCCCACCTCCGAATCGGGGAGCACACCGAGCACCTGACGTTCGGGCGCACGCCCGGATGCCGGAGAGCCAGCGGCACTGCGGTGATGCACTGCCGCCGGCCCTCCGTGCCGAGCACGGCCGAGTTGGTGCGCGTCTGCCAAATCAGGCACGTGCGCCGCTCCGGTTGACGAGGAACCCGCCTACCCGGTCTTCGAGCTCTTCGCTGTGACAGAGCTCTTGGGCTTCGACCTGGTGGTTTTCGACTTCCTGGGAGCAGCCTTCTTGGGAGTCGTCTTGCTGGCACCGCCCTTTCTCGCGGCTGCTTTCTTCGTGCCGCTCTTTCCCGCCGAGGCCGCGTCCGACCTCGCCTTCCCCGTGGTGCCCTTCTTCGCAGGTGTCGTCTTGCCCTTGTCGATGCTCCTGCGAAGCGCCTCCATGAGGTCGATCACCTCGCCGCCTGGTTCCGAGTCCTCGGACTCGCCGAAGGTCGCCGCCGTGTCGAGGGCGTCCCCCTCCGCGAGCTTCGCGTCGATGAGCTGCTGCAGCTGCTCCTGGTAGTCGTCGGTGAAGCGATCCGGCGCGAAGTCGGCCGCGAACGACTCGACGAGCGACGCCGACATCTTCAGCTCCTTCGCCGAGATCCTCACACGTTCGTCGAGGGCCGGGAACTTCGCCTCGCGCACCTCGTCGTCCCAGAGCAGGGACTGCAGCATGAGCACGTCGCCTCGGGTCCGAAGCGCGCCCAGTCGTGATTTCTGCCGGAGCGAGAAGTGCACGATGGCGGTCCTGTCGGTCTTCTCCAGTGTCTTGCGCAGCAGCACGTACGCTTTCGCCGACTTCGAATCGGGTTCGAGGAAGTAGCTGCGGTCGAACATGATCGGGTCGAGTTGCTCGCTCGGCACGAACTCGACGACGTCGATCTCACGACTACGCTCTTCCGGCAGCGAGCTCAGGTCCTCCTCCGTGAGCACGACGGTCCTGTCCTCCTCGGCGTAGGCCTTGTCGATGTGCTCGAAGTCCACGACCTTCCCGCAGACCTCGCAACGTCGCTGGTAGCGGATGCGCCCGCCGTCCTTGTCATGGACCTGGTGCAGGTGGACGTCGTGGCCCTCGGTGGCGCTGTACAGCTTCACGGGCACGTTGACGAGGCCGAAGGCGATCGAGCCTTTCCAGATGGATCTCATGCGCCCAGTACAGCCGACGAGTCACGCCGGAAACCGGGTCGAGGCTGTGTATTCACCGTTCCGCGATTCAGGAGTCGGGTGCATCCTGGGCCGATGGCGACGTCCCAGCAGACGGTGGTGGTCGAGGGGCACCGGGTGACCCTGACGAACCTCGACAAGGTCCTGTACCCCGAGTCGGGCACGACAAAAGCCGAGGTGCTCGCGTACTACGCGGAGATCGCGCCCTTCATGCTTCCGCACATCCGGCAGAGACCGGTGACTCGGAAGCGGTGGGTGGACGGCGTCGGCACGGCAGAGCATCCCGGGAAGGTCTTCTTCCAGAAGGACCTCGAGGCGAGCGCGCCGGCTTGGGTGCCGCGAGAGGCTATCGATCACCGGGACCACAGGAACGAGTATCCGATCGTCCGTGATGTCGCGACGCTGACGTGGCTCGCCCAGGTCGCGGCGCTCGAGATCCACGTGCCGCAGTGGCGTTTCTCGGCTCACGGCGCAGTTCTGAATCCGGACCGAATGGTGCTCGACCTCGATCCGGGGGAGGGCGCTGGACTCCTGGAGTGCGCCGAGGTTGCGCGACTCTCGCGCCGCATCCTGAGGGATATGGGGCTCGACCCGGTCCCGGTGACAAGCGGCAGCAAGGGGATCCACCTCTACACGGCCCTTGACGGAACCCACACTTCCGAACAGGTATCGCAGGTCGCGCACGAGCTCGCGAGAGCGCTGGAGGCTGACCACCCCGAGCTTGTCGTGAGCGAGATGAGAACCGCTCTGAGGGCGGGCAAGGTGCTTGTGGACTGGAGCCAGAACAGTGCAGCGAAGACCACGATCGCTCCTTACTCGCTTCGCGGGCGCGCACGCCCCACGGTTGCCGCTCCGCGCACGTGGCGAGAGCTCACCTCCGGCAGGCTTAGGCAGCTGGAGTTCGCCGAGGTGCTGGAGCGGATGCGCACGAGCCCGGATCCCCTCGCCCCAGTTGCCGAGGCGGGCCAGGAGGACCGGCTGCTGCGCTACCGATCGATGCGCGATGCCGCGAAGACGACCGAGCCCATGCCCAAGGCAGCCCCACCGTCCTCGGACGGGCGGAGCTTCGTCATCCAGGAGCACCACGCGCGGCGGCTCCATTACGACGTCCGCCTCGAGCGCGACGGCGTGCTGGTGTCCTGGGCAGTCCCGAAAGGCATTCCCCCCGAGACCACGCGCAACCACCTCGCGGTCCAGACCGAGGACCACCCGCTCGAATATGCCACGTTCGAAGGTACGATCCCGAGAGGCGAGTACGGGGCAGGCGAGGTGCATCTCTGGGACTCCGGCACCTACGATCTCGAGAAGTGGCGGGACGGCGAGGAGGTCATCGTCACGCTCCACGGCGCGGCCGCGGGCGGGCTCGGCCAGCCGACACGGGTGGCCCTCATCCGCACACGGGGGAGCAACGACGAGAAGGACACCTGGCTGCTGCACCGGATGGAGCGTGAAAGCCCTTCGACGAAGACTCCGAAGACGAAGCGACACGGCCCCGGTAAGGAAGGTGGCGCCGGGAGCTCGATAGCGCCAATGCTCGCAACGCCTCGCGAGAAGGGCACTTTCGAGGACGAGGAGGAGTGGGCCTTCGAGATGAAGTGGGACGGCATCCGCATCGTCGCCACCGTGCAGCCGGATGGCATCCGTCTGCGCACGAGGAACGGCAACGACGTGACGACGGTCTATCCGGAAGTCGTCGATGCGCTGAGGGCGAGCACGGTGGGCCGGTCGGTGGTTGTGGATGGCGAGGTCGTGGCGCTCGACCGTAGGGCACGACCGGACTTCGGTCGACTGCAGGCGAGGATGGGCCTGCGAACGCCGAGGGACATCGAACAGGGTGCGAAAGACGTGCCCGTCGAGTACTTCGCCTTCGACCTGCTCGAAGTCGACTCTCAGAGCCTGCTTCGTCGGCCATACGTCGAGCGCCGTGCACTGCTCGAGGAGGCCGTGCGGGAAGTGCACGGCCTTCGGGTGCCACCGGCGATCACGGGCGACGCCCGACTCGCCCTGTCCAGCAGTGCAGAGCTCGGGCTGGAGGGCATCATGGCGAAGCGTCTCGAGAGCGTCTACCAGCCAGGGCGGCGCTCAGATAGCTGGATCAAGGTCAAGCACCACAGGTCCCAGGAGGTGATCGTCGGCGGGTGGCGACCGGGGCGCGGCCGCCGGTCGGGTGCAATCGGCTCACTGCTCCTGGGCGTTCCCGGGGCCCACGGGCTTCGCTACATCGGACGGGTCGGCACCGGCTTCAGCGACCAAGACCTGGAGCGAGCGCTCGGCAAGCTCGACCCGGAGGTGAGAGATACGCCGCCGTTCGAGGGAATTCCGGCGTCGGACGCGAGGGGTGCCGTCTGGGTAGCTCCGGTCTTCGTCGGCGAGGTCGAGTTCGCTGAGTGGACCACTGGCGGACGGCTCCGGCAGCCGAGCTGGCGAGGATGGCGACCCGACAAATCACCCGCCGACGTGGAGCCTGCGGGGGACTGAGCTCCGCTTGTGAAACGGCACGGTGACAACTGGGCTGAGGACGACGAAGGCCGGGCCCGCCAACGCGGACCCGGCCTTCGTGACCGTTCAGCCGTTGACGCCGGCGGGCGGAATTGTGTCGTCGCGGTGCTGTGCGGCGTCGTCGCGGACCTGCGTCGGCGGCTGGTCGGGTCGTTCCTGGTTCGGTTCGCCGGTGCCGAGGCCCTGGATCGACTCGGCTTCGAGCCGCTCGTTGGTCTCTTCGAGGGCGGCGTCGTTCTCGGACTCTGGGTTCGCGTGCTGATCTGACATGACATCGACCGTACGCATACCAGCCGAGACGAAGATGAGTGCGCGACGGGCCCCTCCAGCGCTGGTCGCGCATCCGTTCACACGGAGACCATAAGGTGCTGGTGGAGAATCGGCATCGCCCGACCTTGAGGAGACCGCTGTCTATGACGAGCACCCGGCCCGCGCCGCCTGCCCACGCACGAGCGGCGTCGCAGCGACGCCGGCGACGCTCACTCGGCAATATCGTGCTCGGCGTGCTCGGCACGGCCCTCATCTTCGCTGGGGCGGCTGTGCTCGCGGCGTCGCTCTTCGCACCGACCACGGTCGAACGCGGATACGGTCAGGTCAAAGCTGCAGTGAACGACGTCGCGGCTGAGGTGCAGCTCCCGGCGGTGCGACTCGGCGTCGAGGGCGGACAAGCCGAACTCGACGTGTGCGACGGCTCCTTCATCGAGATGACCTCGTACCGGAACACCGTCGGAGTACCAGCCGTCTACGCGGCGCACAACAACTGCGGGGGCGACGTCGTCTTGAACTGGGAGGTCGGCACGCAGTTCGAGGTCGAAGGGCAACCCGGAACGTTCGAGGTCGTCGACGTGCGGCACACGGCAAAGCACTGGGAGACGACTGAGGCCCTCATCGGGCTGCAAGGCGATTTCGCGTTGCAGTCGTGTTTCTACGGCGAAGACCGGATGCAGTTCGTCGGCGTTCGTCCCGTCGCGGGTTAGGACTGCTTGCCGGTTCCCCGCATGCACGAAACGCTGGCGGAAATCAAGAACTGGAGCCTTGATTATGTGGTGACCTATCCTGCGGAGATGATCACCGCACGAGCAAGGGCGCTCCTCGATTTCGAGACCGCGAATCCTGAGCGCAACGTCTCGAAGCTGGAGAAGATCCGAGCGCTCGGCCTGACCCCTGACGGCTACGAGGCCCGACTCGAACAGCTCGTCGCCGACGTCGACGTCATGGCCGAGTATCCCGAGCTCGTCTACCGCTATTGGAACCAGCGGCGCGGGCAGGCATCCCGCCGCTGAGATCCACAGCTGGGCCCGTGCTCCGACGCACTGGTGCCCGAGGCTACGCGTTCTGAGTGATGCTCTCCCACTCGGCGAGCGCAGCCGCAGCGTTGTAGGTAGCGGTCAGGAAGGCGTGCACAAGCGCATCCGGGTCAGCGGATGCCCGCACCGCTTCGTAGGGCAGGAGGAACTCGCCGAGCGTGTCGTCCCAGTACGCGCCGTCCGGAACCTGCGCCTCGGCGAAGCCTGCTGGTGAGGGGTACGCGTACGAGTAGTAGGCGCCCTCGCGCCCGCCACCGGGCCAGAAACCCGCGCTCGAGATCTCGTGCGAGTAGCCCTCGATCATGACCTCGTGGGGGCAGTTCGGAGCGCCGCCCGGATGCTCGGGGGCTTCTCGTCCGGAGAAACGCGTGACGGCGAGGTCCATGGCACCCCAGAAGAAGTGCACTGGGCTCACCTTCCCGGTGAACTCGGCCCTGAATCGCGAGAGCGCGCGGTCGGCGTCGACGAGCTGCCGCCAGAACGCGTGCGCCGCGTCTGGGGCGTAGCTGCAGTGCTTCGTATCCTCGGCGAACGGAATCGCGAGCTCGACCTCGTTCGGGGCCCCGTGGATGCGAGGGTGCAGGTTCAGCTCGGCGAGCAGCTCGAAGAGCCCAGCCGAGAACTCAGCCACCGTCATCGGCACGAGCGGCAGCCTGCGTTCGGCACCGTCGCTGTGACGGATGACGAGCAGGTGCGCAGTGAAGTCGAACTCGATGTCGAAGATCGCGTCACCGTGCACCTGCGAGCCCGTGCCCAGCCCGCGCGGGGTGACGTGCAGTGTCACGTTCCACCAGTGGTTGACATGTGGCGTGCTCACCATTCGGATCTTTCCGACGATCTGCAGCCAACGATGGAGGGTGTCTCGGGTGTCGGTCCAGCTGTCGACGGTGAGCAGAGGTCTGTCGGTCACGCCATGACGATAGCCGAGGCGACCGCGCCGCGGCCAGACGCATGCGACTGACCTCCCTCTCGGGGTGAGCAGAGTCTCATGCAGAGGGGTGAGTGATCTCCCCCTCACAGGCGATGGTGGGCCGGCTGGGAGCGCATAGCTTGGAGAGCAACGAAGGGAGACGACATGGACGACGCAGAACGCGGAAGTGCCAGAAGTGGTGTGAACGGATCGACGCAGATGAGCGTCGGCATATCCCTCGGCCTCCTGATCGGCGTGACTCTCGCACTCATCCTGGACAGCTGGTCCATCGGTCTCGGCATCGGAGCTCTGGCCGGCATCCTCATCGGAATCGTCTGGTCTCTTGCGGTCCGCGGCAAGGCCGGCGCGGACGATGACGGAGATGCTGGTACTGACACCGGCGCATGAGCGAATGCGCGCACGTCTTTTCCTGCGCGCCGTTGCACGCCGGGCATGGACATCTGCATACTGAGGCCATGCCCCGGGCCCAGCGCGTCATCCTCTCGTTCGGCCTGCTTCTCATCGCTGCGCTTTCGCTGGTCGTCGTCGCGAGCCAGATCGGCGTGACGTGGTATTCGGCGCCCGGTGCCACTGGGGTCGCCACGAAGCAGCTCGCGGTGTTCGAGCCGGCGATTGTCGGGACCGTGGTTGCTGCCTTCGCCGCCCTAGCGCTTCTCGCGCAGCTCCTGCTTGTCGCGCGACGCACCGTGCCGCGGTGGACCTGGGCTGCGTCTGGCGCAGTCTCAGTTCTTGCCGTGGTCGCAGCCGTTGTCGTCTCCACGGCTGACCGACCGGTGTTCTGACTCTCTCCGCCCCGAGTCGCTAACCCTGATCGGGCAGCCAATCCGAGCTGAAGACGACGTCGAAGAGCATTGCCGTGACCTCGAGGCCGGCGAGTGCTCCCGCACTCAACAGGACGATCGCGACCGTCACGACAGCTCGGCGCTTTCGTCCGAGCGGCGTGAGGAGCAGAACACCACTCAGAAGCACCACGGCGCCGAGGATGAGGCCGAATAACGGGAAGGTCATCCACGTATCTTTGCTCGGCAGCAAACCTCGTGGCTGTGAGCACTACGGGGACGCTGTCCCGCCGCGTCATCCGCCTAGGATCGCGCCATGGCAAAAGTTGCGAACGCACGAACGGGGAACGGGTACTGGAGCACCCAGATCGCCGTGAGCGCGTTGCTTGGTGCCGGGAGTGTTGGCACCAGCTATGTCCTTCTTGTCGTCAAGCCGGATGAGCCGGGAGGGGCGGTGCTCCTCGCACTCATCGGCATCGCGCTCCTCACGACATTCGGGTGGACCCTCGACACGGCGACAAGGTCGACCCCTCTCGAGCGAGCTCTCTTCGCCTGGGCGATCATGCAGCATGAGGCAGCAGGACACGGGAACGACGCTCTTGCGATGAGCGATGCTGCACGGGCACGTGACGGCACCCTCGACGCCGATCGAATCCGCGCCCTGCAAGCCCTTCGACCCGGAAACCCCTACCCTGCTCATCTGCAGCCCTTGAATGCGCCGAGGGGTGAACTCGCGACGGCCAGCCGAGGACTCGGTCCGGACAGAACCCGCCTCGCGCTGGCCGCACTCTTCCTGGCGTTGACCGGCCTCTATTTCAGCTGCATTCCGCCGGTATTCGTCCTCGGTTGGCCGTTCCAATTCGCCGCATCGATCATGGCTGTCTTCGCGATCGTGCCGCGCGGTCGTGGGCGCCGACTGGGTATCGCCGCAGCGAGCGTGTCCGTGCTCGGGACTATCGTGACGCTTGTCCTTCTGCTCTTGAGGATCCTCCAGGAGCTCACCTGAAGTTCGTCGTCGACCGAGCCGCTGGCCGGCGTCGCCCGCAGAGTCTCCAGCTGCGTCCCCGTGAACCGCACCGACCGCGACCAGCCAGTCAGCTTCACCGCACTGCGAGCTCCCTCCTTCGTCGCCGTCTCGGCAAACGTTGCGCCGACCAGCTGCAGCCTGCTGCGGGTCGAAGCCCATTCGGCGTCGCGCACGTCCTTCGTGTTCTCGAACAGTGCAACCCGCACTGTGAGTGCGGGCCGAGCACCGCGTCGCTCTCCCGGGACGACATCGCAGCGGTTGCACCCGGGTATCCACGATCGAGCCCGTGGCAGAAGCAGAGCGGGACAACGTCGTCCTCGTGCCCATCGGCCTGCCATCCGATACGGCCGGTCCCCAAGACCTGGCGTCCCAGGGCGCACGTTCGTCTTACGCCGCCGATCCGGAGTTGAAGCCGGGACCGTGGCCAAGCGCCTCACGGAGTCGCAACGCAGACTGCAACTGCGCTTCAGCGCTGAAAGTGACACGATCGTGGCCGACATCAGGCGCAGCCGATATCGATTGCGCATGCCCTGCAAGCCCAGAACCCATCCCTGCCGTCAACTGCAGTGACGGCAGGATCGAGGTTCTCTTCCGTGTGTCATGCGACGAGCGTCGGCCGAGTCTGCCGAAGTCGGCGTCGTTTCCGATGTCTGGCCGGTGATCGCCGGGGACGGCGGGTGATCTGACGAGACACCGAGTTTCGAGTCCTGTCGTCCGGTGGCAAGGGTGAACACCGCCGCAGTGTGTGGTTGTGCGTGCGAGGCTGCCCAGCTCGATGCGAGGTCCGGGCCGAACCAGGACCCGAAACCCGTTCTCACGCCCGGGTATCAACTGGCGCGAAGTCTGGTCGACCGATTTACGAACGATTGGTGCACTAAAGCGCAAACGTGCCAGTTTTTTGCTCGGATACCGAGCCAAACACCTATCGTCTGGACGACACCTCTTGCTGAGTGCCACTTTTTGACCTGGGCGTGTGCCCTGCCCGGTCGTCCCCCTCTTCGCAACCAGAAGGAACCCATGTCCGAATCATCTTCAAACCAGATCCCCCGCCGCACCGTGGTCGGGAGCGTGGCATGGTCTCTGCCGGTCATTGCGGCCGCAGTCGCAGTGCCTCATGCCTCGGCGAGTCAGCTGTGCAACGCCAGCGTTGACTTCACCAGGGTTGCCACGAATGGCACCAGTTCTTCGACTGGCTTCCCGTCGGCGGTCAATAGCGTGACGCTCGCAACCGGAACCCCGGCCTACCGTGTGCGGGTCACGATGGCACAGTCCGCAAACGCCCAGTTCGGAACTGCATCCAGCTTCTACAACTTCTCGCAGAGCGCCCGTACTTGGACCAACAATGATCAGCTGTCCACGGTCCCCGGCCCGGCCGGTCAGCTCATCTTGAACCAGCGACGCCCAGCAGGCAGCACTGCACTTCCGGTGTTCCAACGGATCAGCTTCGAGATCATCAACGCGGCCGGCGTGGCCGTTGACGTCACGAACTTCCGCATCACGCTCGACGACATCAATAAGTCCCCGAATCACGACGACCAGATCGCGTTCGTGGATTCGCCCGCAACCGTGGTCGCGAGCTACGGCAACTCGTCGGGCACGGGAACGATCGGGGATCCATTCCGTCGAGTGAACACGAATGACGTTCCAGCTGGCAGCCCCACGACGTTCTACCGTGACACCTTCGACCTGGGCGCGGTCCCGGCAACCGGAACGCGCCTGGACTACGTGGGTGGCGACCCGTTCGGATGGCAGTACGTGACCATCAGCGCGCTCTCCTTCACCGCTCCGGGAGCCTGCTAGAGACAGGTCACCTGGCGTGCTCGGCGTGCTGAGCAACGTCCCTTGTGGTACTGCAGGGGGTGCGGCCCGAGCGAACAGTGAGCATCTCTCAATCCCGGGAAGCGAGGGCTACATTCGAACCCAAGCGAATGAGGCGTTCTCGAGACACCGGAATCTGCAGCGGTGAACGATGTCTCGGTCCGAGCCGGTTCTGCCGAAGCTGCCTCGGCTCTGCGGAAGTTGATCGTTGCGTTCTCCTGAGCACACCTGGGCTACCGTCGTCGTCGACTCGCAGCAGCCGTTCGCAGCGCGCCTGGTGACATCTGATGCAATGGGGCCGCCGCTGGAGTATCCGGTGTCCGCGAGACGGACACGCTCAGTCCGCGGACAGCGGACCGGTGCTTCGCACTGTCCCACAGGGGCCTGGGCCGTCGAGTTCGACAAGGATTCCTGCCTCTCACCACAGGCCCCAGCAGATCGCGTTCTGCGTTCCTCGCTGGGGCCGTCGGCGCCCTCAAGGAGGGAGGCGAAAGCGCGTCTCCGGTCGCGTCGGCGCAGCTCAGCCGCGGGCACCTCTGGGCAGCGCTCCGTAGGCCTGGCACGATGACGTGCTTCGGTCTGAGAGCTCTCGCCCCATACGGGGTCGAGGCGCTTGAGGGGAGAGACGATGCGTTCGTCGAGCGCGCGTTGTCCGTCCGGGTGAATTCCACTGACTCGCGTTCGGACCTCGCTGAGGGTGCTGCCTGTGATCCCTCCCTCGCGGGTGCCGCAGTGCTGGAAGAGCTGAGGAAGTCTGCTGCGCGCGTGGAGAGGGGGCGGTCGCAAGGGGTCGACTCCCATCGAGTGCCGACGCTTCGAAGTCGTCGTGTGGTCGTCGTTCAGGTTGCTGCGGATGGTCGATTGCGGGCAGGTGCACGAGCCAGGACTGCTCTCCCGTGAGCATTCGGGGCTGAACCCGCCGCTTGGCGATCCCGGAGTGAGGCCACTGACCGAGTTCGCTCCCTCTGGGCGCGCACCCTCGAGTGAGTCTCTGTGGCGGAAATCATCCGCGTGTGTCCGCGATGGCCTGAGCTTTCAGAACCGAGGTTTCGAACGACTCGGAGCATCCGCGCCTGGCATCCCAGGACCACCACCGCGCAGTCGCGACCCACGCAGCTGGCCACTGAGCCGGGCCGCTGACGGGGCCTGCTCGGGCCTGCGACGGCCGTCGGAGATTACGGAAAACGCACAGTCTGGGCGATAGGACGCAGAAGCGGCCTCGATGTGCGTTCGGATGATGCGCGGGATTCCTCGGCCCCTAGCGTGGGCCCACAGGCGGGGAAAATCCTCGCCGATATCGCCACGACGGACCCGGCTCAACGAGCGGCAACCGATGCTCTTTCCCGGTCTGTCCACACAGAGCATGAAAGCAAGGAATCCTCATGAATCAACATCAGGGCAGAACACGCAACATCGACCGTCGCACGATGGTGCAGAGCGCAGCGTGGAGTGTGCCGGTCTTTGCCGCCGCCGTCGCAGCCCCGCTTGCTTCTGCGTCGGGCTGCACACCGGGTGCTCTGGACTGGAGCGTACCTGGCACCTACACGCTCGAAGTGTCGCCGGGGACCGGGTATCTCGACTTCGAGGTGCGCGGTGCGAGCGGCGGCGGACCGAATCCCGGCGCTCGATCGGTGGGCCGAATCAACCTCAGCGGTCTCACCTCGACCCTCTCACTGCGCATCGTGGTAGGGCAGGGTGGGGCCATCACCACCGACGGCACGACTGCGGCCGGCGGAACGGGATACGGGAACGGTGGGAACTCAACACCTGGTCCCCGGAGCAATGAAGTAGATAGGGGCCCCGGTGGAGGTGGCGGTGGCTCGGCGATCCTGTTCTCCACGAACTCCCCGATCGTAGTCGCAGGCGGCGGTGGCGGTGGCGGCGTCAGCCAATTCACGGTGGGGACTACTGACATGAAGCGAGCACTTGGAGCCCCCGAGTTCGGGTTCGCCTACGGACACGCCGACGGCGTCAACCGCAACGGGCGGGCCATTGGCCTTGGAGGCACCGCCTCAGCGGGGGTCGGTTTCGCCGTCAGTCCAGCTCTGGGCGGGTCGGGCGCGACGGGCGGTGCCGGCGGCGGGGCATCCAATTACGCGGCGAACAGCAACTGGACCGGCGTCGTGCGCAACGCAGGCAGTGCCGGCGGCAACAACGGCACGGGCGCGCAAGGCGGCGGCAACGGCGGCAATGGCTCTGCTCGGTTGAGCAACGGGGACGAGTTCCGTGCAGCGGGCGGCGGAGGTGGCGGTGGGTTCGCAGGCGGCGGCGGAGGCGGCCTCGCTGGTGCGAACTTCCAGGGTTCAACCTTCCTTCAGATTGGCTCTGGCAGCGGCGCAGCAGGCTCCTCCTTCGCGCGCCCCGGCAGCGACCCGACTGGGAATGGCGGAACGCTGAGTGTCACGCAGGCCAGCTTGATCTCCGCCGGACTGGCGCCCGGGACCGGCCGCGGGCACCCCGGGTATGTCCGCGTTGTTTGGTGCGTCTAGTGCACGATGCGGGTCACGGTAGGCGTGAAACGACCGGTCGCGGGCCCCTGCGGACGCACCAGCCGAGCACTCTTACCAGGCGAACGATGGGCGGCGTGGCGATCTGGTCCGTGCCGATCATCGCATCGGCGACCGCTGTCCCTGCGGCGTCGGCGTCGCAGCCCTCTGCAGGGTGGACTCTCCTCGGAGTCCACCCGCAGGCAGCTGCTCAGCCGACGTCGCTTGGACGACGGATCATCGAGCTGGAGATTTTCGAGAATGCCCTCTACGCCGGATTCGGCGACTACAACGCGAATACCGGGCCGATCTCAATCAATCCGTTTGACCTCGACTCGCGAATGTTCCTCGGTGTCCGCCACAACGCCTACACGCACCAGATCGCCGTCTACCGGCCAGCCCCTTGGGGGCTGGTCGCTCCGAACATCGACCCGCTCCAGGACGTTCCGCTGGACCCGTTGGACCCCAACGGAGGGTTCTCTTGGACGGACAATGGCGGGCTCACCTGGAACCAGTCACCGATTGGGCCGTCGTACCACGTCTATGACGTTGCCATGCAATCGTCGTCTGGTCAGTGGGCTGTCGGAGCGGCAGCGGGGGGCGGGAATGGGGCCCCGACCGTCTGGCGTCGCGTTGGCGCGGGCCCTTGGCAGGTCTCATTCCAGGGAGACAACGATCCTGCCATCGGCAATGATCGCTACTACTGGATCGCCGTGGTGGGCGGTGTGCCCTACATCCAGGCGCGGGGGTCATCCACGGTCAAACCCCTCCGCTTCTTCGACTCCACGTCAGGCGCTTGGCGTTCACTACCCGGGGGCGTGAGCGAGCTGCACGCGTCGGGAAATCCGCAGCACCTGCAGGTGCTCGGGACACAGATTGTCAGCGCGAGCGGTTCGGGGTTGCGAATTCTCGACACCGAGAACGGGGCATTTCGCGCAGTGCAGATGCCAGACGGGTTACCGGTACTGGACCTTGACGTGCGAGGCTCCGAGCTGTTCACGCTCACGCGGGGGGCGGTGTTCCGATCTGAGGACGGCGCAGTGACCTTCCAGCGAGTCGTCACGGTCGACGCGCCAGCACCAACGTCGCTTGCAGTGTCCGCGGACACGATCTACGTCGGAACGGCCGCATCGCAGCTGCTGGCTCACCTGCTGCCGTAGGACACTCTGTGAAGGGTGTCCCTATGATTCTTGCCAAGCGGCAATGACAAGGAATGGTTTGTCGATGCTGCTGTCTCGGAGCATTGCGGAGAGGACGTCGCAGCCTCGTCTCGTGAGCGATGCTTACCATTCCTGAGCCTGGTGATCGTGCCTCGCCCTCGTTGGCTCCGGATAACAACGTCCTGAGCCAGGCCCGAAACTTCGATTCGAAGAACCGGATCTACCTGCCCATCTCGAGTGGGTTCTTGGGCCCCTGTGTCAGGGTCTGCTCGCAATCGACGACATCGGCCTTGTTCCCCCCGGAACGGGAGACCCCTCCAGAAATTCTCGGCTATAACATCGACATCGTCCGCGGCAGCGTTGTGGTCACAATCAATGAAACCGCAGATTCGAAAGCAGTGACAGCTCGGGCACAGGTGGTCGTCACCGCTGGCACCCGCGAGGCCGGCTACGCAACGCCGCCGGTGGACGCTGTCATCACTGGGCTGATCGGTGAACTCCACTACGACAGGGGCCACGACACTACGCCGTTCAAAGCAGGAGCGGGATTGACAGATTCCGCCGGGCTTCCTTACAGCTTGGGCTCCAAGGTCCACGGAGTCGGAGGCCTGAGCGCTGGACATTGCGCGATGAACGGGAACTACCAGGGCATGAACGGTTTTAGGTTCACGAATTCCGTAATCGCTGCGACAATCGGCGACAGCAGCTCAAATCTGCTGAGCTCTGCTGCTGCCATCGACCTCATGGTTCTGAAGCCGGTCAACATATTCGGCGACTTCGCCACGAAGATGTACCGCGGCCCCCAGGCAGTCGGCAGCAACGTGACGAATACGCGCGGAACCACGGGAGTTTCTACCGGAGCAGATATCGGATTCAGCGGCAACTGGACCGGATCATGGACCGCACACGGTATCAGTCAGGTACCTGGATCCTCGACGATGTGTGCCGGCTGTTTCGTGTTCCAGCCAAAGAAGACGGTTGCGAAGTGGATCACCATCTGCAGTTTGTGGCAGGTCGGCAACAATGGAAACGGCAAGGTCACAGACCAAGGTGACAGCGGAGGACCCGCCTATAGCTGGATCGCCGGTTCACAGGACGTCAAGGCTGTCGGGAGCATCACTGGCGGCAACTACGTCTACGGGGTCAGCTTTTTCACGCCCACCGCGACGGCTCAGTACGTCTACGGTAAGTCAGTCGGGTAACGCCACACGAAGAACGACCGAGGTGTCGGGGATGCCTGATGCCTCGGTCGTTGCCGTTGAAGCGACATCACATCATTCCAGTGTGTACTCGAACTCGAACTCGAACTCGAACCCGAACCCCGAGTCCGGAAACTCCAGGTTTACGAATAGCGGGTTCGTGAGAGCCTTCTTCGACTGCTTGCTGGCGTGGAAGCGACCGGGCAAACGCAGATCACGGCGGAGTCCGCAACCGTCAGCGCGTCGCCGTTCAACTTCGATCACCATCGTCCAAAACGCGATAGCCACAACTAGCCCGAACGCCAGCCCCCGTCCGAATGAGACGGACTCTGCGAACTCGTGATCAACAGTAGGTTCGAGCTCGATTGGTATATTGAGAGCTGGGATTCTGCGTGTCGCGGTGGTCATCGGAGGCTCCGAAGGTCTGGTTGGTCGTTGTGACTACCTATGCGGGGACGACGGCGAACCCCGCCAGGCGCATGAAGCGACGGGACGAGACGAACGCGTTGTCCAGCATTTTTACGCCCTGCGGCGGTGCTGGAGCACGAGCGCGGTCAGCGCGACGAGCGCTGCGCCGGCCAGCCCCAGCGTCCAGGGCAGTGCCGCATCGCCGGTGGTCGCAAGGACGGGGGACTCAGCCTCGACCTCGGGCGCGGCCTCGGTGGGCGCGACGGCGGCGGGTGTCTCAGCCCCGACCGGAACTGTAGTGCTGGTCGATTCAGGGGCGGCGGTAACCTGGACCGTCTCGACGGTCGTGGCCGACGGCGCGGTCACGACCGCGCCCGCAGGCAGGGCGCACGAGCTCACCCCGGCGAACGAGACGCCGTTGATGGTGCCGCCGTTGATGATGGCGTCCTGGTCAATGGGGGTGATCCCGAGGTCGTACGCCTTGAGCACGTTCGTCATCTGGGCCAGGTACGTGCAGTGGAAGGCGGTGTTGGTCGGCATCCACTCGGACGCGAGCCGCATGCCCTTGGCTGAGTTGGCCCGACCCTCGGCGGCCTGCAGGTTCATCGGGTCGTTCGCGAAGGCCTCACGCTGAGTCGCGTCCCACTCGTTCGCGCCACCGGTCCAGGCCGCTGCGAGCGGGATGATGTGGTCAATCTGGACGGCACCGGACGTGGCGACGCCGCGGGTGAAGGGGATCGCCTCGCCCGTGTACGGGTCGTTGAGGGTTCCTCGCTCGACGATGCAGTCGCTGCCGTCGCGGAGGACGACGTTCGTGAGGTCGCGCTGGAGCATGTCGTTGCGGGCGTCGCAGCCGTTGCCGTCCGGGTCGGACCAGTGCTTGAACAGGTCGCGGTCGTAGCCCGTCTGTGACGAGTTCACCGTCCGCAGCCCCTCGGCGGCAGCCGCGACCGCAGCACCGTCGACGTACCAGGCGTCGTCCACCTGAGACGCGAATTCCGCGTCGATGAGCGGCGCGACGTTGCTCTTCGCCACGTCGAGCGCGACCGGAACGTGCACGGTGTCCGGTGCGGCCAGAGCGGGGGAGGCGACGGCGGTGGTTGCGGTTATGGCGAGCAACGCGCTAGCGGCGCCCGAGCGGAGGAGGGAGGAGAAAGGCATGCTTGTCAGCAAGAATATGGGCGGCTCACTGCTCTTCGCGGCGGACGCGCGCGGAGTGGGACAGGAGGCGCCGGCGCAGCTCGCAAGTCTCGCTGCGTGGACCTGCCTGCTCGGCGAGGCGTGCTCGTTCCGTGTGAGGTCCCCGTGGCGTGCGACCAAGACCTGGGCCTACACGTAGACCCGTCGAGCGAAGAGGGGGAGTGCTGCCGAGACGGCCAGCACCAAAGCGAGAATGAGGAGCACTGCAGGGGCCGTGAGTGCTGCGCTGGTGCCGCCAGCGAACGCGCTTCCTGCGGCTGAAGCCGCGAGCGAGACACTGATCCGAAGACCGGAGGCTCTTCCGATGGAGCCCGCGTCGGCGGCGTTCTCCGTCGCTGACGCCAGGAGCACGGCGATGGGGCCGGCAGCCGCGCCGATGCAGAAGAGGAGCAGCCCGAACAGCCACAGGTTCTCGAGCGTCAATGCGGACAACGTGAGCATCACTCCGGTGAACGCAAGAGCCGACATCAGCTGCACGCTCGGAGGTACGGACCATCGGACGGCGCCGTACGCGACCGCACCGACCACCTCACCAATGGCCAACGCGGCGAACAAGAATCCTGATGCGTCGATGGAGCCGTTTGCCTCGGCAACCCGGGGGATGGCAAGAATCAACACTCCTCCGACGACTCCCGTAGCCGCAGCGACGGTGAGGATCGACAGCATCGGGCCGTGCTGCCACTTCAGAGGTCCGCGTGATCCATCGCTTGCCGTGATCACGCTGTCACGACGAGCGATGCGCAGGAAGTACCCGGCGCCGAGCACGCCGATACCGCCGATCATCAAGATGATGACGTCCGGGCTGGCGACGAAAACGAACATGCTCACGAGGAGCGGCCCGAAGACCAGGCCCGTCTGGAAGGAGGCCCCCAGCAGCGAGTAGCTCGCGACGCGTTCTCTTGGACCGAGCGAGGATCTTGCGAGCCAGACTCGGACCGCCGTCATGACCTCCGGGAGTGAGACCCCTGCGACAAGGGCTGCGATGAGCAACGCCGCAGTCGAGGAAGAAGCGGAGCGGCCAGAGAGGACGAGCGCGAGGACCGCGATGAGGAACGTCGCAGCTGCGGCGGTGATGGTCTTGCGTGGTCCGACCCGATCGATGAGGTATCCCTGGCCGACCAGGCCGACTGCGGTACCGCACGTGAACGCGGCGCTCGTCCAACCCGCGATGACGAAGGACCCGGTCCAGGCGTGAACGGTGATGACCACGGCGACCGGGAACATTCCCAGAGGCACTGTTGAGAACAACACCGAGGCGAGCTGACCGACCACTCGCCGGTCTCGCATCAATCTCCGATAGACCTGCCGATGCTCCGCGTCAGAGAAGTCACTCATCGTCTTGGGGGAGTCGTTCGTGCGCGGGGCAGCCTGCTGCTCAACATGGTTCCGAGAATCGCAGATCGACGTTGGCAATCGCCCGCGAGCAGTCGATCCTTGCGCTCCGCCTGCAGCGTCATCCCAGCGCCCCGCGGTTCTCGCACCACCGCCCTTGCCCTCATGACTCGAGGTCGACATGGCGCCTCGGGGGCCGTCCGTGGTCGGGGCCCCGAAGGTCGCGTGACCACTCGACGATGCGTGAGGAGTGGCCGACTGGTTTCGGATGATGAGTGGCCTCGTCGACAGCGGCTAGGTTGATCCGAGGCATCTCATTCGGCTCAAGGAACGCGTCGAAACGTACTCGTACTCGGAGGACCACATGATCGGTTACGCAGACCTGCAGGATCTTCAGGGGGAGCAGCGCGAGCGCGTTCAGGCGCTTTACGATCGCAGTCATCGCCTCTGGGCGCTCCCGAACGATATGGGCAAGGTTGACGCCCTTGAGGAGTTCATCGGTGACTGTGAACGTGCGCAGTTGCCGCCCCTCATCGCCAGCGCGCTCTTCGACCTGCACGTCACCTACGGTGACGGCGGTCTCACACGCGAAGCGCTGACAGCTTTCGCTCGACTCATGCGTCACCTCGACCGCTACGGCGACCTGGTTCATCCAAGCAACGTCACCCGCATGCTCAACGCAGTGGCCACGAGTACCCTCACCATGCTGAACGATCCGACACTGCCACTCGAGCAGCTCACGCGAGTCATCGATCTGGTCGAGGCTCAAGTTCGCAGGCGAGGCACCGACCCGGTTGGCGTCCTGGTCGCCAGAGCAGCGATTGCCTCGGCCCGCGGCGATGGCCGCGAAACAGCCGACTGGATCGAGCGGTGGCGTTCCGAGGCGAGTGAGGAATGGCGAGCGGACGATCTCGGTGTCATCCAAATCGAGTTGCCGCTTATTGCGAGTTTCGACCTGAAGCGCGCCACCGAGACACTCGAGCAGCGACTTCGGATGGTGGGCATCGACCGTGATCGACTCGACATTCAGCAGCGCATCGAAGCGATTCCTGTGCTCGCTATGCTCGCGTTCTTCCATCTCCGCTCCGGCAACGTCGCTGAGGCCCGCGCCATCGCCGATCAACTACTCGATGGCGTCGGCATCGAGGTCCTCGTCCGCGAGGCAGTGGCCTGCCAGCTCATCCCCATCCTGGAGCATCGTCCCGACGCAGCCCTCTTCGTTGTCGACGACGTCTTGCGCAATCTGTCGTTGGACGAGAGCGACGCGGAGACCTTGGCCGCGGTGGCGCGAAATCGACTCCTCGCCGACCCTGATGGGGACGAGGGCGGCTTGATCCGACTTCTCGCGCAGCAGGCTGCAGCTGCCCTCGACCGGCGCGGTGCGACCGACATGCACATCCGTGAGCTCGCAGACTTCTGGTGGGCGGGCCTTGAGTCCCGGCCCACGCCGAGTGCGGTCCAGGACGACGAGACCTGGGGAGACCCAAGTGAGCGTGCGCTGCTGATCCTCTCCGCTGGGTGGCTCACAAGGGAAGGCTCGGTGCGCGAAGACCGCATCCCCTTGTCCCTATGGGAGAGATACACGGCTCTGTTCGACAGATTCCGTGAGCTCATGGCAACAGCGAGTATGGAAGAGACGAATGCGCTGGCTGCCGAGCTCGAGGCTGAAGGAGAACGCCTTCACTGCGCAACCACACGCTTCTGTGTCCCGCTGTTTCACTCACTGCAGTCGTCGATGCTCGGCGCCAACGGCCAGGTCGTCGACCTCTACCATCGTGCGCAGCGTTCCCTGGCGACCGACCCGACGGCGGTGAACGCCACGTACCGCGGGTTCGCGCCCTCGGCCTTCCTCCTCGCGCTCCTCGACGGTGTCTCCACGCCCAGCGTGCCATGGGCGCAGGTCGACGCGGTCATCGAAGTCGAGGATCAGCTCCGGACGTGGACCGGCGGCTCCGAGGCTCGAGTCCACTTCGCTCGAGCCGAGATCGCCGCCCACAACGGCGACCTAGTGGAGCTGCGCGAACGCACCGACCGCATGTTCGCCAGCCTCGCTGCCGATGAGGAGCCCTTTGATCGGAACATCCTCGACCTCGTCGCAGTCCGGCAGACCGCACTGCCCCTCCCCGACATCGCCCGGAAGGCGGCTACCCGCGTCGCGGAAGCAGGCAACGAGCTGCAGCGCCGCGGTGCGGCAGGCTGGTTGTGCTGGATGCGGGTGCGCGACGGTGACCCTTCCGGCGCGACTGAACTGGCTGCGCTGCTCGAGTCGGTCGGTGGTGCCACCGAGGAGATCGAGCAGTTGCCCGGCTGGGCGATGCTCGAGGCGTTGACAGACGCAGATGTCGATCTCGTCTCGGTCGTGGACGCGCTCCTCACCGAGGCAGTTGAGGGTGACTGCACGGAAATCGAACTCTTCGCGGCCGCGAGCCGAGTGCTCCAAGACCGAGCCCCGACTGACCCGCGGGGAGCGAAACTGAGGAATGACGTCGAGAGAATCGCACGCCGTCTCGACGAGCGCAACGGCCACAACGGGTGGAGCACGCATCTTCACGACCGTTGGCTGAACGAGGACCGGGTCTTCGGGGCGCGAGCATGAGCGACGAGCGCTTCCTCGTCGACCTCCGCGGACTGGTCGACATCCTGTCCCACCACTTGTACTCAAGCCCGAGGGTCTACCTGCGTGAGCTCATACAGAACGCTCGGGATGCGGTGGTTGCACGGCACGAGATTGATCCGGACTCACCAGAGCAGATCAGCATCACCGTCGACGAAGCTTCCGGGGCGGTGATCGTCCGAGACCAGGGCATTGGCCTCACCGAACAGGAAATGCGCGACGTACTCGCGACCATCGGCGCGTCGAGCAAGCGCGAGGACTTCGCTCGGACCCGGCGCAAGTACCTCGGACAGTTCGGCATCGGGCTGCTGTCCTGCTTCCTGATCGCGGACCGCATCGAGGTGCGTTCTCGCAGCGCCCGGACTGCGGATGCGGCCACGATCAGCTGGGTAGGAAGCGCGGACGGCACGTTCACCATCAGCCCCGCCACCGAACCCCTCGCTGAGCCAGGCACGGAGGTGCGCGTAGAGGCCCGACCCGACGAGTGGGAATGGACCCAACCGCATCGAGTGCGACTGCTTGCAGAGCGCTTCGCGGGACTGCTCGAGCTGCCCGTCGCGCTCCATCGCGGCCCCATCTTGCCCGCTGAGATCGTCAGCCAGCGGACGCAGCCCTGGCGGGGCAGCGCACAGGAGATGGAGGACTGGGCGCACCAGGAGCTGGGATTCCGGCCACTCGCAATCCTCCCGGTCGCTGTGCCCGGCGCGGGGTTGCGTGGGCTCGCGTTCATCGCTGATAGCCCCGGTCAGGTTGGCACGCGTCGAGGTGACACTGTCTACTCGAAGGGCATGTTCGTCACCGACAGCAGCGTGCAGCTGGTTCCATCCTGGGCGTACTTTGTGCGCCTCGTCGTGGAAGCCGGTGATCTGCCGCTCACGGCATCCCGCGAGGCCCTTCAAGATTCGGTCACCATCGACGCCGTCAAAGAGCAGGTGGGCATACAGATCCGGGAAGGCATCGAGCGTTTCGCCGAGAACGATCCTGCCGGGTTCTCTAGGTTCTTGGATGTTCACGCCAAAGGCTTGATGGCGATGGCGGTCAGCGACGACGACATGCTCGATCTCGTGTCGCAGAGCGTGAAGTGGGAGACCAACGAGGGCTACCAGACCCTGGCGCAGATGCGGCGCCGCACGGAGGTGGTGCTTTATACGACCTCGATGACCGATTTCACGGCTTTCGCTCCGATTCTCGCCGCGCGCGGGACACCACTCGTGAACGCCTCCTATGTCTACGGACGTGAAATCCTGCGACGTCTGGTCGAGCGTCCGCTTCGAGGGGCACGGCTGCGAGCCTTCGATGCGGGGCGCTTCATCGATGAGCTTCAGCGTCCGCTTGCCGGGGACACTGCGGCCCAGCTACTTGAGGAGCAGGCGCGCCCGGTGCTGCAACAACTCGGGGTCGCGCTCGACCTCCGAGAGTTCTCGCCCGTCACGGTGCCGGTGCTGTTCGTCGGCGCCTCCGGGGACGCTGAGTTCGGCGCAGCCGGCGAAGACGAAGCCGACGGCGATGACGCCTGGGGCGACCTCCTCAGCGATCTCGTCACGCCAGCTGAGTCGTCTGCGCCGCACGGCCCACGCCTGGTCGTCAACGTCGGAAGCACTTCTGTGCGCGCGTTCGGGACGATCAAGGATCGCTACGTCCGAGAGGAGGCGATCGCCGGCCTCTACGTCATCGGCAGGCTCACCGCGGGGGAGCGCCTCCAGCCACAAGATGCGGTGCTCCTCAACCGGGCCCTGCAGGCGCTGATGACCGCGGCGGGAGATACCGAGACCGAGTGAACAAACCGTCGCTGCCGCGTGGGACACCCCAGAGTTGGTCGAAGTCGTCATCCTCTTACGTCCGTCGTGCGCTGGGAGCTCACGTCACCTCGCACAGGTGGTTGCCCATCGGGAAACTAAATGTTAGTTTCCAGTAAGGAAACAAAACGATGGAGGGAACCATGGATAGCAACGAAGCTGCAGACCGCCTCGCTGAGGTACATCGAGTCAATCGTCTGTCATCCAAGAAGGGCGCATGGGTCACGTCCCTCCTTGTGTCTGGCGCCGCGTTGCTCATCGGGGCAGTGCTCGATCTTGACATGATCTATCTATCGGGACTCGTTGTGCTGGCCGCGGTGGGATTGTTGTCGATCCGGTCGATTCGGCCGCGGCTGACGTGGACCGACAGGCGCGGTGCGTGGCTGGTCTGGGGCGGCGCCGCCCTGGCTCTCGCGGCATACATCGCCGTGCAGTTTCCGGTACGTGCGGCGGGATGGATTGCCCCGAACACGATCGGTGCTCTCGCTGCCGTGATCGTGATCCTTGTCTTCTGCCGAGCTGGCCTGCAGCGCCTCGCGAGCGCCTCCACGGTGGTGGAATCCAGGAAGAGGCGATGAGCGACGTGCCAGCGGGAGATGCTGCAGCTCTCCGTCTTGACCCGCTGCTGCATGAGCCGGTGCGGTTGGCGATCCTTGCTGCCCTTGCCCCAACGGATTACATCGATTTTTCCGTGCTCCTCGGCCTCGTCGGGGTAAGCAAATCGGCGTTGTCGAAGCATGTGTCCGCTCTGACTGAAGCCGGGGTCGTCGCCGTCACGAACAGCCCTGCCGATAGGCGAGCCCGGCGCATTGCACTCACCGGTACCGGACGGGAGTCCTTCGACGCCTACCTACGGCGCCTTGAAGAAATCGTCCGATCAGCTCGAGGGTGAGGACCTTTCTCTGCTTGAGGCTGGACGTCGGCGGCGCCGCGGATGCAGATGCCAACTGCCCTGATCGGCCGAGCTGGGCTGAGCTGAGCCGAGTGCCGATTCGTAGTTGAGCCGCCATGCCAGTCGGCGACCCGATAATCAGTGATGGGCGTGGGTGGCAGGCATGTACCGGGTATAGCGACACTAATTGCCTGACGTGGGGGTAGAGGCGATAAGGCCGCGGGTCTCGGAAAGTGCTGGGCGGATGCGGCAACTCACGCGCTTCGGGGTATCTCGCCGGTCGCCACCGACTCCTCTGGTCTATGACGGTTCATCGGCTGCCTGCCCGTCTCCTGGATTTGACCTCAAGTCCAGTTGAGGTTTTACGGTCGTGGAGTGGCCCCGGCGTGGCCCGTCGAGACGAGCGAGGACATCGTGACCCGAATTATGACCCTGCGATGACGTACGTGATCGCGTCGACGTGAAGGACACGGCGATCATCGATGAATATCCCGTCTGGGGCATCTCCTCCGACAACGTCCTGCCCGATGAATTGCAGGACGGCTACAAGGCCAACGTCGAGTCGTTCGACGAATTCGGTTCAGGAATATGTGCCGCCAAGGCGAGATGGTCGCTCTAGACCAGCCGGTCATCGCGGCACTCGCACCTCAGGAGGAAGACTCTTGACCGCTATCGAACCGCGGATCGCCATCGTCGGGGCTGGGCCGGCTGGTATCTACGCTGCCGACATCCTCCTCCGACTTGCACCGTCAGCCTCGATCGACCTGTTCGAAAAGGTGCCTACGCCTTACGGCCTGGTCCGGTACGGCGTCGCTCCCGATCATCCGCGCATCCGCAAGATCGTCGATGCCCTCCATGATGTGCTCGTGAACCCGCGCATCCGCCTCCGCTGCAACGTCGAGATCGGAGTCGACATGGAGATCGACGAACTCCGTGCGGCGTACAACGGCGTGATCGTGGCAACCGGCGCCGACCTCGATGTCAGCCTCGACATTCCCGGCATCAACCTGCCCGGATCGTTCGGCGCCGCCGACTTCGTGGCCTGGTACGACGGGCATCCCGACGTGTCACGCACCTGGCCGCTCGAAGCGGAGTCGGTTGCCGTGCTCGGCGCGGGTAACGTCGCGCTCGACGTTACCCGGATTCTCGCCAAGCACGCCTCGGCGCTCACAGACACCGACACACCCGATTCCGTCTTCGAGCCGCTCGCCGCCAGCCCGCTGCGCGACGTGCACCTGTTCGCTCGGCGCGGTCCTGCAGATGTTCGCTTCTCCGCGATGGAACTGCGCGAACTCGCCGAGCAGGACGACGTCGACGTGATCGTGGACCCTAAGGAACTCGCCCTGGACGATCACGCCGAACGGATGATTGCCCAGTTCTCGCAGCGCCGCATTATCGTGCGCACGCTCACTGAGTGGGGTGCGCGCGATCCTTCGGAGCGCACCGCCTCTCGCCGCATCCACCTGCACCTGCGGCAGCGGCCCGTGCGGGTACTCGGCACCGAACGAGTGACCGGCATCGAGATGGAGCGCACCGCATCCGATGAACTTGGCCGCATGGTCGGCACCGGCGAGCTACTGCGGTACGACGTTGGTGCGGTCTATCGTGCGGTGGGATACCGTGCAACTCCCGTGCCAGGCGTGCCGTTCGATACCACCCAGGGCGTGGTCCCGCACGTCGAGGGCCGCGTCGTGGATTCCGAAGGTGTCCCGATCCCGCGGCTGTATGCGACGGGCTGGATCAAGCGCGGACCAGTCGGACTCATCGGCGCGACGAAGTCCGACGCGGGGCAGACCGTCCGCCACCTCATCGACGATCTCGCCATTGTCGAGCATGCCCCGCGCGAAGACGATCCGACCGCGCATCTTGCTCACGCGGTCGACCTCGACGGCTGGCTGCGCATCAATGCTGCCGAGCGTGCGGCCGGTGCTGAACGCGGGCGCGAGCGGACGAAAATCGTCAACCGCGCGGAGATGCTCACGCATGCGCAGCGGGACCAGACGATGGAAGGCCTCCGGTGACCGCATACCCGTGCCGACTGCAGTTCGCGATGGACCCAAGGGGGCGTTCCGCACGCACCCCGCCGGTGTCGGGATCACTACGGCACCATCTCGGACGCCGCGTGGGGCACACAGCGTCGAACGGAGCCTCGGTTGAGGGCGTGCGGGCCGCCGCCATACCAAGCTGCGATCGCCTTCTGCTCCACTCCGAGCAGAATCGACTGGGTCGACTCGTCTGGCTGGTGGGATACGCCCGAAGCATCAGACGGTCGCCGTCGACTGTGTCCGGCGCCGGGACGAGTTCGACGTCGACGTCCCGCAGCGGGGGAGAGCCACCCCCAGAGAAGCCAGGTCATGCCGTCGACGGGCCTCGTCGCCACCGGACGCCAGCAGACGATGCGTTTCGTCCACTGCGAGTCGACCCGCTCCCGGACCGTCTCTCAGCGCAACGCCAGCGACTCGAGGGCGACTTCGGCAGTGACCTTGATGGCTGGCTCGTTCATGCCGTGGATGCTCGCACAGGCCACCGACAGACTGACGTCGTTCTAGCCTAAGAACGCGCGCTTGACGCGGGACCAGAAATCTCCCTCAGGTTCCGGCACGTGCTTTTGAGTAGCCATCGAGGTTGTCAGTTGCGCTCGTGGGGGAGTACTTTGCAGCAACTCGAGAGTTTCGCGCTTCGCGGCAATCACGCGTACGCGACCGGCTTCCACTGCTGAACGCGCGCCAGCAATGAAAATCGCATGCAAGACGATGCCCACGTCGAGTTGCTTGGCCACTCGTCACGCCATCATCTTGGGCAGATACCCAACTTTCACGGCGTCAGCGAAGACAGCTACCGCGAAGGGGTCGTGCTCATTGTCTGGCTCGCGCACGAGAGTCGCGATTCGGCCCGGCCGTGTGTCAGCGCGACGCTCTTGGTAGTACTTGAGGCCCCGAAGTTGTGCAGTCCAAAGCTCCAAAGCGAGCAAGTTCCGGCACCCCATGTTGACGAGCTTCCTCGTAGTGACCTCGTAGAGCCACCGCTCGCCTCCGTGCGGCCCGACTCGGAGTGCATCCACGGACTTGAGGAGCTCATCCCAACGTGAAGAGTGCAGGTAGATCGAGTCGCGGTCCGTTCGGTGGACACCTGCCTGATGCGTCGTGGGCTGATCATGCCAGTGCTGGCCTTCTCTGGCACCACACCGGGGCACCATATGTCCGTGGTCGACCGTAAGATTCGCGCATGCGCAGGAGGATCTTCCCCATCGTCGCCGCGGCTGCACTTGCCCTGGCCCTCACCGGCTGCGCCGCCGATACCAGCGACGCGACTGCTCCCTCGGCGTCAGCCCAGCCGACACCGACGCCGACACCGACGGTTGAACCGCTCACGGATGTTGAGATCTGCGAGCTGATGATCCCTGCTTCCGGCGAAGTCGCTCTCGAGAGTGACGCCATGGTCGAGTCCATCACCGATGACCCCAGCGGGGGAGGGATCGATCCCCTCAAGCTCGCAGTTTTGGACGAGAAGTTGCTCCGCTTCGAGGGGTGGGCGTCTCCCGAACTCAGGACAGCACTCGTCGCGTATCACGAGCCAATCCACGCGCTGCAGCAGATCTACGACACAGGCGTGAACACGACGATCACGACGTCGGTGGGCCCGGATGCCACTGCACTCCTCGGCGCCTGTGTCGACGTTTACGAAGCGGCCGACGTGTCTTAGTTCAGGCCTCGCGAGCCGGCACCGAAACAGGTTTGCGCCAACTCTGCGCCAACTTCCCGAGCAAGACGAAAGCCCCGATCCGACGTTTACGCGTCAGATCGGGGCTTTCTCTAGTGGGTGATGCGGGACTCGAACCCACGACCTCTTCCGTGTGAAGGAAGCGCGCTACCAACTGCGCCAATCACCCGCGACGAGGACTAATCATGCCACAGATTCGGGCTGTGGATGATCACCCACGCGCGCGCGGGTGTTGCGTGTTGCTACTCCGGCAGGCTCTGACCCGCACGGCAAGCTCGCGACGCCTTACGACGGCGTTCGCCCCATCGTGCAAGCAGCGGGAGAGCGGTGCAGCTGCGCAGGCGCAATCGCGACCTGCCGACCTGACCAGGACTTTCCTCGAATTACACCGGTGGATTTTGTATCGCGGCCCGAGTTCCTATAGAGTCATTCTCGCGCTGGTCAAGCCGGAACGGAAGTTCCCGAGACAAGCGCAATGCGGATGTGGCGCAGTGGTAGCGCATCACCTTGCCAAGGTGAGGGTCGCGAGTTCGAATCTCGTCATCCGCTCGAGTGTGACTCAGTCTGGTGGTAAACACCAGAAGGAGTTTGCACGGGTTTCAACCCACAACACGGTGACGTGGCCGAGAGGCGAGGCAGCGGCCTGCAAAGCCGTCCACACGGGTTCGAATCCCGTCGTCACCTCGCAATGGGCGATTGGCGCAGCGGTAGCGCGCTTCCCTGACACGGAAGAGGTCACTGGTTCGATCCCAGTATCGCCCACCATTGAGGAGAAGGCCCCTGAGAAATCAGGGGCCTTCTTCGCGTCTCGTCGAAGTCCTGATCGGAAGGCGTGAGGCCCGTGATGAATCCCGAACACGCAGCGACCCGGGTGCTCTCGGCGGCCGGCACCAGCACTGCCCGCCCCGAACTCGAGGAACGCTACTTCCGCCGCATGGCTGCCGCCGTGGACGAGAAAACTCAGCTCACGGACTGGCTGCGCGGCGGCCGGGTCCTCGACATCGGTGCCGGGGGAGGAGAGCTCGCGGCGAGAATCGCAGTGCTCCCTGACATCGAAGAGACCATCGCACTCGACGACTCCGCCGATGCGATCGCGCATCTCGAGCAGATGCCCGGCATCACGGTGCTCTCAGGCTCCGCGGACCAACTGGAGGTGCTCGGCCTGCGCGATCTGGACGGCATCGTGATGAGCTCGGTCCTGCACGAGATCGCGTCGTACGGCCCGAACGGGCCGGAGAACGGGCGTCAGACCATCGCGGCGAATCTCGCGATCATCGCCGAGGCGCTCAGCCCAGGCGGGGTTCTCGTCATCCGCGACTTCGTGACACCCGCTCGACCGGATCGCCTGACGACGCTCGTCACCCCCGGCCACGACGGCGACGAGCTCCTCAGCGCCTACCTCGACCGCGTTCCCCTCCTCGAGCTGAGGCGCCTCGAGAGCCTCGGCCAGCATCGCTTCGCCGGCACAGCTCGCGTGGTGACGGAGGCGCTGCTGACCGTGAACTGGGGCGCAGAGTCGCTGCCGCGCGAGACGCAGGAGCAGTACTGTCAGTTCGAGCTGGACGAGCTGGTCGACGTCGTCGAAGCGCTTGGTGCCGGCCTGACGCCGGTGCACCGGGAGGCCTGGGTGCAGCCCGGGTACCGACAGCACCTGGCCGCCTGGTCCGTGCTCGAGCAAGACGGCACCCCGTGGTTCCCGGAGACGAAAGCCATCTGGGTCTTCGAGAAGGCGGCCTCGCAAATCCCGCCAAACGCCTGATCGTCGCCACGGTGGCGGAGTCCGCCCGGCGCGAGCCAGCGACCCCCAGTCTCGTGGGGTGCGCAGTCGCTGCCGGACAGAGAAGCGCCCCGTCGTCCGCAGCGAAGGCTGCAGTCGAGGGGCGCCTCGTGGCTGCGTCGCGTCAGCTGGTGCAGAGCGTGTTGAGCTCGTTCCCAGAGGTCTGCATCTCCGCGGTTGCAGTGCTCAGCTCTTCAGCCACCGAGGTGTCCTGGTCGATGAGCACCTTCTGCATCAGGTCGCGCACGGTCACGAAGTCCTCGTGGACAGCCGTGGTGGCTGTCTTGACCTCGTCATTGGAGACCGACTCGGCGGCGTCGCCGATACCGTCGACTGTCTCGCTGAACGCGTCGATCGTGGTCTGCGGGTCCGAAGTGGTCGAGGTGATGTCGATCTCAGACAGGGCCGTCGAGGCCGCCTGCATCTTGGTCTGCACGACGGCGCAGGCATCTGCAACCGACTGGTCGCTCGTGGTGCTCTCGGCCGCCGTGCCGGAGTCTGCCGTGCCGCCGGGCTCCGAAGCGGGTGACCCCGAGCAGGCGCTGAGGCCGAGCATGGCGGCTGCGGCGATGGTCAATACGGCGATACGGCGGTTCATGGGGGTCCCTTCGACAGCGATGGCCCGAGCCTTCTGCTCGTCCGACTCTCGCCAGCCTAGGAGGACAGCGCGGACAGGCCGTGATTCGAAACGGGGGAGTTCTCCCCACCAGCGGACGAACAGCGGTCACAGCCGAACCTCAGCTGTTCCACTCCCAGACTGTGGTCCGACCTCGGAGCTTCACCCCAGTGGTGTCAGTGGTGACACGCACGACTCCCGTCCCCTCCAGCCACCGGCGGAAGTTCGGTCGGTCGAAGGGCTCCGCATCGAGCGCTGCCCCGAGCGCCAGAGCCATCCCTGAGGTGAACTTCTCGCCGAGCAGGGCTCGGGTGACGGCCCAGTCGCGCCAGACGATCTCACCGAGCCGCACACGGGCCGCTTCGACGATCTGCGCGTGGTCGAAGGGAAGGTGGGGCGCACTGTCGAGCGGATGCCAGCGCAGCTCCCCGTCGCCCGCCTCCGCGCGCAGGAAGACGAGGCTGGCGAGCGAGATGGTGGCACTGCGCGGGTCGCGCATCGTGCCATCGAACCAGCCGAGCTGGCGCGTCAGCCGCACATCATCGTCCGGTATCCCAGCCTTCGTCCGCATTGCACGCAGCACGGGGCCAGCCCCGTGCTCCCCGGACAGCAGCAGCACGCCGGGGATGGCCTCCACGCCGGCGTGTGGCGCGTTCTCGCGCACCGCGACGCCGAACTCCAGCCGCTCGTCGCGATAGCGCACAGCGAGTGCATCCATCGCGACGAGCGGCTGGTCGTAGGACTCGGTCAACGCAGCACCGTCTGCTTCGCGAGCACCGCCCGAACCTCGGGGAACGTCTGCCGCCGCACGAAGGAGCCATCCTCCCAGATGGGCTGCAGCAGGGACTCCGCCTCCTCAGCAGGCGTGGCCCGCTCTATCAGGCGCATGCGGCCATCGGCGTCGGTCACCACCGCCAGGCGGCCCGTCGCGCTCTTCTTCGTTCCGCTGTCAGTCACAGGGTCCTTCCGGATGTCGACTCCGCGACCGTCGACCTGAATCCACGTCGCCTTGATCGCCGACATGAACGTGTCTCTGGTCTGGTACTGGTATCCGAAGCTTCCCATGCCGAAGACGACGTTTCCAGAAGCGAAGCCCTTCGCGGCCAGCCGCTCGGTGATCAGCACCGCCCGCTCGCGGGTGATGGAGTCACCGTAGATGGCCCCGATGTGGGGGTCGAGCTCCTTGTAGCCAGCCGCATTCACCGTTCCGCCGAACGTGTCCCAGAGCAGTTCGATGACACCCTTCCGCTCGGCCGGACCGGCATCCGGAGCACCCTCCTCCACCCCGCAGAGGATGTCGACGGGGTTCCCGGAGTCCGGCCGGACGACGAGCTTCCCGTCCCGAGCAAGGACCTCTTCTCGGAGTGCCGGCAGGTACTCGGTGAGCACTCGCCAGAGATCGAAGGTGTCGGAGACGACGGAGACGATGCCGCTCGGGTAGAGGCCGAGCAGCCCCTCGAAGAGCTCACGCTCGCCGACCGTCGCGATACCCGCACACATGACCGAGTGCTCCGTGGCTGGCACGCTGCCGGCGACGAAGGCTCCGCCGTAGTGACGCTCGATCCAGTCGATGGAGACGAGTGAATCGGTGCCGGTGAAGCTGAGCAGGTGCGCGGCGCCGCTCATCGCGGCGGTCTCGTTGGAGGACATCCCTCGGTAGGAGAAGTCGTGGCCCTGCCAGTCGACAGCTGCCAGGGGTGTCCCCGTTCTCGTCGCCGCTATCTCGAGCGTCTCGCGCATCGCCTTGGCGATCGTCGCGGTCGTCGATGCCTGCCAGATCTCCGCGCTGAGCACCGTCTCGATGTAGTTGGTGAGCCAGAAGAAGTCGGGGTGCGTGTTCTCGATCGTGAAGCTCGGAACACGGAGCGGTACTGCTGTGCCCTCCGGCACGGCACAGAACCGCAGGGGGAGGAAGCCGAGGCGGTGCAGCGCGCGGATGTGGGCGCTGCCGATCGTGTTCGGCCCGAGGATGCTCGCGAGACGAGCCTCATAGGCCTGGCAGACCTGATCCTCGTCGGCGGCGAAGAAGACGCGGAAGCTGTGCGCGTATCGCTCGAGGAACGCCTGGAGTCCGAAGTGCACGACCGCGCCGATGTCCGGAATGCGGGAACCGCGGTTGGTGTAGTTGGAGTAGACGCCGGTGACGTCGCCGGCAAGGCCGTACTGCTGGAGGTGGCCGAGCTTGTAGGCATCGGTCTGGAAGAGGGGAGCAACAGATGTGTAGTCCATGGTCATTCCTTTCGGGGGAGCTTGTGGCGTCGAGATCGCGTCGGCCGCGACTCAGTACTCGACGTAGGGGGCGAGGATGTTCCGGATCGAGAGCACCTTGGTCGCGACGCCCTCGCGTGCGGAGCCGGGGTGCGAGTCGGTGGTGATGATCTCGCCGAAGTGCTGTCGGAGGGCGGGGGCATCACCCGAGAAGACCCCATGGCTCACGTAGAGCGTCAGGCGCTCCTTCGGCAGTCGGGTGGCTTCTGCCAAGCCCCTGAAGGTGCCGCCCCCGTCACAGATGTCGTCGACGACGAGGAGGCGCCCGTCACGGGGGAGAGCCTCGCAGCTGAAGCCGGAGAGCTTCCCGGTCTCGAAGTCACGGTGCTTCTCGGCGCGGAAGAGAGGGAGGTGCAGCGCGGACGCGGCGGCCTGCGCTCGGCCGACGGCACCTGCATCCGGTGCGATGACACCGACGTAGTCGTGTGCTGATCCGACGCGTCCGATCGTCGCTCGCCGCACGTAGGGGGCCGAGCCGACAACCTTGACGTTGTCGATCAGGCCGGGAGCGACCGAGGAATGGGGGTCGAAGACGATCACCTGGTCGAGTCCGAAGCTGTTGATCAGCTCGGCGTAGACCTTGGCGCCGAAGGGCATGCCTCGGTCGGCACGTGCCGCCGGGAGGTAGGGGAGGACTGCGATCGCGCGCTGGCCGAGCTGGTGCGCGTAGTCGGCCCAGAGCCCGAGGGTGATGAGGTCACTCGGATCGGCGCCCGTGACGGTGGCGTAGGCGGGCTTCTCGTCGAGATCCGCGGGGACGACGAGGGTGATCTCGCCTCCGGGAAATCGCAGGATTCGGATGGCGCTTGTGGCCTTCCAGCCGGAAGGCATCTGTGCTTGGAAGTGGATGCTCATGCGTCGACTGTATCAGCTATTCGTAGATTTACGAATAGCTCTCTTCGGGAGATGCAGGCAACACGCAGAAAGGCCCACCCGGATAAACCGGATGGGCCTCTGCGCACGTGTCAGGTCAGACGCGGCGGAACTGATTGACGAGCGGGCAGTCGAAGGGGTCGCGAGCCTGGAGGCCGACCCTGTTGAGGTAGTCGATCACGATGCCGTAGGACTTGATCAGCGTCGTCTCGGTGTACGGGACCTCGAGGTTCTGGCAGTGCTCACGAATGATCTCGCGAGCCCTGGCGAGGTGCGGGCGGGGCATGCTCGGGAAGAGGTGGTGCTCGACCTGGTAGTTGAGGCCACCCATGAGCGCGCTCGCCCACCAGCCACCGCTGACGTTGCGCGAGGTGAGGACCTGCTTGCTGAAGAAGTCCATCTTCACGTCGGCGGGGATGATCGGCATGCCCTTGTGGTTCGGGGCGAACGATGCGCCCATGTAGACGCCGAAGACGGCCATCTGGACGGCGATGAAGGCGAACGCCATGCCGAGGGGGAGCAGCCAGAAGATGGCCCCGAGGTAGATCGCGAAGCGAACCGTGATCATCGTGAACTCGACCCAGCGTCCCTTGATGGGCTGGCGAGTGAAGAGGGACTTGATCGAGCGGAAGTGCAGGTTGTAGCCCTCGAAGGTGAGCAGCGGGAAGAACAGGTAGCCCTGCTTCCGCGTGATCAGTGCAAGAAGGCCGGTCTGCTTCCGAGCATCCTCCTCCGTGAAGGAGATCGTGTCGAAGTCGATGTCGGGGTCTTTGCCCATCTTGTTCGGGTTCACGTGGTGCTTCGTGTGCTTCGTCATCCACCAGCTGTAGCTCATGCCGACGACGCCAGCAGCGAGGAAGCGACCGAGGCGGTCGTTGCCTGGGCCGGACTCGAGCACCTGTCGGTGCGAGGCCTCGTGGGCGATGAAGGCGAACTGGGTGAAGATGACGCCGAGGGCGGCAGCGATGAGCAGCTGGAACCAGCTGTCGCCGAGCAGGATGAACCCGGTGATGGCTCCGCCCAGTGCGAGGATGAGACCAGCGGCCAGCATCCCGTAGAACCAGCGAGTGCGCTTGAGCAGGCCCATCTCACGGATGACCTTCGACACGGCGCTGTAGCTCTGTGTTACGGACTTCGCTCCCGGGGTGCGGGGCTTGGTGGTGCGGATCCGGCCGATGCCCTGGGGGAGCGCAGAAGATGAAGTCGTAATGTGAGGATCCCCTCGGTCGGCAACCTTTGGTTGTTTCGTTCGCCAAAGGCAGTGCGCCGATCGCTGACTTCAGGCTAGCGGGATGAGCTGCTTTGTTGGCTGTGTATCTGTGCGAGTCGTCACCCAGCGTCTTCACACGCGATGTATCGCGATTGCGCGTATCTTGATGCCATCACGGATCGCGCCGGTCGGCGCACTTGGAGGAATCATGGCTTCGACGGGCAGCGGCGCAGGCGACAGCACGGGTTCAGCGAGGGGCGAGCGGATGCGTGAGTCTGCGAACTCGGGCGCGCGAGTCCAGGCCGTGCACACGGGGCTGAAGAAGGTCGTGACCGGACGAGAGAGCGTCATCAAGAATCAGGCAGTGAAGCTCGCCGAGAAGCTCGACGTCAAGACCGAGGGCCGACACCACCAGAAGATCCGCCTGGCGCTCCTCGCCCTGAACAGCCTGGTCGACACGCTCGGCAAGGATGGCAAGGCCGAGTCGGAATCCAAGGCCTCAGCCGGCGCCGGCGACGCGAAGTCGGCAAGCGGAGGCCCCCGCCCCTCCGCGACACCCTCCGATTCTGACGCACCCGAGGACATCGGCACGTTCACGCCCCGCGAAGGGCGTCGGAAGAAGTAGGCGTCCCGCTCCTCAGGGAGCGGGTTCTCTGCGCCGAGCGGAGGCAGTCGCGCGATAAAGTGGTCGCTTGTTCATGCCTAACGACAAGGAGCATCGTGACCAGCGATCCCGTTGACCTCGAGACCGAAACCCGCCCGCACGAGAACGGCGGCGCGACGACCACCGGATTCGAGCTCTTCACAGACCGCTCCGTCGTCGCGATGAAGCTCGACGGTGTGCTCGTCGACCTCGCCACGGCGGTGCCGGACGGGGCGATCGCAGAACCAGTGACGATCGACAGCGCCGACGGGCTCAACATCCTCCGCCACTCGGCCGCCCACGTCATCGCGCAGGCCGTGCAGAAGATCAACCCAGATGCACGGCTCGGTATCGGCCCGCCCATCACCGACGGCTTCTACTACGACTTCGACGTCGAGACCCCCTTCACGCCGGAAGACCTCAAGGCCATCGAGAAGGAAGCCCAGCGCATCCAGCGACAGGGGCAGCGCTTCGTTCGCCGGGTCGTGACCGACGATGAGGCACGGGCCGAACTCGCCGACGAGCCCTACAAGCTCGAACTGATCGGGCTCAAGGGCAGCGGCGCGAACGCCGACCACGAATCGGTCGAGGTGGGCGCTGGTGAGCTCACGATCTACGACAACGTCGACGCGAAGACAGGAGAGGTCTACTGGAAGGACCTCTGCCAGGGGCCGCACATTCCCTCGACCCGGATGCTCAGCAACGGCTTCTCGATCCTTCGCTCGGCGGCCGCCTACTGGCGCGGGTCCGAGAAGAACCCGCAGCTCCAGCGCATCTACGGAACGGCCTGGCCGACGAAGGACGAGCTGCGGGCCTATAAGGAGCGCATCGAGGAGGCCATGAAGCGCGACCACCGGCGCCTCGGCCGCGAACTCGACCTGTTCAGCTTCCCGGACGAGCTCGGCTCCGGGCTCCCGGTCTTCCACCCCAGGGGTGGGATCATCAAGCTCGAGATGGAAGAGCACTCGCGAAAGCGCCACGTGCAGGAGGGGTACAGCTTCGTCTCGACCCCGCACATCACGAAGGGGCGTCTCTACGAGATCTCCGGGCACCTCGACTGGTACCGAGACGGCATGTATCCGCCCATGCGTATCGACGAGGAAGTGGATGAGGCGGGCAACGTCACCAAGCAGGGCCAGGACTACTACCTGAAGCCAATGAACTGCCCGATGCACAACCTGATCTACAACCAGGGCGCGCACTCCTATCGTGAGCTGCCACTGCGCATGTTCGAGTTCGGCACGGTCTACCGCATGGAGAAGTCCGGCGTCGTGCACGGCCTGACCCGCGCACGCGGCTTCACCCAGGACGACGCCCACATCTACTGCACGCGCGACCAGATGCGGGACGAGCTGACCCGCACCCTCAAGTTCGTCCTCTCGCTGCTCAAGGACTACGGCCTCGACGACTTCTACCTCGAGCTGTCGACGAAGAACCCCGAGAAGTTCGTCGGCGACGACGCAACCTGGGAGGAAGCGACGCGCACGCTCGAGGAGGTGGCCACCGAGTCCGGACTCGACCTGGTCCCCGATCCGGGCGGAGCCGCGTTCTACGGCCCGAAGATCTCCGTTCAGGCGCGCGACGCGATCGGCCGCACCTGGCAGATGTCGACCATCCAGCTCGACTTCAACCTGCCAGAGCTCTTCGACATGGAGTACGCGGCTCCGGATGGCACGCGCCAGCGTCCCGTCATGATCCACCGCGCCCTCTTCGGCTCGATCGAGCGCTTCTTCGGCGTGCTCGTCGAGCACTACGCCGGCGCCTTCCCGGTCTGGCTCTCGCCCGTGCAGCTCGTCGCCATCCCGGTTGCCGAGCAGTACGGCGACTACCTCCAGGGCATCGTCGATGAGCTGCGCTCCCACGGCGTGCGAGCCGAGCTCGACGCGTCCGACGACCGCATGCCGAAGAAGATCCGCAACCACACGAAGGCGAAGGTGCCGTTCCAGCTCATCGCTGGCGAGGATGACCGCGCCGCGAAGACGGTGTCCTTCCGCTTCCGCGATGGAACCCAGCGCAACGGCGTTCCGATCGAGGACGCGATCCGTCTCGTCCGCGGCGCCGTCGACGAGCACCTGCTCGTGAACACGGCAGAAGACCTGGCATGAGCGCGCTCGGGTTCCCCGAAGGCGAGCTCGACGGCCTCGATATCGAGCGCTCGGCTGACTTCGCCGGGGTGCCCGACTCCTTCCAGCGGCTCTGGACGCCGCACCGGATGGCCTACATCCAGGATGGCCAGGACCCCGCTCAGGATGCCTGCCCGTTCTGCGTCGGGCCCACGATGGACGACGAGAAGTCGCTCATCGTGGCCCGGGGCGAGCACGCGTTCGTGGTCATGAACCTCTATCCGTACAACTCCGGTCACCTGCTCGTGTGCCCGTACCGGCACGTGGCGATGTACGACGAGGCCTCCGAGGCCGAGGTGCTCGAGATCGCGCATCTGACGCAGACAGCGATGCGCGTGCTCCGCGCCGTCTCGAACGTCGACGGCTTCAACATCGGGATGAACCAGGGACGCCTGGCCGGAGCTGGCATCGCCGGTCATCTGCATCAGCACATCGTGCCGCGCTGGCAGTTCGACGCCAACTTCTTCCCGATCATCGCGAAGACGAAGGCGTTCCCATCGCTGCTCGGCGAGACCCGCCAAGCCCTCGCCGACGCCTGGCCGAAGGCCTGACGGACCGCGATTCGATTGGGCAGTCGCCCAATCAAGCCAGGACGCACGCGCGTCTACACTTGAGCCAATTCACCTCCGAACCGCCATGCACTCTCTGCACGCGGAAAGTAAGGACATCATGAGCGAAAGCACTGCACCCCTCGTCGCCGCCGACGGGACCGTAGGCTCCAACCGGGTCAAGCGCGGCCTCGCGGAGATGCTCAAGGGCGGCGTGATCATGGACGTCGTCACCGCAGAGCAGGCGCGCATCGCCGAAGATGCCGGCGCTGTCGCCGTCATGGCCCTCGAGCGCGTCCCGGCCGACATCCGCGCGCAGGGCGGCGTCGCCCGCATGAGCGACCCCGACCTCATCGAGAGCATCATCGCCGAGGTCTCCATCCCCGTCATGGCGAAGGCTCGCATCGGGCACTTCGTCGAGGCGCAGGTGCTTCAGGCGCTCGACGTCGACTACATCGACGAGTCCGAGGTGCTGAGCCCCGCCGACTACGTCAACCACATCGACAAGTGGCAGTTCACGACGCCGTTCGTCTGCGGTGCCACGAACCTCGGTGAGGCGCTGCGCCGCATCAACGAGGGCGCCGCCATGATCCGCTCGAAGGGCGAGGCCGGCACGGGCGACGTGTCAGAGGCGACCAAGCACATCCGCAAGATCCGCGGCGAGGTCGCCGCGCTCACCTCCATGACCCGCGACGAGCTCTACGTCGCCGCGAAGGAGCTCCAGGCTCCCTACGAGCTCGTGCGCGAGATCGCCGAGACCGGCAAGCTGCCCGTCGTGCTGTTCACCGCGGGTGGCGTCGCGACCCCGGCCGACGCCGCGATGATGATGCAGCTCGGTGCAGACGGTGTCTTCGTCGGCTCCGGCATCTTCAAGTCGGGCAACCCGGCCCAGCGCGCCGCCGCCATCGTGAAGGCGACCACCGCGTTCGACGACCCTGCCGTGATCGCTGCCGCATCGCGGGGCCTCGGGGAAGCCATGGTCGGCATCAACGTCTCCGACCTCGCGGCCCCGCACCGTCTCGCTGAGCGCGGCTGGTAGCGAGGCGTTGGCGACTCCCGTAGTCGGCGTCCTCGCCTTGCAGGGCGACGTCCGTGAGCACCAGCAGGTGCTCACGGACCTCGGCGCCGAGGTGGTGCTCGTGCGGACCCCGGCGCAGCTCGAGGCTGTCTCGGGACTCGTGATCCCCGGAGGCGAATCGAGCGTCATCGACAAGCTGTCTCGGATCTTCGACATCGCTCAGCCCATCCGGGAGCGAATCGCAGCAGGGATGCCGGTCTTCGGCACGTGCGCCGGCCTGATCATGCTCGCCGACACCGTCGTCGACGCGATCAGGGGGCAGCAGAGCTTCGGCGGCCTCGATGTGTCGGTGCGGCGGAACGCCTTCGGCTCCCAGAACCAGTCGTTCGAGACGCAGATCGAGGTTCCGGAGCTGGGCGGGCCGGCCGTGCACGCCACCTTCATCCGCGGACCCGTCGTGGATGCCGTCGGGAGCCGTGCTCGCGTCATGGCGGCTCTCCCGGACGGTCGAGTGGTCGCCGTCGCGCAGGGCAATCTCCTCGGGACGTCGTTCCACCCCGAGATGAACGGCGAGACCCGGTTCCACAGGTACTTCCTCGACCGGGTCGCCGAGCAAGCCGGCTGAACGACGCCACGCACCGACCGATTCGACAGAGAACCAGGAGCAGAACATGGCGAGACGCCGTCCGAGCAAGGCAGCAAGGAGCAAGCAGGTCAGCGAGTCCCTCGCGGCCTTCATCCGCGACGCCCCTTCTTCGTATCACGCGGCGGCTGAGGTCGCCAGGCGGCTCGAGGACGCCGGCTTCACGTCACTCGACGAGCGCGACGAGTGGCCCGAGGAGGCCGGTGGCTACGTCGTCGTCCGCGACGGCGCGGTCATCGCGTGGCGAGTGCCGGAGTCCACGTCGCCGACCACGCCGTTCGCGATCGTCGGAGCGCACACCGACTCGCCTGGGTTCAAGCTCAAGCCGACCCCCGAGTCGACGTCGCAGGGATGGCAGCGCCTCGAGGTCGAGGTCTACGGCGGGCCACTGCTGAACTCCTGGCTCGACCGCGAGCTGCGTGTCGCGGGCCGTCTCGCCCTCGCTGACGGCACCGCCGTGCTCGCTGCTTCCGGGCCCATCGCGCGCATCCCGCAGCTCGCGATCCATCTCGACCGGGGCGTCAACGAGCGCGGACTCGTCCTCGACCCGCAGCGCCACACCCACCCCGTCCTCGGTCTCGAGGCAGCGGGAGGCGTCGTGGCGGCGCTCGCATCCGACGCCGGGGTCGACCCGGATTCGATCACGGGCTTCGACCTCTTCCTCGCAGATGCCCAGGACGCCCAGCTCTTCGGACACGGCGAGGCGCTGTTCGCCGGGGCACGCCTCGACAACCTCGTCAGCGTCCACGCCGCGACGACGGCACTCGTCGAGACCGTGCCGAGCGGCGTGATCCCCGTCATCGCGGCCTTCGACCACGAAGAGGTGGGTTCCGCAAGCCGTTCCGGCGCGGCCGGCCCGTTCCTCGGCGACGTGCTCGCACGCATCCAAGAGGGCCTCGGCGCGGGGCCCGCCCAGCAGCGGCGCGCACTCGCCGCCTCGTGGCTCGTCTCGAGCGACCTGGGCCACAGCGTGCACCCGAACTACCCGGAGAAGCACGACGACGAGACCCGGCCCATCGCGGGCCGGGGGACGCTCCTCAAGCTGAACGCGAACCAGCGCTACGCGACGGATGCGCGCGGAAGCGCACTCTGGACCGGCGTCTGCCAGAACGCGGGCGTGGCCGTGCAGGCCTTCGTGTCGAGCAACTCGCTCCCGTGCGGTTCGACGATCGGCCCGATCGCGTCCACAGAGCTCGGCATCTCGACCGTCGACGTCGGCATCCCCATCCTCTCCATGCACTCGGCCCGCGAGCTGGCAGCGATCGCCGACATCGAGGCCCTCGAACGCGCACTTGCTGTGTTCCTCGCGGGTGCTTGGCCGGAGCACGCGTAAACTAGACGAAGAGACCGCTCGCCGACGGCGACCAGTGGCGTCCACCTCTCGGGCCACGGTGTCAGCGTGCATACGACCAGCAGCAGGCGCCCACCGTAGGTGAGACGCGCGAGAACAACGGAGAACAGATGTCCGGACATTCCAAGTGGGCGACGACCAAGCACAAGAAGGCCATCATCGACTCGCGTCGCGCGAAGTCGTTCGCCAAGCTCATCAAGAACATCGAGGTCGCGGCGAAGATCGGCGGCGCCGACATCGCTGGCAACCCCACGCTTGCTGACGCCATCCAGAAGGCGAAGAAGACCAGTGTCCCGATCGACAACATCAATCGGGCCGTCAAGCGCGGCGCGGGCCTCACCGGCGAGTCGATCGATTACACGACGATCATGTACGAGGGCTACGGCCCCGGTGGTATCGCGCTGCTCATCGAGTGTCTGACCGACAACAAGAACCGCGCTGCGGCCGAGGTGCGCACGGCCATGAGCCGCAACGGCGGCAACATGGCGGACCCGGGTTCCGTTGCGTTCAACTTCGAGCGCAAGGGCGTCATCGTCGTGCCTCATGAGGAGACCCCCACCGAGGACGACGTGCTCGAGGTCGTCCTCGACGCCGGCGCCGAGGAGGTCATCGACCACGGGCACGTGTTCGAGATCCGCACGGAGGCCAGCGAGATGGTCGGCGCGCGCACGGCCCTGCAGGCCGCGGGCATCGACTACGACTCCGCCGACGCCGAGTTCGTGCCGAACGTCAAGGTCGAGGCCGACGCCGACACCGCTCGCAAGGTGTTCCGCCTCATCGACGCACTCGAGGACAGCGACGACGTGCAGAACATCTTCACGAACATCGACGTCTCCGCCGAGGTGCAGCAGCAGCTCTCCGAAGACGACGAGTAGTCCGAGTGCCGCGGCGAATCCTGGGCATCGACCCCGGCCTCACGCGCTGCGGCCTCGGCATCGTCGACGCGCACGGCCGACAGCGTGTCGAGTTCGTGCACGTCTCGGTGGTCACCTCAGCTCCCGGAGATGAGCTGCAGCGGCGCCTCCGACTCCTCGCAGACGGCATCGAGGCCGTGCTCGACGAGTTCAAGCCGGATGCCATCGCCCTGGAGCGCGTCTTCGCCCAGCAGAACCTGCCGAGCGTCATGGGGGTCGCCCAGATCTCCGGAGTGATCCTCGTCGCAGCGGAACGTCGAGGCATCGCAGCTGTCCTGCACACCCCGTCGGAGGTCAAAGCCGCCGTCACCGGCTACGGCTCAGCCGAGAAGAAGCAGGTCGGCACGATGGTGCAGCGCATCCTCCGACTCGACGACATCCCCAAACCGGCCGACGCCGCCGACGCGTTGGCGCTCGCTATCTGCTCGGCATGGAAATCCCCGCTCGACGCGCTCAAGCCCGCGGGGCGCCAGACGCCAGCGCAGCGAGCCGTCGCGTCAGCCGGGCGGCCCTCGGACGCGCCGACAACCGCGCAGAGCGCGTGGCTCGCCGCCGAGCGTGCCGCGAAATCTCGCGGCCGCCGCGTACGGTAGACCGGTGATTGCTTCCCTCCGCGGCCAGGTGCTGTACCGGACCGCCACAACGGTCACGATCGAGGCCGCGGGTGTCGGCTACCAGGTCTTCGTGACCCCAGCCCATGCCATGCAGCTCCGCCTCGACACCGAGGTGCTGCTGCGCACGCACCTCGTCGTCCGCGAAGACGCCTGGACCCTGTACGGGTTCCAGCGACCCGAGGAGCTCGAGATCTTCGAGCACCTCATCACGGTCACCGGAGTCGGCCCCAAGTCCGCGCTCGGCGTGCTCGCGCATCTCGAGCCGGAGCAGGTCGCCCGCGCGGTCGGTGAAGAGGATGTCAAGGCCTTCACGGCAGTGAGCGGCATCGGCCCCAAGACCGCGAAGCTCATCATCCTCTCGCTCGCGGGCAAGATCGCGCTCGCGCCTGCACCGGGCACGACCACGGGGGAGCCTTCTTCCGACAGCGGGGCCGCAGCGGTGCGCCGCGACGTCGTCGAAGCGCTGCTCGGCCTCGGCTACGCAGAACGGCAGGCTGCGCCTGCGGTCGGAGACGCCGCCAAGGCCCTCGAGGGCGAAGACCAGGACGTCGCGAAGCTGCTGCGGGCCACCCTCAAGCTGCTCGGGCCAGCTGGGAGCCGGTCGTGACCGACGCCTCGCACATCCCGGAAGCACCCGAGTCCGAGGCGGAGATCGCCTTCGAGGGAGCCCTCAGACCGGCGAACCTCGCCGAGTTCGTCGGCCAGGCGAAGGTGCGGGTGCAGTTGGAGCTGCTCCTCAAGGCCGCCGCCCTGCAGAGTCGCACCCCCGACCACATCCTGCTCGCGGGCCCCCCAGGCCTCGGAAAGACGACGCTTGCTCTCATCGTCGCCGAGGAGACGGGGCAGCCCATTCGGCTCACGAGCGGTCCGGCGCTGCAGCACGCGGGCGACCTTGCGGCCGTGCTCTCCAGCCTGGTGCCGGGTGAGCTGCTGTTCATCGACGAGATCCACCGCATGGCGCGCACGGCCGAGGAGATGCTGTACCTCGCCATGGAGGATTACCGCATCGACATCATGGTCGGCAAGGGTGCAGGCGCCACGAGCGTTCCGCTCGAGCTGGCCCCGTTCACCGTCATCGGCGCCACCACCCGAGCGGGCCTCCTCCCGAACCCACTTCGCGACCGCTTCGGCTTCACCGCGCACCTCGAGTTCTACGAGGACGCCGAGCTGGAACGTGTCCTCGCCCGTGCGGCCCGCCTGCTCGATCTCCGCGTCGACGATGCGGCCCTCGCCGAGATCGCGACCCGCAGCAGGGGTACACCGCGAATCGCGAACCGACTCCTCCGGCGAGTGCGCGACTACGCCCTGGTCCACGAGACCGACGCCAACGAGCAGGCCGTGCAGCACGCACTCCTGGTCTACGACGTGGATGCGCTTGGCCTCGACCGCCTCGACCGCGCCGTCCTGCAGGCGCTCATCGATCGCTTCGCCGGGGGACCGGTCGGCGTGAGATCGCTGGCCGTCTCCGTCGGCGAGGAGGCGGAAACCGTCGAGAGCGTGGTCGAGCCCTTCCTCGTCCGGACCGGCCTGGTCACCCGCACGCAGAGGGGCCGCGTCGCGACGCAGCAGGCCTACGCGCATCTCGGCCGCACCCTTCCTGGCGGGGGAGCACCCCAGCGGTCAGCTCTCGACATCTAGGAACCACCATCAACCCTCCAGCTCTTGCTGAGCGACAACCGGACGACCGCGACGTACACTAGATGCGTTTGCCGTCGTTCCGGGCGTGCATAGTCGTAGTACGGACTGCCAGAAAGGCACCCACAATGGATCTCACGCTTCTCCTTCCCCTCGTCCTCCTCGGCGTCATGATCTTCTTCATGTGGCGCAGCAACAAGAAGAGGTCTCAGCAGCAGCAGGAGATGCGCAGCAGCGCGGTCATCGGCGCGGATGTCATGACGCAGAGCGGCGTCTACGGCACGATCGTCGACATCGACGAGGAGAACAACATCACGACGATCGAGTCGGAGCCGGGCACCCGTCTGCGCGTCCACTCGATGACCGTCGCGAACATCCTCACGCCGGCTGTTCCGGACGATGCTTCCGCGCTCGCCGAGCACGAGGCCGTCGAAGAGCGTCCCGAGCTCGAGGCCGAGGCAGAGTCCGAGCGCCGCGACAGCGACAACGGCTCCGAGTCCGGACCGAACATCAACAAGGCGTAGGCGACTCCCTCACCTCTCACGCACGGGCCTCGTCTTGAGGTCAGAAGGCAGAACTCTCTTGGCGAAGTCGACAACGTCATCGGCGCGTCGTGGTCGGGGTGCTGGCATCGTCCAGCGCGCCTGGCGCACGCTTACGTGGCTCTTGATCCTCATCCTTGCCCTCGTGGGCCTCAACTGGCTGGCCGTCGCCACGCAGGGCGGTCAGTGGACGCCTCGCCTCGCGCTCGACCTCGAGGGTGGCACCCAGGTCGTCCTTGCGGCGCAGCTGCCGGAGGGCCAGGCAGACCCGTCGTCCGAGCAGATGCAGCAGGCGGTCTCGATCATCCGCCAGCGCATCGATGCGTCCGGCGTCTCGGAGGCGGAGATCACCACCCAGGGCGGACGGAACATCGTCGTCTCCGTCCCAGGTGAGATGGACCAGCTCACGCGAGACCGCATCGAGAACTCGGCCAAGCTCGAGTTCCGTGCCGTGCTCGTCGCCGACCAGGCCGCGAACAGCCAGGCCATCCCGGCTGACCAGCTGCCGGAGGAGCTCTCGACGACGCCCACAGCGGAGCCGACGAACGCGAGCGACATCAACTGGGTCACCGAGCAGATGTACGTCGACTTCCTGCAGTTCAACTGCGCCGACCTCGCACCCGCTGCCGACATCGACCCGACCCAGCCGCTCATCACCTGTGACGACTCCGGGACGGAGAAGTACGTCCTGGGGCCGGTAGAGGTGACCGGTGAGCGCATCGCCGACGCCACCAGCGGCCTCACCACCACGAGCACCGGCGCGACCACCAACCAGTGGGCCGTGAACATCGAGTTCGATGCACAGGGCACGCAGGAGTTCGCTGCCGTGACCGAGCGGCTCGTCGGGTTGACGGAGAACCAGAACCGCTTCGCCGTCACGCTCGACAACCAGGTCATCGTGGCTCCGACCACCAACGCGGCGATCACCGACGGCAAGCCGCAGATCTCCGGAAACTTCAACGAGGAGAGCGCCAAGGCCCTCGCGGACCAGCTCAAGTTCGGTGCGCTGCCCTTCAACTTCGTCGCGCAGTCGACCTCCACGATCTCGGCGACCCTGGGCAGCTCGCAGCTCGTGAACGGCCTCATCGCCGGTCTCATCGGCCTCGCGGCCGTCGTCGTCTACTCGTTGTTCCAGTACCGGACGCTCGGACTCGTGACGGTGGCTTCGCTGGTGATCGCTGCGGCCCTGACCTACATCGTCGTCACGTATCTCTCCAACCAGGAGGGGTACAGGCTCTCGCTGGCGGGTGTCGCGGGCCTCATCGTCGCCATCGGCATCACGGCAGACTCGTTCATCGTCTACTTCGAGCGCATCAAGGATGAGCTGAGAGACGGCAAGGGGCTGGTCTCGGCCGTCGAAGGCGGCTGGACACGCGCCATCAGAACGATCCTCGCATCCGACGCCGTCAACTTCCTCGTCGCCATCGTGCTGCTGTTCGTGGCCGTCGGCAACGTGCGTGGCTTCGCGCTGACACTCGGCATCACGACGATCATCGACATCATCGTGGTCACCCTCTTCACCCACCCCCTCATGCGCCTGCTCGCTCGGACCCCGTTCTTCGCGGACGGACACCCCGCCTCGGGCCTCGATCCCAGATCTCTTGGCGCGGTGTACCGCGGGCGCGGCACGTTCCGCACCCCGGAGCAGAAGAAGCGCGGCGCAACACGCGAGGCTGAGCGACGACAGACGCTCGCCGAGCGCAAGGCAGAAGCCGCCAAGAAGGCCGGTGGCGATGACCTCGTGGCGGCCGGGTCGGCCAATGCCGATCAGACGTCGACCACGAGCAATGGGGAGAAGGCCTGATGAGCAAGTTCCAGACCCTGGGCAACGATCTGTACACGGGGGAGCGCTCGTTCAACTTCGTCGGCAGACGGAAGATCTGGTTCTCCATCGCGGGAATCGCGGTGCTCATCTCGATCCTCGTGCCGATCCTTCGCGGAGGCCTCGAGCTCGGCATCGAGTTCACCGGTGGCTCCGAGTTCCTGGTCTCGCAGCCGGCGACCGACGAGCAGGAGCCGGCCATCGCGGCCGCCGCCGAGTTCACGGCAACCCCCGCGAAGGTCGCCGTCCTCGGCGACGGCGGAATCCGCGTGCAGACCGACGCCCTCTCCGAGGACGCCAACACGGAGCTGCGTGCGCAGCTCGCGGAGGCGTACTCCGTGCCTGTCGAGGACGTCAACCTCTCCACGATCGGTCCATCGTGGGGGCAGGACATCACCCGTCAGATGGTGATCGGCCTCGGCGTATTCGTGGCGATCGCCGCCATCCTCATGTCGCTGTACTTCCGCACCTGGAAGATGTCGATCGCGGCACTCGTCGCCCTCGCCCACGACCTCGTCGTGACAGCGGGCGTCTACGCCGTCACCGGCGTCGAGGTCACCCCCGCGGCCGTGATCGGCTTCCTCACCATCCTCGGCTACTCCCTCTACGACACCGTCGTGGTCTTCGACAAGATCCGTGAGAACGCCGAGGACTACAACGCGGAATCCTCCCGGACCTTCGGCGAGCTCGTGAACCTGGCCATCAACCAGACCCTCGTGCGCTCGATCAACACCTCGGTCGTGGCACTGCTCCCGGTCGGAGCGATCCTGTTCATCGGCGCCTTCCTGATGGGCGCAGGCACGCTGCGGGACATCGCCCTCGCACTGTTCATCGGAATCTTCGTCGGAGCGCTCTCGACGATCTTCGTCGCGGGCCCGCTGTACGCGGGGCTGCGTTCACGCGAACCGGAGATCGCGCGCACGGACAAGCGCATCCTCGCGGCTCGCGCACGCACGCTCAAGGAGCGCGACGAGGCCGATGCGGATGCCGAAGACGACGAAGAGGCAGCCGCTTCGGAGTCCGAGCCGGCACCCAGGGCCTCCGCGTCCTGAGGACACCCCGCACGGTGATAACTTGTCATCACCCTGGTCCGCGTACCCACGCAGGCCAGGGTGATGATGCATATGGAGGTGCTGCATGAGTGAGGTCTCCTCGTTGCGCTGGCGAATGCCGCGAATGTTCGCGAAGCAGCCGGTGCACGTCCTCGAGCCGATTCTCAAGTCGCTCAGGAAGCACGACCCGCGAGCGAACACGGCACTCGTGCAGCGAGCCTACGAGGTGGCGAAGGACGCGCACGAGGGGCAGTTCCGCCGCAGCGGCGAGCCCTACATTACGCACCCGGTCGCCGTCGCCAAGATCCTCGCCGATCTCGGCATCGGCTCGATCACCGTAGCCGCCGCGCTCCTCCACGACACCGTCGAAGACACCGACTACACGCTCGACGAGCTTCGATCCGACTTCGGCGACGAGATCGCGATGCTCGTCGACGGCGTGACGAAGCTCGACAAGGTCAAGTACGGCGACAACGCGCAGGCAGAGACCGTGCGCAAGATGGTCGTGGCGATGTCGAAGGACATCCGTGTCCTCGTCATCAAGCTCGCCGACCGCCTGCACAACGCTCGAACGTGGGGCTTTATGTCCCCGGAGAAGGCGAAGAGCAAGGCCAAGGAGACGCTGGAGATCTACGCGCCCCTCGCGCACCGCATGGGCATCCAGGCGATGAAGAACGAGCTCGAGGATCTCTCCTTCGCCGTCATCAATCCCAAGATCTACTCCGAGATCAAGAATCTCGTCGCCCACAGGCAGCCCGAGCGCGAGAAGTACGTGCAGCGGGTCATCGCCGAAGTGCAGTCGGACCTCCGGCAGCTGAAGATGCGGGGCGACGTCTACGGGCGCCCCAAGGAGCTGTATTCGATCTACCAGAAGATGATCGTGCGGGGCCGCGACTTCGACGAGATCTACGACCTCACGGCCATCCGCCTCATCGTCGACTCGGTGCGGGACTGCTACGGCGTCCTCGGTGCCATCCACGCCAGGTGGACGCCCATGCCGGGGCGCTTCAAGGACTACATCGCGACGCCGAAGTTCAACCTGTACCAGTCGCTCCACACCACGGTGATCGGACCGGACGGCAAACCCGTCGAGATCCAGATCCGCACGATCGAGATGCACCGGCGCGCAGAGTTCGGCGTCGCGGCACACTGGATGTACAAGCAGAACGCCCAGTCCGGCAAGCAGGACAAGGCTGACGAGACCCGCACCGAGATGGCGTGGCTCAAGCACCTGAGCGACTGGCAGCAGGAGACCACCGACCCCGGAGAGTTTCTCGACTCCCTGCGCTTCGACCTCGGCGCGAAAGAGGTCTACGTCTTCACGCCCCAGGGCAAGGTCATCGGATTGAGCGCGGGTGCCACACCCGTCGACTTCGCGTACTCGATCCACACCGACGTCGGTCACCGGACCATGGGCGCGAAGGTCAACGGGCGCCTCCTGCCCCTCGACTCGAAGCTGCAGAACGGCGATGTCGTCGAGGTCTTCACCTCCAAGAATCCGGATGCCGGGCCGAAGCAGGACTGGCTGACCTTCGTCGCCAGCGCCCGAGCCAAGAACAAGATCAGGCAGTGGTTCTCGAAGGAGCGCCGAGACGAGGCCATCGAGCAGGGGAAGGACTCCGTCGCCAAGGCGCTGCGGAAGGCCGGTCTCCCGCTCAACAAAGACCACGTCCAAGAAGCGTTCTCCTCGGTCGCCTCGAACCTCCGCTACCTCGACGTGACCGCCCTCTACGCCGCAGTCGGCGACGGGCACGTCTCGACCCAGTCGGTCATGGAGAAGCTGCAGGCCGCCCTCCGCCAGGAGCAGGACGTCCCCGCCGCGGATGAAGCGCCGCAGTTCACCCCCGGCACGACGATCCCGACCACGAGCGACTCCGGCGTCCTCGTCCGGGGTGCACCGGACATCCTCGTCAAGGTCGCGAAGTGCTGCACCCCCGTGCCAGGTGACGACATCCTTGGCTTCGTCACACGCGGCCAGGGCGTCTCCGTGCACCGCGCGGACTGCAACAACGTCGCGAGCCTCCGGCGCGAGCCCGAGCGCATGATCGAGGTCCAGTGGGCCCCCAGCTCCTCGAGCGTGTTCCTCGTGAACATTCAAGTGGAGGCGCTCGATCGCTCCGGACTGCTCAGCGACGTGACTCGCGTGCTGAGCGAGCACCACGTCAACATCCTGTCCGCAACCGTGCACACCTCGAAGGCTCGCCTAGCCATCAGCAAGTTCTCGTTCCAGATGGGCGACACGACGCACCTCGACCGTGTGCTCAACGCCGTCCGCAGGATCGACGGTGTCTACGACGTGTATCGGGTCAAGACGCAGTAGCGCTCGCAGAGCGCGCCAGTGTCGCGCGGTGCCTCGCGAGGGAGACGAATGGTCTCCGGTGGCTGGGATAGTCAGCGAGGAGCTCCACCGGGTCCCTGGCGAGCAGCTGCACCGCGTGGTCGATCGACACCTGGCTGCTCTCCGGGTCATACAGGAGATCCAGGAGCGCGAGATCGGCTCCGACGACCCGGACCCCACCGACGAGCACGACAGCCTCTTCCGGCGGAGCAGTGGACCTGTACCTCACGCCCGATCGCTGACGCCGCGGCGGTCGCGCACCACGCGGGGATGCCAGCGTGACCTGCTGCGGCGGACGTCCGCCCGCATGCACCCAGATCGCTGACGCGCCACCCACAGCGCAGCTGCCGGTCACGAGACGCGCGAGCGTCGAAGCCCGGTCCTCCGCCGTGAGCTGCCCAGAAATGGAGGCGTATCCCACGGCACACGCATGCCCGAAGCGGAAGATCTCACCGTCTCGCTCCATGACCTGGAGCTCGGCGAAGGGCAGAAGACGAAGTGGGGCAGGATGCACGCTCGCATCCTGCCCCACTTCACGGCTCACACGGCAGACGGTCTCGACCGCTGTGGAGTGACGCTCAAGCTCAGCTGCCGATGGCGGCGAGCCAGACGCGGCGGGCTTCGAGGGCCTCTTCGGCCTCCTTGACTGCGCGCTTGTCACCTCGCGCCTCGGCGTCTGCACGCTCGGCCTCGAGCTTCTCGATGGCCTCGGTCAGCTGGCTGTGCATGCCCTGGCTCCGGGCTTGACGCTCGGGGTTGGACTTCTGCCAGTGATCGTCGTCGAGCTTGCGGACGTGCTGCTCGATGGCGCGAAGGCGGTCTTCCGTGGCCTTGAAGTTCTCGCGGGGCACGCGACCGATCTCATCCCAGCGACGCTGGATATCGGCGAGCTTCTCTCGCGCCGCCCGGCGGTCGGTCAGCTGAAGGATCGGGGTCGCCTCTTCGAGCAGCGCAGCCTTGGCCTCGTAGTTGGCGGAGTACTCGACGCTCTCTGCTGCGTCGACCTCGCCCTTCGCCTGGAAGAGCACATCTCCGGCGGCCTTGAACTGGTTCCAGAGCGCGTCGTCGTACTTGCGGCCAGCACGGCCCGCGGCCTTCCACTCGTCGAGGAGCCTGCGATACTCAGCGACGCCGTCGGCGCCGCGGGGGGCAAGCGCCTCCGCCCGCTCCAGAATCTTCGTCTTGGCATCGCGAGCCGTCTTGTGGCTGGCATCGAGCTCCGCGAAGAAAGCTCGGCGCTCGCGCTCGAGAGTGCTGCGCGCGCCACGGAAGCGCTTCCAGAGTGCGTTGGCCTCTGCCTTCGGCAGTCGGGGCCCGTCCTGCTGGTGGGTCTTCCACTTCGCGAAGAGCTCGTCGATGCTGGCCGTCGTCTGCTTCCACTGGATGGAGGCAGGAGGCTGGGCGGCGAGGCGCTCGGCTTCGACCACGATCGCTTCGCGCTCCTGGAGCGCACCTGCGATCTCTTCCTGCTGCGCCTCACGCTGCTGCTCGGTGAGCTCGCTGACGGTGCCGCCGAGCGCCTCGAGACGCGAACGGAGTGCGGCGAGGTCGCCGACCGCGTTCGCGTCGCTCAGCTGTGCGCTGAGGTGCTTGGCGGACTTGGCGATGTCAGAGGCCGGAGCTCCGTTCTTGACGCGCTGCTCGAGGAGAGACACCTGGCCTTCGAGGTCGGAGAACTTGCGAACGAAGTACGCGAGGGCTTCCTCTGTCGTGCCATCGGGGTACTGGCCGACCTTGCGCTCAGTTCCATCTTCGATCACGTACACGGTGCCGTCTTCTTCGACGCGGCCCCACGGATTCTGGGGGAGTGCAGACATGGCGAGTATTCCCTCACGGTAGGCGTTTGCGCAGCTTGCGCGACTGACTCCCCATGCTAGGACACTGCGGGCGTTTCGTTCACCAGGGCATGCCCAGTCTCGCCGTCCCGCTCCAGCAGGCGGCCCGCTCTATCCGCTACTGCAGGGAGAGCGAGGTGATGACGGCGGGCGCCACTGGGGCGCCGTCGCCGCCGCCGGCAGCCGGGTCCACGCCCGGCTCGACGATCCCCGCGATGAACTCGTCAAGGCCGCCCGTGACCTTTCCCATGACGGTGTAGCCGCCTGCGGCATCGCCCGGGAGGATGGTGTCCTCGTAGACGATGAAGAACTGACTGCCCATGCTCTCAGCGTTGCCGCCCTGGCGAGCCATGGCGATCGTGCCGGCGGGGTAGACACCGTCTTCCGGCGCATTCTCGATGGGGCCCCAGCTGTAGCCGGGCCCGCCCGTTCCCGTTCCTGTCGGATCGCCGCACTGCAGGACGAAGAGTCCCTCGGTCGTGAGCCGGTGGCAGGAAGTATCGGTGAAGTAGTTCTCGCCACTGAGCGAGACCATGTTCGCCACCGCCTGCGGGGCCGCGGCGCCATCGAGCTCGATGCCGAGCGTGAGGTCGTCGTTGAAGGTCATCTCGCCCGTCCAGGTGCGTCCCTCGGCGAGGGCCGGGTCCGGTACCTCACCGGACGGAGTGGCCGCCGGGGACGTCGTGGCGTCTGCAGCGGGTGCCGGCGCTCCGGGACCGCCCGTGAAGTAGAAGACCTGCAGTGCGCCGACGACGAGGGCGACCACGACAAGAGCGATCGTCCACGTGCGATTGTCGCGGCTGCGGCGCCGGACGCCGCGCTCGTGGACAGCGACGCGCGCCTCGTACTCGCGGGTTCGCCGACGCTGTTCGCGGGAGTTCTTGTCCGAAGTTGCCACTGTGCCTCATTCGCTTGTCTTCAGCATGCCGTGCAGGCACCAGAGGGGAGTTTACTAACATCGGGCTTCATGACAGGTGACGCGCCAAGCCTTGCGGGCACAACTGCGCCCCTCGCGGTGCGGATGCGCCCGAGATCCCTCGACGAGGTCGTGGGTCAGCGGCACCTGCTGCGCCCCGGCTCACCCCTGCGCGCGCTCGCCTCACCCGAGCAGGACACTCGCGCGGGAACATCCGTCATCCTCTGGGGGCCGCCCGGCACGGGCAAGACGACCCTTGCCCAGGCCATCGCGCACACCTCCGGCAAACGATTCACGCAGCTCTCCGCGATCTCCGCCGGTGTGAAGGACGTGCGGCAGGTCATGGATGAGGCACTGACCCAACGTGACCTGTACGGCATCCAGTCGGTGCTGTTCCTCGACGAGATCCACAGGTTCACCAAGGCGCAGCAGGATGCGCTGCTTCCCGGCGTGGAGAACGGCTGGGTCACGCTCGTCGCGGCGACCACGGAGAACCCCTCGTTCTCGGTCATCAGCCCGCTGCTCTCCAGGAGTCTGCTGCTCACCCTGCAGCCGCTCGACGAGGCAGACCTCATCGAGCTGCTCGACCGCGCGACCGCAGACAAGCGCGGCCTCGGCGGCGCCTTCGAGGTCGCGGATGACGCCAAGCGCGCGATCGTGCAGTTCTCCTCGGGTGACGCACGGCGGGCACTCACGACCTTGGAAGCGGCGGCGGCCGCCGCTCAGGCCTCCGAGCAGACGACGATCGATGCCGAGATCGTCTCGAGTGCCTCGGACCAGGCGCTGCTGCGCTACGACCGGGACGGCGATGAGCACTACGACGTCATCAGTGCGTTCATCAAGTCGGTGCGAGGCAGTGACCCAGATGCTGCCCTCCACTACCTGGCACGCATGATCGTGGCGGGGGAGGACCCGCGTTTCATCGCCCGCAGGCTCATCGTGCTCGCGAGCGAGGACATCGGCCTCGCCGAGCCGCGGGGGCTCGAGATGGCGGTGGCGGCAGCCGACGCCGTCCAGCTCATCGGCATGCCCGAAGGACGCATCCCGCTTGCCCAGGCGACCGTCTTCCTGGCGACTGCCCCGAAGTCGAACGCCGCCTACTCTGGGATCAACGCGGCGATCGCCGATGTCAAGGCTGGCGGGATCGGCCGCGTGCCGAAGCATCTCAGGGACGCGCACTATGCCGGTGCCAAGCGCCTCGGTCATGGCAAGGGATATCGGTACCCGCACGACGACGCGCGGGGAGTCTCCGAGCAGCAGTACCTCCCGGACGAGCTGAGCCAGCGTGAGTACTACTCGCCGACCCGGTTCGGCGAAGAGCGGGAGATCGCTGCGAGGCTCGAGAAGCTGCGGGCCATCACCAAGCCAGGGCTCTGAGCGCGACTCCAGTTGTGCTAGTCTTTCTCGGTCTACCTCCCGGGGTCGCGTGCGGCTGCGCGTCCGAGAGCAAGGCGTGCAGTCTGTAGCCGACGCACGCGCGACACTGCTCAAGTTTGACGCCGGGGCATGGCCTTGGCGGAGAGCAACTTCATTTCTGCGCGCTCACGCGCGCCAAACTTCGCTCGAAAGGCAATTGTGTCCAAGACCTCACGTTCACGCAGCAAGGTGCGCCTCAGCCGCGCACTCGGCATCGCACTCACCCCGAAGGCAGAGCGCGCGCTCGAGAAGCGCCCGTACGCACCGGGAGAGCACGGCCGCACGCGTCGCAAGACCGATAGCGACTACGCCGTCCGTCTGCGCGAGAAGCAGCGCCTGCGCGCCCAGTACGGGCTCCGCGAGAAGCAGCTTCGCATCGTCTTCGAAGAGTCGCGTCGCGCGGCAGGCCTGACGGGTGAGAACCTCGTCGAGCTGCTCGAGATGCGCCTCGACGCGCTTGTCCTGCGTTCGGGCTTCGCCCGCACCACGGCACAGGCTCGTCAGCTCGTCGTGCACCGTCACATCCTCGTCGACGGCAAGCTCGTCGACCGTCCCAGCTTCCGCGTGAAGCCGGGACAGCTCGTCCAGGTCAAGCAGCGCTCGGAGGCCCTCGAGGTCTTCCAGGTCGCCGCCGCCGGTGGCCACGCGGACGTCCTCCCCAAGGTCCCCGCGTACCTCGATGTCGACCTCGCAACGCTCCAGGCACGCCTCGTGCGCCGTCCGAAGCGCGTTGAGGTCCCGGTGACGTGTGAAGTCCAGCTCGTCGTCGAGTACTACGCTGCTCGCTAGCCAAGCAGGCGCTCCGGTTCGCCGGAACTGGCAGTTCGGGACAGCCCGAGCCGCGAGAGCCAACTAACATAGGGGCGGGTCATCGCAAGATGGCCCGCCCCTTTGTCTGTCCTGCGGCACTGCGCCGCTCGTCTACCCGTGCGGCAGCCCCGTTCGTCTACCCGTGCGGCAGCTCGCTGCACTCAGTAAGGAGCACCATGTCTGGTGGCGACATCGCCGGCCTCATCGCGGCCGGAGTCTTCCTCGTCCTCGTCCTTCTGCTCGCAGTACCTCTGCTGAAGCTCGGCGGCGTCCTCGACGAGGTGCGCAGCGGCATCCGCGAGTCGGTCGATGCGATCACCCCCACGCTGGCCGAGACGCAGGTCACCGTGCTCGAAGCCAACAAGCAGCTCGCGAAGATCGACAGCATCACCACTCACGTCTCCGAGACGACGAGCAACGTCTCCAGCCTCGTCGCGCTCACCGCCGCCAGCGTCGGCGGCCCCCTCATCAAGCTCGCTGGGTTCTCCGCGGCAGTGCGTGCCGGCATCTCGAGCTTCAAGAGCGACGGACCGACCAAGCCCAAGGCCAAGTCCACGCCGAAGAAGCCGAAGCCGCGCGCCACGCGCTGACCCGTCCGACCCCCTCACCCCTCTTCACAGGAGTTCGCATGCGCACAGCACTCAGCATCATCGGCGGCATCGCCGCAGGGTTCGCCCTCGCTCACCTCGTCAACTCGACTCCGGCAGGGCGCAAGTTCTTCGCCGGCGTGAACGGCCGCGTCGACGAGTTCACCGAGGCCGTCGCAGAGGGCTACCGCGCCCGCACGCAGGACCTCTCCGCGGCCATCGCCGACATCAAGTAGCGCGACCAGCACATCCCCCGTCGCCTGGGCGGCCTCCGTCGCCCGTCGCCAGAGAAAGAGCCACACCGCACGATGCAAACCGCTGAGATCCGTCGCCGCTACCTCGACTTCTTCGAGAAGCGCGGGCACACCGTCGTCCCTTCCGCGCCCCTCGTCAGCGACGACCCGACGATCATGTTCACGATCGCCGGCATGGTGCCGTTCATCCCTTACTTCACCGGGATCGTGCCGCCTCCGTTCGATCGCGCCGTCAGCGTGCAGAAGTGCATCAGGACCAACGACATCGAAGAGGTCGGGAAGACGCCTCGGCACGGAACGTTCTTCCAGATGTGCGGCAACTTCTCGTTCGGCGACTACTTCAAGCAGGGAGCGATCGAGTTCGCCTGGGAGCTCCTCACCTCCCCGGAGAGCTCCGGCGGTCTCGGCTTCAAGCCCGAAGACCTCTGGATCACGGTGTACGAGAAGGACGACGTCGCTCGCGGCATCTGGCGCGAGGTGACGGGCTTCAGCGACGACCGCATCCAGGGCCTCGGGATGAAGGACAACTTCTGGTCCGCCGGAGGCCCCGGCAGCCCCGCTGGCCCCTGCTCCGAGATCTTCTTCGACCGTGGCCCCGAGTACGGTGTCGACGGCGGCCCCGCCACCGACGACGACCGCTACGTCGAGATCTGGAACCTCGTCTTCATGCAGTACGAGCGAGGCGCAGGCACGACGAAGGACGACTACGAGATCGTCGCCGACCTGCCCAAGCAGAACATCGACACTGGCATGGGTCTCGAGCGCATCGCCTTCATCAAGCAGGGCGTCGACAACATGTACGAGATCGACCAGGTCCGACCTGTGCTCGACAAGGCCGCCGAGATCTCCGGCAAGCGCTACGGTGCGGTGCACACCGACGATGTGCGAATGCGCGTCGTCGCCGATCACGTGCGCTCATCGCTCATGCTCATGGCCGACCGCGTCGAGCCGGGCAACGAAGGACGTGGCTACATCCTGCGTCGCCTGCTCCGTCGAGTCGTTCGCGCCATGCGGCTCCTCGGGTTCGAGGGTGCAAGCCTGCCTCAGCTGCTCCCCGCATCCAAGGACGCCATGCAGGACGCCTACCCGGAGCTCGTCGATGAGTTCCCGCGCATCTCGCGCCTCGCGTACGCCGAGGAGGAGACCTTCCTCCGAACGCTCACGGCGGGCACCGCGATCCTCGACACCGCGGTCACCGAGACGCGGGCCAGCGGCGTGCAGCACCTCTCCGGTGAGACCGCGTTCAAGCTGCACGACACCTTCGGCTTCCCCATCGACCTGACCGTCGAAATCGCCGAGGAGGCAGGAGTCAGCGTCAACCGCGAGGCCTTCGAGCGCCTCATGAGCGAACAGCGCACGAGGGCGAAGGCGGACGCCAAGTCCAAGCGCTCAGCCCTCGCCGATGTCTCGGTCTACAGCGAGTTCCGCTCGCTCGGCGAGACGACATTCGTCGGCTACACCGATCTCGCCCACGAGAGCGAGGTCCTCGGTCTCATCGTCAACGGTGTCCCCGCCGTCAGCGCGGGAACGGGGCAGCAGGTGGAGATCATCCTCGCGAGCACCGCACTGTACGCGGAGTCCGGGGGACAGGAGGCCGACTCCGGCCAGATCACCTCCGCGGCCCGCGGGCTCGTCGCCGACGTCGTCGACGTCCAGCGGCCCATCGCCGGACTCGTCAGCCACACCGTCACCGTCGTCTCCGGCGAGGTCGCGGTCGGCGACCGAGTCGAGACGATCGTCGACCCCGCCTACCGACGCAGCGCCAACCAGGCTCACACGGCGACGCACCTGCTGCACGCCGCGCTGCGCGACGTTCTCGGGCCGGACGCCCACCAGTCCGGCTCCTACAACAAGGCCGGCTACCTGCGGCTCGACTTCTCCTGGAGCCAGGCGCTCACAATCGACACGAGAGCCGAGCTCGAGGGCATCGTGAACGACGCGATCCGCGCAAACCATGCCGTCTCGACCCGGGAGATGGACCTCGACGAGGCGAAGTCCCTGGGCGCTCGCGCGCTGTTCGGCGAGAAGTACGGCAGCCGCGTACGGATGGTGGACATCGGCGGGCCCTGGTCGCGCGAGCTCTGCGGCGGCACCCACGTGGGCAGCTCTTCCGAGGTGGGGATCGTGAACCTCATCGGCGAGTCATCCGTGGGCTCCAGCAACCGGCGCATCGAATCGCTCGTGGGCCGCGATGCCTTCGCGGACTTCGCCGTCGAGCGCGCCATCGTCTCGCAGCTCACGAGCAGCCTGAAGGCGCCGCGGGAGCAGCTTGCCGATCGCGTGCAGGACCTCGCCGCGAGCCTCAAGACTGCGCAGAAGCGCATAGCGGAGCTCGAGGCGGCGGAGGCCATGCAGCGCGTACCGGCTCTTGCCGCTGAGGCGAGCACCGCTGGAGGCGTCGCGCTCGTCGCGAAGCACCTCGGTGAGGTTCGGAGTGCCGACGAGCTCCGCTCGCTCGCGCTCGCCGTCCGCGAGCAGCTCGGCGAGTGTCCGGCCGTCATCGCCCTCGGGGCCGCATCGAACGGCAAGCCGATCGTGCTCGTCGCGACCAACGCCGCCGCCCGGGACACCGGGGCAGCGGCAGGCGCTCTGGTCCGCATCGCCGCCCCGATCCTCGGTGGCGGTGGCGGCGGGAAGCCGGATGTCGCCCAGGGCGGCGGCACCGACGTCGATCGTCTCGACGACGCGCTTGCTGCCATCCGCTCAGCACTGGCGAATGACTGAGTTCCGGATCGGCACCCGACTCGGCGTCGACGTGGGCAAAGCCCGCGTCGGCGTCAGCCGGAGTGATCCGCACGGCATGCTCGCCACCCCCCTCGAGACCGTGCCGCGCGACGGCGCCAAGGGCGACGCGCACGCCAGACGCATCGCGGAACTCGTCGCCGAGTACGACGCCATCGAGATCGTCGTCGGCCTGCCCCTGTCGCTGTCGGGTGCGGAGACCGCCTCGACCGCCGACGCGAGGGCTGTCGCAGAGCAGATCGCGTCGAGCTCTCCGGTGCCACTCAGGTTGGTGGACGAGCGTCTGACGACGGTGAGCGCAAGCCGCCAGCTCCGAGACGTCGGCCGGAAGGCCTCCAGGTCTCGGCACATCATCGATCAGATGGCCGCAGTGGTCATCTTGCAAACCTCGCTCGACGCGGAGCGCCAATCCGGACGTGCACCGGGTGAGCTCCTCTCCCGAAAGGATCAGGACTCTGTCGGACAACCAGACCCCCAGTAGCCACGACGGACGAAAGCGCTTCACACCGGACGACCCATTCGGTGATCTCCTCTCCGACGAGGCGGCCCCGGCGACGGATGCCGTTGGTGCCAGCCCGAGGAGGGCAGGCGGCAACCGGCGGCGCGAGTCGACTGCGGCACGCCGTGGCAAGCGGAGTCTGCTCGTCATCCTCGTGCTCGTCGTCGTCGTCGCCGTGAGCGCGGCAGTCGTGTGGTTCGGTTTCGGCTCGCAGCTGCGCAGCATCTTCGGGGGCGGGGCCGCCTCCGCCGACTTCGAAGGGTCGGGAAACGGCACGGAGCTCGCCTTCACGATCGAGTCCGGCGACACCGGGACCTCGATCGGTGAGCGCCTCGCCGACGTGGGCATCGTGAAGACCTCCGGTGCCTTCGTGGATGAGGTGCTGGCTCAGCCCGAGGACCCGGTGTTCATCCCGGGCAGTTACGGCATGCAGGAGGAGATGAGCGCTGAATCAGCGCTCGTGTCGCTCCTCGACCCTGCGAACCGTCAGGAGTCGACGGTCGTGATCCCGGAGGGGACCGCCCTCCAGGACGTCTACGCCCTCATCGAGGGCGGCGTCGGCATCCCCGTCGCCGACCTTGAGGCCGCCGCGGTTCCCGCGAACTTCGGTCTTCCTGCCGAAGCCACGACCCTCGAGGGTTTCCTGTTCCCGGCGACCTACAGCTTCGATCCCGGCGTCGACGCCACGACGGTGCTCAAGACCCTGGTTGACCGCATGTTCCAGTCGCTCGACGAGCACGGGGTAGCTCCGGAAGCCCGCTGGGACACGGTGCGCCTCGCCTCGCTCATCCAGAAGGAAGCCGGGCTCAGAGAGGACTATTACAAGGTCTCGAGGGTCTTCCTGAACCGACTCGACATGGGCATGCTCCTCCAGTCGGACGCCACGGTGGCCTACGGAACGGGCAACACGCACCGGGTCTCGACGAGCGATGCCGAGCGCGCCGACGCGGCGAACGCCTACAACACCTATGTGCATCCCGGGATGGTGGTCGGCCCCATCTCGAACCCCGGCGACATCGCGATCGACGCGGCGGTGAACCCTGCAGACGGCCCCTGGGTGTACTTCGTGACCTGGAACCTCGACACGGGGGAGACCATCTTCTCCGAGACGTTCGAGGAGCACGAGGTCGCGGTCGCCAAGTGGCTGGCGTGGATGGCCGAGCACCCCGAATATGGGTGAGGCTTCGACGAGGCTCGCCGTCCTGGGGTCTCCGATCGGACACTCGAAGTCTCCAGCGATCCACTCGGCCGCGTACGAGGTCCTCGGTCTCGACTGGAGCTACGAGCGCTTCGACGTTCCGCAGGGCGGGCTTGCAGATTTCCTCGCCTCAAGGGGGCCGGGATGGCGCGGGTTCTCCGTGACCATGCCCCTGAAGCACGAGGCTCGCGCGTTCGCCTCGACGCTCGCCCCCGCCGCAACGGAGATCGGCGCCGTCAACACGCTAATCTTCGACGGGGCGGACGCGGGCGCCCCGTCTCGAGGGTGGAACACGGATGTGACGGGCTTCGTCGCGGCGCTCAATGAGGCTGGCGTTGACTCGGCTCCTCGGGTGCGACTGCTGGGCGCTGGCGGCACGGCGGCCGCCGTCATCGCCGCGCTGCCCTCGCTGGCAGCGACCGAGCTCTCCATCGTCGTCCGATCGCCGGAACGAGCGCAGGGCATGGTGGCGCTCGCGCGCTCGCTGGGGGTCGAGGTCGAGGTGCTGACCTTCGCTGAATTCGACGCGCGTCCTGCCGAGGCGCGCGCCGCGGAGCTCGTCGTCAACACCGTGCCGGGAGACCGGGACCACATCGGCATCGATGCATCGTGGGTGCAGGGGGCGGTGCTGTTCGACGTGCTCTACGACCCGTGGCCCACGAAGCTCGCGACGCGCTGGCAGGCCGCCGGTGGTCAGGTGGTCTCGGGACTCGAGCTCCTCCTGGCCCAGGCACTCGTGCAGGTTCGGCTCTTCACCGGCCGCGATGAGTCGGAAGTGCTCCCCAGGGAGGCCGAGGTTCGCTCGGCGATGCGAACCGCCGCGCTGCGCGTGTCAGAATAGTCCAATGCTTCGATGGCTCACGGCCGGGGAATCCCACGGCCCAGAACTCCTTGCGATCCTCGAGGGACTCCCAGCTGGTGTCCCACTTTCCCTCGACGATCTCCGCACCGACCTCGCCCGCCGAAAGCTCGGCCATGGCAGAGGCGCACGAATGAAGTTCGAGCAGGACGAGCTCACGCTGTCCGCCGGCGTCAGGCACGGTTTCACGATGGGGTCGCCGATCGGCATCCGCATCGGCAACACCGAGTGGCCCAAGTGGGTCGAGGTCATGAGCCCCGAGCCGGTCGACGCGGCTGTGTTCGACACGGGACGCGGTGCGAAGCTCACGCGTCCGCGACCGGGGCACGCCGACCTCATCGGCATGCAGAAGCACGGCTTCGACGAGGCGCGCCCGGTCCTCGAGCGCGCGAGTGCACGCGAGACGGCGGCGCGTGTCGCGCTCGGCGCGATCGCGAAGCGCTTCCTCTCCGAACTCGGGATCACGACGTTGAGCCACACGCTCGCCATCGGGACGGTCCGTGTGCCCGAGGACGCGCCGCTGCCCGCCTACGGCGACCTGGCCGCCATCGACGCGGATCCGGTTCGCGTGTTCGACGGGGAGACCTCCGCTGCCGCGGTCGCCCTCATCGATGAGGTCCGCAAGAGCGGCGACACGCTCGGCGGCGTGACCGAGGTGCTCGTCTGGGGCCTGCCGCCCGGCATCGGCTCCTACGTGCACTGGGACCGCCGCCTCGACGCGCGACTCGCGAAGGCGCTCATGAGCGTTCAGGCGATCAAGGGGGTGGAGGTCGGCGACGGCTTCGAGACCACACGTCGTCCAGGCACCGCGGCGCACGACCCGCTGTACGTCCGCGACGGCTCCATCGTGCGCTCGAGCGACCGTGCGGGTGGCATCGAGGGCGGCATGGCGACCGGCACGGTGCTCCGGGTCCGGGCTGGCATGAAGCCGATCGCGACCGTCCCGAAGGCCCTGCACACCGTCGATGTTGCGACGGGCGCGGATGCGGCTGCGCACCACCAGCGTTCCGACGTCTGCGCGGTCCCAGCGTCCGGTGTCGTCGTCGAGGCGATGGTGGCTCTCACGATCGCCGACTCCATCCTCGAGAAGTTCGGGGGCGACTCCGTCGGCGAGACGAAGCGGAACATCGAGAGCTACCTCGCGAGCATCCCGCCGCTGCTGCGCACGTCGAGCGAGTCCGTCTCCGAGGCCGAGCTGCAGGCCGGTCCCGTCGACGAGACGCCGATGGGGGACTCGCTCAGCGAGTGGCGAGTATGAGCGTCGTGCTCATCGGCCCGCCTGCCGCGGGCAAGTCGAGGGCGGGCCGACGCCTGGCCAAGGTTCTGGACGTGAGCTACGTCGACACCGACAAGGTGATCGTCGCGCGCCACGGCGCGATTCCCGAGATCTTCGTCGAGCACGGAGAGACCGAGTTCCGGCGTCTCGAGCGGGACGTCATCGCCGAGCACCTCGAGACCACCGAGGTCCTGTCGCTCGGTGGTGGTGCCGTGATGGATGCGCAGACCCAGTCCCGCCTCGGCGGGCACACGGTCGTGCTCCTGACGGCGACTCCCGCCGCGATCGCCGAGCGCATCACCGGCAACGCGAAGCGCCCGCTCATCACGGGCATCGAGAGCTGGACCCAGATCTACGAAGCACGCCGCGAGACCTACGAACGTCTCGCGGATGCGACGTTCGACACTTCATTCCGGCCCATGGTCCGCGTCGTCGAAGACATCGTGGAGTGGCTGGAGCAGCAGACCAAGGAAGGACCAAGCGACGTTGCCTGAGATCATCGAGGTTCCCGGCGCCCATGGCGACATCATCATCGGGGCTGGCCAGTTCCGCGAGGCGGCTGCGGTCATCCCCGGCCTGCTCGGGGAAGGCGTCGCCAAGGTCCTGATCGTGCACGCGCCCCACCTGGCGGATGTCGCCGAGCGGGTGCGCGAGCAGCTCGTCGGCGAGTACAACCAGGTACTCATCGCGGAGATCCCGGATGCCGAGGGGGCGAAGCGCATCGAGGTCGCGGCGTTCTGCTGGCAGATCCTGGGCCAGGCCGACTTCACGAGGTCCGACGCGGTCATCACGATCGGCGGGGGAGCGACGAGCGACATCGGCGGCTTCATCGCCGCGACGTGGCTGCGTGGTGTGAAGGTCGTGCACATGCCGACGACGGTGCTCGCCATGGTGGACGCGGCCATCGGCGGCAAGACGGGCCTCAACACGAACGAGGGCAAGAACCTCGTTGGCTCCTTCCACCCGCCGGCGGGGGTTGTCATCGACCCGGAGATCCTGGCTGGACTCCCTCGCAATGAGCTGCTGGCTGGCTTCGCCGAGGTCGTGAAAGCCGGCTTCATCGCCGAGCCCGAGATCCTCGACATCATCGAGCTCGACCCGGAGCGGGCGACCGACCCGACCACGCCCGAGTTCCTGCGGGTGCTCGAGCTCGCGATCCGAGTCAAGGCGCGGGTCGTCGGCGAGGACTTCACCGAGCAGGGCCTGCGCGAGATCCTCAACTACGGGCACACGCTCGGCCACGCCATCGAGAACGCGGAACGGTACCAATGGCGTCATGGCGCCGCCATCTCCATCGGCATGGCGTTCGTCGCCGAGCTGGCCCGCCTCTCGGGGCGCCTCGACGACGCCACGGCGGATCGACACAAGTCGATCCTCGAATTGCTCGGCCTGCCCACGAGCTACCCGGCCGGCCGCTGGAAGACGCTCCTCGCGACAATGCGTCGGGACAAGAAGGCTCGCGGAGCAATGCTGCGCTTCGTTGTGCTCGACGGGCTCGGTCGTCCGACGATCATGCAGGCGCCGGACGAGAGCCTGCTGTTCGCCGCGTACCAGGAGATCGCCAGCTAGATCGGCGTCGGCCGCCGGTCAGCAGCAGCTCACGCGCTCCGGCGCCTGCAGGTAGGTGAAGGAGCCCAGGGCTGTGAAGCCTGCTCGGTGGAACAGCCGCCGGGAGACGGCGTTGCTCTCGACCACCATCGCGAGGCAGGAGGTCGCGCCGCGCTGAGCCGCTTCCTGCTGGGCGTGGTGCAGGAGCAGCCGACCGTGGCCGCGCCCTCGGTGTGCGCTCTGGGTGACCAGGCAGTCGATGACCCCGGTGCCGTCGATCACCGTGACCCGAGCGAGCGCCACAAGGGTTCCCTCCTGCCGGACGCCGAGGAAGCTCGAGGCTCCGGAGCTGAGGATGAGCGGGGCGAGGCGCCGGTCGCGCGCCAGTCTGCGCTCGCTCCAGCTGAGCCAGGCGTCGAGCCAGTCCGGAGGGAGTTCGGGACCAGCCTGCGTGACCGCGACGAGGTCGCCGCCCGACGCGCCTTCGAGACCTGCCGGCTCTTCGCCGCCAAGCGAGCGGCAGAGGATCCTGCCCGTGAGAGTGGGGGAGTAGCCGAACGCCTCGAGGGCGGCGACGTCGCGGGGATCCGCGGTCTCCGTCGCGAGGAACTGGCTGGGGAGCCCACGCACGCGGTATGCCTCCTCGGCGGCACCGAGTGCGAGCTGCGTGTCCTCGGCGGGGCCGAGCATCCACACGCTGTTGGCGCGCCTCGTGAATCCCTCTGCGAATCCGAGGCGCCACCCGCCGATTCTCCGCTCGTCCAGAGCGGGCCAGCTCGCCATCAGCACCGAGGTGGCCTGCGCGACCGTCGGCAGCAGCGCTGGCGCCTCGGCGGTGGGCCCTCGTTCCACGGTCATGGATTCGAGGCTACGGGCAGGCGAGCAGCCGCGCCAGCATGCTCGGCCGGGACCGCTCGCGACATCGTCTAGCCTGGACGGCGGAGCTGACGGCATGCCTCGCTCTCGCGGGACGCAGACGCAGTGACCGCATGCATCGAGCAGGAGGATCCACAGTTGACCAGGCGCATCGTCTTCCTCGACATCGACGGCACGCTCATCGACGAGCAGGAGCACATCCAGCCCTCGACCGTCGAAGCCGTGTCCCGAGCCAGGGAAGCGGGACACCTGCTCTTCATCTGCACCGGCCGGTCCCGCAGTGAGATCTACCCGCAGATCCTCGATCTCGGCTTCGACGGGATCGTGAGCGCAGGCGGGAGCTTCGTTTGGCTCGACGGCGAGACCCGCGTCTCGCAGACCATGTCACTCGAGGACGCCGCGTTCGCCATCGACTTCTTCACGGGCGCCGGCATCGACTTCTACGTGCAGAGCGACGCCGCCGTCGTCGCCAGCCCGGGGTTCCGCGCGCACCTGCGCCAGCTCCTCGCAGCTGAGGTCGCTGACTCGAACCGCGTCGAGTCTGACGGCGAGCTGCAGTTCGAGAAGTTCTTCGACGATGGAGGCGAGGTGCTGCGCGACGACATCGGCAAGATGTGCTTCCTGAGCGCGGACACGTCGATCGCCGAGATCCGCGCGGCGTTCGCGGGCCGCTTCGACGTCATCAACGCCACCGTGCCCGTTCTCGGCCCCCAGAGCGGGGAGCTCCTGCAGCTCGGCGTCAACAAGGGGAGCGCGATTCTCGAGGTCTGCCGGATCCAGGATCTCGACCCGGCGAACACGATCGGCATCGGCGACAGCATCAACGACGTCGAGATGCTCCAGGTCACGGGCATCGGCATCGCCATGGGCAACGCCCCGGACTCCATCAAGGCCCACGCGGACCAGGTCACGACGGGCGTCGACGACAACGGGGTGTGGAACGCGTTCGTCCGCAACGGCCTGATCACCGCAGACGCCTCGGTGGCGCCGACCGCCGCGTACGTCTGAGGCCGATCGCTAGACTGGCCAGCATGCGCATCCTCGTCCTCGGCGGCCCGAATCTCAACCGGCTCGGCACCCGCGAGCCCCAGACCTACGGCACCCAGACCCTGGACGACATCATCGAACTCCTCCGCAAGCGAGCGGGGAGCAGCGTCGAGATCGATGCCCGCCAGTCGAACTTCGAGGGGCAGCTCGTCGAGTGGCTGCACGAGGCGGCCGATGCGCGCACCCCGGTCATCCTGAACCCCGCAGCGCTCACGCACTACTCGATCGCACTGCGTGACGCGGTCTCCATCGTGACGGAGACCGGCACCCCGCTCATCGAGGTGCACCTGTCGAACCCCCACGCTCGTGAGGTCTTCCGCCACACGAGTGTCATCTCGCCGGTCGCGACCGGCGTCGTCGCAGGGCTCGGCGCCGGTTCGTACCTCGCCGCGCTCGAGGGCATTCGGGCGATGATCGAGGCAACGCGGCCCTCTCCAGAGACCCTGCACTAGACTTCTCCGGGGCCGCTGGGGCAAACGCCTCGCGCCGACAGCTCGCGCGTACCTCAACCAGGTGCCAATAACTGAAGAATCCCGCAGCACCGCGGGATGGACACGGAGAAACTTCCATGGCAACTACGGCAGACATCAAGAACGGCGTTGTACTCCTCATCGAGAAACAACTCTGGCAGGTCATCGACTTCCAGCACGTGAAGCCCGGCAAGGGTGGTGCGTTCGTGCGCACCAAGCTCAAGCAGGTCGTCAGCGGCAAGACCGTCGACCGCACGTTCAACGCTGGCGCCAAGATCGAGACCGCGACCGTCGACCGGCGCGACTTCCAGTACCTCTACCGCGACGGAGACGGCTACGTCTTCATGGACCAGAGCGACTACGACCAGATCACGCTCGACGAGAAGATCGTCGGCGACGCTGCGAAGTACATGCTCGAGCAGCAGAGCGTGCAGATCGCGCTCAACGAGGGCGAGCCGCTCTACATCGAGCTCCCGCCGTCCGTGGTCCTCGAGATCACGTACACGGAGCCGGGTCTCCAGGGCGACCGCTCGAACGCCGGCACGAAGCCTGCGACCGTCGAGACGGGTGCCGAGATCCAGGTCCCGCTCTTCCTGAACGCCGGCACCAAGGTCAAGATCGACACCCGCACGGGCGACTACCTGGGCCGCGTCAACGACTAGTGAGCGCGCGCACGAAGGCGCGCAAGCGCGCCATGGACATCCTGTTCGCGTCGGATGTACGGGGGACCCCGATTCCGGAGCTCCTCGGACAGGAAGCAGAACGGGCAGCGGATGAGCCCGACCGCGCCGCGAGCTGGCGCTACGCCAGGGAGATCGTGCTCGGCGTCATCGAGCACGCTGACGAGATCGACGGCTACATCGTCGAGACGGCCCGCGACTGGACGCTCGAACGCATGCCAGCACTCGACAGGTCGATCCTCAGGGTCGCCATCTGGGAGCTCAAGTACAACGACGAGATCCCCGCTGCGGTCGCCATCACCGAGGCGGTCAGCGCAGCTGGCGAGTACTCGACGGATGCCTCGGGCAAGTTCATCCACGGAGTGCTCGGCCGCATCAGCGAGCAGTAGCCCGGTGCTAGGCTGGTGGCCTGGGTCGATGCCGCGAGAGCGGTGGAGACCCAGGCCCCAGTCGGGTTCCGGCCGACCGGTTTCCCTGCAGCTCGCCTGCAGTCCCGGCGGCTTCAGTCCAGACATCCTTTAACACCGTCCAGTGAGGCGGGGAAGGAGGTCGACGTGTCCCAGCGAACCGTGCTGAATCACGACGACGTTCACAGAGCCCTCGTGCGCATCGCGCACCAGATCCTCGAGCAGAACCGCGGGTCGAAGGACCTGCTCCTGCTCGGCATCCCGAGCCGCGGAGTTCCCCTCGCGAAGCGCCTCGCCAGCCTCATCGCTGGCTTCGAGGCCTCCACCGGAACCCACGTCGAAGCCGCCGACATCGCCGGTGCTCTCGACGTCACGATGTACCGCGACGACCTGCGGAGGGGCCCGGCGCGCGTCTCGCAGCCGACGCACATCCCCGTGGGCGGCATCGACGGCAAGACGATCGTGCTCGTCGACGATGTGCTCTTCTCGGGTCGGACCGTGCGCGCTGCGCTCGACGCACTGAGCGACACCGGCCGCCCGCGCGCCGTGCAACTGGCCGTGCTCGTCGACCGAGGCCACCGAGAGCTGCCCATCCGCGCCGACTACGTGGGCAAGAACCTGCCATCCGCACGGAGCGAGCGAATCGGCGTGGAGCTCACCGAGCTCGACGGCGGCGACCGCGTGGTCATCACGGACGGAGCTCGCGCATGAAGCACCTGCTCTCCACGAAGGGCATGTCGCGCGACGATGCCATCATGCTCCTCGACATGGCCGAGGACATGTCCGACGTCGGCGACCGCGAGGTGAAGAAACTCCCCGCCCTGCGCGGCATCACCGTCGTCAACCTGTTCTACGAGGACTCGACGCGCACACGGATCTCCTTCGAGGCAGCCGAGAAGCGCCTGTCCGCCGACGTCATCAACTTCGGGGCCAAGGGCTCGAGCGTCTCCAAGGGAGAATCGCTCAAGGACACGGCCCAGACCCTCAAAGCCATCGGTGCCGACGCCGTCGTCATCCGGCACCCCTCGAGCGGGGCGCCGCAGCTGCTGGCCGAGCGCGACTGGATCGACGCCCCCATCCTCAACGCCGGCGACGGCATGCACGAGCATCCGACACAGGCCCTGCTCGACGCCTTCACGCTGCGTCGACGCGTCCACGGGCGCGCCGCGGCACGCGGCAAGGGCCTCGACGGCTGCCACATCGTCATCGTCGGCGACATACTGCACTCCCGTGTCGCCAGGTCGAATGTCTGGCTCCTGACCACGCTCGGCGCCGAGGTCACGCTCGTCGGGCCCCCGACGCTCGTCCCGGTCCGCACGGAGGCCTGGCCAGCGACCATCACGAGCGACCTCGACGGCGCGCTCGCGACCAAGCCAACCGCGGTCATGCTCCTGCGCATCCAGGCAGAGCGGATGCACGACGCGTTCTTCCCGAACACCAGGGAGTACGCGAAGAACTGGGGCCTCGGTGAGGCCCGCTTCCGAGGCCTGCCCGAGACTACGATGGTCATGCATCCGGGCCCGATGAACCGCGGCCTGGAGATATCCTCCATCGCCGCCGACTCACCGCAGTCGACAGTGCTCGAGCAGGTCGCGAACGGCGTCGCCGTCCGCATGGCAGCGCTCTACGTGCTCTGCTCGGGCGAACGCGCGGGGAGCGGCTCGTGAACCAGGGCCAAGGAAACGAGAGAGGCACCATGACCACGCTGTACCGAGGCGCCCAGCTGCTTGGCGTCGACCCCGTCGACGTGCTCGTCAGCGGGACGACGATCACCGAGGTCGCGCCGGCAGGCACGATCGGCCTCGAGGGCGTGGAGAACGTGATCGACGTCGAGGGACTCGTCGTGCTCCCCGGGCTCGTCGACCTCCACACCCACCTGCGCGAGCCGGGCTTCGAGTCGAGCGAGACGGTCCTGACCGGGACGCGCGCAGCAGCCTTCGGCGGCTACACCACGGTGTTCGCCATGGCGAACACCTCACCGGTGCAGGACACCGCAGGTGTCGTGGAGGCGGTAGCAGCGCTCGGCCGATCCGCCGGCTACGCAGACGTGAGACCGATCGGTGCCGTCACGGTCGGGCTCGGGGGAGAGCAGCTCTCGGAGATCGGGGCGATGGCCCAGTCGAACGCCGAGGTCCGGGTGTTCTCGGATGACGGCAAGTGCGTCTTCGACCCCCTGATCATGCGCCGCGCACTCGAATACGTGAAGGCCTTCGGCGGGGTCGTCGCACAGCACGCGCAGGACCCGCGCCTCACCGCCGGCGCGCAGATGAACGAGGGCGCCCTCTCCGCAGAGCTCGGTCTCGGCGGGTGGCCCGCCGTCGCCGAATCGTCGATCATCGCGCGCGACGCGCTCCTCGCCGACCACGTCGGGTCGCGGCTCCACGTCTGCCACGTCTCGACCAGGGAGGGCGTCGACGTCGTCCGCTGGGCCAAGTCGCGAGGCATAGACATCACGGCAGAGGTGACGCCGCACCACCTCCTGCTGACCGAGGAGCTCGTCCGCGGCTACGACGCGAGGTTCAAGGTCAACCCGCCGCTGCGCACCCAGGACGACGTGATCGCCGTGCGCGAGGCGCTCGCCGACGGCACGATCGACATCGTCGCGACCGACCACGCGCCGCACCCGGTGGATGCCAAGGAGACCGAGTGGGATCAGGCTGCGATGGGCATGGTGGGCCTCGAATCAGCCCTCCGCGTCGTGCAGCACACCATGGTCGACACCGGCGCGCTCACGTGGGCCGACGTCGCCCGGATCATGTCGGAGACCCCAGCCCGAATCGGCGGCGATGCCATCTCAGGCCGCCCAGTCGCGGCCGGCGAGCTCGCCAGTCTCGTCTTCTACGATCCCGCTCCCACCGCCGACTTCACGACGGACTCGCTCGGCGGGAAGAGCATCAACTCGCCCTTCCTCGGCATGCCGCTGCCCGGCCGGGTCGTCCACACGGTCTACCGGGGCACACGCACCTTGGACGATGGCGCGCTGCTGTCCGCCGAGGGTGCTGCCGCCGCCGCCAAGGCCAGAGCGAAGGACATCGCCTGATGGACGATCGCGTACTCCCCGCGACGCTCACGATCGTCGCCTTCCTCATCATCGTCGTGCTCATGTGGCTCGGCTGGCGCCGCCGCGTTCGAGGGCAGGCCGGCATCTCGACGCCCCTCGAAGCACCCCACTCGACGCAGCAGCCGCTCGGACACTGGCATGACGTCCACTACGTGTCGACTAGCCGCACGGGCGACGCGCTTGACCGGATCGTCGTACCGCCGCTCGGCTTCCGAGGACGAGCGGAGGTCACCGTCCTCCGCGAGGGGCCAGTCGTCCAGATCGCCGGTGAGCGCGCCTTCTTCATCCCAGCGGGAGACATCGAGGCGACGATCGACGGAACGGTCACGATCGACCGTGTCGTCGAGAACGGCGGCCTGACGATCATCCGCTGGCTCCTGCCCGCCGACGAGCACGCGAACCCGCGCGTAAGCGTCGAGACTTCACTCCGAGTTGTCGACGCCACTGCGCGCGAACAGCTCAAGACCGCGCTGCACTCGCTGCAGCTGACACCAGCCCCCACGACCGAGGAGTCCTCATGACGCCACCAATTCCCGCCGTGCTCGTTCTGGAGGACGGCACGCGATACGAGGGCGACGCCTACGGCGCCGTCGGTGAAACGCTTGGCGAGGTCGTCTTCTCGACAGGCATGACCGGCTACCAGGAGACCCTGACCGACCCGAGCTACGCGGGCCAGATCGTCGTGCAGACGGCTCCGCACATCGGCAACACGGGCGTCAACGACGAAGACATGGAGTCGCGCCAGATCTGGGTCGACGGCTACGTCGTGCGCGACCCCTCCCGCGTCGTCTCCAACTGGCGGGCAGAGGACACCCTCGAGAACGCGCTGACGTCGACGAGCATCGTCGGCATCTCCGGTGTCGACACTCGGGCGCTCACGCGCCGCATCCGCAGCGAAGGCTCGATGCGAGGCGGCATCTTCTCGGGAGACGCGGCCGCGGCCGACGACGACACCCTGCTCGAGAAGGTGCGCTCCCAGCCGACCATGGCGGGACGCAACCTCAGCGACCTGGTCTCCACGCCGGAGGCCGTCGTGCACCCCTCCACGGGAGCCGAGCCCATCGGATCCGTCGCGATCATCGACCTCGGCATCAAGACCGCAACGATCAAGGCGCTCGCCGAACGCGGCTTCGACGTGCACGTGCTCCCGCACGCCACGACGATCGAGCAGCTCCGCGAGCTCGCACCGACCGCCGTCTTCTACTCGAACGGACCGGGAGACCCTGCCTCGAGCGAAGCCCACGTCGAGCTGCTCCGCAACGTCCTCCGCGACGGAACGCCCTTCTTCGGCATCTGCTTCGGCAACCAGCTGCTCGGCCGCGCACTCGGGTTCGACACCTACAAGCTCCCCTTCGGGCACCGCGGCATCAACCAGCCCGTCGTCGACACGTTCTCGGGACGCATCGAGATCACCGCGCAGAACCACGGCTTCGCGGTCCAGGCGCCGCTCGACGGGCCTGTCGAGACGCCAGCAGGCTTCGGGCGCGCCCAGGTGAGCCATATCGGACTCAACGACCAGGTTGTCGAAGGCCTCCGCTGCCTCGACATCCCGGCGTTCAGCGTGCAGTTCCACCCAGAGGCGGCGGCGGGCCCCCACGACTCCGCGCCGCTCTTCGACCAGTTCAGGGAGATGGTGCTCGAGCACCTCGCCTCCCCATCCACCCACACCAACGGCCAGGAGAACGCGTAAGCATGCCAAAGCGCTCAGATATCTCAAGCGTCCTCGTCATCGGCTCCGGCCCCATCGTCATCGGCCAGGCTGCCGAGTTCGACTACTCGGGCACGCAGGCCTGCCGAGTGCTCCGCGAGGAGGGCGTCCGCGTCATCCTCGTGAACTCGAACCCGGCGACGATCATGACCGACCCGGACTTCGCAGACGCCACCTACGTCGAGCCGATCACCCCCGACATCATCGAGTCGATCATCATCAAGGAACGCCCTGATGCGATCCTCCCCACCCTCGGCGGGCAGACGGCGCTCAACGCCGCCATCGCCCTCCACGAGCAGGGCATCCTCGAGCGCCACGGCGTCGAGCTCATCGGCGCCAAGGTCGAGGCCATCCGCCGCGGCGAGGACCGCCAGATCTTCAAGGACCTCGTCATCGAGGCCGGCGCAGAGGTCGCGCGCTCGCACATCGCGACGAGCGTCGAGCAGGCCATCGGCTTCGCCGATGACCTCGGCTACCCGCTCGTCGTGCGGCCGTCCTTCACGATGGGCGGCCTCGGTTCGGGCTTCGCCTACAACGAAGAGGACCTGATCCGCTTCGTCGCCGACGGAGTCCAGTCGAGCCCGACCGGCGAGGTGCTCCTCGAGGAGTCGATCCTCGGCTGGAAGGAATACGAGCTCGAGCTCATGCGCGACACGGCCGACAACACGGTCGTCGTCTGCTCCATCGAGAACGTCGACCCGGTGGGCGTCCACACGGGAGACTCCATCACGGTTGCGCCGGCTCTCACGCTCACCGACCGCGAGTACCAGCGCCTCCGCGACATCGGCATCGCGATCATCCGCCTCGTCGGCGTCGACACGGGCGGATGCAACATCCAGTTCGCCATCGACCCCTCGAACGGTCGCATCATCGTCATCGAGATGAACCCGCGCGTCTCCCGCTCGTCGGCGCTCGCTTCGAAGGCCACGGGCTTCCCGATCGCGAAGATCGCCGCCAAGCTGGCGATCGGCTACCGACTCGACGAGATCCCCAACGACATCACGAAGGTGACGCCCGCCAGCTTCGAGCCGACGCTCGACTACGTCGTCGTCAAGGTGCCGCGCTTCAACTTCGAGAAGTTCCCGGCCGCCGACACGACGCTGACGACGACCATGAAGTCGGTCGGCGAGGCCATGGCCATTGGCCGCAACTTCTCTACGGCGCTGCAGAAGGCACTGCGGTCGCTGGAGAAGCGAGGGTCCTCCTTCACCTGGGCTGCCGACGAGGCCTCCGTCGAGGAACTGCTCGAGATCATCAAGGTCCCGACCGACGGCCGAATCGTCAACGTCCAGCGCGCGCTCTGGAAGGGTGCGACGCCCGAGCAGGTCTTCGAGTCCACGGCGATCGACCCCTGGTTCATCGACCAGATCGTGCTCATCAACGAGGTGGCCGATCAGATCGCCTCCGCCGACGTCGTCGACGCGCGACTCCTCCGCAACGCCAAGCGACACGGGTTCTCGGACACGCAGATCGCCGAGCTGCGCGGGCTCAGCGAGGACGAGGTCCGCGCCATCCGTCACAACTTCGGCGTGCGCCCGGTCTTCAAGACGGTCGACACGTGCGCCGGGGAGTTCCCCGCGTTCACGCCGTACCACTACTCCAGCTACGACCAGGAGTCAGAGGTCACCCCGAGCGACCGGCGGAAGGTCATCATTCTCGGCTCCGGCCCGAACCGGATCGGCCAGGGCATCGAGTTCGACTACTCGTGTGTGCACGCCTCGTTCGCTCTCTCGGACGCCGGCTTCGAGACCATCATGATCAACTGCAACCCGGAGACGGTCTCGACCGACTACGACACGAGCGACCGGCTCTACTTCGAGCCGCTCACCCTCGAGGACGTGCTGGAGATCGTCGAGGTCGAGCGCGGAGCCGGCGAGCTGCTCGGCGTCGTCGTGCAGCTCGGCGGTCAGACGGCACTCGGCCTCGCGAAGGGCCTCGAAGCCGCTGGCGTGCCGATTCTCGGCACCAGCCCCGCCGCCATCGACCTCGCCGAGGAGCGCGGTCTGTTCTCGGGTGTCCTCGACCGCGCCGGCCTGATCTCCCCGGAGAACGGCACGGCGACCGACCTCGACGGTGCGCTCGATGTCGCCACCGGCATCGGCTACCCGGTCCTCGTCCGCCCGAGCTTCGTGCTCGGTGGCCGAGGCATGGAGATCGTCTACGACGCCGAGCAGATGCGTGACTACTTCTCGCGCATCGAGGGCCAGGCAATCGTCGGGCCCGCCCACCCGCTGCTCGTCGACCGCTTCCTCGACGAGGCGACCGAGATCGACGTCGACGCGCTGTTCGACGGCGACGAGCTGTACATCGGCGGCATCATGGAGCACATCGAGGAGGCGGGCATCCACTCGGGCGACTCGGCCTGCACGCTGCCTCCCGTCACGCTCTCGAACGCTGTCCTCAACAACGTCCGGGACGCGACACTGGCCATCGCGGAGGGTGTTGGCGTTCGCGGCCTGCTCAACGTCCAGTTCGCCCTCTCCGGAGGAAAGCTCTACGTACTCGAGGCCAACCCGCGTGCATCCCGGACCGTGCCGTTCGTCTCCAAGGCGCTCGGAACCCAGCTCGCCAAGGCCGCCGCGCGCGTCATGACCGGCGTGAGCATCGCGGAGCTCAAGGCGGAAGGTCTCCTTCGTGAGCAGGACGGCACGCACCAGCCTGCGTCGAGTCCCGTCGCGGTGAAGGAGGCAGTGCTGCCGTTCAAGCGCTTCCGCACGAAGGACGGCCGCATCGTCGACTCGCTGCTCTCCCCGGAGATGCGCTCGACCGGCGAGGTCATGGGCATCGACACGGACTTCCCGACCGCGTTCGCGAAGAGCCAGCTCGCGGCCTACGGTGGCCTCCCGAAGTCGGGCACGGTCTTCGTGTCCGTCTCCGACCGCGACAAGCGCGCCATCGTCCTGCCCGTCGCGAAGTTCGTGGAGCTCGGCTTCTCGATCGCCGCCACCGAGGGCACGGCTGCGGTCCTCGCACGCCACGGCATCTCGGCGAAGGTCGTCGGCAAGTTCACCCCGGACTCTCCGGATGGAACGACGCCGGGCCAGGACCGCAACATCGTGGACATGATCCACGGGGGAGAGGTCGACATGGTCATCAACACGCCATCCGGCCGGGCGTCTCGAGCCGATGGCTATGAGATCCGCATGGCTGCGGTCTCCGCCGATCTGCCGATCTTCACGACGATCTCGGAGCTCTCTGCCGCCGTCGGTTCCCTCTCTGCTCTCCGCAGCGGGTTCACCGTCACGAGCCTGCAGGAGTACAACACCCAGAGGGGGGAAAGCTAGTTGACTGCAGCGATGGCGTCGCGTGCTGGAGTGGGCGGGTTCGGCCCCCGACTCCAGCACGCCCTGGAGGAGCGGGGCCGGCTCTGCGTCGGCATCGATCCGCATGAGTTCCTGCTCACCTCGTGGGGGCTGCCCGACACCGCGACCGGAGCCGAGGAGTTCGGCCTTCGCGTCATCGAGGCAGCAGCCGGGCGCGTCGGCGTCGTCAAACCGCAGATCGCCTTCTTCGAGCGCTTCGGCTCGGCTGGCTTCGCGGCGCTCGAGACAGTCTTCGCTGCGGCTCGGGACGCGGACCTGCTCGTGATCGCCGACGTCAAGCGCGGCGACGTCGGCACGACCCTCGAGGCCTATGCGAAAGCGTGGCTCGAAGCGGGGTCTCCGCTTGAGGCCGACGCCATGACGGTGAACCCCTACCAGGGCTTCGACTCGCTCGCCGCGGCGCTCGAGCTCGCCGAGCGGCTCGGGAAGGGACTGTTCGTGCTCGCTGCGACGTCGAACCCCGAGTCGACCTCGATCCAGACGGCTCGACGTGATCGCGGGACGCAGCGCGGCGAGACGGTCGCGGGAGGCATCGCCAATCGTGCGGTCGCCTGGAACACGCAGCACGCGAGCGGCGACTTCGGTTCGATCGGGGTCGTCCTCGGCGGCACCGTCGACTTCGACGCCCTCGGCGTCGACCTTCCCGCCCTCGGCGGCGCACCCCGCACCCCGATCCTCGCTCCGGGCTTCGGCCACCAGGGGGCTGAGTTCGCGCAGATCAGAAGCACGTTCGGTGCAGCCACCGAGTCGCTCATCGTGAACGTCTCCCGGAGCGTCCTGGCCGCAGGACCCAACGGCATCGCCGACGCCATCGACCAGCAGACCGCAGAGCTGGAGAACGCCCTCTCATGACCCAGGTGCCACCCCCCGTCGACCGCATCGCAGCCTCCAGGGCTGCGGTCCTCGCCCGCCAGGCCCGAGCCGAGGTCAAGCGAGCGCTCGCGACCGGCGCTCGCAGCCCCATCTCGGTGCTCGATGCGAGCCAGTCCCCGGAACACGCAGCCGAGCACTCGCTGCGCGTGACCCAGTTCCTCCTGAGCATCCCGCACATCGGAGCCACCAAGCAGGCCCGCATCCTCGAGGAGCTGGCCATCTCACCGTCCAAGCGCCTCGGTGGGCTCGGACGCAACCAGCGCATCCGCCTCCGCGCCTTCCTGGAGGAACGACTCGGTGCGCAGAGCACCGGGAATCGCCTCGTCGTCCTGGCTGGCCCCACGGCAGTCGGCAAGGGCACGGTCGCCAACTACATCCGCGAGCACTACCCCGAAGTGGAGCTCTCCGTCTCCGCCACGACGCGCTCACCCCGGCCCGGCGAGGTCGACGGGGTCAACTACCACTTCACCGACGACGCCGGCTTCGACCGGCTCGTCGACCAGGAGCAGCTGCTCGAGTACGCGACCGTCCACAACGCCTTCAGGTACGGCACCCCGCGCGGACCAATCGACGAAGCCATCTCCTCCGGCCGATCCGTCCTGCTGGAAATCGACATTCAGGGCGCCAGACAGGTCAGATCGCGCATGCCTGAGGCTAGACTGGTATTTTTGTTGCCTCCGAGCTGGGACGAGCTTGTGCGGCGCCTCGTGGGGCGCGGCACAGAATCACCCGAAGAACAGGCTCGGCGCCTCGAAACCGCGAAGATCGAACTCGCCGCCCAGGACGAGTTCGATGCACTGGTCGTCAACGACTCCGTGCCTGAGGCTGCGGCACGCGTAGTCGAACATCTGGGACTGAACAAGGAGCACGCATGATTGAGAAGCCCAAGGGCATCATTGACCCGCCCATGGACGAGCTGCTGCAGCGCGTCGACAACAAGTACCAGCTGGTCATCTTCGCATCGCGTCGCGCGCGTCAGATCAACGACTACTACTCCGATCTGCACGACGGTGCGATCTACCAGAACGTCGGCCCGCTGATCGACTCCTCGATCGACGACAAGCCGCTCTCGATCGCGTTGCACGAGATCAACGAGCAGAAGATCGTCATGGTCGAGGCGCGTCCGCTCGAGACGCCGGACGACGTCATCGTCTTCGACGACGAGATCAACTTCGAAGACGACGCACCGCAGGCATAGCACGACCGTGAGCGAGATCGCTGGCGCGCATCCGGCTGCCGCCCCCCAGACCGATGCGTCTGACGGGCAGCCGATGCGCGTCGTCATCGGCGTGACGGGCGGTATCGCCGCCTACAAGGCGGTCCAGGTCATCCGCGATCTCGTTCTTCTCGGACATCACGTCGACGTCGTGCCCACTGAGTCCGCGCTGCGGTTCGTGGGGCGTCCGACGTTCGAGGCCATCTCACGCAACCCCGTTCGAACCGACGTCTTCGATGACGTCGCTGAGGTTCGGCACGTCGCGCTCGGCCAGCAGGCTGATGTCATCGCCGTCGTGCCGACGACCGCGAACTCCATGGCAAAGATCGCCGCAGGCCTCTCGGACGACCTGCTCGGCACGACGATCCTGGCGTCGACGGCTCCGCTGATCCTCGCACCAGCCATGCACACGGAGATGTGGCTCAACCCGGCGACGCAGGCCAACGCGGCGCGTCTCGACGCGCGCGGAGTGGTGCTCGTCGGTCCGGCCGACGGCCAGCTGACCGGCAGCGACTCCGGACCAGGTCGCCTGGCGGAGCCCTCCGAGATCGTTGCGACGATCCTGAGCGCCGGACGCGGCGAACGCCGACGCCGCCGCGACGCGGAACTGGTGAGCGACCTCCGCGGGAGGCGCGTCCTCATCACAGCGGGAGGCACCCGCGAGCCGCTCGACCCTGTGCGGTTCATCGGCAACCGATCGAGCGGCAGGCAGGGCTTCGCGCTCGCCGAGCGTGCCCTCGCGCGTGGCGCTGAGGTCACCCTCGTCGCCGCCAACGCGGAGGTCCGGCCACCCGACGGGGTCAAGCTCGTCACCGTCTCGAGCGCGCAGCAGCTCGCGCAGGCCTGCGCCGAGATCGCCCCACGTCACGATGTCGTCATCATGGCCGCGGCGGTCGCGGACTACCGTCCGGTGACCGTTGCCGAAGGCAAGATCAAGAAGGAGCAGGCGGGCGAAGAGCTGACACTCACCTTCACCCGCAATCCCGACATCCTGCAGGATCTGTCCGCGTCACGTGGTGCCGATCAGGTCATCATCGGCTTCGCGGCCGAGACCGAGACCGACGACGCTGCGCTCCTCGAGCTCGGTCGGGCCAAGATCGCGAGGAAGGGATGCGACTACCTCGTCGTCAACAGGGTCGGCTGGAGCCTCGGCTTCCAGTCGGACGACAACTCCGTCTTCATCCTCGCGGCGTCTGGCGACGTTGTCTCGCGTCACACTGGCGACAAGATGTCGGTGGCCGATGTCATCCTGGATCTGCTCGCCAACGTCTAGTCACGCCGGCGTCGCCAACCAGCAGCCGCAACACTCACCGCAAGGGGTTCTTCTTGTCTTCTCTTCGCCTGTTCACCTCTGAGTCGGTCACCGAGGGTCACCCCGACAAGATCTGCGACCAGATCTCCGACCGCATCCTCGACGACCTCCTGACACAGGACCCGGCGTCCCGCGTCGCCGTCGAGACGCTCGTGACGACGGGCCAGGTGCACGTCGCCGGTGAGGTCACGACCAAGGCCTACTCCGACATCGCCGGCATCGTCAGGCGCACCATCAGCGAGATCGGCTACACGTCGAGCGACGTCGGCTTCGACGGCTCCTCGTGCGGTGTCTCGATCTCGGTCGGAGAGCAGTCTCCCGAGATCGGCGAGGGCGTCACGACCTCGCTGGAGCACCGCTCCGAGAGCTCGGAAGACGCGATCGCCAAGCAGGGTGCGGGAGACCAGGGCATCATGTTCGGCTACGCGACCCGGGAGACCGAAGCCCTCATGCCATTGCCGATCCACCTCGCGCACCAGCTCGCGCAGCAGCTCGCGGCCGTCCGGAAGTCCGGCGAGGTCGCCTACCTGCGCCCAGACGGCAAGACGCAGGTCACCGTCGGCTACGAGGGGAGCGTGCCCCGTTCCATCGAGACCGTCGTGGTCTCCACGCAGCACGACCCTGGCCTCGAGCAGGCGCAGATCCGCGAAGACGTCATCAGGCACGTCGTCCGCCCGGTGCTGGAGCGCAACGGGTTCGCGGACGCCGAGCCCACCTTCCTCGTCAACCCGTCAGGCAGTTTCATCGACGGAGGGCCCCGCGCCGATGCGGGCCTGACCGGACGCAAGATCATCGTCGACACGTACGGCGGCATGGCGCGCCACGGTGGCGGCGCCTTCAGCGGCAAGGACCCCTCGAAGGTCGACCGCTCGGCCGCGTACGCCATGCGTTGGGTGGCGAAGAACGCTGTCGCGGCGGGGCTCGCCGATCGCCTCGAAGTGCAGATCGCGTATGCCATCGGCAAGGCTGAGCCGGTTGGCCTCTACGTCGAGAGCTTCGGCACCGGCAGGGTGGCGGACGCCACGATCATCGAGGCGATTCTCTCGACGTTCGATCTCCGCCCAGGTGCGCTCGTCGAGGACCTCGACCTGCGTCGCCCGATCTACGCCCAGACCTCCGCCTACGGCCACTTCGGTCGTGAGCTGCCCGACTTCACGTGGGAGCGCACCGACCGGGCCGAGGAGCTCCGCCGAGCCGCTGGCCTCTGATCGCAGAGCCAGCTGTGGACGACACCCTGCCGAGGGTCGCGCGCGTCGTCGTCGCCTCCCCGCTTCCGCAGCTCGACCGGGAGCTCGAGTACGAGATCCCCGTCGAGCTGCGCGGGAGCATCGGCGTCGGAATGAGGGTTGCGGTTCCGCTTCGCACGTCGAACCGCCAGTTGCAGGGGTTCGTCGTGGCCGTCGAGCGAGTCGCTGAGTACACGGGCAAGCTCGCGCCGATCATCGAGCTCGTCTCGACGGCCAGGGTGCTCACGCCCGAGATCGCTGGCCTCGCCCGGGCGGTCGCCGACCGGCAGGCCGGATGCGCGGCGGACGTGCTGCGCCTCGCCATCCCGGCGAGGTCCGTGCGCGTCGAGCAGCGGTGGCTGGAGGCACGCGCCCAGGCAGCTCCAGCGACGGCGGAAGCTCCTGGCGGCGAGGACGCGCCGTTGAGCGATGCCGACGAGCCCGCGTCCACAGCGGACGAGGTCCACGATGCCCCGGAAGCGACGCTCGTTCCCATGTACGGGGCAGAGGCAGCCGAGATCCTCGGGCGGGGCCCAGCGGCGCGGTTCGCTGTCGACGCCCCGGTCGGCGTCGACGCGGGAGTTCCCCGCTCGCTCCTCGCCCTTGCAGCCATCTCAGCGGTTCGCGTCGCCGCCGGGCAGTCCGTCATCCTGGCGGTCCCCGACTACCGCGACGTCGAGCTGGCCCTCCGCGCGCTCGGCAGGTTCCTCGATGCCGGTCAGGTCCGCCGACTCGACACCCGCGCCAAGCCCGCCGACCGCTACGCGGCGTTCCTCGCCTGCCTCGACGAGACACCGGGTGTCGTCGTGGGCACGAGGAGCGTCGTCTACGCTCCGGCCTCGAACCTCGGCGCTGTGCTCGTCTGGGACGACGGCGACGAGAGCTTCACCGAGCAGCTCGCTCCCTACGCCAGCACCCGTGACGTCGCCCTGCTCCGCGCTGAGCGCGAGTCGCTCACGCTCATCTTCGCGGCGCACACCCCGAGCCTGGAGGTCGCCCGCCTCGTGGGCATGCGGTGGCTCACTCCGGTGCCCCTCACGCGACCGGAGGCTCCCAAGGTCATCTCGGGCAGCCAGGCACTCGCCGAGGAGACCCCGGCGGCGCACGCGCGCATCCCAGCGCTCGCCTGGCAGGAGGCGAGGCGCGCGCTCGAGCACGGGCCGGTGCTGCTCCAGGTCGTGCGTGCCGGCTACATCCCGAGCCTCAGTTGCGCCAGGTGTCGCACGCCAGCTCGCTGCACGGTCTGCGGCGGAGCCCTCGAGTACTCGCGCCCGGGAGCGCCCCCTTCCTGCAGGGTGTGCGACGCCCTCCATCCCGAGTGGCAGTGTCCCGAGTGCGACGACCGGCGCCTCCGGAACACGTCACTCGGCGCGGAGCGGACCGCAGAGGAGCTCGGACGCGCCTTCCCCGGCACTCGTGTCGTCGTGGCCGATGGAGCCTCAGAGACCGTGACGATCGACGACCGCCCCTGTCTCGTCGTGGCAACGCGCGGCGCCGAGCCGGTTCCGAGCTCCGGCTACGCCGGCATCGTCCTGCTCGACACGGAGCGCTCGCTCGCTCAGGAGCGCCTCGATGCTGGCGTCGACGCGCTCCGCGGATGGTCGAACGCCGCGGCGCTGGCGTCGGGCGGCGCCAAGGTCGTCATCGTCGGAGCCGACAATCCGGCAGCGCACGCGCTCCGCACCTGGCAGCAGCCGGCCTTCTCGACGCGCGAGCTCGAGGAGCGGCGCGATCTCCACTTCCCACCGGCGATTCGCGTCGCCGCCATCTCCGGGAGCGACGAGGAAGTCCGCCACGCCATTGCGACCGTCGAGGCCTCCGCCGAGCTCAAGCAGGCTGGGGCCATGCAGATCCTCGGACCGACGCCCCAGGAGGTCGGAAGCCGAGCAGTTCTCAAGTTCAGCTACTCGCTCGGCGCCCCGCTGGCGAAGCTGCTGAAGAGCGAGCTCGTCCGAGCGGCAACTAGCCGGCGCCCGCGCGTCGCGGGTCGCGGCGGCGGGCACGCCTCGACCCTGCGCGTACGATTTGACCCGCCGGGCATCTTCTGACCCGCGCTCCAGCACCACACTCGCACCAACCTCGAGAGGCACCAGCTATGCGGCTCGTCTTCGCCGGCACCCCATCCACCGCCGTCCTCAGCCTTGAGGCGCTGGTGGACGACGGTCACGAGATCGCGGCGGTCCTCACTCGCGACGATGCCAAGGTGGGTCGCTCGAGGGCGCTCACGCCATCCCCGGTGGCGGCCCGCGCGGCGGAGCTCGGCCTTCGGGTGATCAAGAGCAACCGCATGTCCCCGGACGTGACCGCTGAGCTCGCGAGCCTCGACGCCGAGCTCGGCGTCATCGTCGCCTACGGGGCGCTCATCGACGCCGCGACGCTCGATGCGCCCGAGCGCGGCTGGATCAACCTGCACTTCTCGTTGCTCCCCGACCTGCGCGGCGCCGCCCCGGCCCAGCGTGCCGTCATGCGTGGCGACTCGTCGACGGGTATGACCATCTTCCAGCTGACGGTCGGCCTCGACGAGGGGCCGGTCTTCGCGACCCAGGCTTCGCCGATCGGCGAGACCGAGACCTCGGGGGAGCTCCTCGAGCGCCTCGCGGGGGAGGGAGCGGCCTTCCTCGCGGAGACGGTGCAGGGGATCAGCGAAGACGCGCTAAGCGCCAAGCCGCAGGTCGGCGAACCCACCACCGCGGCGAAGCTGCGGAAGCAGGATTCCGCAGTCGACTGGGCGGCTCCGCTCGTGAGCGTGGACGCGCACATCCGCGGCGTGACTCCAGAACCGGGCGCGGTCGCGCACGTCGACGGACAGCCATTGCGCATCCTGCGCACCTCACGCCCGAGCGAGGCGATAGACGCGCCGCCGCTTGCACCGGGGCAGCTCGCCGTCGTCGGCCAGGACGTCCTCGTGGGCACGGGCACGCAGCCCCTGCAGCTCCTCACCGTCCAGCCCGCCGGGAAGAAGCCGATGCCAGCGCGAGATTGGCTCCGCGGCAGGCGCGATGCCGAGACGCTGGTGCTCGCATGAGCCCGGCGGGTGCAGGAGGACGTCGCGGGAACCGCCCCTTCGAAGGCAGGCGACGCCCTGACCAGCCGACAGCCGGTCGCTCCGTCACGCGCTCACGCCAGGTGGCGTTCGAGGTTCTCAGAGCGGTCGACGAAGACGACGCCTACGCAAACCTCCTGCTTCCGCACCGGATCTCGGCGGCACGGCTCTCCCCGTCGGATGCGGGCCTTGCGACCGAGCTGACCTACGGGACGCTTCGTCGTCGAGGCACGTACGACGCGATCATCGCCGAGGCGTCCGGACGCGACGTCCGCGACATCGACCCGCCGATCCTCGATGTCCTTCGGCTGGGCGCGCACCAGCTGCTGAGCATGCGCACGCCGAGTCACGCTGCGGTCAACGAGTCGGTCGAGCAGGCCGCCCGCATCGCGTCCAGAGGCGCTTCCGGGTTCGTCAACGCCATCCTTCGGAAGATCTCGCGCACCGGACTCGACGAATGGCTCGACGAGATCACGACGGGGCAGAGCGAGGAGCGGACTCTCGCGGTCCGGCACTCGCATCCGGACTGGATCGTGCGCGCACTGCGCGACTCGCTCGCCGCGGAAGAGCGCGGCGACGAGCTCGCCGCGACACTCGCCGCTGACAATGAGTCGCCAGCCGTCAGCATCGTGTCCCTCCCCGGCTTCGACACGCCCGGCGAGCTCATCGAGACGAACGCCGACCTCCTCGCGCCAGGCCGAGTCTCGCCTCGCGGGTTGACGCTCGCCTCGGGCGACCCGTCCTGGGTCCCTCAGGTCAAGGCGGGCAGGGCACGCGTCCAGGACGAGGGCTCGCAGCTCGTCACGCTCGCGCTGCTCGAGGCGGCGCCGGTCCTCGCCGGCGAGCGCTGGCTCGACATGTGCGCCGGCCCCGGGGGCAAAGCTGCCCTGCTCGCTGCCAGCGCCACCGAGCTCGGTGCCAAGCTCACCGCCAACGAGCTCGTGCCGGCTCGCGCCGGGCTCGTCCGCACGGCGCTCGCCCCGCTCGCGGCTCCCGTCTCCGTCACCAACGAGGACGGACGCTCATTCGCCGAGAGCCACCCTGGCGAGTTCGATCGTGTCCTCCTCGACGCCCCCTGCACGGGCCTCGGCGCACTGCGCCGCAGGCCGGAGGCACGCTGGCGGAAGCAGAGCAGCGACGTGAGCGAGCTCGTCCAACTGCAGGAGCAACTGCTCGAGGCGGCGCTCGCCACCGTGAAGCCAGGCGGCATCGTGGCTTACGTCACCTGCTCGCCCCACCAGGCAGAGACGACCGGTGTCGTGCGCCGCGCGGTTCGGCTGTCGGGCGCTGAGGTGCTGGATGCGGCCGCGATCATGAACCGTGCCTCGACGACCGGTGAACTGGACCTCGGCGAACGTCCCCTCGGCGACGGCACGCTCGTGCAGCTCTGGCCCCACCGCCACGGCACCGACGCCATGTTCCTCGCTCTCCTGCGCCGAGCACCAGCTCAGCAGGAGACCCCGACCCCGTAGGATCGCCCCGTGAACGCGCGCATCAACCCCAGCATCCTGGCCGCCGACTTCGCCAACTTCGAGAGAGATCTCGGCCGCATCGCCTCAGCCGATGCGGCGCACGTCGACGTCATGGACAACCACTTCGTGCCGAACCTCACGTTCGGCCAGCCGATGGTGGAGCGTCTGCAGGAGATCAGCCCCGTGCCGCTCGACCTGCACCTCATGATCGAGGACCCGGACCGCTGGGCTCCCCAGTTCGCGGAGATGGGCGTGTTCTCGGTGACCTTCCACGCGGAGGCCGCGACGAGTCCCGTGACCCTAGCCAAGCGGTTGAAGGAGCGAGGCGCGCGCGCTGGCATCGCCATCAACCCGGCGACGCCCCTCAGCGCCGTCGAGGAGATCCTGCCCCACTTCGACCAGCTGCTCATCATGACCGTCGAGCCCGGCTTCGGCGGTCAGTCCTTCATGGCGGACATGATGCCGAAGCTGGCGAGGGCCGACAGACTCAGGAAGTCGCACGGCCTCGAGACCTGGCTCCAGGTCGACGGTGGGATCTCGCTCGACACGATCGAGCTCGCGGCAGCGAACGGCGCCGATACCTTCGTCGCCGGATCGGCCGTGTTCCGCGGTGATCCCGGTGAGCAGATCGCGGCGCTGCGCGCCGCTGCAGCGGATGCCCGGCACGCGCACTAGGCGCCAAGCGACTACGCTGTGCCTGTGAAATCCTTCGACACGCTGTTCGCAGAGCTCTCCGAGAAGATCGCCTCCCGACCAGAGGGTTCAGGCACGGTCCGAGAGTTCGACGCGGGCGTGCATACGATCGGGAAGAAGATCGTCGAGGAGGCCGCTGAGGTCTGGATGGCCGCCGAGTACGAGAGCGACGAGGAGACGGCTGAGGAGATCTCGCAGCTGCTCTACCATCTGCAGGTCCTCATGCTCGCCAAGGGCCTCACGCTCGACGACGTCTACCGCAACCTCTAGCAGGCACGAGCTCGGCGCCGTCGAACGGCCCGCGCGACACGTGCGCCGACGCCGGTGAGGTCACCAGGCAGCGCGCACCCATCCCGATTCATGACTCCCAGAACCAAGGACGTTCCAACAATGCTTCGCATCGCCGTGCCAAACAAGGGCATGCTCGCCGAGACGGCCAACGAAATGCTGCAGGAGGCCGGCTACCGCGGCCGTGGCGACAGCCGTGAGCTCGTCGCCATCGACCCGATCAACGATGTCGAGTTCTTCTACCTTCGGCCTCGTGACATCGCGACCTACGTGGGCTCGGGTGTCCTCGACGCTGGCATCACGGGCCGCGACTTCCTCTTGAACACCGAGTCGGCCGCCAAGGAGGTCCGTGCGCTGGACTTCGGCGACTCCACCTTCCGATTCGCGGGCCCCGCCGGCGAATTCACCGATGTCAGCCAGTTGCAGGGCAAGCGGGTGGCGACGAGCTACACGGGCCTGCTCGGCTCCTGGTTCGCCCGGGCGGGCATCGAGGCTGAGCTGGTGCCCCTGGAGGGGGCGGTCGAGTCGGCCATCCGGCTTGGCGTCGCGGATGCCGTCGCCGACGTCGTCTCAACGGGCGGCACGCTGCGCAAGGCGGGCCTCGAGGTCTTCGGGCCGGTCATCCTCGAATCCACGGCGGTCCTCATCTCGACGCCGGAGAAGGAGCACGCTGCGCGTCGCCTCCTCGGTCGACTCGACGGCGTGCTCGTCGCGCGACGCTACGCGATCATGGACTACGACATCGAATCGTCGAAACTCGACGCGGCTCTGGCGATCACGCCTGGCTTCCAGTCGCCGACGATCTCGCCGCTGCGCGACTCGGACTGGGTCGCGGTGCGCTCCATGGTGCCGCAGAACGAGCTCAACCAGGTCATGGACCAGCTCCAGGACGCGGGGGCCAAGGCCATCATCGTGACGGCGCTGCAAGCCGTCCGGGTGTGATGACGATGACCGTCTCCTCATCCGCCCAGAAGTCCACGGGGCTCGCAACGCGCGTCATCCCCTGCCTGGACGTGGCCGAGGGGCGCGTCGTCAAGGGGGTCAACTTCCTGGATCTCCAGGATGCGGGCGACCCTGTCGAGCTCGCGGCGCTCTACGCCGAGCAGGGTGCGGACGAGCTCACCTTCCTCGACGTGACCGCCTCGAATGAGGGGCGAGGGACCACCTACGACCTCGTCACACGGACGGCGGAGCAGGTCTTCATCCCGCTCACCGTCGGCGGTGGGGTGCGCAGCGTCGAGGATGTTCGCGTGCTGCTCGCGTGCGGCGCCGACAAGGTCGGCGTCAACTCCGCGGCTATCGCGCGGCCGGCGCTCGTCGACGAGATCTCGTCGACGTTCGGCAAGCAGGTCCTCGTCCTCTCGCTCGATGTGAAGCGTTCGCCATCGACGGAGTCCGGGTTCGTCGTGACGTCCCACGGTGGGCGCACGGACACCGGGATCGACGCGCTCAGCTGGGCCCGCGAGGCCATCGAGCGTGGCGCGGGGGAGCTTCTCGTCAACTCCATGGACGCTGATGGCACGAAGGCCGGCTTCGACCTGGAGCTGACCCGCCTGGTCCGCGAGCTGGCGACGGTCCCCGTCATCGCGTCCGGCGGAGCTGGTGCGCTCGAGCACTTCGCGCCCGCCGTCGAGGCTGGCGCGGACGCCGTGCTGGCTGCGAGCGTCTTCCACCACCGGCAGTTCACGATCGGCCAGGTGAAGGATTCCCTGGCCGAAGCAGGAATCACCGTCAGGCGGAGTGTCCGATGACAGCCTCCACGTTCCCTGTCTCCGCGCTGCGGATCGACGAGATCCTCTCGCGGGTCTCGTTCGACGACCGCGGCCTGGTTCCGGCGGTCGTGACGCAGCACGACACCCGCGAGGTGCTCATGCTCGCCTGGCTGAACGCGGAGTCGCTGCGGATGACCCTGACCGAGGGGCGCGTCGTCTACTGGTCGCGCTCTCGTTCGGAGCTGTGGCGCAAGGGCGACACCTCCGGCAACACGCAGCGCCTCGTGAGCTTCGCGCTCGACTGCGATGCCGACACGATCCTCCTCGGCGTCGACCAGCACGGCCCCGCCTGCCACACCGGTACCCGAACCTGCTTCGACGGCGACGACCTCGCGCTCGAGTTCCCGGCCCATGACGTCGCCTGACGCTGCGGGCAAGCGCGGCAAGCGCGCCACGCTCCTGGCGATCGTCGTCGGCGCGGGTCTGGCGATCCTCGCCTGGTCGCAGGTGTGGTTCTCGTTCGAGCTGTCCCTCGGGGCGCAGACGTTCGCGGGCGAGGTCCGCGGAGACGTCGCGGCCCCCGCTGTCATGGCGCTCGCACTGGCGGCCCTCGCAGTCCTCGCGGCGCTGGCCCTCGCAGGAGTCGTGTTCAGGTTCGTGCTCGGCGGGCTGCTCACGCTCGTCGGCGCGGTCCTGGTGCTGCAGGCCTTCATCGCGGTCGGCAACCCGGCCCCGGCCATCGCACCTGAGGTGACGGCGGCGTCGGGACTCGCGGGCGAGCAGACGATCGCGGATGCGGTTGCCGCCGGAGCGGTCTCTGTCGCGTTCTGGCCATGGCTGGCCGTCGTCGCCGGCGCCGTCCTCGCCTTCGCCGGCGTGCTCACCATCGTCACGGCCCGCCGATGGCCGACGAGTGGACGGCGCTTCTCGACGACTTCACTGGAAGCCGCCGACGAGATGCCCGAGAATGGACAGCCGACGGGTGCCGTTCACGCGGATGCCCCGACGGACAGCGATCAACGTGTCGAGCAATGGGATGCGCTGAGCCACGGCGACGACCCCACCGACGCGGGTGGCTCGCGAGCATCCAGCTAGACTTATCCCAGCGCACGTGACAAGGAGCACCCTCATGACTGAACTGGCCGCGAAGACGTCCCACGAACCCACGAGCATCGAAGAGGCAGAAGAGGTCCAGGAGGCCCCGCTGCAGGAGCCCCACGAGAGCCACGGCCATTCGGTTGCCGCGTGGACCGGTGTCCTCATCATGCTCGTCGGCTTCACCGTCGGGACGCTCGGCATCTGGTTCGACCAGAACATCGTCACCTGGGTCGGCGTCGTCGCGATCGTGATCGGGGCCATCGCCTGGCCGCTGCTCGCTCGTCTCGGCTTCGGGCCGAAGGCGCACTAGCTTGCTCGAGTCGCTGTACCACGGCGCTCTCGAGGACGCGGCTGAACGGCGGGAGCGCACTCCCTCGAGCGTTCTCGAGGCTCGAATCTCCGACGTCGCCCCTGCGCTCGATGCGTACGGGGCACTCGCCCGCTCGGAGCGCGTCAACATCATCGCGGAGGTCAAGCGAGCCAGCCCCTCTCGGGGTCGCCTCGCTGATATCCCCGACCCCGCTGTGCTGGCGGCTTCCTACGAACGTGGGGGAGCGGCCGCGATCTCCGTGCTCACGGAGCAGCGCAAGTTCCTCGGCTCGCTCGACGACCTCCGCGCCGTGCGCGACACGGTCGCCGTCCCAGTGCTCCGCAAGGAGTTCATCGCTGAGGAGTACCAGCTGCTCGAGGCCCGCGCGTGCGGGGCCGACCTGGCCCTGCTCATCGTCGCGGGGCTCGACCAGTCGACGCTCGTCCGCCTCGCGGAGTTCACCGAGCAGCTCGGCATGACGGCGCTCGTCGAAGCGCATTCGAAGGACGAGCTGCTGCGCGGTCTCGACGCCGGCGCGAGGATCCTCGGTGTCAATGCTCGCAACCTCGCGACCTTCGAGCTCCACCCGGAGCTCTTCGGGGAGCTTGCTCCCCTCTACCCGAACGATGTCGTCAAGGTCGCCGAATCGGCGGTCCTCGAACCAGCTCACGTGCGCCGCTACCGCGACGCCGGCGCAGACGCCGTTCTCATCGGGGAGGCGCTCGTGACGGGCGGCAACCCGGAATCTACTTTGGAGACCTTCCACCTCGCATGAGCACCTTGCCCCCAGACACCACATCGCTGCGGAACGCCTCTGGCCCCTACTACGGGGAGTTCGGCGGCCGCTTCGTCCCGGAGAGCCTCATGGCGGCTCTCGACGAGCTGTCGAGCGCCTGGGAGGCCGCGAAGGCTGACGACGAATTCTGGGCTGAGCTCTCCCGGCTGCACCGCGACTACTCGGGTCGCCCCTCGATCATCACCGAGGCACCGCGGTTCGCCGCGCACGCTGGCGGCGCCCGCATCATCCTCAAGCGCGAAGATCTCAACCACACGGGATCGCACAAGATCAACAACGTGCTCGGGCAGGCTCTGCTGACGAAGCGCATCGGAAAGACGCGGGTCATCGCCGAGACGGGCGCAGGCCAGCACGGCGTCGCGACTGCGACTGCGGCGGCCCTCTTCGGCCTCGACTGCACGATCTACATGGGTGCCGTCGACACTGCGCGCCAGGCGCTGAACGTCGCGCGGATGCGGCTCCTGGGGGCTGAGGTCGTGGCCGTCGAGTCGGGTTCGGCGACGCTCAAGGATGCGATCAACGACGCCATGCGCGACTGGGTCGCATCCGTCGACACGACGAACTACGTGTTCGGCACTGCCGCTGGCCCGCACCCGTTCCCCGCGCTGGTTCGCGACCTCCAGGCCATCATCGGCGAGGAGGCGCGCCAGCAGGTGCTCGACCTCACCGGTGCCCTGCCGGACGCCGTCGTCGCGTGTGTCGGAGGTGGATCCAACGCGATCGGCATCTTCAGCGCGTTCCTCGACGACCCCACGGTTGCGCTCTACGGCTATGAAGCCGCTGGCGACGGCGTCGACACGCCACGGCATGCCGCGACGATCGGCGCCGGTCGCCCTGGCGTGCTCCACGGCGCTCGCACCCTGCTCCTGCAGGACGTCGACGGACAGACCATCGAGTCGCACTCGATCTCGGCGGGCCTCGACTATCCGGGCGTCGGACCAGAGCACGCGCACCTCGCCGCCGTCGGTCGAGCAACGTACCTCCCGGTGACTGATGCGGCGGCTATGGAGGCCTTCCGACTGCTCTCACGCACCGAGGGCATCATTCCTGCCATCGAATCCAGCCATGCCCTCGCCGGCGCGCTCGAGCTCGGCAAGGAGCTCGGTCCGGACGCGACGATCCTGGTCTCGCTCTCGGGTCGCGGCGACAAGGACATGGAGACCGCAGCCGAGTACTTCGGTCTCGGCAACCCGGACCGCACCGAGGGAGAAGTCAAGTGACCTCAGCATCGACCACCGCGGCTTCCCCGATCCCGTCCGCGACGTCTGCCCTCGAGCAGGTCATCGACACGGCGAATAGAGACCGCAGGGGTGCGCTCGTCGCCTACCTGCCCGTCGGATTCCCTGACTTCGACACCTCCGTGGCCGCGGCTATCGCGGTCGTCAAGGCTGGCGTCGACGTCATCGAGCTCGGCATGCCGTACTCGGACCCGGTCATGGACGGCCCCGTCATCCAGGCTGCGGCTGTCCAGGCGCTCGAGGGCGGCTTCCGGACGGAGCACGTCTTCGAGGCCATCCGCCAGATCCGTGCCGAGGTGGACGCGCCCATCGTCGTCATGACCTACTGGAACCTCGTCATGCAGTACGGCGTCGACGCGTTCGCCCGCGACCTCGCCGCAGCGGGTGGCAACGGGCTGATCACACCCGACCTCGTCCCTGACGAGGGCGGCGAGTGGATCGCCGCCTCGCAGGCGCACGAGCTCGACCGCGTCTTCCTCGCGGCCCCCAGCTCGAGCGACGCTCGCCTCGATCTGGTCATCAACTCCAGCAGTGGCTTCGTGTACACGGTCTCGACCATGGGCATCACGGGAGCCAGGGCGGACGTCGACCAGGCCGCGCGCTCACTCGCGGACCGACTCCACGCGCACGGCTGCACACGAGCCTGCGTCGGCCTCGGCATCTCGACCGCAGAGCAGGTCCGCGAGGTGCTCGAGTATGCGGAGGGCGCCATCGTCGGATCCGCGCTTGTGAAGGCTCTCGCCTCCGGCGGCGTGCCCGCGGTCGCCGAGGTCGCCGCCCAGCTCGCGACCGGAACAGCACTCGACGCTCCATCTTCGAAGGAACAGGCATGACGCCACTGACCGGAATCCCCAGCCCGCCCCTCGAGTGGGCGAGCTTCGAGGTCGGGCCGCTCACGGTGCACCTCTACGCGCTCTTCATCGTGGCGGGCATGATCCTCGCCGTGCTGTGGACGGACCGGCGCCTCACCGCGCGTGGCGGTGAGAAGTGGATCACGGTCGACTTCGCCATCTGGGCAGTGCTGCTCGGGCTGCTCGGCGCGCGTCTGTACCACGTCTTCACGCACCCGGCCGACTACTTCTTCGAGGGCGCCAACTTCTGGCGGATCTTCTTCATCTGGGAGGGTGGCAACGCCATCATCGGCTCCCTCATCGGCGGAGCGATCGGCATCTTCATCGCGAGCCGCATGACGGGCATCCGCATGCTCGCGTTCTCGGACGCGCTCATCCCGGGCCTCCTCCTGGCACAGGCCGTCGGGCGTCTCGGCAACTACTTCAACCACGAGCTCTACGGCTGGCCCACCGACCTGCCGTGGGGCCTGCAGATCGAGGCGAGCAATCCAGCCTTCCCCGTCGGCTTGCCGGAGGGGACGCTCTTCCATCCGACGTTCCTGTACGAGATGCTCTGGAACCTCGCCGGCATCGCCCTCATCGTGCTCCTCGAGCGCATGTTCAGGTGGCGCACGGGCAAGACGCTCGCCGCCTACCTCATCTGGTACGGAACCGGACGCATGTGGATCGAGTCCATCCGCGTCGACTACTCCGAGGTGATCCTCGGGATGCGCTCGAACGTCTTCGGGGCCCTGTGCCTCGTCATCGTCGGCGTCGCGCTCTTCATCTACGTCTCACGCCTGCCGGTCTCGCAGCTGAGCACGAGCATCTACCTTCCCGGACGCGATCCGGAGTCCGAGGCAGCCAGGGCCGCCGAGACTGCTCAGGGTGCTGAGGCTGACGAACTCGACGGGGACGACGAGCCCGACGGCGACGACGAACTCGATGCAGACGGAAGCGAGCTCGACGCCGACGAGGAAACCTCCGCGCAATCTTCGGTTCACGACGAGGAAACTTCCGAAGCCAAGCCTAACTCAGGCGCTGCGGAAAATACCCCTGATGAGAGCGAAGAAGTCTCTACCTCTTCGAAGAACTGACGCGAAACACCCCACCCCTCTCGGGCCTTGCTCGTGCACCTCGAAACACAGAAGTAACACAGCGGTCGTAATCTGCTGAATGGACCGACGGACGCCTGTAGGCACCCGCCCCGAACGGGCTCCGTCAACATCAGTCTTCTGTCGAGTCCGCCAAGCGACCCATGGCACCACCGACGAGGGGACGAGTTATGACCTCCGCCGCCTTTCCAACGAATGGCTACCCAGCAGCAGCCGGTCTGTATGACCCTGCCAACGAACGCGATGCCTGCGGGCTCGCGATGGTCGCCACCCTGCGTGGCACGCCGGGTCACGACATCATCGACCACGCGCTCGACGCGCTCCGCCACATGGAGCACCGCGGCGCCGTCGGCTCGGATGCGGGCACCGGTGATGGCGCCGGAATCCTGACGGCCATCCCGGATGACTTCTTCCGCGCGGTCAGCGGCTTCGATCTGCCTGCCGATGGCCGGTACGCGGTCGGCAACGCCTACCTCCCGGTGGACGCGGACGAGCGGGCCAGGGTCAAGGCTGGCATCGCCAAGCTCGCGGCAGAAGAGGACCTCCGCGTCATCGGCTGGCGAGAGGTTCCCGTGCAGCCCGATGAGCTCGGCAAGCTGGCGCGAGCCGCGATGCCCGTCATCGAACAGCTCTTCGTGCGCAGCGAGCGCCAGAACTTCCGAGGGAACCCGCGCAAGGGCGCGTCCCTCGACCGGCAGTGCTACCGCATGCGCAAGCGCGCCGAGCATTCGCTCGGCGTGTACTTCATGTCGCTCTCGTGCCGCTCGATCACCTACAAGGGCATGGTCACGACGCTGCAGCTTGAGCCGTTCTACCCGGACCTGAGCGATGAGCGCTTCGCCTCCAAGCTCGCGATCGTGCACTCGCGCTATTCAACGAACACGTTCCCGTCGTGGCAGCTCGCGCAGCCGATGCGCATGATGGCGCACAACGGCGAGATCAACACGGTTCGTGGCAACCGCAACTGGATGCGCGCCCGGCAGTCGCAGCTGCGCTCTGAGATCCTCGGCGACGTCGCGGACCTGTTCCCGATCGTCACCGAGGGCGCCAGCGACTCGGCCTCCTTCGACGAGGTGCTGGAGCTCCTGACCCTCTCGGGCCGCTCCCTCGCGCACGCCGTGCACATGATGGTGCCGGCAGCGTGGGAGACCGCAGAGGACCTGAGCGCTGAGGTGCGTGACTTCTACGAGTACCACTCGCTCATCATGGAGCCGTGGGACGGGCCTGCGGCTATGGCGTTCACCGACGGCCGCTACGTGTGCGCGACGCTCGACCGGAACGGGCTTCGCCCCGGCCGCTTCGTGCAGACGGCCGACGGCCTGATCGTGCTGGGCTCCGAGGTCGGCGTCGCGAGCCTCGACCCCGCGACCGTCATCCGCAAGGGGCGTCTGCGCCCCGGCCAGGTGCTCCTCGTGGACACCGAGGTCGGCCGCCTCATCGAGGACGATGAGGTCAAGCACGACCTCGCGGAGCTGCAGCCGTGGGGGGACTGGCTCGACGAGGGTCGTATCAACCTCGCTGAGCTCCCGGAGCGCGAGCACGTCACGCACACTCCGGCCTCTGTCGAACGCCGCCAGCGCACCTTCGGCTACACCGAGGAGGAGCTGCGTATCCTGCTCGCCCCTATGGCGAAGAACGGTGCTGAGCCGATCGGCGCCATGGGGACGGACACGCCCATCGCGATCCTCACGGACCGACCACGGCTCGTCTTCGACTACTTCACGCAGAACTTCGCGCAGGTGACGAACCCGCCGCTCGACTCGATCCGCGAGGAGGTCGTGACAAGTCTCACGACGAGCATCGGGCCGCAGGAGAACCTCCTCAGCGCTGGCCCCGAGCACGCGCGTCAGGTCGTGCTCGACTTCCCGGTCATCGACAACGACCAGCTCGCGAAGATCCAGCACATCGAGCAGCGCCCCGGTATCGACGCGGCGGAGACCCTCCGCGGCTGCTACCGGGTCGACGACGGCGTGGAGGGGCTGCGCAAGCGCCTCGAGGAGCTGTGCGAGGAGGCCGACCGCGCGATCGACGCCGGCGCCGGCTTCATCGTGCTCTCCGACCGCGACTCGAACCGCGACTACGCGCCCATCCCCTCGCTGCTCATGACGAGTGCCGTGCACCACCACTTGATCCGCACGGAGCGCAGGATGCGCGTCGGCCTGGTCATCGAGGCGGGTGATGTCCGCGAGGTGCACCACGTCGCAGTGCTGCTCGGCTACGGTGCTTCCGCCGTCAACCCGTACCTGGCGATGGAGTCCTGCGAGGACATGGTCCGTCAGGGCAAGCTCACCGGAGTCTCGGAAGAGAAGGCGGTCGCCAACCTGATCAAGGCGCTCGGCAAGGGCGTCCTGAAGATCATGTCGAAGATGGGCATCTCCGCGGTCTCCTCCTACGCGGGTGCGCAGTGCTTCGAGGCCGTCGGCCTCTCGAACGAGCTCGTCAGCGAGTACTTCACGGGCACGGCGAGCAAGATCTCCGGAATGGGGCTCGAGGGCATCGCCCGCGAGAACCAGCTCCGCCACCGCCACGCGTACCCGGCTCAGGCTGCTCCCGCGTCGCACCGTCCACTCGACATCGGTGGCGAGTACCAGTGGCGCCGTGAGGGGCCACCGCACCTCTTCAACCCGAACACGATCTTCCGTCTGCAGCACTCGACGCGCGAGGGCCGCTACGACATCTTCAAGGAGTACACGAAGCTCGTCGACGACCAGGCCGCGGAGACCATGACGCTGCGTGGACTCTTCAAGTTCAAGGTGGGCGGCCGGACTCCGATTCCGATCGACGAGGTCGAGCCGGCTTCCGAGATCCTGAAGCGGTTCCAGACGGGAGCCATGAGCTACGGCTCCATCTCGAAGGAAGCCCACGAGACGCTCGCCATCGCGATGAACCGCATCGGGGGCAAGTCGAACACGGGTGAGGGCGGCGAGGACGTGGAGCGCCTCCTCGATCCTGAGCGACGCAGCGCCATCAAGCAGGTTGCCTCGGGCCGGTTCGGCGTCACGAGCATGTACCTGACTCACGCGGATGACATCCAGATCAAGCTGGCGCAGGGTGCGAAGCCGGGCGAAGGCGGGCAGCTGCCTCCGACGAAGGTCTACCCGTGGGTGGCTCGGACGCGCCACGCGACGCCTGGCGTCGGTCTGATCTCCCCGCCCCCTCACCATGACATCTACTCCATCGAGGATCTCAAGCAGCTGATCTTCGACCTCAAGCGAGCGAACCCGTCGGCGCGCATCCACGTGAAGCTCGTGAGCGAGAACGGCATCGGCGCAGTCGCGGCCGGTGTGACGAAGGCACTTGCCGACGTCGTCCTCGTCTCGGGCCACGACGGCGGCACGGGCGCCTCACCGCTCAACTCCCTCAAGCACGCGGGAACCCCGTGGGAGCTCGGTCTTGCCGAGACGCAGCAGACGCTCATGCTCAACGGCCTGCGCGACCGCGTGGTCGTGCAGGTGGATGGTCAGCTCAAGACGGGCCGAGACGTCATCGTCGGCGCCCTGCTCGGTGCCGAGGAGTTCGGCTTTGCGACCGCTGCGCTGGTCGTCTCTGGCTGCATCATGATGCGCGTCTGCCACCTCGACACATGCCCGGTCGGTGTCGCCACGCAGAACCCTGAGCTGCGCGCACGCTACACGGGTCAGGCCGACCACGTCGTGAACTTCTTCGAGTTCGTGGCGCAGGAAGTCCGCGAGTACCTCGCGGAGCTCGGCGTGCGCTCGCTGGACGAGATCATCGGGAAGCGCGAGCTCCTCGAGGTCGACGAAGCGATGCATCACTGGAAGACCGAGGGGCTCGACCTCTCTCGAGTGCTCACCGGCCACGAGTTCGGCGATGCGCCGACTCGGAGTCTCGTCACCCAGGAGCACGAGCTCGACCAGCACTTCGACCAGAAGCTGCTCACGCTCGCCGAGCAGGCGCTCGAGCGCGGCGAGTCCGTCAAGGTCTCGATGGATGTCATCAACACCGATCGCGCCGTCGGCACGATGCTCGGGCACCACGTGACCCTCAAGCACGGGGAGCACGGCCTGCCCGCAGGCACGATCGACATCGAACTGCGCGGGACCGCGGGGCAGTCGCTGGGCGCGTTCCTGCCGAACGGCATCCGCATCCGGCTCGTCGGCGACTCGAACGACTACGTCGGCAAGGGGCTCAGCGGTGGTGAGATCATCCTCAGGCCCGACGAGCGTGCGCCGTTCAAATCGCACGAGAACGTCATCGCGGGCAACGTCATCGGCTACGGCGCGACGAGCGGAACCATGTTCCTGAGCGGCGTCGTCGGCGAGCGCTTCCTCGTCCGCAACTCCGGCGCCACCGCAGTGGCGGAGGCCGTTGGCGACCACGCGCTCGAGTACATGACCGGCGGACTCGCCGTGATCCTGGGGGAGACGGGCAAGAACTTCGGTGCGGGCATGTCCGGCGGCATCGCCTACGTGCACAAGCTCGACCCGAAGCTCGTCAACCCCGACATGGTCTCGACGGGTGAGCTCGGTCTGACGACGCTGACCAGCGCCGATGCCGACATCCTGCGCGACATCCTCGAGCGCCACTACTCGGAGACCGACTCGCAGCTCGCTCGCGAGATGCTCGATGACTTCGACGCGGTGTCGAAGGAGTTCACGAAGGTGCTCCCGCGTGACTACGCGAAGGTCACCGAGATCCGCAACGCAGCCATCGAACGCGGTGGCGACCCCGACGACAGCACGACCTGGCACGAGATTCTGGAGGCGACCCGTGGCTGACCCGAGAGGATTCCTCACCAATCGCGAACGCGAGCTCCCCAAGCGTCGGCCCGTTCCCGTGCGCATCATGGACTTCAGCGAGGTCTACGACCCGCAGGAGCCGACCCAGCTGCGCCGGCAGGCTGGGCGCTGCATGGACTGCGGCGTTCCCTTCTGCCACCAGGGCTGCCCGCTCGGCAACATCATCCCCGAGTGGAACGACCTCACGTTCCGCGGTGACATGGCGGGCGCGAGCGAGCGCCTGCACGCCACGAACAACTTCCCGGAGTTCACGGGACGCCTGTGCCCGGCCCCGTGCGAGTCGTCGTGCGTGCTCGGCATCAACCAGCCGGCCGTCACGATCAAGCGCGTCGAGCAGTCCATCGCGGACACGGCCTTCGCCGAGGGCAACGTTCGTCCGCACCCGCCCGAGCGGCTCACGGGCAAGACCGTCGCCGTGGTCGGATCGGGGCCAGCGGGCCTCGCCGCCGCCCAGCAGCTGACACGCGCCGGCCATACCGTCGCGGTGTTCGAGCGTGACGACCGCATCGGCGGGCTGCTGCGCTACGGCATCCCGGACTTCAAGATGGAGAAGTCCGTGCTGGATGCACGTCTCTCGCAGATGCGTGCCGAGGGCACTCGCTTCCGCACCGGCATCGAGATCGGTCGCGACATCACGTGGGATAACCTCCGCCAGCGCTACGACGCCGTCGTAGTCGCCACCGGAGCGCTGGTCCCGCGCGATCTCCCCGTGCCCGGCCGCGAGCTCAAGGGCGTCCACTACGCGATGGACTTCCTGACGCAGTCCAACCGCGTGGTCGCGGGCGATGACCTCGCCTCGCAGATCCACGCCGAGGACAAGCACGTCATCGTCATCGGCGGTGGAGACACCGGTGCAGACTGCATCGGCACCTCGCACCGCCAGGGCGCGGCCTCGGTCACGAACCTCGCCATCGGCAAGGAGCCGCCGACCGAGCGTCCCGCGCACCAGCCGTGGCCGACGACTCCGACCCTCTTCGAGGTCTCGACCTCGCACGAGGAAGGCGGCGAGCGCGCCTTCCAGGCGTCCACGGTCGAGTTCATCGGCGACGAGTCCGGCCGGGTCCGCGCGATCCGCCTCGCCGAGACCGAGTTCCGCGCTGACGGCTCACGAGGCCCGAAGGCGGGCACGGAACGCGAGCTTCCCGCCGACCTGGTGCTCCTGGCCATGGGCTTCACGGGCCCGGAGCGGCACACGATCGAACCTCAGCTGCAGCTCCCGTTCACCTCACGGGGAGCCCTCGACCGCACTGCCGAGTACGAGACGGAGCTCCCTGGAGTGTTCGTCGCGGGCGACGCGGGCCGCGGTCAGTCCCTCATCGTCTGGGCGATCGCGGAGGGACGTGCGGCAGCCGCCTCCGTCGACCGGTATCTTGAACAGTCGACGGAGCTTCCGGAGCCGATCCTCGCCACCGAGCGCGCGATCTCCCTCTGAATCCGCCACCACGCGCCTCTCGGCGCACCACAGTTTCGACGAACCGGAGTTAATGCATGAGCCGTAGAGCGAAGATCGTCGCCACCCTCGGTCCAGCCGTCAACACCCCTGAAGGGATCCGCGCCCTCATCGGCGCCGGCGTCAACGTCACGCGCTTCAACCTCAGCCACGGCGACCACGCCGTGCACACGGAGAACTACACCCTCGTCCGGGATGCCGCCGAGGAGCTCGGCGTTCCCGTCGCGATCCTGGTCGACCTGCAGGGACCGAAGATCCGTCTCGAGAAGTTCGAGGACGGCCCCCACCACCTCGCGGTCGGGGACATCTTCAAGATCACCTCCCAGGACGTGCCCGGCACGAAGGAGCTCGTCGGGACGACCTACAAGGGCCTGCCCACCGACGTGAAGCCGGGCGATCCGCTGCTCATCGATGACGGCAAGGTGCTCGTGCGCGTCGTGGAGACCGACGGCGTGACCGTCACGACCCGCGTCGAGGTGCCTGGCAAGGTCTCGAACAACAAGGGCATCAACCTGCCGGGCGTCGCCGTGAACGTGCCGGCGCTCTCCGAGAAGGACGAGGACGACCTGCGCTGGGGTCTGCGCATCGGCGCCGACATCATCGCCCTGTCGTTCGTGCGCTCGGCGGAGGACATCAACCGGGTGCACGCGATCATGGACGAGGAGGGCATCCGCCTTCCCGTGATCGCGAAGATCGAGAAGCCGCAGGCCGTCGAGAACCTCAACGAGATCGTCGACGCGTTCGACGGCATCATGGTCGCCCGCGGCGACCTCGGCGTGGAGCTTCCCCTCGAGCAGGTCCCGATCGTGCAGAAGAACGCGATCCAGCAGGCTCGCCGCTGGGCGAAGCCCGTGATCGTCGCGACGCAGATGCTCGAGACGATGATCGAGAACCCGCGCCCCACCCGCGCGGAGGCATCCGACTGCGCCAACGCCGTCCTCGACGGCGCCGACGCGCTCATGCTGTCCGGTGAGACCAGCGTCGGCGCGTTCCCGATCGAGGCGGTGCGCACCATGGCGCGCATCATCGAGTCGACCGAGACGCACGGCCTGGACCGCATCCCGCCACTGGGCACGAAGCCCTTCACGCAGGGCGGAGCGATCACCCTCGCCGCGTCGGAAGTGGGCGAGTTCCTCAAGGCGAAGTACTACTGCGTGTTCACGGAGTCCGGTGACTCGGTGCGCCGCATGGCGCGCCTGCGCACCGAGATCCCCGTGCTCGGGTTCACCCCGTCGCCGCACATCGCTCGTCGCATGAACCTCTACTGGGGCGTCACGGCCGCCATCGTGGAGCGCGTCACGCACACCGACGAGATGATCGGGCAGGTCGACAAGTACCTCATGGAGAACGGCCTCGCCCAGGCGGGCGACGTCGTCGTGGTCGTGGCCGGCATGCCCCCGGGCCGCGCTGGCACCACCAACGACCTCCGCGTGCACCGCGTTGGCGTCGATGACGACCGCGTCGTCCCCGCGTACGAGGGCAAGCACACCCGCTAGCCGCACGCTGCCGCCGAGAGGCCGGTCAGGACCCCCACGGTCCTGACCGGCCTCTTGTCGTCGGTGCGAGCCCGCGGCGGCCCCCGGTTGGGTATCGTTTCACCATGTCGATAGCCAAGACGCGGAGCGAGTCGTGAGTCCGGTGCAGGGGTCCACCGAGCTGGATGTCAGAGACGCGCTTGTCGCGGCGACGGAATGGCGACCGGATATCCTCGGTTCCGGCTTCTCGGCACTCGATCTGACGCTCAAGCCCGACCACGAGGGCCCGGTCGTCGCAACGCTCGTGCGGGGGCCTCGGGCAGACCGCTTCGCGCGGGGCCCAGCGCGTGGAGCTGACGTCCTCTACGTGCACGGCTGGTCCGACTACTTCTTCCAGAAGCACCACGCGCACCACTGGGCGAGCGAAGGCGCACGGTTCTTCGCGCTCGACCTCCGCAAATACGGCCGGAGCCTCCGCGACTATCAGACGCCCGGATTCGTCACCGATCTCGCGACCTACGACGAGGAGCTGGAACGTGCCCTCGAGGTCATGGGGCATGGGCATGGCGGGCACCGCCGGGGTCGGCATCCGCTCATCCTGATCGGCCACTCCACGGGCGGCCTCACGCTGAGTCTCTGGGCGGACCGGAACCCCGGTCGAGCGGATGCGCTCATCCTGAACAGCCCGTGGCTCGAGCTGCAGACCAGAGCGGCGGTCCGCACGGCGCTGACTCCGCTCATGACGCTCGCGGCCCAGCTCCGCCCCACGGATACGTTCAACAACATCGACTTCGGCTTCTACACGCGGGCTGTGAAGAAGGAGCTGGGTGGCGAGTGGGAGTTCGACGACCGCTGGCGGCCGACGCCGAGCTTCACCGTCCGAGCTGGCTGGCTCCACGCCATCCTCGCCGGACACGCGGCGGTCGCCGTAGGGCTCGACATCCGGGCGCCCGTCCTGACGCTCCTCTCGTCGCGGAGTACGCTGTCGCCGATCTGGCATGAGTCGATGCGCACCTCGGATTCCGTGCTGCGCGTCGACGACATCGCCCGGCGTTCACTCAATCTTGGTGACACGGTCACGGTTCGTCGCCTGGACGGCGCGCTGCACGACGTTCTGCTCTCCGCCCCGCCTGTGCGTGCCGAGGCGTTCGCGGCCATGTCGCGGTGGCTGAAAGCGTACCTCCGCTGATCGGCAGCGGGAACAACAGCGGCCGTCTCGCTGTTGGACCGCGTGTGCCCCAACGTCGAAAGGTCAGCATGAGCCGTCTCCTGTCACCCGTCACCCTGCCGAGCGTAGAAGGTGGCGGCCTGCGCTTGCGCAACGCGACGTTCCTCGCACCGATGTGCCAGTACTCGGTGACGCGCCGAGACGGTCTTCCCACGTCCTGGCAGCTCGTGCACCTGGGAGCGCGGGCGAGCGGCGGGTTCGGGCTGGTCTGGACGGAGGCGACAGCGATCGTCCCTGAGGGCCGCATCTCGCCGGAGGACACGGGAATCTGGAGCGACGAGCACACGGAGGCGTGGCGACCCATCGTCGACTTCCTGCATGAGCAGGGCGCTGCTGCGGGCATCCAACTCGGCCACGCCGGAGGCAAGGCATCCGCCTACCCGGCCCTGCCCGAGACGGCGCGAGGTACCGTTCCGGCAGACGAAGGCGGTTGGAGCGCTCAGGCTCCTTCGAGCACCGACGTCTTCGGACTCGCCGTCCCTGCCGCGCTCACGGTCACGCAGATCTCGGACCTCGTGACGGATTGGGGCAGAGCGGCCCGCCGCGCGGACGCTGCCGGCTTCGACGCGCTGCAGATCCACGCGGCTCACGGCTACCTGCTTCATGAGTTCCTGTCGCCGCTCTCGAACGAGCGGAGTGACGAGTACGGCGGCTCGTTCGAGAACCGCACCCGCTTCGTCCTCGAGGTCGTCGCAGAGGTGCGGCGCAACTGGCCAGCCGAGAAGCCTCTGGCGATTCGCTTCTCCGGTGAAGACTGGGTGGAAGGCGGATGGACGATCTCCGAGACCGTCGTGCTCGCGCAGCTCGTGCACGCGCTGGGCGTCACCGTGTTCGACCTCTCCAGCGGCGGCATCGGCGCCTTCACTGGCCCGGTCGGCCCCGGCTACCAGGTGTCGCTCGCCCGGGCGGTCCGCGAGGCGCTCCCCGCAGAGACCGCATTTGTCACGGCGGTCGGCCAGATCACGGAAGCGCGCCACGCCGAGGCGATCCTGGTGGGCGGCGATGCCGACGGGATCACGGTCGGCCGAGCCGCACTCGCCAACCCGAACTGGCCGGTGCACGCCGCAGTGCAGCTGGGAGACGGGCAAGTCGGCTTCGTGGCACCCCAGTACTGGCGCGCGACCATGGGCTAGACGCGCTGACCCGGATCACGCCGTTCCATTCTTCATCGGTGCGGACGTGGCGGCCGAAGTCCGTACGCCGACGTCACGAGTGTTTGCATGCCTCCACTGACCGTCCGAGCCAAGGGCATCACGGGAGCCGACCGATGTGAGTGCGAAGCGCGTCAGCGGCGAATCCTGCGGCTTCCCTGCTTCCGAAACTCACGTGGAAATCCGGATCCGACTCGTACTGGTCCGCGATACCGAGCACCATTGCGGTGGACCTCTCCGTGTCGCCGGCATGCGTTGGTGTTCCAGGGATCTGGGCGAACCAGTCCAGGTGAGAGCTCGCCTGTGTCTGGGCCGCTGCGGAATCGGGCTCATGACCTTCTTCTTGCAGTTCTCGCCAGCGCGCCAGAAGAGCCTCCGTTTCAGCTTTCCACGCGCGTTGTTCGCGAACGGACTTGCCATGCCACCACTGATGCGAGGCGTCGAACGCGTCGCGCCCCCAGCGCTCGACGACCTCGGCTTCGTAGGCGTCGTTGAAGCCTTGAAGCATGATGTCCATGCGAGGCTCACGGCCTTCCTGGCGCATCGCCAACGTGTGCTGAACCGCGGCAATGCGTCGCTCAAGCGTCGCCTTGTCCGCGTTCAGCTGCTCCAGGTGGGTCTGCAGCGCTTCTCGCTCGGCGAACGGTGTCTCCGGCGCATCCAGCACTGCAGCGATCTCAGTCAAGGCCATCCCCGTCTCTCGAAGCAGAAGGAGACGCTGCAGTCGTGCGACCGAAGCGGGCCCGTAGTAGCGATAGCCGTTCGACCCGACGCGGTCGGGATGGAGCAACCCGATGCGATGGTAGTGGCGCAATGCAGCGCCGCTTATCCCCGCTCTCTCGGCGAGCTCCTTGACCGTCCATTCCATCCGCACTCCTCAGCGTCTCTCGACCGTCAACTCCGCTCGGAACCTTCAAGGCCGAGGCGAGGCAGAGCCCACAGCAAGATCTCCGCCGCAGGAGTCCGAACGTTCTGCGCCGCCGTCGTGCCTGTGGCCTCGACGTACGCTGCAACGAGTCGCGCTCCAGCGGCGTAGCCCGCTCCAGTGGGCAGACCCACCGGTGAGCCACCCATCAGTCTTGCCGTGGCATCACCGAGAACCCAACCGGCGAACTCCTGCATCCCGGTGACTTCAAGCCCGGTCGCGACCTTCGCGAGCACTTGGTCATCGGAGCGAGTCGCGTCGGTGACGAAATGGGTGTGTCCAGCGCCACCGTAGAGTTCCATCGCGAAGGTGTCCGCGAGTCCTTCGGAGATGACGTGCTCTCCAACCGTCACCGTGGCAGGGTTCCAGGCGATACCGCCTGGCGAGTAGCGGATATTGTGATGGAGCTCATGGACGGCGATGGCTTCGAGTCGGTCGAGGACACGCTGAGTGGGCCACACGGTGATAGCTATGTAGCCGCTGATCCCGCCGAACCCCGACAAGCCCTGAACCTCGTTGAGGAAATGCTCGCTAGCGGGATCGCCGAGCAGGAGCAACACCGTGAGATCCGGCACGAGCACGCTCGGGTCGGCGGCCTTCAATGCGGCTGCTCCCGCCTCAAGGGCCTCGGCGACACGGGTCCACGCACCAGCATCCACCAGCATCTGCAACCCCTCGCGCAGCTGGTCTGAGGACTCCTCCCAGTCGAAGCCGAAGTTCTGACGGTGAATCGAGGCCATGTCCAGTTGGGCTGGAATGAAGTGGTACATGCCCGCCATTGGCGCCCACATCTCGCGCACGAGATCCGCACGCTTATGGGGGGTCGCATCCAGAACCCGCGCCATCGCGGAGGCGCTGTCAATCAGTGAAATGGTCATGGCATTCGACTATAGACATTGACCTAGGTGCAAGGTCAACCATCGCGTCGATGCGTGTCCCCGGCCGGTGCTCCTCGGTCGTGTCTCAGGTGTCGAGCTAGCTGCGGGGCTCGCGCGCCCCCTCGGCCCTGGCTGTCGTCGAGTCGTCGAGAAGCCGGGTGAGCGTGTCTTTGAGCGCCTCGAGTTCGGGGAGGGTCCACCCGAGCTCCGCGACGACCTTGACTGGCACCTCCTCGGCCTTGGCCCGCAGCTCGAGGCCCGGGGGAGTGAGTCGAATCTCGACGGCTCTCTCGTCGTCTGGTCGTCGGCTGCGGGTGACCAGGCCGGAGGTCTCGAGTCGTTTCACGAGCGGGCTGAGCGTGGCAGGCTCCAGATGAAGGGCCCTCGCGAGTTGACCGAGTGTCTGTCCGTCGTTCTCCCAGAGCCCGAGCATCACCAGGTACTGCGGATGCGTGAGGCCGAGCGGCTCGAGGATGGGTCGGTAGAGCGAGATGACGCTCCGACTGGCCGCGGCCAAGGCGAAGCAGAGCTGCTTGTCGAGTGCGAGGAGATCCACGGGTCCAGACTAGTCGCGCACACAGACCACGAATAGTTAGTACACTAACGATTATGGCCAGCGACAGACTCCCGAACCCCTACAAGGGTCAGCCCGGATGGTGGAATCGGCTGAACCAGCTACTGTTCCCATTCATGGGGCCGGCACAGGTGGGCACCGGGGGAGTCGCGCGAACGGATCCCGTCCGAGCACCCGCGTCCTGCCGGGACTGCGGACACCCGTACTCCGAGCACGAGATCCGGCGAGGCGTCGGCGCCAATCAGCCGAGCAGCATCCTCTGCCCGAGCGAGGAGCGACGCGAGTCGGGCTCGACCCGGACCTCCGCCTAGTCACTCCCGGCAAGCACAGATCGCGTCAAACGCCCCGCGGACGTCCGCGGAGAGCGCTTCGGGGTCAGAGGTGCCACCGGCGGCCGCCGTGAAGAGCAGCCCGATGAACGCGAAGTACAACGCCCCCGCCCGCGCGGCGGCGTCGCCCTCGGCGGTGCATCCGCGCTCGGTGATCACGGTGCGGAATTTCTCAGTGAGACTGGTCGCCAGGTCCGAGAAGAGTCCCGCTTCGCGCCCGCCCGAGATGAGGATGGACGCGTAGGCGCGCGCAAGCTCGTCGTGACGCGTGAACAGCGCGACGAGCGGTGCCGTGAGGCCCACGAGCCTGTCGGGGCAATTGCCCCCGGTTCTGCCAGCCCCCGTGCCCAGTCCGGCGATATCAGCAGATGCAGCCCGCTGGGCAACCTCGGGACTGGTCTGATCGACGACGGCCGCCCGCTTGGCGAGCTCCGCCTCGACGAGGAGGTCGAAGACACGCACCAGCAGCGCGCTCTTGTCGCCCACGGACATGACCGTGCCGACACTCACGCCCGCCGCCTGGGCGATTCCGCGGATGCTCGTGCCAGCGAACCCCTCCTCAACGAAAAGGTGTGCCGCGGAGTCCACTACGCGGGAGTGCGTGAGCTGCTTGATCTCTGCGCGTGGTGTCGACATGCCCGAAAGGCTACCTCGAACAAGTTCAGTGAACGCGTTCATACGCGACCATGCAAGGGCCAGGCGAGGTCATTCGAGCACCTCACACCTGCCTCACGCAGCGGGCAACGACTCCAGCATGTGCTCCCAGGCGCGATGCACGTCGGCCGAGACCAGCCCGAGCTGCGTCAACACGGCGACGCAGCGGGCGCGCTCATCGTAGAGCTCCAGCGTCGACGTGCTACCCCGCGGCCCGCAGGCCGCCACGAGCAGACACGAGCGCACCGCGCTGAGATCGAGCTCGATGACGCCATCCCCAAGCGAGACGACCAGGAGCGCACCAACACGTTCCACGAGGTGCACCGGCCCCGCGCTCAGCTGCAGCACAGCACTCGACGCAACACCCACGCAGACCGGCAATCCGACTGAGCTCAGGTGCTCGAACACCGCGGGGAGCAGCGAGGAATCCACGGGGCGGCTGTTCCCGACGCCACCGACACCCCAGACACCGCGAGCAGCGCTCCCTCGCACCAGCGCAGCGTGTCGATCGGATCCACCCGCGTCGAGAATCGCGTCCAGCTGCGCGAGCTGATCGCCGTCGCGCCAGTCCGCTGCAACTTCCCCGGGCAGCTGCAGGTTGCGCAGCTGCGCCTCGCTCGGCGGCCGAGAACGTCCGAGGTTCGCGAGCAGCCCGGCGTCCTGGGCAGAGTGGACAAGCACCCGATGCACGAGTCGCCCGCCGCTCGAATAGACGTACAGGCCGGGGAGCGCGCCCTGCAGGCCCTCCTCGTGGGCGATCACCGCGACGCCGAGCGACGCCGGACGAACCCGCAAGGTGATCCAGGCGGAGGGCGCGAGGAGCGCCCGACCGCACGCCGTCGGCAGGTCGTAGCTGCCGATCTGGTGGATCGTGCACGCGCCATTGCTGGTGGTTGCCGTCGCCGTGCCGAACCCGACAAGACCGTAGGCGAGCGCCTCCGGCGACAGCGTCACCTTGCGGAGCATGGTGTGCGGGGACGAAAGCAGCCGATCGAGCGTCCCAGCGTTGAGCGCGCTCACCTGCCGGGAGTGGCCCGCACGGACTGCGCCATCCCGCCCGAGACCTCGGAGCCCACCGCCGCGACGCCGCGCGCACGGGCAGTCCCCGCCCGCCCCGCAGACCTCATCCCGGCCCGCGGTGTCCTCCGGCAGCATGACTCAGTACACGTCCCTCACGTAGCGCTTCTGGCGCTTCAACGCGGCAACGTACTCAGCCGCGCCTTCAGCCGTCACTCCTCGCTCCTGCGCGACCACCGCGTGGAGGGCATCGTCGACGTCTCTCGCCATGCGCGATGCGTCACCGCAGACGTAGAAATGCCCACCCTCTTCGAGCCAGGCGTAGAGCTCGGCGCCGTGCTCGAGCATGCGCGTCTGCACGTAGATCTTCTCCGCCTGGTCGCGCGAGAACGCCAGGTCGAGGCGGTCGAGGACACCGCGCTCGCTGAGCCCCGCGAGTTCCTCCTCGTAGATGAAGTCGCTGTCGCGGTGCTGGTCGCCGAAGAGCAGCCAGTTGCGTCCGGATGCGCCGCGCGCCTCACGCTCGTGCAGGAAGCCGCGGAACGGGGCGATCCCCGTGCCTGGGCCGACCATGATCATGGGGGCGTCGTCATCCTCAGGCACGCGGAACGCCGCGTTCGGCTGCAGGAACAGGTGCACGGGGTCGAGGTCGCCGACACGGTCCGCGAGGAACGTGGAGCACACGCCGCCGTACCGGCGGGCCTCGTTTCCGTAGCGCACCGAGGCGACGGTGAGGTGGATGCGGTCCGGGCTGGCAAGCGGGCTCGACGAGATCGAGTAGGCGCGGTGCTGCATGGGCCGTAGCAGCGACGCGAACTCATCCGCGGTGAAGCTCACTCCCTGCGCCGCCCGGAGCACGTCGAGCGTGTCCCTGCCCCACAGCCAGCTGTCCAGCTGCGCCTTGTCGCCGCGTTGCACGAGCTCCGCGACAGCTCCGCTCGGCTCCCGCGCGGAGAGCTCCGCGAGCAGGTCCTTTGAGGGGGCCGTGATGTCGAGCTCTCGCTCGAACGCCGTGCGCAGCATCGAGCCGCCCTCGAGCATTTCGTCGCCGGAGAAGCCGAGGTGCCCGAGCAGCTCGTCGACGAGACCGGGCTCGTTGACCGGCACGACGGCGAGGGCGTCGCCCGCCGCGTACGTGATGCCGCTGTCGCCGAGATCGAACTCATAGTGGCGAATCTCCTTCGAGCTTCGTGGCCCGGAGAGGACGCGGTTGACGGCGAGGCGCGACGGGTACGGCGTCTTCTTGTTCCACGGCGAGCGCACTCGGGCCGGCGCAGCGGCAGCGGCTGGCGCTGGAGCGGCGGTGTTCGGCTGGAGGGCCGCGAAGTGCTCGACCACCTCCGCGATCCACTCGGCGGCTGCATCCTCGTAGTCGACGTCGCAGTCCACGCGCGGCACGACACGAGTCGCCCCGAGCTGCTCGAGGCGCGTGTCGATGAGCTTGCCGGCCTGGCAGTAGTCGTCGTAGCTGCTGTCTCCGAGCGCGAGGACAGCGAATTTCGCCGACTCGAGGCGCGGAGCACCGTCAGCGGACAGCTCCTCCCAGAACAGCTCGGCGTTGTCCGGCATCTCACCCTCGCCGTACGTGGACGTGACGACGACGATGTTGCGTTCGCCGTTCAACGCCTCGGGGGAGACCGAGTCGAGCGGGGCGAGCGTCGCCGCGAGCCCGGCGGCTCGGGCCGCCGCCGCGAGGTCCTCAGCAACGAACTCGCAGTTCCCGGTCTGCGTGCCGATGAGGATCTCGAGCGTCAGCGTCGCGGCCTGCACCTCCTTGTCGGCGGTGGGGATCGCGGCGAGTCCTGCCATGAATCCGGAGAGCCAGGCTTGCTGCTCCCGGGTGAAGGGGGCGTCGACGGGGATGAACGGGGCGCTCACGCGAGGCCACCCGCGGTCGGAGCGAGGCCAGCGGTCGCGGCCGTCGGCTGCTGCCGCTTCTCGGTGACGACGAGCTCGCGGGCGATGTCGACCATCGCCGCGGTCGCGAGGATCTCGTCGGTGCCCACCGACTGGAGGAGCCGGCGGTTCTTCACGTTCTGATGCATGATCCACCCCGTCGTTCCTGGCGCGTCGATGCTGCGCACGTTGCGCAGGCGAAGAGCGTCCTTGTAGTCCTCGAGGCGCTTCGCGGCGATGAGGGCCGCGAGCTCCGCGTCCTCGAACCGGTCGAGTTCGCCGCGCAGGTACTTGTTCACGCGCTGCATGACGAAGAAGTCCTCGGTGAGGATGAGCTTCCGGACGGCGTCGACCACCCTGGGGTCGTCGGGCCCGCTGGCGTCCGGCACTCGGGTGAGCGCGATGTCCTGCGAGATGTTGAGCACCGCGTAAGAGGCGAGCAGGGCGAACCTGTCGTCACGGTCCGACTCCGAGCCGCCCGGGGTGCGCCCGCCGATCACCGGGTGACCGCCGCGGTAGGCCTCCTTGAAGAGGCGGATGCGCTGGGTTGCGATGGAGGTGGAGAGCTCGTCGAGCAGCTCCTTGCGTCCCTTCGCGGCGAGGATCTTGTCGGCGTCCTGGTAGAGCAGCAGCGCGCGCGGCATGCCGCAGAAGAACCTGCTGCGCTCAGACTCCCAGTCCTGGAGGATCTGAGCGGCGAGCGGCGAACCGGTCGCATCGAGGTGCCACTGCAGGAGGAGCTTGACTGCGGCCTCGTGGAAGTCGCCGTGGCTCGTGTCGGTGATGGGGAACACCAGCAGGGAGTCGGCGCTCACGTTCTCGCGCGTCGAGCCGTCGGCGTCGTACTGGTAGACGAATCCGCCGCTCATGCCGTTGCCGAGGCCCTTGCCTGCACTCCCGAGGTTGAGGACGGCCCCGTTGGTCATGTACTCGCAGCCGAAGTCGCCGATGCCCTCGACGACCGCTGTTGCGCCGGAATTGCGCACTGCGAAGCGGTCGCCCGCCTCGCCCTGCACGAACGTGCGTCCGCCCGTCGCACCGAAGAGCGCGAAGTTGCCGATGAGCACGTTCTCGCCGGGCTCCGAGCCGCCGCCGCCGGGGGAGAGCACGACGATGGTTCCGCCGCCCTGGCTCTTGCCGACGCCGTCGTTCGCGGTTCCCGTGTGCACGAGGCGCATGCCGTCGTTGCTGAAGGCGCCGTAGGACTGCCCGGCGGATCCCTGCGTCGTGACGGTGATGCTGCCGTCCACGAGCGAGCGCCTGCCTCGCTCGTCCTCGACGACTGCGGGGAGCCCGGCGACCGTCTCAGCGTCGAGCTCGTAATTGAGCATCCGCTCGATGTCGATCGAGAGCTGACCGCCGACGGACTTGAAGCGGTTGCCCATCTCGACGCCCTCGATGAGGATCGACGGCTCCGCTCGGTCGACGAGGGCGGCTCGGATCTGGTCGACGAGGGAGTCGTCGATGCTGAAGTCCTTCTCGAGGTAGATGGGGTTGGCGACGATCTTCTCGGGAACCTTCGCGAGCATGTCGCGAACGTCGAGGTCGCCGACGCTCGCGGGGTGCGCGAGGAGCTGCAGCAGGTCGCCGCGCCCTCGTGCTTCCCCGAGCGAGCGCAGCCCCAGCGAGGCGAGGATCTCCCGCACCTCGTGCGAGATGTTGAGGAGGTACTGGGCGAGCGCGCGCGGGTCGCCGTCGAACACCTCGGGGTTGGTCGTGAGTCCGGCAGGGCACTTGATGTTGCAGTTCTTCGCCATGACGCAGCCGAGCATCATGAGCGCCGTCGTGCCGAATTCGAAGCTGTCGCCGCCGAGAAGCGCGGAGGTGACGACGTCGCTTGCCATCTGGTGGGCACCGGAACAGCGCAGGACGACCTTCTGCCTGAGTCCGTTCGCGAGGAGTGCCTGGTGGACTTCAGCGACGCCGATCTCCGCCGAGCGTCCTGCGTACTTGAGGCTCGTGACGGCGGCCGCACCCGTGCCTCCCGTGTTGCCTGCGACGTTGATCACGTCGGCGCCCGCCTTGGCGACGCCGACGGCGATCGTGCCGATGCCCTCCGACGAGACGAGCTTCACGACGACCCGCACCCGTGCTGCCTTGCAGTCGTGGATGAGCTGCGCGAGGTCCTCGATGGAGTAGGTGTCGTGGTGCGGCGGCGGCGAGACGAGCTCGACGCCTGGCGTCCCACCTCGGGCCGCGGCGATGTCGACCGTGACCTTCGGCGCCGGCAGCTGGCCGCCTTCGCCGGGCTTCGCGCCCTGGCCGATCTTGATCTCGAGCTCCTGCAGCATCGGGTCGGCGAGGTAGCCGGCCCAGATGCCGAAGCGGCCGGACGCGAACTGCTTGATTCGGGAGCCGCGGATCGTGTTGTAGCGGGTGATGTGCTCGCCGCCCTCGCCGCAGTTCGACATGCCGCCGACCATGTTCGTGCCGTGCGCGACGGACTCGTGGGCGGTCGCGACGAGCGCCCCGTGGCTCATGGCGCCGGATGCGAGCGTGCGGGCGATCTCGTGCGCGGGCTGCACCTCATCGAGCGAGATGCTGTCCGGCGCTGTCCTGAGGAGGCTCAAGATGCTCGGTGCGCCCGGGGCGATGCGCACCTCGAGCTTCGAATCCGTCGCGGTCGTCTCGGTGATGGCGTCGCCGTCGAGGGCCGTGAGGACCTGCGCGAGCGCGTCGTAGCGGGTCGATTCGTCGTCCAAGGGGCCGGTGAGCTTCAGCTCGTAGGTGGAGTTCTCCGTGTGCTCGATCTCGAGGCCGCGGACGCGGACGTCGCTGTTCCCCTCGAGCGAGAAGCGGCTGAGCTCCCGCGCGAACTCGGAGGGCGTCGAGGCGAGGCGGACGTCTGCGGGCAGCGAGAGCACGTCGCGGAGCGCCGAGGGACGCCGCGTGCGCTCCTGGATGGTGTTCGTGACGAAGTCCCGGTAGCCGGGGGTGATCTCGAACGCGTCGATCTGCTCCGGCGTGAGTGCGCCGTAGCCGCTGTACGTGTACGCCTTGTCGTCGAGCCCGAACGCGTCGCCGAGCTGGCCGAGGGTGAGGAGTCGCAGCGAGTCGTGACCTGGGTGCGACTCTTCGCTCGCGGCGGGCCCCTCCGGTGCCTTCGTCGTCTCGAGGATGCGCGGCTCCTCGGTCATGTCGATGAACCCGCGCACCGCGGTGGTGCCGAACGAGTGGCCGGCTCCTTCCTGGCGCTCCTTGAAGAGGCCGAGGAGCGGGATCTGCTTCTCATCGGCGACCGCGACGGCCCGCTCGTGCCACTCGGCGACCGCGAGGGCAATGCGCTCGAAGCGCACGCCGCCGACCGGGGCAGCCAGGTGGGGGAAGTAGTCGGCGAGGACGGGGTCCTTCGTGTCGAGGTAGTTGGGCTCGAAGAACTCGCCGCCGATGTAGCTCTCGACGGTGCACAGGCCGACACGGCCCATGGTCTTCATGAGCGACTTCTCTGCTGCCTTCGCGAAGCGGGCCACGGCGAGGTCGGTGTCCGTGATCGTGTCGATCGAGGCGGCGCCGCTCGGGTAGCGCTCCTCGGCGCGCAGGCGCACGCAGAGCGGGTAGACCGCGGCGGCACCGAAGCCGAGCGCGGCGGCGATGTGGTGCGACGAGGGCAGCTGGCCGCTCTCCGCGATGATCGACACCCGCAGGCGCAGGCCCTCACGGATGAGTCGCTGGTTGACGGCCGCGATGACCAGGATGAGGGGGATCGCGGCCAGCTCACGCGACACGTTGCGGTCGGTGAGCACGGCGATGCCGCCGTGCGTGCGCGCAAACGCGGTCACAGCGTCGCACACACGCTCGACGGCTTCGCGAAGCGAGGCGGCGTTGGCGGGGGCGTCGCCCTGCACGGGCGTGTAGAGGATCTCGAAGCGCTCGAGCGGCGCGAGGCGCTGCTCGCGGAGCACGACCATGTTGAGGTGGCTGAGGATGGGCGAGGGCACGACGATCTGCCGCGTCTGGTTGCCGCCGTCGGGCTTCGCGCCGAGTGCGACGCGCAACGTCATGCCGTCGGCCTCCCGGATGCTGTCGAGCGGCGGGTTCGTGACCTGCGCGAAGCGCTGCGAGAAGTACTTCGCGAGCCCGCCCTCCTGGTCGGAGAGCGCGTTGATGGCGTTGCCGTAGCCCATGGCGGAGATGCGCTCGGTGCCGTTGGCGAGCATCGGGTCCATCATGAACTTGAAGCTCTCCTGGTTGAGCGAGTACGCGACGTACCTGCCGGCGGGGGAGAGGTCCCCGTCGTAGCCGAGCGTGTTGCTGCCCCGGTCGATCTCGGGCAGCTCGATGTCCTCGATATTGACGCGCGCGGCCTCGAGGTCTGCGCTGTAGTCGCGGCGCAGAGCGAGCTGCTCGAGCGCCTCCCACGTGCGGAAGCTGCGCCCCTGCGTGTGGTCGAAGTAGAGCATCCCGCCCGCTTCGATGCGACCGCGGCGCACGATGCTGCCCGGTGCGAACTGGATCTGCCCGGCCTCGGAGCTCACCACGAGGTACTCGTCGGTCTCGACGGTGCGCAACGGGCGCAGCCCGAGGCGGTCGAGCCGCGCGCCGATGATGTCGCCGTTGCTGAAGACGAGTGCTGCCGGTCCGTCGTTCTTCTCCTCGTAGAGGGAGAAGAACTCGAGCATGTCCCGGACCTCCGGGGTGAGCGTGCGGTCGTTCTCCCACGCCGGCGGCATGGTCGAGACGACGGCCTCGACGAGCTCGAGCCCGTCATCGAAGACGCGGCTCTGCAGGGTCTGGTCGAAGCGGCTGCTGTCCGACTGTCCGGGTGGATGCACGATGACGCGGCCCCGCGCGGTGGCGAGCGCGTTCTCGGAGAGGCGGTTCTTGCGGTCGGTGTTGAGCTCTCCGTTGTGCGCCAGCATGCGGAACGGCTGCGCCATGCTCGGGTGCGGTTCCGTGTTGGTCGAGAAGCGAGTGTGGAAGAAGAGCGTGCGAACCGACTGGCGCTCGTCGAGCAGGTCGGTGAAGTAGGGGATGACCTCGTTCGAGTTGAGGCGGCCCTTGAGCGTCTGCGTGCGGGCGCTCAGCGACAGCGGGTAGAGCCCCTGGAGCGCTGCGTTCGAGTAGGCGATGCCCTCGATGTCGAGGAGGGCGGCGTTGGCTGCAGCGTCCATCTCGGCACGGCTCCAGCCCTCGGCCGCGACGAAGATCCACTGGACGATGGGCAGCTGGTAGTGGGCCGCCGCGGGGCGTGCGACGGTGGCGTCGACGGGCACGTCGCGGACGAGGACCGGCTCGATGCCGTGCGCGCGCAGCGTGCTGGAGATGAGCTCGTGCGCGATGTCGAGCTGCTCGACGTCGCTCGGCATGAAGAAGTTGCCCACGCCGAAGAGGCCCGACTCGAGCTCGCGCTCGACGAGCGAGCTGAAGAACTCGACCGACAGGTCGACGTTGATGCCGGCGCCGTCGCCGACACCTTCGGCGGACATTCCTCCGCGGTGGGGGATCGCGCAGAGCGCCTCGTTTCCGAGCCGGATCACATCATGGTGCTGCACGCCGTCCTTGCGCGTGATGAAGCCGACGCCGCAGTCGCTCTTCTCGAGCTCGGGACGGTACAGACCAACGGTTTTTTGCGACACGAAGATGCCTCCAAGGGACAGCAGCGAGGGGAAAGGCGACGCGAACACTGCAACATTGGAGGTTTCGTCAGCGGGAGTCGTCACTTGGTGCGGTGCGGGGTTCCCAGCGGCATAGCGGTATACGTACGGTAAGGGTTGCCTAAAGCTGACGCAAGGCCACGCGCCGATGATTGGTCGACAGATTCTGCGCCCACTGCACTCGGACGGGCGGCTCCGGCAGCCGGCGTCCGCCCCTGCATCCGCGTCCTTGTTCTCCGGCTGAGATGATGGAGGCATGAGCGACGTCAAGACATACATGCGAACTGCCTCCGCTGAGGCCGACGCCGGCGAGGACACCCTCGCGGAGGTCACCGACAGGCTCGTGCAGCGCCTTGTGGAGGCCGCTGCCGCCGACGGCATCACGATCCCGGAGGGCGAAGTCCAGGTCGACGTGCTCGTCGACGACACGCTGAATCTGTGGGACGCGACCGCGACCTGGTCCGGAACCGGTGACAGCGCCGCGGATGCTGAGGCGACGGTCACCGGCATCGGCTAGCGCCGAAGACGAGCACCGCGCACGAGCGAAGCCCCGGTTCGGCCAGTGATTCACTGGCCGAACCGGGGCTTGCTTCTGTGCACAGACTGCGAACTTCGTGCTCGCGTCGAAATACTGTTGCCTGCTCGTCTCGGCGACGCGCCGTCACCGAGACTCGATCACCGGCCCGGCACACCCCGGGAACCGGACCCGAACGACTCGATCACCCGCCGTGACTGCGCCTCCGCATGAGGAGCAGCACGGCTCCCAGCCCGAGGAGCGCCGTCGCTCCGAGAAGACCCGGCCCGAGGGTGTCCGATCCAGTCGACGCCAGCGTTCCCTGATCTCCTGCCTCGGGCGTCGTGCCGTCTTCGACGGTGATCACAGTCGGCGTTCCGAGCGGCGTCTGCGGTGGCGCGTCTGTCGCGCCCGGGGAGGACATCGGCGGTGTGGCTGACGGCGCCAGCGATGTCGTGGACGTTGGAGTCGCTGTTGGGGCCTGCGTGGGAGGCGCGACGGACTGCGTGGGGACAGGCGGCCCAGTCGAAGGATCGGTAGGTCCGGCCGTGGACGAGGCTGTCGGCGCAGGTGTCGATGTGCCAGTCTCCGTCGGCGACGGCGTTCGCGTCGGCGTCGGCGTCGCAGTCTCCGTTGGTGAGGGCGCCGCGGTCGCAGTCGGGATCACGGTCTCCGTCGACGACGGAGACGAAGTCGGCGACGGAGTCGCGGTCGGCGTCGCGGTCGCGGTCGGCGACGGGGGTGCGGTCACCGTCGGTGAGGGTGTTCGCGGCGGGATGGATGCATGTTCTGTGAGAACCACCATCGGTGGCAAACCGGCAATGACTGGGTGCTCGGACGTCAAGGTCGTGACATTGTCGTACTCGTCCGTGAGATCGGCTCCAACCACCTGGTACTCGCCGTCGTGCCACTTCGGCACTTCGTCCTCCCATGGAGTGACCGTCAACCAAGTACCGGAAGTCCCTCGTATGACCTCGCCCAATCGGTCAGCAGGAGACGAGTCACGCATCCTGTACATCGTTCCCCGATCATCTTCGAGATAGAACGTGACGTCGTCGAGGTCGCTCTCGTCGCGGACAGCCCAGTTGATAGCGGGCTCGTCTCCCATTCGCACCGTCGACTGCTCGAATCCAGCCGAAAGCAGTTCCGGGGCAGTCACGTCTGGTCCGCCAGCATCAACCACTGTGAACTTCGCTGCAGCGGCGAGCGCTTCATTTTCGGCCGCGGCGAGGAGCGGGCTTCGATTGCCGTGCTCGTCCTCGACGAGGAGGCTGTCGACGCGGTAGTCCCCGAGCGCCCAGGTGAAGTTGTTCACGGTCACCTGGAGAGATCCGGAGACGAGATTCCCGTCTCGGGTCGTGGCCTGCCGGTCGAATCCCTGAGCCTCGTAGGTACGCCCGTCTGGGCCGACGATCGTGAGCGAGAGCGCCGTGACACGGCTGGCCTCGCGCGCAGTCCAGTTGAACCAGATGACATCGCTCTGGCGGACTTCGTCCGGCGCGACCACCTCGAGGGCGACGAGCTCGGGGTACTCCTGGTCCCCGTCCGTGCCGACGTCGATCTGCAGCCGGGGCAGGGCCTGGATGATAGGGCTGTACTCCTCAGACGCGCCTCCATGGACGTCCTGTTCGTCGAAGAACCCGAGAGAGGTCACCCGCCATTCCCCAGGCGCCCAGTTCGAGCCGCCCGTTGTGAAGGATGTCGTGCCGGACACAACGTCCCCGTCGCGTCCAGTGACGACGGTGTCGTAGTGACCCAGAACCTTTTCGGTCTGCGGTGAGAACACCGACCCGGTCGCCACGATAACGGCGCTATACGCAACGCCCCGTGTGCTGAGCACACTCCACTCGATGCGGACCTCGTCGCCGCCCCCGACAGTCGTAGGCGTGACGAGCTCGGCGGACAGCAGTTCAGGCCCGACATCGAACTCGTTGTAGTTGTCCGCAGCCGCCGGAAGGGCTGGCAGCAAGATCACAGAGAACAGCAGTGCGGCGATGCAGGCGCAGAGGAGGGCAGAGAGCTTCTTCATGTGTCTCCGTCGACAGAGGGGGGTGTCCGCAAAGACTAGTGCGGATGTGCATGCCCTCGGGGCCGCGCTCTGCGCTGAATCTCGCTCACATCTCTGCGGCTGTGGGCAAAGTGTGGGCCGAGGGCGCATCGAGGGAATGACAAAGGCCCCTACTCACCAGTGAATCACTGGAGAGCAGGGGCCTTCAGAACCGTGCCGGCTGTGGGATTCGAACCCACACGCCCTCTCGGACAGAGCATTTTGAGTGCACCGCGTCTGCCATTCCGCCAAGCCGGCGCTTCACCTCGGACACAGTATCGTAAGCTCACTACGTGACTGAACAGGAAACCTCTCAAGCCCCGCGACGTGTTGTCGTCGCCGAAGACGAGTCGCTCATCCGGCTCGACATCGTGGAGATCCTTCGCGACAACGGCTTCGACGTTGTCGGAGAGGCCGGCGACGGTGAGACCGCGGTCGCCCTCGCGAAGGAGCTTCGCCCCGACCTCGTCATCATGGACGTCAAGATGCCGCAGCTCGACGGCATCTCTGCCGCCGAGCAGCTGTCGAAGGACAGCATCGCCCCGGTTGTGCTCCTCACCGCGTTCAGCCAGAAGGAACTGGTCGAGCGCGCGACGGAGGCGGGCGCCCTCGCGTACGTCGTGAAGCCGTTCACGCAGAACGATCTGCTCCCCGCCATTGAGATCGCGCTGGCTCGCCACGCGCAGCTCATCGCGCTCGAAGCCGAGATCTCCGACCTCAACGAGCGCTTCGAGACGCGCAAGCAGGTCGACCGCGCCAAGGGCCTCCTCACGCAGAAGATGGGCCTCAGCGAGCCCGAGGCGTTCCGCTGGATCCAGAAGGCATCCATGGACCGTCGCCTCACGATGCAGGAGGTCGCGCAGGCGGTCATCCAGCAGCTCTCGGCGAAGAAGTAGCCGAGCCCCGATCAGCAGAAGCCCTCACCGCGTTGTCGCGGTGAGGGCTTCTTCGCATCCGCCTGACGCTACTTGGCGGTGCGGATGAGGTTCGTGATGCGGACCGTCGAGCAGCGCTTGCCCGCCTGGTCGGTGATGACGATCTCGTGCACCGTCATCGACCCGCCGAGATGCACCGCCGTGCACTCGCCCGTGACCCAGCCACTCACGGCGGAGCCCGTGTGGGTCGCGTTGATGTCGATGCCGACCGCGAACCTTCCCGGGCCGGCGTGCACGTTCGCGGCCATCGACCCGAGCGACTCGCCGAGCACGCAGTAGGCGCCACCGTGCAGGAGGCCGATCGGCTGCGTGTTCCCCTCGACCGGCATGACAGCCACGGCACGCTCGGGGCTCAGCTCGACGCAGAGGATGCCCATGCGCTCGGCGAGCGCCCCGAAGCCTCGTCCGTAGGTCACCTCGTGCTGGTCGGGGATGCTGAGCCCGTTGACCGTCGTCGGCGTTTCCAAGTGCGTCATCAGGCTTCCTCCTCGAAGAACGCCCCACAACACGCGCGCATCGGCGCAGTGTCTGGGGCGGCAAGTAGGCTGATCGTGTGTCAGCGCAAAATCAGCCTACCCTCATGGTCATCGACGGCCACTCGCTTGCTTTCAGGGCGTTCTTCGCCCTGCCGGTCGACAGCTTCGTGAACGCCGAGGGGCAGCACACGAATGCCATCCACGGCTTCGTCTCGATGCTCCTCAACCTGCTGCAGAACGAGAATCCGAGCCACATCGCCGTGGCGTTCGACATCTCCCGCAGCTCGTTCCGCACCCGCGAGTACCCGGAGTACAAGGCGGGTCGGGAAGCGACTCCCGTCGAATTCAAGGGTCAGGTCCCGCTGCTTCGCGACGCGCTGCACGCCATGGGCATCACGACGATCGTGAAGGAGGACTTCGAGGCCGACGACATCCTCGCGACCCTCGCCAGGCAGGGGCGTGAGCAGGGCTTCAAGGTCCTCGTCGTCTCGGGCGACCGCGACTCGATCCAGCTCGTCACCGACGACGTCACGCTGCTCTACCCGTCCACGCAGGGCGTGACCAAGCTCACGCGCTACGACCCGGCCAAGGTCGAGGAGCGCTACAGCGTCCGACCGGAGCAGTATCCAGACGTGGCGGCCCTCGTCGGCGAGAAGAGCGACAACCTGCCCGGCGTGCCGAAGGTCGGCGAGAAGACCGCGGCCAAGTGGCTCGCCCAGTACGGCTCCCTTCAGGGCATCCTCGACCACGCGGACGAGATCGGCGGCAAGGTCGGCGAGTCCTTCCGCGAGCACCGGGAGAACGCGGTGCGCAACCGCAAGCTCAACCGCCTCGTCGACGACGTCGAGCTGCCCGTCGCCCCCGAGCAGCTGTCCCGCGGGGCAATCGACGCGGATGCGGTTCGCGAGATCTTCACGAAGCTCCAGTTCCGCACGCTCCAAGACCGCGTCCTGAAGCTCGCAGATGAGGCGGGCGACGACATCACTCCAGCGGAGGCCGTCGCGGCGCCCGTCCGCCCCGAGCTCCTCGATGAGGAACTCGAGCAGTGGCTCGCGAAGGCGGTCGAGGCGACTCCGGAGGGTCTCGGACTCACGGTCTCCCACGGCGCCGACGGCACCGTCGTCGCGGTCGGCATCTCCACCGCCGCCGAGGCGACCGAGCTCCACTGGATTCCGGAGCGCCTCGACTACGCCCCCTTCGAGGCGTGGCTCGCAAGCGACGCCCCCAAGCTGATGTTCGACGCCAAGCCGCAGCTGAAGGCGCTCACAATCGCGGGGCTCGACGTCGGCGGCCAGGTCAAGGACGGCCAGCTCGCCGCCTGGCTCTACCGCCCGCAGAACGCGCCCAAGCGTCTCGCTGAACTCGTGCAGATGCGTCTCGACGAGCAGCTGCCCGAATCCGACCCGAACCAGCTGCAGCTCGAAGACGAGTCCTCACTGGTCGCCAGCGACGCCTGGTACACGCAGCGCGCGACGACCGCAGCGCTCGAGATGCTCGAACCGGGCACCCTCGACGTCTTCACGAGCATCGAGACGCCGTTGCTCGCGACCCTATCCAGCATGGAGCTGCAGGGCGTCGCCATCGACCGGGAGTTCCTCCAGGGCCTCGCCGACGACCTGTCCGAGCGCATCCGAACGTACGAGCAGGAGGCGTTCGACGCCATCGGCGGCACCGAGATCAACCTCGGATCGCCCAAGCAGCTGCAGGTCGTGCTGTTCGAGACGCTTGAGATGCCGAAGACCCGCAAGACGAAGACCGGCTTCTCGACCGACGCAGAGTCGCTCGCAGACCTCGAGCGGAACAGCCCGCACCCGTTCCTGGGCGCGCTGCGCAAGCACCGCGACTCGGTCAAGCTGCGGCAGATCATGGAGTCGCTGCTCAAGGCGGTCGACGACAGCTCGCGCATCCACACGAGCTACCACCAGATCGGCTCGGCGACCGGCCGTCTCTCGTCGAACGACCCCAACCTGCAGAACATCCCGATCCGGTCCGATGAGGGGCGCCGCATCCGTCGCGCGTTTGTGCACGGGCCCGAGTTCGAGTCGCTCCTCACCGCCGACTACTCGCAGATCGAGATGCGCATCATGGCGCACCTCTCCGGCGATGCCGCGCTCATCGAGGCGTTCAACGCGGGGGAGGACCTCCACCGCTTCGTCGGCTCTCGCGTGTTCGGCGTGGAGCCGGCCGACGTCACCCCGGCCATGCGCTCCAAGGTCAAGGCGATGTCGTACGGCCTCGCCTACGGACTGTCGGCGTTCGGCCTCTCGAAGCAGCTCCAGATCGAGGTCGCCGAGGCCAAGAAGCTGATGATCGACTACTTCGAACGCTTCGGCAAGGTGCGCGATTACCTCCGCAACGTCGTCGTGCAGGCGAAGGAGGACGGCTACACCGAGACGATCTTCGGCCGCAGGCGCCCGTTCCCCGACCTGCACTCGACGAACCGCATCGCCCGCGAGAACGCCGAGCGTCAGGCGCTCAACTCGCCCATCCAGGGGTCGGCCGCAGACATCATCAAGCGGGCGATGAACTCCATCGAGGAGCGCATCAGCGCCGAGAAGCTCTCATCGCGGATGCTCCTCCAGGTGCACGACGAGCTCGTGTTCGAGGTTGCCGCCGGTGAGGGGGAGACGTTGGAGTCGATCGTGCGCGAGGAGATGGCAGGCGCCGCCGACCTCACCGTGCCGCTCGAGGTGCAGATCGGCCGGGGACCGAACTGGGACGAGGCCGGCCACTAGCCGCCACCGTCCGCCCCAATCCGCGCCTCCCCGTAGCAGGAACACGGGGCTCGCCTCTCGGTGATTCTTCCGAGGGGCGAGCTTAGGCTTGGGGGATGACGACTTCCGCTCAGCACCACCAGAACACCAGTCAGACACGACCGCAGACCGACATCGACCGGCTCGCGGAGGCCTGGGTCGCCACAGAGATCGAGCTCTCGCCCGAGCGTCGCGTGGAACTCGGCGCAGACGGCGACAAGGCCGAGTACGGCGACTACTCCTCGGCAGCGGCGCCCCGCAAGCGCGCGGCGATCGTCGATGTGCTCAGCAAGCTCGACACGCTGACCGAAGCCGACGAGGTCGACCGGGTCACCGCGCTCGAGCTCCGCCGAAGCCTCGGCCTCGAGGTCGAGATGATCGACGCCAAACTGCATCTGCGCGAGCTCTCGAACATCGCGTCTCCGGCGCAGGACATCCGCATGGTGTTCGACCTCATGCCGCGCGAGACCGTGAGCGACTTCGAGGACATCGCGCGGCGCTTCGAGAACCTTCCCGCCGCGATCGAGGGCTACACGGAGCGCCTCAGCGCGGGCATCGCCGCCGGCGTCGTGCCGGCGAAGCGCCAGGTCCGCGAAGTTGCGATGCAGACCGGCGAGTACGCGGCCAGCGGCAACTTCTTCGAGCAGCTCGCGGCATCGAACCCGGCGACAGGTGAGGTCTCGGACGCACTCCGCGAGCAGCTTCGTCACGGTGCGCAACTCGCTTCCGCGGCGTACGGCTCGTTCACGACGTTCCTCCACGAGGAGCTCCTTCCCGCTGCGACCAACACGGACGCCGTCGGGCGCGAGCACTACGCGCTCGCTTCCCGGGGCTTCCTCGGCGCCGCAGTCGACCTCGACGAGACCTACGAGTGGGGTCTCGCCGAGCTCGCGCGCATGAAGGCCGAGCAGGAGGCGATCGCCAACGAGATCCTCCCTGGCGCGACGGTCGCAGAGGCCATCGCCCACCTCGAGCTCGACCCCGCCCGCAAGCTGCACGGCACGCCCGCCCTGCAGGCGTGGATGCAGGAGACGAGCGACCGCGCGGTCGCTGAGCTCGCGGAAAGCCACTTCGATATCCCCGAGCCGATGCGTCGACTCGAGTGCATGATCGCCCCGACTGAAGAGGGCGGCATCTACTACACGGGCCCATCCGAGGACTTCACGCGTCCGGGTCGCATGTGGTGGTCGGTCACCCCCGGCGTGACGGAGTTCGACACGTGGCGCGAGCTCACGACGGTCTACCACGAGGGCGTCCCTGGCCACCACCTGCAGATCGCCCGCGCAACCCTCAACCGCGACCAGCTCAACACCTGGCGTCGCAACAACTGGACCTCCGGGCACGGCGAGGGCTGGGCGCTCTACGCCGAGCGCCTCATGGAGCAGCTCGGGTACCTCGACGAGCCGGCAGACCGCCTGGGCATGCTCGACGGGCAGCGGATGCGCGCCGCTCGCGTGGTCCTCGACATCGGCGTGCACCTCGGCAAGACCGTGCCGGAGGGCGACAAGGTCTGGGACTACGAGTACGCGCTCGACTTCATGCGTCAGCACGTGAACATGCCTGACGGCTTCGTGAAGTTCGAGGTGAACCGGTACTTCGGCTGGCCGGGCCAGGCACCGTCGTACAAGATCGGGCAGCGGATCTGGGAGGACCTTCGTGCAGATGCCGAGGCGCGTGCCGGTGACGACTTCGACCTCAAGGCGTGGCATTCGCGTGCCCTCGACCTCGGTGGACTCGGCCTCGACACGCTTCGCGAGGTGCTGAGCACCGACTGATCGGCTCCCCGTCGGCCGGCCGCTGCTTGCCACGGGAGAACTCAGGCGGAGTCGCCTAGGCTCGCGGCAGCGGGTGCACCGACGCACTCGCTGCCGCGAATCCGAGGAGGCTGTGAGGTGCATCCGCAGAGTGGCGAGATAGCTGGCCTTGACCAGGCTGCTGCAGCATCCGCGCACACCCTGATCGACGCGCATGGCAGCCTCGGTGCCTCCGCTGAGCTCCGCTCAGCGGTCGCCGGACTCCGCAGCGTCGTCCGCGACTCCTGGCTGAGATCGCTGCAGCTGCTCGGGAGCCCAGCGAACGCGCGGGCCCGCGATCTCGACCAGTTCGAGCCGCTTGCGGCGGCGAGAGAGCGCAGCCCCCTGCAACGTGTCCTCCCCGTGCTCGATCGTCTTCTCGTGGAGCCAGCTCGGGACACTGGTCTGATCGTCGCGATCACGAACGAGCAGGGACGGCTGCTCTGGGTGCGTGGCGACAGTGCCACGCTCCGTCGAGCCGAGCGCATGGACTTCGTCGAGGGCGCCGATTGGTCGGAGGCCGCCGTCGGAACGAGCGCCCCAGGGACCGCGCTCGCCTCGGGTCGAGGCGTCCAGATCGCAGGGGCGGAGCACTTCGCGCCTGCCGTCCAGCTGCTCAGCTGCACCGCCGTGCCCATCCACGACCCGTTTTCCGGCATCGCGGTCGGTGCTATCGACCTCACGGGTGACGAACGAGCCGTCGGCCCACACTCGCTTGCCCTGATGCGCGCCGCGGTCGCCGCCGCCGAGGCGGAGATGCGACTCGCCGTGCTGCTCTCGCACCACTCGTCGCAGCTGGGTGTTCACCCCGGAGCCCCGGCGAAGGCGGACACCGTCGCGACGGGCCGGATCAGTACGCTCGGTGTCCACCGTGCCCGACTCACCACCGTCGATGGTGCACCGTTCGAGCTGAGCGGTCGGCACGCGGAGATCCTGACGCTCCTCGCCGCTCGGCCTTCTGGGCTCACTTCGGGCGAGCTCGCGCTCCGGGTCTACGGCGAGAGCGCCAAGGAGGTCACGCTCAGGGCCGAGATCGCGCGGTTGCGGCCGATGCTCGCGGAGCGCGGTCTCGACCTCGTGCCGCGCCCCTACCGGGTGGCGCAGGGCATCGCGAGCGATGCCGTCGATGTGCTCGACCTTCTCGAAGCAGGTGACGTGGCTGCGGCCGTCGAGTCCTATCGCGGAGAGCTGCTGCCCGCGTCGGAGGCGCCCGGCATTCGCGAGCTGCGCGCGGAGATCTCGGCGACCCTCCGAGATCAGGTCCTCAGCTCCGCGGAGCCCGCGACGCTCCTCAGGTACCTCGAGCTGCCAGAAGTCGCGCAGGACGCACAGGCCTTCCGCACGGCGCTCAGAGTTCTCCCTCCCCACGCACCGGCCCGTTCGAGGCTCGTGGCCAAGGTCGAGGCCCTCGAGTCCTGAGGGCCCCGCGCCGCATCACTGCCGCCTCGAGTGCAACCCGATTGCAACGTCGAGGCTCCTACGCTTCCAGGGAAGAGTTCCCTCGGACAAAGGAGTCCTCATGACTGTTTACGCGAAGCCGGGTACAGACGGGTCCCTCGTCTCGTTCAAGCCCCGCTACGAGCACTACATCGGCGGAGAGTGGGTGCCGCCGGTCAAGGGCGAGTACTTCGAGAACATCACACCGGTGACGGGTCAGCCGTTCACCGAGGTGGCAAGGGGAACCGCCGAGGACATCGAGGCTGCGCTGGATGCGGCCCACGCGGCGGCCCCTGGATGGGGCAAGACCAGCCCTGCGGAACGTGCCATCATCCTGAACAAGATCGCCGACCGCATCGAGGAGAACCTCGAGTACATCGCCGTCACCGAGACCTGGGACAACGGGAAGCCGATCCGCGAGTGCCTGGCGGCCGACATTCCGCTCGCCATCGACCATTTCCGGTACTTCGCTGGCGCCATCCGGGCCCAGGAGGGCACGCTGAGCCAGCTCGACGAGAACACCACGTCCTACCATTTCCACGAGCCGCTCGGCGTCGTCGGCCAGATCATCCCGTGGAACTTCCCGATCCTGATGGCCGTCTGGAAGCTGGCCCCCGCGCTCGCCGCCGGCAACGCGATCGTCCTCAAGCCCGCTGAGCAGACGCCGACCTCGATCCTCGTGCTCTTCGAGCTCATCGGAGACCTCCTGCCCCCAGGAGTCGTCAACATCGTCAACGGCTTCGGCGCGGAGGCGGGCAAGCCGCTCGCGTCGAACTCTCGCATCCGCAAGATCGCGTTCACGGGGGAGACCACAACTGGGCGTCTCATCATGCAGTACGCCTCGCAGAACATCATCCCCGTCACGCTCGAGCTGGGCGGCAAGAGCCCGAACATCTTCTTCGAGGACATCGCGCTCCGCGACGATGCCTACTACGACAAGGCGCAAGAGGGCTTCACGCTGTTCGCCCTCAACCAGGGTGAGGTCTGCACCTGCCCCTCGCGTGCCCTCATCCAGGACTCCATCTACGACCGCTTCCTCGAGGATGTGACGGAACGCACCCGCAAGATCGTCCAGGGCAACCCGCTCGACACCGACACCCAGGTCGGGGCTCAGGCGTCGAACGACCAACTCGAGAAGATCCTCAGCTATCTCGAGATCGGCCGCCAGGAGGGCGCGAAGGTGCGCATCGGCGGCGCTCGGGCGGAACTCGAGGGAGATCTGGCCGGCGGCTACTACGTGCAGCCCACGATCTTCGAGGGCCAGAACAGCATGCGCATCTTCCAGGAGGAGATCTTCGGCCCGGTGGTGGCCGTCACCAAGTTCTCCGACTACGACGATGCGATCTCGATCGCGAACGACACCCTCTACGGGCTCGGCGCCGGCGTCTGGTCGCGCATGGGGAACACCGCCTACCGCGCCGGCCGCGACATCCAGGCCGGACGAGTCTGGGTGAACCAGTACCACGCCTACCCGGCGCACTCCGCGTTCGGCGGGTACAAGTCCTCCGGCATCGGCCGCGAGAACCACCTCATGATGCTCGATCACTACCAGCAGACGAAGAACCTGCTCGTGAGCTACAGCGAGGACAAGCTGGGCTTCTTCTGATTCGACGCGCGCGGCGTCCGCGCGCCTGACTCAGACTGCACTCGCACAGCGCTGACCCGCGGGGATCACTCCTCGCGGGTCAGCCATGCGACGATGACGTCGCCGATCAGGCCCCGCTGGTGGTCCTGACGAGACGGGTCCTGCAGCTGCACATCAAAGAGGTACCCGAACGTGTACTGGTTCGCGAGCAGGAAGACGCAGTACGAGCTGATGAGGAGATGCACGTCGAGCGCGTCGACATCGGCCCGGAACACCTCCGCCTGCCGCCCCCGTTCCAGCAGACCGTCCAGAAGTGTGAGCGCGGGGGTGCCGAGCTCTCGCAGCGAGTCGAGCTGCCGGATGAACCGACCCCGGTGAATGTTCTCGATTGCGACGAGGCGGATGAAGTCCGCGTGCTCTCGGTGGTGGTCGTAGGTGATCTCTGCGAGCTTCCGCACCGCTTCCAAGGGGGCGAGCCCATCGACCTGCAGCTTCTGCTCGGCCACGCGGATGCCACGGTAGGCCTCCTCGAGCACCGCAAGGTAGAGCTGCTCCTTGCTGCCGAAGTAGTAGTAGATCATCCGCTTGGTCGTGCTGCTGCGCTTCGCGATCTCGTCGACGCTCGTGCCCGAGTACCCCGTCTCCGCGAACGCCGATGTCGCTTCAGCGAGCAGCTCGGCCCGGGTTCGCTCAGCGTCTCGCTGCTTCACCCTGTTCTCGGTCATCTGTGTATCTTCCCGTGTGGTGCAGCTGAGCCGCAAACCGGACCGGGGTACTGGCTGCGCCGTATCCGTCGTAGGCCCCGCGGCGCTCGACGATCTCGAAGAAGAGACCGTCGATGGTGGGGGTGTAGAAGTGGATGAACGCCCCCTGCTCGTCGCGGTCGTAGAGGAGGTCGAGTTCTCGTAACTCGTCGAGCGCGACGTGCTCGAGCCCGAAGCGGGCCTGGAGGTCGTCGTAGTAGTTGCTGGGTATGGGCAGGAAGGGCAGGCCACGCCCCCGCGCGGCCTTGGCAGCGGCGACGGCGTCGTCGACGCGGATGGCGATGTGTCGGGGCTGGAGGGGCGCAGTCGGGGGCGCCAGGTTCATCGCAAGGCGAACCGCCCCGTCAGGTGTGCGCATGACCTGACTGCGCACGAGACCCCGTGGGCCCGGAAGCTCCGCGACGGGCTCTGCGTCGAGCGCGAGGACGCTTCGGAAGAAGAGCACTGCCTCGTCGAACTCCTGCCACGGGTAGGCGATGTTGAGATGGTCGACGACCCCGTCCAGGGACGAGGCCGCGCTGTCGCCTTCGGCGCCGCCCACGAATTCGGGCAGCCAGGAGTCGCCCGCCGACCGTGAGTTCCAGGCGACCTCGGTCCCGTCGGGCGCCTCGACGCCGCGCAGCTCGTATTCGCCCGCGGAGCTGCGTCGGAAGACGGCGGGCGCGCCGATGGCGTGGGCGCGGCCTGCTGCCGCGCCAGCGTCCGCGACCTCGACGCCGAGCCCCGAGAGCCGCGCGTCCTTCGTCCGCCGCTGCTCGTTGAGGATGATGCGCGCGGCACCCGCCTGCCAGAGTCGCACGGGCTTGGTGCGGTGTCTGCCTCCGAAGGCGAAGCCCAGCTGCTGGAGGGTCGCCTCGACCGCGGCGAGATCCTCACCGGCGATCTCGACGAAGTCGATGGCTCGTGGAGGCTGGGGTGGGGCCAGCTGCTGGTCGTCCCAGCCGTTGAGCGCCGCCGCGCGGTCGAACAGCCATCGGAGCGACCTGAGCGCATGAGCGGCGGTGCGCTTGGCATCCGTCTGACGGAACGTGTCGTTGAAGACTTCGAGGGAGAGAGGGCCGCGGTACCCGGCGCGGAGCATGTGCGAGAGGAACCGGGTGAGATCGAAGTCGCCCTCGCCAGGGAAGAGCCGGTGGTGGCGGCTCCAGGACAGGACGTCGAGGTCCATGTCCGGTGCATCGGCGAGCTGGAGGAAGAAGAGCTTCTCTGCATCGATGCGCTCGATCGCGGCCGGATCGTGCCCTCGCGACAGCACGTGGAAGCTGTCCAGGCAGACGCCGAGGTTCGGTCGATCCGCGAGGCGCACGAGTTCCCAGGCGTCTCGGTAGTCGTCGACATAGCGGCCCCAGGCAAGCGCTTCGTAGGCGATGTCGATGCTGTATTCGGCGGCGAGATCAGCGAGCATCCCGAGCTGGGCGGCGGTGGTGGTGCGGTCCGAGATGGTCGCAGTGCCGACGTTGCTGCAGAGCAGGATCATGGAAGCTCCGAGGCGTCGCATGACCTCGAATTTGGCCTTCGCGCGCCGGAGGTTCTGGGCGAGGGTCTCATCGTCGACGCCCTCGAAGTCGCGCAGTGGCTGGAACAGGTCGATGGTCAGGCCGAGGCGGTCGCAGAGCGCGCGGATCTCCTCGGGCGACTCGTAGGCGGCGGTGAGGTCTGCATCCATGATCTCGATGCCGTCGAAGCCTGCTTCGGCGCAGGCGTGCAGCTTCTCGACGAGAGTTCCGGCCAGACAGACGGTGGCTATGGAAGTACGCATACCGCAATGTACCAAATGGTTAATTAAGTCACCAGGCACTCGGCCGCGCACTTGACAGGCCCACAGGACAGCGGGAACTATGTACTCACCGTTTAGTACATTAGACGGTCTGGGACAAAGGAGTACCTTGATCAACCATCGCGCCACCCTCATGGGACTCGTCGGAACGGGAGTGACCCCGTCACTGACGCCGCCCATGCACATGGCGGAGGCACACGCGCAGGGACTGAACCTGCTCTTCCGCCCGCTCGACCTGACGACCCTCGGCCTCGAGCCCGAGCGACTCCCCGAGATCCTCGACTGGGCCGAGCGCCTCGGCTTCGACGCGCTCAACATCACGCATCCGTGCAAGCAGAGTGTCATCCCGCTGCTCGACCGGATCGACCCGCTCGCGCGGGCACTGGGAGCGGTCAACACCGTCCTCCTCACCCCGAGCGGGCGCGTGGGCTACAACACCGACACGACAGGCTTCGAGGGCGCCTTCCGCGGCGGCCTCGGGGGAGTGCACACCAAGTCGGTTGTCCTCCTGGGCGCGGGCGGAGCGGGCTCGGCAGTCGCCGATGCACTCATCCGAGTCGGGACACGCCTGCTCACGATCGTCGACCTCGACACGCAGCGCGCCGAGCAGCTCGCGCAGGATCTCGACGGACGGCACTCGAGCGCAGCAGACGGACCCCGCATCCGCAGCGCGAGCATGGGCGCGCTGCCCGAGCTGCTCGCGACGGCAGACGGAGTCGTGCACTGCACGCCTGTGGGGATGCATGACCACCCAGGCATCCCATTCCCCGCCGAGCTGCTCCGACCCGAGCTCTGGGTGGCGGACATCGTCTACCGCCCGCTCGAGACGCAGCTGATCCTCGCGGCGCGAGCACTCGGGTGCCGCACGCTCGACGGCGGCGCGATGGCCGTCGGCCAGGCGGTCGACACCTTCCGCCTCGTGACCGGCAGGGACGCCGACGCCACGCGGATGCACCAGCACTTCCAGAGCCTCGTCAACGACGAAGAGGCACGATCCGAGACATGGAGGTCTCAGAAATGACCGAAACCACGACCGTCAAGCGGACCCCCGTGAAAGCTGCCGCAGCCAGCTTCATGGGCAGCGCCGTCGAGTACTACGACTTCTTCATCTTCGGATCCGCGGCAGCGCTGATCTTCCCGATCATCTTCTTCCCGGACGACGACAACGCCGCACTCGTGATGTCGCTCGCCACGTTCGGCTTCGCCTACATCGCGCGCCCGGTTGGCGCCGTGGTGCTCGGCCACTTCGGTGACCGGATAGGACGCCAGCGCGTCCTCATGTTCACGCTCGTGCTCATGGGGGTGTCGACGTTCATCATCGGCTGCCTGCCGACCTTCGACCAGATCGGCTGGTTCGCGCCAGCCCTGCTGGTCCTCTGCCGCCTCATGCAGGGACTCTCCGCCGCAGGCGAGCAGGCCGGCGCCGCCTCACTCTCACTCGAGCACGCTCCCGACAACCGCCGCTCGTTCTTCACCTCATGGACGCTCACCGGAACCCAGGGTGGGCAGATCCTCGCCGCTCTTGTTTTCATCCCGGTCCTGAGCCTCCCCGACGAGATCAAGTACAGCTGGGGCTGGCGCGTCCCGTTCTGGCTGAGCGCCGTCGTCGTCATCGTCGCGTTCTTCATCCGTCGCACCCTCCACGAGACGCCCACGTTCCAAGACGCGAAGGCACAGGGGGAGATCGCGCGGATCCCGCTCATCCCGCTGATGCGCGACCACTGGCGTGACGTCCTGCGCGTCATCTTCTGCGCGTTCATCGCCGCCGTCTCGACCGTGTTCGGCAACCTCGCACTCGCCTACGGCAAGGAAGTCGGCTTGGCAGAGAACCTGACACTCTGGCTCGTGGTGGTCGCCAACATCGTGGCACTGGGCACGCAACCGCTCTTCGCGATCCTCGCCGACCGGATCGGACGCAAGCCCGTCTTCGTCTACGGGGCGATCTCGTCTGCCGTGGTCATGCCGTTCTACATGCTCTCCATGTCATCGGGAAACACCCTGCTCACCTTCGGGCTCGCCATCCTCGTGTTCTCGTTCGGCTACGCAGCGGCCAACGCCGTCTGGCCCTCCTTCTACGGCGAGATGTTCAGCGCCCGCGTCCGCTTCTCAGGCATGGCGATCGGCACCCAGCTCGGCTTCCTGATGGCTGGCTTCGCCCCCTCGATCGTTGCGGCCCTCGGCGGCGTGCAGGAGGGCGGCTGGGTCGTGATCTCGGCGTTCACCGGCGTCATCTGCCTCATCGCCGCAATCTCGGCGCTCACCGCCAAGGAGACGAAGAGCGTGCCAACGGACACTCTCGGAATCCGCGTGGTCGCGTAAAAGCCGGCCCTGAGCGGCTCGGACTCTCGCGAACACACCTTGACCACAGTCTCAGGACGTACGGTCACGGAACCAGCGAGGTCCGGGCACGCTCCGGACGCCGCACTCTGAAGGAGGGAACTGACATGCACAAGGAAGTGCAGACCGAGCCGAGGCCTGAAGCCAGGGGAGTCGGGCTCGTCGCCGAGCCGGCTGTGCCCGGCGAGACCTTCTCGAGGGTCGCATTCACCCAGGATGCGGTCGACATGATCTCATCGCTCGGGCGCCGTCACGGGCCGCTCATGTTCCACCAGTCAGGTGGCTGCTGCGATGGCTCATCGCCGATGTGCTACCCGGCGGGCGACTTCCTCACAGGCGATGCCGACGTGCTCCTCGGCACGACCGAGATCCCGGATGCGGGCACCGTCGAGTTCTGGATGTCGCGAGAGCAGTTCACGTACTGGCGGCATACGCGCCTGACTATCGATATCGTCCCGGGACGGGGCTCGGGATTCTCGCTCGAGGCACCGGAGGGCAAGAGATTCCTCATCCGGTCCCAGCTCATGAACGAGGACGGCAGCGACGCTGCTTCGCTGGCTGAGTCCTGATCCGAACTCCCCGGGGCGCGCACGCGGCGACTCGCCGCGAAACCCGGGGGAACTCGCCGCGCGCGACACTTGCCTCGGCTTGACTTTGCCGACTAGGCTGACAGAGCACTTTTCTGTGTGCACGTATCCGTATTCCCGGATGAACCCCGTTGCCCTTGGCTTCACGCCCCGAGCAACGCATCCGGGCCGACTTATAGCCCACCTGGAGCATTACCTACATGACCACCACCACGACCGAAAAGGCAACCAAGCAGGTCGCCATCAACGACATCGGATCTGCTGAGGACTTTCTTGCCGCGGTCGAAGAGACGCTGAAGTTCTTCAACGACGGGGACCTCATCGAGGGCACCGTCGTTCGCATCGACCGCGACGAGGTCCTCCTCGACGTCGGTTACAAGACCGAGGGTGTCATCCCCTCGCGCGAGCTTTCGATCAAGCACGACGTCGACCCCACCGAGGTCGTTCAGGTCGGCGACACCGTTGAGGCACTCGTTCTCCAGAAGGAGGACAAGGAAGGCCGTCTGATCCTGTCCAAGAAGCGTGCTCAGTACGAGCGCGCTTGGGGCGACGTGGAGAAGATCAAGGAAGAAGACGGCGTCGTCACCGGCACCGTCATCGAGGTCGTCAAGGGCGGTCTCATCGTCGACATCGGCCTCCGCGGCTTCCTCCCGGCCTCGCTCATCGAGCTCCGCCGTGTGCGCGACCTCACGCCGTACCTCGGTCAGGAACTCGAGGCCAAGGTCCTCGAGCTCGACAAGAACCGCAACAACGTCGTCCTGTCGCGTCGCGCTCTCCTCGAGCAGACGCAGTCCGAGACCCGCTCGAACTTCCTCAACAACCTCCAGAAGGGCCAGGTCCGCAAGGGTGTGGTCTCCTCGATCGTCAACTTCGGTGCGTTCGTCGACCTGGGTGGCGTTGACGGCCTCGTGCACGTCTCCGAGCTCAGCTGGAAGCACATCGAGCACGCTTCCGAGGTCGTCGAGGTTGGCCAGGAGGTCACCGTCGAGATCCTCGAGGTCGACCTCGACCGCGAGCGTGTCTCGCTGTCGCTGAAGGCAACGCAGGAAGACCCGTGGCAGGTGCTTGCTCGCACGCACGCCATCGGTCAGATCGCACCGGGCAAGGTCACGAAGCTCGTTCCGTTCGGCGCGTTCGTCCGCGTCGCAGACGGCATCGAGGGCCTCGTGCACATCTCGGAGCTCTCCAGCGGACACGTCGAGCTCGCCGAGCAGGTCGTGTCGGTCGGCCAGGAGCTGTTCGTCAAGATCATCGACATCGACCTTGACCGTCGCCGCATCTCGCTCTCGCTCAAGCAGGCGAACGATGGCGTCGACCCCGAGGGCACCGAGTTCGATGCCGCGCTCTACGGCATGGTCTCCGAGTACGACGCCGAGGGGAACTACACGTACCCCGAGGGCTTCGACCCCGAGACCAACGAGTGGAAGGAAGGCTTCGACACGCAGCGCGAAGCCTGGGAGCAGGAGTACGCTCTCGCCCAGACTCGCTGGGAAGCACACAAGAAGCAGGTCGCCTCGGCAGCCGAGATCGAGCAGAACGTCAGCGCAGTCGCGCCGTCGAGCTCCTCGAACTCGTTCACGAGCGAAGCAGCTGGCGCAGGAACGCTTGCCGACGACGAGTCGCTTGCAGCCCTCCGCGAGAAGCTCGCAGGGAACTAGTTCCCAGCAGCCTCACTGCACCGAAGGCCGGTCCCATATCTGGGGCCGGCCTTCGGCCGTTGCGGCGGCGCCGCGACGTCGGCTGCGGCTGCGTCGTGCTGCGCACAGAGGTATCGCCCGGCTGATTCTCCAGCCGGGCGATACGTCTGTGCGAAGGTCAGGCAGACAGGCCAGGACCCGGGGGAACTGGGGGAGCGGCTGACGTGGTTCGCGCGGCGCGCGCATCCCGGACTCGCTTGAAGCTGCGGAAGAGGACCCAGGCCAGCACGCCGATCAAGGCGAGCATGACCACGACGAACAGAGGAACGAGGATCGCGGAGAACAGCAGCCCGACACTGAGGGCGTCCTCGCCGACGCTGAGCACCGGTGCGGCGGCTCCCGCCGTGACGACGTTCGCGGCTGCTCTCGTGCTGCTCTTCGTGAGGTGCGTCAGCAGCGCCACGCCAATTCCGATGACCACGGGAACCCACGCGTTGCTCGTGAAGAACGACGCCGGGTCCTGGATGGCCGCGGTCGAGCTTGCCGTGCCTGCACCGAAGACGATCCCGCCGGAGGTGGGGCGGATGACCGTCTGGATCCAGTCGTTGACGTGGTCGAGTGCCGGGACCTTGTCGGCGACGAGCTCCAGCACCAGGAGCACGCCCACGATGATGAGCACCCAGTCATTGCTGAGCCATGCCCAGCCCGCCGGCAGCGCGATGAGGTCGGTGAAACGGGCGAGGAGCCCGATGCCCAGGAGCGGGATGAACGCGTTCAGCCCGCTGGCCGTCGCGAGCCCGAGACCGGTCAGAATTTCAAGCATGATGTGAGTGCCTCCTGGCTCTCAGTCTGGCATGCGGATCGGCTGAGCGCGGCTTGGGGAGAACGCGCTGCGATCGCTGCCTCGGCGCAGTAGCGTGGGCTTCACGGCAATGCCCGCAGCGGGCATCCGCAGATGAGAGGACGGCACATCATGGTCACCATCGCTCTGACCGGAGGCATCGGCTCGGGAAAGACGACCATCGCCAAGCGCCTCGAAGAGCTCGGCGGCGTGATCCTCGATGCGGACGTGTTCGCGAGGGAAGCCGTGGCGATCGGCTCGCCGGCGCTCCGGCAGATCGCAGCTCGCTTCGGACATGGCGTCATCCTCGACGATGGTGCACTCGACCGCCCTGCCCTCGGCGCGCTCGTCTTCGGCGATGACGAGGCCCGTGGCGCCCTCAACGACATCGTGCACCCGGAGGTCCGTCGCCTCACCGGCGAGCGGCTCGAAGAGGTGCTCCGCGATGACCCGGCCGCCCTGGTCGTCCACGTCATCCCCCTGCTCGTGGAGTCGACGAGCAACTACGACTACGAGGAGATCTGGGTCGCGGATGCCCCTGCGGCTGTTCGAGAGGAACGGCTGGTCGAGAGCAGGGGCATGTCTCTTGCCGAAGCCAGGGCGCGTATCGCCTCGCAGGCGAGCGACGAGGAACGACGGAGGATCGCCGATGTCCTCATCGACACGAGTGCACCGCTCGACCAGACGCTGGAGCAGGTCGACGGGGAGTGGAGACGCCTCGCCGCCATCGCGTTACGCGCACCAGAGACGCAGACCTACGGGGTCTGATGCGCTGACGAGACAGGGCGGGACGCGGCCCCTGATGCCCTGTTGTCGGTTCCCCTCAGCTCAGGTCGACCCATTCGGTACCGAGCGGGACGAGCGTGCCCTCACCAGCGGTGATCGAAGCGACCTCGGAGGCCAGGCCGCGTCTCGCATCCGCCGAGTCGGGAACCGCGAGGCTCAACAGCGCCGTCGACCCCGCATACTCCGTCCCCGTGACGAGGACCCCGCGAGTTCGGAGCTCGTTCTCCCACCGGCCAGCGGTGGCGTGCGGCGCCTCGAGCCCGAAGATCGCCCTCGACTCCCGCTTCGCGAGCAGAGCCAGCTGGAGAGTGGACGACACGGACTCCGAGTAGGCGCGCACGAGCCCGCCAGCCCCTAGCAGCACACCCCCGAAGTACCGCGTGACGACAGCCACGACGTCGCTCAGGTCTGCTGAATCGACCTCGCCGCGCACTCTCTCGTGGAGCACGAGAGCTTCGAGCATGGGAACGCCTGCTGTTCCCGAGGGCTCTCCGTCGTCGTTGGATCGCTGGATGCCTCTGCGGTCGCCGAGCACAAAGGCGCTGCAGTGGTGGCGAGCAAGACGATGCGCGGAGCGTCGGTCGGCGATGACCTGCCTGGCCTGCTCTTCGCTCTCGACGCGCTCGAGACGGCAGATGAACCTGGACCGACGGATCTCGATCTCGTGATCGATGGGAGTCCGTGCCGCGAGGACCCCGTAGCTCGGTGCAGCCGACGGACCCCGCTCGTGCAGCTGGGTGCCCTCGGACTCTTCGCGGCGCATCGGGGCAGTCTACGTCCGTCGCTTCGACGCCCCGCACGTCTTCCGACCAAACGTTCAGACCGGGCTGACAGTGTTGGTCATCCCGCAACGAACGGGACTCACTGATCGGGAGACGCGCGACGCGCTCCCAAGAGAGGACTGACATGACCACGACAGCCTCAAGCCAGCACACCGAGAACGGCGAGTACACGGTTCCCGGACTCTCGCTCGACAAGGGACACGAGATCGGCGAGCTGCTCCAGCTCCGCCTCCACGCACTGAACGACCTGCACCTGACGCTCAAGCACGCGCATTGGAACGTCATCGGGCGCGACTTCATCGGCGTCCACGAGATGCTCGACCCCCAGATCGAGCTGGTCCGCGGCTACGCCGACGAACTCGCAGAGCGCATGGCAGCTCTGGGCGTCCCGCCGAATGGGCTCCCCGGAGCACTCGTCGAAGCCCGCACCTGGGGCGACTACCAGGTCTTCCGGGCCGGTACGCGCCAGCACCTCGAGGCACTCGACCACGTGTACGTCGGCGTCATCACCGATCATCGCGAGGCGATCAAACGGCTGGACGACCTCGACCTCGTGACACAGGACCTCGTCATCGGCCAGGTCTCCGAGCTCGAGAAGTTCCAGTGGTTCATCCGGGCACACCTCGAGAACACGCAGGGCGTGCTCTCGAGCGAGGACTAGTCCGCGTCGGCTGCACCTCGCTTCGGGGCCTCCGTGATCGCGCAGAGCGCATCACGGAGGCCCCGAAATGTCGCAGCCGCCACGTACACTTGTTCTATGCAAGCAACACGCAGCGTCCGTCCCTTCGAAGTCGTCAGCGAGTACACCCCCAGTGGCGACCAGCCGAAGGCCATCGCAGAGCTTGCCAGCCGCATCAACGCGGGTGAGCCCGACGTCGTGCTCCTCGGCGCCACGGGAACCGGAAAATCGGCCACGACAGCCTGGCTCATCGAGAAACTGCAGCGCCCAGCGCTCGTCCTCGCCCACAACAAGACGCTCGCCGCGCAGCTCGCCACCGAGTTCCGCGAGCTCATGCCGAACAACGCCGTCGAGTACTTCGTCTCGTACTACGACTACTACCAGCCAGAGGCGTACGTCCCCCAGACCGACACCTTCATCGAGAAGGACAGCTCCGTCAACGAGGAAGTCGAGCGCCTGCGCCACTCGACAACCAACTCGCTGCTGAGCCGGCGCGACGTCATCGTCGTCTCGACGGTCTCCTGCATCTACGGACTCGGCAAGCCAGAGGAGTACTTCAACTCCATGCTCGCCCTGCACGTCGGCGACCGCATCCCGCGGCAGGAGCTGATCCGCCGCTTCGTGACGATGCAGTACCAGCGCAACGATGTCGCGTTCCAGCGCGGCACCTTCCGCGTCCGCGGAGACACGATCGAGATCATCCCCGTCTACGAGGAGCTCGCGATCCGAATCGAGATGTTCGGCGACGAGATCGAGGCCCTGACTGCGCTGAACCCCCTCACTGGTGACGTCGTCAGGTCCATGGACTCCGTGAGCGTCTTCCCGGGTTCGCACTACGTCGCGGGAGCCGACGCTATGCAGCGGGCGATGGGCCAGATCCGCGACGAGCTGGATGACCGCCTCGGCGTCTTCGAACGCGAGCAGAAGCTCCTCGAGGCGCAGCGGCTCCGCATGCGCACCTCATTCGACCTCGAGATGATGGAGCAGATCGGCTTCTGCTCCGGCATCGAGAACTACTCGCGCCACATGGATGGCAGGGCGCCGGGTGAGGCTCCCCACTGCCTCATCGACTACTTCCCCGATGACTTCATCACAGTGATCGACGAGTCCCACGTCACGGTGCCGCAGATCGGCGCGATGTACGAGGGCGACGCCTCGCGCAAGCGCACCCTCGTCGACCACGGCTTCCGCCTGCCGAGCGCTCTCGACAACCGCCCCCTGCGCTGGGACGAGTTCAGCGACCGGGTCGGCCAGACCGTCTACCTCTCGGCGACTCCCGGCAAGTACGAGCTCGCTCAAGCAGACGGCTTCGTGGAGCAGATCATCCGCCCGACGGGTCTCGTCGACCCACAGATCGTCGTGAAGCCCTCGAAGGGGCAGATCGACGACCTCCTCGAGGAGATCCGCCTCCGCGCAGACCGCGACGAGCGTGTCCTCGTCACGACCCTGACCAAGAAGATGGCAGAGGAGCTCACCGACTTCCTCGGCGAGAACGGCGTTCGCGTGCGCTACCTGCACGCAGACGTCGACACGCTGCGACGAGTCGAGCTGCTCTCGGAGCTTCGCGCTGGGCTCTACGACGTCCTCGTCGGCATCAACCTGCTGCGTGAAGGACTCGACCTGCCAGAGGTGTCGCTTGTCGCGATCCTCGATGCGGACAAGGAAGGGTTCCTGCGCTCCAGCACGTCCCTCATCCAGACCATCGGCCGCGCCGCCCGAAATGTGACGGGCGAAGTGCACATGTACGCCGACCGCATCACGGACAGCATGGCGAAGGCGATAGAGGAGACCGACAGGCGCAGAGACCGGCAGCTTGCCTACAACGCGGAGCACGGCATCGATCCGACGCCGCTTCGCAAGAAGATCGCCGACATCACCGAATCCCTCATGCGCGAGGGCCAGGACACCGAGAAGCTCCTCGCCTCCCGCGGCAAGGGCGACAACAAGCGCCAGACGACACCTAAACTCAAGCGCGAGGGCCTCGCCGCCTCCGGCGCCCGAGAGCTCGAGAACCTCATCTCGGACCTCAACGCGCAGATGCTCGACGCGGCCTCCGAGCTCAAGTTCGAGCTCGCCGCGCGTCTCCGCGACGAGCTCTCGGCGCTGAAGCAGGACCTGCGAACCATGGAACGTGCCGGTCACGTCACCAAGGGCTGAGCACGGCCGCCCGCCGACGACGGGCGCACAGAGCATCCACACGACGAGAGAACCCGAAAGAGCTATGGCCGTCCTTCCTCCCACTTCACAGCTTCGCGTTCAAGGCGCACGCGTGCACAACCTCAAGAACGTCGACCTCGAGATCCCGCGCAACAGCCTTGTCGTGTTCACGGGCCTCTCCGGTTCGGGCAAATCCTCGCTCGCCTTCGACACGATCTTCGCCGAGGGGCAGCGACGCTACGTCGAGTCCCTCTCCGCGTACGCGCGCCAGTTCCTCGGTCAGGTCGACCGGCCGGACGTCGACTTCATCGAGGGCCTGAGCCCTGCGGTCTCGATCGACCAGAAGTCGACCAACCGCAATCCACGGTCCACCGTCGGCACGATCACCGAGATCTACGATTACCTGCGACTGCTCTGGGCACGCATCGGAGTCCCGCACTGCCCCGTCTGCGGCGAGGTCATCCAGCGACAGACGGTCCAGCAGATCGCCGACCACCTCATGGAGCTCGAGGAGGGCACGCGGTACCAGGTGCTCGCGCCCGTCGTGCAGCAGAAGAAGGGTGAGTTCGTCGACCTCTTCCAGTCGCTGTCCGGACAGGGCTACGCGCGTGCGATGGTCGACGGCGAGCGCGTCCAGCTCACCGAACCGCCGAAGCTCAAGAAGTCGTTCAAGCATGACATCTCGGTCATCGTCGACCGTCTGGTCGCGGCCGAGGACGTGCTCGGTCGACTCACCGACTCGCTCGAGACCGCCCTGCGCCTCGCCGATGGTCTTGTGCAGATCAACTTCGTGGATGCGGAGGGAGACGACGCCTGGACCACCTTCTCCGAGCAACTCTCCTGCCCCAACAACCACCCGATCGCGCTCACGGAGATCGAGCCGAGGACGTTCTCATTCAACGCCCCGTTCGGCGCCTGCCAGACCTGCGACGGTCTCGGCACGCGCATGTCCGTCGACCGTGAGCTCCTGATCGGCGACCCGCTCGCCTCGATCGCCGACGGCGTCATCCTGCCGTGGAGCTCGCAGGGCAAGAGCCTCTACCAGTACTACGAGCGGCTGCTGCTCGGCCTTTCCGAGCAGATCGAGTTCAAGCTCACGACGCCGTGGAAGAAGCTCCCTGAAGAAGTGCGCGAGGCGATCCTCGAAGGCCGCGAGTACGAGGTCAGGGTCAAGTACCGCAACCGCTTCGGCCGCCAGATGACCTACAGCTCCGGCTTCGAGGGCGTCATGCCCTACATCGAGCGCCAGTACGCCGAGGCAGAGACCGACGCGACGCGGGCACGCTGGGCCCAGTACCTGCGTGAGATCCCCTGCTCGGCCTGCAACGGCGCGCGTCTGCGCCCGGAAGTGCTCGCCGTCAAGGTGCACGGTCGCTCGATCGCCGACGCGACGACGCTCAGCCTCGCCGACTGCCTCGACTTCATGAACACCGTCGAGCTCACCGACCGCGAGGCGAAGATCGCCGCGCAGGTGCTGCGCGAGATCCGAGCTCGACTCGACTTCCTGATCGAGGTCGGCCTCAGCTACCTCGACCTCGCACGCGCGGCCGGCACGCTGTCCGGCGGCGAGGCGCAGCGCATCCGACTCGCGACGCAGATCGGATCCGGGCTCACCGGAGTGCTCTACGTGCTGGACGAGCCCTCGATCGGGCTCCATCAGCGAGACAACCGCAGACTCATCGAGACGCTCGTGAAGCTGCGCGACCTCGGCAACACGCTCATCGTGGTCGAGCACGACGAAGACACCATCCGCACCTCGGACTGGATCGTCGACATCGGCCCAGGCGCAGGCGAGCACGGGGGAGAGGTCGTCCACAGCGGATCCGTCGCCGACCTCGAGAAGAACACCAGATCGATCACCGGCGACTACCTCTCGGGACGCATGGGCATCACCACGCCCAAGAAGCGTCGCAAGTACGACAAGAAGCGCGAGCTGACGGTCGTGGGCGCCAGGGCCAACAACCTCAAGAACGTCCAGGTGAGCTTCCCGCTCGGCATCCTCACAGCTGTGACGGGTGTCAGCGGCTCCGGCAAGTCGTCCCTCGTGAACGACATCCTCTACCGCGTCCTCGCCGCCAAGCTCAACGGCGCGCGGGCCGTCGCGGGCAAGCACACGCGCATCACCGGGGTCGACCAGCTCGACAAGGTCATCCACGTCGACCAAAACCCGATCGGCCGCACCCCTCGCTCGAACCCCGCGACCTACACGGGCGTCTTCGACCGCATCCGCACCCTCTTCGCCGAGACGAGCGAGGCCAAGGCGCGCGGCTACCTTCCCGGGCGCTTCAGCTTCAACGTCAAGGGCGGCAGGTGCGAGGCCTGCTCTGGCGACGGCACGCTGAAGATCGAGATGAACTTCCTCCCCGACGTGTACGTCCTCTGCGAGGTGTGCGGCGGATCCCGCTACAACCGGGAGACGCTCAGCGTGCACTACAAGGGCAAGAACATCGCGGAGGTCCTGCAGATGCCCATCTCGGAGGCAGCTGACTTCTTCGAGCCCATCACGGCCATCCACCGCTACCTCTCGACCCTCGTGGAGGTCGGCCTCGGCTACGTGCGGCTCGGGCAGTCCGCCACGACGCTCTCCGGTGGTGAGGCGCAGCGAGTGAAGCTCGCGACCGAGCTGCAGCGACGTTCAAACGGGCGCAGCGTCTACGTCCTCGACGAGCCGACCACGGGCCTCCACTTCGAAGACGTCCGCAAGCTGCTCAAGGTGCTCGGCGGCCTCGTCGACAAGGGCAACACCGTCATCGTCATCGAGCACAACCTGGACGTCATCAAGTCAGCGGACTGGCTCATCGACATGGGCCCCGAAGGCGGCTCCGGTGGAGGAACCGTCGTCGGCGTCGGCACGCCGGAGAAGATCGCCGGCATCTCAGACAGCCACACGGGCCAGTACCTGAAGGAGATCTTCGAGCGGGAGGCAGCTGCGCGCTGATGGCGAACGTCCTGCCATATCGCCCCGCGACGGGCGACATCCCCACCAGCCCCGGGGTCTACAGGTTCCTCGGGGACGACGACCGCGTGCTCTACGTCGGCAAGGCGAAGAACCTCCGCGCAAGGCTCAGCAACTACTTCGCGCCGCTCGAGCGCCTGCACGAGCGAACGCGGCACATGGTGACGACGGCGACCCGCGTCGAGTGGACCGTCGTCCGCACGGAGACCGAGGCTCTGCAGCTCGAGTACACCTGGATCCAGGAGTTCTCGCCGCCCTTCAACGTGAAGTTCAAGGACGACAAGAGCTACCCGTTCATGGCGGTGACGCTCGGCGACGAAGCGCCCCGTGTGCTCGTAACTCGCAATCCGCGCATCCGCGGGGCGCGCTACTTCGGCCCGTATCCCAAGGTGTGGGCGGTCAACGAGACCATCGACCTCATGGTCAAGGCCTTCCCGATCCGTACCTGCAACGACTCGAACTACAAGCGAGCCATGCAGAGCGGCCGACCGTGCTTCCCCGGGCAGATCGGCCGCTGCGGGGGACCATGCAGCGGACGCGTCACGATCGACGAGCACCGTGTCATCGTCAATGAGTTCGTGCGCTTCATGGAGAGCTACGACCGCAGCCTCCTGACGACTCTGCAGGACGAGATGAAGCTCGCGGCCACCGAGATGAGGTTCGAGGACGCGGCGAAGCTCCGTGACCGTATCGGTGCGCTCGAGAACGTGCTCGAGAAGAGCGCCGTCGTGCTGCCGGACAACGTCGACCTCGACCTGTTCGGCATCGCCGAGGACGAGCTGAGCGCCTCCGTGCAGCAGTTCACCGTCCGGGGCGGACGCATTCGCGGAGTCCGCAACTGGGTGCTCGACAAGGAACTCGACACCGATATCGGCACGATCATCGATCAGACGATGCAGCGCGTGTACGGCAAGGATGGGCTCTTCCCGCCGGGCGAGATCATCGTGCCGGCTCTGCCAGACGACGCCGACGCGCTCTCAGAATGGCTCGAGGCCACACGGCAGGCCAAGGTCAAGCTGCGCACTGCGGTGCGCGGCCCGAAATCGGAACTGCTGAAGACCGCGACGATCAACGCGATGGGAGCCCTCGCCCAGTACAAGCTCAAGCGCAGCAGCGACTACGTCGCGAGGTCCGACGCGCTGACCGAGTTGCAGAACGCGCTCGGTCTCGGAGAGGCACCCCTGCGAATCGAGTGCTACGACATCTCCCACCTCCAGGGCACCGGCATCGTCGGCTCCATGGTGGTCTTCGAGGACGGACTGGCACGCAAGTCGCACTACCGTCGCTTCAACATCGCCTCGTCGACGGACGACACCGATTCCATTCACCAGGTGCTCACTCGCCGACTCGCGTACCTCCGCGGCGACGCCAGTCCCGCCGAGATCGTCGAAGACGCCGCCCTCTCCGCTGGCCCCGTCAAGGCGGCCGCCCAAGAGTCCACGCGGGCCAAGTTCGCCTACCGGCCTCAGCTCCTGCTCATCGACGGCGGCGTCCCTCAGGTCAACGCCGCTCAGCGGGCCCTCGAGGAGTCGGGGGTTCGCGGCATAGCCGTCGTCGGCATCGCCAAGCGCCTCGAGGAGCTGTGGCTGCCGGACGACGACTTTCCGGTCATCCTCCCGCGCGGCTCGGAGGCGCTGTTCCTGGTGCAGCGACTCCGCGACGAGGCGCACAGGTTCGCGATCCGCCACCAGCGCTCGAAGCGCAAAGCTGACATCGGGACGGTGCTCGCCGACATCCCCGGCCTCGGGCCGACGCGGGTCGCCGCACTTCTCAAGAAGTTCGGCTCCGTCAAGCGGCTGCGCGCGGCGACCGTCGAGGAGCTCACCACCGTGCAGGGCATCGGCGAGGCGACGGCCAGTGCGATTTCGGAGCGGTTCGCACTCGATCAATCGACAGAAGCGTGAGAGACGCACGCTCGGGCTATGTAGGCTGGTGTTTTAGTCCATGGGAGGTGACCTGCGCATGAGTTCGGCGGAGATCGACGGCGAAGGACGCCAGCACATCATGATCGTCACGGGCATGTCCGGTGCAGGGCGATCGACAGCTTGCAAGGCGTTCGAAGACCTCGACTGGTTCGTGGTGGACAACCTTCCCCCGCAGATGATCCGGCCCCTCATCGAGGTCGCCGGCAAGGCTCGGGACTCCCTCCCGAAGCTCGCCGTCTCGGTCGATGTGCGCGGTGGTCACCTGCTCGAGGAGTTCACGGCTCTCGTCGGCGGCCTTCGCGAGACGCACGAGGTCGATGTGCTCTTCCTCGATGCGACCGACGGCACCCTCGTCCGGCGGTTCGAGGCAGTGCGGCGTCCGCACCCACTGCAGGGCAACGGGACGATCCTCGACGGCATCGCTCGAGAGCGCAGCCGCCTGCAGGAGATCCGCGAGGCGAGCGACATCGTCATCGACACCTCGGAACTCAACGGCCACCAGCTCGTGACTCGCATCGTGAAGCGATTCGGCGAAGCCGACCAGAACAAGGTCGCCGTGACCGTCCAGAGCTTCGGCTTCAAGTACGGCATCCCGACCGACGCAGATCTTGTCGTCGACATGCGCTTCCTGCCGAACCCGTTCTGGGAGCCGGAACTGCGCGCGTTCAATGGTCGCGACAAGCGGGTTTCCGACTACGTCTTCGACCAAGAAGGTGCGGACGAGTTCCTGACCCACTACATTGAGATGCTTGACCCCGTCCTGCGGGGCTACGAGCGGGAGAACAAGCGGCACGTGACGCTCGCCGTCGGATGCACCGGCGGCAAGCACCGCTCGGTCGCCATGACCGAGCGCATCGCGAGCCTGCTCCGCGAACGCGATGACACGATCATCAGCGTCCGGCACCGCGACCTCGGTCGCGAGTGACGCTCGTTCCATCTCGCACTCGCGACGACGATTCGTCGCGCCCACTCACTCTGATCCCTGGAGGTACCCCGGTGACGCTCACCGCCGATGTCAAGCACGAGCTTCTGCGCACTCGCGCGGCCACAACCCAAGCTCGTGCTGCCGAGGTCGCGTCGCTCCTGCGGTTCGCGGGCGGTCTGCAATTGATCTCCGGACGCATCGCGGTCGAGGCTCAGCTCGACTCGGAGATGCTCGCGCGTCGTCTGGGCCGCGAGCTGCTCGAGCTGTACGGCGTCCGGGCGAAGATCTCCATCGTCGCCGGCTCGGGAGCCCGGCCAGGGGAGAGCTACCTCCTCCGCGTGCTCGAGAACGGTGAGACGCTGGCCCGCCAGACTGGCCTCATGGATGCACGCCGGCGAACCGTCCGCGGTCTCCCGAACCGTCTCACCACGGGCAGCCAGGACGACCTCACCGCCGTCTGGCGTGGTGCGTTCCTCGCCGCCGGATCCCTGACCGACCCGGGCCGGTCCGCGTCGCTCGACATCATCACGCCGAACTCGGAGACGGCGATGGCCCTCGTCGGAGCGGCCGGACGTCTCGGGGTTTCCTCCAAGGCCCGCGAGGTGCGCGGCGTGCACCGTGTTGTCATCCGAGACGGCGACGCCATCAGCGCGATGCTCACCGTCATCGGTGCCCACGCGACCGTGGAGAGCTGGGAGAGCCTCCGCCAGCGTCGTGAGACCCGCGCCACCGCCAACCGTCTCGTCAACTTCGACGATGCGAACCTGCGTCGGTCCGCCCAGGCCGCTGTCACGGCCTGCACCCGAGTCGAGCGTGCGCTGGAGATTCTCGGTGAGGGCGCGCCTGACCACCTCAAGTACGCCGGGCAGCTGCGCCTCGCGCACCGGGAAGCCTCACTCGACGAGCTCGGCCGCTACGCGGACCCGCCCATGACGAAGGACGCGGTCGCAGGCCGCATCCGCCGCCTGCTGGCCCTCGCCGACAAGCAGGCCTCTGACCGTGGCATCCCGGGCACGGAGTCCAATCTGCCCGTCCTCGACGAGCTCTGATCCCTACGCCGAACAGCTCACCCCATTTGGTCACCTGGGCGCACGCCCATGGGACTAGGCTGACGATGTTGAACGGGCTCGCCGAGCAGACCGTTCCCCCGAACTCGGTGCGATGGTGCACCCGGCCCTCAAAGGCCACACAGTCCTGTCAAATCGGAGAAACAACAGGAAAAAGGAGCATCACGTGACGAAAATCGCCATCAACGGTTTCGGACGCATCGGACGCAGCTACGCACGCGCACTGCTGCAGGATGACAACAACCTCGAGCTCGTTGCAATCAACGACCTCACCGACAACAAGACGCTTGCACACCTCCTCAAGTACGACTCCACGGGTGGCAAGCTGAAGAACGACATCTCGTTCGACGAAGACGCCATCTACGTCGACGGCAAGAAGATCACGGCAACTGCAGAGCGCGACCCCGCGAACCTGCCGTGGGCCGAGCTCGGTGTCGAGATCGTCATCGAGAGCACGGGTCACTTCACTGACCCCGACAAGGCTCGTGCGCACATCAGCGCAGGCGCCAAGAAGGTCATCCTCTCGGCTCCGGCCTCCGGACCGGCCCCGACCTTCGTCTTCGGCGTCAACCACACCGAGTACGACCCCGAGAATGACGACGTCATCTCGAACGCATCCTGCACCACGAACTGCCTCGCGCCGCTCGTGAAGGTCTTCAACGACAAGTTCGGCATCGAGTCGGGTCTCATGACCACGGTTCACGCCTACACGTCCGACCAGAACCTGCAGGACGGCCCCCACAAGGACCTCCGCCGTGCGCGCGCAGCAGCGCTCAGCATCATCCCCACCTCGACGGGTGCAGCGAAGGCCATCGGCCTCGTCATCCCCGAGCTGGCGGGCAAGCTCGACGGCTTCGCTCTGCGCGTCCCCACCGAGACCGGCTCGATCACCGACCTCACCGTCGTCTCCAAGACGCCTGTGACCGTCGAAGAGGTCAACGCCGCCTACAAGGAAGCCGCTGAAGGCGAGTTCAAGGGCCTCCTCATGTACAACGAGGAAGACATCGTGTCGCGCGACATCGTCGGGGAGAACCACTCCTCGATCTTCGACGCACCGCTCACGAAGGTCATCGGCAACCAGGTGAAGCTGTCGTCCTGGTACGACAACGAGTGGGGCTACACGGTCCGTCTCGTCGACCTGACCGAGTACGTCGCAAGCAAGCTCTAACCACTTCGGCAAAAGAGGAAGGAACGCCAACATGGCGCTTCGCACAATCGAGACCCTCGGCTCCCTCACGGGAAAGAAGGTCATCGTTCGCTGCGACCTGAACGTGCCGCTCAAGGAGGGCGTGATCACCGACGATGGTCGGATTCGCGCCTCCCTCGGTACGCTCCGCCTCCTCCTCGACCAGGGTGCGCAGGTCATCGTGATCTCGCACCTTGGTCGGCCCAAGGGGGCACCAGAACCGCAGTACTCGCTCGCGCCGGCAGCTGCCAGGCTCGGCGAGCTGCTCGAGATCGATGCCCCGCTTGCAGCCGACACCGTCGGTGAGGACGCAGAACGCCGTGTTGCCGCGCTCGAGAACGGCCAGCTCGTCGTGCTCGAGAACCTGCGCTTCAACCCGGGGGAGACGAGCAAGGACGACGCTGAGCGCCGCGCCTTCGCAGAGCAGCTCGCGAACTTCGCGGACGCGTTCGTCTCCGATGGGTTCGGGGTCGTGCATCGCAAGCAGGCTTCCGTCTACGACCTCCCACAGATCGTGCCGAGCGCCGCAGGCCTTCTTGTGGCGAACGAGCTCGAGGTCCTCGAGCGACTCACTTCCGCGGTCGAGCGCCCCTACGCGGTTGTGCTCGGCGGCTCGAAGGTCTCCGACAAGCTCGGAGTCATCGAGCACCTTCTGCCGAGGGTCGACTCGATCCTCATCGGCGGGGGAATGCTCTTCACGTTCCTCGCGGCTCAGGGGCACAAGGTCGGCGCCTCCCTGCTCGAGGTGGACCAGCTCGACACCGTCCGCCAGTACTTGGCGGACGCGCAGGAGCGTGGCGTCTCGATCGTTCTCCCGACGGACATCGTCGTCGCCGCCTCGTTCTCGGCAGACGCCGAGCACGAGGTCGTCCCAGCCGACGGCATCGAAGACAGCGCGTTCGGCGCGGACGGAATCGGGCTCGACATCGGCCCGGAGACGGCCAAGGCCTTCGCCGCGGCTATCCGCGAGTCGAGCACCGTGTTCTGGAACGGCCCCATGGGCGTGTTCGAGTTCCCCGCATTCGCGGAAGGCACTCGCACCGTCGCTGAGGCACTCACCAAGGTCGACGGCCTCTCGGTCGTGGGCGGCGGTGACTCTGCGGCAGCCGTGCGCACGCTCGGCTTCGCTGATGACGATTTTGGCCACATCTCTACTGGTGGCGGTGCGAGCCTCGAGTTCCTCGAAGGCAAGCAGCTGCCCGGATTGCAGGTTCTCGGATGGTAACGACTCGCACCCCGCTCATGGCGGGCAACTGGAAGATGAACCTGGACCACCTCCAGGCCATCGCCTTCACGCAGAAGCTCGCTTGGGCGCTCAAGGACGCGAAGCACGACTTCGACGACGTCGAGGTCGCTGTCTTCCCGCCTTACACCGACCTCCGAAGCGTCCAGACGCTCGTGGACGCCGACAAGCTGTCGCTCAGCTACGGCGCCCAGGATGTCTCGGCGCACGACTCCGGTGCCTACACGGGCGAGATCTCGGGAGCTTTCCTGAGCGCTCTCGCCTGCAAGTACGTCATCATCGGGCACTCCGAGCGACGCACACTGCACGCGGAGACCGATGAGGTCGTCGGCAGCAAGGTCAAGGCGGCGATCAAGCACGGACTCGTGCCAGTGCTGTGCGTTGGCGAGACGTCTGAGGACCTCGAGAAGTTCGGCGCGAGTGCCGTCCCAGTGGCTCAGCTCAAGGCAGCCTTGGAGGGCGTCGAGGGAACACCTGACCTCGTCGTCGCCTACGAGCCGGTCTGGGCGATCGGCTCCGGCCAGGCGGCAACGCCTGAGCAGGCACAGACCGTCGCGAACGCACTTCGCGTCGCGCTCGAAGAGCTCCTGGGCGAGTCCGTGGCGGCAGCTACGCGCATCCTCTACGGCGGCTCGGTCAAGTCAGACAACATCGCCGGCTTCATGCGCGAACCTGACGTCGACGGCGCACTCATCGGCGGCGCGAGCCTCAAGGTCGACGAGTTCAGCGCCATCGCGCGGTTCCGTCAGCACGTCGGTTCCTAGTCGCAAACGCGAACCATCTATACTCGGACGTGGCCTGTTCACTCAGGCCACGTCCGAGTCCGTTCATCTGAGAGGGATTCCGTGGATATTCTCCTCGTCATCCTGCAGGTCGTGCTGGCCATCACCAGCGTCCTGCTGATCCTGTTCATTCTGTTGCACCGCGGACGAGGCGGCGGACTCTCCGACATGTTCGGTGGCGGCATGGGCTCCAATCTGGGTGCCTCCGGCGTCGCGGAGAAGAACCTGAATCGCATCACGGTGACCCTCGCGGTCATCTGGCTGCTCGCTATCGTCGCTATGGGCATCATCACCCGCATTCAAACGGTTGTGGTGAGCTAGTGGCCCAGGGGGGATCTGCGATCAGGGGATCGCGTGTCGGTGCCGGTCCCATGGGGGAGACAGATCACGGGGTGCACGCTGCCCGCGTGTCTATCTCGTACTGGGACGCGCACGGCAACGAGACCGTCAGGCATTACTCCGCGGAAATCGCGGAGGACGACATCCCTGATCTCATCGACTGCCCGATCTCCGGCCTTCCCGCCGGACGTGACCGGGAGAACCCGCCAGCCGCCGTCAAGGTCGCGCCGTACAAGACGCACCTCGCATACGTCAAGGAACGACGTACGGCGGAGGAAGCGGAACGGCTCCTTGAGGAGGCGCTGTCGAAGCTGCGCGAGCGTCGCGGCAAGACGACTTCGAAGTCCTGAACACCTCAGCTTCACAAGACTGAGCAACGAACAACGGCCCCGTCCGAGAGTCTCCTCTCGACCGGGGCCGTTGTTCGTGCCGAGCTGGCTCCTAGCCGAGCGCTTCGGCGGCGGCGGCGTCAAGCAGCAGCAGCGTCTCGAGGCGACCGGTCGCGGCGCCGAGTGGTGATTCCTTCGCGGTGACTCCCTCGGTGGCGGCGAGGCGAACGGCGTTGGCCTTCTCGGCACCGGTGACCACTGCCCAGACACGGGCGGACTCGCGGATGGCCGGAAGGGTCAGCGTCACTCGCTCCGCCGGCGGCTTCGGCGAGTCACGGATGCTGTCGACAAGCGCCGAGGTCTCCTCGAGCCCCTCCGTGCCGGGGAAGAGCGACGCGGTGTGTCCGTCTCCGCCAGCGCCGAGCAGCACGAGGTCGAGCGACGGGATGCCGCCCGGAACGCCGTCGGCCGGCGGGACGAGTGCACGCAGCTCAGCCTCGTAGGCTGCAGCGGCATCCTCGAGGGACTCTCCGCTGTCGCTCGCGAGCGTCGCGTGCAGGCGTGCCTGCTCGAAGCCGGCCGCGCCCTTGAGAGCCTCGGCGACCGCGACGACGTTCCGGTCGTCGTGACCCGTCGGAACGAATCGCTCGTCGGCGAACCAGACGTGCACGCGCGACCAGTCGAGGCCTGCGCTCTCCACCGCGGCGACGAAGGCGGGGAGCACTTTCGTGGCGACGGAGCCGCCACTCACGGCGATGTGGAGCTCCGCCGTCGTGGAACCCAGCAGCCGCGCGAAGCGCTGCGCTGTGTGCTCGGCAACCGCCGAGACGGAGGGCTCCACGTGCCTGCTTCGAGCAGCCTGTGTCATGCCTGCGCTCCGTCGTTCTCCGCCGACTCGCCCGTCGTGGAAGCGGTCTCAGCGACCGCGAGCTCCCGGGCTTCCGTCTCGGCGGCCTCGGCGAGCACCTCGCCGAAGACGCGGTCGGGACCGAGCGAACGGAGCTCCTCTGCGAGGACATCCGGCAGGTCCCTCACGGGCATCGGGATCTTCTGCTCCGGCTGACCCGGCTGCGTGAGCACAACCGCGGAGTCGCTGACGCGCTCGAACGTGACCACGCCGCTCGGGCGGGTGAGCTTGATCGCGCGGAGCTGAGCTCGGCCGAGCTCTCGCTCGGTCGCCTGAGCGAGCCGGACCGGAACCTGCAGTGCCAGCTGCAGCCAGGCCGCCATCAGGAGGGTCGACGTGTGCGAGGGGCGCCCGATGACCTCGACTTCCTGGATAGGCTCGTACGGGGGCTGGTCGAGCACCGCGGCGATCTGCGCGCGCCAGCTGGTGAGCCGAGTCCACGCGAGGTCGCTGTCACCGTCGCAGAAGCCCTCTGCGAGCTTCGTGACGGTCTCACCGCCGTTGCTGGCGCTGCCGGAGTCGACGATGCGCAGCTGGGCGATGCGACCGAGCGACGAGGCGCTCGGGGCGCCGAGCGCGGAGTCGGGCCACCAGGCGACCACCGGGGCGTCCGGCAGGAGCAGCGCCTGCACCAAGGTCTCGGGGTCGTCCGCTGCGGGTCCGGAGACGTGCAGCACGATGACTTCACTGGCCCCGGCGTCTCCGCCGACTCGGATCTCCGCGTCCATGTTGGAGGTCTTCGCGTTGCGGTCGACGACGTGGATCACGATGACGCGCATTGGGTGCTCGCCTGAGGCGGAGTTGGCTGCGGCGATCGCAGCCTCGCCTCGCCGTTCGCCGGTCGAGATGACGAGCGTGAGCACGCGCCCGAGCGCGACCGCTCCGCCTTCTTCTCGCATCGACACGAGCCGCTTCGAGACGGCTGAGGTCGTGGTGTTGCCGAGTTCGATGATCACGGGCGCCTCCAGGTGCGGCCATCGCGGGCGAGGAGGGCCGTGGCCGAGGCCGGACCCCAGCTGCCGGGTTTGTAGAGTTCGGGTTGTCCCTGCGTCGCCCAGTACTCCTCGACGGGGTCGAGGATCTTCCAGGAGAGCTCGACCTCCTCGTGGCGTGGGAAGAGGGGCGGGTCGCCGAGCAGCACGTCGAGGATGAGTCGCTCGTAGGCTTCCGGGCTTGATTCGGTGAACGCGTGGCCGTACCCGAAGTCCATGGTCACGTCGCGGACGTGCATGCCAGACCCTGGGATCTTCGAGCCGAAGCGGATGGTGACACCTTCGTCCGGCTGCACGCGGATCACGAGGGCATTCGGCCCGAGCGAAGTTCGCTGCGCCTCCTCGAACAGGTACAGCGGTCCCTGCTTGAAGGTGACGGCGATCTCCGTCACGCGGCGGCCCAGGCGCTTGCCCGTCCGCAGGTAGAACGGCACCCCAGCCCAGCGGCGGGAGTCGAGTTCCACCCGGAGGGCGGCGTAGGTCTCCGTGGTCGACTGCGGGTTCATGCCGTCTTCCTCGAGGAAGCCTCGCACGAACTCGCCGCCCTGCCATCCGGAGCCGTACTGGCCTCGGGCGGAGGCGAGCGACAGGTCGCGGGGGAGTCGGACTGCTGCGAGTGCCTTCTCCTTCTCCTGGCGGAGGTCCTTGGCGTTGAAGGAAAGCGGCTCCTCCATCGCGGTGAGCGCGAGCAGCTGCAGGAGGTGGTTCTGGATGACGTCGCGTGCGGCGCCCACTCCGTCGTAGTAGCCGGCGCGACCGGACACGCCGATGTCCTCCGCCATGGTGATCTGCACGTGATCGACCGTGTTGGCGTTCCAGAGCGGCTCGAACATCGAGTTCGCGAAGCGCAGCGCGAGGATGTTCTGTACCGTCTCCTTGCCGAGGTAGTGGTCGATGCGGAAGATGGCATCGCTCGAGAAGACGGACTCAACGATGCTGTTCAGCTCACGGGCCGACGCGAGATCGTGTCCGAACGGCTTCTCGATGATGACTCGGCGCCAGGAGTCCTCTCGCTCATCCGCGAGTCCCGAGCGTCGCAGCTGGGTCGTGACCTCGGGGAAGGATCGCGGCGGGATCGACAGGTAGAACGCGTGGTTGCCTCGCGTGCCCTGGTCCTCGTCGAGCTCGTCGAGCACCGACTTCAGCGAGTCGAAGGACTCGTCGTTGTCGAACTCGCCCGAGACGAAGCGCATGCCCTTCGCGAGCTGCGTCCAGACCTCCTCGTTGAACGGGGTCCTCGCGTGCTGCTCGACGTTCTCCTTGACGAACGCACGGAACTCGTCGTCCGACCAGGGCCGGCGTGCGAAGCCGACGAGACCGAACGAGGGGGAGAGGAGTCCGCGGTTGGCCAGGTCGTAGACCGCTGGCAGGAGCTTCTTGCGGGACAGGTCGCCCGTTACTCCGAAGATGACGAGGCTCGAGGGTCCTGCGATGCGGCGGAGTCGCCCGTCATCGATGGACCTGAGGGGGTTGTTGTCAGCGCTGATGTCGACTGGCGTCACAGCGTCGCCTCCTTTTTTGTGTAGGCACGAGTGTTCTGTTCTCCGGGGAGACCCGGAGACGGGGCGGGGATGCGATGGGTCTCGCATCCCCGCCCCGATGATCGATCAGCGCGAGATGGCTCCGAGGAGCGCGTCGAGCCCGTGTCCGCCTTGGCCGAGGTCGATCCGCAGGACTGGCTGCGAATGCGACTCGAGCACCGAGGCGTCGCCTGCGGCCTGCGCGGAGATGAGCGTCCCGAAGGTGAAGGGGCGCTCTGGGATCTCCAGGTCCTGCGGCTCAGCCGAGGTGATCTGGAGGAAGGCCCCGACCTTCGGGCCGCCCTTGTGGAACTGGCCGGTGGAGTGGAGGAAGCGCGGGCCCCAGCCGAACGTCACGGGGCGGCCTGAACGCTGCGCGAGCTCGTCGCGGAGCGCCTCGAGTGCACCGAACTGGTTCCGGTCGACATAGGCCTGCACTGACAGGTAGCCGTCCGACGGGATGAGCTCCACGAGGGCGTCGATAGCGCCGCTCAGCGTGCTCTGCCCCTCGACGACTGACTGGGTGCCGCGCACCTCGATGCCGTCGACCGCGAAGGCCGCCGGAGTCGGCTCCGGTGTCGCCTCGAGCAGACCGCGTGCTGCGACCTTGGCCGATTCGACATCGGGCTGGTCGTACGGGTTGATCCCGATGACGGCTCCCGCGACGGCGACTGCCGTCTCCCACAGGACGAACTGACCGCCGAGGGTGCCGGAGACGGCGATGTCGTCGCCGTCCGCCGGGGTCGCCTCCGCGTCGTCGACAACCCGAACCAGCTGCAGGTCAGCGGGGCGCGTGGCAACTTCTGGCGCACTGGAGGTGAGGACCACGGGGAGGATCCCGAGATCGTCTTTCCCGGTCGACTCGGCGATGAGCTGCTCGACCCAGTCGCCGAAGCCGACGATCGACGTGCCGTCGTCGAGGACGCCGAGGAATCGCTTGGCGGCGATCGCCGCGCCGAGGACGAGCGCGGGGTTGCTCTCGTCGTCGACCGAGACGACGGTCGCTGCGACGCCCGCGTCGTCCAGGAGACCGGCGATGTCGACTCCCGCGAGCCCGGAGGGGACCAGGCCGAACGCGGTGAGCGCCGAGAAGCGGCCGCCGACGTGAGGGTCGGCCAAGAACACCCGGTAGCCGGCCTCGCGCGAGGCGGCTTCCATGGGCGAGCCCGGGTCGGTGACGATCACGATGCGGCTGGCCGGGTTGATGCCCGCCGCCTCGAAGGCGTGGGCGAACGTCCGGCGCTGCGAGTCGGTCTCGACCGTCGAGCCTGACTTCGAGGAGACGATGATGGCCGTCTTCTCGAGGCTCTCCTCAACGGCGGCCCGGACCTGAGCCGGGTCGGTCGAATCGAGGACCACGAGCTCGACGCCGGCGGTGCGCGTGATGACCTCGGGAGCGAGCGACGATCCGCCCATTCCGCAGAGCACGAACCGCGTCACGCCGGCCTCCGCGAACTCGGCCTTGAGAGCCAGGATGCCGTCCACGAGGTCGCGCGAGACCTCGTGCGCGCGAGTCCAGCCGAGTCGAATCGCGGATTCGGCCTCAGCAGCAGCTCCCCACAGGGTCGCGTCCTGCGCGAACAGGCGAGAGGCGAAGCGATCGCTCACGAGGGCGCCGACCTTCTCGGAGGCGGCAGCGGAGGCCGCGCCCGAGGTGCTGACCTTGATGCCCATGGCCCGGACCTACGCCTTCGCCGCTGCAGCCTGGAGCTGCGAGTCGACGGTGGCCTTGAGCTCCTGCCAGGAGACGATGAACTTGTCGACACCCTCGGTCTCGAGCTGCTCGGTCACCTCGACGTAGCTGACGCCGATCGACTCGAGGGCGTCCAGCGTCGTGTTCGCGGCGTGCGCGGTACCGGCGACGGTGTCACCGGTGATGACGCCGTGGTCGGCGACAGCCTCGAGGGTCTTCTCCGGCATGGTGTTGACGGTGTCGGCCGCGACGAGCTCCGTGACGTAGAGGGTGTCGGGCAGCGCCGGGTCCTTCACACCGGTAGAGGCCCAGAGCGGACGCTGCTTGTGCGCACCTTCCTCGAGCAGGAGCTTCGCGCGCTCGCTCGAGAATTCCTCCTCGAAGGCGGCGTAGGCGAGGCGTGCGTTCGCGAGAGCCGCGAGGCTCTTGAGCGCGATCGCGTCGTCGGTGCCGATCGCCACGAGACGCTTGTCGATCTCGGCGTCGACACGCGACACGAAGAAGGAGGCGACGGAGCGGATCGTCGACAGCTCGTGTCCACGTTCACGCGCCTGCTCGAGACCGGAGAGGTACGCGTTGACGACCTCGCGGTACCGGCTCAGGCTGAAGATGAGAGTGACGTTGACGCTGATGCCGGAGGCGATGACCTCGGTGATCGCGGGCAGGCCCTCGACGGTGGCCGGGATCTTGATCATGGCGTTCTTGCGGTCGACCGTGGCCCAGAGTCGCTTGGCCTCTTCGATGGTCGCGTCGGTGTCGCGAGCGAGCTCGGGGGAGACCTCGATCGAGACGCGCCCGTCGAGTCCGTTGCTCGCCTCGTAGATCGGCAGGAACAGGTCGCAGGCCGAGCGCACGTCGTCGGTCGTGATGTCGAAGATCGCCTCGTCGACGCTGGCCCCACGGGCCTGGAGCTCGGCGACCTGTGCGTCGTATGCCTCGCCCTTGCTGAGCGCCCCGGCGAAGATCGTCGGGTTGGTGGTCACGCCGACGATGCCCCGCTCGGCGATGAGGCGCTCGAGGGCGCCCGACTCGAGGCTGGAGCGGGAGAGGTCGTCGAGCCAGATGCTGACGCCGGCTTCGGCGAGTGCTGCTGTTGGTGTTGAAGTCATTGCTGATGTTCCTTCGCGTTGCTGGTGAAGAAGTGCTGGGTACCGATGCATGGGCGAGCGGTGTGCCGCCCGCGGACGGCTAGCGCGCGAGCGACTCGAGCGCTGCGTCGACGACGGCGTCCGCCGTGATGCCGTAGGCCTTGTAGAGCTCAGGCTGGTCAGCGGATGCGCCGAACGTCTCGATGGAGACGCTGCGGCCCTTGGGTCCGACGAACTGGAGCCACGGGAGTGCGAGGCCGGCTTCGATGCTCACGCGAGCCTCGACGGCCGACGGCAGCACGTGCTCCCGGTAGGCGTCGTCCTGCTCAGCGAACCACTCGAAGCTCGGGACGGACACGACTCGCGTCGGGTGTCCCTGCGCCTGCAGGGTCTCGCGCGCCTCGAGTGCGTACTGCACCTCGGAACCGGTTGCGAGCACGATGACCTCAAGCGCTCCGCCGGCGGCTTCCGCGAGCACGTAGGCGCCGCGCTTCGTGCCAGCAGCCGAGCCGAACTCCTGCTCGTTGGCGTCGCCGGAACCGCGTGCGATGACGGGGAGGTCCTGACGCGAGAGGATGAGTCCGGTCGGGCCGCCTCGACGGCTCACGACCTCGAGCCAGGCGGCAGCCGTCTCCGGGCCGTCTGCTGGGCGCACGACCGCGAGGTTCGGGATCGCGCGGAGCGCTGTCAGCGACTCGACAGGCTGGTGCGTCGGCCCGTCGCCGCCGAGGGCGATCGAGTCATGCGTCCAGACGAAGATCGACGGGATGTTCATGAGCGCGGCGAGACGCACCGAGGGGCGCATGTAGTCGCTGAACATGAGGAAGGTGCCGCCGAAGGCGCGCGTCTTGCCGTGGAGGGTGATCCCGTTGAGGATCGCGCCCATGGCGTGCTCGCGGATGCCGAAGTGCAGCACTCGGCCATACGGGTTGCCCGTCCAGCTGGATGTCGAGAACTTCTCCGGAATGAACGACGCGGCCTTGCTGATGGTCGTGTTGTTCGAGCCGGCGAGGTCGGCGGAGCCACCCCACAGCTCCGGCAGGTGTGCCGCAAGCGCGTTGATCGCCTCACCGGAGGCCTTGCGGGTCGAGACCTTGGCGACGCCCGCGAAGTCGGGGAGCGCGTCCGCGATGCCCTCTGGCAGCTCATCGGCCTCGAGGCGCTCGAGGAGCTCCGCGCGCTCCGGGTTGGCGCTCTTCCAGGCGTCGAAGCTCTGCTGCCACTCCGCGCGAACGGGCGCGACGCGGTCGGCGAGTCCGCGGGTGTAGGCAAGCACGTCGTCGGCGACCTCGAAGCTCTGCTTGGGGTCGAACCCGACGAGGCTCTTGACTGCCTCGAGCTCGGTCTCCCCGAGCGCGGAGCCGTGGATGCCGCCCGTGTTCTGCTTGGTCGGGCTCGGCCAGCCGATGATGGTCCGGAGCACGATGATCGAGGGGCGGCCCGTCTCGGCCTGCGCTGCGATCGTCGCGTCGTGGAGGGCCGCGAGGTCCTCGTGGTACTGCTCTCCGGCGGTCCAGTCGACCGTCTGCACGTGCCAGCCGTAGGCCTCGTAGCGCTTCGCGACATCCTCGGTGAAGGCGATGTCGGTGTCGTCCTCGATGGAGATCTGGTTCGCGTCGTAGAACACGATGAGGTTGCCGAGCTCCTGGTGTCCGGCAAGCGAGGATGCCTCGCTGGTGACACCTTCCTGCAGGTCGCCGTCGCTGGCGATGACGTAGACGCGGTGATCGAACGGGCTCTCGCCGACCGCGGTCTCGGGGTCGAACAGGCCGCGCTCGAAGCGCTGCGCGTAGGCGAACCCGACGGCGGACGCGAGTCCCTGGCCGAGTGGGCCGGTCGTCATCTCGACGTGGTCGGTGTGCCCGAACTCGGGGTGCCCCGGCGTCTTCGAGCCGAACTGGCGAAGCTGCTTGAGGTCGTCGAGCTCGAGACCGAAGCCGCCCAGGTAGAGCTGGCAGTACTGCGTCAGCGAGGAGTGCCCTGCGGACAGGATGAAGCGGTCTCGACCGATCCAGTGCGGGTCCTTCGGGTCGACCCGCATCACGTGCTGGTAGAGCAGCGTCGCGAGGGGAGCAAGGCTCATCGCCGTGCCGGGGTGTCCACCCTTCGCCTTCTCAACTGCGTCTGCCGCCAAGATCCTTGCTGTGTCGACTGCACGTCGATCGAGCTCGGACCACTCAAAATTCGTCACACTGCGTCCCGTCGTCGTTGGGAAAGGGCCGCCTCACAGCTTATCGCCACGATGGGTCCGCGCGGGGGGAACGTCGTTCAGTTCCCGGACATGTTTCTCCGTGCGACGAGCCTCACAGCGCTTTCAGCCGGGTGTGAGGCTGGCCGCACCCAGGAAACGGGACGGCTTCTGGGCAAGAGCAGATAGAATTGCCAGCAGATTTCGAGCGAAGAGGAATTGGTGGCTTTGTCTGTCGATGAACTAGTGGCCGTGGCACCCCCGGAGCGCAAGCCTTTCGGGCGCAAGGTACGGGCCTACGTGGCGCTGACGAAACCTCGAATCATCGAGCTGCTCCTCATCACGACTGTCCCGACGATGTTCCTGGCGCACGGTGGCGTCCCGAACCTGTGGCTTGTCCTCGGTGTGGTCCTCGGCGGAGCGATGTCTGCAGGCAGCGCGAGCGCCTTCAACTGCTACATCGACCGCGACATCGACCGCCTGATGAAGCGCACCGCGAAGCGTCCGCTCGTCACGGGCGAGCTCTCGGACCGAGAGGCTCTCGTCTTCTCGTTCGCCCTCGGCATCCTGTCGATAGTCGTGCTGTGGCTCGTCGCGAACCCGCTGACTGCGGCACTCTCGCTCGGCGCGATCCTGCTCTACGTCGTCTTCTACACGATCGTGCTCAAGCGCCGCACGGAGCAGAACATCATCTGGGGTGGCGTGGCCGGCTGCATGCCCGTCCTCATCGGCTGGGCCGGTGTCACCAACTCGCTCAGCTGGGCGCCGTTCGTGCTGTTCGCGATCATCTTCCTGTGGACTCCGGCTCACTACTGGCCGCTCTCGGTGAAGTACCGGGACGACTACGCCAAGGCGAGCGTGCCGATGCTGTCCGTCACGGAGGGCGAGCTCTCGGTCTCACTGCAGACCGTCCTCTACGCGTGGGCGACTGTCATCTGCTCGCTCCTGCTTGTGCCGGTCGCGGGCATGGGGTGGCTCTACACCTCGGTTGCGCTGCTGTCGGGTGGCTGGTTCCTCTATGAGGCTCACGTGCTCTACTACCGCACGATCACCGGCAAGGGCGGGAAGCCCATGAAGGTCTTCCACCTCTCGATCACCTACCTGACGCTCGTCTTCGTCGCGGTTGGAATCGACCCGCTGATCTCCTAGATCGCGGTTGGCCGAGAGGTCAACCCAGCATGCTCGCGACAGCGGGCAGATGCACTTGAAGCGGCTCCGCCGAGCTATGGGCTGATCCAATCGGTCGTCGCAACGCCGTGGTGAACGAGATCAGTTCCAGCAGGCGCTCGACTTGGGTTTTCCAATCTCCGTTCTGAACTGGTCGATCTCGCTCCTCGTCCGACGAACCCTCGGCCTCGATCCGAGTCTGGTCGGGTCGCCGCGGCTTCCCGATCCATCGTCCGCTCGCCCAAAGCGGGGTTGTGGTCGTGAAACCTCGCTCGCAGCAACCACAACTCAGCTCCCGGCCGTTGGCTGGGCCGCTCGCCTCGCGTGCCCCCCCTCGATTGCCCGACGGAGTTGTGGCGGGATGCTGTCGCTCCGCTTCCCGACCTCACCTGGCCACAACTTTGCGGTCGCGTCGCTCGCGAGAGCCGCGGGCGCGGGCCCGGCGCGGCGCGGGCCCGCGGACAGGCGCAGGGTTGTGGCCAGGTGCCGTTGCCGCTTGCCACAACCGCGCTTCGCCACAACTCTGCCCGCACTCGCCGGGATTGGCACCGCGCCCGCGAGGAGCTCGGCGCGGCACGGCGGCTTGAGGCCGGCCGGCGCGTGAAGCGGCCCCGGCGAGCACTGCTCGCCGAGGCCGCTTCATACGCCGGTCATGATCAGACGCGCGATGGGCGTCCTTCGCGGCGGATGGTGGCGACGGCCGTCGTGGCGACGGCGATGGTCGTGACCGAGAGCACCATGTGGACGATGACGAGCGTGATGGGAAGTCCGGTGCGCGCCTGCCAGATGCCGACGGCCGCCTGCGCGACGATGAGGCACAGCAGGCCGATCGAGACTCGCCGCGTTGCCGCGAAGCCCCGAACCGAGGCGACCACGACGAAGATGAGCGAGCACGCGAGCAGGATGTAGGCCGGCCACGAGTGCACATGCTGCATGATGACCGGGTCGAGGCCGTTCCGCGAGGCGGCAGAGTCTCCGGCGTGAGGCCCAGAGCCAGTCGTGAGCGCGCCGACGAAGACCGTCACCCACACCCACACGTTGACGACGATGCTGATCGTGAGCACGAGGCCTGACCGGCTGACATCGAGTCTGGTCCCCACCTCGGGGACGGGCTCACCGCTTCGCACGCGGAACAGCAGCACCGCAGCGATGGCGCAGATGAGACCGGAGATGAGGAAGTGGAGGCCGACGATGTCGGGGTTGAGCCCCGTGAGCACCGTGATGCCGCCCACGATCGCCTGCAGGATGATGAGGAGACCGATCGAGAACGCGGGGACGGCGAGGCGCATGCCGCGGGGGCGCACTCGCAGCACGGCGAGGAATAGCAGCAGCGCGATGATGCAGAGGATGCCCGTCAGCAGGCGGTTGCCGAACTCGATGACGCCATGGATGCCCATCTCGGGCGTGTTGATGAGCGACCCGTCCGTGCAGTACGGCCAGGTCGGGCAGCCGAGGCCGGAGCCGGTGAGTCGCACGAGTCCGCCCGTGCCGACGATGGCGATGTTCGCGATCAGGCTCGCCCACGCCAGGAAGCGCGTGTACCGCGTGATGCTGGTCGGCAGCAACCGCGCGCGGAGGTCATCCGCTCGTGGGGGACGGACGGGAGCGACTTGCGCGGTCACGAGTTCCTTTCAGACGCCTGGCATGTCTGGCGTAGGATAGAAGTTGTTGTCTTCGCTCGGGACGTGCGCCCGAATCGCGGCGCAGGGAACAATGGAGGCCCTTCGCGGGTTCCATTCTACGAGAGGTAGACGCACGCCGTCTGCCCAAGCGACCGCGGGCCCACCGGCCGAAGACCCCATACGCGAGACGATCGACGGCGACAGGCCCCAGAAGCAGCCGCGTGTGGAGAACGACTTCAGAGATGAGAGAGACGAGGCAGACATGTCAGATGTCCTGATCGATCGCCCAGAACTCGAGGGCCTCGGCCGCTATGAGTTCGGCTGGTCCGACTCCGATGTTGCGGGATCGTCCGCGAAGCGAGGCATCAGCGATGCCGTCGTCGCCGACATCTCGCAGTTGAAAGACGAACCCGAGTGGATGCTGAAGACGCGCCTCAAGGGCTACAAGATGTTCGAGCGCAAGCCGATGCCGAACTGGGGCGCAGACCTCTCCGGGATCGACTTCGACAACATCAAGTACTTCGTGCGCTCGACGGAGAAGCAGGCGCAGACCTGGGAGGACCTCCCGGACGACATCAAGAACACGTACGAGAAGCTCGGCATCCCGGACGCAGAGCGCCAGCGCCTCGTCGCCGGAGTCGCCGCACAGTACGAGTCCGAGGTCGTGTACCACCAGATCAACGAGGAGCTCGAGAAGCAGGGTGTCATCTTCATGGACACCGACACGGCGCTTCGCGAGCACCCGGAGTTCTTCGAGGAGTACTTCGGCACCGTCATCCCCTCGGGCGATAACAAGTTCGCCGCACTCAACACCGCCGTGTGGTCTGGCGGCTCATTCGTGTACGTCCCCAAGGGCGTCCACGTCGAGATCCCGCTGCAGGCCTACTTCCGCATCAACACGGAGAACATGGGTCAGTTCGAGCGGACGCTCATCATCGCCGACGAGGGCAGCTACGTGCACTACATCGAGGGCTGCACGGCTCCTATCTACAAGTCCGACTCACTGCACTCCGCGGTCGTCGAGATCATCGTCAAGAAGAACGCGCGAGTCCGCTACACGACCATCCAGAACTGGTCGAACAACGTCTACAACCTCGTCACGAAGCGTGCGATCGCTGAAGAGGGCGCCACCATGGAGTGGGTCGACGGCAACATCGGGTCCAAGGTCACGATGAAGTACCCGTCGATCTACCTTGTCGGCGAGCACGCCAAGGGCGAGACCATGTCCGTCGCGTTCGCAGGCCCTGGCCAGCACCAGGATGCCGGCGCGAAGATGATCCACATGGCTCCGTACACGCAGTCGTCGATCACGTCGAAGTCCATCGCGAGGGGCGGAGGTCGAGCCGGCTACCGCGGCGAGGTGCGCATCGATGCGAAGGCGCACCATTCCTCGAACAGCGTCGTCTGCGACGCGCTGCTCGTCGACACGCAGTCGCGCTCCGACACGTACCCCGCGATCGACATCCGCGTCGACGACGTGCAGCTCGGCCATGAGGCCACGGTCACGAAGGTGTCCGAGGAGCAGCTGTTCTACCTCATGAGCCGCGGCCTCCCGGAGACCGAGGCGATGGCCATGATCGTGCGCGGCTTCATCGAGCCCATCGCGCGCGAGCTGCCGATGGAGTACGCGCTGGAACTCAACAAGCTCATCGAGATGAGCATGGAAGGATCGGTCGGCTAGATGACGACGCAGGTGACGAGCGAGCAGATCAATCCGCTCGGTCTCAACAAGCACAGCCACGGGCCTGGGTCCGAGGTGCCGGTGCAGACGAGGTCGGAGCGGTTCACCTCCTTCGACTTCGCCGACTTCGCGCCGCTGAGCGGTCGCGAGATCGAGTGGAAGTACACCCCTGTCGCGAAGCTCGATGGCCTCATCAACGGCGAGCTCACGGGATCCCGCTCCGAGCTCGAGTTCGCAGAGACCGAGGGCGTCGCAGTCAGCTGGATCCCTCGCTCGGATGCGCGGATCGGATCCGCGGGCAAGCCGGAGGACCGCGCCTCGGCGAACGCCTGGTCGAACTTCGAGGAGGCGCTGCTCGTCGAGGTCTCCGGTGAAGACGACAAGCAGTTCGTCTTGGATCGCAAGGGCTTCGGCGGCGCTGCTGTCGCGGCCCACGTCGTGATCGACATCAAGCCGCACGCCAGGGGCCTCATCATCCTGCGCCACACCGGCGCGGCGACGGTCGCGGAGAACGTTGAGATCCTCGTCGGAGACGGGGCGAACGTCACGATCGTCTCCATGCAGGAGTGGGAGGACTCGGCCCAGCACCTCTCGACGCACTTCCTGTCGGTCGGGCGCGACGCGTTCATCAAGCACATCGTCGTCTCGCTCGGTGGCGGCATCGTCCGCCTCAACCCGACGCTGCAGCTCAACGCGCAGGGCGCTGACGGCGAACTGTACGGCCTCTACTACTCGGACGCGGGCCAGCACCTCGAGCACCAGGTGTTCGTCGACCACAACGCGCCGCACACGCGCAGCCGCGTCAACTACAAGGGCGCGCTGCAGGGTGAAGGCGCGCGTGCCGTGTGGATCGGCGATGTCCTCATCCGCCGGAACGCACCGGGCACTGACTCCTACGAGCAGAACCGCAACCTCGTCCTCTCCGAGGGCACACGCGCCGACTCGGTCCCGAACCTCGAGATCGAGACGGGCGACATCGAGGGTGCCGGCCACGCTTCGGCAACCGGACGCTTCGACGACGAGCAGCTCTTCTACCTGATGAGCCGTGGCGTCTCCGAAGCCATGAGCCGCCGCCTGGTGGTCCACGGCTTCCTCAACGAGATCGTCCAGCAGATCGGCAACGAGGAGATCGCCACCCACCTGCGGGATGCGCTCGAACGCGAGCTCAACGAGGGCGCAAGCCCCCTGCTCGTCGCCGAGCGATGACCTCGGTGCGTCTCTGCGCGGCAGATGACGTGAAGGTCGAGTCGCCGCAGCGCTTCGAGATCGAGGGCCAGGCCATCTGCCTGGTCCGAGACTCGGCCGGTGAGCTCTTCGCTCTCGGCGATCGGTGCTCGCACGGAGACATCTCGCTCGCCGAGGGCTTCGTGGAGGACGACTCGATCGAGTGCTGGGCGCATGGCTCCCAGTTCTCTCTCAAGACCGGCTGGCCACGCACCCTCCCCGCCTACGAACCAGTGCCCGTGTACCGCATCCAGGTGCAAGCGGGCGACATCTACATCGACCCCACTCCAATCTTCGAGGAGAAGAGCTAGCACATGTCCACGCTGCAGATATCCGACCTCCACGTCACGGTCGAGACCGACCAGGGCACCAAGGAAATCCTCCGCGGTGTCGACCTGACGATCAACAAGGGCGAGATCCACGCCATCATGGGGCCGAACGGCTCCGGCAAGTCGACCCTCGCCTACACGATCGCGGGCCACCCCAAGTACGAGGTGACCAGCGGCTCGATCACGCTCGACGGCGAGGACGTCCTCGAGATGTCCGTCGACGAGCGCGCCAAGGCCGGCCTCTTCCTCGCGATGCAGTACCCGGTGGAGATCCCCGGCGTGACGGTTGCGAACTTCCTGCGTACCGCCAAGACCGCGGTCGCCGGCGAGGCTCCGCCCCTGCGCCCATGGCTCAAAGAGGTCAAGGCCTCCATGGCGGCGCTCCGCATGGACCCCGTGTTCTCCGAGCGCAACGTCAACGAGGGCTTCTCCGGTGGAGAGAAGAAGCGCAACGAGATCCTCCAGCTCGAGCTCCTCAAGCCCAAGTTCGCTGTGCTCGACGAGACCGACTCGGGCCTCGACGTGGACGCGCTCCGCATCGTGTCGGAGGGTGTCAACCGCGTCAAGGAGAACACCGGCCTCGGTGTGCTGCTCATCACGCACTACACGCGCATCCTTCGCTACATCAAGCCTGACTTCGTGCACGTCTTCGTCGCGGGCAAGGTCGCCGACCAGGGCGGACCCGAGCTCGCCGATCGCCTGGAGAACGAGGGCTACGACCGCTACCTCGCTCAGCAGGTCGAGGCGTAGGATCTCGCCATGGCACTGACGACACTCGAAGCGACACGCTACGACGAGATCGAGGAAGCGCTCAAGGAGGTCGTGGACCCGGAGCTCGGCGTCAACATCGTCGACCTCGGGCTCATCTACGACCTGAACTGGGACGACGACTCCGACGCGCTCGTCATCTCGATGACGCTCACCTCAGCGGGCTGCCCGCTGACCGACGTCATCGAGTCCGAGACCGCCGAGGCACTCGAGGGCGCCGTCGAGCGCTTCGTCATCAACTGGGTCTGGATGCCGCCGTGGGGTCCTGAGAAGATCACGGACGACGGCCGCGACATGATGCGCGCGCTCGGGTTCAACATCTGAGCTCGGTCCCGCAGTGAAGAGCCCCGCCCCGGCGGGGCTCTTTCGCGCCTCGTCTAGACTGGGCAGGTTGTCGGCTATGGGGCCAGGCTCGGTTCACGCCGCGACCTGGCCCCGCACCGTTTCCCGACAGCCCACACGACTCGCCCCGAACACCCGCACTTCACTGAATGGAATCACTTCTTGCTCGCCGTACATGACCTCGAAATCACCATGGGTGCCCGCACCCTCATGTCGGGAGTCGACTTTCGTGTTGCCGCTGGCGACAAGATCGGCCTCGTCGGTCGCAACGGCGCGGGCAAGACGACGCTGACGAAGATCCTCGCCGGCGACACGCTCCCGACCGCCGGTCGGATCGAGCGCCGCGGCGAGATCGGCTACCTGCCGCAGGACCCGCGAAGCGGCGATCCCACGCAGACTGCCCGCACCCGCATCCTTGACGCCCGTGGGCTCGGCGAGCTGCGTCTCGGCATCGACGAGGCGACCATGGCGATGGCCGAGGGCACCCCTGCTGAGCAGGAGTCCGCGATGAAGAAGTACTCGCGCCTCGACGACCGCTTCCTGGCGCTTGGCGGCTATGCCGCAGAAGCCGAGGCGGCGGCCATCGCCAGCAACCTCAAGCTGCCTGACCGCATCCTCGACCAGGAGCTGCAGACGCTCTCCGGAGGACAGCGCCGACGCATCGAGCTCGCCCGCATCCTCTTCTCGGGTGCCGAGACCATGCTGCTCGACGAGCCCACGAACCACCTCGATATCGATTCCGTCATCTGGCTGCGCGAGTTCCTCAAGGGGTACGCGGGCGGACTCATCGTGATCTCCCACGACGTGGAGCTCGTGGGGGACACCGTCAACCGGGTGTTCTACCTCGACGCGAACCGCCAGGTCATCGACGTCTACAACATGGGGTGGAAGCACTACCTCCGTCAGCGCGAGGCCGACCAGGAGCGCCGCAAGAAGGAGCGCGCAAACATCGAGAAGAAGGCCTCCGTCCTGCAGCAGCAGGCGGCGAAGTTCGGCGCCAAGGCGACGAAGGCCACGGCGGCGCATCAGATGGCCAGGCGCGCAGAGAAGATGCTCTCGGGTCTCGAGGAGGTCCGCGTCGCGGATCGAGTCGCGAAGCTGCGCTTCCCAACGCCCGCGGCTTGTGGAAAGACGCCGCTCCGCGCGTCCAACCTCTCGAAGTCGTACGGCTCGCTCGAGATCTTCACCGCCGTCGACCTGGCGATCGACCGCGGATCTCGCGTCGTCATCCTCGGCCTCAACGGTGCAGGCAAGACGACGCTGCTGCGGATGCTCGCCGGCGTCGACGAGCCCGACACTGGGGCGCTCGAGCCCGGCCACGGCCTCAAGATCGGCTACTACGCGCAGGAGCACGAGACTCTCGATGTCGCGCGCAGCGTGCTGCAGAACATGGTGAGCGTATCCAGCCACCTCACCGAGACCGAGGCACGCAAGGTGCTCGGCTCGTTCCTGTTCTCCGGCGACGACGTGCACAAGCCGGCCGGCGTGCTCTCCGGCGGCGAAAAGACTCGCCTCGCTCTTGCGATGCTGGTCGTGTCGAGCGCCAACGTGCTCCTGCTCGACGAGCCGACGAACAACCTCGACCCGCTCAGCCGCGAGCAGATCCTGGACGCGCTCGCGCATTACGAAGGCTCTGTCGTGCTGGTCAGCCACGACGAGGGGGCGGTCGAGGCGCTCAACCCCGAGCGCGTGCTCATCATGCCGGACGGCGTGGAAGACCACTGGACGCCCGACTACTTCGACCTCATCACGATGAACTAGGCAGGGCGCAGCAGCGGAGCCAGTCTCTGCAAGGAAGAGCGCATGCTCCCAGCAGGGGGCATGCGCTCTTCGTGTCTGCGGGAGCTTCCGGAATCACCCGCCGGCGCGATCGAGGATCTCGTCCTCGATCTCGGCGTCGGTCTTGCGACGTCGACCAGCGCGCTCACGCTCACGCGAGATGGCCTCACGCACCTTCGGGTCGTCCGGGTTGCGGTCGCGGTACTCGGCCCGCAGGCCGAAGATGAGGCCGAGGAGCGCGATGATGGCGAAGATGATCCACTGGAACGCGTACGAGAGATGGTTGCCCTCGCTCAGCGCGGGCTTCGTCGTGAGCGCGCCCGTCTCAGCGTTGGGCCGCTCCGCCGAGAGGAGCCCGTATGCGCCCGTGTAGACGCGGTCGGTGCCGAGCTCATCAGCGAACTGCGGCAGGTGGATGGTCGCGATCTGTCCCGCAGGCGCTGTCCGTCCGGGGATCTCGGGTTCGCCGGGCTTGAGGCGAGCCACGATCGTGGCTTCGCCTTCGGGGGCAGCGGGGATGTGGTCGGGGGAGTCCTGCGCGTCACCCGTCGGAATCCAGCCGCGGTTGACGATGAATACCCGCCCATCGTCGGTCTCGAAGGGCGTGAGGATCTCGAATCCCGGCAACCCGTTGTGCGGCCGCGACCTCGCGAGCAGCTGCTCGTCCGTGAGGTATCTGCCCTGCAGGAGCACGGGAGTCCACTCCTGGTCGATCGAGAAGTCGTCGATCGCCGGGAGCTCGCTCTCGAGGGGAACCGGCTCCCGGTCGAAGTTGCCAGTGATCCGAGCGTTCTCCGAGACCCGCTCGTCGCGCCGCTCGAACTGCCAGTGGCTCAGGAAGCCGCAGGCGATCGCGAAGACGATCAGCAGTCCGAGGTACCCGAGCCAGCGCTTCGAGAAGGCGAAGCGCCAGCGACGCTCGCCGCTCACGCGCGCCCGTCCACATCGTCGTCGAGCTGCCCGGTCGAGATGGCCGAGGCTGTCACCGGGAAGTCACGCTGGCGGAGGAAGTCTGCGAGGTAGCCAGCGTGCTCGTCGCAGGCGAGCCAGATCTTGCGCCGCGCCTCGTCGTGGATGCGCGGATTGCGCCACACGATCCGGGTCGTCGCGTCGGAGCTGCACCCAGCACGCGAGCATCGCGGCTCGGCTTCCGCGGCGTCGAGCCCGCCGCTCTGGAGCGCGCCGAGCAGGTCGAATCCCTCACGCATCCGGCTTGCCCCGTCGCTGCAGGAAGCTCGGCCGTTCCACCTTCCGCGTGCGCCGCTGCGTGGCAGCATTCGCGATGACAACAGCGAAGTAGGGGAGGAAGATCGCTCCGGCCGCGAAGACGAACATCCACGGTCCGCGCACCCAGATGAGCGCGACGAAGCAGGCCACCCTGATGAGCATCATGATGGTGTACTTCCTCATGCGGGCAGCGCGCTCGTCGTACTCGCTGTCTCCCATGGAGGTGACGTTCGTGGTGTGTGATCGCACGGTGGCAAGTGCTCCTCTCGGCGATCTGCTCAGCTTACTCCTCGCCCCTAGACTGGAGCGAACCGTCTCAAGGGAGCAGCATGACCCAAAGAACCGTCCTCGTCACGGGAGGAAACCGCGGCATCGGCTACGCCATCGCCGCACACTTCGTCAGCCTTGGTCACCGCGTCGCGGTGACCTCGCGCTCGGGGGAGGGCGGCCCTGAGGGCGCTCTCACCGTTCGGGCGGACGTCACCGACGCTGCGAGCGTCGACGCGGCCTTCAAGGCCGTGGAGGAGCAGCTCGGGGCCGTCGAGGTGCTCATCGCGAATGCCGGCATCACGAAGGACAACCTCCTGCTCCGCATGTCGGAGGACGACTTCCAGCAGGTCATCGACACGAACCTGACCGGCGTCTTCCGCGTTCTCAAGCGCTCCTCGAAGGGGATGCTCAAGGCTCGCTTCGGTCGGGTCGTCTTCATCTCGAGTGTCGTCGGGCTCTTCGGCTCGCCGGGCCAGATCAACTACTCGTCCGCGAAGGCCGGCCTCGTCGGCATGGCCCGTTCCCTCACCCGCGAGCTCGGCTCGCGGGGCATCACCGCGAACGTCATCGCCCCGGGATTCATCGAGACCGAGATGACTGCGGTGCTTCCCGAGGAGACCAAGAAGGAATACCTGTCTCAGATCCCGGCGGCCCGCTACGGAAGCGTCGACGAGATCGCCAAGACCGCTGCCTGGCTCGCCAGCGATGACGCCGGGTACATTTCCGGCGCCGTCATCCCGGTCGATGGTGGCCTCGGCATGGGGCACTAGCAGCACGTCGTCGTCCTGACGCACGGAGATCCACGAGCAGAGCGGGCCGAGCGGATGCAGATCCGCTCGGCCCGCTCTCTGCTCGTTCGTCTCTGCTCGTTCGTCTCTGCTCGGTCGTAGCCCTGCTCGGCCGTCAGCCCTCGAGGCCCAGGGCGGCGAGCACCTGCCGCATATCGCGATCAGGGAGGCTGACGTGCGCCTGTTCCCGGACAACCGGCTTCGCGTCGAACGCGATCGAGAGACCGGCAGCCGACATCATGCCGAGATCGTTGGCGCCATCGCCGATCGCGACCGTGCGCGACGGGTCGACACCGAGCTCGTGAGCCCACTCGAGCAGCGTCTCGCGCTTCGCCTCGCTCCCGATGATGGGGCCGGATACCCTGCCCGTGAGCTTGCCGTCGACGACCTCGAAGCGGTTCGCGCGCCAGCGGTCGAGTCCGAGCCGCTCGGCGAGCTCGTCGAGGATCTCGTGGAAGCCTCCCGACACCGCCGCGATGGAGCCGCCGGCCGCGTGCACGCCGTCGATGAGCTCTGGGACGCCGTGCGTGACGACAACCCGATCCACCACTGACGCGACATCCGTCGAGGAGACGCCCTCGAGGAGCGCAACGCGGTGGCGCAGGCTCTCCTCGAAGTTCAGCTCGCCCGCCATCGCTCGCTCGGTCACCTCGGCGACCTCAGCGGTCACCCCGGCGTAGTCGGCGATCAGCTCGATGACCTCGTCTTCGATGAGGGTTGAGTCGACGTCGAGGACGACCAGGAAGGGGGACCGGGGGGACGGACCCGAGGTCACGGCTCGACGATCCCGAACTTCTCCACGACCGTGAGGCCAGAGTCGGTGACCGTGAAACCGCGTCGGAGGTCGTGCTCGCGGTCGACGCCGACCGAGGCGCCTTCCTTGACGATGACGTTCTTGTCCAGGATCGCGCGACGCACGACAGCACCAGCCTGCACGTTGACCCGGTCGAAGAGGATGGAGTCGACGACTGCGGCTCCGGACTCGACGTTGTCCCAGGGGCCGAGCACGCTCCGCTCGATGTGCGCACCAGAGATGACCGAGCCGAGCGAGATGATCGAGTCGATCATCGTGCCCGTGGATCCACGGCTGTCCCGGACGAACTTGGCCGGGGGAGAGTTCAGCTGCTGCGCGAAGATCGGCCACTTCTCGTTGTAGAGATTGAAGATCGGCAGCGTGGAGATGAGGTCCATGTGAGCGTCGTAGAACGAGTCGATCGTTCCGACGTCGCGCCAGTAGTCGCGATCGCGCTCCGTCGACCCGGGAACGATGTTGTCCTTGAGGTCGTAGACCCCACAGTCTCCCAGAGCCACGAAGCTCGGGATGATGTCCCCGCCCATGTCGTGCTTGGAGTCCTCGAGCGTGGAGTCGCGGATGACCGCTTCGACCAGCTTGTCGGCCGTGAAGACGTAGTTTCCCATCGAGGCGAGGATCTCGCCCGGGCTGTCCGGCAGTCCCTGAGCGTCTTCCGGCTTCTCGAGGAACTCGCGGATCAGCGTCCGGTCGTCCGGGTCGACGTCGATCACGCCGAACTGGTCCGAGAGCGAGATCGGCTGACGGATCGCGGCGACCGTCGCGCTGCGCCCGGAGGCGATGTGCGCCTCGATCATCTGCGAGAAGTCCATGCGGTAGACGTGGTCCGCACCGACGACGACCACGATGTCCGGGGACTCGTCGTTGATGAGGTTCAGGCTCTGCCGGATGGCATCTGCCGAGCCCGAGAACCACCGCTTGCCGAGTCGCTGCTGCGCTGGCACGGAGGCGACGTAGGAGTTGAGCATCGCGGGGAGACGCCACGTGTGCGACACGTGCCGGTCGAGCGAGTGGGACTTGTACTGCGTCAGGACGACGATCTTGTGGAGCCCGGAATTCACCAGGTTCGAAAGCGCGAAGTCGATGAGTCGATACTGGCCTGCGAAGGGCACAGCGGGCTTTGCCCGGTCTGCGGTGAGCGGCATGAGCCGCTTCCCCTCACCACCAGCGAGAACGATGCCGAACACCTTTGCCTGTGACATGACTCGAGCTTAGGGGTTCCCAGCCCCGCTGTACTACCGTGGAGCCCGTGAGAGTTGATCTGGTAACACGCGAGTATCCACCGGCCGTCTACGGCGGGGCCGGAGTCCACGTCACCGAGCTCGTCAAGGCGATGAGACGCGACATCGACGTCAACGTCCGCTGCTTCGGAGAGGCGCGCGACGAGCAGCAGACCTATGCGTACAACACGCCCCCTGCCCTTCGATCCGCGAACCCCGCTCTCGGCTTCCTCGGCACCGACCTCGAGATCGCGAACGACATCGCGGGTGCCGACCTGGTGCACTCCCACACGTGGTACGCGAACGCCGCGGGCCACGTCGCGAAGCTGCTGCACGGCATCCCGCACGTCATCACAGCGCACAGCCTCGAGCCGCTCCGCCCTTGGAAGGCAGAGCAGCTCGGAGGTGGCTACCGCCTCTCCAGCTGGATCGAGCAGGTCTCATACGAGCACGCAGACCGCATCATCGCCGTGAGCCACGGGATGCGCGCCGACATCCTCCGTGCCTACCCGAACCTCGACCCACAGAAGGTCGAGGTCGTCTACAACGGCATCGACCTCGAGACCTGGCAGCGCGTCGAGGACCCAGAGGCGGCACGTGCGCTCGGCATCGACCCCGACCGCCCCGCTGTCGTCTTCGTCGGCCGCATCACTCGACAGAAGGGGCTCCCGTACTTCCTTCGCGCTGTGCGCGAGCTGCCACCTGAAGTGCAGGTCATCCTGTGCGCCGGCGCCCCGGACACCCCCGAGATCGAGGCAGAGGTCGCTGGGCTCGTCGAGCAGCTGCAGACCGAACGTGATGGCGTCCTCTGGCTCGCGCGCCACCTCAGCAAGCGCGAGATCATGACCGCGCTCTCGGCATCGACGGTCTTCGCCTGCCCATCGATCTACGAGCCGCTCGGCATCGTGAACCTCGAGGCCATGGCCTGCGGCACGGCCGTGGTCGGCACGGCGACTGGCGGCATCCCCGAGGTCGTCGACGACGGAGTGACCGGACGCCTCGTGCCGATCGAGCAGGCAACCGACGGCACGGGAACCCCGCTCGACCCCGACAAGTTCGTCGCCGACCTCGCACGAGTGCTCACCGAGGTCGTCAGCGACCCCGAGACAGCCGCTCGATACGGCAAGGCGGGGCGCGAGCGCGCCGAGCGCGAGTTCACCTGGCGCCGCATCAGCGACGAGACTATCTCCATCTACGAGCAGCTCGTTGGCTGACGCGGTGCGCCGCCGAAGCCAGCGCACGAGCCGCGTCTAGGCTGGGGCATATGGCAACGGTTCTCGAATTCAACGACGCTACGGTCGTTCGCAACGGTCGTCCGATCCTCGACCATGTCACCTGGTCCGTCGATGAGACGCAGCGTTGGGCGGTGCTCGGCCCGAACGGCGCCGGGAAGTCGACGCTCCTCTCGCTCGCCTCGGCGACGCAGCACCCCACATCAGGTGAGGTCGACGTGCTCGGAGAGCGCCTCGGCCGGACCAACGTCTTCGACCTTCGTCCTCGCATCGGCGTTGCGTCGAGCGCGATGGCGAGGCGCATCCCCGAAGACGAGCGGGTCATCGACGTCGCGCTGACAGCCTCCTACGCGGTCACGGGCCGCTGGAACGAGGCCTACGAGGAGATCGACGAGCGCCGCGCGCAGCGGGTCCTCGAGGAATGGAACCTCGGCGAGTTCGCTGAGCGCAGCTTCGGCACGCTCAGTGACGGCGAGCAGAAGCGAACGCTCATCGCACGGGCGATCATGACCGACCCCGAGCTGCTCCTCCTTGACGAGCCAAGCGCATCCCTCGATCTCGGAGCTCGTGAGAATCTCCTCGCTGCGCTTTCAAGCTTCGCGCAGAGCGAGTTCGCGCCTGCGATCGTCATGGTCACGCACCACGTCGAGGAGATCCCAGTGGGCATCACCCACGTGCTCCTGCTCCGCGAAGGCAAGGTCGTCGCAGCCGGCCCGATCTCCGAGGTGCTCACGAGCTCGAACCTCGAGATGACGTTCGGGCTTCCCCTCCACGTCACCAACGCTCAAGGCCGGTACGCCGCCCGCGCGTCGAACTGACACCCACGGGCTCCTATCTGCTAAAGTTGTCCTTTGGCTCAGGACCCGTGGTCCGATTCTGCTCACCAAACTCGTTGAAGGAACCCTTATGAAGGCTGACGTCCACCCCACCTACAACACGGTGGTGTTCAACGACCTCGCATCGGGGGAGAAGTTCCTCACCCGTTCCACGGTCTCGAGCGCCAAGACGATCGAATGGGAAGACGGCAACACGTACCCAGTCATCGACGTCGAGATCTCCAGCGCCTCGCACCCGTTCTACACGGGCAAGCAGCGCATCATGGACTCCGCAGGTCGTGTTGAGAAGTTCAAGAACCGCTACGCCAAGTTCGGCGGCGGCAGCAAGTAGTTCATTGCTCCACGAAAGGGCGGCACCGTTTCGGTGCCGCCCTTTCGTGCGTCTGCAGGAAGCCTCACCGAGGCCCACCGCCGGTCAGGGAGTGCTGCGCACCGGCCAAGCGCCGTCGGCGGTGAAGTCCGGGTCTCGATTCGCGCGCATGTACGCCTCGAAGTCCCTGGCCTGGTCCGCCGCCCACGTGACCTGCTTCGTGTGCAGCTCCTGAAGCGGCAGCCCGAGTTCCGCGGGATACTTGGCCGCCAGTGCGAGCGCCAGCTGGCCCGCCGCGACGGCATCGTCACCCGCGGAATGCGCGTCGATCAGCTCGACGCCATAGAAGAGGGCGGTGTCGGTGAGCGTGCGCTTGCCCTTGCGGTATTTGTCGAGCGCCCGGTCGATGACCAGCGGGTCGACGACCTGCTCGGCGAAGACGACCTGTTCCAGGCTGTGGCGGGCGCACTCCCGAGCGAACAGGGTGAGGTCGTACGGCGCGTTGTAGATGACCAGCGGAACTCGGTGCCGGGCGATCCAGTCGAGCGCGGCCCGTAGCTCCCCGACGACCTCACCTGCCGGCCGCCCCTCGGACTGGGCGATCTCCGTGGTGATGCCGTGAACGGCAGCCGCTCGCTCGGGGATGGGGATGCCCGGGTCCGCGAGCCAGTCCGTGCCGCGCTCGATCGTGCCATCGCCGTCGATGAGCCCGACGAACGCCGTCACGATCCGGTCGTTCTCGACATCGATGCCGGTCGTCTCGAGATCGAACACCGCGATCCGCTTCGTCCACTCGGTCATTGCTTCCTCATCCCGCCTCGACGTCATCTTGCAGGCACCTCCACCGTGCGTCGCACGGGAGCGCCTGAGCACAGCTTCCCGCCCTGCTCGGTACACTCTTGCACGATGCCTTCCTCCGCTCTCGCAGCCACTCCCGAGTCCCCGTCGCTCGCCCGCACAGCGCGTGTCCTTGGCTCAGAATGCGCGTGGTGGGAGATCGGCCCATCGGCCGACGACGCCCGCGCGACGGCCGTGCTGGTCCACGGCTTCCGCGGCACCCACCACGGGCTCCTCCCCGTCGTGGAACGACTCCCGGACGTTCGCTTCCTCGCACCAGACCTGCCCGGTTTCGGGGAGTCGCAGCCGCTCGGAGGCGGACACACGCTCGACGACTACTCGACCTGGCTCGAGGCGTTCCTCCAGCAGGTCGACCCGGACGGGACCGCCATCGTCCTCGGCCATTCGTTCGGCTCGCTCGTGATCTCCCGGCGCCCCGCCGCGATCGGCGATCGGCGCCTCGTGCTCGTCAACCCCATCGCCGCGCCCGCCCTGGAAGGCCAGCAGGCGATCCTCACGAAGCTCGCGATCTTCTACTACTGGCTCGGCTCGAAGCTGCCAGAACGGGCGGGCAGGGTGCTGCTGTCCCATCCGCTCATCACACGTGTCATGAGCGAGGTGATGGCCAAGACCACCTCGAAGCCGCTTCGAGCCTGGATCCATGCCGAGCATGAACGGCACTTCTCTGACTTCTCCGACCGCGACACGCTCCTCGCCGCGTTCCGTGCATCCGTCTCCGACTCGGTCCTCGCACATGCACACGAGCTGCCAGCGTCCACCGCGCTCATCGCAGGCGCGCTCGACGACATCGCACCGCTCGAAGCCCAGCTCGAACTCGCCAGGCTCGCCGGGCTACCGCTGCACGTGATCGCTGGAACGGGTCACCTCGTGCACTACGAGACGCCGATCGCAGCCGCCCGCCTGCTCTCCGAGTTCATCGACGAGAACTCCACATCCGACGACTCGGAGCACAGCCGGTGAAGCTGCTCTTCGACTGCAGGTACGTCCGGATCGACCGACACGACGGCATATCCAGGTACTCGGCTGAGCTCGTGCGTGCGCTCTCCGAACTGCACCCGGTCACCATGCTCATCTCCGACGAACGACAGCTGCCCATGCTGCCGGACCTTCCGCACGCGCTGATCAGCGCGCCGACGTCGCCAGCGGAGCCGTTCGTCGCGAGGCAGATCAATGCGCTGCGCCCCGACGTGGTCGTGAGCCCCATGCAGACCATGGGCTCGCTCGGGCGCCACTACGGGCTCATCCTCACGATCCACGACCTCATCTACTACGAGCACCCGAAGCCGCCGCAGTTCCTCCCCTGGTACGTGCGCGCGCTGTGGCGGGTCTACCACCTGTCCTTCTGGCCGCAGCGGCTCCTCCTCGCGGGTGCGGACCAGGTCGCGGTGGTCTCGGCGACGACCCGCGAACTCCTCGAGTCCAAGAAGCTCACCCGCCGCCCCATCCCACTCGTGCCCAACGCGCCAGATCCCGCGTTCGCAGCGCCAGCGAGGTCCGAGCCGCCAAGCGATCCCAACCTCATCTACATGGGCTCCTTCATGCCGTACAAGAACGTCGAGACGCTGGCGCGCGCCATGCGCGACCTGCCTGGCTGGCGACTCCACCTCTGCTCGAAGGCGGATGCGCGCACCCTGGCGGCGCTCGAGGATCTCGCCCCCACGGGTTCGATCGTCGCTCACCAGGGAGTGAGCGACGACGAGTACCGTGCGCTCCTCGGCAACGCCACCGCCCTCGTGACCGCGTCGAAGAGCGAGGGCTTCGGGCTGCCGCTCGTGGAAGCCATGTCCGCCGGCACACCCATTCTCGTGAGCGACACCCCGATCTTCCGCGAGGTCGGGGGAGCGGCAGCCGGGTACTTCCCGGCCGACGACGCGGCGCTGCTCGCGACGAAGGCGAGGCAGCTCGACGGCAGCACGGAGGCGTGGGCCTTCGCTTCAGCCGCTGGCGTGGCCAGGGCCGCCGAGTACGCGTGGGAGCGATCCGCCGCCTCGCTGCTCAACGCCTGCCGTGAGGTGGCAGCGCACCGACAGCGCTGACGGCTTCTGGCCGGTCTCCGAGTCCGGGGCCAGCCTAGGAATTCGAGGTGAGCCGGGCCGCGAGGTCGGCGAGCGACTCTGAGGTGCCGCCGTCGACATAGACGAAGGCCAGGTGCTCGATCGCAGCCCCGCCACGGTTGAACAGCACGACCGGCTTGCCTGCCGCCACGGCACGATGCACGAGCCTTCGTCCCGTGTTGACGACCAGCGATGTGCCGGCGACGAGGAGCGCGTCGGATTCGTCGACGAGGTTGCGGGCACGCTCGGCGACCTCGGGACGAACGACGTCACCGAACATCACGACGTCTGGTTGCAGGATGCCCCCGCAGACCGGGCAGCTCGGGAGCTCCTCGATCTCCGCTCCGCTCGCCTCAGCGTCACCGTCTGGTCGGCTGCTCGCGTCGGCCGCCAGCTCGGCGATGCCGGGGGAGGACTCGATGATGGCGGCGAGGAGCGAAGCTCGTGAGACCTCATGCCCGCACTGCGTGCAGCTCGCGGTGCGCATGCTGCCGTGGAGCTCGACGACGTTGCGGCTGCCTGCCCGGAGGTGGAGGCCATCGACGTTCTGCGTGGCGACCCCCGTCGCGGCGCCGTGTCGCTCGAGCTCGGCGAGCGCCAGGTGGCCCGCGTTGGGCTCTGCTCCGGAGAAACGCGCCGCACCGAGCGCAGCGCCGGCCCAGTAGCGCCTGCGCGTCGACTCATCGGACATGAACTGCTGGATCGTCATGGGCGAGATCCGTGGCGCCTTGCCGTCCCCGCGGTAGTCGGGGATGCCCGAATCCGTCGAGAGCCCGGCGCCGGTGAGCACCGCGAACGCCCGATCCGCCAGCACATCCGCGGCACGTGCAAGACCCTCAGCTCGCGACCGCTCCGCCATGGCACCGCCCGCTTCTGACAGGATTGCCTCCATGCGCCTGACCCCTCTCCAGTCGACCGATTGGCCACGTGCGGCCCCATCCGTCCGTTCACTCGAACATTCTGGACTCGACGACTATTCCCGCCTGACCGACGTGGCCCTCCGCCGTCGCCTCGAGCCGGAAGGGGGCCTGTACCTCGCCGAATCGCCGAAGGTCATCGAGCGGGCGCTGCGGGCAGGCCACACGCCCCGTTCCGTGCTCCTCATGGAGCAGTGGCTCCCGACCGTCGAGCCGCTGCTCGAGGCGTTCCCCGACGTACCCGTGTACGTCGGTTCCAGCGAGCAGCTCGAGCAGCTCACCGGCTTCCGCATGCACCGGGGAGCCCTGGCCTCGATGCACAGGCCCCCGCTGCTCGACCCCGCAGACCTGCTCGCGACGGCGAAGACCGTCGTCGTGCTCGAGGATCTCGTCGATCACACGAACGTCGGCGCGGTGTTCCGGGCCGCTGCCGGTCTCGGGGCCGACGCGGTGCTCGTCACCCAGGAATGCGCCGATCCCCTCTACCGGCGCAGTGTGCGCGTCAGCATGGGCACCGTCTTCCAGGTGCCGTGGACCCGGCTGCCGGTGTGGCAGGAGGCTGCCACCCTGTTCGCCGACGCTGGCTTCGACGTCGCAGCGCTCGCCCTGGACGATGACGCGGTCTCGCTCCGCGACTACGCCGCGAACCGGCCCGAGCGCGTCGCGATCATGCTCGGCACGGAAGGGGACGGCCTGAGCCGCGGCGCCCTCAGCGCTGCGACGACGACCGTGACGATTCCGATGCTCCATGGCGTCGACTCGCTCAACGTCGCTGCGGCGAGTGCCGTCGCGCTCTACGCGCTCACCGGATAGGGCGCTACGCGCTCACCGGAGAGGAGAGTCGACGTCGGTGCCGAAGGAGAAGGGCTCGGCGAACGGACGCTTGGCGATCACGTTGTCGCCCGATGACTCGTTCCTGAGTCGCCGCAGCACCCAGGGAACGAGGTGCTGTCTCGCCCACACCATGTCCTGGGCGCGGGCCTCGCGCCATCGCGAGGGACGAGCCGGTGCAGGCTGCATCGCCACGAGCTCGTTCTCGACGTTCAACGCGGCGAGCACCATGCGAGCCACCTCGTGGTGCCCGTAGGCGTTGAGGTGCAGGCGGTCGCTGACCCACATGCTCGGGCGTTGGATGGAGCGAAGAGCCCACTGATCGGCGACGATGCAGTCGTGATATTCGGCAATCCCGCGGATGTGCTCGTTGTAGATGGCGATCTTGCCGCGCATCGAGGAGAACACCGGCGCGAACTTCGTGTCCACTCCGGTGAACACCACGACGGTGGCACCGCTGGCACGCAGCGAGCCGACGAGGCGCGAGAACCGGGCGGCGATCGCGTCCGGGTCGGCGCCGGGGCGGATGATGTCGTTGCCACCTGCCGAGACCGTCACGAGGTCGGGCTTCAGCTCGAGCGCCGGTTCGAGCTGCTCCACCACGATCTGATCCAGCAGTCGGCCGCGGATGGCCAGGTTCGCGTAGGCGAAGTCGGAGCGGTGTGCGGCAAGTTCCTCTGCCACACGATCGGCCCAGCCGCGGAGACCGCCGGGAGCGGTCGGTTCAGGGTCGCCGACACCCTCGGTGAAGGAATCGCCGATCGCCACGTAGCGGCTCCAGGGTATGAGTTCGGGTTCTGACATCTCGCCGTTTCTCTCCTCGATCGGAACTGAAGACTAGACCGTCACGGACGCTGCCGTGGTCATCGAGGTCGAAGCCGTGACGAGTACCGTGGTGGGCATGCCAGCTTCAGACCCGAGAACCATTTTGGCCGATGACCTGCTCGAGGTGCTCAATCAGCGCGCGAGCCGCCACGACGCGGAGAACTCCTTCCCCGCGGACGACCTCGAGGCACTCCGCGAGATCGGCTACCTGCGGCTGCTGGTTCCGCGCGACTTCGGCGGCACAGGGGCATCTCTCGAGCAGGCCGTGCGATGCCAGGCGCGCCTCGCGGCCGCGGCTCCAGCGACGGCGCTCGCCGTGAACATGCACCATGTGGTCGCCGGCATCGCCCGCGCGAGGCACGAGGCGGGCGATGCCGGCCTCGATTGGATGCTGCGCGAGATCGTCGCGGGGGAGACCTACGCGCTCGCCATCTCCGAGATCGGCAACGACGCCGTCCTCTACGACTCGAATGTCCGGGCCGAGCCGGAGGCCGACGGCGGCTACCGGCTGCACGGGATGAAGATCTTCACCTCGCTCTCTCCGGTCTGGACGAGCCTCGTGACCTTCGGCCGCGACGACACGGGAGCGGAGCCGAGCCTGGTCCACGGAGTGCTGCGACGCGGCGACGACGGCGTGCGCATCCACGATGACTGGGACACGCTCGGCATGCGGGCGACGCAGAGCTGCTCCACCTCCCTGGACGGTGCGCTCATCCCCGCCGAGCGCGTCATCGCTCGGCTCCCGGTCGGACCGAGCAGCGAACCGCACATCTTCGCCGTTCACTCGAACTTCCTGCTCCTCGTCGCCGCATGCTACGTCGGGATCGGCGACCGCGCGCTCGAGCTGGCGATCGAGGCCGCCGAGCACCGGACGAGCTCGACGCAGAGCGGGATCCGTCTCGCTGACGACGTTCAGGTTCGAGAGGAAATCGCCAGGATGAGCATCCGACAGCTCGCAGCGCGTACCCTCGTTGAGTCCATCGCTCGCGATGTCGACGAGGGGGCGCCTCACGGCGACGCCTGGTTCGCTCGCCTGACGATGGCGAAGTACGAGGCGGTGGCCGCCGCGGCGACCACGACGCAGGACGCGCTCGGGATTGTCGGCGGTAGCGGCTACCGTTCCGGACATGAGCTCGCGCGACTGCTGCGAGACGTGCTCGCAGGCGGTTTGCACCCGTCGAACGAGCGAGCCGTGCGCCGGCTGCACGCCAGCCATCGACTCGGACCAATCCAAGACCCACCCGCACGGCGCTGACCGGGCGACTGCCCTGAGAGGAACTCGACGCAGCTATGACCGAACGCGAAGCCGTCCAGGAAGCTCAACCCTCCAGCCACGACGGCTCCCGCTACGGTCACCAGGTCGGCACCTTCGCCGCCGAGCACCTCTCTCCATCCTTCCCGCAGCGTGCGCCATGGGGCACCGCCGGAAGGCTGCGCGCCTGGCAGGCTGAGGCGCTCGACGTCTACTTCGAGTCCGAGCCTCGAGACTTCCTCGCCTCTGCGACGCCAGGTGCCGGCAAGACGACCTTCGCCCTGCGACTTGCGACCGAGCTCCTCCAGCGCCGCTCCGTCGATCGCATCACGATCGTCGCGCCCACCGACCACCTCAAGACGCAGTGGGCGGAGGCTGCCGCCCGAGTCGGCATCCGCATCGACCCGCGCTACGGCAACAACCAGGGCATCCACTCGCGTCAGTTCCACGGCGTGGCCGTGACCTACGCCCAGGTCGCCATGAAGCCGAGCGTCCACAGCCACCTGACCGCCTCAGGACGCACACTCGTCATCCTCGACGAGGTGCACCATGGCGGAGATGCGCTGAGCTGGGGAGATGCGATCCGCGAGGCCTTCGGGCACGCCGACCGCCGCCTCTCACTCACGGGAACCCCGTTCCGCTCCGACTCCGCGCCGATCCCATTCGTCACCTACGCGCCGAACGAGGACGGCATCCGCACGTCGCTCACCGACTACTCCTACGGGTACGGCCGGGCGCTCGAGGACGGCGTCGTCCGCCCAGTGCTCTTCATGTCCTACGCCGGCAACGTGCGGTGGCGGGACACGCAGGGTGAGGAGATGTCAGCGGGCCTCGCGGAAGACAACACGAAGGACATCGTCTCCCAGGCATGGCGCACTGCCCTCGACCACGAAGGGCAGTGGATCCCGCAGGTCCTCCAAGCGGCCGACCAGCGCCTCAGCGAGGTCCGCCAGGAAGTCCCCGATGCCGGCGGCCTCGTCATCGCGACCGATCACGCGGCGGCGAAGGGCTACGCGGCGATCCTGAAGACCATCACCGGAACGAAGCCCGCGCTCATCCTCTCCGACGACAAGGGCGCGTCCGACCGCATCACAGAATTCTCCGCGAGCGACGAGCGGTGGATGGTCGCTGTCCGAATGGTGTCAGAGGGCGTCGACGTGCCCCGGCTCGCGGTGGGCGTCTACGCGACCAACGCATCGACGCCGATGTTCTTCGCGCAGGCCATCGGCCGCTTCGTCCGCGCCCGCAAGAAGGGCGAGACCGCGACGGTCTTCGTGCCGAGCGTGCCGCAGCTCACGAAACTCGCGCACGCGCTGGAGATGGAGCGCAACCACGCGCTTGATCGGCTCGCCGACGCCGACGACTCCCGCGCTCCGGAAGAAGACATGATGGCCGCCGCAGAGCGGCCGGACAAGACCTCGGACGAGCTCGGGAAGTTCACGTTCGAGGCCATCTCGAGCGAGGCGCTGTTCGACAAGGTCCTCTACGACGGCGGTGACTTCGGTTACGCGGCCGAAGTCGGCAGCGAGGAGGAGCTGGAGTTCCTCGGGCTGCCCGGCATCCTCGACGCCGACCAGGTGCGGTCGGTGCTGTCCCAGCGACAGGCGAAGCAGGGGCGCATCCAGGAGTCGCGCGTCAAAGCCGGCCCGCCGGCTCCTGCACCGCCCCAGGCTCTGCACCGCACCCTGAAGGAGCAGCGCACGCTGCTCAACAGCCTCGTGTCGGTCTACGCCAAGCAATCGGGGGAGCCCCACGGCATCGTCCACGCGGAGCTGCGCCGCAGCTGCGGGGGGCCAGCGGTGGGACAGGCGACGGTGTCGCAGATCCAGGCCCGTATCGACGTGCTCCGGCGGCGCATGCGCTCGTGAGCCGTCAGCGGTCAGCCGACCTGAGCGCGCGCCTTCAGGCCGAGTGGCCGCCGCGGTGCACCCGCCCGCGGATCTTCACGACCAGGAACCAGATGATCGCGCCTCCCACGAGCGCATACACGAGGTACTTCAGCGCGTCTGCGTAGATGAGGATCTGCTCCCAGGAATCGCCGAGCAGGTAGCCGGCCATGACGAACACGGTGTTCCAGATCGCGGAGCCGGCGAGCGTCAGCAGGCCGAACTGCAGCGCGGGCATCCGCTCGATGCCGGCCGGTATCGAGATCAGACTCCGGAAGATCGGCAGGAACCGGCCGAAGAACACGGCCTTCTTGCCGTGCTTCTTGAACCAGTTGGTCGTCTTGACGACGTCGGCCGCGTCGACGAGTGGGATCTTCCGAGCGAGCCACACCATGCGGTTGTGTCCGAGCCAGCGACCGAGCCAGTAGAGGGCATAGGCGCCGACCACCGAGCCGATCGTGGTCCAGATGATCGCCTCGAGCACGGAGAACTTGCCCTGGTGCGCGGCCAAGCCTGCCAGCGGGAGGATGATCTCAGAGGGGATAGGCGGGAACAGATTCTCCAGCGCGACGGCGATGCCGGCGCCGGGAGCTCCGATGGTTCCCATGATCTCGATCGCCCAATCGGAGATGACCCCGAAGATGCCGCCCGTTGCCTCATCGACGGCGCCCCCTCCTGAGCTTGCGGCGTTCAGGAGTGTCGTGGCGAGGCCAGGCATGGTTCGAGGAGGTCCTTCTCGGTCTGGGAGCGTGGAGGCAGTTCATGCGCCAATCGCTCGTCACAGTGCTGCGCCCCCAAACTACCCGACCACACCTCGAGTCCCTCTCAGCTGTGCGGGGCGCCGAGCTTTCGCCACACGCGGTTGCGGTACACGACCCCGTCGTCCTCCAGCGGGGCGCCAGCGCTCCCGTCCCTGGCCTCGACGATGTCCAGGACGACGAGAACCGCCCCGTCCACGTCGAGCGTGCTGCGGACGCTGCCGCGCGCCCAGCGCGTGACGGCCTTGTAGTGGGGTTCTCCGCTCGGCAGATAGCCCCAGCTATCTCGGTCTGCGAAGCGGTCGATACCGCTCGTGGCGGCCACCTGGGCCACCGTGAGCGACGCCTCGTCGATGAAGTGCACGAGCACACTGGACGACGCCAGAATTCCGGGCGTCGCTGAGGAGGCCTTCGACAGCGAGAAGGCCACGAGGGCGGGGGATACGTTGACCGACGTGAGCGACGTGATCGTCATCGCGACCGGACCGGCTTCGCTCGCAGCCGTGAGCACAGCGACGCCTGAGGGGTGCTGGCGGAACAGCGAGCGGAAGCTCTCGGAGAGCTCGGTCTGATCGATCTGGGTGTGGTTCACGAGCGACGTGGTTTCAGCGGGCACTGGTGCACTCCTGGGATGACGGTGGATGGACATCATCGAGCGTCACCTGCGGAGCTTGTCCTGGCAAACCAAGGTTGCCGAGTGTTTCTCTCCGCGCCGTCTCACTACGCAGTGCGTCAGGAAGCGCATCGCAGATGACCTGCGGGAGGGAGCACGACAGCTGCGGGAAGGAACACGAAAGGCCCGGGAGAAAACTCCCGGGCCTTTCAACCTGTGCGCGAGGGGGGACTTGAACCCCCACGCCCTAATACGGGCACTAGCACCTCAAGCTAGCGCGTCTGCCATTTCCGCCACCCGCGCAGGTTGTGCTGTTGAGCACGAGGAGAAACATTACCAGGATTCCGGCGAAACGCTAATCGGGGCCGAAAAGCGTGCATCCCGGGCGAGTCGCGAGGAGCAACTGGGGGACTCTGCGGCGGTAGCGTTGGGGACATGGCTGACTCCCTCGAACTCGATCCGACCGTCACGACGACCCAGGACCTCATCCGCCTCGACACCACGAACTACGGCGAAGGCCGCTCCAAGGGCGAGACCGAGGCTGCGCAGTACCTGGAAGCGCGACTCCGGGCTCTCGGCCTGGACGTCACGACGATCGAGGCGGCCCCAGGACGTCCGAGCATCTTCACCCGCATCCCGGGGCGCAACCCGGAGAAGCCGGCGCTCGTCGTGCACGGCCACACCGATGTCGTCCCAGCGGAAGCTGGCAGCTGGAGCGTCGATCCGTTCGCCGGCGTCATCAAGGACGGCCTCCTGTGGGGGCGCGGTGCCGTCGACATGAAGAACATGGACGCCATGATCCTGACCGCCGTCGAGGAGATCCTCGGCGCGGGTGAGCTGCCTGAGCGCGAGCTGGTCCTCGCGTTCTTCGCCGACGAGGAGAACGGCGGCCAGTTCGGATCCGAGCCCATCGCCCGCGACCATCCAGAGCTCTTCGCGGGCGCGACCCAGGCGATCTCCGAGGTCGGCGGCTACTCGATCACGGTCGGCGGCAAGCGCGCCTACCTGCTGCAGACGGGGGAGAAGGCGCTCCTGTGGCTGCGGCTCCACGCCAAGGGGCGGGCGGCTCACGGCTCACGGGTCATTCCTGCTGAGGAGAATGCCGTGACGCGCCTGGCCCAGGCCATCGCGAAGCTCGGCTCCCACGAGTGGCCCGTTCTCCTCAACGACACGACCTCCTCGATGATCACGGAGCTCGCTCGCCTCCTCGAGGTCGACCCCCAGGAGACCACGCCTGGCGCCATCGTCCTCGCGACCGGCAGCGCGTCTGGGTTCCTCACGGCCAGCCTCCGTTCGACGACGAACCCCACGATGCTGAACGCCGGCTACAAGCACAACGTCATCCCCGAGTCGGCGAGCGTCGCCATCGACGCGCGGCCCTTCCCCGGCGCCGAGGACGAGCTCCTCGCGGAGATCCAGGCGATCGTCGGCGACGACATCGAGATCGAGACCGTGTTCCGAGGCATCGGCACGCAGGCTCCCGTCTCGGGGCCGATCGTCGACGCGGCGACGGCGGCCCTGCAGCGGCACGACCCCGAGGCCGTCGTCGTGCCGTACTTCCTCTCCGGCGGAACCGACAACAAGGCGCTCGCGACGCTCGGCATCGAGGGCTACGGCTTCGCCCCGCTCCGACTCCCGGAGGGCATCGACTTCCCGGCGATGTTCCACGGCGTCGACGAGCGCGTGCCGCTCGAGTCGCTGGTCTTCGGGCGCAAGGTGCTCGGAGACTTCCTGCGCAGCTACTGAGCGCCCGGGGGCGTGCCCCGTTTGGGCACGCCCCCGCTCCACATCCATTCGACTCCGGGGTGCCCTCCGCGCCCGACTCCCGGATTCGTGTTAGCGTGCGCCGGGCCCGACGTGACCTCGACCGCGGCCGCAGCAGGAAATCTCTCTCGAAAAGGCAGTGGCAATGAACTGGTTTGACGCCGTCATCCTCGGACTCGTGCAGGCGCTCACTGAGTTCCTCCCGATCTCCTCGAGCGCGCACATTCGCATCGTCGGCGAGTGGATCGGCGTGCAGGACCCTGGGGCGACGTTCACCGCCATCATCCAGCTGGGCACCGAGGCGGCCGTCCTTGTCTACTTCTGGGGCGACATCAAGCGCATCATCTCGCGCTGGTTCGGCTCGCTTCGCGGCAGTGTTCCCCGGAGCGATCCGGATGCGCGCATGGGCTGGCTCATCATCTTCGGCTCGATCCCGATCGTCGTCCTCGGCTTCCTGCTGCAGAGCCTGATCCGGGACCAGTTCAGGTCGCTGTGGATCGTGGCGTTCACGCTCATCATCTTCGGCGTCATCCTCGGCCTCGCCGACATCTTCGGGAAGCGCGCGAAGGCACTGCAGGACCTCAACACGAGAGACGGCATCGTCTACGGGTTCGCTCAGGCGCTCGCCCTCATCCCCGGCGTCTCGCGCTCTGGCGGCACGATCACGGCTGGACGCATCATGGGCTACGACCGCCCGTCGGCTGCCCGCTACAGCTTCCTCCTGGCCGTGCCAGCCGTCTTCGGCTCCGGCTTCTACGAGCTCGTCTCCGCGTTCGGGGAGACGGAGGGGGCCCAGGCGCCCGTCGTCGGAACGATCATCGCGACGATCATCTCGTTCGTGGTCGGCCTCGTCGTCATCAAGTACCTCATGGCGTACCTCAACAAGGGCAGCTTCCTGCCATTCGTGGTGTACCGAATCGCACTCGGGACGCTCATCATCATCCTGCTGTCGTTCGGGCTCATGGACCCGACGAGCGGCGCCGCCTGACGCTGACACGCGGTGGGGAGTTCCACTCGACGGTGAAGGCTGGGGTGCGACATAGGATGTCCCGGTGCGAACCGTTCCCTCGTGGCCCATCCCTGCAGTCCCCTCGGTAGCCGGCAACGGCGGTGGTCCGATCAGGGTCTTCGACTCGGCGAGCGGACGTGTGCAGGACACCGTCACCCCCGATGGGATCGCGACCCTCTACGTCTGCGGGATCACCCCATACGACGCGACGCACCTCGGCCACGCGGCCACGTACCTCGCGTTCGACACCCTCGGACGCGCCTGGCGCGATGCGGGTCTCGAGGTCAGGTACGCGCAGAACATCACGGACGTCGACGACCCACTCCTCGAGCGCGCCGCCAAGACGGGGCGCGACTGGCAGGAGATCGCGACCTCGCAGACCGACCTCTTCCGTTCGGACATGGCCGCGCTTCGCGTGCTGCCGCCCGACGCGTACGTTCGGGTGCAGGACAGCATTGCCGAGACGGGCGACGCCATCGCGAAGCTCATCGACGCGGGACTCGCCTACCGGGTCGCCGTCGCGAGCGACGCGGCGCCCGCTCCTGTCACGGAGCTCGGCGACGTGTACTACGACGTCGCGGCCGCCGAAACCGCCAGCAGCTGGACGATGGGCGACGTCTCCGGGTACACCCCGGCCGAGATGGAAGCCGCATTCCTCGAGTTCGGGGGAGACCCCGACCGTGAGGGCAAGCACGGCCCCTTCGACCCACTGCTCTGGCGCAGCGCGCGAGACGGCGAGCCCGCCTTCGAGAGCGCCGTGGGACTCGGTCGTCCCGGTTGGCATATCGAGTGCTCCGTCATCGCGACACGCACGCTCGGGGCCCCGATCTCGGTGCAGGGCGGCGGCCGGGACCTTCGCTTCCCCCACCACGAGCTCTCGGCCGCGCACGCGATCTCGCTGACCTCGGCGGACTCGAACGGCTCAGCCGCCGACTTCGCGCGAGCGTACGCGCATGCTGGCCTCATCGCCTACGACGGAACCAAGATGTCGAAGTCCCTCGGCAACCTCGTGCTCGTCTCGCGGCTCACCGCCGATGGCGTCGATCCCATGGCGATCAGGCTCGCGATGCTCTCCCACCACTACCGGAGCGACTGGGAGTGGACCGACGCGGAGCTCGAGCGCTCGAGCGAGCGCCTGTCTGCCTGGCGCGAGCGGGCAGGGCGGTCGACCACCGGAGCGGTCTCGCCCGAGCAGAGCAGCTTCGTCACGCGGATGCGGGCTGCGATCGCCGAGGATCTGAACACCCCAGCAGTCGTCGAGATCGTCGACGAGTGGGTTCAGGCGCCTCCGGCCGACAGAGACGGCGACGTCGCCAGGCTCGTCGACGCTCTCCTGGGTGTGAGCCTCACCAGCGAGTAGCTCCGAGCAGGATCCTGGCTCGGAGACCCGCCGCTCCTGGCTGGGTCAGTCCTCGGCGTCCTCGGTACCCTCGGTTGTCTCACCGTCACGGTCGCGGGGTTCCCGGCCGGGACCGCCTTCGGTGTCCTGGGCGGCATCGGACTCGGGCTCGGCGGCATCCGCATCCTGGGCGCCGTCCTCGGGCGTCGCTCGACGGTCGCCTCCCATGGGCCGCTGCGCGGTCCCGGAGAGATCCGTCGGGAACGCCCCTGGCCCCGGCTGCGGCTTCTTCCCGGCCGCCTGCTCGAGGAAGCGCTCGAACTCCTGCGCGATCGCCTCCCCGGACGCCTCAGGCGCCTCGACCATGTCGCGCGTCCGCTCGAGGTAGCCGACGTACTGCGCGATCTCCTCGTCCTGCGCGGTCGCCTCCGTCACCTCCGCCTCCCATTCTGCGGACTCGGTGACGAGCTCGCCGTGGGGGATCGAGACATCAACTATCTCGGTGAGTCGGTCGACGAGCGCGAGCGTGGCCTTCGGGGACGGCGAGTGATGCGCGTAGTGGGGAACGGAGGCCCAGAGCGAGAGCACCAGCATGCCGCGCGAACGCGCTTCCTCGCCGATCGCCGACAGCACCCCCGTCGGGCCCTCGTACTCACTGCGGTCGATGTCGAGCTCTTCCCGGACCGCAGCGTCGTCGCTCGACATGAAGATGGTGATCGGTCGGGTGTGGGGTACGTCAGCGAGGAGCGCGCCGACGAGCACGATGCGTGTGATGCCCTCCCGCTCGCACAGGTCGACGACGTGCTTCGTGAAGCTCCGCCACCGCAGCGTCGGCTCGGGGCCGATGAGCACGAACACGTTCTCTCCGTTGTCGGAGCTCACGGAGAGCCCCGCGTCTGCCGCGAGCTCCGTGGTCTCGGCCGGGGCATCCGCCTCCGAGGCCTCACGAAGCGGGATGCCACTGAAGGCGACGCTCGGCCACTGGATCTTCCGGATGCCCTCCACGCCTGCCTTCATGACCGGGCGGTGGATCGAGTAGTCGAAGAACGACTCGTCGTCGATGTCCTCGATGAGGCGGTCCGCGCCGATAGCCTCCTGCAGCGATCGGACGGCGCTCGAGGCCGCATCGCCCGCGTCGTTCCAACCGAGCAGGGCGACCACGAGCAGTCGGCCTCGCGCAAATGGTGTGGTGGCCTCGCTGTGATCCGTCACCGTGCTCCTCGCCATGGATGGACTGTCGTCCAAGGATACGCGGCGGGGCGTCGGCAGCCGCCCGGCCGCCCCGTAGACTGTCGCCCCGTGGCTCCTTCGAAACTTCCCGCCGCCGTCCTGTGGGACATGGACGGCACCATCGTCGACACCGAGCAGTACTGGCAGACCGCCCAGCTGAACCTCCTCAGCGACCACGGCCTGCCTCCGCTCACCGAAGAGCAGGAGCTGGGGATGGTGGGCTCGAGCATGGCCGACGCGTCCGAGTTCTTCGCTCGCCTCGGCGTCAGGCTCGAGCCGCAGGCGATCGTGGATCACATGAACTCGACCGTCATGGCGAGCATCCTCAGGGAGCTCGACTGGCGGCCCGGAGCTCTGGAGCTGCTGACGGACCTGCACGCTGCGGGCATCCCGAACGCGCTCGTGACGAACTCGACGCGCATCCTCGCCGACGCAGTCGTCTCGACGCTCGACGCCCCGCTGTTCACGATCGTGATCGCTGGCGACGAGGTCGACAACGGCAAGCCGCACCCCGAACCTTACCTCCGCGCGGCCGAGCAGCTGGGCGTCGCACCGGAGAGCTGCATCGCGGTCGAGGACTCGCGCCGCGGCCTCGAGGCCGCTCGGGCCGCCGGATGCGCGACGATCGGCATCCCTCACGGCCAGACGCTCGAGGCGCACCACGCGCATCTCGTGACGCACACGCTCGAGGGCATCACCCTCGACGAGCTCGGCGAACTCGTTGAGCGCGTCGCAAGCGCAGCGGCGACGGGACAAGACGCACAGACGGCAGACGACGCCGCCAACCGAGAAAGCGAAGCACAGCTATGACCCAGACCGACATCGGCGGACCCTTCCGCGCTGGAGACCGCGTGCAGCTGACCGGCCCGAAGGGGCGCGTCAGCACCCTCTACCTGGAGCCAGGCAAGCGCTACTTCATGCACAAGGGCATGATCGACCACGACACGATCATCGGCGTCGACGAGGGCTCGGTCATCGCCGCGACCGACGGGGGCCAGTACCTGGCGCTGCGTCCGCTGCTCGAGGACATCGTCATGTCCATGCCGCGCGGTGCCGCCATCATCTACCCGAAGGATGCCGCGGCGATTCTCGCGAAGGCCGACATCCGCCCTGGTGCACGCGTCATCGAAGCCGGCGTCGGCTCGGGCGCGCTCTCGCTCTGGATCCTGCGCATGCTCGGGGGCACGGGCTCGCTCACGTCCTTCGAGCGCCGGGAGGAGTTCGCCCAGGTCGCGGAGGGCAACGTCATCAGCGTCATGGGCGAGAAGCCGGACAACTGGAACCTCGTGCTCGGCGACCTCGCCGAAGCGCTCCCCGCGCAGCACGCCGACGGGACGGCCGACCGGGCCGTGCTCGACATGCTCGCCCCCTGGGAGTGCCTCGAGGTCGTCGCGGACGCCCTCAAGCCCGGCGGAGTGCTGCTCTGCTACGTTGCCACGGTCACCCAGCTGTCCCGCGTCGCCGAGGCCATCCGCGCAACCGGACTCTTCACCGATCCGAATGCCGACGAGACGATGGTCCGCGGCTGGCACGTCGAGGGCCTCGCGGTGCGTCCCGACCACCGCATGATCGGTCACACCGGCTTCCTGCTCACCGCCCGCCGCCTCGCGGATGGCGCCGTCCTGCCGAACCTCAAGCGCCGAGCCTCCAAGTCGGACTTCAGCGACGAGGACGTGGAGATCTGGACGCCGGGATCGCTGGGCGACCGACAGGTGAGCGACAAGGTGCTCCGCAAGCGCGCCAGACTCGCGCAGCGCGGCGCGGCCATCACCTCGGGGCAGGGCAGCGAGCCGGCTGCCCCCGAGACGCAGCAGGACGACACCGAGGCGCAGAGCACCGGACCAGAGGGAGAGAGCGAATGAATCGCACACGAATCCGACTCGCGGGGGCCGCGCTGACCGCGTCCGCCGTCGCGATCGCCCTCACGGGCTGCGTCACCTGGCCGGAGAGCGAGCTCGACGTCGCGGCGTGCGAGCTGCCCGGCGTGGAGGGCACCGCGTCGACGAGCATCTCGGCGGACGGCGCATTCGGCGAGCTCAGCGGTGCGACCCTGCCGCATCCGCTGTCGGTGACCGCTCTCGAGACCACACGTGACGGCGTCGGAACCGGCGACCCGGTCACTCCGTCCGGAGTCGTGCGAGCCAACTTCGAGCTGCTCGACGGAGCCGGCGGCGAGGTGCTCGTTCCCTACAGCCCGACGGTTGCGGACGAGTCCGGCGCCTCGGCGCCCACGAGTGTTGCGACGATCGCGAACACCTTCCCTGGGCTGGCGGAGGCGATCGAGTGCTCGCAGACCGGCGAGCGCGTCGTCGCCGTCATGCCCGCGAGCATCCTGTTCGGCGAAGCCGCGGCGTCGACGGGCGTCGACCCGGCCATGACGATCGTCGCCATCGCCGATGTGCTCGACGTGTACCCGTCGAGTGCCGGTGGGCGCATCGCCGCCCCCGAAGACGGCATCCCGGCCGTCGTGACGGCGCCGAACGGCACCCCGGGTGTCACCATGCCAGCCCAGGACCCGCCAGCAGCCCCGAAGCGACACGTGCGCATCGACGGCTACGGCTCCCCGGTCGCCGAGGGACAGGCAGTGACGATGCAGCTCTCGGCCTTCGACTGGACGACGGGCGAGCAGGTCGCATCCACGTGGACGCCCGGCAACAACGTGCTCCAGCTCACCATGGCACCCACAGACGGGCTCTTCGGCCTGAGCCAGGAGATCGTCGGCACCCCGGTGGGCTCGCAGCTCGTCGTCGTCCTTCCTCCCGAGCGCCTCGCGTCCCAGCCAGGGCCGTTGAACGCCACAGCCACGCAGGGACGCACCCTGGTCTTCGTGATCGACATCCTGGCCGCCGAGTAGCGACCAGGCCGACTCCCCAACCTCCCTCCCGACTCCACGCAAGGCGGATCAATGCAACGACGTCTCCCCGCGATCGCCGCGGCCCTCCTCATCTCGCTCGGCCTGGCCTCATGCGCCGGCAGCTCGACCCCCGCCGCGAGCGGAGACGCGCTCAACGGCGTCCAGGTCAGCGGTGAGTACGGCGCAGCGCCGAGCGTCGAGATCGGCGACGTTGCAGGTCTCGGCGAGGAGATGGAGCGCCGCGTCGAGATCGAGGGTGACGGCGAGGAGATCACGCTCGACTCCACGGTCGCCGCGAACCTCACGGTGTACGACGCAGGCACGAAAGCCGAGGAGAGCCCGTACGCGCCGCTCGGGCAGGTCCTCGACCTCAACGCGGAGGGCATCCCGGGCTACCTCACGGGGCTCTTCGATGGCGTGACTTCCGGCTCGCGCGTCGTCGCCCTCATCCCCGCGGCCCTGCTCCTCGAAGGAACGGCCAACGCCGGAGCGACGGACACGCCTCCCGCGCTTGTCGTCGCAGACGTTATCGAGGTCCCGGAGACGCGGGCCACGGGAGCCGAGCAGGCATCGACCCAGTCGCTCGTCACGGTGACGGATGCAGCCGAAGGCGCTCCGCAGGTCACGATCGTCGACGGTGCGACTGCGCCGGACGAGCTGGTCCTCGAGACACGCAAGCTCGGCACCGGCCCCGTCGTGGCGGAAGGCAGCTCCGTCGTCGTCCAGTACACGGGCGTCCTCTTCGCGACGGGCGAGACGTTCGACAGCTCCTGGGACCGCGGCACCCCAGCCCAGTTCTCCACCACCGGTGTCGTCGACGGCTTCGCGCAGGCCCTGGTCGGCCAGACGGTCGGCTCGCAGGTCATCGCCGTCATCCCGCCGGCCCTCGGCTATGGCGACCAGGCGAGCGAGGCGATTCCCGCCGGCTCCACGCTGGTCTTCGTCGTCGACATCCTCGGCACGATCTAACATCGAGGCGTGGCAAGCGAGCGAACACCCCGAGCCAAGGCGCCCTCCGCTGCTGAGCGCCAGTTCTCGCTGGTCCTCGCGCTCCTGACGACCGAGCGAGGACTCACGAAGAGCGACATCTTCGAGACCGTGCACGGGTACTCGGGCGACGGCAGCGGGAGTGCGGCTACCGCGCGCGAGAAACGATTCGAGCGCGACAAGACCGAGCTGAGAGACCTCGGCGTTCCCGTCGAGGTCATCGACGACCCTTCGGCGCCCGGCAACAACCAGCTCGCTCGCTACCGGGTTCCTCAAGGCGGGTTCTCCATGCCGGCAGGACTCGAGTTCGATGCTGAGGAGACGGCCCTGCTCGCACTGGCCGCCCAGGTGTGGCGCGAGGGCTCGGTCTCGCAGGAGTCGAGGCGCGGCCTCATGAAGCTGAAGGCGCTGGGGGAGACCACCAGCGAGGACCTCGTCGGCGTGGCACCGCGCCTTCGGGCTCGCGACGCGGCCTTCGAGCCCCTCTCGACAGCCATCGAGGAGGGGCGACTCGTCTCGTTCTCGTACGCGAAGCCCGGCGAGGAAGCTGCGCGGGTTCGCCGGGTCGAACCGCTTGCGCTGGTGTTGGCCGACGCGAACTGGCTGCTCGTCTCCTACGATCTCGACCGGGCCAGCGAGCGCATGTTCCTCCTGGCGCGCATCCTCTCGACGCCGAGGACACTCGGCGCGGTCGACACGAAGCGCTACCCGGGCGTGACCCCTGAACAGCACGCGGCACGAGCGCTCGACGCGCTGGCGGAACTCGCGCGCAGGCAGCGCGCGCGACTCGAGGTCCGTGAGGGCTCGGACGCGGAGGTCAGGCTCCGCTCCGTCGCGTCCGCGGCCGACACCCCCTGGCGCGAGATCGAGCTCGGCTACACCGACGTGGACCTCCTCGCGAATCGCCTCGCCTCCTTCGGCTCGGAGGTCCGTGTGCTCGAGCCTGAACAGCTCGCCAAGCTCGTCGAGGCGCGTCTGACCGCGGTCGTCTCCGACCACAGCGAGGTCGCCCCGTGAGCCCCTTCGTCTCCGCCGACCGTCTCGCGCTCCTCGTGTCACTCGTGCCGTACCTGCGCCAGCAGGAAGCAGCGGTGCCCGTCGAGACCGCGGCGAGCCACTTCGGCGTGAGCACAACGCAGGTCCGGGATGCGGTCCGACTCATCGCGGTGTCCGGCACACCGGGAGATGCGGGGGTCTACAGCCACCTCGACCTCTTCGACATCAACTGGGATGCCTTCGAGGCGCACGACCTCATCGAGGTGACCCACTTCGTCGCCCTCGAGGAAGCGCCGCGCATGTCCAACCGAGAAGCGGCAGCCGTGATCGCCGGCCTCGGGTTCCTGCGCAGCCTCCCTCGACTCGTCGATGAGAACCGCATCGACGATCTCCTCCGGAAGCTCGGAGCGAGCGGCGCAGCGCCCCACTTCGCCTTCGGCTCGACCGCTGAGCCTCCTGCTGCCCGCGACGCCGTCTCAGCCGCTCTCGCCACGCGAAGGCGCCTGCGCTTCCGATACCGGCGCGAGGACGGCGAGGAGAGCATGCGCCACGTGGATCCCTTCACACTCGAGACCCTGGGCGGCGACCTGTTTTTGCGCGGCTGGTGCCTGGAGCGCGACGCCGAGCGCGTGTTCCGGCTCGACCGAATGCGCGAGGCGGTGGTCACGGATGTTTCTGCCGAGTCTCATCCTGCGGTCGAGACGTCCCGCCCGATCTTCACGCCGAGCGAGGATCATGTCCTCGTCACGATCGAGGCTGGAGCCGCTGTCCTGCCGCTCCTGCGCGACTACCTGCCGCCGGGTCAGCCCGCGCCGGCTGTCGACGAACGTGGACGCGCTACCGTGCAGGTCCGGATCGCCTCGATGCGACATCTTGCCCGTCTTATCGCCGGGAACGCGGGGGAGATGCGCGTCATGGCGCCCGCGTCCGCGCGTGCTGCCGTCGCCGACTGGGCTGCTACGGCGCTCCGCGAGCACGACGAGCGCTGAACCCCGACGGCGGGCCGACGCCGGGTGACTGGCGATTCAGCGCAGACCAGGTATCGTTGGAGTCACTATGCCGTGGTGGAGTTGGGTTCTCATCTGGGTGGGCCTCGTGCTCATCCTGCTTGGCGTGCTCGGTGCACTGGGCTACTGGCTCTTCAAGAAGGTCGTCCTCCTGCAGGGCGAGCTGGCGGGCCTCGAGGTTCTCCTCGAGGCGTTCGAGAAGCGTGCGCAAACGCTCGTCTCATTCACGCCTCCACGGAGCAATGCGATCGTTCGCGGTCTCCGCGAGGTCCAAGTCGAGCGAGGTGCGCTGAAAGAAGCGCTCGACGAAACCAAAGAGCAGCGTCACGAGCAACGCCTCGAGCGTGGCCGTGAGCTGACGACCGCAGACCCGTTTCAATATGAACACCTTGTGAAAGGCAACTGACACCATGCCGAATCTGACTGGCCCACACCTCATCATCATCCTGGTGATCGTCCTGTTGCTCTTCGGCGCCCCGAAGCTCCCGGGCCTCGCGAAGAGCATCGGACAGTCGATGCGCATCTTCCGCGGTGAAGTCAAGAACATGAAGAAGGACGACGAGGTCGACGGCACGCCGTCGACAGACGTGTACTCGCAGCCTGCTGCCGCTGCGCCACAGGCGCCCGCCGCGCCGCAGGCACCTGTGACGCCTCCCGTTCAGAACTCCGCTCCGGCAGCGCCGGCTCCTGAGGCGCCCGCTGCCCCGAGCTCCGACGCCAGGGGCACCACTGGTCCATCCAACTGACGTGACCCTCCAGCCAAGCGAGGGGCCGTCCCCGGTCGAAGCACCGAAGGCGACGCCGAAGAGAGCGAAGAAGGACCGCAGGCGCGATCCTGACGGGCGCATGCGCCTCGCGGAGCACCTCATCGAGTTCCGCAACCGGCTCATCATCTCCGCGATCGGCATCGTGCTCGGCATGGTGGGCGGCTTCCTGCTCACGGACTGGGTCTTCAACCTGATGGCCGCCCCCATCCACGACATCGCTGAGACCCGCGGTCGAACGGCGGACCTGAACTTCCAGAGCATCACGGGCGCCTTCGATCTGCGACTGCAGATCTCCCTCGGCCTCGGTGTGATCCTGTCCTCGCCGGTCTGGCTCTACCAGATCTGGATGTTCGTCGTCCCCGGACTCAAGAAGAACGAACGGTGGTACGCCATCGGCTTCGTGGGGACGGCGATCCCGCTGTTCCTCGCTGGTGTCTGGGTCGCCTGGCTGCTGATGCCCCGCATCGTCGAGGTCATGGTCAGCTTCGCGCCTGAGGACAGCGCGAGCCTCATCAGCGCTGGCGACTACTACAAGCTCATCATGACGCTGTGCATCGCGGTGGGCATCGCCTTCGTGCTCCCGGTGATCCTCGTCATGCTCAACTTCGCGGGCGTCATCACGGGCTCAGCGATTCTCAAGGGGTGGCGCACGGCCGTGCTGCTCGTCGCGCTCTTCGCGGCGATGGCAACGCCGTCGGCTGACGTCCTCTCCATGTTCTTCCTGATGGCCCCAATGCTCGGCCTGTACTTCCTCGCCGTCGGCATCGCCATGATCAACGACCGACGGCGCGCGAAGAAGCACAAGAAGTTCGAGGCCGAGCTGGCGGCGGCCGAAGCGTCGGCTGCATGACCCCGAGCCCGTCCGAGCGCTTCGCGGCCAGCAGGTCCCGCGCTCAGCTGCAGCAGTTCGAGCTGTTCCGTCGCGAACTGAGCTTCGACCTCGACGAGTTCCAGATCGCGTCCTGCGCGAGCGTCGAGGCCGGCAAGAGCGTGCTCGTCGCGGCGCCGACGGGCGCTGGCAAGACCGTCGTCGCCGAGTTCGGCGTCTTCCTCGCCATGCGCCAGCCGAACGCCAAGATCTTCTACACGGCGCCGATCAAGGCGCTGAGCAATCAGAAGTTCAGCGAGTTCGTGCGCCGCTACGGCGAGAGCGAAGTCGGCCTCCTCACGGGAGACGTCAACATCAACCCGCGCGCGCGGATCGTCGTCATGACCACCGAAGTGCTGCGGAACATGCTCTACGCAGGCAGCGACCTGCTCGACGACCTCGCGTACGTCATCATGGACGAAGTCCACTACCTCGCCGACCGGTTCAGGGGTGCCGTCTGGGAAGAGGTGATCATCCACCTTCCCAGCGAGGTGCGACTCATCTCCCTGTCGGCGACGGTCTCGAACGCCGAGGAGTTCGGCGACTGGCTGCAGACTGTGCGCGGCGACACCGACGTCATCGTCTCCGAAGAGCGCCCCACACCGCTGTTCCAGCACGTGCTCGTCGGCCAGCGCCTCTACGACCTCTTCGAGACCCGTGACGGCGACATCGCCGACCGCGTGAACCCCGACCTCGTCCGGGCCACGCAGGGCGGCGGCGGGCGGCGCGAAGACGGCCGCGACCGCGACCGCGTCGGACGCAGGGGCCGGGGGAGCAGCTGGAAGGAGCAGCGATTCCAGACGGCCAGGGCCGACCGAGCGGGCCTGACCCGCATGCTCGACGATGCCGACATGCTGCCTGCCATCAACTTCATCTTCAGCCGCAAGGGGTGCGACCAGGCCGTCTCCCAGGTGCTTCGCGCCGGCGTCTCGCTGACCACTCGCGAGGAACGCGACGAGATCCGCTGGATCGTCGAGGACCGCTGCCGCAACCTCCTCGATCAGGACCTCGCGGTCCTCGGCTACTACGAGTGGACGGAAGCCCTCGAGCGCGGCATCGCCGCCCACCACGCGGGGCTGCTGCCTGCGTTCAAGGAAGTCGTCGAGGAGCTCTTCCAGCGCAAGCTCGTGAAGCTCGTCTTCGCGACCGAGACGCTAGCGCTCGGCATCAACATGCCGGCCCGCACGGTCGTGCTGGAGAAGCTCGAGAAGTTCAACGGCGAATCGCGAGTGCCCATCACTCCCGGCGAGTACACGCAGCTGACCGGACGAGCAGGCCGCCGTGGCATCGACATCGAAGGCCACGCAGTCGTGCAGTGGGTCGGCGGAATGCATCCCCAGGCGATCGCCTCGCTCGCCTCGCGTCGCTCCTACCCGATGAATTCGAGCTTCAAACCGACCTTCAACATGGCGGTCAACCTCATCGACCGGTTCGGACGCGCGCGTACCCGCTCCGTGCTCGAGTCATCGTTCGCGCAGTTCCAGGCGGACAGAGCAGTCGTCGACCTCGCGAAGCGAGTGCGTCAGCAGGAGGAGGCCCTCGCGGGCTACGAGGACGGCATGAACTGCCACCTCGGCGACTTCTTCGAGTACTCGCGCATCCGCCGCGAGCTCAACGATCTCGAGCGCAAGCGCATCCCCCACGACGAGGCGCACCAGCACGCCGCGCGCGAGCGCAGGCAGGCGAAGCTGACGCAGCTCCAGAACGCCCTCAAGCGGCACCCCTGCCATGTCTGCCCGGACAGGGAGCAGCATGCTCGCTGGGGTGAGCGCTACTGGAAGCTGAAGCACGACAACGACAAGCTGACCCGGCAGATCGAATCGAGAACGGGCGCCGTCGCGCAGGTCTTCGACCGGATCACCGAACTCCTGCTGGATCTCGGCTACCTGGCCCCCGCCGACAGCGGCGACAAAGACCTCGCCGTGACCGACCACGGCCGCACGCTCGCGCGCATCTACGGCGAGCGTGACCTGCTCATCGCCGAGTGCCTGCGCAGACAGGTGTGGAACGAGCTGAACCCCCAGCAGCTTGCCGCCATGGCTGCAGTCCTCGTCTACGAGCCGCGCCGCGAAGAGGAGACCCTCGAGGAGTACCAGCTTCCTCGCGGAGCGTTCCGCGGGGCCATGCAGACCACCGAGAAGCACTGGCAGTCGCTCGACGAGCTGGCCGAGAAGTACCGCGTGCCACGCTCGTCGCGCCTGGCCACGAACCTCGCCCCCGCCATCTTCCACTGGGCGCATGGCGCCGAGCTCGAGCGGGTCCTCGAGGAGTCGAACCTCGCGGCGGGCGACTTCGTGCGGTGGTGCAAGCAGGTGCTCGACGTGCTCGACCAGATCGAGAAGGTCGCAGAGGGCAAGTTCGCGACGACAGCCCGACAGGCGTCCAGCAGCGTGCGTCGGGGCATCGTTGCCTATTCGGGGGTGGGGTGAGGTCCGTCTGGCTCTCCCTGATGGCTGCCGTTGCGGGTGGCCTGCTGCTGAGAGCCGCCTTCCCAGGACCCGCGCTGTGGCCGCTTGCCTTCGTCGGCATCGGGCTCGTGCTCTGCTCCCTCATGCACCGTTCCGCCGGAGGAGCGTTCCTCGTGGGCCTGGCCTCCGGGCTCGCCTACTACTTCCCGCTCATCGCCTGGGCTTCGCTCTTCCTCGGCCCTATCCCGTGGAGTGCGCTGAGCATCCTCTCGTCGCTGTTCTGGGCCGGGGGAGCGGTGCTCATCGCGCTCGCCTACCGTCGTCTCACGGCGCGCTGGGAGGGCGGCGCGCGACGCTTGGTCCTCGTCCCGGCGGCGGTCGCGGGGCTGTGGACGCTGCGCGAAGCGATCTACTCGGCCTGGCCGTACGGAGGCTTCGCCTGGGGGAGAGTGGCACAGTCGCAGTCGGCGAGTCCCTTCGCTGAGCTCGTGTCGTGGCTGGGACTCTCGGGCATGGGCTTCGTCATGGTCTTCCTCGTGGCGCTGGCCCTGGAGCTGGGGCGGGCCCGGGTCAGACCCGTGACCTGGGCGACGGCTGCAGCAGCCGTTCTCGTCGTCGCGGTTGTCCCCATCTACCCGACGAACGAGATCGGTTCCGCGCGGATCGCCGCGGTCCAGGGTGACACCCCAGAGGCCGCCTACTTCGTCGACGGAGACCCCGGAGACGTCTTCCTCGGCCATGTCGATGCGACCCTCACCATCCCGGATGACGCCGATGTCGACGTCATCCTGTGGCCAGAGGGCTCGATCGACCTCAACCCGAAGACCTCGACCGGAGTGCGCCGCACACTGGACCAGCTGAGCGAGCAATACGCTGCCCCGATCGTGGCGAACGCCGTGACGGTCGAGGAGGGCGCGACCGCCGACGACGACCGGTTCTTCAATTCGCAGTTCGTCTGGGACGCGGAGAACGGCTGGGGCGACCAATACGACAAGAAGCACCCGATTCCGTTCGGCGAGTACGTCCCGGATCGCGAGTTCTGGTACTCCTTGGCCCCCGACCTGATCGGCCTGATCGGGCGCGGCTATTCGCCGGGGGAGCGCGACAGCATCCTCGAGGTCGGTGACATCAGGGCAGGCACCTACATCTGCTACGACATCGTCGATGACGTGCTGATCCGCGACGCGGTCCTCGAGGGGGCCACCGTGCTCTTCGCACCGAGCAACAACGCCGACTTCGGGAAGACCGACGAGCCGGCACAGCAGCTCGCGTTCGCACGTCTGCGCTCGATGGAGACGGGCCGCTCCATCGTGCAGGCGTCGACCGTGGGCTTGAGCGCCATCTACTCACCCGAGGGCAGCGTGCTCGCCGAGCTGCCCTGGTACGAGCCAGGTGTCATGATCGTGGATGTCCCGCTTGCCGATGGCCTCACCCCAGCGGTGCTGTTCGGGCGCGGTATCGAGGTCACCCTCGCGGTGCTCGGGCTGGGCCTGCTGGTCGGCGCAGGGAGCTCGAAGACGCAGCGGATGAGCATCGCGACCGCGCGCATCCCGCGACGCTAGCCGAGCCAGGTCAGTCCGAGACGGACGAGGCGGTGGCGCGGCGACCGGACACACGAAAGGGACGAAGCCTGGAGGCCTCGTCCCTTTCGACAGTCACGGTCGCTCGCTGAGCGACCTGCGGGGGTCAGACGTCTTTCGCGCCCTTGGTTCCGCGCCGTGAGCGCAGGAACGTGAGCCGCTCCTGGAGGACCTCTTCGAGCTCCTCCCGCGTGCGACGCTCGAGCAGCATGTCCCAGTGAGTGCGCTGGTGCTTCTGCTCCGGCGCCTCATAGGCGACCTGCTCGCCGCCCTCGTCAAGCAGACGACCCTCGTTGCCGCTCTTCGGCGACGCCCAGACCTCGGGCACCTCCGCTTCAGCGGCGAAGGTGACGGCGAAGCGCTCACCCAGGGTCGTCTCGTACGTTCGCACCTGGCGGTCGACAAGGACAACGCCCTCGTCACTCTGCAGGCTCTGTGCGCCGAGCCGCATTCCGCGCAGACTCCGATCAGCCATTGCTGACCTCCTCTCCTCGTCAGTGCGGTTCTACTTCTATCGTCCCAACGTCCCATTGTGCCGGGGTATTCCCGCGCGTTCCCTCTTTTCCTTCGAAACTCACACATTCCTGCGGCTTCGAACGACCTCGACGGCAAGATCCGCGCGATCCGTCACGAGACCGTCGACGCCTCGGTCGAGGAGCTCCGCCATCTTCGCCGGGTCGTTGATCGTCCAGACGTGCACTTCCGGGACGTGGCGGTGGAAGGCTCGCAGCCTCGCGGGGGAGAGGAGGTCGATGCGCGCGGCTCGCTCGGGAATCTGCACCGCAGAGACGCCCCGGAGCGCTCGATGGAGCATCCCTCGCGACCGCAGTGACATTGCGACGAGCGCAGCTGCGATGGCGGAGCTCGCGGCACCGCGAGCTGCGTCTGGAATGAGGTTCGCGGTCAGCTGCAGGCGACGAGCTGAGAAGGACGTGACGAGCACTCGTCGCTGCGCGTTGGCCCGTCGCACGGCGGCAGCGACGGCGTCGACCGCATCCGCTGACTTCACGTCGATGTTGAATCGAGCATGGGGGAAGGCGTCGAGTGCTTCATCGAGGGGCAGCAGCCGTGCGCCAGGAGTGCGCCCGGCCGAGGTCAGCCGCGAGAGCTCGGCGATGGGGGAGTCGGCGAGGCTGCGATCGCTCCCGTCGAAGCCCTCGAGGGTCGCGTCGTGCCAGAGCACCGCGCGCCCGTCGCTCGATGCTCGCGCATCCGTCTCGATGTGCGTGGCGCCGACGTCGAGGGCGGCACGGAAGGCTTCGCTGGTGTTCTCAGTGGCCCGCAGCGCGAGCCCGCGGTGGGCAAGGACACGTGGGGGAGCGCCATCCAGGTACGGGTGCTGCATGCGTCCTACGGTAGTGCGCCCGGCCCTCGTCACGCCCAATAGAATCGAGCACATGGCTGAACAGATTCTCAACCCGCTGGCCGCCGGAGCACTCGAGGGCAAGCGCGCGCTTGTCACGGGTTCCTCCCGCGGCATCGGCGCGGACACCGTCAAGTTCCTCGCGCAGGCTGGCGCCAAGGTCGTCGTGAACTACCGCAACAAGGAAGCGCGGGCCGTCAAGCTCGTCGACGCGATCTCGGCCGATGGCGGCACCGCGATCGCCGTCGGCGCCGACCTCACCGACGCCGCGAGCCGCCAAGAGCTCTTCTCGACCATCGAGCGCGAGTATGGGGGCCTCGACGTGCTTGTCCTCAACGCCTCCGGCGGCATGGAGGCGGGCCTCGGCGAGGACTACGCGCTGAAGCTCAACCGCGACGCGCAGGTCGAGACGCTCACGGGCGCCCTCGAGCTCATGCGCGACGGGGGCCGTGTCGTCTTCGTCACGAGCCACCAGGCGCACTTCATCCGCACGACGCCGACGATGCCCGAGTACGAGGCAGTCGCCAGCTCGAAGCGCGCAGGGGAGGATGCTCTCCTCGAGCGCGTTCCGGAGCTCGCTGAGCGTGGCATCGAGTTCGTCGTCGTCTCCGGCGACATGATCGAGGGCACGATCACCGCCACGCTGCTCGATCGCCTCAACCCGGGCGCGATCGCCGCCCGTCGCGAAGAAGCCGGCAAGCTCTACAACGTGCAGGAGTTCGCAGCCGAGGTGACGAAGGCCGTCATCGAGCCGGTTCCCGCTGACAACATCCGCCTCATCGGCGACACATCGGGCTTCGCAACCGGAGCCTAGACGCGGGGATCCTGCCTTCACGAATGACCATGCCCGGACCATCTGGTCCGGGCATGGTCATTCCTGATCTCGCCGATGAGCGTCGACGACCTGGACGTCAGGCGTTCTTGAGCGAGTTCGTCGCGAGCTTCCGGCCTGGTCCATCCTCGAACAGCTCCTGGAGCTGGAGGAGGTGCTCACGCCAGCCATCGCGGTACTTGGCCACGTGGATCTCGGCATAGTCACCGCGGGGGAATCCCTGCTCGAGCACTCTCACCTTGCTCTTCTTGTCCTTCTGCTGGACAACGATGAGAACGACATCGGTCTCGAAATCGCCGGATTTCGTCTTCCACGTGAAGTGGAGTTCCTCCGGGGCGTCGATCTTGGTAATGTTTCCCGTGGTGATCCGGGGTTTCTTCTTACCGGGTCGAAGTGACCGAGCCGTGATCTTCGCGCCACGTTTGGTCTTGAACTCGGAATCGGCCCACCAGAGCTCGCGCAGGTCTTCATCGACAAGCGCTTGCCAGATGAGCTCAGCTGGAGCTTTGATCCGAACGCTGATGTCGATGCTGGGGGTGAACACCGCGCGGGAGGCTTCGGTCGCTACTTGCGGCTTTGTCCCACGAGCTGCCACGGGATGAAGAGTGCCAGCGAGTTCAGCAGGATGCCAGCCAGGAAGACCAGGAGGCGAAGCGTGTCGCCGTCGACCTGGAACGCCAGGCCGTAGCACCAGAGTCCGGCGCCGAAGATGATGATGCAACCGATGGCAATCAGAACGCTCACGAGTGTCGGCTCCCAGGATCTCGATGTGGCTCAGGCCACGAAGTCTGCCACGGCGAAGTACTCACCGTGCACTCACAGCCTACTTGATCACCGAGGCAGAACCGGCGCAGGCCAGCCCAGGTTCCACTACATCCGATAATGCACATTATGACATTACGAGCAGACTGTCTGTCCTCGTTCGCCGCGCCACGCCTCCTCCCCGCCGTCGACAGCATCCTGCGGCCAGGCCCGCACCCGCTCGATCCGGTACCGGTCTGTCTCGACGGCGACGCTGTACGGCTCACCGAGCTCTGACGGAGTCGACGCCCCGGGCGATTCGCCCGAGCCGATCGAGAATCACGCCAGAATCGATCGAGCACGGAGCCTGCTGCGCGAAGAATGAGACGCGAGAACGCTCTTGCGCGGCCGTCGGACGAGATCGGGCTTTTCGTCGTCTTACCGGTCTTTACGTCGCGTGACCCAGGCGCCATTCGAACTCCCCCGCCAGCGGGATGCTGAGGGCATCATGAGCGAGTCAGACACGCACCCCGCAGCCACCACCCGCAAGCGCCTCTCCTTCCTGGCATTCGTCGAGCACACGCGCGTGTCCTCGAACCGCTCGCTCGGACTCCAGGAAGGCCTCGAGCTCTTCGAGTATGCGGAGGACCTCGGCTACGACACCGGCTACGTGCGTCACCGCCACCTGGAGACGTACCTCTCCTCGCCGTTCACGTTCCTCGCGGCGGTCTCGCAGCGTGCGACGCGAATCCGGATCGGAACGAGCGTCACTCCCCTGCGATTCGAGCAGCCCGTGCGGCTCGCCGAGGACGCGGCGACGCTCGATCTGCTCTCGGAGGGCCGGCTCGAGCTGGGGCTGAGTTCTGGGTACGCGGCCACGGAGTCGACGTTCTCGCAGGCATTCGGCGAGATAGAGGGAGATGACATCAGGGCGCTCGTCGACGCTCGACTCTCGAGCTTCCTCGTCGCGCTCGAGGGGCGCACGGTCGCGACGGCCGAATCGGATCTCTCGTTTGCCAAGGCGGGTGCCGAGCTCACCGTGCAGCCGCACAGTCCGGGCCTGCGAGACCGCGTCGCCTACGGCGCTGGTGGCGGCACCAGTGCGAAGAAGACCGGCACGCGCGGGCTGCGGCTCCAGCTGTCGACGCTCAACACGGAAATCGGCGAGCTCGGCTTCGAGGACACCCAGGCCCAATCGATTCGCACGTACCGCGAAGAGCACGCCAAGGTGCGCTCATCCCCCTCCTTCGCGTCCGTGAGTCGCGCCATCGCGCCCTTTGATTCGACGACGGAACGCGCTGAGCTGGAGTGGCTGCTCGAGCGCGACGCCGAGCGCGCAGCCAATGTCGGCGAGGGGCCGCTGCCCTTCCAGTTCGGCCGGGTCGCGCACGGATCAGGCGAGCAGATCGCCGAGGCGCTCATCGACGATGCGGGCATCCACGCGGCTGACGAGCTGGTCATCGCACTCCCCTTCGATTACCCGGCCGAGACGCAGCGGCGCATCCTGCGTCAATTCGCCGAGGACGCCGCACCCCACCTCCCCTTCCTGCGCTGACTGGAGTCACCGCCGGAGCGCTGCAGCTTGCGGCCGAGCGGCAGGACAGGCACGGTTCGACCCCTGGCGTGGCCTGACGATCGGCCTTGCCGCTAGCCTGGGCGGGACCCCACACCACGAGGAGCGCCGTGTTCGCCAACGCCCTGCTGATCGCCGTCGCCATCCTCGCCGCCATCCTGGTTGGGCTCGTCGCCCGCCGGGTCCTCGGTGTGCCGATCGGCTACATCCGCTCGATCATCGTCGGTGCGCTCGTCGTGATCGCCTCGATCCCGTTCGGCAACTGGATCATCCGGGAGACGGGCGTCGACCAGCTCGAAGACGGGGAGACCAATTTCACGGTCGTCGTCGTTGTCGTCCTCCTCGCCGTCTCGTGGATCTTCGCGCTTGGCGTGCTGATCCTCGTGGCCCTCGAGGCGACGATCCCGACCAGGGCCTTCCCCAACCCGATCGAGCTCGTGCGCTCCGCGATTCGCCGCAGGAGCCGCACGAAGCGGTACCTGCAGATCCTCACGATCGCCTCGCGCGACGGCGCAGGGTGGCTCCTGCACGGACGCCGGAGCACTGCCACCGAGGGGCGCACGACCGCTCAGCAGCGAGCGGATGCGCTGGTCACGACGATCAACAACGCCGGCGTCACCTTCGTGAAGCTCGGCCAGGTGCTCTCGACGAGGCGAGACCTCGTGCCAGAGCCCTACCTGTCCGCCCTCGCTCGGCTGCAGTCGAACGCCACGACCGTGCCATGGCCCGAGATCGAAGCGGTGCTCAAGAGCGAGCTCGGGGTGCCGCTGGACACCGTGTTCGGGGAGATCGACTCCACTCCCCTGGCCGCGGCCTCCGTCGCCCAGGTGCACCGCGCCCGCCTGGTCGACGGCACACCCGTGGTCGTCAAGGTCCAGCGACCTGACGCGCGTGCGCAGGTCGAGGCCGACGTCGACATCATCGGGCGCCTCGCGGACCGCGCGGAGACTCATACGGCACTCGGCAGGGAGATGCGTCTCTCCGCGATGGCTGCCGGCTTCACGACCACGCTCGCTGAAGAGCTGGACTACCGGGTCGAGGCCCGCAATGTGCACATGATCGAGAGCACGATGCGCGACATCCACGCGGGGTCGCCGAGACTCCAGGAGATCGCTGTCCCCTCCGTCTACGCCGCGGCAAGCACCCGCAGGGTGCTGACGATGGATGTCATGGACGGCAGCCCGCTGAGCTCAGCTGACGAGCGGCTCGGAGCGCTCGGCCCGGAAGCACGCCATGACCTCGCTCAGACGCTCATGGAGACAGTTATCGAGCAGATCCTCGTCTACGGCGTCTTCCACGCGGATCTGCATCCAGGGAACGTGTTCATCCGTGACGACGGCTCGCTCGGCCTGATCGACTTCGGGGCGATCGGGATCGTCCAGCGAAGTCAGCGCGAACATCTTGCGGCCTTCCTCCTCTCCGCGGCGAGCGACGACGACGTGTCAGCGGCAGATGCGCTCCTCCTCATCGTGGATGCGCCGGAGGACCTCGACGTCGACGCGTTCCGACACGACATCGGGATAGCGCTCACCTCGGTCCAGCACTGGCCGCGCGGAGAGGGATCGATCTTCACGATGATGCTCGACGTCATCCGGAAGCACCACCTGGCGCTTCCCTCCACCTTGGCGTCCGCGTTCCGCAGTTTCGCGACGCTCGAGGGCTGCCTGCGAGTGATCGAGCCCGACTTCGACTTCGTGCAGCGGGCGCTGCCGTTCGTGCCCGAGCTGCTGAAGCAGCTGCTCGCCCTCAAGCGGGTCATCGGCACGGCTCAGGCGAAGGCCGCCGTCGCTGCCGCATACGCGGCGCGAATGCCGAACCGCACCGACACGATCGTCTCGAAGCTGGAGGACGGCGAGTTGAGCGTGCGAGTGAGTCCGTTCTCGGACCGCCAGGACCGCAGCTGGCTCGGCGGGCTGGTGAGCCGGGGAATCGACACCGCGGTCGCGCTGACTGCGGTGATCCTCGCGATCGTGCTCGTGGTCGCGGGAGGCGGCCCGACACTGGCTCCTGGCCTGGAGCTCTTCAACCTGCTCGGCGCCGTGATCGGCCTCCTCGGCTTCTTCGGGATCCTCCGCTCGATGCTGAGGTCCATCGTCGGCGCGCGTGGTCAGGCCTTCTCCGACTGAGACGGTGAGCGCTCCTCCGCTCTGGCGCGCGCGACCCGCTTGCTGATCACGAACCGCCACATCAGCCCGAGGCCGAGGAACCAGAAGGGCAGGACGATGAGGCCCGCACGAGTGTCCTCCCCCAGGAACAGCGCGACCAGGATGAAGGCGAAGAACGCCAGCACGACCCAGGGCATGAAGCGTCCGCCCGGCATCTTGAACTTCGAGGCCTCATGGAGCTCAGGACGCTTCTTCCGGAACATGAGGTAGCTGACCAGGATGAACGTCCAGGTGGCGATGAAGTTCAGCGAGCTCACCGAGGTCACCACGGTGAACGCGGCCATCACGTTGTCACCGAGAGCCAGCACCGGGAGGGCCGCGAACAGGAACGCCGTCGTGAAGAAGACGCCCTGCGTCGGCACGCCGCGTGCATTCAGGAGCCCGAACCGCCGGGTGGCCTGACCGTCCTTCGCGAGGCCGTACAGCATCCGCGTCGACGAGTAGAAGCCGGAATTGGCGCTCGAGGCCGCCGACGTCAGCACGACCAGGTTCACGACGATCGCCGCGGCCGGGAAGCCGATGAGTTCGAACATGGACGTGAAGGGACTCACCCCGGGCTCGATCAGGTTCCACGGAGTGACTGACATGATGATGACCAGGGCCCCCACGTAGAAGACGAGGATGCGAACGACCACCGAGTTGATGGCCTTCGGCAGGTTCTTCTCCGGGTCCTCAGCCTCGGCTGATGCCGTTCCGACGAGTTCGATGCCGACGAAGGCGAAGACCCCCATCTGGAACCCCAGGATGAAGCCGCTGATCCCGAACGGGAACATGCCGCCCTGATCCCACAGGTGGGAGACGGACGCCGTCACACCGTCCGCACTCGTGAACCCGGTCACGAGCAGGACGATGCCGACGGCGATCAGAGCGAGGATCGCGACGACCTTGATGATCGCGAACCAGAACTCCGTCTCGCCGAACGCCTTCACGGGCTGCAGGTTCAGGAGGAGCAGGCCGATCGCCGTCGCGATCGCCGGTGCCCATGCAGGGATGTCGTCGTTGAAGAACGCCACGTACCCGGTGATCGCCACGATGTCGGCGATGACCGTGATGACCCACGCCAGCCAGTACGTCCAGGCGACCACGTACCCGGCCCAGGGCCCGATGAGGTCAGCAGCGACATCCCCGAAGGTCTTGTATCCGAGGTTGGAGAGCAGCAGCTCCCCCAGCGCGCGCATCACGAAGAAGAGCGCGAACCCGACGATGGCGTACACGAAGATGATGGAGGGACCCGCGAGACTGATCGTCGTCCCCGAGCCGAGGAAGAGCCCCGTTCCGATCGCACCGCCGATGGCGAGCAGCTGCAGGTGGCGGGACTTGAGCCCACGTCGGAGACCGTCGTTGCCCGTCTCATCGCCGTGTGGATGCTGCGCTTCGGTCTGGATTGCCCTGCTGGTCACCGGAACCCCCTCGATGCTGGTCGATGCCGAACCCACGAATTCTAGTAGTGGCTCAGGAAGCTCGACTACCGGGTCTACATTGGTCGCATGCACGATCTGCGCACTGCGCGACCCGAGGCCGCCGCCGCCTCTCACCACCGCACAAGCGGCACCCTCCTCGCCCGCTCGGCGGTCGGCGTCGCCGCCATCGGCATCGTCTTCGGCGACATCGGCACGAGCCCCCTGTACGCGCTGCGGGCGGTGTTCTCGGAGCATGACGGTGTCGTGCAGCCCAGCATCGCGCACGTGTACGGACTCATCTCGCTCATCATCTGGGCCGTGACGTTGCTCGTGACCGTCAAGTACGTTCTCTTCGTGCTCAGGGCCGATCACGAGGGCGAGGGCGGCATCCTTGCGCTCTCGACCCTGATCGGGCGCCGACTCCGCGGGTCCCGGCGCGCCATGGCCGCGACGACCCTCGTCGGCATCATCGGCGCCGCCCTGTTCTTCGGGGACAGCGTCATCACCCCGGCGGTCTCTGTGCTCTCCGCGGTCGAGGGACTGGAGATCGCGCTTCCCGGCACCGAGGCGCTCGTCGTCCCCATCGCGCTGGCCGTGCTCGTCGGGCTCTTCGCGCTGCAGCGCTTCGGCACGGGTGGTATCGGTCGCCTCTTCGGGCCGATCATGCTGATCTGGTTCATCACCCTCGCGTGCCTCGGCATCCCCCACATCCTGGCGCATCCCGAGATCCTGGCGGCCTTCTCCCCGCACCACGCCATCGCCTTCATCATCGGCGAACCGCTCATCGCGGGCGTCGCCCTCGGCGCTGTCGTGCTGGCCGTCACCGGAGCGGAGGCGCTCTACGCGGACCTCGGCCACTTCGGCCGCTCCCCCATCTCGAAGGCGTGGCTCTTCGTCGTCTTCCCGGCTTTGACGATCTGCTACCTCGGGCAGGGCGCCCTCGTCATCGAGGATCCGTCGGCCATCGACAACCCGTTCTTCCGGATGGCACCAACCTGGGCCGTGTTCCCCCTCATCGGCCTCGCGACGCTCGCGACGGTCATCGCGTCCCAGTCCGTCATCTCCGGCACCTTCTCTGTCGCGAGGCAGGCCATGCGGCTCGGCTTCCTCCCGAATCTCACGGTCAAGCACACGTCCCGCGCGTCCATCGGGCAGATCTACATCCCGGTCGTCTCGCTGCTGCTGCTCGTGCTGATCATCGGCGTCGTCCTCGGGTTCCGAAACTCGGAGAACCTGGCGGCCGCCTACGGCCTGGCGGTCACCACCACGTTCCTGCTCACCTCCTCGCTGTTCATCGTGTACCTCCGCCTCGTGTGGGAGTGGCCCTGGTACCGAGTCCTCATCGTGACGGTCCCCATCGTCGTCCTCGAGCTCGCCTTCTTCGTGTCGGGACTCGTGAAGTTCTTTGCCGGTGGCTGGCTCCCGCTCGTCCTGGCTGGCGCCCTCATCCTGACCATGCTCACCTGGAAACGCGGTCGTGAGATCGTCACCGGACGACGGGAGCGCCTCGAGGGCACACTGCAGGAGCTCATGCGCCGCCTGCTCCTGGACCAGCCGACCCGCGTGCCTGGGTGGGCCGTCTACCCGCACGGCGGGGCACGCACCGCTCCCCTGGCGCTTCGGCTCAACACGCGCGTCAACCACGCGCTCCACGAGCACGTGCTGCTCGTCCGAGTCGCGACCGCGGACGTGCCCCACATCCCGGAACGTCGGCGCTGCACCATCGACGACATCGGGCCGGCCCCGGAGGGCCTCGTGCACATCACCCTGACGTACGGGTTCCTCGACCGCCGCGACGTTCCCCTCTCACTCCGGGACGCACGCCTCGCGGGCACCGTCTCGCAGTTCGACAACGAGAGCGCGATCTTCTTCCTGTCTCGGATCGCCCTCCGGCCGGGCCACGCCAGCGGCATGGCCACGTGGCGCGCCAAGCTCTTCGTACTCATGTCCCGCGGAGCCTCTTCGCCGGCCGCGCAGTTCGGGCTTCCCCCCGAGCAGACGGTTGAGATCTCCCCGCAGGTGCTGCTCTAGGAGCGGTCGGCCTCCGCCTCCGCGAAGCCGGTCAGGTATGCGGGCACCAGCACGGACGCCGTGAACAGGAGCGTGAGCACGAAGGTGCACGTCATGACCGTGAGCAGGTCGTAAGCGCCGCCGGAAATCCAGAAGCTGCAGAATGTCGCACCGGCTGCGGCGAGGATCGAATGGCCGATCGCGAGCGGCAGCACCCGCCGGCGCGTGTACGAACGCAGCCCGGTCGACACTCCCCGCTCAGCGGCGAGCGCCGCGACTGCACCGAGGATGCACAGCAGGAGCATCGCCAGCCAGCCGAGGAGCAGCGGCAGGAAGCCGCGCTGATCGAGCTGCACTCGACCGACCTCGGTGAGCAGCGCATAGCCGAAGAACATGACGAGGCCAACAGCCACGAGCGTCGGGACGAGTCGGCTGAGCACCTCGCGCTGACTGGGCCGGAACGCGGCGAGGGAGATCGACGGGGAATCTTCGAGGGGGGCGGCGCTCACGCGGGTCAGTGTAGCCGCCGCAGACGACGAGACGGGGCGGCCCGGTGGGGCCGCCCCGTCTCGGGAACGGTGCTGCGTGTCTCGCGGTCGGTCAGACCCCGGGAGTCGTATCGCTCGTCGCGCCGGTCGGGTTCATGCCGCCCTGCTTGGAGAACGAGCCGACCAGCTGCTGCAGGTCGATGCCCGTGAGGGTCTTGAGCACCTCGGTGCCCTCGCCCAGCACGGAGCCGACCGTCTTCGTGACGGCACTGGCGCCGTCCGTCGAGATGACGGTGAGCTTCTCGATGTTGCTGATCGGGTCGGCCGCGGCGCGGACGATCTCCGGGAGGCGGGAGATGATCTCCTGCGCGATGGCAGCCTCGCCGTACTTCTGCAGCGCCTGCGCCTTGGCGTCCGTCGCGGCAGCCTCGGCGAGACCCTCAGCCTGGATCGCAGCGGCGCGAGCGTCACCCTCGGCGCGGATACCCGCTGCGAGCGCGATCTGGCGGTCACGGTCGGCTTCACCGGAGTACCGCACGGCGGCGGCGGCGGCCTCGGCGTCCTGGACGGCGGCGACCTTGTTGGCCTCTGCCGTGCGTGTGCGCTTGTAGACCTCGGCGTCGGTAGCCGCGTTCTCGGTGTCGCGGATGGCGTTGGCCTGCTGGACCTTCGCGTAGGCGTCGGCCTCGGCGGGCTTGCGGATCTCGATGTCGAGTCGCTCCTGAGTCACGAGAGCCTGCTCGATGAGCGCCTCGCGCTCCTGCTGGGCGACGAGCCGGTCCTGCTCGGCGCGAGCGAACTGACCGGCCGCTTCGGCCTCGGCGTTCGCTCGGTCGGTCTCGGCCTTGATCGACGCCTGGCGCAGTCGGAGTTCCTTCTCACGTTCCGCGATGCGCTCGGATGCCTCGATCTTGGCGAACTCGGAGACCCGAGCGGCCTCAGCCTCGCTGACCTCTGCGACCTGGCGCGCACGAGCGGACTCGGAACGGCCGAGGTTCTGCAGGTAGTCGCTACCGGGGGTCGAGATGTCGGAGATGTTGAGGAGGTCGACCTGCAGGCCCTGCTCGATGAGGTCGGCCTTCGTCTCCGACACGACTCGGTCGGAGAGGCTCTTGCGGTCGGAGATGATCTGCTCGATCGTCATGTCGCCGACGATGGAGCGCAGCGAGCCCTCGAGCGACTCGCGGATGATGTCCGTGAGGGCCTCCTGCTGGTCGAGGAAGCGCTGGGCCGCGCGGCGAACGCCTTCCTCGGTGCCGGACACCTTGAAGTTGATGGATGCCTTGATGGCGATCTTGATGCGGTTCTTGTCGACACCCTCGACCTGGATGCCGATCTGACGCTGCTCGAGCGAGAGGGCGAAGCCCTGCTGCAGGATGGGCCACACGAAGGTGCGGCCGCCGATGACGACGCGCTGCCCCGTCATGTCGCTCTGCGCCTTCTGGCCGGCGCCGCGACCGACGATGATGAGCGCCTCGTTCGGCGGGACGCGTCGGATGCGCGACGCGATGAACACTCCGAGGGCGAGCAGCGCGATGATGATCGCGATGACGCCGATCACAGTGACGTTGGCAGTTATCAAGTCCATATGGTCGATTTCCTGTCGTGGAGGTCGTGGGTGGTCATGCTGTGGTCATGAGGCGCCCGACGGCGCAGGGAGTCGGCCAGCTGGGCGTCTCCCGATCAGATGTATTCGCGTTCGACTTTGACGCGCGAACCGAGGTGCTGCACGACGCGGATGCGCGCGCCCTGCTCGATCTCACCGTCGGCGAACGCGAGGCGTCGCTCGATCTCGTGGGACCCATCGAGCGCGACCTCTCCGCTTGAGATCGTGATCTTGGACATCGCCGTGCCGGTGTCTCCCGTGACGTCCCGGGGCACGCCGTCGCTGCTTCTCGACAGGTTGCGCACGAGCAGCGACGAACCGACGTAGGCGATGAGGCCGATGACGATCGCGACGATGTAGGCCCAGAACTGCGGCAGGCCCATGCTGTCGGTGATGGCGCCCGAGGCGCCGAAGACGACGAGCGCGACGGCCAGGCCGGGAACTGAGAGCAGCCCGCCAGCATCGACGTCGAGGACTTCCCCGAAGAAGAGCGAGAAGACCAGAAGCCCCAGGCCGATCGCTCCGATGATGATGAAGACGGTCATGACGGTGAGCTCCCTGGTGGCCGCGTGCGGCGGGGTGTCCCGCCGCCTCGCGTTGATTCTACCGAAGGCTGAGACACCGCGGCGCGGAGACCTCTCCGGCGCGGCGGCGCCTCAGCCTGCATTCCGACGGAGATCAGGCTTCTCCGAAGCCGGAGCTGATGAGCGCCGCGATCTCGGATACGGCCCGCTCGGCCTCCGCGCCCGTTGCCGAGACCTCGATCTCCTGCCCCTTCGAGGCCCCGAGGGAGATGATCCGGAGCAGGCTCTCCGCGTCGGCCCCGCCGATCGTGATCTGCGCATCGAACTTCCCTGCCGCCGATACCAGCTGGGCCGCTGGCCGTGCGTGGAGCCCCTGCTCGTTGACGATCTCGACCTTGGTGCTCACGCGAGGAGCCGCGGCCTCGTCCTCAGCCGACGGTGCCGTCACCCCGTTTCCTGGCGCATCCTGCTCGCCGCCGTCCCTCTGCCAGGCCGACTCCCCCGCTTGCGACACGGCCTCCAGCGAAGCCCCTCCGGCCGCGGCGACGGCGGCAGCGACGGTGCCTTCCACGAGCGGCGCATCCACCAGGCGCACGTCCCCGGCGTCATCGTCGAGCATCTCGAGCACCGTCTCGGCGGTGAGGACAGCGGAGCCGAGGTCGGTGAAGACGGCAACTCCCTCTCCCGACTGCGCTGTCGCGACGGCGCGTTCGATCAGCTCGAAGCTCGTGCCGATGCGGCCGTCCTCGGTGCCGCCAGCAGCGACGATCGTCACGTCCTCGGCCATCTGTCCTGCAAGCTCGACGAGGCCCTCCGCGATCCGGGCAGAGTGTGACACGACGACGATGCCGACTGTCATGAAGCCGCCTCGACAGCCGCGCCAAGAAGGTAGGCGGTCGACTGCGCGCCCGGATCTCGGTGCCCGGCGCTTCGTTCGCCCAGGTAGCTCGCTCGGCCCTTCCTGGCGACGAGTGGCTCCGTCGCGGCCGCACCCTCTACGGCCGCGAACGCCGCGGCGCGGAGCACCGCGACGCCGTCGTCGCCAGCGGCGGCCGCCTTGCTCGCGGCGGAAGCGGCGGGAGCCCAGGCGTCGACCATGGTCTTGTCCCCCGGCTGTGCCTTGCCACGCTGCTGCAGCCCTGCCGAGGCCGCCTCGACGAAGGCAGCCACGTCCCCGGGCTCCAGCTCGGGCTTGCCCTTGAGCGCTACAGCACCCTTCAGGAAAGCCGTCCCGTACAGCGGTCCGGCCGCTCCGCCGACCGTGGAGATCAGCGTCGTCGCGAGCAGCTTCAGCACGTCGGCTGGCGTGGCATCCGCGTCGAGCGAGGAGAGCTTCCCGAGCGCGGCCTGGAATCCGCGATCCATGTTCTCCCCGTGGTCTCCATCGCCGATGTTGCGATCCAGATGGATGAGCTCAGTGCGGTTCTCGGCCATCGAGGTGGCGGAGAGCTCCACCCAGCGCCTCGCCCAGTTTCCGTCGAGTGTCATGTTCTACCTTCCCCACCGAAGTGCCGCTGTGTGCACCGGTGCATCCCACAATGCCGTGAGTTCGTCGTCGAGTCTGAGAACGCTGATCGAGCAGCCTTGCATCTCGAGTGATGTCGTGAAGTTCCCGACGAGGTGCCTGGTTACCGTAATTCCGTGTTCCTTCAGCACCTGCGCGGCGCGACGGAACACGATGTAGAGCTCGATTTCTGGGGTGCCGCCCATTCCATTGACAAACAGCAGCACGTTATCGCCGGAGGCGAATGGCAGATCCTCGAGAATCGGGGTGAGCAGACGGTCGACAATCGCATCGGCAGGCTCGATCGCGATTCTCGCGCGGCCCGGCTCTCCGTGAATGCCGATCCCGATCTCGATCTCATCCTCGGCGAGGTCGAAGCTCGGCTCGCCAGCGTGCGGCACGGTGCAGGCTGAGAGGGCGACGCCCATGGACCTCGTGTTCGCGTTGACCCTGGTCGCGAGCTCTGCGACGGTGTCGAGGTCGTCTCCGCGCTCTGCCGCTGCCCCGGCGACCTTCTCCACCAGCACCGTTCCAGCGACCCCCCGCCGACCGGCGGTGTAGAGCGAGTCCTTCACGGCGACGTCGTCGTCCACGAGGACCGTCCGCACCTCGATGTCCTCAGCCAGCGCAAGGTCGGAGGCCGTCTCGAAGTTCAGGACGTCGCCGGTGTAGTTCTTGACGATGTGGAGCACACCCCGACCGGCGTCCACGGCCTTCGTGGCCTCGAGGATGGGGTCAGGCGTCGGGGAGGTGAAGACCGGCCCTGGCACTGCAGCGTCGAGCATCCCGTAGCCGACCAGCCCGCCGTGCATTGGCTCGTGCCCGGAGCCGCCGCCGGAGACGATCCCGACCTTGCCCTCCACAGGTGCATCGTTTCGCACGAGGAATGCGGGCTCCGGCGCCACCCGGAGAATATCCGCGTGGGCCAGCGCCATACCCTCGAGCGCTTCCTTGACAACGTCCTTCGGATCGTTGATCAGCTTCTTCACGATCATCCTCTCGACGAGATTTCGGCAGCAGCATTGCAGCCATGCTCAGCCTAGTGCCGACGGCGGGTCACAATTCGGGAAATTCGCTCGTAACACGCACGCCAGAGTTGTTCCTGTGCCTAGGGTGAAGAACCGCTCAATCGCGGCACGGGCTCGCCCCGTATCGAACTTCCCAGAAAGGCAATCCCGTGGATCTAGGATCGATCTTCTTGGCCGAGCTGGTGGGCACCGCAGTGCTCGTCCTCCTCGGTTGCGGTGTCGTCGCCAACGTCGTCCTCAAAGACACGAAGGGCAATGGCGGCGGCTGGCTTCTCATCAACTTCGGCTGGGGCTTCGCCGTCTTCATCGGCGTGCTCTCGTCAGCGGCATCAGGCGGCCACCTCAACCCAGCAGTGACGCTGGGACTCGCGGCCAACACCGTCGTCACCGGCGGCTCCGTGGACGTCGCCGAAGTCGGGCTGCGCATCGTCGCTCAGCTCATCGGCGCCATCCTCGGTGCCGTCGTCGTCTGGCTCGCCTACAAGCTCCACTTCGACGACGAACCGGACGCTGGTTCGAAGCTCGCGGTCTTCGCGACGGGTCCGGCCAAGCGCAGCCTCGGCTGGAACACCGTGACGGAGATCATCGCGACCTTCGTCCTGGTCCTCGCCGTCATCGCATTCCAGAACTTCCCGGCCTTCTCGATGGCGAACACTGACTCGACCGCACCCGACATGGGCAGCCTCGGGAACCTCGCACCGCTCGCCGTCGCGATCGTCGTCGTGGCCATCGGTGCGAGCCTCGGTGGCCCGACCGGCTACGCCATCAACCCAGCCCGCGACCTCGGGCCGCGCCTCGCGCACGCCTTCCTTCCCATCAAGGGCAAGGGCGGCAGCGACTGGAGCTACTCCTGGGTTCCGATCGTCGGACCGATCATCGGCGGTGTCCTCGCCGGCCTCGTCGGCACAGCGATCCTCCCTGCCGCAGCTTCCGCCTTCGGCGCCTAGCACCCACAGGGCAACCTCGACGCTTTCTGGGCCGGAGTCTTCACAGTTCCGGCCCCGAAACTGTCTGCAGGACACCACCAGCGATGCTCGCGCCAGTCCCGCATCGTGTTTTTCACCGCTGGCACATCACCACCTCTGACAAGGGAGTCACTCCGTGAGCAAGTACGTCATCGCCATCGACCAGGGAACCACCTCCTCGCGAGCCATCGTCTTCGACCACTCCGGGTCGATCGTGTCCACGGGACAGCTCGAGCACGAGCAGATCTTCCCGAAGGCCGGCTGGGTCGAGCACGACCCCAAGGAGATCTGGAACAACACGCGCGAGGTCATCGGGCAGGCCCTCTCGAAGGCGAACATCACGAGGCACGACATCGCGACGATCGGCATCACGAACCAGCGCGAGACAGCCGTCGTCTGGGACAAGACCACCGGCGAACCCGTCTACAACGCCATCGTGTGGCAGGACACGCGCACGCAGCCCATCGTCGATCGGCTCGCGGCCGAGGGTGGCGTCGAGCGTTTCAAGGACACCGTCGGACTCCCCCTCGCCACCTACTTCTCCGGAACGAAGATCGTCTGGATCCTGGAGAACGTCGAGGGTGCACGGGAGCGCGCCGAGGCAGGCGACCTGATCTTCGGCACGACTGACAGCTGGGTGCTCTGGAACCTCACCGGCGGCGTTAACGGAGGCGTCCATGTCACCGACGTCACGAATGCCTCCCGCACGCTCTTCATGGACCTCGAGACGCTCGCCTGGGACCAGTCGATCCTCGACGCATTCGGGGTTCCCGCATCGATGCTCCCTGAGATCAAGTCGTCCTCCGAGGTGTACGGCCACGCCAGCACGCAGTCGCTGCTGCGCGAGGTTCCCATCTCCGGCATCCTCGGTGACCAGCAGGCGGCGACGTTCGGCCAGACGGCCTTCTCCTCAGGAGAGGCGAAGAACACGTACGGCACCGGATCGTTCCTCATCTACAACACGGGCGAGAAGATCGTGAAGTCCGAGAACGGACTCCTCACGACGCTCTGCTACAAGCTCGGCGACGCGGCTCCCGTCTACGCGCTCGAAGGCTCGATCGCCGTGACCGGGTCGCTCGTGCAGTGGCTGCGCGACAACCTGGGCCTCATCAACTCGGCTCCGGAGATCGAAGAGCTGGCGAGCAAGGTCGAGGACAACGGCGGCACCTACATCGTCCCGGCGTTCTCCGGACTCTTCGCCCCGTATTGGCGACCGGACGCACGCGGCGCCATCGTCGGCCTCACGCGCTTCGTGAACAAGAACCACATCGCGCGCGCGGCCCTCGAATCCACGGCGTACCAGACCCGCGACGTCCTCGAGGCATCCAACGCGGACTCCGGGGTGCCCCTCGCGGAGCTGAAGGTCGATGGCGGCATGGTCGCGAACGACACGCTCATGCAGTTCCAGGCGGACATCCTGAACACGGATGTCGTGCGCCCCGTCGTCACGGAGACGACCGCCCTCGGCGCGGCCTACGCCGCTGGGCTCGCGGTCGGGTTCTGGAAGGACCTTGACGAGGTGTCCGCCAACTGGCAGGAAGACAAGCGCTGGACGCCGCAGATGCCGGAGGAAGAGCGCGAGCGTCTCTACCGGAACTGGAAGAAGGCCGTCTCGAAGACCCTCGACTGGGTTGACGAGGACGTCAAGTAGCGCGCCTGCGCACTTCCCGACGACCGAGGCCCTCAGCAATTTCCTGCTGAGGGCCTCGGTCCGTCCTGGCGCGGCGGCGGCGAGTCGCTCACCTTGCCATCCCGCTGCGCCGATCGGCGACTGGCTTCACGCGGAGCGCGTCGCTGCCACCCACGCATCCAGCGTTGCGATCGCGCGGCCGGAGTCGATGCTGGTGGCCGCGTCGGCGATGCGCGCCGCGAGGCGCTCCCGGAGCGGCCGCTCCGCCGCTTCAGGCGTCACCGCGAGGTCGTAGGCCACGAGGCCCGCCGCCGCGTTGAGCAGCACGATGTCTCGGACAGCACCGTGCTGCTTCCCAGAAAGCACAGCGCGGGCGATGGCCGCGTTCTCCTCTGGCAGACCGCCGAGGAGCTCCCGCATGTCGTAGGTGCCGAGGCCGACATCCCGTGGGTGCAGATCGTGTTCGGTGATCGCCCCGTTCGACACCTCCCAGATGTGGCTGTAGCCGGTGACGCTCAGCTCGTCGAGGCCATCGTCGCCCCGGAAGACCAGAGCGGTGGCGCCGCGGGTGCGGAAGACCCCGGTGATGAGCGGGATGGCTGCCTGGCGGGCGACCCCGACGGCGGACGCCTCGGGTCGAGCAGGATTCGTGAGAGGGCCGAGCAGGTTGAAGACCGTGGGAACTCCGAGCTCGCCACGCACTTTCTTGGCATGGCGGAACCCCGGGTGGAACTGCGCGGCATAGACGAAGGTGAGTCCGACCTCCTCGAAGATCCGTCCCACTCGAACAGGGTCAGCCGTGTGGACTGCGCCAAGCGCCGAGAGCACGTCGCTCGAACCGGACTTCGCGCTCGACGCGCCACCCCCGTGCTTCACGACGGGGACACCCGCACCGGCGCAGACCATCGACGCCATCGTCGAGACGTTCACCGTCCCGACCATGTCGCCGCCGGTGCCGACGATGTCCAGCGCCAGAGGAGGAACCTCGAGCGGCACGGCATGCTCGAGGATCGCGTCGCGGAACCCGACGACCTCCTCGACCGTCTCGCCCTTGGCGCGGAGGGCGACCAGGAACGCTGCGAGACGCGCTTCGCTGACCTCGCCGCTCATGACCTGGCGCATGGCCCAAGTGGCCTGTGCGACGCTGAGGTCATCACCGCCAAGGAGCTTCTCGAGCAATCCGGGCCAGGTCTCGGTCGATGTCATGCAGGAAACGATAGCCGTCCACCACCCAGGCACACCTAATCGGACGCGACCCGCCGGTCAGCCGTGCGTTGTCTCGGGAACCTGGGAAATCGGTCATAATGGTCAGGTGACTGCTGCAACCACCGCTCAGGCCGTGCACACGGTCCATCGCCCCAATACGACTGCCATCGGCGTCATCGTTTGGCTCGGTAGTGAGGTGATGTTCTTCGCTGGGCTCTTCGCGATCTTCTTCACTCTGCGCTCAATGGCGCCAGAGCAGTTCGCCGAAGGCCACAGTGCGCTGAACGTGCCCTTCGCCACCATCAACACGCTGATCCTCGTCAGCTCATCGTTCACGTGCCAGTTCGGCACGTTCGCGGCTGAGCGCGAGCAGGCCCGCGCCACCGGCAAGAGCCCCAAGAACTGGGGGGCGATCGAGTGGTTCTACCTCACCGTCCTGCTCGGAGGAATCTTCGTCGCCGGTCAGGTCTGGGAGTACGCCACCTTCGTCAGCGAGGGCTACGTCCTCAACCTGAACGCGTTCACGAGCGCCTTCTACATGACGACCGGCTTCCACGGCCTGCACGTGACTGGCGGACTCGTCACGTTCCTCCTCGTGATCGGCCGCATGTACTCTGCCCGCCGCATGGGAACTCGCGAGGTCAGCAGCGCGCTGGGCATCTCCTACTACTGGCACTTCGTCGACGTGGTCTGGGTTGCGCTCTTCTTCGTCATCTACCTGCTGCCCTACTTCTCGTAGCCCGATCCTGGAGAACACACCAATGTTCCGAACGACCAAACCACGGACTGCGAAGACGGCGACCCGCAAGACGGCTCGCCGCCGCACCCCCCTCGCCACCGCAGCCCTCCTCGGCGCAGGACTCCTGCTGACCGGTGGCGCGTACACCGCGATCGACACGGCAACCACGGCTGCTGCAGCCGAGGACGTGGCCCCTGCCAGCGCCGCCGACATCGAGAACGGCGCTGCGCTCTTCGGCGCAAACTGCGCAACGTGTCACGGCATGAACGCCGCGGGCACCGAGAACGGCCCGAGCCTCATCGGCGTCGGCGCGGCTGCCGTGGACTTCCAGGTCGGTACCGGCCGCATGCCCATGCAGGCCAACGCCGCCCAGGCCCCCGCCAAGCCCGTCCAGTTCGACGAGCAGGGCATCTCCGACCTCGGTGACTACATCGCATCGCTGGCCCCCGGCCCCGCCGTGCCCGACGAGAAGTACTTGCAGGCCGACGGCGACGCAGCCCGTGGAGCAGAGCTGTTCCGCATCAACTGCGCTATGTGCCACAACGTCGCAGGTGCGGGCGGTGCCCTCACCGAGGGCAAGTTCGCGCCCGAGCTCATGACGGTCGAGCCCGTCCACCTCTACGAGGCGATGATCACGGGCCCGCAGAACATGCCCGTCTTCAACGACGCGAACCTCACCCCTCAGGACAAGGCCGACATCATCACGGCGATTCGCTGGCAGACCGAGGTCACCGGCACGATCGGCGGCAACAGCCTCGGATCGCTTGGTCCAGTCTCCGAGGGCCTCTTCATCTGGATCTTCGGAATCGGCGCAGGCGTCGCGATGGCGGTCTGGATCGCCACTCGACCGAACTAGTGCCGGAAGAAACCCGGCCCGGGTCCAAACGACTTACTGCAGCTGAACAGACACACCCAGAAAGGGATCACCATGGCTGATGGCGAACACGGCGGAGAGCTTCGCACTGCTCCTTCGTCGGAGCGGGCGCCTCACATCGGGACCGCGATCCTTCCCAAGGACGGCTTCGAGAACCCTGGCATGCCGGCGCACCGCGACCGGATCACAGACGCGGACCCCGCGCAGGCGAAGCGCACGGAGCGCCTCCTCGTTGCGCTGTTCGTGTTCTCGGCACTCGCCAGCATCTTCGCTGTCGTCGCCTACTTCGTGTGGCCGATCAGCCGCGAGGACATCTCCACCGTCCGCCTGAACAACATGTTCCTCGGCATTGGCATCGCGCTTGCGATGCTCGCCATCGGCATCGGCACGGTCGCCTGGTCCAAGTACCTCATGGCCGACCACGAGATGGCTGAGGCCCGCCACCCGGGCAAGGGCTCCCCCGCCACTCGCTCGCGAGCGGTCGAGGTCTTCGCGCAGGCGAACGAGGAGTCAGGCTTCAGCCGCCGCAAGCTGTTCCGCAACTCCCTCATCGGAGCTCTTGTCGCCATGCCGCTTCCTGGCATCGTGCTCTTCCGCGACCTCTACAACGGCAACAACCCGGACCCGGTCGAGTCGCTCTCCCACACCATGTGGGAAGAGGGAACCCGCCTCGTCCGCGACCCCACGGGAACGCCGATCCGCGCTGCGGACGTCACCTACGGATCTGCCTTCCACGTCATCCCCGACGGCCTGATCGATCTCGAGCATCACCTGCTCGAGGAGAAGGCCAAGGCGGTTGTCCTGCTCATGCGCTTGCCTGCTGACCAGCTCAACGAGCGCGAGGACCGCGCTGGATGGTCCTACGACGGAATCGTCGCCTACTCCAAGGTCTGCACGCACGTCGGTTGCCCGGTCGCTCTCTACGAGCAGCAGACGCACCACCTGCTCTGCCCCTGCCACCAGTCGCAGTTCGACGTCAAGAACCACTGCGAGGTCATCTTCGGACCGGCGGGACGCCCGCTCCCGCAGCTGCCGATCGCTGTCGACGACGAGGGCTACCTCATCGCGCAGAGCGACTTCACCGAACCTGTCGGACCGAGCTTCTGGGAGCGACGCCATGACTACAACGTATAAAGCTCCGGTACGCGAGGGCGGGTTCATCGCCGGCGCAGCCAACTATCTCGACGAGCGCACCACCATCTCCGGTGCGGTCAAGGAGTTCGGGCGCAAGATCTTCCCGGACCACTGGTCCTTCATGCTCGGTGAGATCGCGCTCTACAGCTTCGTCGTCATCCTGCTCTCCGGAACCTTCCTGACGTTCTTCTTCGACCCGTCGATGGCCCACGTCGAGTACGAAGGCTCCTACCTCCCGCTCAAGGGCATGGGCATGTCGGCCGCCATGGCGTCGACGCTCGACATCTCCTTCGACATCCGCGGCGGACTGCTCATGCGCCAGGTGCACCACTGGGCAGCGCTGCTGTTCGTGGCGTCCATCGGGCTCCACATGCTGCGCGTCTTCTTCACCGGAGCGTTCCGCAAGCCCCGCGAGCTCAACTGGGTCGTCGGCTTCGTGCTCTTCATCCTCGCGATGGCAGAGGGCTTCACCGGCTACTCGCTCCCCGATGACCTGCTCTCCGGCAACGGCCTGCGCATCATCGACGGAATCATGAAGGGCATTCCGCTCGTCGGAACCTGGGTCTCCTTCCTGTTCTTCGGCGGCGAGTTCCCAGGCACCGAGATCGTCGGACGCCTCTATTCGCTGCACATCATGATCCTGCCCGCGATGGTCATCCTGTTCATCGCGTTGCACCTGGCGCTCATGGTGATCAACAAGCACACGCAGTGGCCCGGACCCGGCCGAACGAACGGCAACGTCGTTGGAAACCCGGTCCTCCCGGTGTTCGCTGGCAAGGCAGGCGGATTCTTCTTCCTGATCTTCGGCCTCATCTTCCTCATCGCGTCGTTCTTCTCGATCAACCCGGTCTGGAACTACGGACCGTACGACCCGTCCCCCGTCTCCGCCGGTACCCAGCCCGACTGGTACATCGGATTCGCCGACGGCATGCTGCGACTCATCCCGCCCGGCTGGGAGGTGTACTGGTTCAACCACACGTGGTCGTTCGCGATCCTGACCCCGCTGATCCTCATCGGAATCTTCATCGTGCTGGTTGTCGTCTACCCCTTCATCGAGGCATGGATCACCGGTGACAAGCGCGAGCACCACCTGCTCGACCGCCCGCGCAACGCTCCCACCCGTACCGCAATCGGCGCTGCTGGCGTGACCTTCTACGCCGTCATGTGGGCCGCCGCGAGCTCCGACCTCATGGCGACGCACTTCCACCTCGCCATGGAGCACGTCATCCACTTCCTGCAGGTGATGCTGTTCCTCGGACCGGTCATCGCGTACATCGCGACGAAGCGGATCTGCCTCGGACTGCAGAAGCGCGATCGTTCGCTTGCGCTGCACGGTGTCGAGTCGGGTCGTGTCCTGCGGCTCCCCCACGGCGAGTTCGTCGAGGTCGAGGTTCCGCTCGACAAGTACGACCGGTGGGAGCTGGTCTCCTACAACGAGCAGGCCCCGATCATGCTTCGTCCGAACGAGGACGGCAAGATCACGGCTCCCATGCGCCTGCGCGCCGCAATGTCGCGCTGGTTCTTCGAGGACCGCGTCGAACCCGTCACGAAGACGGAGATCGAGCAGGCACACCACGGCCACCACTAGGTCGTAGCAACTCCCTGAGCCTTCGGGCGCAAGAGGGGCTGTCAGTTCCGCTTCAGCGGCCTGACAGCCCCTCTTCTTGTACTCGGGCCACTCCTCCGTGAGGGCCTGGGGGACACGGACGGGAGACCACGGAGGCTGTTCCCACGCTTCAGGACTCTCGACCGGGACGAGATCTCTTGGAGCGCCGTTGCGTTCTCGCCATCGGCAGCTCTCAGACGAGTCGCCCGCACGCGAAGTCGCACGAGGGAACGGAGAAGCCAGTAGACGCGGAAACAAGCAGGAGCCGTCAGCGTTGCCGAATCCCGCCGCGAGTTCCCCGACACTCGAGTCGCTGTCCTGCCCCCAGGAGCGCCCCCAGATTTCATGAGGAACGGCCTGAAGACAGAACGAACGCAGCAGGAGCCCCGAGGTCGCTACCGGCACGGAGACCCTGCACGGGCTCGGCCCACTTCCGCGACCTCCTGGACTCGAGACGGGAGGGAGCCCGCCATATCCACTGCACTGCCCACGCTTGGCGCGCACCGGATGCGGGCCCGCGGCATCGGACCCAGGACGGACACTCTTGCACCGCCTGCCGCCAGCGAGCATCGGGTGAGCAGCGTCCGGCAGAGAGAGGCAGAAGCAGAGGCAGAGGCAGAAGCAGAAGCAGAAGCAGAAGCAGAAGCCTCGCGGCCCAACGTGCGCGTGCTCCTTCTGCGCGTACTGGGGCCTCAACCCCTCCCCTGGAGCACGAACACAAACCGTCGAGTCCAGGAGCGTCACAGGGCAACGTGGGGAACTTCACGGGTGATCGGGGCGCCGTCGGGACTGTCCAGCCGCCGTCGGACTTGTCAGGACGCAGCGAGAGCCTCTCACTCAGCAGAGTGCAGTTCCCGGCACGGCAGCACGTGACCGTGAGGCACCCGGCGCGGGTGCGGTCGCCGCGGGTGCGGTCGCCGCGGGTGCGGTCGCCGCGGGTGCGGTCGCCGCGGGTGCGGTCGCCGCGGGTGCGGTCGCCGCGGGTGCGGTCGGCGCGGGTGCGGTCGGCCTGGGCCGAGTTGGTCGCTGCAGCAGGGACGGCAAAAGGCCCGCCCCTCTTACGAGGGACGGGCCTGAAGCCTGCAGGCGGCGCCTAGTGGGCGTAGCGTCCGCGGTAGTACTCGAACACCCAGCCGACGATGGCGACGATGAACAGGGGCGCCGCGAAGTACGCGAACCACCATCCGCCGATCGACAGGCCGAGGAAGATCAGCCCGACAGCGAGAGCGAGCACAAACGGCCACCAGCTCTGCGGCGGGAAGAACCCGAGCTCAGGGTCAGCGTCAGCGATCTCGCCGTCGAGCCTGTCCTCGGGGAGGACGTGCACTCGGAACGGCTTCGCCGAGCTGCCGAGGTAGAAGGCGACGAAGGCGACGAAGATACCCGACAGCGCCAGCGCCACGATGCCAACCCACTCGTAGTGGCCGAGGGCCGCATGAGTCCAGAGGGTGTAGACGACGGTCACGACCGCGTAGAAGACGGCGAGGACCCAGAGGAGGCGTGCGGAGGTCTTCACTCTCGTTCTCCGATCTTGTCGTTGACTGGCGTCAGGTCGCGGTAGCCGTGCGGTGCGACCTCGGGGTGGTTGAGGTCGAACGCCGGACGCTCCGAGCGGATGCGCGGGATGGACGTGAAGTTGTGACGCGGCGGCGGGCAGCTGGTCGCCCACTCGAGCGAGGAGCCGTAGCCCCACGGGTCGTCGACGGTCACCTTCGGTGCGTTGCGGGCCGTGATGAAGACGTTCAGGAAGAACGGCAGCAGCGAGATCGCGAGCACGAAGGCACCGAACGTCGAGAGCTGGTTCATCCACGTGAAGTTGTCTTCGGGCTGGTACGTCGCGTATCGACGCGGCATGCCCATGACGCCCAGCCAGTGCTGGATGAGGAACGTCATGTGGAAGCCGATGAACAGCAGCCAGAACTGGATCTTGCCGAGGCGCTCGTTGAGCATCTTCCCCGTCCACTTCGGCCACCAGAAGAAGAAGCCGGCGAACATGGCGAAGACGATCGTTCCGAAGATCACGTAATGGAAGTGCGCCACGACGAAGTACGTGTCTGACACGTGGAAGTCGAGCATGGGCGAAGCCAGGATGACGCCCGTCAGACCACCGAAGACGAAGGTGACGAGGAAGCCGAGCGAGAACAGCATCGGCGTCTCGAACGTGACCGAGCCACGCCAGAGCGTTCCCAGCCAGTTGAAGATCTTCACGCCCGTCGGCACCGCGATGAGCATCGTCATGAGCGCGAAGAACGGCAGGAGCACAGTACCCGTTACGTACATGTGGTGAGCCCACACGGAGGCTGAGAGTGCCGCGATGGCGATCGTCGCGTAGACGAGGGTCTTGTAGCCGAAGATCGGTTTTCGGCTGAAGGCCGGGAATATCTCGGACACGATGCCGAAGAACGGCAGCGCGAGGACGTAGACCTCTGGGTGGCCGAAGAACCAGAACAGGTGCTGGTAGAGGATCGCTCCCCCGGCCTCGACGTCATAGATGTGCGTCAGGAACACGCGGTCCATCAGCAGACCGAACCAGGCGGCCGCGAGAACGGGGAAGGCGAAGAGCACGAGGATCGACGTGATCATCGCGTTCCAGGTGAAGATCGGCATGCGCCACATCGTCATGCCAGGTGCGCGCATCGTGATGATCGTCGTGATGAAGTTCACGGCTCCGAAGATCGTCGCGAATCCTGTCGCCGCGAGCCCGGCAACCCAGAGGTTGCCTCCGACTCCCGGTGAATAGGTCATCGTCGACAAGGGGACGTAGGCCGTCCAGCCGAAGGATGCCGCACCTCCCGGCGTGAGGAAGCCACCGACCGCGATGAGCGCGCCGAAGGTGAAGAGCCAGAAGGCGAACGCGTTCAGTCGCGGGAACGCGACGTCGGCCGTGCCGATCTGCAGGGGCACGAGCACGTTCGCGAAGCCGGAGAAGAGCGGCGTTCCGAACATGAGCAGCATGATCGTGCCGTGCATCGTGAACAGCTGGTTGTACTGCTCTTTGGTATCGATGATCTCCATGCCCGGCTCGAAGAGCTGGGTGCGGATGACCAATGCCATGACTCCGCCGATGCAGAACCAGACAAAGCTCGAGATCAGGTACATGTACCCGATGGTCTTGTGGTCCGTCGAGGTGATCCAGGTGACGAGGACGTTGCCCTTGCGCTCGACAGAGCGGCTCGGAGCCGTGGTCGCCTCAGAGACCGGGGTGATGCCTGGACGGTTCAGCGTTGACGTCATTTTCGTCGCCCCTATTCCGACTCGTGGTTGAACTCGGGAACATCAGTGCCCGGAAGGTTCTGGTTGCGGTTGTAGTCGTCGCCGTGGGCGCCGACGTTGCCCGCCGCGCGCAGCTCGGCGATGTAGGCGTTGTACTCGGCCTGCGAGACGACCTCGACCTGGAAGAGCATCATCGAGTGGTACTCGCCGCACAGCTCGGCGCACTTGCCCATGTAGGTGCCTTCACGTTCTGGCACGAACGACATGGTGTTGGTGTGGCCGGGGATGTTGTCGATCTTGTAGTGGAAGTCGACGACCCAGAAGGAGTGGATGACGTCGCGCGACTTGATGTCCAGCGTGACGTTTGCGCCGACCGGGAGGACGAGCTTGGGCAGCGCTGCCTCGTCGATGGTTCCGGTCGCAGCTCCTCGCTCGCCGTCGACAGACGGCTCGCGGTCTTCCTGCGCCTGGATGCCCTCGTAGTAGACGCCAGAGTCGTAAGCGGTGTTGCTGGTCGGCAGGTAGTTGAAGTCCCATGCCCACTGCTTGCCATAGACCTCGATCTTCACGTCCTGCTCTTCTTCGGCGAAGTTCGAGACGACGGGGGCCTCCTCTCGCACCGTGAAGGCGAAGAAGCCGGCGACGAGGATGATCGGGACCACGGTGAAGAGGATCTCGATGGGCATGTGGTAGCGCAGCTGCGCTGGCAGACCCTTTTCGCCCTTGCGGCGGCGGTACATCACGGATGCCCAGATGATGAGCCCCCAGGTGATGCCGCCCACGACAAGCAGAATGATCCAGGAGTTGACCCAGAAGTTCGTAAAGGCGTCGGAATGGTTGGTGACGCCGGGGTCACCGGGCATGTAGCCCCGTAGTTCTTGCGACGTGCAGCCAGCCAGAATCAGAATCAGGGCTGCTGCAATCGGAGCGGCGAACCACTTCACGCGGCGGGTGTCTCGCACGGCAAACCTTTCGAGGTGACGCATACAGGTTGCTGTCAGTCTAGTGGGAATCTCGCGGGCGAACGACTCGGGGCGCGCGGAGACGACGAAACGGCGCGGTCAAAGACCACGCCGTTTCGGGTGTGTCGCGGGACGCTGCCCCGCGTGTCGGATCAGTGGAAGGAGTCGCCACAGGCACAGGATCCCTGCGCGCTCGGGTTATCGATCGTGAAGCCCTGCTTCTGGATCGTGTCTTCGAAGTCGATCTTCGCGCTGTCAAGGTAGGGGACGCTCATCGGATCGACGATGACTTCCACACCGTCGAAGTCGACGGTCGCGTCGCCGTCGAGGATGCGCTCGTCGAAGAACAGCTGGTAGATCAGCCCAGAGCAGCCGCCAGGCTGCACGGCGATGCGGAGGCGGAGTCCGCCTTCGCTCTCCTGGCCGATGAGGTTCTTGATCTTGTCCAGGGCCGCCTGCGTGAGGGTCACGGAGTGCGTGGCCTCGCTCACGGTGATGCCTTCAAGAACTGCGCTCATTGATTCTCCTCGTGCTGCTCGGCGGGACGACCTGCTCCCGCGCTCTTCACGTCGATAACGGCGTGTGAGCCAAGGATATTCCTCCCACGCAGGAATCGCATCACCGGATGTCCTCGTCGACGCGAGCGAAGCGGTGCAGGAACAGTGCCTCTGCTGAGATCGCCCGGCGGAGGACTCCGAGGTCCTGCGACTCGTTCGGGCTGTGCGCCATCGTCGCCGGGTCCTCGACTCCTGTCACCAGGATCTCCGCCTCCGGGTACACCTCGGCGAGTGCCGCGATGAAGGGGATCGATCCGCCGATGCCCGTCTCCGCTGGCTGGGCGTCCCATCCGTCCTCCATCGCCGTCTTCATGAGACCGACGGCTGGTCCGGCCGTGTCGACCAGGAACGGCTGCCCCAGGTCGGGCTGGGTGATCTCGATGTGCGCCCCGAAGGGCGCATGCTCGCGAAGGTGCCGTTCGATGGCCTCGAACGCGCGTGCGGCGTCGTCGCCCGGGGCGATGCGCGCGGACAGGCGCACGGAGACCGCTGGGAGGAGCGTGTTCGAGGCCTCGTCGACGCTCGGCGCGTCGATGCCCGTGATCGTGATCGCGGGCTGGTTCCAAAGTCGGTCATGGACGGTGCCGGCGCCGATCGTGGTGACTCCCTCGAGCAATTCCGCGTCACGGCGCACGTCGGACTCGTCGCCCCCGGAGGGTCCGTCGGCACGCGAGACGAGCCCGGAGACCGCGACGGCTCCGCGCTCGTCCCAGAGGGAATCGAGGAGCCTGACGGTCGCGAGCATCGCATCCGGGACCGCTCCCCCGAGCATTCCGGAGTGCGAGGCATGGCCGAGCGTTCGCACGGTCACCTTCATCGTCACGTTGCCGCGCAGCGAGACGGTCAGGCCGGGGACGCTCGTCGAGGGGTTGTCGCTGTCCGCGACGATGATGGCGTCAGCGCCGAGAGCCGCCTTGTGCTTCTCGAGGAAGTCGGCGAAGCTCCGCGAGCCATTCTCCTCCTCCCCCTCGATGAAGACCGAGATGCCGATCTTCGGCCGCCCGGACGTCGCCGCGCTGAGCGCCTCGACAGCCGCGATGTGGGTCATGACCCCGGCCTTGTCGTCGCTGGCACCGCGGCCGTACAGGCGGCCATCGCGAAGCGTCGGCTCGAACGGTGGAGTGCGCCAGTCGTCGGCGCTGCCCTGCGGTTGGACGTCGTGGTGCGCGTAGAGCAGAACCGTCGGCTGGCCGGGCTCCGCCGGCCTCGTTGCGATCACCGCGGGCTGCCCGGCATAGCCGTCGGCGGTCTCGACGCCGTCGATGTCCACGGTTTCGAACACCCCCGTCTCGCGGAGCAGCTCCGCGGTGCGCTCTGCACTGCGTCGCACGTGGACTCGGTCGAAGGCATCCCAGGACACTGATGGAATGCGGACAAGCCCGGCTAGCCGCGCGATCGTGGTCGGAAAGCGGTCCTCCACCGCTCGGAGGAGCGCCTGTTCCTGGTCATGTGCATCGAGTGGGGCATCGGAGAGAGTCATAGCGGTTAGGCTAAATCACCCAGAGTTCTTGAGAGGCATCATGTCGAAGCACGAGTCCAAGAGCGCCGAGACAGCATCGCTTCCCGCGAAGAGTCCGGCCAAGAAGCAGCAGCCGACCCCCACGAGGCGCGAGCGCGAGGCGCAGAATCTGCGTCCCCTCGTCCCCGAGGACCGCAAACAGGCCAAGCGCGAGATGCAGGCGAAGGTGCGCATCGAGCAGGCCAAGGCACGTGAGGGGCTCGCCAAGGGCGACGACCGCTACCTCCGTCCCACCGAGCGCGGCCCGCAGAAGCGCTTCATGCGCAACTACATCGATGCGCGGTACTCGATCGGCGAGCTCCTGCTCCCGATGATGTTCCTCGTCATCTTCGCCACCTTCATCCCGAGCCAGTCTGTCGGCATCTGGGCCATGAGCTTCATCTGGGCATTCCTCGCCGTCTGCGTGCTCGAAGCTGTCATGATCGCGAACATCATCAAGCGACGCATCGCGGCTGTCGTCGGCAAGGACAAGGTCGAGAAGGGCATCATGATCGGCACGATCGCCCGGAGCCTGCAGCTGCGCGTCATGCGCATGCCGAAGTCGCAGGTCAAGCGCGGCGCCAAGATCGAGTTCACGGGCAAGTAGTCCTCGCCCGGAGCTTCTTGCTCGTCTGCAGAAACTCGAAGGCCCGAACGGTATTCCGCTCGGGCCTTCGCTGTTTCACAATCTAGACCTGCACGGTGCCCAGCAGGTGTCAGCTGCCTGAGAATCGCGAAGACGGCACGATCTGCGAGCAGCGAGGCCTGCTCTCAGCGCTGCAGGCGCGCGAGCCCCCGGTTGATGCTGGCAGCCCAACCAGGGCCGGCATAGAGAAACTCCGTGTACCCCTGCACAAGCGTCGCGCCGGCGTCGAGACGCCGCTGCACTTCGGCGGCATCGGCGACACCTCCGACGGAGATGATGCAGAGGCGGTCCCCCGCCGTCTCCTTGACGATTCGCAGCACCTCGAAGGAGCGTTCCGTGAGCGGGCGTCCAGAGAGGCCTCCAGCACCGAACGCCTCGACGACCCGCGAGGACGTGCGGAGTCCGGACCTCGAGATGGTCGTGTTCGCGGCGATGACGCCAGCGAGCCCCTCGTCGATGGCCAGCTGCGTCACCTCGCGGATCTCGCCGTCCGTGAGGTCTGGTGCGATCTTGACCAGTAGCGGCACGTCTGGCGCAGCGTCACGGGCAGCCCGCAGGATGGGCGTGAGGGACTCGAGCGATTGCAGGCTGCGCAGGCCGGGCGTGTTCGGCGATGAGACGTTGACGACCAGGTAGTCGGCGACGTCCTTCACCCCCGACGCGGCTGCGGCGTAGTCGAGGTGCGCGTCCTCTGCTTCGGTGGTCTTGTTCTTGCCGATGTTGACGCCGACGATGACGGTGCGGTTTCGGCGAGCCGCGATGTTCGCCGCCGCGAGCTCCGCTCCCCGGTTGTTGAAGCCCATGCGGTTGATGAGCGCGCCATCCGCGACGAGCCTGAAGAGGCGTGGGCCCGGATTCCCGGGCTGCGGGCGCGGCGTGACCGTGCCGACCTCGACGTGCCCGAAACCGAGGGCCGCAAGCCCATCGATGTCTTCTGCGTCCTTGTCGAATCCTGCTGCGAGACCGAACGGCGATGCGAAGCGAAGCCCCATCGTCTCGACCGCCAGCGACGCGGCCGGGGCCGTGAACGGCGACGTCATCTTGGCCGGTAAGCGACGCCCGAGAGTCCTGATGACCCCCGACGCGAGGGCGTGGGCACGCTCCGTGTCCATCTTCGACAGAACGTGGGCGAAGAGCAGGCGGTACGCGGCGTTCATCTGACCTCTTCCTCGATGGTGGGCTCGCCGTCGGCCGACTCCGTGGCGTACTGGGCCCTGATGCCGTCTTCGTGCATCTGCTCGATGGCGGCTCGGAAGTCGTCGAGGCTCGCGAAGCCCTGGTAGACGCTCGCGAACCGGAGGTACGCGACATCGTCGAGCTCGCGCAGCGGTGGCAGGATCGCGAGCCCGATGTCGTTGGCCTCGATCTGGGATGCCCCCGTCGATCTGATGCTCTCCTCGACCCGCTGAGCCAGCAGAGCGAGATCGGTGTCGGTGACGGGCCTCCCCTGGCACGCCTTGCGCACCCCGGCGACGACCTTGTCCCTCGAGAAGGACTCGACGACGCCATTGCGCTTGATCACCGCGAGGCTCGCCGTCTCGGTCGTCGAGAAACGGCGACCGCATTCGGGGCACTGCCGCCTGCGACGGATCGCGAAGCCGTCGTCGCTGGTCCGGGAGTCGATGACCCTCGAGTCGGGGTGCCGGCAGAAGGGGCAGTGCATCAGCTGAACCTCGCCGTCACTGCTTCGCCGTGCGCGGGGAGGTCCTCAGCTTCGGCGAGCGCCACGACGTGGCCGCTCACCGTCCGCAGCGCCTCGCGGTCATAACGGATGATCTGCTGCGGCCGCAGGAACGTGTGCGCCCCGAGGCCGGGAGTGTGGGCGGCCTGCCCTCCCGTCGGCAGCACGTGGTTCGACCCTGCGAGGTAGTCGCCGAGGCTCACGGGCGAGTTCGCCCCCATGAAGATCGCACCGGCGTTGTGGAGCGTCGCGAGCACCGCCTCGGGCTCACGGGTCTGCACTTCGAGGTGCTCAGGTGCGTACGCGTTCGAGACCACGGCTCCGGCAGCGAGGTCGTCGACGAGGATGAGCGCGGACTGGCGTCCGCCGAGCGAGATGCGGACCCGTTCGGCGTGCTTCGTGGACGCGGCTCTGGCGGCGACGCGCTCGAGCACTCGTTCAGCCCACTCTGGGTCCGGTGTGACGAGGAGGGCCGAGGCGAGCTCGTCGTGCTCCGCCTGGCTGACGAGGTCAGCGGCGACATGGTCGGGATCCGCCGAGTCGTCGGCGAGCACGAGGATCTCGGTAGGTCCGGCCTCGGAGTCGATCCCGACGAACGACTGCACGATGCGCTTCGCAGCCGCCACGTAGATGTTGCCAGGGCCCGTGATGACCTCAACGGGCTCGAGGCCGATGTCTGGGACGCCGTGTGCCAGCGCGCCGATCGCGCCGGCCCCGCCCATCGCGTAGACCTCCGTGATGCCGAGCAGGCCAGCCGCACCGAGGATCGTCGGGTGCACGCTCCCGCCGAATTCGCGCTGAGGCGGCGACGCGATGGCGATCGAGGTCACCCCGGCGGCCGCGGCCGCACAGACGTTCATGACGACGCTCGACGGATAGACGGCCTTGCCTCCTGGCACGTACAGGCCCACGTGGGCCACAGGGTGCCAGCGGAGCTCGACGATGGCGCCGTCGCCGAGCGTCGTCACCCGCGGCGCAGGGACCTGCGCCGCGGATCCGGCCCGCACGCGCTCGATCATGGCCTCGAGGCCAGCGCGAACCCGAGGGTCGAGGCCAGCCGTCGCTTCGTCGATGGCCTCCTGAGGTACCCGCAGATGGGGCGGCTCGACGCCGTCGAGGCGAAGGGCCTGTTCACGGAGGGCGGCCCCGCCTTCGTCGCGGACCGCGGAGATGAGCTCCGCTGCGGTGCCGAGGGCGCGCGTCACGTCGAGCTCGGCACGAGGGAGGATGTTCCGGAGCTCGGAGGCGCTGAGCGCAGAACCACGCAGATCGATGAGTTGCATCATGGTTTCTCCATCGTAGTCAGGCAGGAGGGAGTGCCGTCGCGACAGCAACGGCCGAGGGGGCTCTACTCCAGGCAGCTCGGCCCGAGGAGCGCCTTGAGCTCCCCGTAGAGGTCCTGCGTGATGCGCACGCGGTGCGGCAGCTCGAAGCGGCGGATGACACCGGGAGTGCGCAGCCTGAGCCGCACCTCGCTCTCGCCCGAGTGCCGTCGCAGCACCTTGCCGAGTGCATCCACGACGGGCTCTGTGGCACGCGTGTCCGGGATCGTGAGCGTCAGCGTGCCGGCGTCCTCGGCCGCGGAGATCTTCGGCAGCGTCAGCCCCTGCGCGTGGAGGTTCATGCCGTCGTCACGCTTCGAGACACGGCCCTTGACCGCAACGATCACGTCACCCTGAAGCTGCGTCTGGAACTCCTGGTAGGTCTTGCCCATGAACATCACGGTCATGGTGCCGCCGAAGTCCTCGACCTCGATCATGCCGTAGGGGTTGCCCGAGTTGCGGGCGACCCGGTGCTGCACGCTCGTGATGAGGCCCGCGATGGTCACCTGGGAGCCGTCTTCCAGGTTCTCGGCCTGCGTGAGGTCGAGGATGCTCGTCGTCGCGAGCTTCGCGAGGTCGCGCTCGAGACCCGCGAGCGGATGATCGGACACGTAGAGTCCGAGCATGTCGCGCTCGAAGGCGAGCTTGTCTCTGCGGTTGAACTCGGGGCGGACGGGAACGTCGTCCTCCTCCGCCTCGAACTCGTCGAGTCCAGCGAACAGGTCGACCTGGCCGTGCGCTTCGTTCCGCTTCCGCGAGACCGCCACGTCGATGGCGTTCTCGTGGACCTCGACGAGCGCGCGGCGGGTGTTGCCGAGCGAGTCGAACGCACCGGCTTTGATGAGCGACTCGACAGTGCGCTTGTTCGCGACCGTCGTCGGCACCTTCTTCAGGAAGTCGTGGAAGGACGTGAACGCCGTCTTCGACTCCCTGGCCTTCTGGATCTCCTCGACCACGTTCGCGCCGACGTTGCGGACAGCGCCGAGGCCGAAGCGGATGTCCTCGCCGACCGCCGAGAAGTTGACGAAGGACTCGTTGACGTCCGGTGCGAGCACGGTGATGCCCATGCGGCGGCATTCGTTGAGGTACATCGCGAGCTTGTCGCGGGAGTCGCCGACGCTCGTGAGGAGGGCGGCCATGTACTCGGCCGGGTAGTGCGCCTTGAGGTAGGCGGTCCAATACGAGACCACGCCGTAGGCCGCGGAGTGCGCCTTGTTGAAGGCGTAGTCGGAGAAGGGCAGCAGAATGTCCCAGAGCATCTTGACCGCTTCGTCGGAGAAGCCGTTCGCGTGCATGCCGCCCTGGAAGCCGGCGAACTGCTTGTCCAGCTCCGACTTCTTCTTCTTGCCCATCGCTCGACGCAGGATGTCGGCCTGGCCGAGGGAGAACCCTGCGACCTTCTGCGCGATGGCCATGACCTGCTCCTGATAGATGATCAGGCCGTAGCTGGTGGAGAGGATCTCCTTGAGGGGCTCCTCGAGCTGCGGGTGGATCGGCGTGATCTCCTGCTCGCCGTTCTTGCGCAGCGCGTAGTTGATGTGCGAGTTCGCGCCCATGGGGCCCGGGCGGTAGAGCGCGATGACGGCCGAGATGTCCTCGAAGTTGTCGGGCTTGAGCAGACGCAGGAGCGATCGCATCGGGCCACCGTCGAGCTGGAACACGCCGAGCGTGTCTCCACGGGTCAGCAGCTCGTAGGCGCCGACGTCGTCGAGCTCGAGATCTTCCAGAACGAGGTCGATGTCGCGGTTCGCCTTGATGTTGACCAGCGCGTCACTCACGATCGTGAGGTTGCGCAGGCCCAGGAAGTCCATCTTGATCAGGCCGAGGGACTCACTCGCCGGGTAGTCGAACTGCGTGACGATCTGGCCGTCCTGCTCCCGCTTCATGATGGGGATGATGTCGATCAGCGGATCGCTCGACATGATGACGCCAGCCGCGTGCACACCCCACTGGCGCTTGAGGTTCTCGAGCCCGCTCGCCGTGTCGAAGACCTTCTTCGCATCTGGGTTGCTCTCGATGAAGGCGCGCATCTCGGAAGCCTCCGAGTAGCGCTTGTGCTCCTTGTCGAAGATGCCGCTGAGCGGGATGTCCTTGCCCATGACGGCCGCCGGCATCGCCTTCGTCAGCTGATCGCCCATGGAGAACGGGTAGCCGAGCACGCGCGACGCGTCCTTGAGGGCCTGCTTCGCCTTGATGGTGCCGTACGTCACGATCTGCGCGACTCGCTCCGAGCCGTACTTCTCGGTGACGTACTTGATGACCTCCGACCTGCGGCGATCGTCGAAGTCGACGTCGAAGTCGGGCATCGAGACGCGGTCGGGGTTGAGGAAGCGTTCGAAGATGAGGCCGTGGCGCAGTGGGTCGAGGTCGGTGATGCCCATCGCGTAGGCGGCCATCGACCCGGCACCGGATCCACGGCCGGGACCGACGCGGATGCCGTTGTCCTTCGCCCAGTTGATGAAGTCGGCGACGACGAGGAAGTAGCCGGGGAACCCCATCTGGTTGATGACGCCGATCTCGTAGTCGGCTTGCTTGCGCACGTCGCTCGGGATCCCGCCCGGGTAGCGCTTGCCGAGGCCGGTGTCGACCTCCTTGATGAACCAGCTGCTCTCCGTCTCTCCCTCTGGCACGGGGAAGCGAGGCATGTAGTTGGCGCTCTCGTCGAACTCCGCGGAGCAGCGCTCGGCGATGAGCAGCGTGTTGTCGCACGCTTCCGGGTGGTCGCGGAAGATCGCGCGCATCTCGGCGGCCGACTTGAGGTAGTAGCCCGTGCCAGAGAACTGGAAGCGGTTCGGGTCGTCCATGGTCGACCCGGACTGGACGCAGAGGAGCGCAGAGTGGCTGTCAGCATCGTGCGAATGCGTGTAGTGGAGGTCGTTCGTCGCGACCAGCGGAAGGCCGAGGTCCTTCGCGAGCTTGAGCAGGTCGGGCATGACGCGGCGCTCGATGTCGATGCCGTGGTCCATGATCTCGCAGAAGTAGTTCTCCGCGCCGAAGATGTCCCGGAACTCCGCGGCGGCGGCACGAGCTTCGTTGTACTGCCCGAGCCGCAGCCTCGTCTGGACCTCGCCGGAGGGGCATCCGGTCGTCGCGATGAGGCCCTTCGAGTACGTGTTGAGCAGCTCGCGGTCCATGCGCGGCTTGAAGTAGTAGCCCTCCATGGACGCGCGGCTCGAGAGCCGGAAGAGGTTGTGCATGCCCTGCGTCGTCTCGCTGAGCATCGTGATGTGCGTGTAGGCACCGGAACCGGAGACATCGTCTCCCCCGCCGTTGCCCCACTTCACCCGAGTCCGGTCGCCGCGGTGCGTCCCCGGCGTCAGATAGGCCTCCGTGCCGATGATCGGCTTGATGCCGTGCTCTTTCGCGGCCTTCGCGAACTCGTAGGCGCCGAACACGTTGCCGTGGTCGGTCATCGCCACGGCGGGCATGCCCTGCTCGACAGCGGCCTTCATGAGCTCGCCGATCCGGGCTGCCCCGTCGAGCATCGAGTACTCGCTGTGGACGTGGAGGTGGGCGAACGAGTCTGCTGAAGGCAATGTCTCTCCGGGAAGAAGGGTGGATCGGCGCACCCATCTTAGATCGCTGGAGCGGGTCCGCGAGCGTGCCTGTGGACTACAGCTCGCCCTCGCGAAGCACCTCAAGCGAGTGCGCCAGGTCGTCGGGGTACTCCGTCGTGAACCGCACGGGCTCACCTGTCCGCGGGTGCGCGAACCCGAGCTCCTTGGCGTGCAGCCACTGGCGCTTGAGTCCGAGCTTCGCGGCGATGATCGGGTCGGATCCGTAGAGCGGGTCGCCGATGCAGGGATGACGCTGTGCGGCCATGTGCACGCGGATCTGATGTGTGCGCCCCGTCTCGAGGTGCACCTCGAGGAGGGCTCCGCGACGGAACGCCTCCGTGGTCTCGTAGTGCGTGACGGAGGGCTTGCCCTCGCTCGTCACGGCGAATTTCCACGAGGAACCGGGGTGGCGCCCGATAGGGGCGTCGATCGTTCCGGAGAGCGGATCAGGGTGACCCTGGACGACGGCGTGGTAGACCTTGTCGACCTCACGGTCGTGGAAGGCCTTCTTGAGCTGCGCGTACGCCAGCTCGCTCTTCGCGACGACCATGAGTCCGCTGGTTCCCGCGTCGAGGCGATGCACGATGCCCTGGCGCTCGGATTGCCCGGACGTCGAGATCGTGAAGCCCGCTGCAGCGAGCGCCCCCAGGACCGTGGGCCCATCCCACCCGATGGATGGATGAGCTGCCACGCCGACGGGCTTGTCGATCACGACGAAGTCGTCCTCGTCGTGCACGATCTTGAGGTCGGGCACGGCGATGGGCACGACTTCGACCGGCCCAGCCTGCTGCCATTCGACGGAGATGACGGAGCCCGCCATCATCCGGTCGGACTTGCCGACCTGCTTGCCGTCGATCGTGATGCCGCCCGCTGCCGCGATGTCGGCCACCTGTGTCCTGCTGAGACCGAGGAGCTTCGAGACTCCCGCGTCGACGCGGGCCCCCTCGAGGCCGTCTGGGATCGGGATCGTCCTGGATTGCATCACGCGTCTTTCTTCGCCTTTGGTCGGCGCTTGCCGTCGAATCCGATGTCGAACAGGGTCAGCAGCACGAACGCCGACATCCCCACGACGATGCACATGTCCGCGACGTTGTAGATCGCTGGCAGCATCCAGGGCGTGTAGATGAAGTCGATGACGTGACCGACGCCGAAGCCCGGCTCGCGGAAGAGCCGGTCCCAGAGGTTGCCGAGCGCCCCGCCGAGCACGAGCCCGAAGACGGCGGCCCACAGCTTCGAACCGAGCTTCCTGGCCACGACGATGATGACGATCACCATGATGGTCGAGACGCCCGTGAAGATCCACGTCGAGCCGGCGGCGAACGAGAAGGCCGCGCCGGGGTTCCTGACGAAATGCCATTGGAGGAATCCCCCGAGCACTTCGATGGTCTGACCCTCGGTCATCGATCCGACGACGGCGGCCTTGCTGATCTGGTCGAGCGCAAACGCGCCGACGGCGACCGCGGCGAGCATCGCAAGAATGCGGATGCTCGGTCGCGATCGCCGTTCGGTGGTCTGCAGAGGTGTGTCCTCCACGTTCCGAATGCTACTGGCCCGCTGGTGCGGAGCCTTCGAGGACGTCGCTGGCCTGACGGTTCAGGTCGTTGAGCTGTCCCTCGATGTAGGAGCGCAGGTTGTTGCGGTACTCGCGCTCGAAGATGCGAAGTTCCTCGATACGAGCCTCGAGCTTCGTCTTGGTCTCCTCGAGGCGACCCAGGGTCTCGCGTTCCTTGGCCTCGGCCTCGGTGACGATCGTGCGGGCACGACCCTCGGACTCGGCCGTGATCTCGCGGGCACGCTTCTCGCTGTCGCCCTCGATCTGACGGGCGCGGTTCTCGGACTCGGCGACGATCTCCCGCGCACGGGTCTCACCCGTTGCGATGATCTCATCGCGCTTGCGCGTTCCCTCTTCGACGTGCTCGTCGTGGAGGCGACGGGCGAGCGCGATGAGCGAGCTGCTCGTCTCGGCCTCGTCTTCGCCCTGTGCGACGACGGGTGCGGGAGCTGCGGGCTGAGCGAGCGGAGCGATTGGCTCCGGCTCGGGCTCGGGCGCTGCCTCGACCTCGACGCTGGGCTCCTCGACCGGGGCGGGAGCGGCTGCAGCCGGCGCGTGATCCGCGCGAGCCTGTGCCTCTTCGAGCTGCTGACGAAGCTGCTCGTTCTCCCCCACGAGGCGGCGCATCTCTGCAACGACCTCGTCGAGGAAGTCGTCGACCTCATCTTGGTCGTACCCCTCGCGGAACTTGGTCTGCTGGAAGCGTTTGTTGATGACGTCCTCAGGAGTGAGTGCCATGTCGGCCACCTTTCGACTCTCTCTGCGATTGGTCTGTATCTGGTATAGACACTGAGTTTTACTTCAAGACTCTGGGCCTGACTTCAAGACATTGGATCTTGCTTCAAGACACTGGGTCTGACTTGACAACACTAGCGTTGCACAGGTGTGCGCGCAGAACGTTGCTGTGCTGCACAGCACATAGGTCACATTACGGCACTTGGGTCCCGCGCGTCACATTCTGCCGGGAAAGTCGGCATTGACCTCGTGGAATACGCCGATTCCGGCCGTTCTCGGGGCAGAAGCGGCGCCGCACGGCAGCCGAGCTCAGAGGAGTCGGACGAGATTCGACGTGATGACGAGAGCGAACATCACGATGATCCAGGCGAGGTCGAGCGCAATGTTGCCGATGCGGAGAGGCGGAACGACCTTGCGGACCGCACGGAGGGGCGGGTCGGTCAGCGAGTAGACGCCTTCGCAGAGCACGAGGACGAAGCCCTTCGGCTTCCAGCGCGGGGCGAACATGCGCGCGTAGTCGAGGATCAGCCGCCCCCACATCACCATGATGTAGAGACCGATGATGAAGCCGAGGATCGCGCCGAGGATGTTCATTCGTTTCCTGAGATGTTGTCGCGCAGACACGGCGACGGTGCACCCACTGGATGCACCGTCTCACCGTTCGCGCGAATGCGGGCCGGTCCGCCTGGCGGCAGAGCCTGACTGGATGGGGCTACTGGAAGAACGAGGCTTCCTTCTCCGCCTCGAGCTTGCTCGACTCGCCGTGGACGGCGATGTGCTGCGGAGAGAGCAGGAAGACCCGGCTCGTCACGCGCTCGATCTTGCCATACAGGCCCTGGGAGAGTCCGCTCGCGAAGTCGATGAGGCGACGGGCTTCAGCCTCGTCCATCTCCGAGAGGTTCATGATGACCGGGACGCCATCGCGGAAGTTCTCGGCGATGACCTGCGCGTCTTTGTTGTAGGCCTTCGGGTGGACCGTGAGGATCTCGTTCATTTCCGCCATCGCCGGGGTCGAAGTGTGCTTGGGAGCTTTGGTGATCGGAGTCACTGGCGCCGGCTTGGGGCGCTCGGTGACCACCGGGGAGAGCTGCGGCGAGGGGGCCGCCGTGGGCGACTGCCTCTGCTGCTGCTGCGCCTGGGGCGTCTCGTCGTGCAGATTCTGCTCGTCTTCGTCAGCAAGGCCCAGGTAGACCATGGCATTGCGCAGCGGGTTGGCCATTGTGCTCCTCCGTGTGTTCGGCGTGCGTCCACGCTACGTCCGGTCGGGGCGCTTTCCCGTGATTGCCGCGCCGATCCTTAGGTGTGTCGCACCGTTTTCGATGGCTTCCCTGAAATCGTTCGACATGCCCATCGAGAGTCCGGTGGCAGCGGGGGCCAGCGCCTGGATGCGCTGGCTGAGCACCCTGAGCTCGCCGAAGGATGCGCGCGGCTCCTCCCCCAGCGGGGCGACGCACATGAGGCCCTGCAGCTCGAGGGTCGGAGTGCGGAGCACGTGCTCGACAAGCGCGTCGAGCTCCTTGGGCTGGACGCCGCCACGGGCGACGTCAGGCGTCATGTTGACCTGCACGAAGACGGGCAGCGGCTGCTCGCGCTCGATCGTCGACAGGGCGTCGACGAGGCCTGCACGGTCGATCGAGTGCACGGCATCCGCGTACTGAGCGATCTGCCTGGCTTTCTTGGTCTGGATCTGCCCGACGAAGTGCCACTCGAGCTCGGCGCGGCCTGCGAGGGCCTCGGCCTTGTCCCTGGCCTCCGGATGCCTGCTCTCCGCGAAACGGCGCAGTCCGAGGTCGATGAGCTCGGCCACGAGCTCGGGTCCGTGGAACTTGGTGACCGGGATGAGGGTGACCTCGGACACGTCCCGGCCTGCAGCGCTGCAGCTCTCGCCGATGGCCGCCTGGATCGCCGAGAGGCGCCCGGCCAGCGTCGAATGACCCTGGCCGAGCGCCTCCACCGCATGCTCTGGCATAGACGAGCTACTTGAGGAAGTCCGGGACGTCGAGGATGTCCTCGGCGTCGTCGTACGCCGCCTCGGGCTCGCGGCGCGGAGCAATCGTGGGAGCCTCTGCCGTCGACCAGGACGGGGCCTGAGCCACGGGAACCGGCGCCTGGACGGGCTCCCGTTCGATGGGTGCGGCTGGGGCCGAGGCGACTGCCGCAGCAGCAGCGCCGAGACCGATCGCTCCGGTGTTCGCCTGCTGCACGGGAGCCGCCGCGACCGCTGGGGCCGCCTGCTGCTCCTGGATCGTCTTGGGCTCGCCACCGGCGAAGCCTGCGGCGATGACCGTCACGCGCACCTCATCACCGAGGGTGTCGTCGATGACGGCTCCGAAGATGATGTTGGCCTCCTGGTGGACGGCCTCCTGCACGAGCTTGGCGGCGTCGTTGATCTCGAAGATGCCGAGGTTTGAGCCACCCTGGATCGACAGCAGGACGCCGTGGGCACCCTCGATGCTCGCCTCGAGCAGCGGTGAGGCAACGGCGAGCTCGGCCGCCTTGATGGCACGGTCCGCACCTCGGGAGGAGCCGATTCCCATGAGGGCCGAGCCCGCCCCCTGCATGACCGACTTCACGTCGGCGAAGTCGAGGTTGATGAGGCCGGGAGTCGTGATGAGGTCGGTGATGCCCTGCACACCGGCGAGCAGCACCTGGTCTGCCGTGGAGAACGCCTCGATCATCGAGATTCCGCGGTCGCTGATCTCCAGGAGACGGTCGTTGGGGACGACGATGAGGGTGTCGACCTCTTCCTTCAGGGTCGCGACACCCTGCTCGGCCTGCTGCATGCGGCGGCGGCCCTCGAAGCTGAAGGGCTTCGTGACGACACCGATCGTCAGGGCGCCGATCGACTTGGCGATGCGGGCGACGACCGGAGCGCCACCCGTTCCGGTGCCTCCGCCTTCTCCTGCGGTCACGAAGACCATGTCGGCGCCGGCGAGCGCCTGCTCGATCTCCTCGGCGTGGTCCTCGGCGGCACGGCGTCCGACCTCAGGGTCGGCTCCTGCTCCGAGACCGCGGGTGAGCTCGCGGCCCACGTCCAGCTTGACGTCGGCGTCGCTCATGAGCAGCGCCTGAGCATCGGTGTTGATCGCGATGAACTCGACGCCACGGAGGCCGAGCTCGATCATGCGGTTGACTGCATTGACGCCGCCGCCGCCGATGCCGACGACCTTGATGACGGCGAGGTAGTTGTTGGTGTTCGACACGTGTCCGGCCCCTCGTTGGCGTGTGGTGTGGATGAAGTACGGAGTGCACACCTCGGCGAGAAGCCCGAGAGCTTCAACCTCTACTTGAAGCTCAGAGATATGCGGTTTCCTGATTGCTTGCTTCGACGCTAGGTCGCGAAGCCCGCACGATCCGTGCAGTCCGCAGGTGTGTTGCGTTTTGCGCGGCGAATGACAGCGAGTCGCTTCAACCCCCACTTGAAGGTTTCCCCGTGACCGCCGCCGCGGGCTCGCATCAGCGGGTGACGGGTGTCTCCGGACTCGATACGTCGTAGCTCGAGATGGACTGCTCGGCCGTCGCCGCGACGAGAGCCGCGAGCACCTCGGCCTTGCGGTCGGACTCCTCCGCGCTCCCCCAGACGACCTCGGCTCCGCTTCGCATCGTGAGGCGGACGTCGTCGATGCTCTTGGCCGTGACCGCAGCCACTCCGGAGCGGAACTCCACGGGCAGCGCGAGCGACACTGCGGCCGCCGACGCGAACGCCTCGGAGTCGACTCCCTGCCCGTCGAGCTCGAGGGTGGGGATGTCGGCGGCGGGCTCCGACTGTGTCCACAGCACGACTCCGGCCGCGTCCATGACGTCGTAGCCTGCCGGCACCTGGACGGTCCCGATCGGCGAGCGCTCGACGATCGTCACGACGAGCCTGCTCGGCGGTTCGACTCGGATGGAGTAGCTCTGCACCAGAACGTAGGACTGCAACCGACTCTCGACGTCCTCGTTCGTGACGAGGGCGAGCGGCTGGCCGTTGAGATCAGCGAGCGATGCGTCGATCTGTGCCTTGTCGACGCGCTCGGCGCCGGACACGACGATCTCCCGCACGGACATGATGGGGCTGTAGACGGCGACCGCCACGAATGCCACGAGGGCGGCGAGAGCCGCCGCGATCCAGAGCAGGATGCGGCGACGCCGCCGCGCGCGCCAGGTGAATCGGCGCGCTTCGTCGCCGAGCACGCTCACGACTTGCCTTGCTCCTTCGCGCCGAGCGCGTCGAGGAGCTGGGGCACGATGAGGTTGACGTCGCCGCAGCCGAAGGTGATCACGAAGTCGCCATCTCGGGAGATCTGCGCGACGGTATCGGCGGCATCCTGCCAGTCGGGCCGGTACGCGACCTTGCTCTGGTCGACGAAGGCGTTCTCCACCAGGGCCCCGGTGACGCCCTCGATCGGGTCCTCGCGAGCTCCGCACACGTCGAGCACGACGGTCTCATCGGCAAGACGCTCGTAGACCTCCGCGAACACGTCGCTCATCGCCAGCGTGCGCGAGTACAGGTGCGGCTGGTGGACGGCGATGAGGCGGCCGGAGCCGACGACGGTGCGAGCCGCGGAGAGCGCCGCCTCGACCTCGGCCGGGTGGTGGGCGTAGTCGTCGTAGACGCTGACACCGCTCACCGTGCCGTGCAGCTCGAAGCGGCGCTTGGTGCCGCCGAACTTCGCGAGCGCGTCGAGGACGGCGGCGGGCTCGAAGCCGAGCTGGACGAGGACGACAAACGCGCCGGTCGCGTTGAGCGCGTTGTGAACTCCGGGAACGTGCAGGAGCGCCGGGTAGTCGACGCCCTGCCAGGTCACGGTGAACCGGGTCTGCCCGCCCTCGGACGCGATGTCGGAGACGCGCGCGTCGGCCGATGGGGCCTGGCCGAAGGTCAGTACCCGCTCGTGCGAGAGCTTTCCGGTCAGCTCGACCGCGAGGGGGTCATCGCTCGAGATGACGACGGCCTCTGTGGCGGCGTCTGCGAACTGGACGAACGCGGCTTCGAAGGCATCGACGGTGCCGTAATGGTCGAGGTGGTCGTTGTCGACGTTCGTGATGAGCGCGATCGCCGTGTCGTAGAACAGGAAGGATCCGTCGGACTCGTCGGCCTCGACGACGAACGCCTCGCCGGAGCCCACCGCGGAGCTCGTGCCGAGCGCCGAGATGATGCCGCCGTTCACGAAGCTCGGGGAGGCATCGAGCGCGTCCAGTGCCGTGACGATCATGCCGGTCGACGTGGTCTTCCCGTGTGCGCCTGCGACCGAGACGAGTCGACTGCCGCGCGTCAGCCAGACGAGCGCCTGCGAGCGGTGCAGGACGTTGAGTCCGCGCTGCTTCGCCAGGACGAGCTCCGGGTTGTCTGGCCAGAGGGCGCTCGTCACGACGATGGTGTCGGCGTCGCCGAGGTGCTCGGCCGCGTGCCCGATCTCCACCCGGGCTCCGCGTTCGCGAAGCTCCCGGGTCGCGTAGTTCTCCGTGCGATCGCTGCCGGAGACGGTGAGGCCGCGATCGAGCATCATGCGTGCGATACCGCTCATGCCCGAGCCGCCGATGCCGATGAAGTGCACCGTGCCGATCTCATCGGGGATCTGCGCGGTGGCGTCTGGATTGATCATCTCTGCTCCTGGGTTCGCTCGGTCTTCGAGCTGCGCGGCGTCTGCCACGTCGATGGTCGAGGGTACTCCGCCTGATCGATGTGAGGCGCCTAGCGCCCCTGAGGGCTCTGCAGCGCCTCGTCGAGGAGCGTGACGACGCGCGCGGCGCCGTCACGCTGCGCAGACGCGAGGGTCGCGGCCTCCATGCGAGCGCGGCGCTCCCCGTCGCGCGCGAGCGCGAGGAGCTCTTTCGACGCCCACTCAGGTGAGAAGTCGGCGTCCGTCACGCGAAGCGCACCGCCGGCGGCGAGCACCGAGCGGATGTTGATCGTCTGGTGATCGCCCGTGGCCGCGGGGTACGGCACGTAGACCGCGGGGAGTCCGACGACGCCGAGTTCGCTGACGGTCGACGCGCCAGCGCGGGCGACGACCAGGTCGGCGGCCGCGAAGGCCAGGTCCATGCGGTCGCAGTACTCGAGGACGTGGTAGCCGTCGAGCTCGTCATGCTCGAACTTCGACAGCCCACCGACGAGGTGGAGGATCTGCCACCCCTCCGCGATGAGCGCGGGGACGACGGCTCTCACGGTCTCGTTGACGCGCCTCGCGCCGAGCGAGCCCCCGGTGACGAGGAGGGTGCGGCGTGCCGGGTCCAATCCGAAGAACTCGACGGCCTCGCCTCGCTTCGCTTCGCGATCGAGGTGCTCGATCTCGGCGCGCAGGGGCATGCCGACGGTCACGGCGCCGCGGAGCGGGGTGCCGTCGAAGGCCACGCCAACCCGCTTCGCCCAGCGCGCGCCGAGCTTGTTCGCCATGCCGGGGAGCGCGTTCGCCTCGTGCACGACGATCGGCACTCGTCCCCGGGCGGCCAGGTAGGCGGGTGCGGCCGCGTAGCCGCCGAACCCCGCGACCGCCTCGATGTCGTGCTCGGCGAGCATGCGCCGGACGGAGGCGACGGTCTCGCGGAGCCGCGGCAGGAACGTCAGGACCTGCGCGTTCGGGCGGCGCGGGAACGGCAGCTTCGGGATGGTCAGGAGCTCGTATCCGCGAGCTGGCACGAGGCGCGCCTCGAGCCCCTCCTTCGTGCCGAGGACGAAGATCTTGGATTCCGGGTCACGGGCGCGCAGCGCGTCGGCGACTGCGAGAAGCGGGTTGACGTGGCCGGCCGTGCCGCCTCCGGCGAGCAGGTAGTTGGTCACGTGCGTGACTCCGATCTCTTCGGGTTGCGGGCGATCGACAAGACTATGCCAATCGCGAAGAGCGTCGTGATGAGCGCGGAACCACCGGAGGAGACGAGCGGGAGCGGCACGCCGAGCACGGGGAGGAAGCCGATGACCACCGCGATGTTCACGAAGGCCTGGAAGACGATCCAGGTCAGCACACCGCCGACGATCGTCTTCGCGGTCCAGTCGCTCGCCTCGTGGTAGATGCGCACGAGCACGACGGCGAGCAGGACGAAGAGCCCGATCACCACGATCGCGCCGATGAGCCCGAGCTCTTCGCCGATGATCGCGAAGATGAAGTCGTTGTCGGCCTCGGGCAGCCACGACCACTTGGCCTTCGAGTTCCCGAGGCCGGAGCCGAAGAGGCCACCGGCGGCCAGCGCATAGAGGCCGTGCGCGCTCTGCCACCCCCACGACTCGTAGTCGACGTCGCCGCCGAAGAAGTTGGTGATGCGAGCCATGCGGTTGTCGCTGAAGACCGACATCAGCACTGCCCCGGCCACGGCGACGGTGAGAGCCAGCAGGAGGTATCTGGTCGCCACTCCCCCGAAGTACAGCGCGCCGAGCACAAGCGCCCCGACCACGATGATGGTGCCGAGGTCCTTGCTCAGGAGCATGATCCCGAAGCAGAGGAGCAGGACCGGCACGATCGGGACCGCGACCTCCTTGCCGATGTGGAGCTTGCCCTGCTTGCGGCCGATGATGAGACCGAGCCAGAGCACAAGGGCGACCTTGACGACCTCCGCCGGCTGCATCGTCGTGAAGCCGAGGTTGATCCACGCCCGGTTGCCGTTGATGTCCACGCCGATAGGAGTGAAGACGAGCGCCTGGAGGATGATGGCGACGGCGAGCGCGGCCCACGCCGATCTCTTCCAGAAGCTGAGGGGCATCCGAGATGCGAAGAGCATGAGCGGGATGCCGAGCGCGGCGAACGTCGCCTGGCTCACGAACCGTGACGAGACCGCGTTCCCTCCCGCGAACTCCTCGACCGAGGAGCTCGAGAGCACCATGACGATGCCGAAGGCGACGAGGAACAACGTGATCGACAGCAGGAGCACGAAGTTCCTGTTGACGCCGCGGATGCGCTTGCCGAGCGAGACCACGACGGCGGTCGAGGAGCTCTTGCGGGCTTGCGCGGTGCGGGCGCTCGAGCCGCCTGGACTACTCGGGGGTGCGGTCTGGGGAGCCTTCTGTCTCGGCATGCAGGCCCCCTTCAAGATGCGACGCGACGGCCAGCGCGAATCGCTGACCACGGTCGCTGTAACTCACGAACTGATCCATGGAGGCGGCCGCCGGTGCGAGCAGCACGGTGTCCCCGTCCTGCGCGAGCCGAGCGGCTTCCGCCACGGCACGACTCATGATGGAGTCAGTTTCGCTCACGTCGATCTCGATGAAGGTGACCTGGGGCGCGTGTTGCGTGAACGCGTCGACCACCTCAGAGCGCGAGGTGCCGAGCACGACGGCGCCCCGCAGCCGCCCCGCGTGCTTCGCGACGAGGGGTGCGATGTCGACGCCCTTCAAGAGCCCGCCGACCAGCCAGACGACACTGCGGTGAGCGGCGAGAGAGGCATCGGCCGCGTGCACGTTCGTGGCCTTGGAGTCGTCGACCCAAAGGACGCCCGAGCGCTCGGCGAGGACCTCATGGCGGTGCCGGTCGACGGAGAACGTCGAGAGCGCAGCCGAGATGGCGGAGACGGGAACCCCGACCGCACGGACGAGAGCGGAGGCCGCCAGCACGTCCTCGACGAGGTGCTTCGAGGAGAGCCCGCGCAGGCGCAGCTCATCCAACGTCGTCAGCTCGAGCGCGGTGCTCGCTCGATCATCGAGGAACGCGCGGTCGACGAGGATGCCGTCGACGACACCGAAATCGCTGGGGCCCGGCACGTCCGTGCCGAAGCCGATCGCACGGCATCCTTCGATGACGTCGGCCGCCTCTACGAGATCCAGCGTCGCCTCGTCACCCTTGTTGTAGACGCAGGCGATCTGGGCACGCTCGTAGACGCGCCCCTTCGCTGCACGGTAGGCCTCGGCTCCGCCGTGCCAGTCGAGATGGTCGTCCGCGATGTTGAGGACGACGGCCGCGTGCGCCGACATCGAATGCAGCGAGTGCAGCTGGAAGCTGGAGAGCTCGACGACGAGCAGCTGGAACTCTGCCGGATCCCTGAGCACGTCGAGTACCGGCACGCCGATGTTGCCGCACGGCGCGGTGCGGATGCCAGCGGCGAGCCCCATGTGCGCTGCGAGCTGTGTGGTGGTCGTCTTGCCGTTCGTGCCGGTGACCGCGAGCCACGGGGCCGGCTCCCCGAACTTGTCGCGAAGCCGCCAGGCGAGTTCCACGTCGCCCCAGAGTGGAACGCCGAGCGCTTCAGCCGCCGCGATGAGCGGGTGGCTCGGCGCGAAGCCGGGAGACGCGACCACGAGGTCGGCGCCGAGGCCCCGCAGCGCCTCGACCGCGACGTCGTCACTCTCGGCGACCGTGACGGGGACGTCGAGGACTTCCAGGATGCGCTCGCGCTCCTCGTCGTGGGACTGGGCGATGACGTGCGGCCTCGCACCGAGTTCGGCGAGGGTGTCGGCGACCGAGAACCCGGTCTTGCCGAGTCCGAGAACTGCGACGGCGATGCCGTTCCAGTCGTCGTGCCAGCTCCGCAGCGCCTCGATGTCGCGGGTCACGTCGTGACTCCCCACTCCGCGTAGAAGAGGCCGATGCCGAGCGCGGCGCACAGCCCCGCGATGATCCAGAACCTGACGACAACCGTCGTCTCAGCCCAGCCCTTCAGCTCGAAGTGGTGGTGGATCGGGCTCATGAGGAAGATGCGCTTGCCCTTGGTGAGCTTGAAGTAGATGCGCTGCACGATGACGGATCCGGTCGTCATGACGAACAGACCGCCGATGAGGACGAGGAGCAGCTCGGTGCGGGTGATGATGGCGAAGGCGGCGATGGCACCACCCAAGCCGAGCGAGCCGGTGTCGCCCATGAAGATCTGCGCAGGCGAGGTGTTCCACCAGAGGAAGCCGATGAGGGCTCCCGCGATGCCAGCCGCGACGATCGCGACGTCGAGGGGCGCGTACGCCGTGTAGCACGCCGACTCGAGCGACTCGGCAAGACGCTCGGTCCCGCAGGCCTGGTTGAACTGCCAGTAGGCGATGATGCCGTACGAGCCGATCGAGATGATCGAGGCCCCCGTGGCGAGGCCGTCGAGGCCGTCCGTCACGTTGACGGCGTTGGAAGTGCTCGTCGTGATGACGACGATCCAGATGATGAGCGCGATCGTTCCCGCGACGGCGCCGAGCGCCATGAAGTCGATGGGCAGGTCACGGATGAACGAGATGTGCGTGGAGATGACCGGCACGCCGTCGTTGTTGCGGAACTGGAGGCCGACCACCGCGAAGAGTCCGGCGACGACGACCTGGCCGACGATCTTCGACCATCCGCCGAGGCCCAGCGACTGCTGCTTGCGCACCTTGAGGAAATCGTCGATGAAGCCGATGACGCCGAGGCCGACCATCATGCCGAGGATGAGGAGTCCCGCGGCCGTCACCTGGTCGCCCGTCGCGAGCGTCGCCGCGAAGTAGGCGAGCACCGACCCGACGATGAAGACGATGCCGCCCATCGTCGCTGTTCCCCGCTTCGAGTGGTGGGCTTGAGGCCCGTCCTCGCGGATGAACTGACCCCACTCGAGGCGATGGAAGAGCCTGATGAAGAGCGGCGTCATGAAGAGCGTGAACGCCAGACCGACGCCCCCGGCAATAAGGATCGCTATCACGCGAAGTGCCCCCTGAGGTGCTCGGCGAAACGGTCCCCAAGGTGTCGGAGGCCCGCTGAGTTCGAAGACTTGACGAGCACGAGGTCGCCTGGGCGGGTCTCCCGCACGAGGAGCTCGTAGGCCTCGTCCATGGACTCGACGAAGATGGATTCGCCGTCCCAGGATCCCTGGGCGATGGCCCCGAGGTGAAGCGCGCGCGCGTCCCGGCCGACGACGATGAGCTGATCGATGCCGAGGCGGACAGCAAGGAGCCCGAGGCGGTCGTGCTCCTCGATCGACGCATCGCCGAGCTCGCTCATGGCACCGAGCACCGCGACCGTCCGAGACCCCGTCGGTGCGATCTGCGCGATGGTCTTCAGCGCAGCAGCCATGGAGTCAGGGCTCGCGTTGTACGCGTCGTTGATCAGGTTGACCTGGCCCGCATGCTGGAGCTCCATGCGCCACTGCTCCGCGCGGGTGACGCGCTCGAGCGCATCCCGGATCTCGGTCGCGGGGACTCCCTGCGTGTGCGCCGCGGCTGCCGCGGCGAGCGCGTTGGTGACGTGATGCTCTCCGATGACTCCGAAGCGCACCAGGACGGCGTCCTCACCAGGTACGTGCAGGGTGAACTGGGTGCCGGCGAGACTCGTCGAGACGTCGCTGGCACGCACATCCGCGCGAGCACCCCTGCCGAACCACAGCACATCGGCCTCGGTCTTGTCGGCCATCGAGGCGACCCGGCCGTCGTCGGCGTTCAGCACGGCGGTGTCTCCGGCGGCGAGGCCCTGGACCATCTCGGTCTTCGAGGTCAGCGTCACCTCGATGCCGCCGAACTCGCCGGCGTGGGCGAGGCCGACCGTGAGCACGATCCCGACGTCGGGCTTGGCCATGGCGATGAGCCTGCTGATCTCGCCGGGTGCGCTTGCCCCCATCTCGGCGATGAGGGTCTGCGTGCCCTCGGTCAGCTTGAGGAACGTGAGCGGGGCTCCGACCTCGTTGTTGAAGCTGGCGACGGGGGCGACGGTCTCCCCTCGAGCCGAGAAGATCTCGCGCAGGAGGTTCTTGGTCGTCGTCTTGCCATTGGACCCGGTCACGGCGATCGTCACGAGCTCGCCGCCGGCCTTGACGCGGGTCACGACCTCTGTAGCGAGGCGCCCGAGCGCGAGGACCGCGTCATCGACGACGACCTGGGTGACGGGGAGGTCGAGGATGCGCTCGACGAGCAGGAGCGCGGCTCCGTTCTCGGCCGCCTTCGGCGCGAAGAGGTGGCCGTCGGTGACCTCGCCCGGCTTGGCGACGAAGATGTCGCCGGGTCGGATGAGCCGAGAGTCGGTGTCGACGGTCCCGGAGAAGACGCTCTCGAGGGTGTCGCCTGCCGCCGGTCGGGCTTCTCCCCCGGTGATCTCTGCGATCTCGCGAAGTCGGAGTTCGATCATCCGTTCACCACCCTGCTTCCCTGAGCGCCGCTCTGGCCTCTTCTCGTGCCGAATACTGGATCTTCTTGCCCGCGACCTCGGTGTAGCTCTCGTGGCCCGGACCGGCAATGAGGATAGTGTCCTCTGCGCCCGCAAGCGAAACCGCCTTGCGCAGACCGAGGCTCGCGTCGGCGATCTCGTAGAGTTCGCGTTCTGGGTGGCTGGACCTGGCGCTCTCGACGAGGACGCGTCTGATCTCGTCCGGGTCCTCGGTGCGGGGGTTGTAGTCGGTGATGATGACGACGTCGCTGCCCGCGGCGGCGACTCGCGCCATCTCGGGGCGCTTCGTGCGGTCGCGGTCGCCGTCGGCACCGAAGACCATGAAGAGGCGTCCCGTCGTCATCGCTCGAAGCGCGCCGAGCGTCTGCTCGAACGCATCCGGGGTGTGCCCGTAGTCGACGTACAGTCGTGGGCCTCGCTCACCGGAGACCAGTTCGAGGCGCCCAGGCACGAAGGCGTCGATGCCGCCGTCACGCTCGAGCACCTCGGCGATCTCGCCGAGGTCGTAGCCGGACTCGACGAGCATCGCGATCGCGAGTCCCGCGTTGGCGGCAGAGAACCAGCCTGGCATCGGGATGCTCGTGTGCAGCACCCGGTCATCGGGGCTCGTGAGCGTGAAGCTCGTGCTGCCTCCGCTGGAGTCGGTGACGACCAGGTTCCAGTCGGCGTCGATCCCGGGCTTCGAGGAGATGGTCGTGACGGGAATGCGGGAGTCCTCGACGACGCGCGCGCCCCACTCGGAGTCGAGCGACACGACGCCGCGTCGAGCGCGCTCCGGCGTGAAGAGCTTGAGCTTCTCGCCGAAGTAGGCATCGAAGTCGACGTAGTCGTCGAGGTGGTCATGTGAGAGGTTGATGAAGCCGACGACGTCGAACTCGATGCCGTCGACCCGGTGCCTCGTGATGGCCTGCGCGGAGACCTCGATGCTGGCCGCGTGGACGCCGACCTCGCGCATGCGGGCGAGCAGTGCGTGCAGCTCGCTGGCTTCTGGCGTCGTCAGGCTCGCCTCGATCCGCTCTTCGCCGATACGGCGCTCGACGGTCGTGGTGAGGCCGGTGACGACGCCGAGCTGCAGCAGGAGGCCGTCGAGGATGTAGACGACGGACGTCTTCCCGTTGGTCCCCGTGACGCCGAAGAGCTTCGGCTGGTCCGGGTCGGTGCGGTAGATCCACGCGGAGACGTCGCCGAGTGCGAGACGCGGCTCCTCGGTCACGAGGACCGGCACTCCGAGGTCGCTGGCCAGCTCGGCCCCGGCGGCGTCGGTGAGGACCGCGACGGCGCCGGCCTCAGCCGCGTTCGCGGCGTAGCTGGCCCCGTGCACGCGAGCACCGGGAAGCCCCACGTACAGATCTCCGGCTTCGACGTCCAGTGATGAGATGGAGACGCCGGTCACCTCGACCTGGTCGACGCCTTCGGGGGCGTCGAGTCCGAAGTGCGCGCACAGCTCAGAGAGCGAGCGCGGCACTGGGTGGGATGGACGAATGCTTGCTGCGGGCATGACTTCCTGTGCAGTAGTGCGGATCAGAACGTGGTCGGGATCGTCGGCCACGGGCTCGGCGATGGTGCCACCCGGTTGGATTGGAGGACGTAGGCCATGACATCGTGCCATGCTGGCGCGGTGGCGGCGCTGCCCCTCATCGTAGTTGGGTTCATGATCGAGACCGTGACGACGTACTTGGGGTCGTCGATCGGGGCGACTCCCGCCATCGAGGTCATGAAGCTCCCCGCGACGTACTGCCCCTGTCCATCAGAGACCTCCGCGGTGCCCGTCTTAATGCCGACCCGGTAGCCGGGGATCGCCACCTCGTTCGCGAGGCTCCCGCTCTGCGCCGTGGCCTCGAGCAGCGTCAGCGTGTCGGTTGCGGCCTTCGCGGAGACGACCTGGCGCGCCTCACCGGGTTCGGTCGGCACGAAGCCGTCCTCCGTCTCACAGCCCTCGACGAGCTGGACGGGAAGCCGCTGACCGCCGTTGGCGATGGTCTGGTAGGCGCTCGCCATCTGTGGGGCCGTGACTTGCAGGCCCTGGCCGAACATCGTGGCGTAGTTCGTCTGCGGGTCCCACTCGTCGTAGGGGCGGACCGTTCCGGCCTCCTCGCCGAGGAAGCCGGCCTCGGTGTCGGCGTTCAGGCCGAAGTCGAGCATGTAGTCGTAGCGCTCGCCAGCGCTGAGTCGCTGCCCCATCAGGGCGATGCCGATGTTGGAGGAGCGTGTCATGATGCCCGCCGCGGTCCACCGCTCATCTCCGTGCGCCCAGTCGTCGCCGAAGCTGACGTCGGTCTGCTCGAAGCGGCCGGGCACCGTGAACTGCTCACCGGGCGTTGAGAGTCCCTTGTCGAAGACCATCGCGGCGGTGAGGGCCTTCATCGTCGAGCCGGGCTCGTACGGTGCCGTGAACGCGCGCGAGCCGCGGTCCTCGGTCGCCGTGGCGCCTGGGTCGTTGGGGTCGACGGACGGATAGTCCGCCGCGGCGAGGACCTTGCCGGTGTCGACCTCCTGGACGATGACGTGCCCCCATTGGCCGCCCATCGCCGTGACCTGCTGAGCGAGCACCTGGAGTGCGTAGTACTGCAGGTCGGCGTCGACCGTGAGCTTGAGCGTGCCACCCTGCTTCGCCTCGGTCAGCGTGACCTCGGTGCCTGGGATGCGAACGTTGTCAGCGCTGCGCTCGTAAGTCTCCTCGCCGTCGACGCCCGCGAGGCACTGGTTCTCGGAGTATTCGAGTCCGGCGAGAGGCTCGCCATCAGCGCCGAGGAAACCGGTGAGGTTTCCGGCCACCTGGCCGTTGGGGTAGACGCGCGCCGCTTCCCTCTTCGGGTAGATCCATGGGATCTCGAGCGCGCGCACCTTCTGATAGGCCGCGAGCTCGAGCCCCCGGCTGAGGTACGCGAAGTTGCTCTCCGGGTCGATGGCAAGCGCCCCGTCGATGACGCCGATGAGCTCTGCCTGCTGCTGCCCGGTGATGGCTGCGATCTCGCCGAGCGCCTGATCCCTGGAGACCGTGGTGGTCTTGCCGTCGTCGCCCTTGCGATCGAACTCGTCGACATTCGCGGGGGCTACCGTGAGGTCGAAGCGGTCGGCGGAATCGGCGAGGATCTCGCCGTTCTTGTCGATGATCGACCCGCGCTCGCTGAAGATCGTGCTGGAGACGCCGCGCTTGGATTCGGCGTCGGCGTTGATGGTCGACGCGGAGACCAGCTGCACGTCGATGAGGCGCACCCCGAAGGCGACGAGCACCGCGGTCACGAGGATGATGACGAGGCCCGCCCTGCGCCTGGACACTTTCGGTGACACGGTGGTCCTCCCCCTCTGGTGTTGCTCTTGGTGGGTCTACCTCGTGGAGGGAGAACGCAGCTCGGTGACCGAGGGTACGGCAGGCGCGGCGGCCTGCTCCGCTGAAACTCCGTTGGGGTCGGCGACCGGTGCCGCTGGCTGCGTGACCTCGTTCGTGACGAGCCCCGTGTTGATGGGAGCGGAGGTGCCGGTGGAGGCTGCATCGGTGGCGAGCGAGCCGCTGCCGACCTGCAGGAACGCCTGCGAGTCGGTCGGCACCATTCCGAGCTTCGTGGCCTCGACCGCGAGGTTCTGCGCCGACGACATCGCGCTGAGCTCCTCGAGTGCCGCTGACTCGGTGCGAGCGAGCTCGGTCTGCGTCTGCTCGAGCCCGCTGACCTCGTAGGCGCCCTGGGAGATCGCGATGCTCAGTGCGAGCTGCGTGACGAAGACCCCGGCGAGGACCACGAGGGAGATGAGCATCGAGCGAAGGCTCGGGAGCCTCCGGGTGCCGGGTGCCTCGACGAGGCGCAACCGCGGCGACGGGGTCGCCGCCCTAGGGGGCGACTTCTGGCGACGCGTGGAGGTGGACCCGCGGAGGAGGCTTGTTGCTGCAGTCATGCCCGTGGGCTCCTAACTCTCGCCACCGCGCGCAAGCGCACGGGAAGTGCTCGTGGATTGATCTCGCCCTCGTCGGCGCCGGCGCGCTCCGCGCCGCGCACGAGGCGTTCGAACTCGGGCTTGTGCTCGGGCAGCTCGACCGGAAGGCCGCTCGGGGCGGTCGACGTGGTCTTCGCCTCGAACAGCCGCTTCACGAAGCGATCCTCGAGGGACTGGTAGGCCTCGACGACGACGCGTCCGCCGAGACTGACTCGGTCGAGGGCCTGCGGGAGGGCACGCTCGAGTGCGCCCAGTTCAGCATTGACTTCGATGCGGAGGGCCTGGAAGACGCGCTTCGCGGGGTGGCCGGCGTCGCGCTTCGCGGCCGGGGTGGCTCGTTGGAGGACGTCGACGAGCTGTCCAGTCGTCGCGATCGGACCCTGGGCCCGCTCGCGCACGATCCAGCTCGCGTACCGCGGAGCGAGCTTCTCGTCGCCGTACCGGTAGAAGAGCTGCTTGAGCTCCTCTTCACCGTACGTGGCGACGATCTCTGCCGCCGTGACGCCCTTCGTGGCGTCCATGCGCATGTCGAGGGGCGCGTCCTGGCTGTAGGAGAAACCGCGGCTCGCTTCGTCGAGCTGGAGCGACGAGACACCGAGGTCGAACAGAACGGCGTCGACGGTGTCGATCCCGAGCTCGTCGAGCGAGGACTCGAACTCGTCGTAGACGGCGTGCACGAGCGTGACCCGATCGCCGAAGCGAGCGAGGCGTCGACCGGCGAGGCCGAGTGCCTCCGAGTCGCGATCGAATCCGACCAGGCGGGCGTTCGGGCAGCGGTCGAGGACTGCCTCGCTGTGGCCACCCATGCCGAGCGTCGCGTCGACGTAGATGCTGCCTGGGGCCTGCAGAGCGGGTGCGAGGAGCTCCACGCAGCGCTCGAGGAGCACTGGCGTGTGCAGCGATGCCGGGTCGCGTTCGCCGTCGTTCTCCGGCTGTGTGTTCTGGCTGTTCTGTGTCATGACGATGCGGGTTCCTCCCTGATCACTGATTCCCATCCGTTCTCTCTCCCCGCAGCGATGCGCGAGGGGAGCGAAGTGGAGATTCCTTCTGCCGCCGGGGAAGTGGCTTCAGATGGGGCTCCGCGGTGCTGCTGAGCTCTGCTGCGAGGGAAGGCGCTTCAGAGCGGAACGGCTGAGAATCGGCGGTCAGGGTCAGAAGAGTCCCGGGATCACCTCCTCCGCGGTCTCGGAGAAGGCGGCCTCGTTGGCCGCGACGTAGGTGTTCCAGGCCTCGGCATCCCAGATCTCGGCGCGGCTGCCAGCACCGATCACGGCGAGCTCGCGGTCGAGCCCTGCGTACTGCCTGAGCTGTTGCGGGATGGTCACGCGGTTCTGCCGGTCAGGCGTCTCCGCGTGGGCTCCGGAGAGCAGAAGACGCAGGTAGTCGCGAGCCTGCTTGCTGGTGACTGGGGCCTGGCGGATGCGGTTGTGGAGCTCCTCGAACTCGCTCGTAGAGAAGACGTAGACGCAGCGGTCCTGCCCGCGAGTCAGCACGACACCCTCTTCGAGCTCTTCGCGGAACTTGGCCGGAAGGATGAGCCGCCCTTTCTCGTCGAGCTTGGGCGAGTACGTGCCAAGGAACATGCACGCCTCCCTCCCTGTCGCTGAATCCCCACATGCTCCACTTTACTCCACAACCCACCACACATCTACGCAAACGCACTATTTCTCGCCTGTGAATGCAGAAAGAGGCCAGTAAATTACTGGCCTCTCAAGGGTGGAGGGAAGTGGAGCTGTTTTCACCTCACGTGGGCACAAAAAAAGGGACCGGCCAGGTGGCCGGTCCCGAGGTATGAAAGTGGAGTGGTGAGAGAAGGTGCGAGGTGGAGGGCTGTGGCGGCTCCCCGCCGCTACTCCCCCTGCTGCCGCTTGTCCCAGCGGTTGCCGAGCTTGTCCATGAACGAACCGTCAGACGAATCACCACTCTTCGATGAGGGGCGACCTGTTGGCAGTGGATCGGACTGCGAAGACCCGCCCTTCGGGGCGGCGAACGCGTAGACGACTCCAGCGAGCATCAGGACGAACCCGACGACCCCCAGGACCGGGATGTTGGTCGCGACGCCGGCGACGACGACGCCGATGCCGACTGCGACGGAAAGGAACGCGACCACGACGGCTCGCGTGGTGACCGCAGCGCCGCTTCTCGGCGATGTGGACACCACGTCCGCATCGTTCTGGTAGAAGCTGCGCTCCATCTCATCAAGCAACCGCTGCTCTTGCTCAGATAGTGCCATGTTGACCTCGTGCTCAGGGGGCGATCGGAGCCCCGCTCCGAAGTATTGCGCCCATTGTAGGCGCGCGCACCTGGGTAGAGTGGTGTCGTGTCTGAGAGTTCTACGCTGTCCTCCAAAGTCCAGCGTCGTCTGGACGCCACAATTGCCGAGAATCTTCAGGTTCTGGGGCCGATCGGCGTCGATGTGCCCGCCTTCCTCGAACAGGCCGGGGCCTTCACGACGGGCGGCAAGCGCCTCCGGGCCTCGTTCTGCGCCGCCGGGTACAGCAGCGCCGCCGGCACTCCAGAGCAGAGCGAGGCGGTGATCCTCGCTGCAGCCTCGATCGAGCTCTTCCACGCCGCAGCTCTGGTCCACGACGACATCATCGATCGCTCCGACACTCGCAGGGGCGCTCCTTCCACCCACCGCGCCTTCTCGAAGCACCACCGCGCCGCCGGCTGGGCTGGCGACGAGGAGCACTTCGGTCTCAGCGCCGCGATCCTGCTCGGCGACCTGCTGCTCGTCTGGAGCGACCAGCTCTTCGTGGAGGCCTGTGCCCTCGTGCCTCCCGCGGACGCCGTCCGCGCACGAGCCGAGTTCAGCAAGATGCGCAGCGAGGTGACCATCGGCCAGTACCTCGACCTCGTCGAGGAGGTGGCGTGGCCGGTCGTTCCCATCGACGAACGCGCCTCCCGGGCCACGACGATCGCGATCTCGAAGTCCGCCAGGTACAGCGTCGAGGAGCCTCTTGTGCTCGGAGCGCTCCTCGGGGGTGCATCCGATGCCCGCGTGGAGCAGATTCGCGCCTTCGGGTTGCCCCTCGGCCTCGCCTTCCAGCTTCGGGATGACGTCCTCGGCGTGTTCGGAGACGAGGCGGTCACCGGCAAGCCCAGCGGAGACGACCTCCGAGAGGGCAAGCGAACGCTCATGATCGCCGCAGCTCAGGAGCTGGCATCGCCTTCGGACTCGGCGCGGCTCGACGAGCTCCTCGGAGACCAGGGGCTGGATGACTCTCAGATCGCCTGGATGCAGGCGCTCATCGCGGAGTCTGGCGGACTGCAGCGTGTGGAGGAGCTGATCAGCACCTCACTCGTCGAGGCGCTCGCCGGACTGGAGAGCCTCGAGCTCGACCCCGGCTCGCGACAGCTGCTTGAGCAGCTCGCGGAGCGTACGGCTCACCGGGAGCACTGACCAGCTGGAGCACTGACCAGCTGGCAGCCTGCTCGGCGCCAGCACCGGTTGGCCAGCGGTGCCGAGACGCAGCACCCGTCGAGCAGCGGAGGTCGAGCAGCGCTGATCGACTAGATGGCGAGCAGCTGGACGGCGTGACGCACCTGCGTCTTGCGTCCCTGCACGAGCGCGTCAAGAGGGGCGACGCCGAGCGTCTCATCGACGCTCAGGAGCCACACCATCTGGTCGTGCGCGCTGAGCCCTGCGTCGCCGAGCAGGAACAGCGTCCCCCGGAGGCCAGCCAGCGGCTCGCCGTCCTTGATGAACTCCTGCGGGATGCGCGGCTCTCGCTCGATGCGGAACGACAGCAGCTGCTTGTCCTCGATCAGGGTCGACACGCGCCCCGTCGAGACACCGAGCTCGGATGCTGCCTGGGGAATCGTGTACCACTCACGGGTACTGAAGACGTCGCTCACGCCTCACATGGTCGCAGACTCCGCGCATCGATGCGAGCCCGAGCGATTCCTCGGCGCCGTGCGGTGTTTCATCCGGGAGGCGCGTGCCTCGTCGGGCTATCCTGCACGACGTGAGTCCCGTTGGTCCCGACGACATGATCGGCCGTCTGATCGACGGCCGATATCAAGTGCGCTCTCTGATCGCCAAGGGCGGCATGGCTACGGTCTATGTCGCCACTGATCTGCGCCTCGAGCGCAGGGTCGCGATCAAGGTGATGCACGACCACCTCGCCGCCGACGAGCGCTTCCGCGAGCGGTTCATCCGCGAGGCGCGCTCCGCGGCGAAGATCACCCACCCGAACGTCGTGAACGTCTACGACCAGGGTGACGACGAGGTCTTCGCCTACATGGTGATGGAGTACATCCCGGGCATCACGCTCCGCGACCTGCTCCACGACCATCACCGACTCACCCCGGAGCAGTCGATCGACGTCATGGACGCCGTACTCGCGGGCCTGCAGGCGGCTCACAAGCTCGGCATCGTGCATCGCGACCTCAAGCCCGAGAACGTCCTGCTCGCCGACGACGGCCGCATCAAGCTCAGCGACTTCGGTCTCGCCCGTGCGGCGAGCGCGAACACGGCGACCGGGCAGGTCCTGCTCGGCACCATCGCCTACCTGAGTCCCGAGCTCGTGACCAAGGGCACCGCCGACGTGCGCAGCGACATCTACTCGTTGGGCATCATGCTCTTCGAGATGCTGACGGGCGAGCAGCCATACCGAGGCGACCAGCCCGTCAACATCGCGTACCGGCACGCCAACGAGACGGTTCCCGCTCCAAGCGAGGTCAACGCCAGCGTGCCGCATGAACTCGACGAGCTCGTCGCCTGGTCGACGGAACGCGATCCCGAACTTCGGCCGGCGGACGCCGGCGTGATGCTCGAAGCGCTGCGTCGCGCGGAAGCCGAGCTCGGCCAATCGGCCCGAGCTGTCGACCCGACGGCGGTCCTGGCCACCGCGAGCCAGAGCGACGTCGAGGACACGGACCCGACGCAGCTCGCCCTCATCACGAGCCAGATGTCATCGGCGTCTTCCCCTCCGGAGTTCTCCGAAGGACACGTCGAGTCCTTCAGACCCGGAGACTCCCCCACAGTCGTAGGGGCGCCGATCTTCCCGGAGACGGGCGTTGCAGAGCTCGTGCCCTCGCTCCCGCAAGCCACCTCGACGGCCGAGCAGGGCGCCCGCAAGCGACGCACCTTCGGCGCAGTCATCGCCATCTTGGTCATCGCACTGGTCGCGGCGGCCGGCGGCATCGGCTGGTGGTTCGGACTCGGACCTGGGTCCTACAACACGGTCCCCGAGGCGGTTTCGCTCACCCAGGCGGACGCGGAGTCGGCGATCACCGCTGCCGGCTTCACCGTCGGCGACGTCACGCAGGAGTTCTCGCTCGAGGTCGCTGCCGGCACCGTCATGGACATGGACCCGCAAGCCGGCACGTCGCTCGCCCCCGAGACTCCGATCTCCCTCATCGTCTCCGCCGGGCCGGAGATGCTCACGGTACCGGCCCTCGAAGGGCTGACGCTCGAGGCGGCGGAGTCCGCCATCACCGAGGCCGGCTTCACCTACGACCAGGCCACGACCCTGCGCCAGTTCTCCGATGAGGAAGCCGACGTCGTGATCGCGGCGACGGACACCACCGGCGCTCCACTCCCCTCCACGCTCGCCGAGGGCCAGCCCATCCGTCTCGTGGCCTCGGCAGGAGTCCTCCCGGACGTAGCTGGCGAGACGGAAGCGAACGCGACGAAGCTCATCGAGGAGGCCGGACTCGTCGTGAACGTGTCGAGCCGGGAGTTCTCAGCCTCGGTGGCCAGCGGCGTCGTCATCGCCTCCTCGACCACCACCGATCCGGTCGTTCCGGGCGACACGATCAACATATCGGTCTCGAAGGGGCCAGCCCCCGTCGTCCTCCCAGACGTCGTCGGCGCACCCATCGGCGAAGCCATCGCGACGCTCGAGGGACTCGGGCTGACGGTCGGCCACAACGTTCCCCCCGGCATCGTCAACGACCCGAACCCGGTCATCAAGTTCGTCGTCTCGACGCAGTCCCCCGCCGCCGGGGTCGAGGTACCGGCCGGGTCGAACGTCACGCTGACGGCCACCGCGACGCTGTAGGTGCTCGGGCCGCTGACGCGCGCGGGATCACGATCAGGGCCTCTGCTCGAACTCGTTCCGACGCCGCCGGGACACGTCCCGGCTGGTGCAGACTCTCTCAGACCGCAGTCGAGCGCTACGAGAGTGACGTCGGCCGAAGTGCCGCTATCGGATCAGGACGATGCACCCCGCGCATGCGGTAGCCCAGCGAATCCGATGCGTGAAGCAGGTCGGCGAGCAGCCAGATGATGCTCGACCACATCTCGGTTCCCTGCAACCCTGGTGCGCCACCCGCGCTCTGGGAACGCGGAGCGAACGCTATCCCCTCGCCGGGAACCCACTGGCCGAGCGCCTGCTCGAGCGCCCCGCGCGCCCACTCCGCGATCTCCGCGCGGCGGTGCGGGGTCTGCTGCGAAGCAAGCCAGAGCGGATGCACGATGTCGAGGACGTTGCACGCGGTCCAGCCAGCTGGCGTGGAGAGGTGAGGGTCAGCCGCGTGCAGCAGCACGGTGTCGATCGTCGCGACCGGATACGGCAGCGGCAGTCCGAACTGCGCGAAGAGTCCGCGGGTCAGCCGGTAGAAACCGTTCACGGCCTGCAGCCGTGGTAACTCCGAGCCGGGCAGCACCTCCCCCCACAGGCCTGTTCGCGGGTCCGCGCGTGCGACAGCCCAGCCAAGCAAGGTGAGGAGAGGCCCGGCTCCCCCGTCGTCGAAGGCGTCGGAATGATCCAGAATGTTCGCGGCGCAGGCCGTAGCGACCGCGTCGACCGCGGCGCCGGAGCCCCAGGCGCCAGCGCCCCAGTCGCGGGCGTCGAGGGCGGCCGTCAGGTCCGTTCCCGTGAGCCCGTGCACGGCGCGGATCGGGTGGGGCATCCGCCCGCCCAGCAGCCGCACGGCGTAGCTGACGCTGAGGACGTGGTAGCTCGCCGGCCCGTCGAACGCCGAAAGCGGCTCCGATGGCTGCCGATCGGGCGACGTCTGCGCTCGCTCGAGGCCGGCGTCCGAGAGATCGCCGTCGGCGACCAGCCCCGTCGCAGGATCCTGCCTCGTCGTCAGCCGCCGGAGCAGGTCCGCGGCGGCGAAGCCCGGCGGCGGTGCGTCCAGCAGCAGGTCGGCGAGCTCGACCGCGTCGGCCCATGGGCGCAGGGTGGGCGCTGCAGCCGTGCCTGGGCGATCGACGAAGCGGCCGCCCTCGAAGCACCGCTCGAGCACTGCCGGGATCTCAGCCCGAGCCGTGTCCCCGAAGCGTCGGAGCGCCTCCCCGAGCCCAGTCTGGCGTGCCGGAGCCCGGCGGTCGCGCAGGACGCGCGCCGGGTTGCCTGCCACGATCGCGTGGTCCGGGACACTCTTCGTGACCACCGAACCAGCGCCGATGACGACGTGGTCGCCGACCACCACCCCGTCGAGGATCGTCACCTGCGAGCCGATCCAGACATCGTCTCCGAGAACGATCCCTCGACTCGAGAGCCCCTGGGTGAAGACCGGAGCGTCCGGCTCCATCAAGTGGTTGAAGCCGAGGATCGAGGTGTGTGCGCCGATCCGGACGCCGTCGCCCATCTGCACGTCGCCGCGGACCACGGCGAACGGGTTGACGGAGCAATCCGCGCCGATCGCGACGTTGTCGGTGACGTAGGCGTTGGCGGCGATATAGCTGCGGTCGCCGATCGACAGCCGGTCGCAGAAGACGGCGGCACTCGCCGAGACGAAGACCCGATCGCCGATCGCGGCGCCCGACGCCGCCAGTTCGCCCAGCCGCTCAGCCTGAGCGGCTCCGTCAGCGGAGTGGGGATCGTACTCCCATGGGAGGAAATCGACTCTGCGCACGCCGTCAGCCGTCATGCGCTCATCATTTCACGGGTGATGCGGCGAGAGAGTTCAGGGTTCCGTGCTCCCACACTCCGACAGAGGCCTCCTGGTGATGGCAGAGCTCACAGCTCCACCACCCCAGGAGGCCTCGTCACCTCACACGACCGGAATCGCCACCAAGCAGGTCACGGCCGAGTCCCTCTAGTGCTTGCCCGCGCGCAGCTCCTCAGCCACGAGGAACGCGAGCTCGAGCGACTGCATGTGGTTGAGTCGCGGGTCGCACAGCGACTCGTAGCGGGTCTCGAGGGTCTTCTCGTCGATGTGCTCGGAACCGCCGAGGCACTCGGTGACATCGTCGCCCGTGAGCTCGACGTGGATGCCACCCGGGTGCGTGCCCGCGGCGCGATGCGCCTCGAAGAAGCCCTTCACCTCGTCGACGACGTCGTCGAAGCGACGCGTCTTGTAGCCGTTCGGCGTCGTGATCCCGTTTCCGTGCATCGGGTCGGTGATCCACAGCGGCTGCGCATCGCTGCTCTTGATCGCCTCGAGCAGGGGTGGAAGCGCATCGCGGATCTTGCCTGCGCCCATGCGGGTGATGAAGGTGAGGCGACCAGGTTCGCGGTTCGGGTCGATCTTGTCGATGAGCCGCAGCATGGTCTCGGGCGTCGTCGACGGCCCGAGCTTCACGCCGATGGGGTTCTTCACGCGGCTGAAGAAGTCGACGTGCGCCTCGTCCAGGTCGCGCGTGCGCTCCCCAATCCAGATGAAGTGGCCGGAGGTGTCGTATGGCAGACCGGTGCGCGAGTCGATCCGGGTCATGGGTCGCTCGTAGTCCATGAGGAGCCCCTCATGGCCGACGAAGAACTCGACGTCGCGGAGTGCGTAGAAGTCAGCCCCGGCGGCCGCCATGAAGCGCACGGCACGATCGATCTCAGCTGCGAGCTGCTCGTAGCGCGCGTTGGCGGGATTGGCGGCGAAGCCCTGGTTCCAGGAGTGCACCTCGCGCAGGTCGGCGAAGCCGCCCGTCGTGAACGCGCGGACGAGGTTCAGCGTGGATGCGGCCGTGTGGTAGCCGCGGAGCATGCGCTCCGGGTCCGGGGTCCGGCCCTCCTCGGTGAAGTCGAAGTCGTTGACGATGTCCCCGCGGTACGCGGGCAGCGTCACGTCGCCGCGGGTCTCGTTGTCGCTCGACCTGGGCTTCGCGAACTGACCGGCCATGCGGCCCATCTTGACGACCGGCATCGACGCGCCGTACGTCAGCACGACGGCCATCTGCAGGATCGTTCGCACACGCGCACGGATCTTGTCCGCCGTCGCGCCCGCGAAGGTCTCGGCGCAGTCGCCACCCTGCAGGACAAACGCCTGCCCGGCAGCGGCTGTCGCGATGCGGTCGCGCAGGCGGTCGACCTCGCCGGCGAAGACGAGTGGTGGCAGCGACGCGAGCTCACCTGAGACGCTCGCGACCTTGGTCGCGTCGCCCCACTGCGGCTGCTGCCGGATCGGCAGCTCGCGCCAGGCATCGAGCCCCTCGAGCACGCCGGGGGGCGTCGGGATCGACTCTGTGCGGGTGGAGGTGAATTGGCTCATGCTCGCTTCTCTGATCTCATGTCTCTGATCTCATGCTGGCAGCTTGGGCGCTGCAGCGCTGGTGTGTTGCTGGATCTCACGCCGAACGGCCCCGACGATACTCGGGGCCGCGGCGCTCTGCTCTGTTGATCGCTCAGGGCTTCTCGAACGCTCAGACTTGCTGGGCGATTCAGTGCTTCTGTGCGGCGGCGAGCGCCTTGGCCTCTGCGTCCATCTTGGTTCGGATGGACGAGGCATAGATGTCGCGATAGTCCTGGTTGCTGAGGGCGTGCAGCTCGCTCATGATCTCGTCCGTGATGGAACGGAGCACGAAGCGGTCGGCCGCCATGCCCTCGTACCTGGTGAAGGTGAGCGGCTCGCCGAAGACCATGCCGACCTTGCGCAGACGAGGAACCTTCGCTCCGATGGGCAGGACGCGCTCCGTGTCGACCATGACCACGGGGACGACCGTGACGGGCTTGTCCGCCTGCATGATCATTCGGGCGATTCCCGTGCGCCCACGGAACATCCGTGCGTCGGGGCTGCGGGTGCCCTCCGGATAGATCCCGAGCACCTTGCCCTCGCCCAGCACTCGCAGACCCGTCTGCAGGGACGCCTCGCTCGCTGCTCCGCCGCCCCGGTCGATCGGGAGCATGCCCGTCGACTTGAAGAACTGCGCCGTCAGATAGCCCTTGATCCCCGTTCCGGTGAAGTACTCCTTCTTCGCGAGGAAGTAGACGCGGCGGTCGATCGACAACGGCATGAAGAACGAGTCGATGACCGACAAGTGGTTCGACGCCAGAATGACCGGCCCCTTCGCCGGTATGTTCTCGACGCCGCGCACCCAAGGGCGGAAGGTTCCGCGCACCAAGGGCCCTGCGAAGAGATGCTTGAGCACCCAATACAACATGCGTGGCCTCCCGATAGGCGATGGCACATCAGTGTACTCGGGACATGCCCGGCCCCGTTGCGCCGCTCCCCGTTTCCGAAACGGTAGGGTTGGAAGCCACGGAACGTGAAGTCGAATCGGTCCGGACGATGGGCGTTCAGGCGGCTCACGACCAGGACCACACTCAGGAGTTGCAATGAAGCTATCCGAGACCCCCGCCGTCGTCAGCCCGGAGCCGAGCTGGAACACCACAGATCTGCTCGAGTACCGACTTCGAGAATCGCCGGATCTCGCCCTCTTCGCCCTGCCAGAAGGCAGCACCTGGCGCGACGTGCCGGTCAAGGAGTTCCACGCGAAGGTGCACACCCTCGCCAAGGGCTTTGTCGCCGCCGGCATCGAGCCCGGGGAGCGCATCGCGTTCGTCGCGAAGACGAACTACGAGTGGACGCTCGTCGACTTCGCGCTCTGGTATGCCGGGGCAGTGATGGTGCCGGTCTACGAGACCAGCTCGTCCGCGCAGATCGAGTGGATGCTCGAGGACTCAGAGGCCGTCGGCATCATCTCCGAGCTCCCAGAGCACGACGACAAGCTCGACGAGATCTCTGACACCGTCTCGGGGCTGCGCGTGCGCTACGCGCTGCATGCCGGCGCGATCGAGGAGCTCATCCGCCTCGGGGCCGGCGTCGAGGACGCGGAGATCGAGCGCCGTCGCGGGATCGCGAACGGCGCTGACATCGCGACGCTCATCTACACCTCGGGATCGACGGGACGCCCCAAGGGGTGTGTCATCACGCACTCGAACTTCGTCGAGCTGTGCCGCAACGTGAAGGACCCGCTTGGCGCGCTCATCTACCCCGGCGCATCCACGGTGCTCTTCATCACGCTCGCGCATGTCTTCGCTCGCTTCATCTCGGTGCTCTGCATCTACGGCGGGGTCAAGGTGGGCCACCAGCACGACACCTCGAAGCTCGTCGAGTCGCTCGGTACCTTCCACCCGACCTTCCTCCTCGCGGTGCCCCGCGTATTCGAGAAGGTCTACAACTCGGCGGAGCAGAAGGCAGAGACCGGCGGCCGGGGCAAGATCTTCCGCAAGGCGGCAGACGTCGCGGTCCGCTACTCGGAATCGCAGGACGCGGGCCGGACGCCGCTTGTCCTCGGCCTGCAGTACAAGCTGTTCGACAAGCTCGTCTACTCGAAGCTGCGTGAGGTCATGGGCGGCCGGGTCAAGCACGCCGTCTCGGGCTCGGCGCCACTCGGCGCGCGTCTCGGCCACTTCTACCGGGCTATCGGCGTGAACATCCTCGAGGGCTATGGTCTCACCGAGACCACGGCCCCTGCGTCCGTGAACCTCGCGGAGAAGTCGAAGATCGGCACCGTCGGGCCTGCACTGCCCGGCGTGGCCGTGCGCACCGATGACAGCGGCGAGCTCCAGGTCAAGGGCATCAACGTGTTCCGCGAGTACTGGAAGAACCCCGAGGCGACGGCCGCGGCCTTCGACGGCGAATGGTTCAAGACGGGAGATCTCGGCTCGATCGACGACGACGGCTACATCACCGTCACCGGGCGCATCAAGGAGATCATCGTGACCTCCGGCGGGAAGAACGTCTCCCCCGCGGCGCTCGAGGACCCGATCCGAGCCAACCCGCTCGTCGGCCAGATCGTCGTCGTCGGAGATCAGCGACCGTTCATCTCCGCGCTCGTCACGCTCGATCCCGAGATGCTGAAGACCTGGCTCTCCAACAACGGCGAGGACCCGAGCATCTCGGTCGCCCAGGCCGCGGAGCACCCGAAGGTGCTGGCCGAGATCCAGCATGCTGTCGACCTCGCGAACACGCGCGTCTCCCGGGCCGAGTCGATCCGCAAGTTCGTCGTGCTCGATGGCGAGTTCACGGAGGCCGACGGCACGCTGACTCCGAAGATGTCGATCAAGCGCCACGTGATCCTCGAGAAGTACCGAGGAATCATCGAGGGCATCTACAACGCCGCACCGGCGACGCAGGGCATCACGCTCAAGTAGCTCGGAGAGCTGGACCCTCGCGGCCAGCGCCTCCGGTCAGCGTCGTCAGCGCGACGTGCGGCCGAAGGCGCTGGCCTTCGCGGATCCAGCAGAGACGGTCGCGGGCGCGAACCACTCGCTGCCCCGGATCTCCCGCATGGCTTCCTTGCGGTGCTCTGGCGCGAGCGTGTCGATGTACACGAGCCCCTTGAGGTGGTCGGTCTCATGCTGCAGCATCTGAGCCATGAGGCCAGAGCCCTCGAGGACGACGGGCTCGCCGTCCAGGTCGATTCCGGTGATCCGAGCGTGCTCGTACCGTGGCGTCTTGTTCCAGAGGCCGGGGACGGAGAGGCAGCCCTCGTCGATCTCCTCGACGTCTCCCCAGGTGCTCTCGAGGACCGGGTTGAGGACGTAGCCGGTCCGCCCGTCGATGTTGTACGAGAACGCGGCGAGCCCGACCCCGATCTGCGGAGCAGCCACCCCGGCTCGGCCGTCGAGCGCCGTCGTGTCGAGCAGGTCGGTGACAAGACTGCGGATGCGGTCGTCCACGACAGTGATCTGCTCGGCGGGCGTGCGCAGCACCGGATCTCCGTAGAAGCGGATGGGGCGAACGGTCACAGTTCCTCCTCAGCGCGCAGCAGCGCGTTCTCGACCACCTCGCTCGCCGCGGGGTGGGGCCAGTACTGGCCACGCGCGAGGCCCCGGATGGAGTGCCCGAAGCTCGCCGCGAGGACGAGGGGCTGGAGCAGGACCGCCGCGTCCGGGCCCACGATGTGCGCCCCGAGGATGGTCGCGCTTCCACGCGCTATGACGAGTTTACAGAAGCTGCGCTGGTCTTCGAGCGCCCACCCCCAGGCAGTGGACCCGTACTCGTGCACGACCTCGAAGGCGTCGTAGCCGAGCTGCTCGGCCCGCTCGAGGGTTGCCCCGAAGCTGGCGATCTGAGGTTCGGTGAACACCACGTCCGGGACCGGGCCGAGGGTGTTCTTCATGAGGCGACGGCCGGGCTCGACGGCGATGTTGTGGGCGACGACCCGCGCCTCGTGGTTGGCGACGTGCTTGAGCTGGTGCTCCGAGTCGATGTCGCCGAGGGCGAAGACGCCAGGCACCTGGTGGCCGTCGCGCAGGACGCGCTGGTAGGCATCCACGCGCAGCCGGCCGTCGTCGTGGTGGTCGAAGCCGACCTCGAAGGTGCCGAGCGTGTCGGTGTTCGGGATGCGCCCGATCGCGACGAGCACAGCGTCGACCTCGATGCGCTCTCCCGAGTCGGTCGTGAGCGTCGCGACGCCGCCGTCATCGGAGAAGCCGACGACGGAGGTGCTGGTCTCGAGGCGCCAGCGCTCCCGTGCCGCTTCCGCGAAGGTCTCGGCGACGTCGGCATCGAGCGAGGAGAGCACGCGCCCACGCACCAGCTGCGTCACCTCGGAGCCGAAGGCACTGAAGACGTGCGCGAACTCAGACGCGATCGAGCCGCCGCCGATGATCGCTAGGCGTCGGGGCGCGTCATCGATGCGCATGATCGTGTCGGAGGTGTGGACGAGTGGCGAGCTGAGCGGAACGACGTCGTGGTGGCGCGCGCGACTTCCCGCGGCGATGACCAGCGTGTCGGCGGTTAGGCGCCTGCCGGATGCCGTGAGCACCTCGCGGTCGCCGAGCATCTCGACTCGCTCACGGACAAGCGTGACCCGAGGGTTGCCGCTCTCCCGGTACTGCTCCCCGCTGTCGCTGATGTGGTCGATGCGCCCGAACACACGGTCGCGCACCTCCGGCCACGACGGGCGCAGCCGGACGTCGTGGATGCCCAGGCGGTCGGCGTCGCGCGCAACCCGCACGATGTCCGCCACGTGGACGAACATCTTGGTCGGGATGCAGCCGACGTTGAGGCAGGTTCCGCCGAAGTGCGGGCCGTCGTCGATGATCGCGGTCCTCGGCCCGCTCTCGTCGCCTGGCGGGAGGGAGTTCCCCGAGCCCGCGCCGATGATGATGAGGCCGAAGTGCTCGGCGTCGGTGAGCTCAGGCATCGGCGCTCTCTGCACCCGGACGCACGACGACGAGGAGGTCTCCGTTGCCGACCTCCAGCGGTGAGGAGATCGCGAGGCGCTCGACGACTCCAGCGACTGGAGCGGTGATCCCGGCCTCCATCTTCATCGCCTCGATCGTCGCGACGGTCTGTCCCTGGGCGACGCGTTCGCCGACGTCCACCCGCAGCGTGACGACGCCGGAGAACGGCGCTGCCACGTGACCGGGATTCCCGCTGTCGGCCTTCTCGCGCTCGATCGTGTCGACCTTGATGCTGCGGTCACGCACGAAGACGGGCCGCAGCTGACCGTTCAGGGTGGCCATGACCGTGCGCATGCCGTCCGCATCCGGCTCGCCGATGGCCTCGAGCCCGACGAAGAGCTGCACGCCCTTGCCGATGTGGATGACGTGCTCCTCGCCAGGTTCGAGCCCGTACAGGTAGTCGAGGGTGTCGAGCACGGACAGGTCGCCGAAGAGCCGGACCGTGTCCTCGTAGCTCGCGGTCGGCTGCGGAAAGAGGAGCCTGTTGAGGGTGCGCCTGCGCTCGAGGCTGTCGCCGGCGAGGCCGGCTTCGTCGGCTGCGGAGAGCGGCGTGATCTCGATCTTGACGTCTCGACCCTCGAGCACCTTGCTGCGGAAGGGCTCCGGCCATCCGTTGGGCAGCTCGCCGAGTTCGCCCGCCATGAAGCCGATGACCGAGTCCGGGATGTCGAACTTGCCCGGGTTCTCGGCGAAGTCGGCCGGGTCGGCGCCCACCGCGACGAGGTGCAGGGCGAGGTCTCCGACGACCTTCGACGAGGGGGTCACCTTCGGAATGCGGCCGAGGATCTTGTCGGCCGCGTCGTACATGTCCTCGATGCGCTCGAACTGGTCCGCGAGTCCGAGTGCGATGGCCTGCTGGCGGAGGTTCGACAGCTGGCCACCGGGGATCTCGTGCTTGTACACGCGACCGGTCGGGCCGGGCAGACCCGACTCGAAGGGGCGGTAGACGAGGCGGACCGCCTCCCAGTACGGCTCGAGATCGGTGACGTTCGTGAGGCTGATGCCGGTGTCTCGCTCCGTGTGCTCGAGCGATGCGACCAGCGCCGAGAGACTCGCTTGGCTGGTCGTGCCCGACATCGGAGCACTGGCCACGTCGACGGCGTCGACGCCTGCCTCGCTTGACGCCAGGAGCGTCGCCAGCTGACCACCAGCGGTGTCGTGCGTGTGCAGGTGGACGGGCAGGTCGAAGCGCTCGCGCAGGGCCTTGACGAGGATCGAGGCCGCCTGAGGGCGCAGGAGTCCCGCCATGTCCTTGATCGCGATGATGTGCGCGCCCGCCTCCACGATCTGCTCCGCGAGGCGCAGGTAGTAGTCGAGCGTGTAGAACGGCTCAGCGGGGTCGGCGAGGTTGCCGGTGTAGCAGAGGGCGACCTCGGCGACGGCGGTGCCGGTCTCGAGCACTGCGTCGATGGCGGGCTTCATCTGCGAGACGTCGTTCAGCGCGTCGAAGATGCGGAAGATGTCGACACCCGTCGCAGTCGCCTCGTGGACGAACGCCTTGGTCACAGCCTCGGGGTACGGCGTGTAGCCGACGGTGTTGCGCCCGCGGAGCAGCATCTGCAGGGGGATGTTCGGGACAGCCTCGCGAAGGCTCGCGAGGCGCTCCCAGGGTTCCTCCCCGAGGAAGCGGAGCGCGACATCGTAGGTCGCCCCTCCCCAGGCTTCGATGGAGAGCAGCTCTGGCGTGAGCCGCGCGAGGTAGGGCGCCGCTGTGACGAGGTCCCGCGTTCGGACGCGCGTCGCGAGGAGCGATTGGTGCGCGTCGCGGAACGTGGTGTCGGTCACGGCGAGTCGTCGCTCCGAGCGGAGCTGCGCTGCAAAAGCCGTCGGCCCGAGCTCAAGCAGCTCCTGTCGGCGCCCGGAGGGCAGCGGGAGGGCGGTGTCGAGCTCAGGGAGCTTCGAGCGGGGCTCGACGGAGGTCGGCCGAGCGCCGTGCGGAGCGTTGACCGTGACGTCGGCGAGCCAGTTGACGATCTTCGTCCCTCGATCGCCGGGTCGGCGGTACTCGAGCAGCCCCGGACGCTTCTCGATGAAGTCGGTCGCGACGTCGCCACGCTGGAAGTCGGGGTCGTCGAGCACGCCGAGGAGGAAGGGGATGTTCGTGGCGACGCCGCGGATGCGGAACTCGGAGAGCGCTCGACGTGCCCGCCGAACGGCTGCGGGGAAGTCGCGTCCGCGAGCCGTGAGCTTCATGAGCATCGAGTCGAAGTGCGGCAGGACCTCGGCCCCCGTTGCGATGGTGCCGCCGTCGATGCGGATGCCGGAGCCGCCCGCGGAGCGGTACGTCGTGATGACGCCGGTGTCGGGACGGAACCCCTGGGAGGGGTCCTCAGTCGTGATGCGGCACTGCAGCGCGAAGCCGTGGAGTTCCAGCTGGTGCTGCTGAAGCCCCATGTCGTCGAGCCGCTCGCCCGAGGCCACGCGCATCTGCGCCTGGACGAGGTCGACGTCCGTGACCTCCTCCGTCACGGTGTGCTCGACCTGGATGCGCGGGTTCATCTCGATGAAGACATGCTGCCCGGCGCGCGGTCCGGCCGTGTCCAGCAGGAACTCCACGGTGCCGGCGTTGACGTAGTCGATGGACTTCGCGAAGGCGACGGCATCCGCGTAGAGCTTGTCCCTGACCTCCTGCGGGAGGTTCGGAGCCGGAGCGATCTCGACGACCTTCTGGTGCCGCCGCTGGACGCTGCAGTCGCGCTCGAACAGATGCACGACGTTGCCGTGCTCATCGGCGAGGATCTGCACCTCGATGTGGCGGGGCCGAAGCACGGCCTGCTCCACGAACATCGTCGGGTCGCCGAAGGCGCTCTCTGCCTCCTTCATCGCAGACTCGAGCGCCTCGCGCAGATCCTCTGTTCGCTCGACGCGACGCATGCCGCGCCCGCCGCCTCCGGCGACGGCCTTCGCGAAGATCGGGAAGCCGATCTCGTCGGCGGCAGCGCAGAGTTCGTCGAGATCCGTCGAGGGCTGGCTCGAGGCGAGCACGGGCACGCCGGCGGCAATGGCCTGGTTCTTCGCCGTGACCTTGTTGCCCGCGGACTCGAGGACCCGTGGCGGCGGACCGATGAACGCGATGCCGGCCTCCTCAGCAGCGCGCGCGAGTTCCGGGTTCTCACTCAGGAAGCCGTAGCCCGGGTAGATGGCGTCAGCCCCCGACTCCTTCGCGACGCGGAGGATCTCGGCGACATCGAGGTAGGCGCGAACAGGCTGTCCGACGGTGCCGATCTGGTACGCCTCGTCAGCTTTCAGGCGGTGCAGGGAGTTGCGGTCCTCATACGGGTAGACCGCGACCGTCCGCGCTCCGAGCTCGACTGCGGCGCGGAATGCGCGGATCGCGATCTCGCCTCGATTCGCGACCAGGATCTTCTTGAACACCGGTGTTCCACCTTCCGACAACACGACAGGGGCATGCAGCAACGTGACCTCAAGCCTAGTGAATGTAGCCTGGGCTGGTGTTCGTCCTCAGCATCAGTTCTCTCAAGGGCGGCGTCGGCAAGACCACGGTGACCCTTGGCCTCGCTTCCGCCGCCTGGGCCCGCGGGCTCAGAACCCTCGTCGTCGACCTGGATCCCCAGTCCGACGTCTCCACAGGGCTCGATGCCCGCGCGCAGGATGGCGCCACGATCTCCGACGTCCTCCGCTCGCCGAAGCCAAGCACGGTTCGCGCGGCGATCGCCCGCTCCGCGTGGGGCGAAGGCAGCCGCGGCGTCATCGACCTCATGGTGGGCAGTCCAGCAGCGCTGAGCTTCGATACCCCGAATCCCTCGATCCGAGAGATCTGGCGACTCGAGGAGGCGCTTGCCGTCGTCGAGGAGGACTACGACCTCGTCCTCATCGACTGCCCGCCCTCGCTGAACGCGCTTACGCGCACGGCCTGGGCCGCTTCGGACCGTGTCGCGGTCGTCACCGAGCCCGGGCTCTTCTCGGTCGCCGCCGCCGACCGCGCGCTCCGGGCCGTCGACGAGATCAGGCGCGAGCTGTCGCCGCGGCTCCAGCCGCTCGGCATCATCGTCAACCGGGCCAAGCACCAGTCCCTCGAGCACCAGTTCCGTCTCGGCGAGCTCCGGGACATGTTCGGTCCCCTCGTGCTCTCCCCCGCGCTCCCAGAGCGCACCTCACTGCAGCAGGCGCAGGGCGCAGCGAAGCCCGTGCACCTCTGGCCGGGAAGCTCAGCCGAGGAGATGGCGGCGAACTTCGACAAGCTGCTCGACCGCATCATGCGGGCCGGCCGGCTGGGCACCTATGCGGAAGCCCCCGCCACGGGCGACGACGAAGCCCCGGTGACGCGCGGGCGTCAACGGGGCCGGTCGAACAACTAGCGAGTTTCCGGAAACCAGCGGCTTCGGCGCCGCGGCCTGCCTCGCGTGGTCAGGCAACCGGAGCGCGGTCAAGCGCCCGAACGTGCCGAGACAGCGAGGCCGTCTGCGGGTTCAGCTCGCGCGGCTGGCGCGGCGTGCTGCGAGCTCGTCGACTGGGTCGAGCGTCTGCTGCTCGAAGTCGACGAGGGTCGACTCGACCTCGCGGAGCACCTGGCCGACGAAGATGCCGAACACGCCCTGCCCGCGGTGCACGAGGTCGATGACCTGGTCGTTCGAGGTGCACAGGTAGACGCTTGCGCCATCCGACATGAGCGTCGTCTGCGCGAGGTCAACGACGCCGGTCTCGGCGAGCTGGTCGACCGCCGTGCGGATCTGCTGGAGCGAGATGCCCGTCTCGAGCAGTCGCTTCACGAGCTTGAGGACGAGGATGTCGCGGAACGAGTAGAGACGCTGCGAGCCTGAGCCCTTCGCCCCGCGAACCGTCGGCTCGACCAGGCCGGTGCGAGCCCAGTAGTCAAGCTGCCGATAGGTGATGCCCGCGGCACGCGCGGCAACGGCGCCACGGTACCCGGAGCCCGGATCGAGGTCCGGAATGCCGTCGGTGAAGACCAACTCGCCGCCGGTTGGCGCGTCGCCCTGTCCCTGCTCGCTCATGCCTACACCTTTCACACGTTTTCGACCAACTCAGCGCCCCGTACTCCTGGAGCAAGCCCTGCGCTCCGGGGAGCCGATGCGCCCTGGGGAAGCCTTGTACCACAAGGGAACTTGAGGTAAGTCCCGAGCCGTCTGGGTCGATTCTATTGGAGTGCATGCCGCTCGGCTACTTCCGAACGACAACGATGTGATCATGACCCGACTTGCCCCGGATTTCAGGCATCCGCGGCAGGCCTGCGGCGTGTCGTGGCACGAGATCGTGGCTCGCGAATCCACTTCACGTTCAAGTGGAGGATGAACCTACCTGCGACCGCGAACCGCTTGGCGGATGAGGGACCGGCGAACCGACCCGAGCTGCTCGGCGAGCTCGTTGGCACGCTCGACGGCCTCGCCCTGCGAGCGCGCCCGCCGGGTGTTCGTCGAGAGCGCTTGCTCGATGAGCCCGTACTCGTGATGTGCGGCAGCGCGAAAAGGGCGCAGGTGGCGCGGCTCGATGCCCACCCGCTCGAGCTCCACGAGCGTGCTCAGCATGGTGAGCTCGTCTTCCTGGTACCGACTCGCCGCCGGGATGAGTCCGGCACTCACGGCCTGCTCGAGCAGGGCGGGCTTGGCTCCAGAGCGCTCGAGCAGCTGCGCGCGATCGAGGACGGTGCCGGCGGCGAGCATGGTCTGCCGCTGCGGTGCCCGCGATCCCGGGAGCTCAGGCTCGAGGCCCCGATCGAGGTCGTCGAAGTACTCGGCGATCACCTTGAGCGGCAGGTAGAGGTCGCGCTGCATGGTGAGCACCTCGCGCAGGCGAGCGACGTCGGCCGCGGAGAACTTGCGATACCCCTTCGGCGTTCGCTCGGGATGCACGAGGCCCTTGTCCTCGAGGAAGCGGAGCTTGGAGGGGCTCAGCTCAGGGAACTCGACGTTCAGCCGCTGCAGCACCTGACCGATACTGAGCGTCCGACCTGGTCCCCGCGCAGAAGCCGCCGCCGCCATAGCGGCCACGATCAGTTCCCGGCAGACGCGGAAGTCAGGCTGGTGTCAAGCGGAGAGCTGTAGAAAGTGAGCCGGAATTTGCCGACCTGCACTTCTCCGCCGTTGGTGAGGACGGCGGAGTTGATGCGCTCGCCGTTGTAGTACGTGCCGTTGAGCGAACCAAGATCGCGCATGTGGAACTCGCGGCCGTGCCGCGTGAACTCGGCGTGACGTCGGGACACGGTGACGTCGTCGAGGAAGATCTCCGCGTTCGGGTGCCTGCCGGCGACCTGGAGGTCGGTGTCGAGCAGGAACCTGGCTCCCACGTTGGAACCGCGACGGACGATCAGGAGCGCGGATCCGGAGGGAAGCGCACTGATGGACTCCATCTCCTCCTTCGACACACCACCTGCGATGAGCGCAGCGAGCTGCGCGCTGAAATCGCCGGTGAACGACATCGTCGAAGACTGTGTCTGCTCATCGACGACGCCGTCGCCTTCAGGGGTCCGCGCCTCAGCGTCAGAACCAGCCATATTTGCCTCCTCGAGTCGATGCTCAAGCGTAGCGGAATCGGGGGTGCCCGAATTCCGGTCGGTTAATTGCAGCAGCACCGCCTGCCATTGTGCGTCAGACGACTGAGTGTTGTCGAAACGAGCGGGAAGATCGAGCCCGATTTTCACCCTCGGCGTACACTTCCGGAGTGCTAGACGACTCCCTCTCCGGCGATCGCGCGAGTTTCGACGGCCGCGCCGAGTCCGACGACCGCTACTCGGGTGACCCCATCGCCCGCATGCGCGAGCGCAAGTCCGCGCCCCTCACGCGGAAGGTGCCCATGGCCAGCGGCATGTGGCTCGAGGATGCGGCGAGCGGCTTCTACGGCCGCCTCGCGTCGGCCAACAAGCAGACCGTGACGCTGCAGGACTTCGACGGTCAGCGCAAGGCGTTCCCCGCCGATTCGATCTTCCTGCTCGAGGATGAGGCCATCCTCCTCGGGCCCCCGGCGGCCAAGCAGCAGTCTGGGCGAGCACGCAGCGCGTCCGGCTCCTTCCACGTCGCCGATGCCAAGGCGAGGACCGCGAGGGCCGGGCGAATCTTCGTGGAGGGCAAGCACGACGCCGAGCTCGTCGAGAAGGTCTGGGGCCACGACCTGCGCATCGACGGGGTCGTCGTCGAGTTCCTGCAGGGCGCCGACCACCTCGCCGAAGTGCTGACGGTGTTCGGACCGAGCCCGACACGCCGCGTCGGAGTGCTGCTCGATCATCTCGTCAAGGGCTCGAAGGAGCAGCGCATCGCCGACGACATCACGCGGCGCTTCGGCGCCTCGCACGTGCGGGTCGTCGGCCACCCGTACGTCGACGTGTGGCAGTCGGTGAAGCCCGAGCGCCTCGGACTCAAGGCATGGCCCGTCATTCCTCGAGGGCAGGACTGGAAGAAGGGCATCTGCAGGGCCCTCGGCTGGCCCGCAGAGGAGCAGGCGGACACGGCAAGGGCCTGGCAGCGCATCCTGGAGCGCGTCCGCGACTACCGGGACCTGGAGCCGTCGCTGCTCGGCCGGGTGGAGGAGCTCATCGACTTCGTCACGGAGCCCGGCGGCGCAGGTACCTGACCGCGTAGACGGCTCCTGCTGCGACGTGCAGGACCGTCCCGATCAGCAGCATCCACCACGTGATGGTGCGCAGCGGCTCGGCGGGCACCTGCTCGGCGTATGACAGCAGGTGGAGCGGCATGGCAACCATGATGAACGCCGACCTGGCCTTGCCGAGCAGGTTCACGCGCCCCTCGCGAACCCGCTCGAGCCGCGCCAGCCCGATGACGAGCAGCGCCAGGTCGCAGAGGAAGATCGTGACCAGCACGAACCACGGGAAGTAGCCGAGGAGTGCCAGGCCGAAGCCGATGATGATGATGCCGAGCCGGTCGGCGACCGGGTCGAGGACCTCCCCCACTCGGGAAACCTGCCCGAGGCGGCGGGCGAGGAAGCCGTCGATCCAGTCGGTCGCCCCGAACGCAGCGAGGCTCAGGGTGGCGGCCAGCTCCCGGCCGTCGGCGGCGAGCCACATAGTGAGGGGCACGAAGACGAGCAGTCGCGCCACCGAGATGGCGTTGGGAAGCGTCGCCCACCGCATCGGGCTCTCGTGCCGGTCGCCTGCCATGAGGTCATTGTCGCAGTGGCACGCCTCGCGCGTCTCGGCGCGTCTGCGTGTCGGTGAAGCCCGCGCGGGTCGACACGTGGTGACGCCATCTGCTGTGCGCGCACGAGGGCACGACCGCTGAGCACGACCGCTGGGCGCGGCCTCACGAACTCGATACGATCATCGGATGGACCGAGACGAGCAGGGCTACCACCAGCCAGGACCCGCTTCCGTGCGGGTCGACGTGTGGCTCTGGGCGGTCCGCATCTACAAGACCCGCAGCGCCGCGACCGCAGCCTGCAAGGCCGGGCACGTCAAGATCGACGGCGATCGGGCCAAGCCAGCGCAGCGCATCCACGTCGGCGACGAGGTTCGGGTGCGGACCGATCGTGACCGGGTCCTCGTCGCGCAGGAGCTCCTCAAGAAGCGCGTCGGCGCGCCGATCGCGGCGAAGGCGCTCATCGACAACTCACCTCCGCCTCCCCCTCGGGAGTTCGCCTCCCCCATCGCGTACCGCGACCGTGGGGCCGGGCGTCCGACGAAGCGGGAGCGTCGAGAGATCGATCGCATCCGCGGCCGCGACGAGCGGCCCCTGCTCGATCCGGACGAGTGATCGCGAACCGCGCTCCGGGTTGGGTTCCGTCGGGCGCGGTTCGCGATCGTCGTCGGCGACTGGACGCTGGCGTCAGGCCTTGATGGCGTTCCGCTCGCCAGCTCTGACCGGCACGCTGAGCCGGTTGTCGGCGGCAGGCGTCGGGCAGACGAAGTGGTCGCTGAAGGCGCACGGCGGTAGGTAGGCGCGATTGAAGTCGATCGTCGTCGCCCCGTCGGCCTCGGGGGCGGGGACGGTCAGGAACCGGAAACGGTAGCTCTCGACACCGCTCGTTGTGTCGGCGAACACGACCTGGAGTCCTGCCTCGGTGTGGTCGGCGTCGATCGAGAACGCCGAGCCGCCGAGCTCGAAGTCGAGCTTCCCGCCGAGGTCCTTCCTGGACACGTAGCCGTCTGCCTGGAGCACGTCGACCTGCTCGGTCGAGGAACGGAAGCTCGCAGACACGACGTAGTCGTCGTCAGGCTGGTAGCTGTCGATGCCGAGCAGCGCGGCTCGCCCCGACGCCTCGGGGTCGAGCACTCGGAGGGCGCGCTGATCGTCGCGCGCGAACGCCCGGACGATGCGCGCACCGTCGCGGAGCTCCTCACCCGTCTTCAGCGTCACGCGGTCGCCGACTCCGGAGCCGGAGGCGTCCACGTACCCGCTCTCGGCGAGCCCGCTGCCGACGACGGTGCCGTCGACGATGCTCCAGGTTCCCGCGACGCCCTCCAGTTCGAGCTCGATGCCATCGGCGAGCCAGTTGGTCGCGACGAGGGCCGCCGGCCCGTACGGGGCACGGACCGCGCGCTCACGACTTTCGTGCCAGACCGCCCACCGTGCGCTGAAGTGGTCTCCGGTAGTGGTGCTCTGCTGCGTGCTCATGCTGTTCCCTCTCCTCGTTCTCTCTGCTGATCTCGCCGACGAGTCTCAACGTACTCAGGGCGACGGCGTCGTTCTCGCGGAACGAGACGGCGTTGGTCCGGGGGCGGGAGAACGCCCCGACGAATGGATTGGACGTGTACGGGCCGATTGCGAACCGACGGGGATGCGTCGTCCCGTCTGCCTGCACGATCCTCGAGTCCTCGCGGCGCACCTCGATGACGCCGGTGGCGAGGCTGCCCTCCGGGGTGGCTGCGATGCGCTCGCGCCCCTCGCCAGACTCGATGAGCTGCCTGAGCGCCAGGTTGTCGGTGTGGGCGACGTCGGCGTCGGGAAGCCAGGCGTCGATGAGCGCGCGGGCCGACACCTGTCGCTCGAGCGTTGTGCCCTTTGCCCTGAAGAGGCCGGCTTCCTCGTCCTCCCAAACGCGCAGCTCGCCGCCCAGGAAGTGCACGACACCGGCCTCGCTGAGCGCGAGGAGCTCGTCGAGACGGTGTCCTGGCGGGCCGGACGCAACGTAGCTGAAGAAGCCCTTCCACCAGACGCGAACGTCTCCGGCGAGCGATACCGGCGACCAGTTGGGAGCATCCTGGAATTCGACGAAGGTCATGAAGGAGAAGAGGAGGGCGAGGAAGAGCCCTTGGTTCTCGCTGTGCTGCTGGCTGTTCCTCCTGCGGAGGTCTTCGCGGATGTAGTCGTGGAGGGCGACCGACACCGAGCCGACGTCGGTTGCCGCGGCCCCGCGCAGGGGGTGGTCGAAGGTCTCGATGTCGAGCTCGTCGCTCGGGTCGACGAGCGCGGCGAGCACTGCCTCGTGGAGTTCGGGCGACTGGGCGGCGAATCGGTCGAGCTCGGCCCGGAACTCGACCCAGGACACGCGCACTCGATCTGGGTGCCCCGTGAAGAGCTCGCGGTAGTAGCCGTGCAGCATCTCCTTGGCGAGGAGCGGCCAGAAGTGCGTGCGGAAATCCAGGATCTCGTGCTCGGCGACGATCTCGCGGGCGATGTCCGCCGTGAAGTAGCGGGTCTCGAACGGCTCCCCCTGGAGCACGCTCGTGACCTTGGAGTGGTAGGGAACGCCCCGCCTGGAGCCGACGAGGATGCGGGGCTCGCGGCCGGAGGGACGGTACCTGAGGCGTCCCGGCTCGTCTCCGGGCAGGAACGCTCCCCCGCGCCCTTCGGTGAGCAGGACGAGCAGGTCGACGGCGGCGAGGCCGAGACCGCGGACGATGACGGGCTCCCCAGCTTCCACTGCACTGAAGTCTGCGTCTGCCGTGAACGAGGGCGGCACGTAGGCGAGGTCGTGGCGGGCCGCGAACTCGCTCAGCTCGGCGGTTCTCGTTCCTTCGTGGACCAGGGTTCCGGAGTGGCCGAGCGCGTACACGACGACGTCGACGGTGAGGCTGTCGCCCGTATCGAGCTCGACGCGCTGCGCGCCGTTGTCGATCGTCGTGACGCCCGTCACCTCGGCGGCGTGGACGAGGACCGTCAGGCCCTCTGGCGCCGCGTCCGCCGCCTGCTCGAAGAACCAGCCGAGGTACCTGCTCTGCAGGCGCCTCGTAGGGAAGCTCGCCGGACCGAGTGACCGCACCTCGGCGGCCACCTGCTGGTCCTCCGTGTCGAGGTCGTAGCCTGCCAGCTCGCCGCGGCTCGCGAGCTCAGCCCACTCGACGAGGGAGGGGCCCTGTTTTACCGGGCCCTCGATGGTGCTCGTCTCGTCGGTGAACATGGTGACGTCGGCCGCCAGCGAGTTGAGCTTCAGGAGCCCGGACTGGGCGTCTCGCCAGATGCGTCCGGCTCCAGGCGGGTGCGGGTCGATGAGGTGCACGACAAGCGGGCCAGTGGTCTCGCCGTCGTAGTTGGCGACGATGCGCTCGAGGAGCCCAGCTCCGCGAGGTCCGGCGCCGAGGACGGCGATGCACCTGGCTCCCCTGGTGCTGTCGATATCGATGAGCCTGGCTGCGGATGTCATGCGATCGCCTCCAGGACGCGCTCGGTGGGCTTGCCGCCCGGGATGGCGTCGACGAGCGCTCGAGTGTAGGCGTTGGTGCTGCGCTCGAAGACCTCGTCGACGGTGCCTTCCTCGAGCAGCTCGCCGCCTCGGAGCACGCCGACGCGGTCGGCGATCTGGCGGACGACCCCGAGGTCGTGGGTGATGAACAGGTAGCTCAGCGAGTGCTCGGCCTGGAGGTCGACGAGGAGCTGGAGGATCTGCGCCTGGACGGAGACGTCGAGGGCGGAGACGGCTTCGTCGAGGACGATGAGCTCTGGCTTCAGGGCGAGTGCTCGTGCGATGGCGACGCGCTGCCGCTGCCCTCCGGAGAGCTGCGTCGAGCGCCGTTGCGCGAAATCGGCGGGGAGCGCGACGTCGTCCAGCAGCTCGAGCACCCGCGCGCGGCGCGACTGCTTGTCGCCGACCCCGAAGGCCCGCAGCGGCTGCTCGATGGAGTCCGCGACCGTGAATCGCGGGTCGAGCGATGAGTAGGGGTCCTGGTGCACGAGCCCGGTCCTGCGGCGGAAGGCTCTCAGGGCGCTGCCTCTGGCGCCGGCGACTTCGAGGCCGTCGAGGCCGTCGAGGCGGATGCTCCCTTGGTCCGGTCGTTCGAGGAGCAGGGCGAGGCGAGCGGTTGTGCTCTTGCCGGAGCCCGACTCGCCGACGAGGGCGTAGCTCTCGCCGCGGGCGATCGAGAAGGCGACGTCCTTCGTCGCGTCGACCCGTGCGCCTCCTGGCAGCCGGAAGGTCTTGCTCAGTCCCCTGACCTCCAGCACCGGGCGGCTGCGGTCGATGCCGAGGGCCCCATTGGCCGGCGCGAGTCGCGTCGAGGTCCTGGTGGGTGCGGCCGCGACGAGTCGCTTCGTGTACGGGTGCTGCGGGTCCTCGAGGACCTGGGCCGCCGGGCCGGCCTCGACGATCGTTCCGTGCTGCATGACGAGGATGCGGTCGGCCCGGTCGGCTGCCACGCCGAGGTCGTGGGTGATGAAGAGCACGGCCGTGGATGCGACGGCGGCCCGCTCCGCGATGAGGTCGAGGATCTGGCGTTGGACGGTCACGTCGAGTGCGCTCGTCGGCTCGTCGGCGATGATGAGGCCGGGCGAGGCTGCGAGCGCGGCCGCGATGAGGACTCGCTGCCGCATGCCGCCGGAGAACTGGTGCGGGTACTGCGCTGCACGCTTTGCCGCGTCGGGGATCCCGGCGTCATGGAGGAGCTCGACGGCTCGCGCGCGTGCATCCTTCTTCGTGGCGAGGCCGTGGATGAGGAGCACCTCGGCGACCTGCGCTCCGACGGTCTGCAGCGGGTTCAGGGACGCCGATGGGTCCTGCGGGATGAGGCCGATGCGTGCGCCGCGGACGGCACGCCATTCGAGCGGCGTCAAGGCGGTGAGGTCGAGGCCGTCGTAGCGGAGTGCGTTCGCGGTCACCGCGGTGCTCGCGGGGAGGAGATCGACGATGGCCTTGGCGACGCTGGTCTTGCCGGAGCCGGACTCGCCGACGATGGCGACCTGCTCGCCCGGGTACACGTCGAAGGACACGCCGGCGACGGCGAGCGTCGTGGCCCCCTTGTAGGCGAGCTGGAGGTCGCGGACGGACAGGAGCGGCTGCGTTTCGCTGCCTGCCTGCTGGGTCAGGGGTGTGGAGGTCATGAGCGGTCTCCTCGTTCTTGGAGCCAGCGCGAGATGCGTGCCGTGGAGAGCACGACCGCGACGATCACGAGTCCGGGCAGGGTGGTGAGCCACCAGGCGGCCTGGAGGTAGTCGCGGCCTTCGGAGATGAGGGCGCCCCACTCCGGCTGGGGCGGCGGGGCTCCGAAGCCGAGGAAGCTGAGGGCGGAGATGGCGAGCACTGCCGCGCCGAACTCGATGGCGGCGAGCGCGAGGACCGGGGTGATCGCGGCGGGGAGGACCTGGCGGAAGATGATGCTCGGCCAGCGAGCGCCCGAGAGCTTCGCCGCCTCGATGTAGCCGGCAGTGGCGACCGAGAGGACCTGCGAGCGCATGATGCGCGCGAAGGCTGCGGTGGATGCGAGGCCGACCGCGATCGCGATGTTGAGCGTCCCGAAGCCGAGTCCCGTGATGATGGTGAGCGAGAGCAGCAGGGCTGGGATCGCGAGGATGACGTCCATGAATCGCATGATCGCCTCGTCGACGAAGCCCCGGAGGTATCCGGCGAGAAGCCCGAGGAGCGCCCCGGTGCCGAGCGCGATGACGACGGCGAGGCCGGAAGCGAGGAGGGTGGTCTGCGAGCCGTGGATAAAGCGCGCGAGGGTGTCCCGGCCCAGGTTGTCGGTGCCGAAGGGGTGCGCGGGGCTCGGCGGCTGGAGGCGGTCGAGGAGGGCGCCGTTAATGGCGTCGTACGGCGTGAAGATCGACGGCGCGACGGCCCACGCGATGACGGTTGCGAGCACGGCGATCGCAAGGATGAGGGACGGGAGGCGCAGGAGGCTGCGGAAGCGCGCGAACGACGACGGCTTCGCGGCAGCTGGCACGGGCTGCGGGGTCCGCTCGGCGGCGACGCCGCCAGCGCTGCCGGGGGCCACGTACCGCTCGGTGCGACTCAGCGCAGCGAGGTCTGACGGCGGTGTGAGGAGGGGCTGGGTCATGCTGCGACCTCGTTCGCTCGAGTCCTGCCGGGCTCCGTGGCAGTGGTACCGGACGCCGGTGGGGGTGTCGGACGCGCCTTGGTCGCCGGGCGCTGCTTCGTGGAGTGCGAGAGGCGGGGGTCGACGAGCGGGTAGAGCGCGTCGACGATGAGGTTGGTGACGACGAAGATCGCGGCGGCGAAGACGACCGCGATCATGACGAGGGGGATGTCCCGGTTGGCGACGGCGGTCACGATCATGCGGCCGACGCCGTCGCGGGAGAAGACGGTCTCGGTGACGACGGTTCCTGCGAGGAGCTGGCCGACGAGCACCCCGCCGATCGTGAGAGTCGGCAGGGCCGCGTTCCTGAGGGCATGGCGCACGAGGATGCGCGTGTCGCCGGCACCCTTCGCCTTGGCCTGCTCGATGAAGGGCCGGGCGAGGGTCTCGTGCAGGCTGCGGGTGAGCACCTGGGCCAGGTAGGCGCCGGTCGGGATCGAGAGTGTCAGCGCAGGGAGGATGAGCCCCACGAAGCCCGTGCTGCCGAAGGCTGGCACCCAGCCGAGCTGGAAGGAGAAGACCTGCAGGAGCAGGAGCCCGAGCCAGAACGTCGGAACCGCGATGGCGAGCGAGGGCAGCGACTGGAGGATGCCGCGCAGCCAGGAGGATCGGATGAGGTTGCTGATGAGCGCGAGCCCGATGCCGCCGATGACGGACAGGACGAGGGCCGCCCCGGCGAGGGTGGCCGTCGACGGGAGCGCGCGGGCGAGCACCTCGGTGGCGGGGATGCCGTTCTGCACGGAGCTGCCGAAGTCGAGGACCAGGGCCCCCCCGAGGGCGGCCAGGTACTGCTCGTGGAACGGAGCGTCGAGCCCGAGCTCCGCTCTCAGCGCCTCGATGGCGGCCGGGTCGGCTGCCCCTTCTCCGCCGCCGGCCGCGGCCACGGCCGCCGCGTCGCCAGGGAGGAGGTAGAGGAGGAGGAACGACAGGGTGAAGGCCGCCCAGAGGACCAGGATCCCCAGGGCGAGCCTCCACGCGAAGTAGCGAGCCATACGGTTACTCCGCGGCCTTCCAGGCTGCCGAGAAGTCGAGCCTGCTGGACGCCTCGAACTGCACTCCCTGGACGCCGGGCGCCTGGACGAGGTTCGTGGAGAGCTGGATGACGGGGACGGCGTAGCCCTCTTCGAGCAGCTTGGTGACAGCCGCGTCGACCTCGGTCTGGCGCGCATCCGCATCGACGATGGCGGCCTGCGAGTTGAGCACCTCGTCGATCGGGCCGACCTCGCGGTAGTTGTACTTGTTGCCGCCCTCAGCCGAGAAGAAGATGCGGAGCGCGTCCGGGTCGGCGCGGGTGATGTTCGCCCAGGTGAACGGCTGCGTGCCATCGTTGATCGCGGTCACGTCGGCGATGGGAGCCTCGCGGAGCTGGAGGTCGATGCCGACGGCGGCGAGCTGGACCTGCACCTGCTCGAGGACGTTGGTGGTCGGCTGCCAGTAGGCGAGCTCGAAGCTCAGCTTCTGGCCGTCCTTCTCGCGGATGCCGTCCGCGCCTTCGACCCAGCCGGCTTCGTCGAGCAGCTTCGCGGCGTCCTCGACGTTGTACTCGAGGATGTCGCTCTGGTCGCTGTAGTAGGGCGTCGACGTGGCGAGCACGCTCGTGGCTGGGCTGTCCTCTGGCGTCAGGAGGGCGAGGAGCTCCTCGCGGTTGATGCTCTTCTGCACGGCAAGGCGCACGTTCTTGTCGGAGAGGATCGGGTGCGAGGCATTCGGGATGAGGTTGTAGACGACGCCGGGGTTGGCGCGGTTCTGCACGTTCGCGCCGGCGCCCTTGAGTGCGTCGAGGTCGACGAAGGAGACGTCGGTCGAGACGTCGAGCTGGCCGGACTGGAGCGACCCGGTGAGCGTCGATGCCTCCGGGATGACCGAGTACGTGATCGTGTCGAGGTAGGGACGCTCGGTGTTGCCGGTCGTCGATGCACCCCACGCGTAGTCCTCGCGGGCGGCGAGGACCGTCTCGGCGTTGGGGGTGTAGCTCTCGACGGAGAAGGGCCCTGAGCCGATGAAGTCGCCAGCGCAGCGCGCTTCCTGGCTGAGCTTCGTGCTCTCGGTGGAGACGAGCCCGAGCGTGAAGGTGGAGGTCGCCTGCAAGAACTGCGCGGACGGCTCGGCGAAGGTATAAGTCACCGTCTGCGGGTCCACGACGGTGACCGACTCGAGGCCGGCGAGGTACAGGTTGCCGAGCGGCGACTTCGCGCCGAGCGCCTGGACGCCCTCCGCGTTGGCCTTGACGGCTTCGGCGTCGATGGGCGTGCCGTCGGCGAAGGTCGGCCCCTCGGCGAGCGTGAAGGTGAACTCCCTCGCGTCGTCCGAGATCTCCCAGGACTCAGCGAGCCACGGAAGCACTTCGCCGGTCTCGACGTCCTGCGTCGTGAGCGACGCGACGGTCTGGCGGGCGATGTTGACGTTGTTGTTGTTGCCGACCTGGGCCGGGTCGATGCATCCGATGTCGCTGAGGATGCCGACGCGCAGGTTGCCACCCTGGACGGGCTCTGCGTCGGCCGCCGGAACCGCTCCAGACTGCGCCGCGCACGAGGCGAGCGCCATCATCCCGACCGCGGCGAGGGCGGCGGCGGAGAGCGGTCTGGTCGAGCGGGTCATCTGGACTCCTTCTAGGCGGAACGCATCCCACTTGCGGGATCGGCCCCAGGTACGGGGATGTCCAGAGACTAGGAAGACGGCCGCCCACTCAGGTGGACGGCCGAAATCTCAGGTACCAGGAGGACACGCAGGGTCACATTGCGCTGAGGAACCCGGCGAGGTCTTCCAGCTCCTGCGGCGAGATGCCGTGCGCAAGGCCCGGGTAGACGTGCTCGCTGGCCGTCGCGTGATCGGACAGCCACGCGGTGGTTCGGTCGAAGGTGGCGTCGCTGATGATCTGGTCCCGGTCCCCGCGCCCGAAGAACACGGGTGGGCGGATGCTGGTGAGCTCCTCGTCGCCCGGCTGCTCGCCCTGGAGGGAGAAGCCGGAGAGGATGGCTCCGCGCTCGAAGCGCTGCGGCTCCCGGCGAAGCAGCTGGGTCACCATGAGCCCGCCCTGCGAGAAGCCGATCGGGATGACGCTCGCGGCCGGTGCCGTGTTCTGGTCGAGCCAGGCGAGCACGGCGTCCGTGGCCGCTGCGGCTTTGGCCGGGTCGGGCAGGCCGGGGCGGTCGATGGGCACCCAGGCGTAGGAGCCGACCTCGGCGGGCGTCTTCTCACGGAGGACGAGGGGCGCGCGCAGGGACGCCCAGTCGAAGCCGTCGCCGAGGGCCGGCAGGAGGCTCGTGAGGTCGTCCTCGTGCGACCCGTAGCCGTGCATGAGCAGGAGGATCGGCCGCTTGCCAGAGGCATCGACCGACGAGAGGGCTGTGCTGATCGCGAGCTCGCTCATGCTGCGACTGCCTCCTCACGCGTGCGGAGCACGACTTCGGAGCGCCAGGGGTCCAGCACGGTGATGGTCGCCCCATCGTCGGCGAACTGAAGGCCGGCGCCGCGGAGCCGGTCGGCAACAGCGTCGAGCTCGGTCCGTTCTGGAACCTCGATCGTGAGCTGGCCGAGCCCCAGGGTCGCGGCTCGGGGTCCGGCGCCTGCGCTGTTCCAGACGTTGAGGGCGATGTGGTGGTGGTAGCCGCCCGCGCTCACGAAGAGCGCTCCCGGATAGGTGGTCGTCGTCTCGAAGCCGAGGGTGTCGACGTAGAAGCTCTTGGCCGTGTCGACGTCGCCGACCTGCAGGTGCACGTGGCCGACGTCCGCTGCTGCCTTCTGGGGCGCATCCGCGGTGTCTTCGACGAGATTGGCTCGCAGGTAGGCGTTGGGATCGAGGAACTCGGTGGACATGGCGATGCGCCCGGTGGCGTCGAGCCACGTGTCACGCGGACGGTCGGTGTAGAGCTCGATGCCGTTGCCCTCTGGGTCGGTGAAGTAGAAGGCCTCGCTGACGTGGTGGTCGGAGGATCCGACGAACTGGGAGCGCGGGTGCTGGGCCGCCCGGTAGACGGTCGCGGCGAGGTCGCTCGGCGTGTCGAACAGGAGGGCGGTGTGGAAGAGCCCGGCGGCACGTCGCGGAGCGACCGGGAGGCCGGGGGTGTGCCGGAGGCGCACGAGCGGGGCGGCTCCTCGTCCGAGCGTGATCTCGCCGTCGGTCTCGGCGATCGGCTCGAGGGCGAGCGCCGTGCGGTAGTACTCGGATTGCGCGGCGAGGTCGCCGACGTGGAGTGAGACGAGGCCCATCCCGGTGCCTGCGTCGAGCTTGTCGCCATCTGATGTCGTCATGGCACGAACCGTAGCACTCAAGAACTTGCATCTACAAGTAAAAGACGCGAGGATGAAGGCATGACCGAACCCAGATGGCTCTCCGCGGACGAGCAGCACTCGTGGCTGCACTTCATCGGGGTCGTCGAGCTGCTCCCGGGTGCGCTCGACACGCAGCTCGGCAACGACGCCGGCATCACGCACTACGAGTATCTCGTGATGGCGGTCCTCTCGGAGTCGCCGGGCCGGAGTCTGCGCATGACCGACCTCGCGACGCGCACCAACGCCACGCTCCCACGCCTCTCCCGTGTAGTCCTCGGCCTGGAGCAGCGCGGTCACGTCGAGCGCACGAGCCACCCCGGCGACCGCAGGGCGAAGATCGCGAAGCTCAGCGACAGCGGCATGCTGTTCCTCGAGGAGACTGCGCCCGGCCACGTCGGCAAGGTGCGGGAGCTCATCGTGGATGCCCTCACCCCCGAGGAGTTCAGCGCGCTCGGCAGGATCTCCCAGAAGCTGCTCGACCGGATCGACCCGGAAGACCGCTTCGGCGTCCACCGGACCGCGACGGAGCCGTCAGGCTCGGACTCTGAGCCGATCGCCCGATTGGGCATCGGGGCTCCAGCGACCCGTGCGCTCGCCGGCGATGGGCAGACCCTGCTCGGCGACGTCGCCGGTGCGAGCCGCGAGCACCTGCTCTCCCTGCACGGCGTCGGCCCCCGCGCCGTCGGCATCCTCGAGGGCGCCCTCGAGGCGCGCGGACTCGCACCGCTGCAGCGCTGACGGTCCGGGCAGGAACGCGTGCAGAGACGCGTGCAGAGGCACGGACAGAGACACGGACAGAGACGCCCGGACCGCCAGGGCCGTCAGCACCGCGGCATGCCGCAACGGCGGGCAGCGGGCTGACTCTCGCTCAGGCTGCGGCGAGGTGCGCCTCACGCTCGATGCTCCGCGCGACCGGCCGCTCGCAGAGGTGGTGCGCGTAGGCGGGGATCGTCAGGAACGTCGGGAACTCGTCGTCCAGTGAGACTCGTCGCAGGATCTGCGCGGCGGCCTCGAAGCGGTCGCCCTCGAAGCGCTGCGCGTCACTGAGGGCGCCGTCGAGCAGCGACGCGACCAGCTCACGCGTCACCACCGTGCCGGAGTCGGTCACGGTCTGTTGGGCGATCCACTGCCAGAGCTGGGAGCGTGAGATCTCCGCCGTCGCCGCATCCTCCATGAGGTCGTCGATCGCGACGGCACCCACCCCACGCAGCCAGCTCTCGATGTAGCGGAGCGCGACGGAGACATTGGCGCGCACCCCCTCATCGGTGACGTGCTTCTCCAGCGAGCGCACGTCGAGGAGCTGCGCCGCCGTGACGTCGACCTCGGAGCGGTCCCGTCCGAGCTGGTTCGGTGCCCCGCCGAGCACGGCGTCGAATTCAGTGCGTGCAACGTCGATGAGTCCCGGATGCGCGACCCACGACCCGTCGAATCCGTCACCGGCCTCCCTCGCCTTGTCGGCGCGCACCTTCTCGAGGGCACGCGCCGTGACCTCGGGCTCGCGGGAGTTCGGGATGAAGGCGCTCATGCCGCCGATTGCGTGCGCGCCCCGAGCGTGGCAGGTCCGCACGAGCAGCTCCGTGTATGCACGCATGAACGGGACCGTCATCGTGATCCGGTCACGGTTCGGGAAGACGTACTGGGGTCCGCGCGAGCGGTAGTGCTTGATGAAGCTGAAGATGTAGTCCCATCGTCCGGCGTTGAGGCCGGCGCAGTGCTCGCGGAGCTCGTAGAGGATCTCGTCCATCTCGAAGGCCGCCGGGAGCGTCTCGATGAGCACGGTCGCCCGGATCGTGCCGTGCTCGATGCCGATGGCCCGTTCCGAGAAGGTGAAGACGTCGTCCCAGAGGCGCGCCTCGAGGTGGTTCTCGAGCTTGGGCAGGTAGAAGTACGGACCGCGCCCGCGTGCCAGCAACTCCGTGGCGTTGTGGAAGAAGTAGAGCCCGAAGTCCACGAGGGAACCGGAAGCGGGCCGCTGCTGGCCCGAGCGGTCGGTGTAGCTGAGGTGCTTCTCGACGAGGTGCCAGCCGCGAGGCCTGACGATGATGGTCGGCGTCGTGTCGGCGGTGACCGAGTACTCCTTTCCTTCTGGGCTCGTGTACTCGATGCGCTCTCTGACGGCGTCCAGCAGCGAGACCTGCCCGCCGACGATGTTCTGCCAGGTGGGGCTCGTCGCGTCCTCGAGGTCGGCCAGCCAGGCGTTCGCTCCCGAGTTGAGGGCGTTGATGGTCATCTTTCGGTCGGTGGGGCCGGTGATCTCGATGCGGCGGTCCTCGAGGCCGGGGCCGGCGCCGGCGACTCGCCAGTTCGGGTCCTCCCGCACGGCTGCCGTCTCACTCAGGAAGCGGAAGTCGCGGCCGTTCTCGACGGCTTTCCGGCCGTCCATCCTGGCGAGGAGGCGTTCGTGGCGGCGGCCCGCGAACTGGTCGTGGAGGCGCAGGACGAACTCGAGGGCTTCGCGGGTGAGGATCTCGTCGAAGCGGTCGCCGATCGGCCCCGTCACCTTCAGGCGCGGTTCTGGTGTGCTGTTCATGGTCATGGCTGCTTTCTGCGTCGATGGGTCAGAGAGGTCGCGGGGGTCAGAGAGGTCGCGGGGGTCAGAGAGGTCGCGGGGGTCAGAGGGGTCGCGGGAGAGCGTGACGTCGCGCGGTTCAGTGGAACTGCTCGGACTCGGTGGAGCCGACGAGCGCGAGTGTGGAGCTGGCGGGGTTGAGGCTCGAGGACAGGCGGTCGAAGTAGCCGGTGCCGACCTCGCGCTGGTGCTTCGTCGCCGTGTAGCCGTCGGCCTCGCTCGCGAACTCGGCCTCCTGGAGGTCGACGTAGGCACTCATGTGGCGGGCGCTGTAGTCGCGGGCGAGGGTGTACATGGAGTGGTTGAGCGCATGGAATCCGGCAAGGGTGATGAACTGGAAGGTGTAGCCCATCGCAGCGAGCTCACGCTGGAACGCGGCGATCTGCGCGTCGTCGAGGTGTCGCTTCCAGTTGAAGGACGGCGAGCAGTTGTAGGCCAGCTTCTTGCCGGGGAACTCCGCGTGGATGCTCTCGGCGAAGGTTCGGGCCAGCTCGAGGTCGGGTTCGCCGCTCTCGACCCAGAGGAGGTCGGCGTACGGGGCGTAGGCGTGCCCGCGGGCGAGCACGGTCTCGATGCCTGGCTTCGTCTCGTAGAACCCTTCGGCGGTCCGGTCGCCCGTCAGGAACGGTCGGTCGCGCTCGTCGACATCGCTCGTGATGAGGTTCGCGGCGAGGGAGTCGGTGCGGGCGATGATGACGCTGGGCACGCCGGCGACGTCGGCGGCGAGACGGGCCGCGTTGAGGGTGCGGATGTGCTGCTGGGTCGGCACGAGGACCTTGCCGCCCATGTGACCGCACTTCTTCTCGCTCGCGAGCTGGTCTTCCCAATGCACGCCAGCGGCTCCTGCTTGGATCATGGAGGCCATGAGCTCGTAGGCATTGAGCGGGCCGCCGAAGCCCGCTTCGGCATCGGCGACGATGGGCGCGAGCCAGTCGCGGCTCGGCGCCCCGTCCTCGGCGGTCTCGATCTGGTCGGCGCGGAGGAGGGCATTGTTGATGCGGCGGACGACGGCCGGCACGGAGTTCGCCGGGTAGAGACTCTGGTCCGGGTAGGTCTGGCCGGAGAGGTTCGCGTCGGCCGCGACCTGCCACCCGGAGAGGTAGATGGCCTTGAGGCCGGCGCGCACCTGCTGCACGGCCTGGTTGCCAGTGAGGGCTCCGAGGGCAGCGACCCAGCTGCCGTCGTCGTCGTTCACGAGGTCCCAGAGGTGCTCCGCTCCTCGGCGTGCGAGCGTCTGCTCCTCGACGACACTCCCCCGCAGGGCGACGACGTCCTCGGCGGAGAAGTCGCGCGTGATGCCACTCCAGCGCGCTTCTGTCTTCCAGGCATTCTCGATGCTCGCGGCCGTCGCCTGCGCCGACTCGGTTCCGTGAGGCGTCGTCTGGTCCATGATGAGCTCCTTTGCTCGAAGAACTGGTGTTGTGTCGATCCTGCGCCGTCCTGGACGCCCGAGATGGAAACTCCCACTAGAAATCTGCCCGTTCTTCTAGCGCGCAGAAGGATGTGTGTGGCACGGTTGCGCACATGGACATCGACGTTCTGACGCTCGGCCGACGCATCCGCTCGATTCGGCAGGAGCGGGGCCTCACCCTCGAGGCGCTCGGCACCGCCATCAAGCGCGCACCCTCGCAGATCTCCGCCATCGAGACAGGGAAGCGCGAGGTTCGATTGACGGAGCTGCAGGCCTTCGCGCGCCTCTTCGGGGTGAGCGTCGACGAGCTGCTCTCCGACGCCCCGCTCTCGAAGCGCGCGTCACTCGAAGTCGAACTCGAACGCGCGCAGGCGGGCCGGATCGCGCTCGCGCTCGGCCTGGATCCGCTCCCCATCCGCCGCTCGCTGAGCGACGAGGCCATCGAGACGATCCTCGCTCTCTACCGGGAGCTCGCCAGAATCGACTCAGAGCGGGCGGCGACCCCAGAGGAGGCGCGGCGAGCCAACACCGAGCTGCGGCGTGCCATGCGGGAGCGGGACAACTACTACGCGGAACTCGAGGAGCAGGCCGCTGCGCTGCTCACGAGCGTCGGGCACACGGACGGGCCGCTGTCGCAGCGCACCGCGGCCGACATCGCGGCTCACCTCGGGCTGACGCTGCACTATGTGCGCGACCTGCCCGTCTCGACCCGTTCGGTCGTCGATCGGAGGCACGGCCGCATCTACGTGCCCCTGGCCCAGTCGGCGGATGCGGACCCCCGATCGATCATCCTGCAGACCATCTCGAGCTACGTGCTCGGCCACGAGGCGCCGCGCGACTACGCGGAGTTCCTCATGCAGCGGGTCGAGACGAACTACTTCACCGGCGCGCTCCTGATCCCGGAGCTGGGCGCCGCGAAGCTCATGGGCGCGGCCCAGCAGCGTCGGGCGCTTTCGGTCGAGGACCTCCGCGACGCGTACGGCGTGAGCTACGAGACCGCCGCGCACCGGTTCACGAACCTCAGCACCCATCACCTCGGCATCCCGGTCCACTTCCTCAAGGTCAGCGAGTCCGGGGTCATCTCGAAGGCCTACGAGAACGACAGCGTCAGCTTCCCCACCGACGCGCTCGGCGCCGTGGAGGGCCAGTTCGTGTGCAGGCAGTGGAGCGCGCGACGGGTGTTCGACGTCGAGGACCGCTTCAGCCCGTACCACCAGTACACGGACAAGCCGGTCGGGACCTACTGGTGCACCTCGCGCATCCAGACCACGCCTCGGGGCACCTTCTCGGTCAGCGTCGGCACGGCCTTCGAGCACGCGAAGTGGTTCGCGGGACGCGAGACGACGCGAAGGCATACCTCCACCTGCCCGAACGGCGACTGCTGTCGCCGCCCCTCGGAGCAGCTGTCGGCGAGGTGGGCGGGCGCTTCGTTCCCGAACGCCCGACTCCACACCTCACTGCACGCGGCGATGCCGACCGGGGCGTTCCCCGGCGTCGACGAGGTGGAGGTGTACGAGTTCCTGGAGCGTCACGCCCCGCCGACACCGGCGGAGGCACCGCCAGCGCCGAGCAGCTGACCGCTGGGCGCATCCGCCGACGGCGGCTCCGCTGGCAGTCCGAGCGTCTCGCGGAGGGTGGCCCCGGGGGTGTACTCCTCGCGGTACACGCCGCGCTCCTGCAGCTCTGGGATCACTCCGTCGACGAAGCGGTCGAGCCCGTTCGGGATCAGCGAGGGCACGATGACGAACCCGTCGGACGCACCGCCCTGGACGTAGCGGGAGATCTCGTCGGCGATGTGCGACGCCGTCCCGACGAAGGTGTGCCGCGTGTTGAGCTTCACCATCAGCTCGCGCACGGTGAGCGACTCGCGCTCCGCGATCTCCCTGAACTTGGAGATCTGGGCGCGCTGCTTGGAGAGGTCGTTCGCCTGACCGGCGCGGATGCGCTCGTCGCCCGGCTCGAGGTCGGGAAGCGGACCGTCCGGGTCGACGCCAGACAGGTCCCTCCCCCACACCTGCTCGAGCATCGCGATCGCCGTCTGCGGGCTGACCTGGGCGAGGGCCTCCTCGCGGGACCGCTCGCGGGCGTCCGCCTCCGAATCGCCGATGACGAACGTCGCTGCCGGCATGATCAGGAGAGAGTCGCGTGAGCGGCCGGCGGCAGGCAGGCGGCCCTTGACGTCGTCGTAGAACCGCTTGCCGTCCTCGAAGGCGGCGTGGAGAGAGAAGATGATCTCGGCGTTCGCCGACGCGAAGTCGCGCCCCGCCGGGGAGTCGCCGGCCTGCACGATGACCGGGTAGCGCTGGGGGCTGCGGGGCAGGTTCGGGATCGTCTCGACGTCGAAGTGCTTGCCGACGTGGTTGATGCGGCTGACCCCGCCGGGGCGCAGGTACTCGCCCCGGCCGGGGTTGGCGGCGATCGCGTCCGCTTCCCACGCGTCCCAGAGGCGCTTCGAGAGCCGCACGAACTCCTCGGCCCGCTCATAGCGCTCCGCGTACTCCAGGAACCCGCCGCGGCGGAAGTTCTGACCGTGGAACGCGTCGCTCGAAGTGACGACGTTCCAGCCGGCTCGGCCTTCGGAGAGGTGATCGAGGGTCGCGAGCTGCCTCGCGAGATCTGCCGGCTCGTTGAAGGTCGAGGAGAGTGTGCCGACGAGTCCGATGTGCTCGGTGAGGCTGGCGAGTGCGGCGAGGATCACGAGCGTGTTGGGCCGCCCGACGACGTCGAGCTCGTGGATGCGCCCCTTGTGCTCGCGAAGCCGAAGCCCCTCGGCGAGGAACAGGTAGTCGAACCTGCCGCGCTCGGCCGTCTCCGCGAAGGCCCGGAAGGAGGCGAGGTCGATCTGGCTTCCTGCATCAGGGTCGGTCCAGATGGTCGTGTTGTTGACGCCGGGGAAGTGCGCCGCGAGGTGGACCTGCTTGAGGGGCGTGCCGCTCATGCGCGCTGTGCCTTTCCATCGTTGACCAGGGCACCGCGGCCGCGAGCCGCTTGGCGGTCTGCGTGGGCTGCGGCGAAGCGATTCGCGGGACGCGGTTCGAGCCCGAGAGTCTTGCGCAGGCTCGGTGACTTCTCGCGGGGGTTGGGGGGCGAGACGATGCCTCGAGCCTCCAGCATGGGGCGCACCCTGTCGACGAACTCGGCGACGTCGCCGTGGGTCAGGGGGCGGACGCGCACGCCGTCGAGGCCAGCGTCCGCGTACTTGGCGATGAGCTCGGCGGTCGTCACGTTTGATCTGACCACGACTCGGGTGTCGCTGCGGTAGCCGGAGTCAGCGCGGACGCGCTCGTCGAGCGCTCGGAAGTGCTCCTCCGTCGACCCGTCCTCGTCGCCGAGGAAGATCTCCAGGTCGGCGACGACGCGGAGGGGCTCGCCCGTGCGGCCCACGCGCTGCTCTGCCTCGCGGATCGCAGCGAGGAGCTCGGCGACCGTGGCTCGGCCAGGCGTGACGAACACGACGTCGGCCTGCCGCGCCGCGAACTCGAACGCGTCCTGCGTCTGCGCGAGCGCGAAGACCGGCGGCTGCCCCTGCGGCGAGCGCGGCACGATAGAGGGCCCCTTCACGCTGAAGTGCTCGCCCTCGAAGTCCGCGTAGTGCAGGCGGTCCGCGTCGATGAACCGGCCCGTCGACTCGTCGCGGATGACGGCATCGTCCTCCCAGCTGTCCCAGAGCCGCCGGATGACCTCGACCGAGTCCGCTCCCTCGGCGAAGATCGCGTCGAGACCGAGTGAGCTCTTGCGTCCGAAGCTCGCCGCCTCCGCGGCACTCGCGCTGAGCTTGGCCCGAAGGCCCGCACGGCCGAGCGACACGAAGTCGAGGGTCTGGATGCTCGTAGCCGCGTGGAAGGGCTCCGCGTGCGTGAGGCCGATGGTGGGGACGAGCCCGATCCGCTTGGTGTGCGGGGCGAGGGCGGCCGCGAGCAGGGTCGCGTCGAGCGACACCTCGGCGAGATCGCGAGATGCCTCCCAGTCCGGGGCGCTCCCCTCGATCTGGTAGGCGTCCTCGAAGGTGACGTAGTCGATCCCGGCGCGCTCGGCATGCTGGACGAGATCGCGCCAGTAGCCGAGCTCCGTGAGCCGAGTCCCGTCACCGCGTGGCAGCACCGTCCACGCGGCCGGGTGCCAGCCTGCGCCCTGGAGGGCGAGCCCGACCGTGAATCGTCCGGGGCTTGGTCGTCTCGACATGATGCCTCTCTCACGGGATCCGGTGTCCGAGCACCGCGGAGCGCAGCAGCCGCGGTGTTCTGGGTTGCCCGATCGTAGTTCCGCGCGTCACAGCCGGGAGCCTGGGTGCGTCACCCGCCGAAATGGAGTGCAACATTGCGACGCGCGCGAGCGACCGGGATCACGGCCGTGGCCGATTAGTCTGCTGTTCCATGGAGCTCGAACTCGCAGTCTTCGGTGTGGCGGCGGTCCTCATCATCGTCGCCGTGGCCGCCATCGCGCCCAAGCTGGGGGTCGCGGCGCCCATCCTGCTGGTGCTCGTCGGTATCGGCGTCGGCTATCTGCCCGGGGTCCCTGACTTCGAGTTCCCCCCTGAGCTGATCCTCACGATCGTGCTGCCGCCCATCCTCTACTCGGCCGCCGTGAACGTTCCGCTGGCGGACTTCCGACGCAACCTGCGCTCCATCACGGGGCTGTCGGTGCTGCTCGTCATCATCTCGGCGTTCGGCAGCGGGCTGCTCCTCTACGCGCTCCTCCCCGACCTGAACCTCGCCGCCGCGATCGCGCTCGGGGCCGTCATCAGCCCGCCGGATGCGGTGGCCGCGACGGCGGTCGGCAAGCGGCTCGGTCTTCCTCCGCGCCTCGTGACGGTGCTCGAGGGCGAGGGCCTCGTGAACGATGCGACGGCGCTTGTCATGCTCCGCAGCGCGATCGCGGCGACGGCGGGAGCGCTGTCGTTCTGGGGAGCTGTCGGTGACTTCGTGCTCGCCGTGACCCTGGCCGTGGTGCTCGGCGCCGTGGTCGGCGCGGTCACCGTGTACGTGCGCTCCAAGCTCGACAGCGCCGTGCTGACGACGGCGATCTCCTTCACGGTGCCTTTCCTGACCTACGTGCCGACGGAGGAGGTGGGTGGCTCCGGTGTGCTCGCGGTCGTGGTCGCGGGCCTCATCACGGGGCACGCCAGTGCGAGCCGCTTCAGCCCGCAGGATCGCATCAGCGAGCGCACGAACTGGCGCACGGCGCAGCTCTTGCTGGAGAACGGCGTCTTCCTCCTCATGGGCTTCGAACTGTCCGCGCTCATCGAGTCCGTCGACGGCGACGCAGACGGCATCGGGCTGTTGCATGCTGTCGGCATCGGCCTGCTCGCGACGATCGCGCTGGTCGTCATCCGAGTGCTGTTCGTCATCCCGCTCGTGCTCATGCTCCGAAGGGAGCAGCGCCGCGCCGAGCTCGTCGCGCCTCGCGTCGAGCAGTTCCTCAAGCGGGTGACCGCCCCAGGACTCGCGAGCGCGCGACCGCGCCTCGTCGACCGAGCCAAGCGTGCGAGCGCCGACATCGCGTTCTATCGTGACGAGGGGCTCGGCTGGCGAGGCGGGGCAGTGCTCGCGTGGTCCGGGATGCGCGGGGTCGTCACGCTCGCGGCGGCGCAGTCGCTGCCCGCCGATTTCCCGTACAGGCCGCAGCTCGTGCTGATCGCCTTCACGGTGGCGATCGTGACGCTCGTCGTGCAGGGCGGGACCCTCCCGCTCCTCATCAGGAAGCTCGGGGTCACCGGCACGGACGCCGACGCGGACGCGCGGGAGCTCGCGAGCCTCGCCGACGAGGTGTTCGACGTCGCGCGCGAGTCGCTCGCGAACCCGGAGCTTCGGCGGGCGGATGGTGGAGAGTACGACGCTGAGCTGCTTGAGCAGGTGCAGGCAGTCGCGTCCCGCATGAGTCGGCTGCTCTCGAAGCCCGTCGACCTCGACGAGGACGCGCAGGACACGCACGTGCAGCGGCGAGAGCTCACCCGCATCCTGCTCGACAACGCCCAGCTGGCGCTGCTCGATGCGAGGTCGTCAGGGAGCTACTCGTCTCGGACCATCGAGCAGGCGCAGCACCGCCTCGATGCCGAGGCCCTCCGCTTCGGTGGCGCCTGACGCGAGTTCGGCGACGCCCGACGCGACACCCTCGTGCACGACGGCGGGGTGCGGGCTCGTCCTGAGCCCGCACCCCGCCGTTTCGCTCGAGCGCCTGTCGGGCGCTGCCTTGGGCTCTGCTGGTGCGGCTACGCCGTGGCGTTCAGGGGATACCGAAGCGTCGCGGCCACCTCGGCGCCGTCGACGAGGTCGCCTCGCCGAACGGCCCTGACCTTGGCGCCGTGCTTGAGGGCGCGGGCGGCGATCTCGTCCACGATGGCGTAGGTGTGCGGGCCGGGGGTCTCGGCGCGCGTGAGCTTGCCGTCCTCGTCCAGCTCGCCCTCCAGGGTCGAGTCCATGTCGAAGTAGAGCTCGGCGACGGCGCCTTGCGAGGCCGCCTTCGCAACCTCATTGATGGAGGTGGTCGCGTGGCCGTTGCTCCGCTTCGTGCCGAACTCCTCCCGCCAGTCGTTGATCTCCCCCCGGTAGTGGTCGTCGAGGATGCCGCGCGCCTTCGCGTCGAGCTCCCCCGGCGCGAGTGAACCCGGGTGGGCGCCGATGCGCTGCTCGAGGAGCCCCGGGTACTCGTTCACGGCCCGGTAGGCGGTGTCGAAGTCGCCGGTCGCGGCGAGGATGAGCGGGGCACCCGAGTCTCGGAGAATCGGGATGACCTGCTCCTGGACGATGCGCGCGAAGCGCTCGTGCCCGATCCGGTCGCCCGTCGTTCCCTGCGCGCGCTGTCGATCGAAGCGGCCGCCGGTGGTCGTGTGCTCGAGCACCGTCGCGAGGTCGTCGGGGAGCCCCTCGATGGGCAGCTGGCGCGGCTTCGCGTCGGCGAGCACCTCGAAAAGCGTCACCTCGCCTCGAGAGAGCCCGAGCACGAAGCCGCAGTTCGGGAACGTCGTCGCGCGCAGCAGTGCGCCGACGTCGAAGCGGTCGCCAACCGCGACGTGCTGGCCGAGGCGGTTGGCGAGGCGGAAGGTGCGGAAACGGTCGGCGGACGCGAGGATGACGAGGGAGCGGGATTGAGCCCGCCAGAACTCGGGATCGGACTCGAGCTGCTTCGCTGGATCGAGGATCTTCGCGATACGCGTCCGATCCAGACCGAGAGTCTCGAGCTCCTTCGCCGCCTGGCTCACGGCGGCCCGCAACTCCAGTCGCAGGGCCTCCGACTCGCTCGGGGCACTCGAGGCCGGGATGGCGATGCTCACGCTGCCCTCGCCCCGGTACTCGGTCAGTTCAAGCAGATCTTCATGGCTAGGAATATCACTTGGCAACATCTCTGCACGCTAATGATCGGGCCTGAGAATACGGTCATCGACGAACACCTAGACTGACGTGGTTACGCCCCTCCCCACTCTCTGCACGGCTCAGGACGCAAATTACATCTATGACAGGTAACGCGACTACTCGCTTCCACAACGTCTCGCTGCTGTCGGTTGCGAGCAGCCTTCCCTCGAAGGCAACGGCTTCGGCAGACATCGAAGGCAAGCTCGCCGCCGGCTTGAAGCGGCTTCGACTCCCAGGCAACCTCCTCGAGCGCGTCGCCGGCGTGACCGAGCGACGGAACTGGGCTGAGGGCGAATCGTTCACCGAGGCGACCGTCGCCGCCGGCCACGAGGCGCTCCGCCGCGCGGGTGTGGACGCGAGCGAGGTGGGCCTGCTTATCAACACGTCAGTGACCCGCACCCATCTCGAGCCATCGGTGGCCGTGCGCATGCACCACGGCCTGGGTATGCCGAGCTCCGCCGTGAACTTTGACATCGCGAACGCGTGCCTCGGCTTCGTGAACGGCATGACGCTCGCAGCGCAGATGATCGAGGCGGGCCAGATCCGCTACGCCATCATCGTCAACGGCGAGGACGCCGACGAGATCCAGGTGAACACCATCAACCGACTGCTCCGCGACGACATCGGGCGCGAGGACTTCATGAGTGAGTTCGCGAGCCTCACGCTCGGCTCCGGTGCGGCGGCAGCCGTGCTCGGACGCACGGACGAGCACCCCGAGGGGCACCAGATCCTCGGCGGCGTGACGCGAGCAGCGACCCAGTTCCACGAGCTGTGCGTCGGCAGCGTGCAGGGCATGTTCACGGATGCCAAGGCGCTGCTGCGCGGCGGCCTCGACCTCGTCGTGTCGGCCTGGAAAGAGGCGCAGACCGACTGGAACTGGTCGTCGATGGACCACTACATCACCCACCAGGTGTCGCGCGTCCACACCAACGCGATCGTCAAGGCCGTCGGCCTCGACGCCAAGCGCGTGCCGACCACCTACCCGACGCTCGGGAACGTCGGTCCCGCGTCCATCCCCATCACCCTCGACCTGCAGTCGAAGAGCCTGAAGCGCGACGACCGGGTCCTCCTCATGGGGGTCGGGTCCGGCCTCAACACGGCGATGATGGAGCTCAAGTGGTGAGGTCGGCCTCTCGCCCACCCGCCGGCCTGCCCGGCCTCCAGGAACGATTCAGCCGCCTCGTCGAGACGACGGGCGTCGGCGAGGACACCGGCTCGAGCCGCACCTGGCACCTCCTCGACACGGGGCCGATACTCCAGGAGCTGGGCATCGAACCCGTCGGCACGGTCCTCGCCGTGCACGGCAACCCCACGTGGTCGTACCTCTGGCGCTCGCTGGTGAGCGAATCGATCTCGGCCGCCGAATCCGGGGCGGCCGCGTGGCGCGTCATCGCGGTCGACCAGCTCGAGATGGGCTTCTCCGAGCGCACCGAGGTGCGTCGCACGCTCGAGCAGCGCATCCTCGATCTCGGCGCACTGACCGACGAGCTCGGTCTCAGCGGCAACGTCGTCTCACTCGGCCATGACTGGGGCGGGGTCGTCGCGCTTGGCTGGGCGGTCCGCCACCCGGAGCTGCTCACGGCGGTCGCCTCCCTCAACACCGCCGTCGACCAGCCGAGCGAGCTGCCCATCCCGGCCGCCCTGCGTCTCGCCCGCTTCGGCCCCGTGCTGCGCGCATCCACGTCGACGAGTCCGGCCTTCCTGGCCACGACGCTCGCCCTCGCGAATCCGCCGCTCGCCCCCCAGGTGAAGGCCGCCTACTCGGCGCCCTACCTCGATCGGGCCTCGCGGCTCGGCATCGAGCAGTTCGTGGCCGACATCCCGGTCGACGAATCCACACGGAGCCACGAGGCGCTGCAGGGTGTCTCCGCTGGTGTCGCCGCGCTCGACGTGCCAGCGCTGCTGCTCTGGGGCCCCCGCGACCCGATCTTCACCGACCTGTACCTGGGTGACCTCATGCGTCGCCTCCCCCACGCTGAGGTGCACCGCTTCGAAGGCGCTGGACACCTCATCGCGGAGGACACCCCGTACGCGACGCATCTCCTCGCCTGGCTCGACGACGTCGCCGCGGGAACTGCTCGTCGCCGGGGCCAGCACGCTCCGGAACCGAGCCCCGAGGACGCATCCACGCCCATGTGGGCTGCACTGGACGAGCACCGTGACGACCCGAGCATCGCTGCCCTCGAGATGGGGCGCGGGACGGATGGAGCTCCGCTGCGGGTCTCCTGGCGGCAGCTTGCGCGCCGAGTCGACGAGATCGCGGCCGGCCTGAGCGCCGTCGGGGTGCGCCGGGGCGACCGCGTGTCGCTGCTCGTGCAGCCTGGTGTCACCCTCACCGCCATCGTCTACGCCTGCCTGCGCATCGGCGCCGTCGTCGTCGTCGCGGATGCCGGGCTCGGCGTCAAGGGTCTCTCACGCGCCGTCCGCGGCGCCTGGCCCGACGTCATCATCGGCCAGGTCCCCGGTCTGACAGCGGCCAAGGCGCTCGGCTGGCCTGGCCTGCGCATCAGCGCCACGAGCATCCCGGCCAGCGCTCGAGCCGCCCTCGGTGTGGCGCACTCGCTCGCCGAGGTGGCCGCCCTCGGGCGCGGCGCGGCGCTGCCGACTCCTCCAGGTCCAGAGGACCTTGCAGCGGTGCTGTTCACCTCGGGCTCGACCGGACCCGCGAAGGGCGTCGTGTACACGCACCGCCAGTTGCAGGCAGTGCGGGACACGCTCCGCGACACCTACGGGGTGACGGCCGAATCGGGCCTCGTCACGGGCTTCGCCCCCTTCGCCTTGCTCGGCCCGGCCCTCGGAACCCGATCGGTGACGCCGGATATGGACGTCACCTCCCCCCGAACTCTCACGGCCACGGCCGTGGCTGATGCGGTCGTAGCGGCGGATGCGCGCATCGTGTTCCTCTCGCCCGCCGCGATCCTCAACGTCGTCGCGACGCGCGACGACCTCGATGCGGCGCAGCGCGAGGCCCTCGGGAGCGTCGACACGTTCCTCTCGACGGGGGCGCCCATCGGGGCGCGGCTGCTCGACGACGCCTGCGCCCTCATGCCGAACGCGGAGGCGCACACGCCGTACGGGATGACCGAGTGCCTGCTCGTCACCGACATCGACCGCGAGGGCATCTCCGCCGCCGCGCTCGCCGCTGACCACGGAGTGTGCGTCGGCACACCGATCGGGCGCAACGTCGTCCGCATCAGCGCTCTTGACGAGACGGGTGCCGCGACCGGCGCCCCCTCCGACCAGGCTGGAGTGCTCGGCGAGGTCATCATCAGCGCCCCACACCTCAAGGAGCGCTACGACCGCCTCGCGATGACCGATCGGGCGGCCGTGCGCGATCTGCCCGGCGGCGGCGCAGGGTCCGCCAGTCGGGGACCTTCCGATCAGGCCTGTTCCGATGACGCACGTTCCGATCACGGACATCCCGATCACGATGACCGGCGCCGCTGGCACCGCACGGGCGACGTCGGCCACCTCGACGCCGAGGGACGCCTCTGGATCGAGGGGCGCCTCCCCCACGTCTTCGTGACGGTCGACGGTCCACTCGCGCCGGTCGGCACTGAGCAGGACCTCGAGACGCTGCCGTGGGTGCGGCGCGCCGCCGTCGTCGGTGTCGGACCAGCCGGAACGGCGCAGGCGGTGGCCGTGCTCGAGACCCGGGAGCCTTCTCGCGGGGTCCGTGTGGCCGAGGCGGAGCTCGCCGACGCGCTCCGCGCCTCCACGACGCAGCCCCTCGCTGCCGCCCTCATCGTGCCCGAGCTGCCCACCGACATCAGACACAACTCGAAGATCGACCGGACCGCGCTCGCCAGCTGGGCTGAGCGCGCGCTCTCCGGGGAGCGGGTGTCGGCCCCATGAGGGTGCTCGTCACTGGGGCGAGCGGCATGCTGGGGCGCGCCGTGGCGGTGCAGCTGCGCGACGAGGGCCATGAGGTCACGACGATGCAGCGCAGCGCGAGCGGCATCGCCGGAGTGACGGACGCGCTCGGCTCGATCACCGACGACACAGCCGTTGCGCGTGCTGTCGTCGGCATGGAGGGGGTTGTCCACCTCGCGGCCAAGGTGTCGCTGAGCGGAGCGGAGGCGGAGTTCGAGGCCGTCAACATCGCCGGGACCGAGCGTCTCGTGGAGCATGCGAAGGCTGCGGGGGCGACCCGCTTCGTCATGGTCTCCTCCCCCTCCGTGGCCCACTTCGGTGCCGCCATCCACGGCGCGGGTGCGGATGAGGCCAGGCCCGACCTCGCCCACGGAAGCTACGCCCGGACGAAGGCGGAAGCGGAGCTGCGTGCTCTCGCCGCCGACTCCCCGGACTTCGCCGTCGTCGCGGTGCGCCCCCACCTGGTGTGGGGCCCCGGTGACACGCAGCTCGTGGCTCGCATCCTCGACCGGGCGACGAGGGGCACGCTGCCGCTCCTCGGGCGCGGTGCGGCCCTCATCGACTCATGCTACGTCGACAACGCCGCGTCGGGTATCGCAGCGGCGTTGCGGCGAGCGCCGGTCGCCCACGGCAACAGCTACGTCATCACGAACGGGGAGCCGCGGACCGTTGCGGAGCTCATGGAGGGGATCTGCCGCGCGGGTGGAGCGCCGCCGCCCCGACTCCGAGTGCCAGCCGTCATCGCTCGGGCCGCCGGCTCCCTCATCGAGGGCGTGTGGCGCATCCGACCGGGGCAGGATGAGCCGCCGATGACAAGATTCCTCGCCGAGCAGCTCTCGACGGCGCACTGGTTCGATCAGCGACGCACGCGCGCGGATCTGGACTGGACGCCGGCGGTCTCGCTGGAAGAAGGGCTGCAGCGACTCACCGACCACACCGCGGGTTCCGCCTCGGGATCCGGCTCGCATTCCGGCTCGGGATCGGGCCGAGAGCGACGCTAGCTCGTGTCAGGCACTCCTAGTCGAGGAAGCCCCGCCGCTCGGCGGCAGCCACCGCGGACCGCCGGTCGCCGGTCCCGAGCTTGCGGAACGCGCTGCGCAGCTGAGCACGCACGGTGTGCACGGAGACGAAGCGCTGCGCGGCGATCTGCGCGTTGGTCCAGTTCTGGCCCACGAGCCTGAGCACCTCGATCTCGGCGCTCGACAGCTCCTCGCCGACCGTGCAGGCTGACAGGGGTCGGGAGTCTGCCGCGACGACAACAAGAAGGGCGGCGATGCGGCCCGGCAGCTTGTCGCTGATAGACGCCATGAGGGCAGCGTCGCTGTCCGTCGCGAAGCGGAGCGCGAATCGGGCGTTGCGGTCGTCGAGGCACTGGGTGGCGATCGTCGCGATGCGGTTGGCGGCGGCGGCCAGGTTGCCCATCCGCAGCAGGCACAGCGCCGTGATCGTTCTCGCGATCGATGCGAACCTCGAGGCGAGCTTGGTGTCGGCCAGGGCTGCCTCAGCGTGTGCGATGGCTTCTCTGTGCCGGCCGCTGGCGAGCTCGACGAGGGACCGGGCGAGATTGATGTAGCAGTCGCCCTGCGCACCTTGGTAGTCGGCCGCCCGCTGCGCGCGAGCGCTCTGGCCGCGAGTGAGGAAGAAGGTGGTCGCCGCGAACGTCAGCAGAGTGGAGGGTCGCCCATCGCGCCAGGACTCGGCGCTGAGCTCGAGGAGCTCTTCGACCTCGGCGACCGGGTCCTCGTCGCCGACGAGGGCTTCCATGAGGATCCGGACGCTGGCCGCCGTGTCTTTCGGCAGGACCGCTCGCGGCAGGTCTCGGAGCTTCCTGGCCACGTCGAGCGCCCCGGCTTCCTTGCCGTCATCGAGGAGCTCGAAGCACTCGGCGAAGCCCGGGAGGCTCCGGCCGCTGAGCATCTCCGCGTCGGTCTGGCGGACGCCGCAGATGACGCCGATGATCTCGACGTGCCGCAGCGCATCGGCGTCGGTTCGGTTGAAGTCCTCGCCCTGCTCGGCGGCGAGCGCGGCGAGCTCGAGCGCGAAGGGCAGGTCGTCGGAGAGGATCGCTGCCCACTCGAGCACGAGGCAGTCGGCCGCGAACCGGCCGCGAGCGATGGGAGAAGCGGCGAGCGCGGCGAGCAGGGTTTCGTCGACGTCGCGGATGAGTGCCTTCGCATCCTGGAGGCCCCGCCGGGCAGCCGCACGGTCGCCCCCGAAGGAGGTCGCGAGCGAGTGCCTGGTGACCTGAGCGAACAGTCCGACGGGGTCACTTGGGGCGATCCTCGTGGTCGCGAGGCTGGACTCGCGGAGGCTGAGCAGGACGCCCCGTGTCGCCCCGAAGCGTCGCCACTTGAAGAGCGCGACGAGCAGGCGTGTGCTCACGAGTCGAGCGAGCACGCTCGCGGGGACTTGCACCATCTCCTCGACGCTCTCGCGGGGCGCGTACTCGTAGATGGTCCTGAAGTGACGCTGCGCTATCGATTCGGCCTCACCCCACGCGCGAGCCCTCAAGGCCAGGAAGAGTCGCTGCATGATGTTCTGCTCCCCCGGGAAGAATCCGATGGCCCCGGAGGCGAACGTCCGCGCCTCGTGTGGGGAGCGGTCGGCGGTGAGGAGCCTGAAGGTGTCGGCGTGCCAGACGAACTCGACGTCGAGCGTGAGACGGTTGATCTCGGTGGTGCCGTACGGCGAGGAGGCGAGCTGGTCGAACCAGTGATCACCGGCGATCTCCGCGGTGAGCAGCTGGAGGTCGCCCCTCGAGAAGCGGCGCAGCACGCTCAGGGCTCGCATCATGCGGACCGCGTCGACGCGGTCGAGCTCGGCGGGGTCGAAACGGCGGAGCTCCTGCAGCGTCATGGCCGCGCTCGACGTGCCACTGACGACGGACCATCCTTCCGCGTCCGCGTCAGAACGGGAGCGCTGCAGGGCGATGCGGGTTGTGAGGGGGTGGCCAGCGAGCGCATCGAGGAGCCGCATCCGAAGCGCTGGCGGTGCCCCCGGTTCGTTGAGGGCCAGCAGCCCGTCGAGCTCGGAAGCGTCGAAGGCGAGCTGGCTCGGGTGGATGACCATGCCTTCGGGGCCGAGCGAGGAGGCCCAGTCCGGCATGCCGAGGGAGGCGATGAGGAACCGCACACCCAGCTCGCGGTCGGGGCCGGCCACAAACCGCCTGATGTGCTCCCACAGCTCGTCGTCCTGCGCCACGATGAGGTCGTCGAGCATGACCGCGGTGCGCCCCGTGTGCACCCCGGAGTCGAGCTCGGCGAGGACGCGAAGCAGCTCGGCCCGAGAGGCGCACCAGAGGACCGTGGAGCCGGTCGCTCCGAGCTTGCCCCGCATCTGCCTGAGGAGGGTCGTGCGACCGTCGCCCGGCATCCCGACGATGAGGGTGAGGCGCTGTTCGGCGAGCGCGAGCCCCGAGAGCCGGTCGCGTTCGAGCGTGTGCCAAGGCTCTGCGGCTCGAGCTCCATCGTTGAGCGTGCTGCTGGACATGCTTGTTTCCCCCGCTGGTTCTCAGCGCTGCGCGCCGCGGACTCCCCCCAGAGTCCTGCGTGGTGTCGGAGCTCGTCCTCCGTCGCCACGCCTCGGCCCACGATACGGTTTCGGAGTTACGCGCGTCGTATACGGTCCGGCGCTGTCCAGCGATCTCCATCTGAGGCGACGAGCGGAGGAGACGTGTGCAGTGCGCTGTGTCAGATTTCGCCCCCTTGAGAAGCAGAATTGACTGTCGCCCCGCGAGCCCCGCGAGCTCAAGGAGCATGAGATGCCCCCGAATCAGCTCGGGCGTTTCCGACCTCTGGACGGGAGCCAGGGGCGCATCCGTCAGATGCCCAGCACGGATTTCGCGATCGAGAAGTAGACGATGAGTCCCGTCGCGTCGCAGAACGTCGAGATGAAGGGCGTCGAGAAGACCGCCGGATCGACCCGGATGGACTTCGCTACCAGCGGCATGACGCCGCCGACGGTCGCCGAGATGGTGCAGACGGAGAGCAGCGTCAGGCCGATGACGGTGCCGATGCCCAGCCCGTAGAAGAACGTCGCGACGGCGAAGGCCACCGCTCCGAGCGAGATGCCGAGCACGATGCCCGTGCGCAGCTCCTTGAGGGCGACGGGCCAGGCGTTCCTCGGGCGCACCTCCCCCATCGCCAAGGCCCTCGTCACGGTTGTCGCGGCCTGCGAGCCCGTATTGCCGCCGATACCCGTGAGGAGCGGGATGAACAGGGCGAGCGCGACCTGCTGCTCGAGGGTCGCCTCGAAGAGCTCGAGGACACTCACGGTCAGGATGGCGGAGATCGCGAGCACGAACAGCCAGACGACGCGCGAGCGCACGACCGCGAAGACGGGGGTCGTCAGGTAGGGGCGCCTCAGCGGCTCGGAGGCTCCCGCGTGCGCCTCGTCCTCGTCGCGGGCGGCCTCGACCATGCGGTGTGCGTCGTCGCCCGTGAGGAGGCCGAGGAGGCGCTCCTCGCGGTCGACGATGGGCATCGCGAGGACTCCCCGGTCCACGAGCGTCCGTGCCGTCACCTCCGCGTCGTCATCGGCGTGCGCGTAGAGGGCGGTCGCCATGTGCTCCTCGACGGCGTCGTTCGGCGACGCGAAGAACAGCTCGCGGAGACTGACGACCCCGAGGAGGCGCCGCCCATCGTCGATGACCGGGATCGTGTAGATCGTCTCGGCGTCCGCGCCTCGCTGCTGGATGCGCTCGAGCGCCACCCCGACGAGCTCCTGCGCGTACACGTGCACGTAGTCGGGCGTCATCCGCCTGCCGACGGAACCGACCGGGTAGCCGAGGATGATCGCCGTCTCGCCGCGTTCATCCGCCGGCAGCTCCTGCACGAGGCGCTTCGCGATCTTCGCCGGGAGCTCGTCCATCAGCGCGACCCGGTCGTCGGCGTCGAGCTCCGCGAACACCCGCGCGACGTCGGCATCGGAGAGCTGCGTGACGACCTCGCGCTGCGCTGGGGCGTCCATCCGCTCGAACACGGTCATGGCCTCGTCCTTCGGCAGCAGCCGGAACGCGACGCCGGCATCCCGGGCCGGGAGGCGCTCGAGCAGGACCGCGACGTCCGGGAGCGGCGCGCTCCCCAGGGCGGTCGCGGCGGCGCTCAGGTCTCCGCGAGCGAGATCGGTCGTGACGAGTTCGACGAGATCGTCGAGGGAGTGGATCGGAGGCATGGGGGCATCGAAGCACACCCTGACCTCCGGAGCGTGGCTCGCACCCCGGCGGGTCGCTACGATCACCGCATGCATGAAACCATCCGCGTGCGCGGCGCTCGCGAGAACAACCTCAAGGGAATCGACGTCGACATCCCGAAGCGGAAGCTCACGGTCTTCACTGGCGTCTCCGGGTCGGGCGAGAGCTCGCTCGTGTTCGGGACGATCGCGGCCGAGTCCCAGCGCCTCATCAACGAGACGTACACGGCCTTCGTGCAGTCGTTCATGCCCAGCCTCGCGCGGCCGGACGTCGAGGTGCTCGAGGGGCTGAGCGCGTCCATCGTGGTCGACCAGGAGCGCATGGGCGCGAACGCCCGCTCCACGGTGGGCACGGCGACCGACGCGCACACGATGCTCCGCATCATCTTCTCCCGCCTCGGGGCTCCATCGGCGGGACCGGCCGGCCACTTCAGCTTCAACCTCGCCGAGGGCATGTGCCCTCGCTGCGAGGGCATCGGACGCGTCACCGACCTCGACATCGATGAGGTCGTCGATCGAACGAAGTCGCTGAACGAGGGCGCGATCACGATTCCCGGCTACAAGGTCGATGGGTGGATGGTGCGCGGATACTCGGACGCGCCGTTCCTCGACGGCGACAAGAAGGTTGCCGACTTCTCTGAGGCAGAGCTGCACGACTTCCTCTACAAGGAGCCGACGAAGGTCAACATGCCGGCCCTCAACATGAACCTGAGCTACGAGGGGCTCATCCCCCGCATCCACAAGTCGATCCTGTCGAAGGACCCGGAAGCGGTGCAGCCCGCGATCCGCGCCTTCATGGACCGTGCGGTCACGTTCACCGCCTGCCCCGAGTGCGGGGGGACGCGCCTGAACCAGGTGGCCCTCGCGAGCCGAATCCAGGGCAAGAACATCGCCGACTGCTCGTCGATGCAGATCAGCGACCTGGCGGCGTTCATGAAGGGTGTGCGGGATCGGCAAGTCGCCCCGGTCATCGCGACCCTGCAGGAGACGCTCGACTCCCTCGTGAACATCGGGCTCGGCTATCTGAGCCTCGACCGCGAGTCGGGGAGCCTCTCGGGTGGCGAGGCACAGCGCGTGAAGATGGTGCGGCACCTGGGCTCGAGCCTCACGGACGTCACCTACGTGTTCGACGAGCCGACGGTCGGGCTCCACCCGCACGATATCCAGCGCATGAACGAGCTCCTGCTGCGCTTGCGCGACAAGGGGAACACGGTGCTGGTCGTTGAGCACAAGCCCGAGACGATCGCGATCGCCGACCACGTCGTCGATCTTGGGCCCCGTGCAGGGTCCGGCGGCGGAGAGCTGCAGTTCGCGGGCACGGTCGAGGGACTGCGCGCGTCGGGGACCCTCACGGGCAAGCACCTCGACGACAGGGTCTCGCTCAAGGAGGAGACGCGCGGTTCGAAGACGAGCCTCGAGATCCGCGGGGCGACGCGTCACAACCTCAAGGATGTGGACGTCGATATCCCCCTTGGCGTGCTGACGGTCGTGACGGGGGTCGCGGGCTCGGGCAAGAGCTCCCTCATCCACGGGTCGATCCCGAAGTCGGCCAATGTGGTCGTCGTCGACCAGACCGCCATCCGCGGCTCCAGGCGGAGCACGCCCGCCACCTACACGGGGGTCCTCGACGCGATCCGGGCGGCCTTCGCGAAGGCCAACGGCGTCAAGCCTGGCCTGTTCAGCGCTAACTCCTCTGGTGCCTGCCAGAAGTGCAACGGCCTCGGGGTCATCTTCACGGACCTCGCCATGATGGCGGCGGTGTCGACGGTGTGCGAGGAATGCGAGGGCAAGCGCTTCCAGGCTGAGGTGCTCGCTTACACGCTCGACGGCAAGAACATCAGCGAGGTGCTGTCGATGTCGATCGCGGAGGCGCACGAGTTCTTCGCCACCGGTCCCGCCAACAAGGTGCTGGGGCGCCTCGTCGACGTCGGGCTCGGCTACCTGGGGCTCGGGCAGCCGCTCACGACGCTGTCGGGTGGCGAGCGCCAGCGGCTCAAGCTGGCGATCCACATGGCGGAGAAAGGCGGCGTGTACGTGCTCGACGAGCCGACGACGGGCCTGCACCTCGCGGATGTGCGGCAGCTGCTCTCGCTCCTGGATCGGCTCGTGGACTCGGGCAAGTCGGTCATCGTCATCGAGCATCACCAGGCGGTCATGGCGCACGCCGACTGGATCATCGACATCGGCCCCGGCGCTGGCCACGATGGCGGCTCGGTGGTGTTCGAGGGGACACCCGCGCAGCTCGTGGCCGACCCGTCGACCCTCACCGGCAAGCACCTCGCGGGCTACGTGGGCGCCTAGCGTCGAAGTGCGTCGAGCTCGTGCTCGAGGTTTCGTCTCGCCCGTTCCTCCCAGTCCTCCGGGGCGGCGGGTGACACGAAGAGGCGGGGCGTCGCGAGCAGTGTCTCGAGCACGGACGCGCGGCCGGCTCGCCACTGCTCGTCGGTGACGTGCGCGAAATCGCGCCTCACCAGCGCGACGTAGCGCGCGTAGCCGTCCTCCGAGCGCGCGAGGACGGCGAGGTCGGCGTCCATGAGGATCTGACCGGCCGCGTCGCTCTCCGCCACCGTGTGGACGATGGTCGCGAGCACGAGGCGCTCGACGTCGGCGACGAGGGTGGAGTCGACGCCGAGGGCCGTGAGCCGCTCGACGGCGAGGTCGGCGCTGGCGCGTTCGTCGTCGCCTGCGGCGCCCTCGTAGACCGCGTCGTGGAACCAGGCGGCGAGCCTGGCGGTCAGCAGTTCGCGCTCGGCCAGGGGCTCCCGGGTCTCGGCGGCGCGGAGGCGCATGATGTCGATGGCGTCCAGCACCGAGAGCAGGTGCGTCACGTCGTGGTAGTGCCGGGAGGGAGCCGACCAGGCGTCCAGGAGGTCGTCGCGCAGTGCATCCGTCGCCCGCTGCCTGCCACCAGTCACGGGCAGCTCGAGCTCGGCCCAGCGTCGGACGAGGGTGAGCCGGGCCCGCTTGGGCCTGTCGCGCGCGGGCACGCGCACGCCTCCCGCGACGAGTCGGCGCACGAGCTCGGAGCCCCCCACGGGTTCGGCCCCGAGCGCGACGAGAGCGCCGTACTGCTCGGCCGGGACGTCGTAGTGGTCGACGTCGAAGGCGCGGTCGCGGATGCCCGCCTTCCGGGCGAAGGCGTGCAGCTCGTCGACGGAGTCGTCGGACACGAGGTGCGAGAACGTCGTGCCGTGCGCGGGCCAGACGGGCGGATCGATCAGGATGACCATCCAGAGAGACTACGACTACCCTTGCCACATGGTCTCCCGTGTCAAAGGTGCAGTTGTCCGTGGCAAGAACGAACCGGTGTCGATCGAGACGGTGCTGGTCCCCGATCCGGGGCCAGGCGAAGCCGTGGTCGACATCATCACGAGCGGTGTCTGCCACACCGATCTCCACTATCAGCAGGGTGGGATCAGCGATGACTTCCCGTTCCTGCTCGGCCATGAGGCCACCGGTCGCGTGTCGGCGGTCGGCGAGGGCGTGACGGAGGTCGCGGTCGGCGACCGGGTCATCCTGAACTGGCGCGCGGTGTGCGGCGAGTGCCGTGCCTGCGCGAAGGGGCAGCCTCAGTACTGCTTCAACACCCACAACGCGACGCAGAAGATGACGCTGGAGGACGGCACGGAGCTCTCCCCCGCTCTCGGCATCGGCGCGTTCATCGAGAAGACGCTCGTCGCCGCTGGCCAGTGCACGAAGGTCGACGAGGAGTCGGATGCGGCTGCCGTCGGTCTCCTGGGCTGCGGCGTCATGGCCGGCATCGGTGCCGCCATCAACACGGGCGAGGTGAAGCGCGGCGAGTCGGTCGCGGTCATCGGCTGCGGTGGGGTGGGCATGGCGGCGATCGCCGGGGCCGCCTTGGCCGGGGCGACGACGATCATCGCCGTCGACATCGACCCAGCGAAGCTGGAGCGTGCCGCCCACTTCGGGGCGACGCACACCATCGACTCCCGGGAGGAGGACGTCGTCGAAGGCGTCAGAGCCCTCACGGGCGGGTTCGGAGCCGATGTGGTCATCGAGGCCGTTGGTCGACCCGAGACGTACAAGCAGGCGTTCTACGCCCGCGACCTCGCCGGTCGCGTTGTGCTCGTCGGGGTGCCGACGCCTGAGATGACCCTCGAGCTTCCGCTGCTCGATGTCTTCGGCCGCGGCGGCTCTCTGAAGTCGTCCTGGTACGGGGACTGCCTCCCGAGTCGCGACTTCCCGATGCTCGTCGAGCAGTACCGCCTCGGCAGGCTCGACTTGGACGCCTTCGTCTCGGAGCGCATCGGCATCGACGACATCGAGGCGTCGTTCGGCCGCATGAAGGACGGCACGGTTCTGCGTTCGGTGGTGGAGCTGTGAGCGGCCACGGCAAGGTGCGCATCGACCGTGTCGTCACAAGCGGCACGTTCTCCCTCGACGGGGGCACATGGGACGTCGACAACAACGTGTACCTGGTCGGCGACGACGAGGACGTCGTCGTGATCGACCCGGCCCACGACGCCCAGGCGGTGCGTGACGCGGTCGGCGACCGCCGCGTGCGCCGGGTGCTCCTGACGCACGGGCATGACGATCACATCGCGGCGGCGCAGGAGTTCGCGACGCTCGTGGACGCGCCCGTCGCGCTGCACGACGGCGACCGGATGCTCTGGGATGCGGTCTACCCCGGCTCGGCTCCCGACATCGAGCTCACGGACGACGACCGAATCGTGATCGATGAGGTCGACCTGCAGGTGCTGCACACGCCGGGCCATTCGCCCGGGTCGGTCTGCTTCTACGCTCCGGCCCTCGGGGCGCTGTTCAGCGGAGACACGCTCTTCAGCGGCGGGCCCGGGGCCACGGGTCGGAGCTACAGCGATTTCGGGACGATCATCGCGTCGATCTCGGAGCGCCTGCTGACGCTGCCGGCGGAAACGAAGGTCTTCACGGGTCACGGGGATTCGACGACGATCGGGGCGGAATCGCCGCACCTCGAAGAATGGATCGCGCGTGGCCACTGAGTCTCAGCCCTCGTCCGAGGAGAACGTGCCTCCAACCAGTGCGACGACGTTCGACGTCATCGTCATCGGCGCAGGCCCCGTCGGGGAGAACGTGGCTGACCGCACTGTCCAGGGTGGCCTGAGCACGCTCATCGTCGAGAAGGAGCTCGTCGGCGGTGAGTGCTCGTACTGGGCGTGCATCCCCTCGAAGGCGCTCCTTCGAAGCGGGGCTGCTCTGCGCGCGGCGCGGGCCGTGCCGGGCAGCCGCGAGGCGGCGACGGGTGACCTCGACGTGTCGGCAGTCCTGGCCCGTCGCGACTCGTACGTGTCTGAGTGGAGCGACGACGGTCAGGTGGCCTGGTTGTCGGACGCCGGCATCGAACTCGTCCGTGGGCATGCCCGCCTGACGGGTGAGCGTGAGGTGACGGTCGGCGAGACGACGTACTCGGCGCGTGTCGCCGTCGTCGTCGCGACCGGATCGGCGGCGCTGCTGCCGGACATCCCGGGGCTTGCTGACGCGGAGCCGTGGACGAGCCGAGAGGCGACGTCGGTCGAGCGCATCCCAGAATCGATCACGATCATCGGCGGCGGCGTTGTGGCGGTCGAGATCGCGACCGCATACACGGACCTCGGCGCCCGGGTGACGCTGGTCGCCCGGAGCACGGTCCTCGGCGGCTTCGAGGAGTTCGCTGGTGAGGCGGTCGTGGCGGCCCTGCGTTCGCGTGGGGCGACGATCATCACGGGCGCGTCGCCAACCGGTGTTGCCCGGGATGCGTCCGGTCCTGTCACGGTGACGCTCGACGACGGCCGCACCCTCGAGAGCAGTGAGCTTCTTGTGGCGACGGGCCGGGTCCCGCGCACGGGCGATGTCGGTCTCGAGACGGCCGGGCTCGAGTCCGGGGCCTGGATCGATGTCGACGACACGATGCTCGTCCGCGGCAGCGACTGGTTGTACGCGGCGGGCGACGTCAACCATCGCGCCCTGCTGACGCACCAGGGCAAGTACCAGGCGCGGGCGGCCGGTGACGCGATCGCGGCGCGCGCCGCGGGACGCACCCTCGACGATGGACCCTGGGGCACGCACGTGGCCACGGCTGATCACGCCGCGGTGCCTCAGCTCGTCTACTCGGACCCAGAGGTCGCCGCTGTCGGGCTCACGAGCGGTGCCGCCGAGAAGCAGGGCCTTCGGGTGCGGGCCATCGACGTGCCCATCGGCAACGTGTCGGGGGCTTCGCTGCACGCGGAGGGCTACGAGGGAACGGCCCGGATGGTCGTGGACGAAGATCGCGGGGTTGTCGTCGGGTTCACCATGGTCGGCCCCGACGTGGGCGAGCTGCTGCACGCGGCGACGATCGCGGTCGTCGGCGAGGTGCCCCTCTCACGGCTGTGGCATGCGGTTCCGTCGTTCCCGACGATCAGCGAGCTCTGGCTGCGGCTGCTCGAGGGCTACGGGCGCCCGCGGTAGCAGTAGCAGTAGCGGTTGCGGTTGCGGTTGCGGTTGCGGTTGCGGTTGCGGTTGCGGTTGCGGTTGCGGCAAACGCTCAAGCGATTGCCCACCGGCGGAGGGTGCGAGCGGGCTTCGAAACACTCTCCCGCCGGTGACTGGGCGAGGCAGACGCGCGGCTCGGCTTCAAAGGGTCGAGGCTCGAGGCTCGACGGCAGCAGACGGGCGGCTCGACCTCGGCAGACGGCTCGGCGTCAGTAGACCGGCCGTCCGGCGTCAGCAGACCAGCCGTCCGGCGTCAGCAGACCGACGGCTCGGCGTCAGCAAACGGGCGGGAGCCAGGTGTGCACGAGGCCGTGTGCTTTCGGCGCTTGGTCCGGGATCCGGCGCTCGGTCTCGCGCCGGCTCTTGCTCCGACCCGGGTCTTACTCTTGTTCTTGCTTTGACTTCAGCTTTGACTTCGGCTTCGGCGACGGCGACGGCTCTGACTTTGCCTTGGCTTTGGGTTCGGCCTCGACCGGTTCCGACCTCGGCTCCGGTTCCGACTTTGGCTCCGGATCCGGCACCGGCACCGAGTTCGACTTCGACTTCGACTTCGACTTCGCTCGTCTCAGCCGCCGTGGGCGCCGGAGAAAACCTGACGAACTGTCGGCGCACCCTCGGCCGTCTCGAGGACTTCGACGGTGTCGCCCGCCGCGATCTTGCCGTTCCTCGCGACGCGCAGGTAGGCGCCGACGCGGGCGGCTGAGCTGAATCGCTTCACCCAGCCACGTTCGTCGTCTCCCCCGACCCACCTGGCGAAGGTCTGGCATGGGACACGCGGGGCGGTCACGACGAGTTCGACGACGCGGGACGAGCCCGCGGCGGTGAGGTCTCCGATGCGGAGGGTGTCACCGATGTGGAGTTCGTTGACGTCGAGCCCGTCGATGCGGAGGTTCTCGCCGAAGAAGCCCGGTGGAAGCTGACGGCCGAGTTCTTCAGCCCAGTGGTCGGCGTCGATCTGCGAGTAGGCGTAGACCGCCTGGTCGAGGCCGCCGTGGTGCTTTCGATCGGCTTGCACGTCGCCGTAGACCCCGTAGCGCCCCACCTTGACGGCGCCCTCAAGGGTTCGCTTGTCGATCGCAGTGACGCCGACGGCACCGGGGTCCCGGCGGAGCTGCGCAACGGCGCAGACGGCGAGCAGCTGGGCCAAGGTCGGCTCAGTTCTTTCGCTTCGCGTGCAGTTCGGCGACGCGGGCGTTCTCGGCGCGGACCTTCGCCTGGACGCCCCGCTCGTGGGAGAGCCACGATGGAGCGTTCTCGAGCAGGGCCTGGATCTCTTCGGTGGTGAGCGCTTCGGTGACACCGCCGCGGGCGAGGCCGGAGTTGGTGATGCCGAGCTTGCGGGCGACGATGTCGCGCGGGTGGGGACCCGTGCGGCGCAGCTCCTGCAGCCATTCGGGCGGGGTCTCCTGCAGCTCGAGGAACTCGCTACGGGTGAGCGGGGCTTCCTGGAACGCTTCTGGGGTTGCCGGCAGGTAGATGCCGAGCTTCTTGGCGGCGGTCGCCGGCTTCATGGTCTGGTCTGACCCGCGGTCGGCCGCGGTGTGGCTCTCGGCCGAGTTGCCTTCTGATTCGCTCATCTGAGCATCGTACCCAGTAGCCTTGCGGGCATGGAGACTCCGACGCACCTCACGGTCGCTCTCGCCCCCGGCATCAACCCACGGAAGTGGTCTCGAGTGTGGGAGGAGCGGAGAGCAGAGACGCCGCTGGAGTTCACGACCCTGCATTCGGCCGAGGCCAGGCAGCTCGTTCTCGATGACGGAGCGCAGGTCGCCTTCGTGCGGCACCCCTTCGAACGTGAGGGGTTGAACGCGATCGATCTGTTCGCCGAAGACGTGGTGGCTGTGGTGGCGGTCGAGTCGGATCTCGACATCGATGAGCCGTTGCGGTTGGAGGAGCTCGACGACTGGCAGCTGGTGCTGGCTGCGTGGACCCCCGATTGGGCGGAGGCGGCAGAGCGCCTTGGGCTCGATTCGGGCGCGGCGGCCATGACGACCGATCCGGCGGATGCGATGGAGCTTGTCGCGGGCGGCGCGGGGGTCGCGATCGTCCCTCAGTCGGTCGCGAGGCAGCACGCTCGCAAGGACGTCACGTATCGGGTCATCAGCGACCTCCCTCGGGTTCCCGTTTCTGTGGTCTGGGCGGTCGCCGACGACCGTCTCGATACCGAGGAGTTCGTGGGCATCGTCCGCGGGCGCACCGCGGGCAGCTCGAGGGGACGCACCGGCGCGAAGTCGGCCGCGCTGCAGCGGGAAGAGCAGCAGGCGCTAGCGGAGGCCGAGCGCCGCGTGAAGGAGCAGCAGAAGAAGCGGGCGACCGCGAAGCGAATCGGAACCTCCTCCGGAACGAGCCGCGGCGCGCAGCTCGCCGCGAAGCGTGCCAAGGCGGGCGGATCGGGCGGCAAGCGCAAGCGCCGCTAGCGCTGGCTGGTTCGCTGCTCGCTGGTTCGCCGCCCTTCTGCCTGCTGGCTTGCCAAACAGATGTGCCGACAAACCAACGCGCGGGCGGGCAGGCAGGCTGGCGGGCTGGCAGGCAGGCAGGCAGGCAGGCAGAGCTCTTGCCGCATTCTCTAGCAGGGTTCGGGTGAGACCTCGCGCCCGGGGCAGCGATCAGCCTTCCTGACGCCGCTTGGCTCCGAGCTTAGAAGGGCGGCGGTTCGTCTGCGCTCCCCCGCTGTTTCGACTCATCTGGGGTTGGCGGCTCGGCGTTGCTGTTCTGCTGAGACGCAGGCCACGGCATCCCCGTGCCTGTCGCGGCGCGGCCGTCGCGCGCCTCGTCGCTCGGCCTGAATTCGACGTTGGTGTTGGCGTGAGTGTCGTGGTGTTCTGGGCGGTCGGTGTAGCTCTTGCCGCTGGGGGTGCGCCATTCGAGGACACCACCTCCGAGTTGTCTCACCGTCCAGGCGGTGGCGTGTTTCATGACGTGGTGCCCTCTGCACAGTCCGCAGAGGTTGTCGATGCTGGTTGTGCCGCCGTGTTCCCAGGCGTGGGTGTGGTCGAGGTCGCAGCGGGCGGCGGGTTGCCGGCAGCCGGGCCAGCGGCAGTGGATGTCTCTCGCGGTGAGGAAGGCCCGCATCGCCGCGGTGGGGCGGTAGGTATCGACGGCCGCGACCGCTCCCGTGATGGGGTGGGTCAGGATGCGCTGGAATGAGGGAGCGTTTGCCGCGAGTCGCTTTGCTTCCTCGAGCGGAATGGGTGACATGCCGTTGAGCAGCGCGGGCGCCGGAGTCAGGCGGGAAGAATCCGAGGCGAGAGCGCCGCCAGTGCCGAGGAGCGTGAGGATCGGGAACGTGAACTGCACGCTCGCCTGGATCCCCGCAGCCGCGACGTTGGAGGTGGGCGTCGAGGTGAGGAGCACGTCTGCGAACAGGTCGGCCTTGACCTGGTCGACCGTCCGCTCATCCGGAGCCTCGTCCAGCATCTCGCCCGGCCCCTCAGCGCGGGCCCCGCTCGCGGCGCTCTCGCTGTTCCCAGTACCCCCGGTGCTCTGAATGTTCCCGGCGCTCTGGGTGTTGCCGGCACTCCCGTCGCTGCCCGTGCTGCCCGTGCTGCCCGTGGGTGCAGGCCTCGCCCGGATCACGGCCTTCGCCTGCTTGCGCAGGCGGTCCGCGATCGCCTTGCCCTCGATGAGCGGCAACCGCGCTCGCAGAAGGCACATGCCGTTCTCCGCCTCGGTCACCGACACGTACCGCGTCGTCCGCGCCCGCGCGAACCGCTCGCACACCGACTCCTGCGTCAACGACTCGGCGACCCTCGCGGCCGCCACCCGCAACGCGCGGGGCGGCAGCACCCGCGCACCGAACTCCGTGAGCATCTCGCGTACGAACGCAGCCCGCCGCGCTGTCTGCTCCACCGCATCCACATGCGACACCGACAGGCCTGCCTCGGTCAGCACCCGCAGCTGCGCCTCGCTCACCGCGCCCGCACCCAGTGCGTCCACGAGCCCCGGGAACTCACGCACCGCTGTCACCGCCTCCTGCAGCAGTCCCTCCGCGACCGACTGCCCAACCTGTTCGACCAGCGCCACCTCGGCTGCCAATGACCGCACATGCAAACCGTGCTCCACCGAGCCCTCAGCCGCATCCAAGGCTGCCGCAATCTCCGCCAGCTCAGCACGAACTCGCACCTGCGCCGCCGCGACCACAGCAGCCGCTGCCATCAGCCCCGTCTCCCGCGCCAGGAGCAGCCGACGACGCGCAGCGACCGACCCCGGATCGCGGGGATCGCACCCCAGCCCGGTCGGCGTCACATCATCGGTCGAAGACATACCCGCATCTTGGACCGGACCACCGACAATCGCGGCCCCAGAGGCTCACAACCCAGTGAAAACCCAGATCAGACGGCGAGTTTCCGAGACGCCGGGACGCCTTTGCCGCCCCAGCCGGTGGTAGATTCAAAGGCACGAACAAGGAGGTTCGCTGATGCGCAAGGTCACCTACTCACTGGCCCTCACCCTCGACGGCTACATCAAGGACTCGGACGGCAGCTTCGACTGGGGGGACCCCAGCGAAGAGGTGTTCCGCTTGGCGACTGAGGAGGTTCGAGCAGCCGACTTCCACCTGATGGGTCGCCGCCTCTACGAGACGATGGTCTATTGGGAGCCGACCGATGAAGCGCGGGACTACGGGGAGCTCGAGACGGAGTTCGCCGAGCTCTGGCGTGCCCTGCCGAAGATCGTGTTCTCGAACACGATCACCGAGGTGCAAGGCAATACGCGGATCGCTGGAGACGGACTCGCCGAGGAGATCGAGCGCCTGAAGGCTGAACCGGGAGAAGGACCGATCGCGATCGGTGGAGCAGAGCTGGCGCATCAGGTGGCTGATCTCGATCTGATCGACGAGTACCTGCTGCGCATCTGCCCCGTCCTCGTCGGAGGCGGCACGCCGTTCTTCTCACAGAACGACCGCCGCACGAACCTCGAGCTGCTCGACTCACGAACCTTCGAGTCGGGCGTCGTGCATCTGCGCTACCGAGTCCTGCGCTGACCCGGACTGTCGACTACGCCTCGCGCGACCAGCCGATCGCCGGAGCGATGTGCTCGGCGATGGTGGCGAGCATCCGCGTGTTGTAGGCGACACCGAGCTGATTCGGCACGGTCAGCAGGAGGGTATCCGCCGCCTGGACGGCAGCATCCGCTGCGAGCTCCTCGGCGAGACGATCGGGAGCGCTCTGGTAGGTGCGACCGAAGCGTGAACGCATCCCATCGAGTACGCCGACCTGATCGCCCTCCCCGCCACCTCGCCCGCCGAAGTAGGTCACGTCCTCGTCGGTGGTGATGGGAATGACGCTGCGGCTCACCGAGACCCGGGGCTCTCGACGGTGTCCTGCGGCTGCCCATGCGTCGCGGTACCCCTGGATCTGCTCGGCCTGAAGCTCGTCGAAGGGCACGCCCGTGTCTTCCGTGAGCAGCGTCGAGCTCATGAGGTTCATGCCCTGCTCCGCTACCCACACGGCGCTGGCGCGGCTCCCGGAGCCCCACCAGATCCGGTCGTCCAGGCCGGCGGACTGTGGCTGGATGGGGAGCGGCGCCGTCGAACCTGTCATCTGCGGGTTGCCGGCGACGAGCCCCGCACCGGTGATCGCCGCTCGGAACAGCTCCGTCTTGGCGCGAGCCAGCTCGTCATCGGTCTTGCCTTCAGGCGGTGTGAAGCCGAACGCGTGCGCGCCGTCCTGGGCAGGCTCGGGCGATCCTCGGCTCAGACCGAGCTGGAGCCGCCCCTCGCCGCCGGCGTGTGCGCTGATGAGGTCGGCAGCGGCAGCCTCCTCTGCCATGTACAACGGGTTCTCGTAGCGCATGTCGATGACGCCGGTGCCGATCTCGATGCGGCTGGTCCGAGCCCCGACGGCTGCCAGGAGCGGGAATGGGGCAGCGAGCTGTCGCGCGAAGTGATGCACGCGATAGTAGGCGCCGTCGATGCCGAGCTCTTCCGCCGCGACCGCGAGTTCGATGGACTGCACGAGCGCATCACCGCCCGTTCGCGTGCCCGACTGCGGAGACGGGTGCCAGTGCCCGAACGAGAGGAAGCCGATTTTCTTGCGCATGCTGAGCACAGCGTCTGGGATGGATGCCGCATTCCCGAGACCGCTCGCGTGTCGCCTTCTCCCGAATGTCGGAGGTCGGGGTTACCTTCCTCGCATGACGAACGTGATCTACAACACCGCCACAACCCTCTCCGGCTTCATCGCCGACGACAACGACGCTCTCGACTGGCTGTTCGTCGTCGACCAGCCCGACGACGACAGCTTCGCCTCGTTCCTGGCGAGCATCGGGGCGCTCGTGATGGGATCGACCACCTACCAGTGGGTCTACGACCACGAGGGTCTCGACGAGCATCCCGAGAAGTGGCGAGCCTCCTACGCCGACCGGCCGACGTTCGTGTTCACGAGCCGCGACCTGCCCGTCCCTGAGGGACTCGACATCCACCTCGTGCGGGGTGCCGTCGCCGACCACATCGGCGCCATCGCTGCCGCCGGCGGCGACCGCAATGTCTGGGTCGTGGGTGGCGGAGACCTCGCCGGCCAGTTCTACGACTCGGGCAATCTGACTGAGATCCGCCTCTCGATCGCGCCGGTCACCCTGGCCTCCGGCGCTCCGGTGCTCCCCCGCCGCATTGAAGCGGATGCACTGCACCTGACCTCAGCGCACGCCCGGGGACAGTTCGTAGAAGCGCGCTACGAGGTGCGCTACCCGCGGAGGTGACGAAGGCGCGATCTCGTCGCGAGAGCGAGCACAAACGCGCCCGCGAGCAGAAGCACGACCGAGACGACAGGAAGGCCCACGGTCCAGAGCATCGTCGTGGCGAGCCCGAGGAGCGCAGCGATGATGACCGAGTCGAGCTGCCAGACGAGCCTCGCGAGCACGGACACGTCGCCGACCTCGCTCGGCATGGGCGTCAGGAGCAGCGGAGGGAGGTGCCCGCGGCCCGCTTCGTAGGCGCGCACGGCGACCATGGCGAGGCTTGCGAGCAGGGGCGCGGCACCACCACCGCCACCGCTCGAGACGAGGAGCGTGACACCGACGACAAGGAGGATGACGATCAACGGGAACACGGCGTGCAGCAGGAACTGCTCTGCCGTAGGCGTTCCGAAGACGGCGGCACCGGCCGCTGCGTCTGCCGCATGCCGGAACCCCTCGGTGAACGGGGCCAGGGCGAGGAACATCAGAATGGAGCCGCCGAGCGCGGCCAGCGCGGTGACCGCCGACGGGCTGACCGCCAGACCCATGAGGAGGGCCGCGACCACAACCCCGACGAGCCCGAACGCGGTGCGCTGCGGTGTCCGCAACGCACCGACTGCATCGCGGACGAGCATGGAGAGCACGCGCGGCCCGCCGACGACGGCATGAAGCCCCCTCCCCACCGAGGGCAACTCGCGGTAGGCCGCCGATGCGCCAGACAGCTCCCCGGCAGCTGCAGCGAACGCGGCAGCCTCACGGCGCCGAGCTTGACGAAGGAGCGCGTCACCCCGCAGTCGGTCCAGCAGCCGAGGGACGGATACAAGCGCAGCCGCCAGGACCCCGAGGAGCGCCAGCGCACCGACGAGAACGAGACTCAGGCCGCCGTCATGACCAAGAAAACCCTCGAGGGCCGAATGAAGCCCTTGACCGTTCCCACCACTCCGGCCCACGACGCCGGTCCAGATCGACCCGAACCAGGCCCCGACCCCAAGGGGCGACACCCCGAGAAGACCGAGAGCGATCGCCGCCACCCATGCGCGCAGGCTGCCGATGACCTGCCCCACGAGTGCCGCGACCACGCCGAGGTAGGCCAGTGCGACTGCGGCCGCCGCGAAGCACGCCACTGGCACCAGAGGAGCCCCGGAGCCCACGACCAGTGCGGCCCCCAGGAGACAGACAAGAATCCCCGTCCCCACCGAGGCAGCGAGCACACTCCGCCGGAACGGCCGCCGCAACGAGCGGCGCCTCGGCACGTGATTGGAACCGAGGGTGACCGTCGCGAAGGGATCAAGAAGTGCCGGACCACGAGTCGTCCCCACCAGCAGGCCGAGCGGCACCACCGCCGCAGACAAGACCCGCAGCTGCTCCGCGAACGCCGGGGACGTGAGCCAGGCGATCGAGGCCGGTTCCAGGAGCGCGATGAACAGCATCCGCGCCAGCGGCGCGACCGCGACGAGCACCACCGCTCCCGCAAGGTACGCGCGATACGCACCCTCACGCCGCCGCACGCCCACCGCCCTTGCCCTGGTTGTCGCCGTCGCGTTCGCGTTCCCCGGCAAGCCGCAACTCGTCCGCGCCCAGCGCCTCGATGAGCGCTCGGCTGTGGGTCGCGACGATGACCGTCGCGCCCCTGTCTCGCTCTTCCGTCAGGATGCGGGCAAGCAGCTCACGTCGCTCCTCGTCGAGACGCTGCTCGGGTTCGTCGAGCACAAGCACGTCGAACGGGCGCGCCAGCACCGTGGCCAGCGAGAGCATCTGGAACTGCCCGGACGAGAGCTCGTGCGGGAACCGCGTCGCAAGGTGCTCGATGCCGAGGCGCGCCAGCACCGAATCGGCGGAACGCTCCCCCTCGAGCGTGCTGGTCCCCCACGACGCTGCGACCGCCGTCAGATGCTCTCTGGCAGTCAGGGTCAGCGAGAACGGGACCGATCCGAGCAAGGCCGCGAGGCTTCGCCGGAACCGCGGACTCCGTTCATCCACCGGCCCGTCGTCGAGGAGGATTCGGCCCTCGCTCGGCCTCACGAGCCCGGCCAGCGCGCGGAGCAGCGTCGTCTTCCCGGAGCCGTTCGACCCGGTGAGGCACAGCACCGATCCGGCAGGCACCGCGAGATCGACATCGGAGAGCACCCGCATGCCCCCACGCTTCACGGAGAGACCCTCGACGCGCACGACTGGCATGCAGCCATCCTCCCCTCGACCAGGACCGCGATCAAGTCGTTCGGGGCCAGACCCGCTCACGGCAGCAGCCCTTCGACGAACGACTCGAGGCGGCGCAGCCCCTCGACGAGCTCCGTTCGCGAGGCGGCGTAGGAGAGCCTGACGTGGCTCTCGCCCGTGTGCGCCCCGAAGTCGCGGCCAGGCGTCAGCGCGACCTGGGCCTCCTCGAGGGCCCGTCCGCAGAAATCCCACGAGGACAGACCGGTCCGGGACACGTCGAAGTACACGTAGAAGGCACCGTCGGGCAGCACCGGAACGGGGAGTCCGATGCGCTTCAGGCCCTCGAGCACGAGATCGCGACGATCGGCGAGCTCGACCCGGCGCTCTTCGCAGATCGACAGCGACTCGGGGGTGAACGCAGCGAGCGCGGCAAGCTGTGCCGGTGCCGACGCCGACAGGAAGTAGTTCGTCGCGAGCTTCTCGACGGCCGGAACAAGAGCCTCCGGGAGGACGGCCCAGCCGAGTCGCCAGCCGGTCATGCCGAAGTACTTGGAGAAGCTGTTGACGACGATCGCTTCAGGGTCGACGTTCAGGACGCTCCGCGGCGGGGTGCCACCCTCGCCCGGGTCGGAGAGGTTCAGATAGATCTCGTCGACGATTCGCCACGCGCCCCGCTCGCGGACGAACGCGCAGAGGGTGGCAAGCTCCTCGAATGGCACGGAGGTGCCGGTCGGGTTCGATGGCGTCGCGATCATGATCGAGGCCGTCCGCTCACCCCAGACCGCTTCGACGCTGGGCACGTCGAGCTGGTAGCGAGATTCAATGCTCGTGGGGACGCCGACCACCCGCCCGCCGAAGCTCTCGACCAGCTGCCGATTGCAGGGGTACGACGGATCGGCCATGATCACATCGTCACCGGGGTCGGTGGTGGCGGCCACGACGACGAGGAGGGCTGCCGATGCGCCTGAGGTCACGAGGATGCGGGCCGGGTCGACCTCGACGCCGTGACGGATGCGGTAGAACTCGCTGATCGCCTCGCGCAGCGCTGGGAGACCGAGCGCGACGGTGTACGGGAGCGGTCGACCGTCCATGGCCTCGCGCATCGCCTCCCGAACCTGGGGTGGCGCCCCGAAGTCGGGTTCCCCCAAGGAGAGCTTCACGACGCGCTTGCCCTCGGCTTCGAGGGCAGCGGCGCGCTGCCCGAACGCCATGGCGTGGAACGGCTCGACCGTCTGGGCGCGATGCGAGAGCTTCATGCCCCAAGGATGCCAGGTAGCCCGGTCTCGCGGCGGTGAGCGGGCGCGCCTGCTGAGCGGAGTGAGGCTCAACTGCTGGTGGCGCCAGCCCCAGCCTCCGTGCACTCGCTCTCGGAAGGTGAAGGGGCCGGGTCGTCGACGAGTGCGCGCACTCGCGGGCTCCTGCCCGCCTGGGTGTGCAGCCACGTGCCCGCTGGGATGGTCTTGATTAACTGCCAGGCGTCCCGGTCAAGGTGCCCAGAACGGGGCGAGAAGACCTCCTCGAGAAGACGGGGGTCGTCACTGATGAAGGCCGCCATTCCCTCCTCCAGCCACACCGGTCTGCTCTGCCCTCGTTCTCCGGGGCGTGCGCCTTGGACCCGCAGCGCTCCGGTCCGGTCCTTGGCGATCATGACCGCGGATGGTACGAGCAGCTCCGGGAGGTCGTCGAGCTCGTCCAGGAATCGTCGCCCCTGGGCCCGCAGCACGACGGATGTCGCCGGCTCGCTGGAGAGGCGAGTGAGGAAGATGAGGTCGAGGTGCCTCGTTCGGACCTCGGTGAGGGCCCGCTCCAATGGTCGCGCGAGCAGCCACGGTGCACCCGAACCGTGGTCGGCGACAACTCGAAGCAGCCCCTCGACGATCGCCCACCGGACGGCGGGGTGCACTTCCTGGTCCGGATGTACGAGTATTCCCACGGCTCTCCAACCTCGCGAGCGGTGTTGCTCCGCGCTGAAAATCTCCGCGCAACGTAGCACGCCGAAGGGGCATCCGCCTCCTGTTCGCGACGAATTCGTCTTCACATATGGCGGAATCCGGCATCCCCGACCTACCCCGAACGGGTGCGGTGCTGCCCCGATCGTCACTACACTCACTGGCTATGAATGCCCTCGCCCGATCGGCCGGCGGACCCCAGCAGCAGCGCAGCATCCAGACCCGGAGCCGCTTGGTGCTCGCCGCTGCCACGACCTTCGTGGAGTACGGCTTCGCCAGCTCGACCTTGTCGCGCATCCGGGCGAACTCGGGAGTCACGAACGGGGCCTTCTACCACCACTTCGCGACGCGCGAGGCCGTCGCCGAGGCAGTCCTCGGCGAGTACGCGGCGCGGGCCTCGGACGCGGTGGCCGAGGCGACAAGATCAGCGTCAAGCGGCATCGATGCACTCCTGAGGGTGTCCGTCGCCTTCGCGAAGCTCCTGCAGAGCGATGTCGTGGTCCTCGCAGGCGTCATCGTGACGTCGGAGATCGGCTCCAGTTTCCTCTCGCACGGCTCCTATCTGGACTGGCTTGCGCGCATCCGCCCCGTCATTCGGATCTGCCAGCGAGAGGGCAGCATCCGCGGCGACTTCAGCGCCGACGACGTCAGCTCGCTCTTCGTCTCGTCCTTCACGGGAACGCAGCTGCTCTCTGGGGCGCTGACCGACCGGCAGGACCTCCTGGAGCGCATCGGGGTGCATTGGCGGATCATTCTGCTCGGCCTGACGACGCCGGAGAGCGCCGAGCGCGTCGGCAAGCTCATGGACTCAGCCTTCGGTGGCTCCCAGACGGGCGGCATCTCTGAGATGGATGACGACGCGCGAGGCACGTCTTTCGAGGAGGAGACGCAGCATGCCCTTCGCTGATGAGCTCCTGGGACTCCAGCAGGCTTCCGCGATGGTCAAGCTGCTGCAATCGGCGGCCGAAAACCATCAGCTCTCCGCGACGCGTGCGACCGCTGAGGGCCTCGACGGGCTCGCCCTCGGCGCGCGGAGTTCCCATCTGGCAGCCGCCATCCTGGAAGACCTCCCGGTCGACTACCCCGAGTTCGCCTCGATCATTCGCCGCGCGCTGGTGTCGTCGTCCCTCGAGGGGTGGATGGTGTGGCCCATCTCGAACGCGGTGTCAGCCGCCGCCATCGCCGATGGCGGCGCTCCGGCGTTCGACGACGGAATGCGGCTCCTCGCGGAACTCACCCCTCGGCTGACCTGCGAGTGGGCGGTGCGGCCCATGCTGCGGGCGAGGCTCGAGCGGGCACTCGAGATCATGCTCGAGTGGACAAGGAGCGACAACGAGCACGTGCGTCGGCTCGCGTCTGAGGGGACGCGGCCGTACCTGCCGTGGGGCACCCGTGTGGCCGAGATCACCCGCGATGCGCGTCTCTGCATCCCGATTCTGGATGCGCTCTACCGCGACGACAGCGAGTACGTTCGCCGTTCGGTCGCCAACCACCTGAACGACATCAGCAGGCACGACGCGGACCTGGTCCGCGAGACGGCCGCCGCGTGGCTCGCCGACGGTGACGAGCGCACGCCGAAGCTCGTCCGCCACGCCCTCAGGACGCTCGTGAAACGCGGTGACTCCGACGCCTTGGCCCTGCTCGGCTTCGGCTCGGCGGAGGTCGTCGTGGACGGGCCCACGCTTGATCGAGCGAGCCTGGTGCTCGGCGAGGAACTGCTCATCACCGCCAGCATCACGAATCGTGGGCAGGTCGCCGCGGATCTTGTCGTCGACTATGTCGTGCACCATGTGAAGGCGGACGGCAGCCGCACCCCGAAGACGTTCAAGATCTCGACGACGAAACTCGCACCCGGCGCCACGCTGAGCATCGGTAAGCGGCACGCCGTCAGGCCCATCACCACTCGTCGCTACTACGCCGGCGTGCACGCCATCGAGCTGCAGGTCAACGGGATCCGGCACGGTTTCGCCGAATTCGACCTGGTTCTCGACCCGGTGTGCTGAGATACCCGCATGTCCGAAGATCGTTCCGAAGCAGTCGACACCGAGACCATTCGCCTCGAGCGGAGCGTGGACACCGCTCGGGAGGAGCTGTGGCTGTGGTTCACGGCGAGCGAGAAGACGGCCCAGTGGATCGGCCCGTGGCACTTCACTGACAAAGAGCGCGGTCGGATCGGGCTGCAGCTCGTGGCAGAGGAGGGCGCCCCAGCAAGCGCGGCGACGATCTGGCGCTGCGAGCCCCCGAGCCTGTTGGAACTCACGACCGAGGATGCAGCCGGATCGTGGCATCTGCGTGTCTCATTGGCGGAGTCCGGGGTGCGGGGCGAGGCCACTCGGCTCGTCTTCGAGCACTTCGAGGTGCCCGTGGCGATGATCTCGGATATCCGGGCAGGCTGGAACTACTATCTCGACCTGATGCTGGCGGCCAAGGACGGCCTCGAGACGCCCGTCTTCGAGGACTACCTGGAGGCCCCTGCAGAAGAGGCGTGACCGCGGCGGTCCGCACTCCCCTTCGCCTCACTCGGGGGATGTCATTCCCGGTCATGATGGATGCCGTGTCACATTGTCGATACACGGCATCGGTAGCCTGGACTCATGCTCGAAGCCCCAACGAACTCCCCCGCCAGCCGCACTGAGGCTGGCGCTGAACTGCCAGATGAGCTGCGCTCTGACGTGCACCTCCTCGGCACCCTGCTCGGCCAGGTTCTGACAGAGACGGGAGGCCCAGAGCTCCTCGACGACGTCGAGCGGCTGCGGCGCCTCACGATCTCGGCCTACGAGCACGACGGCGCGGCCGCGAACGACTCGTTCGCCTCCGCCGAGGAGCTCGTGGATGCACTCTCACCGGCACGGGCGGACGAGGTTGCGCGCGCGTTCACCTGCTACTTCCACCTCGTGAACCTCGCCGAGGAGCACCACCGCGTGCGCGTGCTCCGCGCCCGCGGCACCTCACCCTCGAAGCAGCAGGAGGACACGATCTCGCAGGCGTTCGCGCGCCTGAGCGACGAGATCGGCGCGGACGCCGCGTCGGTGCGGGTCCGCGCCCTGCGCTTCCACCCCGTCTTCACGGCGCACCCGACCGAGGCCCGCCGTCGCGCTGTCTCCTCGGCGATCCGTCGCATCAGCGACCTGCTCGAGGAACGCGACGAACAGCGGCTCTCGGGTGGCGCATCCGAGGGCAGCCCCGCCGCTCAGGAGCTGACCCGTCGCCTGCTCGAGGAGATCGACCTGCTGTGGCGCACCTCTCCGCTGCGCAGCGACAAGCCGACGCCCGTCGACGAGGTGCGCACCGTCATGGCCGTCTTCGACGAGACCCTCTTCACGACGGTCCCCCGCGTCTACCGCCGAGTCGACGAGGCCCTGCAGGGCGCGCTCTCTGGAACGTCGAAGCCCATCGCTGAGCCCTTCGTGCGCGTCGGCTCCTGGATCGGCGGCGACCGAGATGGCAACCCGTTCGTGACCGCGAAGGTCAGCCGTCAGGCAGCAGTCATCGCGTCCGAGCACGTCCTCCTCGGCCTCGAACGCGCCTCGGCTCGAATCGGGCGCACGCTCACGCTCGGCGCCGACACCACCCCCCTCGACCCGGCCGCAGCGACCCTCCTCGCGCGACTCGGCAGCGGCGACGAGAGTGCAGCAGCCGAGATCGCCCAGCGCTCCCCCGGGGAGCCGCACCGCCGCATCCTGCTGCTCATCGCCCGCCGCATCGAGGCGACCCGGAGACGCAACGCGGACCTCGCCTACAAGGTGCCGGACGAGCTGCTGCGGGAGCTGCGCATCTTGCAGGCATCTCTTGTCGCCGCTGGCGCTGGCCGGCACGCCTACGGCGAGCTGCAGCACCTCATCTGGCAGGTCGAGACGTTCGGCTTCCACCTCACCGAGCTCGAGGTGCGCCAGCACTCGCAGGTGCACCGCAAGGTGCTCGCCGAGCTCGCCGAGCAGCAGGCGGGCGCAGAGCCCAGCGAGCTGGCCGCCGAGGTGCTCGACGTGTTCCGCTCGATCGCGTTCATCCAGGAGCGCCACGGTCCGCGCGCGGCGGGCCGCTACATCGTGTCCTTCACGCAGTCGTCCGAGGACATCGCCAACGTCTACAAGCTCGCCGTCGCGGCGACAGGCCCCGGGGCGACGCCGCCCGCGCTCAACGTGATCCCCCTCTTCGAGACGTTCGCCGACCTGCAGGCGGCTCCTCGCATCCTCGCCGAGATGCTCGAGCAGCCCGAGGTCGTCGAGCTGCTCGCCGGCAACGGGCGCAGGCTCGAGGTAATGCTCGGCTATTCCGACTCCTCGAAGGACGTCGGGCCAGTGGCTGCAACGCTCGCCCTGTACGAGGCGCAGAGCCAGATCGCCGCCTGGGCCCGTGAGAACGGCATCGAGCTCACCCTCTTCCACGGTCGCGGCGGTGCGCTCGGCCGCGGCGGTGGCCCCGCGAACGTCGCGATCCTGGCCCAGCCGCCGCACTCCGTCGACGGTCGCTTCAAGCTGACCGAGCAGGGTGAGGTCATCTTCGCCAGGTATGGCGACCCGGACATCGCGGCCAGGCACATCGACCAGGTGATCTCGGCGACGCTCCTCGCCTCTGCCCCGTCGACGGAGACCCGCAACGCGGACGCCGCCCAGAAGTACGCAGGGGTCGCCGCGACCATGGACTCCGCTTCACGCGAGCGTTTCTTCGCGCTCGTGAAGGCCCCCGGTTTCGCACCCTGGTTCGCCCGTGTGACCCCCATGGAGGAGGTCGGGATGCTCGCCCTCGGGTCGCGCCCCGCTCGCCGCGGCCTCTCCGTGGAGTCCCTCGAGGATCTGCGCGCCATCCCGTGGGTGTTCGCGTGGACGCAGGCGCGCATCAACCTCACCGGCTGGTTCGGCCTCGGCACGGCGCTCGACGCGGTCGGCGACCTCGACCAGCTGCAGGCCGCCTACGCCGAATGGCCGCTCTTCAGGTCGATGATCGACAACGTCGCGATGAGTCTCGCGAAGACAGACGGACGCATCGCCCGCCGCTACCTGGAGCTCGGCGACCGCCCGGAGCTCGCCGAGCTGGTGACGAGCGAGCTCGACCTCACGGCGAGCTGGGTCACCCGGATCACAGGTGGCGCCGAGCTGCTCGAGCGCAAGCCCGTGCTGCAGCGCGCCGTGAAGATGCGCAGCCCCTACGTGGACGCGCTGTCGCTCCTGCAGCTGCGCGCGCTCCGCAGGCTGCGTGACGACGCCAGGAAGCCCGACGGGGATGAGGCCGCCGAGCTCCAGCGACTCCTGCTGCTCTCCGTGAACGGCGTCGCGGCCGGTCTCCAGAACACCGGCTGACGCCACCGGCGACCGTCTTCGCCGACACAGCGAGAGGCCTTCATCCCCGCAGGGATGAAGGCCTCTCCGTCTTTCTGGCGTCGCTGACTGTTGGACATCGCGCGGGCACGTCCCTCCGGCGTGCCCGCCTCAGTCGCGGATGACCCTGCCGTCGACGTAGACCCAGCGCCCGTTGTTGCGCGTGAAGCGGGCGCGTTCGTGGAGCAGGCCGGCACCGTCCGCGTCACGGTAGGACGCCCGGAACTCGACAACTCCCGTCGAGTCGCCTTCGGCCCCGTCGAACGTGTCGACGATCTGCAGACGCCGCCACACCGTGCCGTCCTCGAGCTCGAGGTCCGCTGGGCGGGTCTCCGAGTCCCAGGTCGCGTTGAGATAGTCCGGCAGCCGCCGCGCGAACGCTGAGTAACGGGATCGCATGAGTGCCTCAGCTGTTGGCGCCGGCGCGCCCGCATGGAAGACGCCGCAGCACGCGGCATACGTGGCCCCGCTTCCGCAAGGGCAGAGCTCGGTCTGGGCCTGGGCGCCCTGCGTCGCGTCGCCGGACGCTGCCTCGCTCATTCGCCCGCCGCCGAGGGCTTGGTCGCCTTGCCATCCAGCCACAGGGTGTCGGACTCGTCGCCGTGCGGGCCCGTCTTCCCGACGTGCTTGTCGCTGATCTTCGGGCCCTTCTTGATGACGTGCACCAGCGCCATCCCGTGGCCTCGCCCGAGGTCGTAGTCCTCCTTGAGCCAGGCGAGGATCTCGCCAGCCTTCGTGGCCTCGCCGTCGAGGCCCTTCTCCTTCGCGATCGCGATGAACTGACGCGGCGTGAGGCCCGTCTTCTCCTCGATGTTGTCGAGGTACGACTGGAACGACATGGATGCACCTTCCCTAGGCTCGCCTCTGGCCGGAGAACCGTGCTGGCATCCTAACGACCCGACCTTCCTTCCAAATGCCTGCGGATCGGACCGGGCCCGTCAGGGCAGGAGGATGATGAGGCTATGTCGCACCATCCAGCACTGTCGCGGCCGCTGTTCCACGACGCAGACCAGAACTTCGAAGCCAAGATCGTCCTCGGATCTGTCGGTGCGGGTGCCGGCGATCTGGGCGAGATCTTCGCGACGCTCGCCGCCATCGAGGACGGGAAGCGCGAGTCGTGGATCAGGGCGTGGTTCGCGCGAGCCCAGGTCACGCGGCAGCTTGCCGAGGTCTCGACGGGCAATGGGCGAACCGTGACGGCCGCCGCCCAATGGCTTCGCGCATCCGCCTACTACGGCCATGCCCTGAACGCGATCGCCGCGATCGGCGACGATGACGGCTACGCGAACGCCTTCGCACTGCACCGTGCTGCCTGGGATCGCTTCGCGGAGCTCAGGCGCGTGCCGTTGGAACGACTCTCGATCCCCTTCGGCAGGGGCAGGCTCCCGGGCTACCTGCAGCGTCCCGAGTTCGGTGCCGAAGACGGGCCGTCTCCGCTTCTGGTGCTCGTGAACGGCAGCGACGGAACACTCACCGACCTCTATGCCACGATCGGAGCCTCCGCCGCCGCCCGGGGCTACGCCGTGCTCTACTTCGACGGCCCCGGCCAGCAGAGCCAGCTCATCGCGGGGTCGCACTTCAGGCCCGATTTCGAGGCTGTGCTGACGCCGGTCATCGATGCGGCCCTCGGCCTCGCGGGCGTGGATGCCTCACGACTGGCGGTCTATGGCGTCAGCCAGGCCGGCTACTGGGTGCCACGAGCGCTCGCGTTCGAGCACCGCGTGGCCGCGGCCATGGTCGACCCCGGTGTGACGGACGTATCGACCTCGTGGCTCTCGCACCTGCCCTCTCCCCTGCGCCGCGAACTTGCGAAGGGCGACTCGAAGCACTTCGACCAGTACATGAAGCTGGGGCTCGGCCACAGTGCGGCGGAGCGCGCCGTGTGGAGCTTCCGCGCGAAGCCGTACGCCAGCACCGGCTACTTCGCCGTCTACCGCGAGGTCGAGAAGTATCGCCTCACCGCTGAAATCGCCAGCTCGATCACGACTCCGCTGCTCATCACGGCACCGGAGAACGAGCAGTTCTGGCCAGGCCAAGCCGAGGAACTCGCGTCGCTTGTGCCCGAGGCCGAGCTCGTTCGCTTCACAGCCGTCAACGGGGCCGACTCCCACTGCGAGCCGCTCGCTCGCACCGCAGTCAACGAGGTGCTCCTCGATTGGCTCGATGCGCGCCTCGTTCGCTAGCCTCGTTCGCTAGCCTCCCCGCGCTACTCGCTGCGCTTCGCGACGAGCCCGTCCCGCACCTGTCGACGGAGCACCTTGCCGATAAGCGACTTCGGCAGCTCGTCGACCTGCACGACCCGCTTCGGCACCTTGTAGGAAGCGAGGCGGGAGCGGCAGAAGTCACGAAGGGCGTCTGCATCGAACGCGGCGCCCTCCCGGAGGACAACCGCCGCTGTCACATCCTCACCGCCGGAACTGCGGGGCAGGCCGACCACTGCCGCCCCGTCCACGTCGGGATGCGCCGTGAGCGCCTCCTCGACCTCGGAGGGGCTCACGTTGAAGCCTCCCGTGATGATGAGCTCCTTCATGCGGTCGACGACCGTCACGAACCCGTCGTCCGAGACGGTGACGATGTCGCCCGTGCGAAGCCATCCGCCGGCGAGCAGCACCTCCCGCGTCTCGTCTGGGCGCTTCCAGTAGCCCTGGAAGACCTGGGGGCCGCGGATGAGCAGCTCGCCCGGTTCGCCGAAGGCACGCTCCACGGTCGGGTCCTCGGGGTCGACGACACGGATGTGCGTGCTCGGGAACGGCACGCCAACCGTGCCGGGGCGGCGGCTCGGGCCGACCGGGTTGCCGAGCGCGACCGGTGAGGTCTCGGTCATGCCGTACCCCTCGACGAGGAGTCCGCCGGTGACCTCTTCCCACCGTTCGACGGTCTTCACGGGCAGGCTCATGGCCCCGGAGATCGCAAAGCGGATGCTCGTGAAGCTGACTCCCTTGCGGGAGGCCGCCCGCGAGAGCGCGTCGTAGATGGGCGGAACCGCGGGCAGGAACGTCGGCGGCGACGCCTTCGCCGCGGCGACCACGAGATCGACGTCGAACTTCGGGAAGAGGACGAGCTTGGCGCCGAGGCTCATGGCAAAAGTCAGACACAGTGTCATGCCGTACGCGTGGAAGAGCGGCAGGACGCCGTAGAAGGTCTCGCGCCCCTCGGTGAGGCCCGGCACCCAGGCGCGTCCCTGCGCCGCGTTCGCCCGCAGGTTGCGGTGCGTGAGGATGGCCCCCTTGGGGTTGCCGGTCGTTCCGCTCGTGTACTGCAGCAGGGCGACGTCGTCGATGCCGGGATGCGGCACTCGCTTCGAGATGCGCTTGGCGTTCGCGATGCGCTCCCACTTGAGCACGCTGCGGTCCGAGGGTGTCGCCGTCATGGCCTCGCGAGACTCGCGCGCCTTGGCGATCGGCAGACGCAGAGCGACTCGCTTCCCGAACGGGAGCGCCGAGGACATGTCGACGGCGACGATCGTCTCCGGGACCACATCGCTCGGCAGCTCGGAGATGAGGTCCGCGACCTTGTCCCAGACGATCGCGAGCTTCGCGCCGTGGTCTTCGAACTGGTGCCGCAGCTCCCGGGCCGTGTACAGCGGGTTGTGCTCGATGACGATGGCCCCCAGGCGGAGCGCCGCGTAAAAGGCGACGACATGCTGCGGGCAGTTGGGGAGCACGAGTGCAACCCGGTCGCCTGCCCCGACTCCGAGCTTGCGGAGCCCCTCGGCAGCCCGAGCCACCTGCTCGCCGAGCTCGCCGTAGCTGGTCTCCGCGCCGAAGAACTCGAGCGCGGGGCGAGACCCGAACCGCTTGACCGCGTTGTCGAGAAGGTCAACGAGCGATTCCCGCACCTCCGGGATGTCATGGGGCACGTCTTCCGCGTAGGCGGCCAGCCAAGGCCGGGATGCGAGGGCGGAAGTCTTGCTGGTCTCGTTGGCGTCGTTCACCGGGGTCCCTTCGACAATCACGGCTGCGCGCACAGCGGTGCACTCGAACCCTATGACGGGGCGGTTGTGCTGGAGCCGTGCGTCGGTCACTGCCACGTCGTGGACACGTCACGGATAAGGTGCGCATCCCCGCACAGACGAAGGAGACGTCAAACCCATAGCTTGTCCATAGAAAAGTGCTTCAAGCTACAACTATGAAGAAGCCATCGAAGAAAGCCACCATCGGCATCGTCATCGCGGCTGTCGTCGTGGTGATCGGCATCGCGGCCGCAGTGTTCGGCCCCATGATCTACCGCGATGTCATCGCGGCGCCCGCAGCTGAGGCCCCCGCCCTCGAGATCGAATCCACGACCACGAGCAGCGCCGATGTCGGATCGCTCGCCGGCTCCTGGACCGTCGCCGCTGGCTCATACGCGGGCTACCGCGTCGACGAGGTCCTCAACGGCACGGACGTGACCGTCACCGGACGCACCGAGACCGTCTCCGGAACGCTCACGACCACCGACACCGAGCTCACGGCAGCCGACATCACGGTCGACGTGGCGTCCATCGCCACCGACGAGCAGCGCCGCGACGAGTACTTCCGCAGCGAAGCCCTCGACACCGCCACGAACCCGGAAGCGACCTTCACGCTCGACGAGCCCGTCGCAGCACTCGATGGCCTCGCAGAAGGCACGCAGGAGACCATCCCGGCAACGGGCACGCTCACGCTCAACGGCGTCAGCCAGCAGGTGAGCATCGACATCACGGCCGGCCTCGACGGCGAGACCGTGCAGGTCGCCGGCAGCATTCCCGTGACCTTCGCCGACTACGGCGTCGAGGCACCGAACCTCGGGTTCGTCTCCGTCGAGCCCACAGGCGATGTCGAGTTCCTCCTGGTGCTCGAGCGCGCCTAGCGTTCACCGCCCCAGCCGACACCTCCGGCCTGGGTCCCTCTTCAACCCGACCGCCCTCTCCACCCGCTGACCAACTTGCGTGACAGAACCGATGCATCCGGCCAGAGCTCGGCTCAGGCAGCCCCTCTGTCACGCAAGTTGGTCGTTTCTGCGTGACGCGCGTTCGACGTGGCCTGGTTTCAGGCTCCGAGCGCGTCGAGCTTCCCTTGCAGCACCCCGCGCTGCTGCTCGTTATCGCTCAGCCGGACGGCGACCAGCAGCTCCGAGCGAGCCTCCTCGACCCTCCCGAGCTGCACCAGCAGCTCCCCTCGGATGCTCGCGAGCAGCGGACCACTGGCGAGAGCGCCGGATGCTCCCAGCCGGTCGACGATCGCCAGTGCGCTGGCAGGTCCCGTCGCCATCGACACGGCCACCGCACGGTTGAGCTCGACGATGGGGCTCGGCGCGATGCGGCCGAGGACCTCGTAGAGGAGGACGATCTGCTGCCAGTCGGTGTCAGCAACGGACGGTGCGACCGCATGACGTTCGGCGATGGCGGCCTGCAGACAGTAGGTGCCTCGCCCCTTGCCCAGCGCATCCGCTCGCGATAGGAGGGTGCGGCCGCGGAGGATCGCAGATCGGTCCCAGCGGCGACGGTCCTGGTCTGCGAGGAGGATCGGCGTGCCATCCGCCGCTTCGCGCGCCGCGAAGCGCGAGGACTGCAGTTCCATGAGCGCGACGAGCCCCAGCACCTCGGGCTCGCGCGGCAGCATGCTGCTGAGGGCGCGGCCGAGGCGCAGCGCCTCGGCCGCAAGGTCGGATCTCAGCCAGCGGTCGCCGGAAGTCGCCGCGTACCCCTCCGTGAAGATGAGGTAGATCACGGCGAGGACTCCCTTGAGACGGGCGGTCCATTCGCTGGGGTCGGGCGTCTCGAACGGCACCTTGGCGGCGGCGAGGCTCTTCTTGGCGCGCACGATGCGCTGCTGTACGGTCGCGACCGGCAGCAGGAAGAGGCGCGCGATCTCGCCACTCGTCAGGCCGCCGACGATGCGCAGGGTGAGGGCCACCTGGGCTTCGCGGGAGAGTGCCGGATGGCAGGCGACGAACATGAGCCGGAGGACGTCGTCGCTGATCGGCTCCCACTCGTCGCTCGCAGATGCATCCGCTTCGCTGAGGTCTCGCGCGATGGCGCTGTAGCGCTCGTCGAGTCGCTCGCGCCGCCGCCATCCGTCGATGGCCTTGCGCTTGGCGACGGCCGTGAGCCAGGCCCCCGGGTTGACCGGGACGCCCGACTCTGGCCACTGCGTCAGAGCATCGGCGACCGCTTCCTGCGCGAGGTCCTCTGCAAGGGAGACGTCGCCGACCATCCTCGTCAAGGTGGCCACGATTCTCGCGCTCTCGATGCGCCAGACGGCGTCGATAGCCGCCACGCTGGCACGTGGAGCTTCGCTGGCGTCGGCATTCGCACTCCCGGTGGAGCCGCCGCGCGTCTCAGCTTCGTGGCCGTGTTCGGAGGCGGTCATGACCGTTGGCGAGATGAGGATTCGAGACGTGTCCGGCTTCAGGCGCCCGCCTGCTCCTCACGCCAGCCCTCTTCCTTGCGGAGGTACTCGTTGTCCTCATGGCCTTCGAAGTCGCTCATGTCGGTGACGCGGCGAACTTCGAGCTTCGACCCTGGGCCTTGGAGCGGGGCGCGGGACGCCCACTGGATGGCTTCGTCGCGGGTGGCGGTCTCGATGATCCAGAAGCCGTTGAAGAGCTCATGCGTCTCGCCGTAGGGGCCGTCGGTGACGACGGGCTGCTCGCCCGTGAAGTCGACCACGAAGGCCGTGCTGAGGTCGTCGGCGAGCCCTTCGCCTGCGAGCAGGACACCGGCTTCCATCATCGACTCGTTGTACTTGCCCATGGCATTGATGATCTCGGTGAAGTCGGTGTTCTCGTAGGAGGCCTTGGCTTCGTCGGTGGCGCGCATGATGAGCATGAACTTCATGATGGTTCTCCTTGTCTGCGACCCACTCGGGGCCGGTTTCAGGGTGCCGGTCAGCACCCTTCTACTATTGCGTCGAACGAGGGCCGGCGGAATCGACACACGTCGGAATCTTCTTCGGATTTTCTTCTGGAGGCCGGTCGGCGCATCCCCACCTCGGGTTGTTACCTTCCGGTCATGACAAGCGATTTCGAACCACGCGTCGACCGGGTCTCCCGGGTGCTGCCGGCGAGCGCATCCAGCGTCTATGGGGCTCTGCTGGACCAGCGGGCGCTTGAATCCTGGTTGCCGCCGCAGGGCATGTCGGGGAAATACCTCAGCTTCGAGCCCTGGGTGGGCGGGCGCAGCGTGCTCGAGCTCACCTACTCAGAGGCCCCGGCGGGTGGCGGGAAGACGTCCGCGTCTCGGGATGTGTCGGCCTCCGTGCTCGTGGAGCTCGTCCCCGACGAGCGGGTCTCGCAGCAGGTCGTGTTCGAGTCGGAAGACCCCACGTTCGCTGGGACGATGACGATGGTGTGGGAGCTGGCGGAGTTCCCAGGCGGGACCTTGGTGACGGTCTCGGCCTACGACGTGCCGAGCGGCATCGCTCAGGGGGAACACGTCGATGGCATGTCGTCGTCGCTGGAGAACCTGTCGGCGTTTGTGGGTCGCCAGTGAAGCAGCAGGTGAACTTCGTGACGTTCGCGACTCGTGATCTTGACGAGGCGCGGCGCTTCTACTCGGAGGCGCTGGGGTGGGAGCCGTTGCTGGATGTGGTGGACGAGGTGCTGTTCTTCCAGATCGGGGCCGGTCAGGTGCTGGGTTTCTTCGATGCGGAGAAGTTCGACCGTGACCTGGGCACGGGAGAGCAGCGGTCGACGGTGTCCGGTGTGACTTTGGCGCACAATGTGGGCAGCCGGGAGGAGGTCGTCGCGGTGGTGTCGGCCATGGCTTCCGGTGGCGGGGTGATGTTGAAGGTGCCGCAGGAGGGTGAGTTCGGCGGGGTCTTCCATGGACTCGTCGAGGACCCGAACGGTGTCGTCTGGGAGGTGGCGCACAACCCGGGCTGGGCGGTGCTGCCCGACGGTTCCGTCGTCTTCGATCAGGACGGGCAGGAATAGCCCGCCTCGAGCTGGGTTCGAGTTCGCGCTCGAGTTCGCGCTGGCTCGGCTTCGCTCGCGACGGTCGTTGTCAGGGGCAGGTCAGCAGCGGGGCTGTTGCGGGTGCTCGCTGCAGTCGCCGACGGTGATGACGGTGTCGGCGGTGAAGAGCTCGATCGCCACAGCCGCGGAGGCTCGGTCGAGGGTGCCCGTGACGGGGATGCTCGTGCCGTTCGCGAGGGTCACGCTCGCCGTGTAGACGACGGTGACGGAAGCTTGCACGGTGGCCTTCTCCCGATAGACGTGACTGGTCGCCGTTGCGGTGAAGTCCTCTTGGCCGAGTGCCGCCCAGCTGGCTCCGGGCGTGGTCGTCTCCCGCGTGGTGCCGTCGCCGGAGTCCCACCGGTAGGACACGGGCGTGAACGTCGCGGTGACGGGGTACCCGAGGACGGTGCCTGAAGCGGTGTGCTTGGTCGCCGTCGTGAAGAAGTTCGTGTGGGACCCGACGATGCTCCACGTGGACGGCTCCGCCATGAGCGACACCGATGCCGGTGCCAGCGTGAGCACGTCGCTGACCGTGAAGCTCCTCGGCGGGGCCGGCGCAGTCAGGCGTGCGCCTCCCCCACCGCCGCCGCAGGGTCGACACAGCACCGGGGTGAGGAGCGAGCTCATCGGCGATTCGAGCGCCCTCACACTGGGCGTGAACGAAGGCGGACCGCCCGGGGCAGCTGCATCGCCTCCGCCCCCGCCCCCTC
>NZ_LR733187.1:0-19697 GCF_902506465.1 Pseudoclavibacter sp. 8L | reverse complement strand
GTGCTGTGCAGATCTGGGGGTTGCGCACGTGTTGGGCTGGGTGTGGGTGCTGATGTCCCGGGTTTGTGGGGAAGCGCGGGGCGTGCTGTGCAGACCTTGGGGTTGCGCACGTGTTGGGCTGGGTGTGGGTGCTGATGTCCCAGGTTTGTGGGGATGCGGGGGCGCGGCGTGCAGATCTGGGGGTTGCGCACGTGCCGCGTTGCGCGTGGATGCTCAATCCGCAGGTCTGGGCGACCGAGCGGACGCGCCCGCCCCGAGTCTGCGGCAGGGGAGGGACAGGGTCAGGGGCAGGGTCAGGGGCAGGCCGGGAGGGAAGCTACCGGATGACGCGCTCAAGGGGCCGGCCGGCCGCGCGCAGGTCGATGTTGCGGGCGATGTCGGCGGCCCGCAGCTCGAAGACCTGGCGGGCGTGGCCCGAGTAGTGGGGCGTGAGCACCGTGTTGGCGAGGGCTGAGAAGCGCTCGACCGACGCGGGAGCGTGGCCGTCCGCGTCCGGCGCTCCCCACCACACGTCGATGCCGGCGCCGGCGATGCGTCCCTCGGCGAGCGCGTCGAAGAGGGCGTCTTCGTCGACGACCCCGCCGCGCGCGACGTTGATGAGCACCAGCTCGGGCTTCGCAGCGGCGAGCTCGGCCGCGCCGATCGTGCCGCGCGTGCGCTCCGAGAGGGGGATGGAGACGACGAGCACGTCGGACGCCGCCACGAAGTCGAGCAGCCGGTCTGGCCCGAGGACCTCCGCGAGGTCGAGCCCGTCGGGGTGGGGAGCATCCGGCCGCTGCCGGAGCGCGATGAGGCGCATGCCGAGGGCCTGCGCGAGGCGACCCACCTCGGTGCCGATCTCGCCGACTCCGAGGAGTCCGAGGGTGGTTCCGCGCAGCATCGGGTGGAAGGGGATGCTCGCGTCGTTGCCGATGGTGCGCCACTCGCCCGCGCGCATCTGCGCATCCGCCTGCAGGGCTCGCCTGCGCAGCATGAGCGCCGTCATGACGACGTGCTCGGCGATGGCCGCGCCGTGATGGCCCGTGTTGCAGATCGTCACCCCACTTGGCAGGGCGTCGACGCTCACTCGGTCGGCCCCCGCGCCTGTGACGTGGAGGAGCGCGTCGGGTCGGAGCGACGACGCCTGCTGCGCGGTGAGCACGGAGGCGATGACGATGTCGGCCCCGCGGAGCGAGCTCTCCAGCTCCGCGGGGCCGAGCTCGGCCGCGAAGCTCCATTCGTGCTCCCGCTCGGTGCGGGCGAGGAGCTCCGCGAAGCGGGCGATGATCGGGTCGGTCACGAGGATGCGCATGGCGGTCTCCGGCTCTCTCGAAGGGGCAGCGGGGCTCGCGGCTACCAGCGTGGGCTGGCGACGGTGTAGCCGGGCTCGAAGCGCTGCATGTAGCCGGTGTCGTCGCGCTGCGTGATGCCGCTCGCCAGGAACTGCTCGTGCAGCTTCGCGAGGCCGTCCTCGTCGAGCTCGACGCCGAGGCCGGGGCCGGTGGGCACCCGGACGGCGCCGTTCACGAACGAGAGGTCGTGCGTGACGACGTCCTCGTCTGCCTGCTTCCACGGCCAGTGGGTGTCGCACGCGTAGCTGAGCGAGGGGGTCGCGGAGGCGAGGTGCACCATGGCGGCGAGGCTGATGCCGAGGTGCGAGTTGGAGTGCATGGACAGGCCCCAGTCGAGCGACTCGGCGAGCCCGCCGAGGGTGCGCGAGCGGGTGAGCCCACCCCAGAAGTGGTGGTCGGAGAGCACGATGTCGATCGAGCCCTGCTCGACGGCGGGCTTCACGTCGGCGAAGCTCACGACGCACATGTTGGTGGCGAGCGGCAGCGTCGTGCCGCGGCGAACCTCGGCCATGCCGGCGAGGCCGGGCGTCGGGTCCTCGAGGTACTCGAGCGATGATTCGAGGGCCTTGGCGACGCGCAGTGACGTGTCGACGCTCCAGGCGGCGTTCGGGTCGAGTCGGAGCCCGAGATCGGGGAAGGCGTCGGCGAGGGCGAGGATCGCGGCGATCTCCTGGTCGGGTTCGAAGACGCCGCCCTTGAGCTTGAGGGCCGTGAAGCCGTAGCCGTCCACCAGCTGGCGTGCCTGCTCGACGATGCCCTCGGGGGTGAGGGCTTCGCCGAACTCGTCGTCGCCCGCGCCGGGGTGGCCGGCCCACTTGTAGAACAAGTAGCCGCTGAAGGCGATCTCCGGCCGGAGGGCGCCCCCGAGGAGCGAGCTGACGGGCACTCCGAGGATCTTGCCCTGCAGGTCGAGGGCGGCGACGTCGAAGGGGGAGAGGACGCGGTCGGCGGTGCTCGACCCGGTGACCATGCCGCTCATGCCGTGCCCGCCCTGCGAGGTGTCGGCGACGAGGGCCGCGGCCACCTGGAAGCGCAGCCGGTTGGTGTCGAACACGTTCACGCCGACGATGGCATCCGCGGCGAGGGACAGGCGGTGCAGGTGGGGCGCATCCCCGTAGGTTTCGCCGAGCCCCATGAGCCCGGCTCGTGTCCTGACCTGCACGATCGCGCGCAGCGCGTACGGCTCGTGGACGCCGACCGTGTTCAGCAGTGGCGGGTCCTTGAAGGCGACCGGCGTGATCGTGACGCTCGCGATCTCGTTCCCGGGGTTCCGATCGAAGGGCTGGGGGAGCCCGGTGTCTGCTGCTGAAGCGGCTGCGGTCTGCGTGGTTGTGCTCGACGCGGTCATGTCGTCTCCCTCGGTTCGTCGTTGAACGTCGCGGTCGGTGGTCTCGGATGGGCGCACCCGATTGTGCCTGACGGGCACAATCGGGTGCCCTCAGCTCAGCGTCAGGCGACGGTGGCTGCGACGCGGTCCTGCTCCGTGGGGGAGTCGGCGCGCTTCGCGAGGAGTGCTCTCGTGTCGTCGATGAGTCGCTTCAGCTCGGTGACGTGCTCCGGCTTGGCGTCGATGAGGGGCGCGCGCACGTGGCCGGCGTCGATGCCCGACAGCTTGGTGGCTTCCTTCACGAGCGAGACGGCGTACCCGGGAACCGAGTTCCGGAGGCGGACGAGCGGGTGGTAGAAGCTGCGGTTGAGCTCGGCGAGGCGTTCCTTGTCGCCCGACTCGACCGCGTCGTAGAACGCGAGCGCGATGTCGGGGGCGAACGCGAAGGACGCGGAAGAGTAGAGGGGCACGCCGATGGCCTTGTAGGCCTCCTGCGCGATCTCGGCCGTGGGGAGGCCGTTGAAGAAGAGGAAGTCCTCGCCGCGCGACTGGGCGTCGTCGGTGACGGAGCGCACGATGCGCGACATGAGGTCGATGTCGCCGACGCCGTCCTTGAGGCCGATGACGTTCGAGATGCGCGAGACGGTGACGGCGCTGTGCTCGTCGAAGCGGGCGGTGCTGCGGTGGTAGACGATGACGGGGAGCGTCGTGGCCCCGGCGACCTCCTCGACGTAGGCGACGAGCCCCTCGCTCGGGCCTGCGACGAGGTAGGGCGGGAGGAGGAGGATGCCGTCGGCGCCGACGGCTTCCGCGCTGCGCACCTGCGCCTTGGCGTCGGCGACCGTGCCGCCGGCTCCCGCGAAGACGGGGGTCGCCTTCTTGGTGGTCTTCACGGCGGTGTCGACGACGGTCGTGTACTCGTCGAGGCTCAGGGCGTGGAATTCGCCGGTGCCGCAGGCGATGAAGATGCCGCCGGGCTCATGGGCGAGGCCCTGCTCGAGGTGCTGCGCGAGGGCTGCGACATCGACGGCATCGTCAGCCGTGAAGGGGGTGACCGGGAAGAAGAGGATTCTGTCGAGCACGTCGATCTCCTTAGTTGCGTGACTCCGCGGTGCGTCGTTGCACGGTGCGGCTGTTCCGAGTTGATTGCCCGGCTATCTGCGACGCTATGGTCTTATGGATGCGCAAACAAACTAAAGTGTGGATGAATCAATGTTGGGAGTGAATTGATGTTTACCCTGGTCCAGCTTGAGTGCTTCGTCGCCGTCGCCGAGGAACTGCACTTCGGGGCGGCTGCCGAGCGGCTCCGGATGACGCAGCCGCCCATCAGTCGTCAGATCCAGCAGCTCGAGCGCGAGCTCGACACGCAGCTGTTCGTGCGCACGAGCCGCCGGGTCGCGCTCACGGAGGCGGGGCGCACGCTGCTGCCGAGTGCTCGGAAGCTCATCGACCTCTCGGCGAAGGCGGCCGCCGACGTTCGCGCGGTCGGCGAGGGGGCGACGGGCACTCTCACGGTGGGCTACACGGCGGTCGCCGCGCACAGCGTGCTCCCCAAGCTGCTTCGGGCGGCGGCCGAGGAGTTGCCGGGCCTCCAGCTCATCCTGCAGGAGTCGGTGACGGTCGACCAGATGGATGAGCTCGAGCGTGGGACGGTCGACATCGGCCTGCTGCGTCCCATGCGCGACCGGCCAGGCGTGCAGTCGACGACGGTGCTGACGGAGCGTCTGGTGCTGGCCCTCCCGAAGGGCTCGAGGCTCGCGGAGTTCAGTGGCCCCATCTTCCTGAGCGACCTCAACGACGAGGCGCTGCTCATGTACTCGCCGGGCGGCGCGCGCTACTTCCATGACCTGCTGCTCAGCATGTTCGTCGCCTCCTCGAGCCACCCGCGCATCGTGCAGTACGCCGGCCAGGTCCCCGCGCTGCTTGCGCTCGTGAACGCCGGCATCGGCGTGGCCCTCATCCCGGAGTCGGCGACGCAGCTCGCTCCGGACGGGGTCATCTGCCGGCCGGTCGCCGACGGTGACCGCTCTGAGCCCTACAACCGCGTGCATCTCGACATCGCTTGGCGCGAGGATTCCGAGAACCCCCTCGTGAAGGCGGTCGTCGAGCTGATGCAGCGCCACGCGTGAAGCGCCGAGTCGAGGGTCGGGCCCTCGCGATCAATGTCGAAGGCGCATCCGATCATGCCGAATTCGCCCTCGATCGAATGGATGCTGCTCTTTAGAGTGGCAATACGGCACCGTGGCCAACGCCACGCGTGACCAGTCAGCGCGGCGATGGAGGCGGAGCTATGAACCAGGTGACGGTCGAGAAGTGGGACGTGATCCCCGTGGCGGGCCACGACAGCATGCTGCTGAATCTCAGCGGAGCCCACGCGCCCCTCTTCACGCGCAACCTCGTGAAGCTCACGGACAGCGACGGGCGCGTCGGCATCGGCGAAGTGCCGGGCGGTGAGAGCATCCGCTCCACGCTCGTGGCCTCGGCGGAGCTCATCGTCGGCAGGCCAGTCGCCGACTACCGGGCGATCCTCCGCAGTATTAATGAGGAATTCGCCTGGCAGGACAGTGCGGGACGCGGCGCGCAGACGTTCGACCTCCGCACCACCGTGCACGTCGTCACCGCCTGGGAGTGCGCGCTGCTCGACCTCCTCGGCCAGCAGCTCGGCCTGCCCATCTCGTCCCTCCTGGGCGAGGGCAGGCAGCGCGAGACGGTCGACGTGCTCGGCTACCTCTTCTTCGTCGGCGACCCCGATGCCACTGGCCTCGACTACCTGCGCGGTGACGACGACAGCGACGCATGGGGTCGGGTGCGGCGCGAGACGGCGCTCGACAGCGACGGGGTCGTCCGGCTGGCGACGGCAGCGCAGGAGCGCTACGGGTTCCGCGACTTCAAGCTGAAGGGTGGCGTGCTCGAGCCGGCCGTCGAGGCTGGGGTCGTCACCGACCTCGCCGCCGCGTTCCCGGATGCACGCATCACGCTCGACCCGAACGGCTCCTGGCCGCTCGCGGAAGCCCTGCGCCTCGGCCCGGACCTCAAGCGGGTCCTCGCCTACGCCGAGGATCCGGTCGGCGCTGAGAGCGGATACTCGGGCCGTGAGGTCATGGCCGAGTTCCGCCGTGCGACGGGCATGCGGACGGCCACGAACATGATCGCGACCGACTGGCGCGAGCTCGGCCACGCCATCCGCTCGCAGGCCGTCGACATCCCGCTCGCCGACCCGCATTTCTGGACCATGAGCGGATCCGTGCGCGTCGCGCAGCTCTGCGACGAGCTCGGCCTCACGTGGGGCTCCCACTCCAACAACCACTTCGACGTGAGCCTCGCCATGTTCACGCACGTCGCGGCCGCCGCCCCTGGAACGCCGACGGCGATCGACACGCACTGGATCTGGCAGGACGGGGAGGAGCTCACGACGGCAGCCCCGAAGATCGAGGACGGCGTCATCCGCGTCCCGACGACCCCCGGCCTCGGGGTCACGCTCGACGACGATGCCGTCCGCCGCGCGCACGAGCTCTACCTGAGTCTCGAAAACTCGGCGCGCGACGACGCGTTCGCGATGAAGACCTTCATGCCCGAGTGGGCGTTCCACCCGAAGCGGCCGGCGCTCGTCCGCGCCTAGCGGGCGACGCACGAGCACCCAGAGCAACCAATCCAACACGACGAGGTGTGAGAATGGACCAGCGAATGACGCAGCAGCAGCTCCAGGCCGAAGAACTGGCCGAGGCGGCGGGGCGAGCCGAGGCTCCCCAGCCCGATCTGGTGGCGAATGACGACAAGGCCGGGAGGCCCATGCTCCTCTCCGTGCGCGACCTCTGCATCTCCTACGGCATCGGCGGCCGCGCCGTCGACGCGGTCCGCGGTGTCTCCTTCGAGCTCTACGCGGGGGAGGTCCTCGCGGTCGTGGGGGAGTCGGGCTCCGGCAAGAGCACCGTCGCGCACGCGCTCCTCAACCTGCTCGCGCCCAACGCGACGGTGACCTCGGGTGAGATCAAGTTCGACGGTGAGCCCATTCAGGGATTCAGCGACGCGCAGTGGCGCGGCATCCGCGGTCGCCGCATCGGGCTCGTCCCGCAGGACCCGGCCTTGTCGCTCAACCCGACGACGAAGGTCGGCGCGCAGGTCGCGGAGCCGCTGCTCATCCACGGGCTCGCGAGCCGGAAGGACGCCCACGCCGAGGCGGTGCGCCTGCTCGACATGGCCGGGCTCACCGAGCCCGCCGCCCGCGCGCAGCAGTACCCGCACGAGTTCTCCGGCGGCATGAAGCAGCGCGCGCTCATCGCGACGGCGCTCGCTGGTCAGCCCGAGATGGTCATCGCCGATGAGCCGACGAGCGCGCTCGACGTAACGGTGCAGAAGCAGATCCTCGACCACATCGACTCTCTCGTGCAGGAGCTGGGCACCGCGGTGCTCATGATCACGCACGACCTCGGGGTCGCAGCCGACCGCGCCGACCGCATCATCGTCATGCGCAAGGGGGAGATCGTCGAGACGGGTACCGCTGACGACGTCATGCTCCGCCCGCAGCACGACTACACGAAGAAGCTCCTGCGCGCTGCGCCCAGCCTCCACAGCCACGAGGCGCGCACCGTGCTCGTGACGGACAAGGCGACCGGCAGGGCTGCAGGCGCGGTGACGGAAACGGCCACGAGGGCAGCGAGCGGACAGGCCGCGGATGCGCGTGCCGGCGTTCCCGACATCAGCTCGCCGCTCCTGCGGGTCGAGAACCTCACGAAGGAGTTCGCCCTGCCCGGTGGGCGCGGCGGCAAGAAGAGCCTGACGGCCGTCGACAACATGAGCTTCGACCTGCACCGTGGCGAGACGCTCGCGGTGGTCGGGGAGTCGGGGTCGGGGAAGAGCACGACCGCGCGGCTCGTGCTGCGCCTCGAGAAGCCCACCTCCGGCCGAATCGTCTTCGACGACCAGGACATCACCGACCTCGAGGGGGAGCGCCTGCGGGCGCTGCGCCGCAGGTTCCAGATGGTCTACCAGAGTCCGTACGCCTCGCTCAACCCGCGCTTCTCGATCGAGCAGCTCATCGCGGAGCCGCTCGTCTCGTTCAAGCTCGGCGACTCGAAGTCGCGGGCGAAGCGAGTGCGGGAGCTTCTCGACCAGGTCGCGCTGCCGCAGCTGTTCCTCAATCGCGGGCCCGACGAGCTCTCCGGCGGCCAGCGCCAGCGCGTGGCGATCGCGAGGGCGCTCGCCCTCGAACCTGAGTTCATCGTCCTCGATGAGGCCGTCTCGGCGCTGGATGTCTCGGTGCAGGCGCAGATCCTCGACCTGCTCACCGAGCTCCAGCAGGAGAACGACCTCACCTACCTGTTCATCACGCACGACCTCGCAGTCGTCGCGCAGATCTCCGACCGGGTCGCCGTCATGAAGGACGGGGTGCTCGTCGAGCTCGGGAAGACCGGGGACATCCTCATGAAACCGCAGGAGCCGTACACCCGGAAGCTCATCGACGCCATCCCCGGGCACGGGAGCTCGCACGCCGCATAGGCTCGGCGCCCATGGGCGACGACGGAGACGAGAGCCGCGGAGGCCGTGGTGCTGCGAGGCACGGCGCTCCTGCGCAGAACGGTGACGCTGCGCGGAATTCTGGCGCTGCGCGGGGCGGCGACGGCGGGCGGGGTGGCGGCGCACAGGATGGTGGCGCTGCTGCGCAGGACGACGAGCGGTGGCTTGTCGTCAAGGGTCGCCGCTGGCGGCGCACCGACCCTGCCTTGCCCGCGGATGTGGTGGAGCGCCTGAAGTCGCATCTCGGGCGCGGCCGGTCCGGGGTCGGCGCTGCGAAGCGCCGCGGTGACGATGTCGCGGTGGCCGCAGCTCGGACCAGGGTCGGCCTTGCGAAGCACGGGCTCGGGGAGCGCGGACCACGCTGGTGGGACGAGCCGGAGGAGGCGCGCCTGCAGCGCGCCCGGCAGGCGCTCTCGGATCTCGAGGCTCTCGACTCCCTCGACGCGTCCGGAGGCTGATGGCCCGACCGCCACACGATCGACCACCACTGTTTACACGTGGGAAACTGTGTTCACTCGATACTTGGTTCATGAGCACTGAATTCCTGAGCGTCGACGCCGTTACCACCGCCGTACCGCCGTTCCGGGTGACCCCGGACTTCTGGTCCGAGCTGCCCCGGATGCCGCTTGAGCAGTACCCGGGCACCGATGGCTACATCGCGGACGTCTACTCGAACCCCGACGGATCCGCCATGTCGGCGGGCTACTTCGCGTTGAACCACACCGATGCGCCGCTCGACTACTTCTACGACTACGACGAGATGAAGGTCGTGCTCTCCGGCACGTTCCGCCTCGAGAACGTCGACACGGGGCAGGTCTCGTTCGCGGGCCCGCGGGACGCGATCTTCTTCCCGAAGGGATCGCGCATCCTCTTCAGCACCGAGGATTCGGCGCTCGCGTTCTACGTCGGCCACCGCTCCGTCGCGCCCTGACCATGATGGAGGCGACAGCCGTGGAACCGGTGGCGGGCGCTGAAGCGGTCACGACCGAGGTCGCCCCGGGGGTGAGTTTGGCCGCGACGAGCTCGGCTCGCTGGCGGCGGCTGCTGGCCGCGGGGAGCAGCAGGGACGCGGATCCCGACCTCGGTGAGGACGCTCGCGCCCGCCGCATCACGTTCCTCGTCGACAAGGCGGGTGACGCTCGTGCTCGTGCTCGTGCTGGTGCTGGTGCTGGTGCTCGTGCTGATCCCGCCGCCGACCGCCATCCCGAGAGCGATGCTGACGGCGACGCGGACACCGGAACTCGCCGTGCGGGAGATCTCGACGACGCTTCTCGTTCCATTGCCGGCATCGTCGTCGTGCTCGGCGATGTGGCCTCGCCCGCATCCCGAGCACGGATTGATGCCGGGCTCGCACGAGCCAGGACCGGGTGGCGATTCCGCGTCGGTGGCGACGAGGCCGCTGTCGGTGCGCTGCGGGCGATCCTGCATGAGGCGGGTGTCCTCGATGAGGAGATCGAGTTCGTGCTGGCACCTCCCGGACAGAGCGACGCGCAGGTGACGGTGTACTGCGGTCACTGCCACGCGAAGACGCGTACGACGGCGTCGCACGCACGTGGTCCGGCGAATTCGGCGCAGCCGTCCGAGCCGTCCGAGCTGGTGTCCTGCGGGGGATGCGGCATCGCGCTCACGGTGTACCACCACTATTCGCGTCGCCAGGGTGCCTACCTGGGGTACTTCGCCGGCGCCGAGCAGGAGCCAGCCGAGCAGGGGCGCACCGAGCAGGACCCCGGCCAGCAGATTCCTGCAGGGCAGGGCCCAGCCGAGCACCCCTCGGCTGGTCGACGCCCCGTCACGCGTGAGCGCTCAGAACTGGCCCTCGCGTGAGCGGCGCCGTCCTCGACCTGGTCGTCGCTGGAATCAGCGAGCTCTGCGTCGGCGTCCGCGCCATCGAGCTGCGGGACCCGGCGGGCCGCGTGCTGCCGTCATTCGTGCCGGGGAGCAGCATCGCGGTGCAGCTCGGCGACGGATCGCGCAATTCCTACTCGCTGACGGGCCCCGGTCGCCGCCCCGACCACTACTCCGTCTCGGTCCGGCTCGACGACCGCGGGCGGGGCGGGTCGCAGTGGATGCACGATCGCGGGATCGGCGACCCCGTCACAGTCAGCGTGCCCTCGAGTGCGTTCCCGCCCGTGCTGTCCGCCCGCCATCACCTGCTCGTCGCGGGCGGTATCGGTGTCACGCCGATCCTGTCCCACGCGAGGGCGGCGGCCGAGTGGGGTCGCTCCTTCGAAGTGGTCTACGCGTTCGGCGCCGGCGGGGGTGCACACCGTGAGGAGCTGGAGCGCCTCAGCGGCGGGCGTCTCACCGTGTGCGGCAGCAGGACCGCGTTGAGCGGGCACCTCGAGGAGGCGCTCCTCGAGCAGCCCCTCGGCGCCCACCTCTACGTGTGCGGGCCGGTGGCCATGATCGACGCTGTCCGCGACGCGGCGCTCTCCGCCGGGTGGCCAGCGGCGCGCGTTCATGCTGAGGCCTTCACCGCTCCAGAACTCGAGCCAGGCGAGGCCTTCGACGCGCGGCTCCTGGGCCTCGGTCGGACGATCCGCGTCGAGTCGGGCACGACGCTCCTCGACGCCCTGCTCGCCGATAACGTTCCGGTGCCGAACCTCTGCAGGCAGGGCGTCTGCGGGGAGTGTCGCGTCGGCGTCCGACCGACGGGCGGCGCGGAGACGGCCGGCATCGAGCACCGCGACAGCTTCCTCACCGAAGAGGAGAAGGGCCGCGGCGACTGCCTCATGCCGTGCGTCTCCCGCCCGAGAGGCCAGATCCTGGAGCTTGAACTGTGACCGCATTCGCCGCCCGCGAGGTCGACCCTTCGGTCGCCGTCGCCGGATTCCCCTTCCCGTTCCCCAAGGAGACCTACCGGTACAGCACGAACGTGGAGCCCGCCTCGGTGCCCCGCGCGACGCCGGTCGGCTCTTGGGGTGAGCATCCGGTCGACATCGACCACGCCTACCGCGGCGAGCTCGCTGAGCGGGCCCGCATCCTCAGCGCCGACCCCTCGCGACTGCAGTGCCTGCCGCACATGGTGCCCGCCGCGTGGGATGCGATGTTCGTGCTCATGGAGCGGCTCTCCGAGGCCTACCCAGAGCACATGAGCCTCACGCGTGAGGGTGGGGGCTGGCACTGGCACAACGGACTCCTCGGCATTGACCGCTGCTTCGCCGTCGGTGAGTCCTCCTCGATACCGGAGGGACCCTTGGGGTTCATCGGCCAGCAGATGCAGGAGGACGTCGTGCTCCTCGACCAGCGCGACGATGAGCTCTGGGCCGATGCCGGGCTCGTGACGTTCGCCGCGGACTGGTCGTTCGGCTTCGATGTGGGCATGTCGTTCCTCGAGATCCACGGGCCGGTGCCTCGCGTACACGACGAGGGGATCATCCCGCGGGCCCAGGCGTTTCTCATGCGGCTCGAGCCTGGTCAGAGCTACCGGCGCACGAACTGGACCCTGACCGTGGATGGGAAGCTGGACACCTCGACGGAGACGTACCCCGAGTGGGGGCCGGACAGGACCTCGCTCGTCGATGGGCCGCTCGCTGACGTCGGCACGCGACTCCACCTGCGAACCGAGGTGCAGCACCTCATCCGTTTGCCTGAGTCGAACGCCATCATGTTCCTGATCCGCAGCTACCTGCTGCCGTTCGCGGCGCTCGCGACGGTGCCGGAGTGGGCGAAGCGGACGGCGGATGTGCTCGAGGAGCTTCCGGAGGACATGGCCGAGTACAAGGGCGTCAGCCGCACACGCGAGGTGGGCATCCGCTGGCTGCGGGAGTTCGGCGGAGCCTGCGATGGCGAGGCTGCAGGGGCTGCCTAGCTGCCTAGCTGCGTTGCCAATTGCTGACTGCCGGTGCCGGTCACCCGGCGCTCGTGGCTCGGTGCCTCGCATCCGCACGCGGGTGGGGTCGAGGTGCTGTGTAGCCTGTCGTCATGGCTGATGCTGACCAGGTCCCGTCCGAGCTCGCCGACGCGACTGAGCCGCCAGCGCCCACCCAGCAGGAGCGCGCCGAGGCGACGCTCCGGTCGATCATGTCCGGCGGCGACCTGACAGCCGAGACCATGAAGCTCTCGAACGAGTTCACCGACCGCCACGTGTCACGCTTGAAGGCGTTCTTCCGGCGCTCGCCCTAGCAGGTGTGGGCTGGTCGCCGGAGGCGAGGCACGATCACGGTCGAGCAGCGTTCCCCGGCAAGCAGCGATCTCAGACCTCAGACGAGCAGGTAGACAGCACCGGCGACCGTGAGCACGAGCACGATGCGGTCGAACACCTTCTGGCTCAGGCGGGGTGCGAGCCAGCGCCCGAGGAAGGCCCCGCCGATGAGGAGCGGGACGAGGAGCAGGTCGAGTACGAGGGTGCCCGGAGTGATGAGCCCGAGGCCGATCGAGAACGGCAGCTTCGCGATGTTGACGATCGCGAAGAACCAGGCGGCCGTCCCCAGGAAGGCCTTGACGGGGAACTTCGCGGCGAGGAAGTACATCGCCATGACCGGGCCGCCGGCGTTGGCGACCATGGTCGTGAACCCGCCGAGCGAGCCGTACCCCGCGCGGGCGATCTTCGCGGCTCGATCGCTCGGCGTCTCCGGGGTGCGGTAGCGGCGCCACACGGTGATCGTGACGAGGATGAGCAGAATGATGCCGATGACCCGGCGAACCCAGCTGTCGTCGGCGAACGCGAGGAACGCGGCACCGGCGAGAAGGCCGACGGCGACGGCCGGGATGAGCTTGACGAGCGTCGGCCAGTCAGCATGGCGGCGGTACGTCCACAGGGCGAACATGTCGCCGACGATGAGGAGCACAAGCAGCGCCCCGGTCGACTGCTTGGCGGGGAGGACCGCGGCGAAGGTCGCGACGGAGAGCGTCGTGACTCCCGGCAGGGCGGTCTTCGAGACGCCGACGGCGAACGCGGCGACGGCGAGCAGCACCCAGGCGTATGTGGGGAGTTGGGGGAGCAGCTCGAGCATCAGAAAAGTCTAGGCCCGAACTCGGTTTTGTCCTGTCGTGACGACAACGGAGCGCTCGGCACCTGCCTGTCTGTGTCTTTTGGCCCGCGCCTGTCGCCACCCGCCTGTGACCTGCGTCCGTCGCCCCTGTGCCGTTCGCGATCGCTCCGCCGCTTCGCCGTCACCTCCTGGGTGCGTCGCTGAGCATCGGATCCTGAGCGCCGGATCCCCGAGCGCCGGATTCCCGAGGCTCGGACCCGGGCACCCTAGCCGAGTTGGGGCGTTGTCTCCTCGCCGGCGAGCTCTCGCGGCCAGGGCGGGTTGGCGCCCGCACGCGCCACGGTGACTGCCGCGCTGCGTGCGGCGGTCGCGAGAGCCGCATCCGCCCACGAATCTTCATCGAGGCCTTCGACGAGCGCGTCGCGGACGGTCGCGGCGGAAACGGCGTGCAGGAGTCCGGACATGAAGGCATCGCCAGCGCCGACGGTGTCGACGACGCGGACGGGCGGAGCCTCGACGGTGAGCTCACGCCGTGACGTGCGCGCGAGTGCGCCCTCACCGCCGCGGGTCATGACGGCGAGGCGCGCTCCGAGCGTCGTGAAGCGCCGCAGCACCTCGGAGGGGGAGACGCCCGGGTACAGCCACTCGGCGTCTTCGTCGCTCAACTTCACGACGTGGCTGAGCGAGGCGAGGGCTTCGACGCGCTCGAGCACCGTCTCGCGGTCGCCCATGATGGCCGCGCGCACGTTCGGGTCGTAGCTCGTGAGGACGCTTCCGCGCGCTCTTGCCTCGGCGAAGGACGCACGGACGACGGCACCGCCGGGGTCGACGACCGCGCCGATCGATCCGGTGTGGAGCACGTCGACGCCATCGAGGTGCGGCGTCGGCAGCGAGAAGTCGAGGTCGAACTCGTAGCTGGCGCTGCCGTGCGCGTCGAGGGTGGCCCTCGCAGTTGAGGTGCGCTCGCCGTCGAGTGCTCCGTCGACAAGCGCGACGCCGGACTCCTCGAGGTGTGCGAGCACGAGGCGCCCGTGCTGGTCATCGGCGAGGCGCGCGGCGAGCTGGGAGGGGTGGCCGAGACGCGCGAGTCCCACGGCGACGTTCATGGGGGAACCGCCCGGCAGGGCGCGCCCGTCCGCGGAGTCGGCGTCTCCAGGTAGGAGGTCGACGAGGGCCTCACCCAGCACGAGGGTGCTCGCGAGGTGACCAGCGGAGTCGTGGCTCTCGGACCTGTCGTGGCGCTTGGACCTGGGTGCTGCGTGGTCGGTGGATGGTTCCCGCTGGTTCATGAGATCGCCTCCGGTGCGATGTCGCGACCGCTCAGCCACATGAGCAGGTCGATGGCTGTTCCCCTGACGGCCGGCCCGTGGCCGAGTGTCAGCGATCGGTCTGGTGTGGCACCCGCGTCGATCGCGACGAGCATGCGGTTGGCGGCGAGCTCCCGGCCGCCGCCCATGGCGACGGGCGTCTTGCGCTGGTGAGAGATCGCCTCGAGCACCGCCGAGCGCGGGTACGTGTGGGTGATGCCGAGGGGCCTGCGGATGTCCTCGCCGTGCACGAACGCTTCCACGTAGCGCGTTGCGGCCGGTGTTGGCGCGCTCGAGGTGCGGCCGGCGGCGGCTCGGAAGCGCTCGAGCGTGTCGCGCGGATGCTCCTGCCGCTCGGCCTCCATGCCGCGCTGGTTGAGGGCGTCGAAGTCGAAGCGCGCCGACGCGAGCTGTGTGACGAAGCTGAACGGCGTCGTCTTCGCGTCGTTCACCAGGTGCGCGAGCACGTCATGCACCGTCCACCCCGTGCAGAGGGAGGGTGTCGCCCAGGCGCTCTCGTCGAGCTGCTCGAGGTCCGCGATGAGCGCCTCGCGCTCCGCGTGCACGACGCTCCAGGGCGCTCCCGATCGACTCACGTGCACGACGCTACCGCCTCGGCGAGCTCTCGGCGAGCCGCAGGCGCGGCTGGGAAGTCAACCCCGCGCGGCGCAGAGGCGCCGGTCCGTAGCCTCGGGGCGAACCCCAGGGATCTCCGGTCGCCCGCTCGAGGCAGGCGTCCGTTCTCCCGCGAAGAGAGGAATCCTCATGCGCGCACTCACCTGGCAGTCGACCGGCAAGGTCACCGTCGAGACGGTCCCGAAGCCCCTGATCCAAGAGACGGGGGACGCGATCATCCGCGTCACCTCGGCCGCGATCTGCGGCTCCGACCTGCACCTGTACAGCGTCTTCGGGCCGTTCCTCGCGAAGGGCGACATCCTCGGCCACGAGACGATGGGCATCGTCGAGGAGGTCGGCGACGGGGTGACGAAGCTCAGCGTCGGCGACCGGGTGGTCGTGCCGTTCGTGATCGCCTGCGGCGACTGCGTCGCCTGTCATTCCGGCCTCTCAACGCAGTGCGAGGTGACGCAGAACACCGATCAGGGCACCGGCGCCGAGCTGTACGGCTACACGGAGCTCTACGGGTCGGTGCCAGGCGGGCAGGCGGAGTACCTGCGCGTGCGCCTCGCCGACAACAACGCCATCAAGGTCGGCCACGAGCTGTCCGACGAGCGGTACCTGTTCCTCAGCGACATCCTCCCCACGGCCTGGCAGGGCGTCCAATACGCGAACGTCCCGGCGGGCGGAACCCTCGCTGTCCTCGGGCTCGGACCGGTCGGCCAGTTCGCGGCACGCATCGGGAAGCACCTCGGCTACCGGGTGCTGGGCGTCGACCCGGTGCCCGAGCGTCGCGCGCTCGCGGAGCGCTACGGGGTCGAGGTCTTCGACTACGACTCGCAGACCGCGGAGTCCCTCCGCGCGGCAACCGAGGGGCGAGGCCCCGATTCAGTCGTGGATGCGGTTGGGTTGGAGGCGCACGGTGCCGGTGACGGCAGCGGGATCGCGGAGATCGCGCAGAAGGGCGCGGGGCTCCTCCCGGATGCGCTCGCCAAGAAGGTCATCGAGACGGTCGGCGTCGACCGTCTGTCCGCCGTCATGCTGGCCATCGACGCGGTGCGCCGCGGCGGGACGGTCTCGCTCAGTGGGGTGTACGCGGGAACGGCCGACCCGATGCCGCTCATGACGATGTTCGACAAGCAGCTGACGCTGCGCATGGGCCAGTGCAACGTGCAGCGGTGGATCCCCGAGCTGCTTCCACTCGTCGAGGACCGCAGCGATCCGCTCGGCACCGAGGACCTCGTCACGCACCGTATGCCGCTCGAGGACGCGCCCCGCATGTACGAGGTGTTCCAGAAGAAGGCGGATGGGTGCATCAAGGTCGTCCTGAAGCCACGCGGCTGACGTACGACGGTGAACCCGTGCGGCTGACGCACGTCGGCTGATGCACGTCGGCTGATGCACGTCGGCTGATGCAGCGAGGCTGACGCACCGCGGCGGGCGGATGAGGGGCTGGCAGATCACGGGCTGGTGGATCACGGGCTGGCAGAGATCACGGGCTGCCAGTCGCTGCGCGTCTCGCAAGGCCGACCAGGCGTCCCGTGCGGGCGCTTGGTCGGCGCACGGAAGATCTCCCTCGCGCGCTGCAGCGCTTGATCTGTCAGCGAGCGACGTGCCTGGCGAGGTTCTCGAGGGCCTGGGTCCAGCCGTCGTAGACGTTGTCATCGCCCGGCTCGCCCGCGATGCCTCGCACGTGCAGCGCGAGCTCGGTCTCGTCGCCGCTCGCGGTGAAGTCGACGGCCACGACGGGGGACTCGGCGGGGTCGTCGTCGGGGGAGCCCCACGTGAAGACGAGCCGGTCGGGTTCCGAGACGAGGAGGTAGGTGCCCGCCGTCGGATACTCCTCACCATTCTCATCGTTCACCATCGTGTACCGGTAGGTGCCGCCCTCGCGCACGTCGACGGCGATGGAGTCCCGCGGCGTCGAGACCCCGACCGGGTGATGCCAGAGAGTGAGCTCGTCTGGGTCGGTCCACGCGCGCCAGACGCGATCGCGGGGAGCCCCGACGCTGCGGTGCAGGGTGAACTCGGGTTGGGCGACGGCTTCCGGACTGGTCATGGCGTCTCTCCTCTGCCTCTGTCGACTCGAGGGCAGCTGCAGATTCGTCAGCGTGCGAGCCGAGCTGGCAGCAGGCTAGGCTCCACGGTTTGGAGTCGGCTCAGAGCGTCCAGAGCGTCCGGGTTGTCAAGAGCGTCCAGCACGTCCGGGCCGGTCGATTGCGTCCGGAGCGTCCGGTCAGAAGAGCGGCCAGGGGGCGGCGGGCATGTCGCCTTCCGGGGCGGGGAACTCGCCGTCCTGGACTAGGCGGTCGATGCGGGCTGCGAGCTCGTGGAGCTCGATGTCGGCCAGCAGCTCGGCCAGCCGCGCCCCGAGCCCGGAGTCGCGTTTGTCGTCGAGTGCGGCCCGGAGCTTCCGGACGCTTGCCAGCTCATCGCTCGTGAACGCCTCGCCGACCCACCCCCAGAGCACGGTGCGCAGTTTCGGTTCGGCGTGGAAGGAGAGGCCGTGGTCGACACCGTAGCGGTGGCCGTCTGCCATGGCGAGGACGTGTCCGCCCTTGCGGTCCGCGTTGTTCACGATGGCGTCGAAGATCGCCATGTGGCGCATGGTCTGGGAGTCCTCGTGCACGAGGACGACCTCGCGACCGGTCTCGTCCTCGCCCGTGAGCACGGTCCGCCATCCGGTGTCGGGCACCTCGGAGGCGTCGACGAGGTCGACGGCGTCCTGAGCCTCATCGATGTCCTGCCACAGCTGCAGCATGCCTGGCCCGAACTGGCCGTCGCCGAGCCAGGTGCGGGGCACGATGTTCCAGCCGAGGCTCTCGGAGACGAGGTAGGCGGCGACCTCTCGCTTGGCGAGGTCGTTGTTCGGGAAGTCCCACAGCGGGCGCTCGCCCTGTGAGGGCTTATAGACGACTTCGACGGGTTCCTCGCCGGGCGCTGTGTAGTTCCCGACGAAGGAGGCGTTGGAGGCGCCCATCAGCCTCGCGGTGAGCTCGAGGGTCGGCCCGGACGGTGTCGTCTCAACCGACGAGGTCCCGTCGTCGGGCGTGTCATCGTGCGCCACGTCAGTGTTCGGTCCTGTGTTCGGTTCTGGGTCGGTCACAGGCCGTCGTCGGCCGGGCAGTCGTGGCCTTCGGGGTCCTTGGGGAGGCCGCAGCGCGGGCAGAGCGACCGGCCGGCGCCCACGATCTCGAGGGTGCGCTTCGCGAAGGCCCGCGCTGAGCCGACGGGGATGCGCACGCGCAGCAGCTCTTCCGGCTCGACGGCTTCGACGAGCTCGTCGAGGCCCGCCATGCGGGCGAGCTCGGCCTCGAGGGCCTCGGTGTCCGCATCGGCGTCGATCTCCAGTTCGACCTCGACCACGGGAATGACCTCGAGGATGACCTGCGCGGTCGCTGGCTCCCAGCCGAGGCCGATGGTTCCCACGCGGAAGCGACCATCGACGGGCGTGTCGAGCGGTTCCTCGTCGATGAGCTCGATGGGGGTCGAGCTGGGGACGCTGTAGCGGTTCCCGTCTTCGAGCATCAGCTGGTCGAGGATCTCGTCGACCTTCTCGGCGAGCAGCGCCGACTGCTCCTTCTCGAGGATGACGCTGATGACGCGGGCGCCGTCGCGGGCCTGCAGGTAGAAGGTGCGCTCGCCGGGCTTGCCGAGCGTGCCGACGATGAATCGGTCCGGCCAGTCGAATTCGTGCACGAGGGTCGTCATGGTCTCAAGCCTATGCTCAGGACGCTCTGCCCGCGCCGCCGCCAACGGTCGCGTCGCCCGTGTGGGACCCGCCATCCGGGGAAGTCTGGGCCGGGACGAGCCAGGTGAGGTCGCCAGCGTCGGAGTTGATGATGGGGACGCTCGGGCGCGCCTTGCCGTAACTGATGATCGAGGTGGAGGCGGGGCCGACCGCGAGGCGCTGGAACAGGTCGAGGTGCATGCCGAGGGCGTCGGCGAGGATCGACTTGATGATGTCGCCGTGGCTCACTGCGACCCACACGGCGCCGGGTCCGAACTCGCGCTCGACCTCCGCGTCGTGGCGGCGCACGGCAGCGACTGCCCGAGACTGCATGGTGGCCATCGATTCCCCGTCGGGGAAGGTGACGGCGGAGGGCTGCGTCTGGACGCTCGCCCACAGCTCCTCCTTGGCGAGGTCGGCGAGCTTCCGGTTCTGCCAGGCGCCGTAGCCGCACTCGGTGAGGTCGTCGTCCACGAGGTCGAGGGCCGGCTCCAGATGCGCATCCGTGAACGGTGCGGTCGGCTGCTGCGCGCGAATGGCTGCAGCGGTCTCGAGGCAGCGCTCGAGGGGGCTCGTGACGAGTCGCGCCAGGGGCACGGCGGCGAGGCGAGCCCCGGTCGCTGCGGCCTGTGTGCGGCCGGTCTCGTCGAGGAGGACTCCGGGGGTGCGCCCCGCGAGCAGCCCGCTCGCGTTCGCTGTGGTGCGTCCGTGTCGGACGAGGATGACGGTGGCCATGCGGCACAGCCTAGGACCTACGCGGCGACGGGAGCCGTGCGGGCGTCCAGGTCTGAGCCGCGCGCTTCGGGAGGGTCCTGCTTCGGGAGGGAGCCGTGTCCGGAGGCTCCTGCGTCCGGGGGGTCAGTCGTCGTGAGGGTCCCTCGTCCGGACACGCCTCTGCCCGACCCGGCTAGACCAACCCAACCCAACCCAACCCAACCC
>NZ_LR733188.1:0-7815 GCF_902506465.1 Pseudoclavibacter sp. 8L | reverse complement strand
CCACGGCCCCACCTTCACACCCACCGACCAACTGCCCTGGCGGCGAGACAGCAAACCGCCCCGCGAAAGAGACGAGGATCCTCCCCCCGCGGCGCCCATTGCACCTCCGGAGCCACCGTTCTGACTCGACTCGACTCGACTCGAGGGGCGAGGAGTGGTCCGTCAACTGGTGCGTCGGTTGGCCATCGCTTGGTCATCGGCTCGCCCGTCGGCTCAACCCTCGACTGGTCCGTGGGTTGGTCATCGGCTCACCCGACGGCTGGTCCATCGGCGCCCGGTCGGCTGGTCCGGCGGCGCCCCGTCAGCTGGTCCGGCGGCTCGCCCGGCGGCGCGCCAACCGCCTGCCCCGTCGGCGCGCCAACCGCCTGGGCCCGCTGACGGGACAGCCGGCCGGACCGTCAGCCCGCCGGTTTCGCTTGGGAATAGTCGAGAAAGAGGCCCTGTTGCATTGCGTGTGACGACAGCAACGCAGAACACATCTCAGGCCGCATCGAGCCAGGCTCCGATCCGCATCGATATCTGGTCGGACATCGCCTGCCCCTGGTGCTACATCGGCAAGCGGAAACTGGAGAGCGGCATCGAGCAGTTCTCAGCGTCGGGTGACGCCCCGGCCGTGGAGATCGAGTACCACAGCTACGAGCTGTCCCCCGATACGCCCATCGACTTCCACGGCTCGACCACCGAGTACCTCGCCGAGCGAAAGGGCCTCCCCGTCGTGCAGGTCGAGCAGATGCTCGACCGCGTCACCGGCATCGCGAAGGACGTCGGCCTCGACTACGACTTCGACTCCGTCCAGCACGTCAACACCGTGCGCGCGCACGAGTTCATCCACTTCGCGAAGGCCAATGGCCGCCAGCTCGACGCCAAGGAGCGCCTCCTCAAGGCCTACTTCGTCGAAGGACGCGACCTCAGCGACATCGCAGTGCTCGGCGAGCTCGCCGAAGAGCTCGGCCTCGACCGCGCCGCTGCCGTGCACGCGCTCGAAGAGCGAGTCCACCACGACGACGTCCTCGCCGACCAGCAGCAGGCGCAGGCGTACGGCATCCAAGGCGTCCCGTTCTTCGTCATCGACGGCAAGTACGGCGTCTCCGGGGCCCAGGAAGCGGCAACCTTCGCGGATGTCCTGAACAAGGTCACCACCGACCGCGACAACACGACCGCGTGACCGACCACTTGATCAACGGCGTGAACGAATCCACCACCGCCACGGCCGCCGCCCCCGCTGCGGCTGCGACTGCGGATCCAGCTGCGGCGGCTCCGGAGACGGCGACTCCAGGTGCAACTGCGGATGCGGCCGCGACTGCGGTCACGGGCACGGGCACGGGCACGGGCACTTCGAGCGTGAGCACTGGCACCCTGAGCGCTTCAGTCGTGACGCCAGCTGCCCTGGACGCGGAATCAGACGCGGCTCCGGGGTCCGTACAGGCAGGCGGCTTCACGATGCTGGGGGACGCAGGCATCGCCTGCGAGGGCGACGCCTGCGTGATCTGAGCAGGGCAGGGTAGAGCAGGGCAGAGCTGCGTCGCGCACAGCAGCTCTGCTCTGAACTCCCCCGCCGCCGACGCAGCAGGAAGAGCGCGAGTTGGCTCCGGCGCGCGTCTCCGCTCCTGAGCGGCGTGGGTTCTTTAGTGTGATGGACTCTCCCCATGGGATTCACGAGTTTCGTCGCCGTAGGTGACAGCTTCACCGAGGGCGTGGGCGATGAGCTGCCGGATGGTCGAGTGCGCGGCTGGGCTGACCTCGTCGCGCAGGGTCTCGCTGTCTCGTCGCCGGAGCCCGTCACCTACGCGAATCTCGCTATCCGCGGGCGGCTTCTCGACGCGATCCTCGAAGAGCAGCTTCCCGCAGCGATCGCGCTCAAGCCACAGCTCATGAGCCTCAACGGCGGCGGCAACGACATCCTCCGCCCCCGAGTCTCCATCGATGACGTCGCCCAGCGCCTCGTCGACGGCGCCAAGCAGGCCCTCGACGCTGGCATCCACGTCATCCTCCTCTCGGGCGCCAACCCTTCGGACCACCTCCCCATGGGCAAGCGCATCGCGGCACGCGGAGACGCACTCGCCGCCGCTGTGCACGCCAAGATGCCGCCGCAACCCGGCATCACCTTCGTCGACAACTGGGCGGACCCTGAGCTGCGCCACCTCGACTCCTGGTCACGCGACCGCCTCCACATGGGCGTGAGCGGCCACCGGAGGGTCGCCGCAAACGTCCTCTCCGCCCTCGACGTGCCCGCACCTGACTTCGGCCCCCAGACCCCCAGCATCCAGCGCCCTCGCAACTCCGAGTACTGGCGTGAGTACGTGCTCCCCTGGATCGGCCGCCGGCTCACCGGCAAGTCGTCAGGTGACTCGCGCACGCCGAAGTACCCGACGCTCGATCCGGTCGCCACCGACTAGCAGCACCGTCAGCGAAAGAGGCGGCCCGCCGACGCTCTCGCCTACTTGCAGAAGCCCTCCCGCAGCCGTACGCCATGCTCCGGCCACCGCCTCGTAGACCTCATCCACCGACTTCGAGATGGATCCGGACACCGAGAAGCCGAGCTGCTGCAGCTCACCGAGCCCGCTCGTGCCGCCGCTCTCGCTCGATTCGTCCCCCTCACCCACGCTGCTGTTGATGTCGTCGTTCACGAGAAATCCGTCCCATTCAGGCTTCGTGCCGTATAGTGGTGGAGTCGACGCATGATCACCCCGCTTCTCGCGGACATTCCAGATCCTGCCTGTCGCCATCCGCGCCACCGGATCCGTGGCCACCAGGACCCAAGTCCGAGACGCCCACCTGCTTACGAGCACGAGTCGGCTGACCAGCACGCGCCCACAGCGGCACACACATGCTTGAAAGAATGCGCCCCGCCAACGCTGGCGGGTTGCGCCGCAACGAAACGAAGAATCGCATCACACTCGCAATACCATTCACCCTGCCCGCACCTCGAGTCTCTTGGCGACAAGCCGACGACGACGTGTACGCGGCAACCATCAGCGACGAGTTCGCTGGCTTCATCACGATCGCAGACACCGGCCTGCACACCCTCCAGGGCCCCCAGGGCCAGAGCATCGGCGACTATGGGACCCTCGACGAAGCCCAAGAGGCCCTCTCCGAGGCTCTCTTCCCCGTCGAGCACGACCAATCGGACGTCGCGGCGGCACGTCCCCGGCGCCGCCGGACCGGACGCCGCGCTGCCGCCAACGCCCGCACAGCCGGATAGCGGACCCAGCCAGATGGCCTGCCCAGCTGCAGAGCGGGCACATCTGCACAGTGGGTGCATCCGGAGAGCGGGCCTATCTGCACAGCGGTGCGTCCGGATGGCGCGCCCAGCCGCAAGCGGGCGCACCCGGGCAGCGGGTGCACCCGGATTTCAGGCGCGTCCGGCTTTCGGGCGCGTCCGGATTTCGGGCGCGTCCGGATTTCGGGCACGTCCGGATTTCGGGCACGTCCGGCTTTCGGGCGCGTCCGGCTTTCGGGCGCGTCCGGCTTTCGGGCGCGTCCGGCTAGCGGCCCAGCCGCAAAACCGGCGCACCCGGCTGGACTGCCCCCTGCGGCTGCGTCATCCCGGGCGCTCCAGTCGGGGCTGCCCCGCTCAGCGTCGTGCCGGACGCGATCTCGGACGCGTCTCCTCCTGCGCGCTCTCGAGTCTCGCTGTCAGCGAGTGGTTCTGAGCTGCTAGCGGGCCTGATCGTCCGATCCGGTCGGTACCGAGGCGGGCGGTGCCGCTCCGTCAGGCGCGGCCGCCGCTGACGGCACCGAGTTCGGCACCACGGGGTCGGGACGCCAGCCGTGCGCGTGGAAGTGCGTGCTCTCACCGGAGCCGCCTTCGTCTCGCCACCGTTCCTCGCCCTCGGGAACTCCTTCTTCGATGTTGGTGACTCCCATGATCTTCGCCGCCTCACTGCGCTCGGATCCACGCGGGCGACTGACTGCCGCCCCACTCATCCCAGGGAAGCACTCGAGGCTCCGAACCCCGTGCACGCGAGACGTGGACTCGCCCCGGATCCGCGCAACCGGACAGGCGTCGCGACAGCACCGGCGGGCCCATCAGACGGGGCCGGCCAATCCGCCCGGCGAGTCAATCCGCCCGGCGAGTCAGTCCGCCCGGCGAGTCAGTCCGCCCGGCGAGTCAGTCAACACCGCTCAAAACCCCGCCACCCACCCGGGGACGCCGCCATCTGGGCGTGCCCCCCCCTGATCGCCGCTACTGGAGCACCTCGATCTCGGTGATCTTCGCGGACCACGGGCAGTACACGTCGCTCGTGAGCGTTCCGTCCTCGACGTACTCGGGGAGGCCGTCGCACACCTCCGTCGTGAAGTCCGCGAACTCGAGCGTTGTCGGGTCGATGTGCCACGTCCACGGTTCGTTCACAGACGCGTCGTCGCGCACGATCGTCCCCACAGGAATCGCCGGCACGTCCTCCCCTTCGAGGAGCTTCTGAGCGTGCTCGACGAGGCCAGAAGTCGGAAGCTCGACCTTGTAGCTCTGGTCGACCACCTGGAACGTGGCGACGGCCCGAGAAGGCGTCGCTGGGGATTGCGTCGAGCATCCGCTCACGGCGACAGCTAGCCCGATCGTCGCGGCGAGCGCAAGACCGACGGATGCGGGGCGTGGGAACTCGGGCATCAGGGACCTCCGTTGGTGGGCACGTGCTGCTCGAGCCAGCGCTCGAGCTCGGGGAGTGACTCGTAGGCGATAGTTCCGTGGCTTGCTCCGGGCACGGTCACGGCGTGCACTTCGGTCCCGATCGATTCCTCGTGGGCGACGAACGCAGCTGTGTCGGCCGGGAGCACAAGCTCGTCGGCGCTTCCCTGCGCGACGAAGAGAGGCGCATCGATTCCCTTGCCCCCGGCAGAGTTGTCGCGCAGGAGAGTTGCCCACGGCTCCGCCGTAGTGGGGTCGTGCAGCGTGAACTCGCCGATGAGCGGCTGCCCGATGTCGTGCAGCTCGGTGAGGCTGCTCATCAGGCACAGCGAGTTCATCTGCGGAACCTTCTCGATCGCGGCCGGAGTGAGGATGCTCGACAAATCTGCGCCCGGCACACTCGCATACACCTCGGCGAACGCCGGGAACGCGTACGAGCCGATCGTGACCCCGGAGATATCGTCCAGGTGCGACCCCATGAGCTTCGTGAGGTCAGCGGCGGGTGCCGCGACGGCCACCGCGGCGATCGTGAGCTCCGGGGCGTAGCTCGGCGCCTCCTGTGCCGCGAAGAGCGCAGCCTGACCGCCCTGCGAGTGCCCCCAGAGCACGACGTCGTCGCCTGCCTCCACTGGGTCGATCTGTTGAGCGGCTCGCACCGAGTCGAGCATGCTGCGCGCCGCCGTCTCCCCCACGAGATAGGAGTCCTTCCCCGCCCGCACGCCCTCCGCAGTGGTGACCCCCATGCCGAGGTAGTCGGTCGCGACGACCGCGTAGCCGCGGTCGAGCATGAGGCGCATCCCCTCGATGCCGATGAACGGATCGAAGGCCCGAGACGGCGCACACGATGGATCCGTGCCGGTCGTCGGATGGCCCCACGCGAGCACCGTGCGCCCGTCTGCAGGGGCCTTGCCGTCCGGGACGATGACGACCCCGGACACGAGCACCGGAGCCCCATCGAGGTCGGTCGACGAGTACAGGATGCGCCAAGCCTGCGAGCCGATCGGGGTCCCGAGCAGCTGCTCGCTGCGCACCAGCGTCCCTGGCTCTGTGGGGACGTCCCCGTCCGGCTGCACGTAGAACGCAGCGAGGTCCCCCTGCTCGATGGTGTCGCCGCTCACCCGCAGCACCTCGGCACCGATGAGAACCGCGGCGACCGCGAGCGCCCCCGTCACGACGAACGCGACGATTCGCTTCGGTGAACGTGAAGCCGCACGGCCCAGGGTACGAGGCGGCTTCGGTGGCCCTCCACTCGAAGGCTCCTGCGGCAGGTTCGACGGCGTCTCTGCCACTGGCTTTCCTCTCCCGAACGTTCTGCACGGCCCGCGAGCCGGACGCATCCGGAAACAAACGGCAACGCAGCCAGCGGGGGTTCGTCAACTGCGAGTTCAGTGTCGGCCCGGCCACGCACCCGGTCAAGGGGTCGCCGCCAAATGCGGCGGAGGTGCTCGAGCCCGCGAGCCGTCCGCAGGGGCTCCCAGAGTGCGCGAACATAGAGCAATGACCGCAACCCTCGTCGCCAAGGACCTCGCGGGTGGCCACGACCACCGCACGCTCTTCTCGTCCCTCGACCTCGTCGTCGCCCCCGGCGACGTGGTCGGCGTCGTGGGCGCGAACGGAGCGGGCAAGTCGACGCTGCTTCGCCTCCTCGCCGGCATCGACGAGCCCATGGAGGGCAGCGTGTCGCTCGCGCCGGCCGATGCCTTCATCGGCTGGCTCCCCCAGGAGCACGAGCGCGTGTCCGGAGAGACCGTGGCCCAGTACGTCGGCCGCCGAACCGGCACCACCGAAGCCACCGCTGAGATGGATGCGGCAGCCGAGGCCCTCGCCGAGGAGGCGAAACCAGGCGCCCCGGACCCCGGCGAAGTGTACGGCGTCGCCCTCGAGCGCTGGCTCGCGAGCGGAGCCGCTGACCTCGAAGAGCGCCTCCCGGTCGTCCTCGCCGAGCTCGGGCTCGAGCTGAGCGCCGACGCCCTCATGACCTCCCTGTCCGGCGGGCAGGCCGCGAGAGTCGGCCTCGCCGCACTCCTGCTCTCCCGTTTCGACATCGTGCTCCTCGACGAGCCGACCAACGACCTCGACCTCGACGGGCTCGAACGGCTCGAGGCGTTCATCCAGGGCCTCCGCGGTGGCGTCGTCCTCGTGAGCCACGACCGCGAGTTCCTCGCCAGGAGCGTCACTCGCGTGCTGGAACTCGACCTCGCCCAGCACAGCAACCACGTGTACGGCGGCGGGTACGAGGCGTTCCTCGAGGAGCGGGCAACCGCGAAGCGCCACGCGCGGGAAGAGTACGAAGAGTTCGCAGACAAGAAGGCGGACCTCGTCGGGCGAGCCAGGACGCAGCGCGAATGGTCGAGCCAGGGCGTGCGCAACGCCATGCGCAAGGCACCGGACAACGACAAGATCCGGCGGAAAGCGGCCACGGAGTCGAGCGAGAAGCAGGCGCAGAAGGTGCGCCAGATGGAGAGCCGGATCGCGCGCCTCGATGAGGTCGAGGAGCCGCGCAAGGAATGGCAGCTGCAGTTCACGATCGGCACGGCTCCGCGTTCCAGCTCCGTGGTCTCGACGCTCTCCCGCGCCGAGCTGCACCTCGGGAGCTTCACGTTCGGGCCCGTCTCCGTGCAGGTCGACGCCGGTGACCGCATCGGCATCACCGGCCCGAACGGCGCGGGGAAATCAACCCTCCTCCGCCTGCTGCTCGGGCACATCCAGCCGGACTCGGGAACCGCGAGCCTCGGCTCCAGTGTCGCCCTCGGTGAGATCGACCAGGCAAGGGCAGCCCTCACCGGGCCAGCACCGATCGCGGAGCAGTTCGAAGCCCAGGTGCCCGACTGGCCAACCGCCGAGGTGCGCACCCTGCTCGCCAAGTTCGGCCTCAAGGCCGACCATGTCGGACGCCGCGCCGACGAACTCTCCCCCGGCGAACGAACCCGGGCGGGGCTCGCGCTCCTCCAAGCCCGGGGCGTCAACCTGCTGGTGCTCGACGAGCCGACCAACCACCTCGACCTCGTCGCCATCGAGCAGCTCGAGCAGGCCCTCGAGAGCTACGAGGGCACCCTGCTCCTCGTCACGCACGACCGGCGGATGCTCGAGACCGTGCAGCTCAACCGGGCCTGGCACGTCGAGGGCGGTCAGCTCACGGAACGGTGACGGCCGAGGCGGCGCACGGGTGGGCTCGGGCGGCGTCGGGT